>NZ_JBITHL010000004.1:0-676223 GCF_044457965.1 Streptomyces sp. NPDC050509 | reverse complement strand
CCACCCCGAAAGGCTTCATCGTTCGACTTGCATGTGTTAAGCACGCCGCCAGCGTTCGTCCTGAGCCAGGATCAAACTCTCCGTGAATGTTTACCGGATATCCGGTAGCACCACGAGAGCGGAACCAACCGGTCGGAATAAGACCAGTGGTTCACAGCGTCCTCGCTGTGTTTCTTCAAAGGAACCTCAACCCGCCGAAGAATCGGCAGGTCGGGGTATCAACATATCTGGCGTTGACTTTTGGCACGCTGTTGAGTTCTCAAGGAACGGACGCTTCCTTCGTACTCACCCCTGCGGGCTTTCCTCCGGGCGCTTCCCTTCGGTGCTTCATTTTGTTCTGTACTTCGTTCCTGCGTTTCCGACTCTATCAGACTCTTTCGTGTCCGATTCCCCGTCGGAGCGGGGTTCGCTTTCCAGTTCTTCGCTTTCGCGCTTTCCCTTTCCGGCGGTTCCGACTCTACCAGATCCATTCGGCGTGTTCTGCCTCAAGAATTCCGGTGGCCTTTGGATTGGCCTTTTGTCTTTCGACGGACTCGACTTTAGCAGAAGCAAGCGGCCGAATTTCACCGGCCGGAATCATCTACTTGTCGAATCGAGGAGGGCTCCGCAGGAATCCAATCCCACCGGAAGCCGCGTAGATATTGTTCGGTGGACCTGGAGCTTGTCCAACTCCGAGGCAACCGTTCAAATCTACCTCCCCACTCCGACCGTGTCAACGGCTTTTGTGGGGCGAAGAGGAGACTAACAGGTCGGGTACGCCCCACGCACATCAGGCGGCGACAGGAAGTCGGGCGCTGCGGCCCGCGGCCTCCAGGTCGCCCGTCTCGCCCGCCCGGGCCGCCCTGCCGCCGAGGATGTAGACGTAGGCGAGGAAGGCCAGTTCGGCGACGACCCCTATGGCGATGCGCGCCCAGGTCGGCAGGCCGGACGGGGTGACGAAGCCTTCGATCACGCCCGACACGAAGAGGACCAGGGCCAGGCCGATGGCCATGCCCAGCGCCGCACGGCCTTGTTGGGCCATGGCTGTTCTGCGGCTGTACGGGCCGGGGTCGATCAGGGTCCATCCGAGGCGCAGACCCGTACCGGCGGCGACGAAGACCGCTGTCAGTTCGAGCAGGCCGTGGGGCAGGATCAGGCCGAGGAACGTGTCGAGACGGCCCGCCGAGGACATCAGCCCGATGCCGACTCCCAGGTTGAGGACGTTGACGAAGAGGATCCAGATCACCGGCAGGCAGAGGAAGGCTCCCAGGACGAGGCACATGGCGGCGGCCTGCGCGTTGTTCGTCCAGACCTGTGCCGCGAACGACGCCGCCGGATGGCTGGAGTAGTACGTCTCGTACTCACCGCCCGGACGGGTCATCTGGCGCAGTTCCTCGGGCGCCGCGATCGCCGCCTGCACCTCGGGGTGGACGCCTGTCCACCAGCCGATGACGACCGCGAGGAGAGTGGAGAGGAGCGCGGTCGGGATCCACCAGCGCCGGGCGTGGTAGACGGCGGCGGGGAACCCCGCGGTCAGGAACCGTGCGGCGTCCCGCCAGCCGGCGCGGCGCGTGCCGATGACCGTCGCGCGGGCCCGGGCCACGAGCTGGGTGAGGCGGGTGGTGAGTACGGGATCGGGAGCGCTGGACTGGATCAGCGAGAGATGCGTGGCGGTGCGCTGGTAGAGGGCGACGAGTTCGTCGGCCTCGGCGCCGGTGAGGCGCCGGCCGCGTCCCAGGAGGTGGTCCAGGCGGTCCCACTCGGCGCGGTGGCTGGTCACGAAGACATCGAGGTCCATGGTCGGCTGCTGCTCCAGGCACTGGGTGCGTACGGTCCGTACCGCCGGCGTCGGCACGGCTGGCTGCGGCGCGTTGTGGGCCAGCTTGGCAGACTGGCCTTTCTCCAGGGCGGGGAAGGTCGGCGAAGGGTGGACACCGGTGGATGAGCTTGTAACGGGCGACGCGGTCGTACTGGGGCTGCGTCCGGCGCGGCTGCCGAGCCGTGCGCTGGCGACGGCGATCGATCTCGCGGTGGCGGGGGCGGCCTATCTGACGGTGTCGGTCGGCATCGTGCTGTCGGCCGGTTCGCTGGACGAGGCGGCGGTCGCCGCCCTGGCCGTCGCCTCGTTCCTTCTGGTGCTGGTCGGTGGTCCGATCGCCGTGGAGACCCTCAGCCATGGGCGTTCGCTGGGCAAGATGGCCTGCGGGCTGCGGGTCGTACGGGACGACGGCGGGCCCATACGGTTCCGGCACGCCCTGGTGCGCGGGGCGATGGGCGTGGTGGAGATCCTTTTCTCGGTCGGGGTCGTCGCCTCTGTCGCGTCGCTGGTGTCGGCGCGGGGACGGCGGATCGGGGACGTGTTCGCGGGGACGCTCGTCGTACGGGAAAGGGTGCCGACGCCGTACACGGCTGCCGTGCCGCCGCCTCCGCCGTGGCTCGTGGGGCGCTTCGCGGAGCTGGATCTCTCTGCCGTGCCGGACGATCTGTGGCTCGCGATTCGCCAGTACCTGACGCGGATGGGGCAGCTCGACGCGGGGGTGAGCCGGTCGATGGCCGAGCGTCTCGCGGGTGATCTCGCGGCTCGTACGGGCACCCCGGCGCCCCGGGAGGTGCCCGCGGGTGCGTATCTGGCGGCTGTGGTGAACGAGCGGCAGGCCCGGGACGCGCGGCGCGCCTTCGGCCCCGGCGCGCGTCCGGGGCCGGCTCCTGTCGTCCCGGGGGCCGGGGTCGGTTCTCCTGTGGCACCCCTCCCCCGGCCTGCGGACCTTCCCGCGGGTTCCCCCTCCGCGCCGTCGCCGGTTCCGCCCGCGGGGCCCGCGGCCGGTGCCGGGTCGCCGCCCGTCACGGGGTTCGCCCCGCCCGCGTAGGCAGGGCGCGGGTGCCGGCCTCGGCGTCAGGTCGGCGGTGACGGCGGGGTTTCGAGGTCTTCCAGCTCGATGCCCGGGGCCGAGAGCACCACGTCGCCGGCGATGTGAACGGTGTGCTGTTCACCGGTGTCCAGGGCGCTGACCTGGTACTCGTCCACGATCAGGGGGCCGTTGTCAGTGGCGTGCGCTTCACTGTTCACCAGGGCCCAGGACTGGTCGAGCGTGCGAGGGGCGAGGACCGGGTCCGTGAAGGCCACGAGGCGGACGCGCGTTGTGGGCGCATCAGGGGTGAGACGCAGGAGGCGGGTCGTCGCGACGAGAAATGCGGGGGAGGTTCCGGTGAAGGCGTGGGCGTTGACGTTGCCTTCCGTGGCGTGGGTGCCGGTGGGGTCGGTTCGGACCCAACTGACGCCGTCGAGAGCGGCGCCACGGATCTGCCAGCTCGCCGCGTGGAGTTGAAGACGGATGGGGCGGCCGAGTTCGTCGAGGGCCAGATCGACGGAGCCCGCGTGGTCGCCGGAGGGAGCCGTGATCTGGGAGACGTAGCGCCAGCCGGAGGGGCCGGGCGCGCAGTGGAAGTGTTCGTCACCGAGAGGGGTGTGGTCGTGCGGGTCATGGAGCGAATAACGGCCGCGGGGCATGGAGGCTTTCAGGTCCTTCGCGTACTCGGCGGCTGACAGCACACCGTAGGTCGGCGCTCCGGCGCACACGTCACGCACGGAACAAGCCCCCGACACGGGGGTGCGGGGGCCTGTTCTGTGACGTGCGGGTCCCGGGAGCCGGGGTGTGGATCAGTAGCGGTAGTGGTCCGGCTTGTACGGGCCTTCGACCTCGACACCGATGTACGCGGCCTGCTCCGGGCGGAGGGTCGTGAGCTTCACCCCGAGCGCGTCGAGGTGGAGACGGGCGACCTTCTCGTCCAGGGCCTTGGGGAGCACGTAGACGTCGGTCGGGTACTCCTCCGGCTTGGTGAAGAGCTCGATCTGGGCCAGGGTCTGGTCCGCGAAGGAGTTCGACATCACGAAGGAGGGGTGGCCGGTCGCGTTGCCCAGGTTGAGCAGGCGGCCCTCGGACAGGACGATGAGCGTCTTGCCGTCGGGGAAGGTCCAGGTGTGGACCTGGGGCTTCACCTCGTCCTTGACGATGCCGTCGATCTTCGCGAGGCCGGCCATGTCGATCTCGTTGTCGAAGTGGCCAATGTTGCCGACGATCGCCTGGTGCTTCATCTTGGCCATGTCCGAGGCCATGATGATGTCCTTGTTGCCGGTCGTGGTGACGAAGATGTCGGCGATGGAGACGACGTCGTCCAGCGTCGAGACCTGGTAGCCGTCCATCGCCGCCTGGAGCGCGCAGATCGGGTCGATCTCGGTGATGATCACGCGGGCGCCCTGGCCGCGCAGGGACTCGGCGCAGCCCTTGCCGACGTCGCCGTAGCCGAAGACGACCGCGACCTTGCCGCCGATGAGGACGTCGGTGGCGCGGTTGATGCCGTCGATCAGGGAGTGGCGGCAGCCGTACTTGTTGTCGAACTTGGACTTGGTGACCGCGTCGTTGACGTTGATCGCCGGGAAGAGGAGGGCGCCGTCGCGCTGCATCTCGTACAGGCGGTGGACACCGGTCGTGGTCTCCTCCGTGACGCCACGGATCTCGGACGCCAGCCGGGTCCACTTCTGCGGGTTCTCGGAGAGGGTGCGGTTCAGCAGGCCGAGGATGTAGCCGTACTCCTCGCTGTCCGCCGTCGCCGGGTCGGGGGCCGCGCCGGCCTTCTCGAACTCGACGCCCTTGTGGACCAGGAGGGTGGCGTCACCGCCGTCGTCCAGGATCATGTTCGGGCCGCCGGTGGGCGTGTTGGGCCACGTGAGGGCCTGCTCCGTGCACCACCAGTACTCCTCCAGCGTCTCGCCCTTCCAGGCGAAGACGGGGATGCCCTTGGGGGCGTCCGGGGTGCCCTCGGGGCCGACCGCGATGGCGGCGGCGGCGTGGTCCTGGGTGGAGAAGATGTTGCAGGACGCCCAGCGGACGTCGGCGCCGAGCGCGGTCAGGGTCTCGATGAGGACCGCGGTCTGCACCGTCATGTGCAGGGAGCCGGTGATACGGGCGCCGGCCAGGGGCTGCGTCGCCGCGTACTCCTTGCGGATCGACATCAGGCCGGGCATCTCGTGCTCGGCGAGCGTGATCTCCTTGCGGCCGAACTCGGCGAGCGAGAGGTCGGCGACCTTGAAGTCCTGTCGGTTGGCGACAGTCGTCATAGCGAGCTGCTCCTCGTAAATCGGGTCGAGGGTGGGTACGTACGGCTGACTCTGCGGCGGCGGGCATACGAATGCCCGGGCTACGCGGGGCAGTCCGTCGGAGGCCCTCTCTCCCTCGGCCGGTCCACAGCACGGACCGCCCGACCGCCATCAGCAGCGACGTCTGGCTCTGGTCACGAATCTACACCGATCGGCCCAGTGAGCTACAGCCGAGCCAGGAAGGGAGCGGAACGAGGGACGAGGGGGCCTCCGCCGGGTGGCCACTGCGGACCACCGCGGACCGCTGCGGACCACACGGGTGGGCCGCCGAGGTGGGCCACCGTGGTGGGCTGCCGTGGCGGCCCACCCTGGTGGCTGCCATGGTGGGCCGCCGGTTGTGCTACTCCGGCGCGCCCGGGGTCGTGGGGCCGTCCGTGTCCTTGCCCGGGTTGGTGCCCGCGGCGGCGGCCGAGGCGCTGTAGATGTCCGGCTCCAGGTAGATGACCCGGGCGATCGGGACGGCCTCGCGGATGCGGGACTCGGCCGCGTTGATCGCGGCGGCCACCTCTGCGGCCGTGTCGTCGTGCTCGACCGCGATCTTCGCCGCGACCAGCAGTTCCTCGGGGCCGAGGTGGAGCGTACGCATGTGGATGATGCCGGTCACGACTTCGCCGTCGACGATCGCGTTCTTGATCTTGTCGATGTCCTCCGTGCCCGCGGCCTCGCCGAGCAGCAGGGACTTCGTCTCGGCCGCGAGGACCAGGGCGATCACGATGAGGAGGATGCCGATGCAGAGCGTGCCGATGCCGTCCCAGATGCCGTCGCCGGTCGCCAGGGAGATGCCGACGCCGCCGAGGGCGAGGATCAGACCGATCAGCGCGCCGAAGTCCTCCAGCAGGACCACCGGCAGCTCGGGCGCCTTGGCGCGGCGGATGAAGTTCTTCCAGGAGAGCGAGCCGCGCAGGGCGTTCGACTCCAGGATGGCCGTACGGAAGGAGATCGACTCGGCGATGATCGCGAAGATCAGCACCCCGACCGGCCAGTACCACGCCTCGATCTCGTGCGGGTGCTTGATCTTCTCGTAGCCCTCGTAGATCGCGAACATGCCGCCGACCGAGAACAGCACGATGGAGACGAGGAAGGCGTAGATGTAACGCTCGCGCCCGTAGCCGAAGGGGTGCTCCGGCGTCGCCTCGCGCTTGGCCTTCTTGCCGCCGAGGAGCAGCAGCCCCTGGTTGCCGGAGTCGGCGAGGGAGTGCACGCCCTCCGCGAGCATCGACGAGGACCCGCTGAAGGCGAATGCCACGAACTTGGCTACTGCGATCGCGAGGTTGGCGCCGAGCGCCGCCACGATCGCCTTGGTTCCGCCGGACGCGCTCATGGGTGCGTGGTGTCCCTTCCTTGGTCTGCGGCCCTGGCGCCGCGGTACGGCGGGACATTGTTGCAGCCGCCGGGGCGGTCGGTGGATCAGGCCACGACTGTGGCACGGAACACCGTGCCGGTACCGGACAGTTCGGCCTTTTCGCCTGCCGGGACGAAGACCGCGCCGCCGGGTGTCAGCCCGAGACCGCCCGCCTCGGGGGTGCCCGCCGTGCAGAGCAGGATCTGCGGGGTGGCCGCCGTGAGGTCGCGGGGCGCGGCGCCCGGCGCGAGGGTGAAGCGGGAGAGCCGGAACTCGTCGATGGGCGTGTCGTACAGCTCCTCGCCGGACGCGGACGCCTCGGGGCGCAGGATGTTCGGCTCGGTCGCCTCGAAGCGCACGATGCGGAGGAGTTCGGGGACGTCCACGTGCTTGGGGGTGAGGCCGCAGCGCAGGACGTTGTCCGAGTTGGCCATGATCTCGACGCCGAGGCCGTCGAGGTACGCGTGCGGCACACCGGCGCCGAGGAAGAGCGCCTCGCCCGGCTGGAGTTGTACGTGGTTCAGCAGCATGGCGGCGATGACGCCGGGGTCGCCCGGGTAGTGGCGGGCGATCGACGCGTACGGGGTGTACGCGCCGCCGAGCCGGTCGGCGGCGGCAGCGGCTTCGGTGACCGTGGCGGCCATCTCGTCCGGGTCCGCGCCCAGCACGGCGGTCAGGACCTCGCGCAGCGCGGCCTCTTCGGGGTGGGCGCGCAGGAGGTCCACGTACGGCTTGAGCGCGTCGACGTCGAGCCGTGCGAGGAGGTCGGCCGCCTCTTCCGGGGCACGGAAGCCGCAGAGCCCTTCGAAGGGGGTGAGCGCGCAGATCAGTTCGGGCTTGTGGTTGGCGTCCTTGTAGTTGCGGTGCGGGGCGTCGATCGGGACGCCGCGGCGCTCCTCGTCCGCGTACCCCTGCCGCGCCTGGGCGAGGTCGGGGTGCACCTGGAGGGAGAGCGGCGATCCCGCGGCGAGCAGTTTGAGCAGGAAGGGCAGCCGGGGGCCGAACTTCCGCGTGGTGGCCGGGCCCAGCTCCGCCTCGGGGTCGGCGTCGATGACGTCCGAGAGTGCCTGGTCGCCGTCGTCGTGGCCGCGGTCGAGCCGCGAGGGGGCGCCGGGGTGGGCGCCGAGCCACATCTCGGCCTGCGGCTCGCCCGTGGGAGGGGTGCCGAGCAGGTCGGGGATGGCGGTCGTCGAACCCCAGGCGTAGGGGCGCACGGTGTTGGAGAGGCGGTCCATGGGGTGAGCCTTCTGGTGCGAGGTGGCGGCGCGGTGGCGTGGCGGTGGTGGCTGGGTGGCGGCGCGGTGGTGTGGTGGTGGTGTCGCGGCGCCGAGGGGCGTACGGGTGCGCGGGGCTCGTGCCGTGTGCCACGGGGGACGGCATGCGCGGGGGCGTCGGGTCAGGCGGGGGTGGTGTCCGCGGCGAGCGCCAGGTAGACCGTGGCGAAGTCCGTGACGGCGATCACCTCGGCGAGGGCTTCGATCTCGGTGCCCTCCTCCGGCTCCAGTTCGCTGATGGCCGTGTCGTGGCCGAGCGCCAGTTCGCGCGCGGCGGGGGCGGCGGTCAGGCCGCCGACCGGGCGGTCCCTGAGCAGCACTACCCGGGCGCGCAGCGCCTGGCTCTCCTCGACCCGGTCGCGGAAGAAGTCGTCGGGCTCGGTGCCGCCCGCGAAGTTTCCGGACAGCAGCGCGCCGTGGGCCTGGATCGCCTCGGGCAGCTCGGCGGCGAGGGCGGGGCGGCCGGTCAGCTCGGCCAGTACGGCGGCGAAGCGGCGCCCGGCGGGGGCCGCGGCCGTCCCCTCCGTCCAGATCAGCGGGAGGCTGTCGGCCAGTTCGGCGGCGAGGGTCTTGGCCGGGTTGCTGTAGGTGACGACGGCCGGGCCGCAGCGTTCCGCCGTACGGTCCAGCCGGTCGGCGACGCGTTGGAGGGTCTCCGGCGGCGCGGTGAGCAGCCCGACCCGGTCGAGGAGCGCGAGCAGCGGGACGAGCAGGGCCCAGAGCGCGCCGGGCCCGGTCACGCGGGTGTCCTCCTCGACGGAGTCGGCCCACTCGTTCGGTGCCGTCGCCATGGGTACGAGGAGTCCGTGCGTACCGCCGAGCGACTCGCCCAGCGGGGAGTGTCCCGGCGCGACGGCGACGACCGTACAGCCTCGCCGGTACGCCTGTTCGGCGAGGAGCGCCAGGCCGGGTTCGCTGCCGTCCGTGGTGGCGATCAGCAGCAGGTCCACGGGGCCGGCCCAGCCGGGGAGCGCCCAGCGCAGGGCGCCCGCGGCGGGGGCGACGCCGGTGGGACGGAGCCGGGTCACGGGCGCGGCCCCGTCGGTCAGGGCGGCCACGAGGTCGGCGGCCCCGGTCGCGGCGGCGCCGGAACCGGCGATCAGTACGGCGCGGGGGCGGCCCTCGGGCGCCAGCGCGCCGACCCCGGCCTCGGCGGTGTGCCGCAGGGCGGTACGGACCCGGGCCCCGGCCTCGGCGGCGTCACGGAGCAGACCGCGGTGGTCGGCGCGGGTGAGCGCGTCGGGGGCGTCGAGCAGCGACTCGTCGAGCATGAGGGGTGGGCCTCCGCTGGTGTGGCACGTGAGCAGGGCTGGTACGGGGGGTGCGGGGTACAGGGGTACCGGCGTACAGGGGGTACGGGGGGTACGGGGCGTACTGCCGCGGGCGGTGCGGCCTACGCGGGGCGGCGTGCCTCGTCCACGAGGAGCACCGGGATGTCGTCCCTGACCGGGTACGCCAGGCCGCACTCCTCGCCGGTGCAGACCAGCTCGGGTGTCTCGGCCGCGGTGCGGTCGCTGAGCGGCGCGTGACAGGCCGGGCAGGCCAGGATCTCCAGGAGGCCGGCTTCGAGCGGCATGGGGTGGGTGTCCCTTCGAACAGGTGGATAGACGCTTGTCAGCCTACCGCCGGTGGGCCCCGCGCCCGCCGTCCCCGGGCGGGGGCGGCGGGTGTGTGCGGGGCGGCCACGGGTCAGGCACCGGGGCCGGTACACGGGTCAGGCACCGGGGCCGGTAGGGGTCAGTCCCTGATCAGGGTCAGGGCTTCGTCCCGCAGCTTCGCCATCGTCTCCTCGTCCCGCGCCTCGACGTTCAGGCGCAGCAGCGGTTCCGTGTTGGAGGGGCGGACGTTGAGCCACCAGTGCGCCGACTCCACCGTCAGGCCGTCCAGGTCGTCCAGGGTGACCCCGTCGCGCGGCGCGAACGCCGCGCGGACGGCCGCCATCCGCGCCTTCTGGTCGTCCACCGTGGAGTTGATCTCGCCCGAGCCCGTGTAGCGGTCGTACGAGGACACCAGCTCCGAGAGCGGGCCGTCCTGGCCGCCGAGCGCCGCCAGGACGTGGAGCGCGGCGAGCATGCCCGTGTCCGCGTTCCAGAAGTCGCGGAAGTAGTAGTGCGCGGAGTGCTCGCCGCCGAAGACCGCGCCCGTGGTGGCCATCTCCTGCTTGATGAAGGAGTGGCCGACGCGGGTGCGGACCGGGGTGCCGCCGTTCTCCCTGACGACCTCGGGGACGGACCGGGACGTGATCAGGTTGTGGATGACCGTCGAGCCCGGGTGCTTGGCCAGTTCGCGGGCCGCGACCAGGGCGGTGATCGCGGACGGGGGGACACCCCGGCCGCGTTCGTCCACGACGAAGCAGCGGTCCGCGTCGCCGTCGAAGGCCAGGCCGAGATCGGCGCCCTCGGCGAGGACGCGGGCCTGGAGGTCGACGATGTTCTTCGGGTCCAGGGGGTTGGCCTCGTGGTTCGGGAACGTACCGTCCAACTCGAAGTACAGGGGCACGACATCGAGCGGCAGGCCGGCGAAGACGGTCGGGACCGTGTGGCCGCCCATGCCGTTGCCCGCGTCCACGACGACCTTCAGCGGGCGGATCGCGGAGAGGTCGACCAGGGAGAGGAGATACGCGGCGTAATCGTCCAACGTGTCACGCTGCGTGAGGGTTCCCGTCGCCTCCGTCGCCTCTCCCGTGCCTGCCGTCTCCGCCGCCTCCGCCGTCTCGGGTGTCTCCGCCGTCTCGGGTGTCTCCGCCGTCTCGGGTGTCTCCGGCGTCTCCGGCGTCTCCGGCGTCTCCGGCGTCTCGCGCAGCCAACTCTCCACCAGGGCGCGGATCTCCGCGAGTCCCGTGTCCTGGCCCACCGGCGCCGCGCCCGCGCGGCACATCTTGATGCCGTTGTACCGGGCCGGGTTGTGCGACGCCGTGAACATCGCGCCGGGGACGTTCATGTTCCCGGAAGCGAAGTAGAGCTGGTCAGTGGAGCACAGCCCGATGAGGGTGGCGTCCGCCCCGCGCGCGAGGGCGCCCCGGGCGAAGGCCGCCGCGAGACCGGGCGAGGAGGGCCTCATGTCGTGGCCGACGACGATCGCGCGGGCGTCGGTGACCTCGGCGAAGGCGGCGCCGAAAAGCTCCGCGATCCGGTCGTCGAGCTGGTCCGGGTACACCCCTCGCACGTCGTACGCCTTCACGATCTGCGCCAGACTCTCCACATTCAACGCATTCGCTACATTCGCTGCGTTCGACGCGTTCGCCACATGCGGCACATGCGAAACATCGGCCACGGTCACGCCCTCCAGAGGTTCCTGTCACTGCGGTCGGTTCAGTGCGCTCGGTTCAGTGCGGTAAGTCGGTTCAAACTACCCGGCCGGGTGACACCGTTACGGCAGCATCCATCCCAGTACGGCCGTACTCTGCCCCACCACGATCAGGCACATCACCAGCAGCAGCCCCAGACTCCACGGCAGCACCTTGCGGAGCACGTCCCCCTCCTTACCCGCCAGCCCCACCGCCGCGCACGCGATCGTCAGATTCTGCGGGGAGATCATCTTGCCGAGCACGCCCCCGGAGCTGTTCGCGGCGGCCAGCAGCTCCGGCGCGAGGCCCGACTGGTGCGCCGCCGTCACCTGGAGCGCGCCGAACAGGGCGTTGGCCGAGGTGTCCGAGCCGGAGACCGCGACGCCGAACCAGCCGAGGATCGGTGAGAGGAACGCGAGCCCGGCGCCCGCCGCCGCGACGAAGTGGCCGATGGTGGCCGCCTGTCCGGAAAGGTTCATCACGTACGCGAGGGCCAGCACCGAGGTGACGGTGAGGATCGCGTACCGCAGTTCGTGCACGGTCGCCGTCCACTCGCGCGCCGCGTCCCTCGCGCGTACGCCCAGCACCACGGCCGTGATCAGCCCCGCGAGAAGGACGAGTGTGCCGCCGGTGCCGATGAGGGGCAGCGTGAAGACATTGGCGCCGACCCGCTCCCCGTCCGGGTTCGCGACATCGAGGAAGGGCCAGTCGAAGACCTGGGTCGCCTTGGCCAGCAGCTCCTTGACGGGCGGGATCTGCGCGACGGAGAAGATCACGACGATCAGGGCGTACGGGGCGTAGGCGCGCACCACTTCGGGGCGCGGGTCGTCGTGGTCCAGGTCCTCGCTCCGTACGCCGGTGAGCACCGCGGCGCGTACCGGCTCCGCCGCGGGCCGGCGCGCCGAGGGCACCGCGACCAGCGCCGCGGCACCCGCCAGCGCGGCGGCGATGTCGGCGAGTTGGGCGGAGAGGTAATTGGCGGACGCGAACTGCGCGACGGCGAAGGCGACTCCGCACGCCAGCGCGGGCACCCAGGTCTCGCGCAGCCCGCGCCGGCCGTCGACGAGGCCGATGAGCACCAGCGGGACGACGAGGGCGAGGAGCGGGGTCTGCCGGCCGACCACGGAGGCGACCGTGTCCAGCGGCAATCCGGTGACCTGGGCGAGCGTCACGACCGGGGTGCCCATCGCGCCGAAGGCCACGGGCGCGGTGTTGGCGACGAGCGAGACGACGGCGGCCTTGACCGGGTCGAAGCCGAGCGCCACCAGCATCACCGAGCAGATCGCGACCGGCGCGCCGAACCCCGCGAGCGCTTCGAGGAGCGCGCCGAAGCAGAAGGCGACGACGAGCGCCTGGATGCGGGGATCGTCGGAGAGGCGTCCGAAGGAGCGCCGCAGGATGTCGAAGTGCTGGGTCCTGACCGTCATCCGGTAGACCCAGAGGGCGTTGACGACGATCCACATGATGGGGAAGAGCCCGAAGAGCACGCCCTGCGCGCCGGCCGAGAGGGTCTGGCCGAGGGGCATCGCGAAGGCGAACCACCCGACGAGTACGGCGACGGCGAGGCCGGTGAGCCCGGCGAGGTGGGCTCGCATACGGACGCCACCGAGCAGGATCAGCACGGTGGCGAGGGGCAGCGCGGCGACGAGGGCGGAGAGTGCGAGCGAATCGGCGACAGGTTCCAGTTGCTGTACGAACACGACAGTCCTCCGGAATTCCGCGATACGGAAAGTGATCTCTCACGGGTGGAGGAATGGTCGTGTCCGCGCCAAGCGGAGGTCAATGCCCCGTGCAGGATCCGTAGCGGAAACCCCACGCGTCAGCGGAATCCGGGCCCGTCGTACATCAACAGGATCCGGGCCCGCCCCGCGTCAGCGGAATCCGGGCCCGTCGCGCATCAGCGCGATCCGGGGCCGCCGTGCGTCAACGGGGTCCAGGCAGGGGGGCGGCTCAGGACTCGGGCGAGCGCAGCACCCGCAGATGTCCCCGGCGCCCGACCTCCATGGGATCCGCCCCGCGTGCGCCCTTGCCGCCGCCGTCGGGCGCGCGCTCCGGCGGGCGGGCGGCCTCCCGTACGGCATTGGCCAGCGCTTCGAGATCGTCACCACTCGGCGGCGCGGGGGCCGAGCCGTCCGTCAGCCGGACGACCTCCCAGCCACGCGGCGCGGTCAACCGCGCACTGTGCTCCGCGCACAGGTCGTAGCAGTGAGGCTCGGCGTAGGTGGCGAGCGGGCCGAGGACCGCGGTCGAGTCGGCATAGACGTACGTCAGTGTCGCGACAGCAGGGCGGCCGCACGCGGTGCGCGAACAGCGACGTACAGGGCTCACGATGTTGGACGGTACCGCACTCTTGAGCGGGCTGCGACGACTCGCCACCAGGTCACTCCACCGTGTCGCGGCGTGATATCCCGCACAAGTTGGCCGGAATCAACTGCCCTGACCTGCACGGAAAGAGACGTGACGAGTCGGCGACAGCCCGTAATGCGGTCGCGACTTGGGACAAATCCGTCAAGGAAGGCGTGATCGACGATCATGCGTACGCCGGGAACCGAGCCCAAGCTTGGCCTGAATGTTCAATATGCGACATGGGGTCCGACGGGGTCCGAGCCTCGCTGACGGGGCGCCGTGGAGAGCTACCCTGCGTCAGTGATGGACAGTCCAGTACCGCCCCGTTCGCCCGAGCCACGGCCGCGCCGCCGCGACCGCCACGGCCGCGGGATGCGCGGGCCGGTCGCCCCGCCGCAGGTGCCGCTCTCGATCAGCCGCTCGGAGTCCTTCCGCGATCTCGTACGGGACTCCGTGGACCGGCTGGAGCGCCGCTGGCCGCAGCTCGCCGATGTCGACTTCCTGGTCATGGAGGTGCCCAGCACCCTGGAGGACAGCGTTCCGCTCGGCAGCTCGGCCCCTGCGGGCAAGGACCATCCGGCGCGCATCATCGTCTATCGCCGGCCGGTGGAGCTCCGTACCAAGAACCGCGACGACCGCGCGCTCCTGGTGCACGAGGTCGTCGTGGAGCAGGTCGCGGACCTGCTGGGGCTGGCGCCCGAGTCCGTCGACCCCCGGTACGGCCAGGAGTGACCGGCCGTACCGGGGGCTGAGGGGCTCTTACCGAGGAGCGCTCGCCGGGGGGCGCTTACCGAGGAGCGCTCGCTGAGGGACGCTACTTGCCGTTGTCCAGGATGGACAGGTCTTCCTTGGCCCTCGGTACGGACACGGTCCCCCGGTCGTCCGGCAGCGTCTGCACCGTGAACATCGCGATGCCGTCCTCCGGCAGCGCCAGCGTGCGCGCCGCGTGGACGGGGCCGCCCGACTCCGGCTCGACCGTCAGCGCGTACGCGCCCTTCAGGCCGGCCGGTACCTTCGGGGTGACGGCCAGGGTCGACCGGGCCTTGACGTCGTACGTCTCCACCGTCGCCTCGCCCCCCTCGGTGCCCGGCGAGGACGTGACCTTGACCTTCGCGGCGGCGCCGGGGGCGGTCAGCGAGAGCGTCGAGCCCTTGGCGCGGTTGTCGGCCACGGTCGCGCGCGACACGATGGGGGCGGTCGCCGGGATGAACGCGATCTCCCGCTTCTCGCCCTTGCCCCGCACCACGCGCAGCGCCGCGACCACCGGGGCCGCGCTCCCGGACGGGGTGAGCACCAGCGAGCCCGGCTCGCCCTTGGTGATGTCCCCCAGTTCGAGCGCGGCCGTCATCTGCGACTTGACGTGCAGGCTCTCGTGTCCCGCCGGGGTGATCGTGCCGTCGGGGGTCGCGAGCTGCACCTTCAGGTCGGCGTCGGCGGACCCGGTCGCGAGCGCCACCAGCCGTACGTCCGTCGCGTCCGCCGGGATACCGGGCAGCACCACGCTGCCCGCCGGGGTGCCGGAGGCGGTCAGCCAGTCGCTGCCGCCCGCTTCGTCCGCGGCGCGCACGGCCGCGCCGACCCGGCCCGCGCGGGTGGAGACATGGACGGTCACATTGGGCGCGGCCTCGCTGGTCAGGGTGGAGAGCAGCACCGGGACGCTGGACCGGGCGGGCACCGGAATGCCCTCCCCCGTCTCGGACTTGAGGGCGCCGTCCGGCCCGTACAGCTCGATGTCCGCGATGGCGACGGTGTCGTCGGGGTTGGTGAGGTGGACGTAGTCCTGGCGGGAGCGCTCGGTGCTGGCGCCGGGGAACCAGAAGTCGGTGTCGGGCGCGGTGCAGGTCATTCCGAGCAGTCCGCGCGCGCCGCCCACGCTCACCGTGGTGGTCTGCTGCGTGGTCCAGCCGGGGGCGAAGCGGCCGGTGGCCGTGCCGACGAGCGCGGGCGAGTTGGCGCCGCTCGACTCGGCGGAGACGGGGGTGCCGGGCTCCTTGAGGGTGACGAAGGGCTTCCCGTCCGAGGCGGAGCCCTTAGCCGCGTCGTCCTGCTTCTCCTCCTCCTTCTTGTCGTCCTTGTCGTCGTCGGTACCGCCCGGTTCGGCGAGCGTGACCGTGGACTCCTTGAGTTCGGCGGAGCCGCCCGCGTCGGCGGCGGGCTCGCTGTCCGCGCCGCCCTTCCCCGTGGGCGTGACGGAGGTGTACGTCGTCTCCGCGACGTCCGAGACGCTGGGCGCCGGGCAGAGCTGGCTGGTGCGCTCCACGGGGAGCCGCGCGACGGTGGCCGCGGCCGTGGTTTCCGCGTCCGCCGGGGCGGACAGCGAGGCGAAGCCGGTGACGGCGGCGAGGGCGGTGGCGGCCGCGATGAGGGAGAGAGTCGTACGGTTCACTGGTTGCTGCTCCCGTCGGGGCGCCGGCGCGGGTCGTTCTGGTCGCCGTCGGTGTAGGGCTGCTGTTGGCCGTACCCGTAGGGGTCGTACGGCTGCTGGTCGTACGCCTGCTGCTGGTCGTACGCGCCGGGCTCCGCGTACGGGCCCTGCTGCTGGTACGGGTCACCCTGATAGGGCTGCTGTTGCTGTTGTTGCGGCTGCTGTTGCTGGTACTGCTGCTGGTACGGGTCCTCCGCGTACGGCCCGGCCCGGTACGGGTCCTGGCCCTCGGCCGGAGCCTGGCCTTGCCCGTACGCCGCGTCCGGGTTCACGGTCGCGTTGACATTGACGTTGACGTTGGAGTCCGCGTCCGCGTTGGCGTTGGCGTTGGCGTACGTGGAGCTGTCCCACTCGTCGTACGCCGGCTGCGCGGGCACGGCCCCGTACGCCTGCTGCCGCCCCTCCTCCGCCACCGCCGTCGCCGACCCGGCGACCGCCTCGGCCTCGGTGACTGAAGCGGCTCCGGTGACTCCGGCGGCCTCCTCGGCCTCGGCCGCCGCGCGGAGACGGCGGGCCCTGCGGCCCTCGCCCTCCACCGGCTGCGCCGGGATCTCCACGTCCTCCTCGGGCAGGTCGTCGTCGATCTCGCGGCGCCGCCCCGGCAGGGCGAGCACCAGCAGGAAGAGGGCGAGCGCGCCCTGGGCCCAGACCCACGCGGTGTGGGTGATCGGGTCCTCGTAGGTGAGGTCGAGCCGGCCGCCCTCGGCGGGGAGTTCGAAGCCCTGGGCCCAGCCGTCGACGGTCTTCTTCGTCAGCGCCTCACCGTCGAGCGTGGCCTGCCACCCCTCGGCGGCCCGGTCCGCGATCCGCAGCACGCGCCCGGCGGCGCCCGCCGGGATCTCCGTGTGCGCCTCGACGGGCCCGGATGCGACGGCGAGCGACTCTCCGGCGCCCTTGCCGTCGACGATCGTGGCGCGCGAGATCTGCCGGTCCACGCGCCACAGCGCGCTGCCGTCGAGCTGGCTCAGCCGGGTCAGCCCCGGGGTGGCGTCGAGGGTGCGGCCGGTCTCCGCGGGGGCCCCGCCCCGTACCAGGACGTAACGGATCGCGAAGCCGCTGAGCGTGTCGGTCTGGTCGGCGCCGGAGCCCGCGACGAGGTTCGCGACGACCTTGTCGAGCCGCGCGTCGCCGCCGCCCGCCACGGTCAGCTCGGCGTCGCCGAGCCGCCCGCCCGAACCGCGGACCAGGGAGTACGAGACGTCGGCGGGCGAGGTGCCGCCGAGGACCAGGGTGCGGGGCTGGTCACGGGTGACGCTCTCCTCCGCGACGAACGCCGGCACCTGGACCGGGTCGCGGCGCTCCAGCGGCCCCGCGGCGCCGCTGAACATCCAGCCGACGGCGGCGATCAGCGGGGCGAGTCCGGCGGCGGCGGCGATGAGCACGGCGACGGGCTGGCGCCAGCCGAAGCTCTCGGCGGCGACCCTGATCCGCGCGCCGTCCGCGCCGAGGATGGCCGCCGCGATCATCGCGAGGCCGTACACGAGGGTGGCGGGCCCGGCCCAGCCGGAGTTGTTGGACAGCACGGCGAAGACCAGCGCGACCAGCCCGGCCAGCCACGCCGAGCGGATCGCGAACTGCCGCTCGGCACGCAGCAGCGCCGCCAGCGCGGCCAGCACGATCCCGGCCATCAGGACGCCGCCGACGGCCTTGGGGCCGCCGGGGCTCATCCCGAGCAGGTCGATCGGGGAGGCCGTCCCCGTACCGAATTCCAGGCCGGCCTCGCGGAAGAGCGCGGAGGGGTCGGTGAGCAGCGAGAACGACCAGGGCGCGAGGAGCAGGACGGGTGTGCCGAGCCCGGCGAGGACGCGCGGTCCGTATCCGGCGAGGTCACGGCGGCGCAACACCAGCACGCCGAGGGCGAGTACCAGCGCGAGCGGCCAGACGATGGGCGTGAAGGCCATCGTGAAGGTGAGCAGGAAGGCGTACGCCCAGGTGGCGCGCCAGCTTCCGCGCGCCTGCGGGTCGCCGCCGCCGCGCATCGCGTACGCGGAGACGGCGGCGCGGGCGAGCAGCGGCAGCAGGACGGCGAGGACGGCCGTGCCGAGCCGGCCGGTGGCCAGCGCGCCGGTCGCTGCGGGCAGGAAGGCGTACGCGACGCTCGCCCAGGCGCGCAGCAGCCGGGACGGGACGAGCGAGCGGGAGGCGAAGTAGGCGGTGACCCCGGCGAGCGGCACGGAGCAGACCAGGAGCACGGTCAGCGCGAGGCCGGTGGAGCCGAGGAAGAGGACCGACAGGGCGGCCAGTACGGCGAGGTAGGGCGGCGCGGTCTCGGTGACGCCCGTACCGACGGGGTGCCAGCCGTCGGCGTACCGGGACCAGAGGTCGGAGATGTCGGCGGGCGCGGGCAGCAGGGCGCCGCCGGCGAGCGCGCCGCCGCCGAGGAGGCCGCGGCAGGCGACGAGCGAGACGAGGAGGAGGATCGCGAAGAGTACGGGTCCCGGCTTGTGCGCGAGCTTCTTCAGCCGGGCGAACTGCTCGATCTCCATGTAGTCGGCGTCGTCGCCGCCCGGGCCCGACTCGACGGCGCCGTGGCGTGAGCCGCCGGTGTCGGAGTCGGAGTCGCCGCCGAGGCTGGTGGCGATCTGTTCGACGGTGGCGCGGACGGTCGCGCCGGCGGGCGGGAAGAGGGGGCGCAGTTCGGCCGCCTCGACGACGCCCTTGCCGCGTTCCTTGCGGGCGCTGATGATCCGTCCGGGCCGCAGCAGGGTGCCGAGGAGCCCGGTGACCTCGTCGACGGCCTGGCCCGGTGCCTTGCCCACCAGATAGGCGAGGGTGCGCAGGAGGGTGCCGAGGACGAGCCGGAAGAGTACGTAGGGGAGGACGGCGGCCCGCGCGTTGACGAGCATGGTGTAGACGGCGCCGGCCTTGTCGACGCGGTGCGGGTTGACGACGGAGCGGCCCGCGCAGTCGACGGTACGGCGCTCGCGCGCGGACGCCTCGGCGTGCCGCAGGACGGCGTCGGGGGCGACGAGGACCCGGTGTCCGGCGGCGTGCGCGCGCCAGCACAGGTCGACGTCGTCGCGCATGAGCGGAAGTCTGCGGTCGAAGCCGCCGAGTTCGTCCCAGACGTCGCGGCGGATGAGCATGCCGGCGGAGGAGACGGACAGGACGGTACGGACCTGGTCGTGCTGGCCCTGGTCCTGTTCGCGGCGGTCGAGCCCGGTCCAGCGGCGTCCGCTGTTGGCGATGGTGACGCCGACTTCGAGGAGCTGCTTGCGGTCGTACCAGCCGCGGAGTTTGGGGCCGACGACGGCGGCGTACTCGTCGGAGTCGGCGACGCGCAGGAGTTCGGCGAGCGCGTCGGGGGCGGGCGCGCAGTCGTCGTGGAGGAGCCAGAGCCACTGCACCGGTTCGCCGTGCGGCAGTTCGGGCAGGTCGTAGTTCTCGTCGCGCCAGGTCCTGGTGACCGGGTCCCAGCCGCCGGGCCGCTTCAGATAGGGCAGATCGTCGGGGGTGAGCACCCCGGCCGTCGTGGCGGCCTCCTCCACGGCGGTGCCGAAGCCGGAGCGGCGCGCGAGATGCAGCACCCGCTCGTCGCCGAGCGCCTCCGTGAGCAGCCGGGCCGAGTCGTCGGCGCTGCCGGTGTCGGCTGCCATGACGTTCTGTACGGGGCGTTCCTGGCCGAGGAGGCCCGCGAGGGCGTCGGGCAGCCAGCGCGCGCCGTCGTGGGCGACGAGCACCGCGGTGACGACGTGCCGCGGGAACTCGGGGGCGCTGGTGGTGGCGGGAACGAACGCGGCGGTGGTGGGGGACATTGAGGTGGCGGGCCCTCCGGCCGGGGGTCGCCCCGTAGGGGCGTGGGAGCGTCTCGGACGGGGCCCCACACTAACGGTAGGAATACGCGCCGGGCGCCCGGCGCTCGATGTGCCCGGCGGAGCACCTGACGCTCCGCCGGGTCCCGGGGCCGGAGCGCGCGGGGGTACGGACGGGCGCGGGGGCGCGGAAAGGCGCGCGGGCATGCGAGGGCGCGGCGGCGCGAACCGGGGAAGGGCGGGCCGGGAAACACAACGGTCCGCCGTCTGCGGGGAGGTGCAGACTGCGGACCGTGCCATATACGTAAGGGAACGTGCGGTCGTCTTCCTCGGTGGCGGCCCGTGGCCCGCCGGACGACGTTCAGATGGCGGCCTTCTTCAGACGGCGCCGCTCGCGCTCGGACAACCCGCCCCAGATACCGAATCTCTCGTCGTTGGCGAGGGCGTACTCAAGGCATTCCGAACGGACTTCACAGGCGAGGCAGACCTTCTTGGCCTCGCGGGTGGAACCGCCCTTCTCGGGGAAGAAGGACTCGGGATCGGTCTGGGCGCACAAGGCGCGCTCCTGCCAGCCGAGTTCCTCTTCCGCGTCCTCGACCAGCAGTTGCTGGAACAGCTCGGTCATGTGCGCCCCTCGTCTGTCTTTTGCGTCCCCGTGGGTATGGCCGCTGTCGAGTTCGGCCGAACGACACGAGTGAAATTACAAGTGTGTGCTCCGGTCCGGTCAAGCCGAGATCTGCTATTGGGCCCGGTATTCACTCTGCGGAACCAAGGCTATGCGGAAAGTGTTCAAATCACCAAAAACCTGACACATGCCACTGGCCTGCCCGCATCACCGCATCCACCACCTCCGACCCCCTCCTGGGAGGAGAGACGTCACGCACCCCGATCTTGTTGCGGATCCGATCGCGGAAGCGATCCGGATCACAGTCTGATCACGAGGGCGCCGAGGTGTTTACGAGCACGGTCGCTGCCCCATGTGTCCGCACCTCCACCTGCACAAACCTTTCTCCGGACGGAGTAACCGGATGAGGTGAAACATTGCCGCCAAATCGGTCATTGAGTTGACATCCGGAACAGGATTCGCGACCTTAGGTCTCATGCCAGCGCACCGCACGCACCCCGCGACCCACCTCCGTGGATTCCGCAGTGCTGTCCAGGCGCGCTGTTGCTGCTCAAGCTGTTCCGGCTGTTGAAGCCCACGGGCTCCGGCCGCACCTCCCCCACCTCCCTTTTCCGGTAGCGCACGTCCTTTCTCTGCCGAGGAACCACAGCACCCCATGAACAGCGACAGCGACATCCAGATCGCCGGCGACCTCCTGGAGGTCCAGCACCTTCTCCGCCCCGCCCGGGAGCACCCGGTCACGGTGGCCGAATTCGCCGGCCTCGCCCGTACCCTCGCGGCCGACCGCGCCCAGTGGGCCCCGCACGTCCAGTACGACGCGACCAGCCGCTGGTACCACCGGCTGCGCACCGGCCCCGGCTACGAGGTCTGGCTGCTCTCCTGGGTGCCAGGACAGGGCAGCGGGTCACACGACCACGGCCGCTCCTCCGGCGTACTCACGGTGCTCGACGGGGAACTGACGGAGCGTTCGCAGAGCGGGAGCCGGACGCTCGCACCGGGCGCCCAGCGGGTCTTCGCCCCCGGTTACGTCCACGAAGTGGTCAACGCGGCGATCGAACCGGCCGTGAGCCTGCACATCTACTACCCGGGGCTGACCGACATGCCGATGCACTCGGCCCGCTGCGCCCCGGCGGCCACGGATGTCGTACCCGCCTGACATGCCCACCCGTCACCCGGCCACCACCCCTCAACGAGCAGCCTGCGGCTGACAGCCCCACCCGTCACCCGGCCACCACCCCTCAACGAGCAGCCTGCGGCTGACACACTGTTCCGCATGCGCATCGTAGTTCTGGCCGGCGGCATCGGCGGCGCCCGTTTCCTGCGCGGCCTCAAGCAGGCCGCGCCCGACGCGGACGTCACGGTGATCGGCAACACCGGCGACGACATCCATCTGTTCGGGCTGAAGGTCTGCCCGGACCTCGACACCGTGATGTACACCCTCGGCGGTGGCATCAATGAGGAACAGGGCTGGGGACGTACCGACGAGACGTTCCTGATCAAGGAGGAGCTGGCGGCGTACGGCGTGGGGCCCGGCTGGTTCGGCCTCGGCGACCGCGACTTCGCCACCCACATCGTCCGTACGCAGATGCTCGGCGCCGGCTATCCGCTCAGCGCCGTCACGGAGGCGCTCTGCGCCCGCTGGAAGCCGGGCGTACGGCTGCTGCCGATGACCGACGACCGCGTCGAGACTCATGTCGCGGTCGATGTGGACGGCGAGCGGAAGGCCGTGCACTTCCAGGAGTACTGGGTAAAGCTGCGGGCGTCCGTGGACGCGCAGGCCATCGTCCCCGTCGGCGCCGACCAGGCCAAGCCCGCGCCGGGCGTGCTGGAGGCGATCGCCGCGGCCGACGTCATCCTCTTTCCGCCGTCGAACCCGGTGGTCAGCATCGGCACGATCCTGGCCGTGCCCGGCATACGGGAGGCCATCGCCGAGGCGGGCGTGCCCGTCGTCGGCCTCTCCCCCATCGTCGGGGACGCGCCGGTGCGCGGGATGGCCGACAAGGTGCTCGCCGCGATCGGCGTCGAGTCGACGGCGACCGCCGTCGCCCTGCACTACGGCTCCGGGCTGCTCGACGGCTGGCTGGTCGACACGGTGGACGCCGGCGCGGTGGAGGCGATCGAGGGCGCGGGCATCCGCAGCCGGGCGGTCCCGCTGATGATGACGGACGTGGACACCACCGCCGCCATGGCGCGCGAGGCGCTGGCGCTGGCCGAGGAGGTACGGGCATGAGCCCTGGTGAGGACGGGTACGGCGTCCGCGCGCTGCCGGGACTGCCCGAGGTGCGCCCCGGCGACGACCTCGCGAAGCTGATCGCGGCGGCCGGTGCCGGGCTGGCCGACGGCGACATCCTGCTGGTCACCTCGAAGATCGTCTCCAAGGCCGAGGGCCGGATCGTCGAGGCGACGGACCGCGAGGCGGCGATCGACGCGGAGACGGTACGGGTCGTCGCGCGGCGCGGACCGCTCCGTATCGTCGAGAACCGGCAGGGGCTCGTCATGGCGGCGGCCGGGGTCGACGCCTCCAACACCGCGCCCGGGACGGTCCTGCTGCTGCCCGAGGACCCCGACGCCTCCGCGCGGGTGATACGGGACGGGCTGCGGGACGCTCTCGGGCTGAACCTCGGCGTGATCGTCACGGACACCTTCGGACGGCCCTGGCGCAACGGACTGACCGATGTGGCGATCGGGGCGGCGGGCGTACGGGTCCTGGAGGACCTGCGCGGCGGGACGGACGCGCACGGCAATCCGCTGTCCGCGACGGTCGTGGCCCTCGCGGACGAGCTTGCGGCGGCCGGTGACCTGGTGAAGGGCAAGGCGGAGAACCTGCCGGTGGCGGTGGTGAGCGGACTGGGACACCTGGTGACCCCGGCCACCGCGTCCGGCCCTGACGGCGCGGAGAGCGCGGAGGGCACCGCGAACACCGACACTGACACCGACACCGGCGCCCGCGCGCTCGTGCGGGTCGCCGCCGACGACATGTTCCGGCTCGGCACCTCGGAGGCGGTACGGGAAGCGGTCACCCAGCGCCGTACGGTCCGCGAGTTCACCGACGAGCCGGTCGACCCGGGCGCGGTCCGCCGCGCGGTCGCCGCGGCGATCACGGCCCCGGCGCCGCACCACACGACGCCGTGGCGCTTCGTCCTCCTGGAGACCCCCGCGGCACGGCTGCGGCTCCTCGACGCGATGCGCGACGCGTGGATCGCGGACCTGCGCCGTGACGGCAAGTCCGAGGAGTCGATCGCCCGCCGAGTCCGCCGCGGTGACGTGCTGCGCAAGGCGCCGTATCTGGTGGTGCCCTGCCTGGTGGCGGACGGCTCGCACACGTACGGCGACGCCCGGCGGGACGGCGCGGAGCGCGAGATGTTCGTGGTGGCGATGGGCGCGGGCGTCCAGAACCTCCTGGTCGCGCTGGCCGGCGAGCGGCTGGGCTCCGCGTGGGTCTCGTCCACGATGTTCTGCCGCGAGGTCGTACGGGAGGTGCTGGACCTGCCCGAGGCATGGGACCCGATGGGCGCGGTCGCGGTGGGCCACGCCGCGGCCCCGCCGAAGGACCGTCCTGGACGGTCGGCGGAGACGTTCATCGAGGTGCGGTAGAGGCTGAACGTGGACTTCGTCAGCGTCCTGATCAACGCGGTGGTCATCGCCCTGCCGTTCGGCGTCGGGCTGCTCCTGGTCAAGGTCGTCCATCTGCTCGTCAGCAGACGCTGGTTCTTCTCCCGTAGCGCCGACGGTCCCTGGCGCGGGGTGGAGCTGACCGCGCTGAGTCTCGGCGCGGGGCTCCCGGCCTATGTGGCCGGGCTCTCCGTCGGCTGGGACAGCGGGGGCACGGGCACCGCCTGTTTCCGGGCGGTGGGCACCTCCCTGGGCGACGGGGGCCCTCGGGGCGAACTCACCATCGTCGAGAGGTACCTTCCGCTGTCCACCCGCTGCCACTGGGGCGACGGCACACAGGTCGAGCTCGTCGCCGACTGGGTGAACGTCGTGGTCATCGCCGCTCTCGTGGGGGCCGCCCTCGGCGTCGCCGTGGCCGTGCGGGCGGCGGGAGCAGGCAGGCGGGACCCTGTGGAGGCGCCTTAGAGGCGGGCGATGTCGCGGACCGGCATACGGGGCGCCCGGCGGGCCGGAGTACGGCCGCTGAGGAGGATCAGGCGGGTCGCCCGGTGGCGCTGACCCGCGTACGGGGCCAGGAGTTCCAGCATCGCCGCGTCGTCCGCGTGCCGGTCGTCCGCCAGGGCGTGGCCGACGATGCCCGGCAGGTGGAGGTCGCCGACGGTGACGGCGTCCGGGGCGCCGTTGGACCGCTGGATCACCTCCGACGAGGTCCAGGGGCCGATGCCGGGGATCAGCTCCAGCCTGGCCGCGGCCTGTTCCGGCTCCATCGCCGCGGCCTCCTCCAGTCGGCGGGCGACCCGTACGGCGCGCAGAACGGTCGAGGAGCGCTTCGCGTCGACCCCTGCCCTGTGCCACTCCCAGGAGGGGATCAGCGCCCACGTCCTGGCGTCCGGCATGACGTACAGCGGCTCGCCGGAGGCGAGGGGCGGTCCTGGCGCGGGCTCGCCGTGCGCGCGGACCAGCAGGCGCCAGGCGCGGTACGCCTCGACGGTGGTGACCTTCTGCTCCAGCACGGACGGGATCAGCGACTCCAGCACGAGCCCGGTCCTGCAGAGCCGCAGCCCCGGCCTGCGCCGCAGGGCGTCGACGAGGAGCCGGTGGCGCGGCACGAAGGCGTCCGGCTCGTCGGACCCGCCGAGCAGGTCGGGGAGGTGGTCCAGCAGCCACTGCGCGCCCGGCCCCCACGCCTCGGCGTCCACGCCGCCGCCCCGCGCGACGAGCCGCAGCGCGCCGGGCCCGGCGGGCGTCCGGCTCGCCCGGCGCACCGCGCCGCCCGGCTCGGCCCGGAAGGTCGGATCGCCGGGGCCGCGCCGCAGCGGTCCCAGGGTGAGCCCGAGGTCGTACCCGCCCTCCGGAGGCGTCCAGCGGCGGCGCAGTCCCTCCGGGGAGCGGGTGGGGGCGGGCACGACGGCACCCGGCGTGCGCGCGGGGCGCTCGGGGCGCGCTGTGTGCTCGGGGCGGGGGGCGAAGCGTCCTGCCACGGGTGGGGTCCTCGGGGGTCGGGGTCCCCACGAGGGTAGTCCCCGGGCGGACAGCCTCTCTTCGCGCCGGTCCTCGCGGCCCGCCCTACGCGTCGGACGAGAAGCGCACCGCCCCCGCCGGGAGGACCGCGTCGCACCACACCCGTACGCCCTCGCGCAGTTCGTTGTCGGCGCCCACCACCGCGCCGTCCCCGACGACCACCCCCGACAGGACCGTGCGGGCCCCCACCCGCGCGCCCGCGCCGATCAGCGAGTCCGTGACCACCGCGCCCGGTTCCACCACCGCGCCGTCCAGGACCGCGCTCCCCGTGACGCGTGCGCCCGCGCCGATGCTGGCGCCCTCGCCGACCACCGTGCCGGCCGTCAGCTTCGCGTCGGCGGCCACCGAGGCCGTCGGCAGGACCAGCCGGTCGCCGCAGCGTCCTGGCACCGCCGGGGACGGGGCGCGGCCGAGGACGAGGTCGGCGGAGCCGCGTACGAACGCCTGGGGCGTGCCCAGGTCCAGCCAGTACGTGGAGTCGACCATGCCCTGGAGATGGGCCCCGGCGGCCAGCAGGCCGGGGAAGGTCTCCCGCTCCACGGAGACCGGCCGGCCCGCGGGTATGGCGTCGATCACCGAGCGGCGGAAGACGTACGCGCCCGCGTTGATCTGGTCGGTGACGATCTCCTCGGGCGTCTGCGGCTTCTCCAGGAACGCCGTCACCCGCCCGTCCGCGTCCGTCGGCACCAGACCGAAGGCGCGCGGGTCGGGGACCCGGGTGAGGTGCAGCGAGACGTCCGCCCCCGACGCCGTGTGTGTCGCGACGAGGGCCCGGATGTCGAGGCCGGTCAGGATGTCGCCGTTGAAGATCAGCACCGGTTCGTCGGGGCCCGAGTGCAGCCGTGACGCCACATTGCGCAGGGCGCCGCCCGTGCCGAGCGGATCGCGCTCGGTCACGTACTCCAGGCTCAGCCCGAGGGAGGAGCCGTCCCCGAAGTACGGTTCGAAGACCTCGGCGAGGTACGACGTGGCGAGGACGACATGCTCGACGCCCGCCGCCTTCGCCCGCGCCAGTTGGTGCGTGAGGAACGGGACGCCGGCCGCCGGGACCATGGGCTTCGGGGTGCGCGCCGTCAGGGGCCTGAGCCGGGTGCCCTTGCCGCCGACCAGAAGGATCGCTTCAGTCACCGTGTCGTCTCCGCTTCCTGCTGGGGCCGGTTCCTCGTGCATACGTACATACGCACATACATACAGGCGTACGCACGAAGAGCCGACCAGTGGTGGCGTCCGACCCGGCGTCAGCGGCCCTGGTACCTGGCCGCCGACGTGCGTACGGAGCCGAGCTTCCCGTAGAGACGACTCCCCGGGCAGTCGGTGCTGAACCCGTCCCGGTGACCCGAAATGGTGTTCAGGCTGACGCGCCTGCCCTTGCCGTACTTCCCGCTCCCCCCGGAGGTCAGCGTGACCTTGGCCCGCGGGTTCCTGCCGTGCAGTCCGAGCTTCCACGCGGTGAGCTTGGCGACGGCGGTGGTGGCCGCCGACGGCGGATTCGTACCGCCGTACGACCCGAGGACGGCGATGCCCGTGGTGTTGCTGTTGAAGCCGAGCGTGTGCGCGCCCAGCACCGGCTTGGCCACGCCTCCGGCGCGCCCCTCGTAGATGTTTCCGCACTTGTCGATGGCGAAGTTGTAGCCGATGTCCCGCCAGCCGCTGCTCTTGACGTGGTAGCGGTAGATACCGCGCAGGACGGAGGGCGACTGCTTGCAGGTGTAGTTGTTGCCGGTCGCGCTGTGGTGCACGAACGCCGCCTTCACCGTGCTGGCGTAGCCGAACCGCTTCTCGCGCAGCGACTCGTTCGCGCCCCACCCCTTGCGGGTGATGATGCGCGGGCGCGGCGCGGCGTACGGCCTCGCGGCGGCCTCGGCCACCTGCGCCTCGACCGCCGCCTTGGTCAGGGCGGGGATCTCGGCGGCGCCCAGCTCCGCGAGCCCTTCGTTGGCGGCCGAACTGGCCATGTCCTCGGCGGACATGGTGGCGCCGCCCGCCGGCTCGCCGGTCATGGTGCCGCTCGCGGGGGACGTTCCCGTCTCCAGGCTCGCCGGGGTACCGGACTCTGTGCCCTGCTGCGTGTCCTGTTGAGTGTCCGACGGGGCGTCCGGCCGGGTCTCCGACTGGAGGTCCGGCTCCTCGCCCGGGTCGATCAGCTCCAGGCGCAGCCCCTGCGGCAGCAGCGAGCGGGCCGGTCCTGTCTCGTCCTCCTCCTCGGTGGCCCGTACGCGCAGTTCCACGCCGTCCGAGCCGCCGACCCACAGGGGCGCGGTCGAGCCGCGTACCGTCCCGGAGTCGCGCTCCTGCGTCCCGAGGTCGGCGCCGTGCTCCTGGTTGTGCGTCTCGACGTCCTGCCAGTCGGACCAGACGTGGGTACCCGCCGCGCGGGTACGGACCTGGACCGTGCCGCGGAGTTCGTCGTCGGCGTTGTCCCAGACGACGCCGAGCAGCGAGAAGGGCCGTACGTCCCGCGCGACCACCCCCTGTTCCGCGACGGCGCCCGGCGCCCGGGTCGAGCCGAGAGGCCGCAGCGGTACGGACTCGGTGGAGCCCGGCACGGCCGCCGCGTCGGGGTGGGCCCGCGGGACGGTCCAGGGGCCGGCGTCGCGACCGGACGGTGGGGCTGCCGGGGACGCGGCGAGCGCGCCCGACGGCAGCGACAGCGGGAGAACGAGTACGGCGGTGCACGCCACGCCGATCGAGGTTGCAAGGTAGGCACGCATGGGCCGATCCTCGGCGCGTCCCGCCCGCCGCGCGCGTCGGGGAAACTGACGGCCCGTCGGTCCAACCGGTGTACGCCGTCACCGGTACGGCGGTAGCCGCGTCGGCCGCCCGCGTACCCTTTCCCGGGTGAACGCCAGCGACCGTACCCCCGCCGACCTGCTGCGATCCGCTCTCACCACGGACCCGGCCCGCCCCTTGGTCACCTTCTACGACGATGCCACCGGTGAACGCGTCGAATTGTCCGTGGCCACCTTCGCCAATTGGGTGTCCAAGACCGCCAACCTGCTCCAGGGCGACCTGTCGGCGGAGCCCGGCGACCGGCTGGCGCTGCTGCTCCCCGCGCACTGGCAGAGCGCCGTCTGGCTGCTCGCCTGCTCCTCGGTCGGTGTGACCGTCGAGATCGGCGGCGACCCGGCCGCGGCCGACCTCGTGGTCAGCGGCCCCGACCCCGACGCGCTCGCCGCGGCGCGCGCCTGCACCGGCGAGCGGATGGCGCTCGCGCTGCGCCCGCTCGGCGGCCGGTTCCCGCAGCCTCCGGAGGGCTTCGCCGACTACGCCGTGGAGGTGCCGGGCCAGGGCGACCGCTTCGCGCCGTACGCCCCGGTGGACCCGGAAGCGCCCGCGCTCCGCGTCGGCGGTACGGAGCTGACCTCGGCCGCGCTGGTCGCGCGGGCGCGCGCGGACGCGAGGGAGCGCGGGCTCGGGCCCGGCTCGCGGCTGCTGTCGGGGCTCGGGTACGAGAGCTGGGAGGGGCTGTCGGCGGGTCTGTTCGCGCCGCTCGCCGCGGGCGGCTCCGTCGTCCTGTGCCGCCATCTCGACACGCTGCCGGCGCCGGCGCTCGCGGAGCGCGTGGCCCGTGAGCGGGTGACCGACAGCGTCGTGTGACGCGCCTCGTCCTCCGTCGAGGACGGCTTCGCCACGCCTTCGTCATGACTGCGCAATGACTGTGCAATGACTGCGCGGTAGGGCGGAAACCGCCTGTCAGGTGCACAGCGGACACCGCTCCGGACACCGCTTCCGGCGCCGTGACCAAACCGCAGCACATGATCGGCGAAACGTGCAACGCACAGCACAACCAAGCGTGGTGCTCGCCCGTCTACGACAGCGACCGGCGGCCTGTGTGCGTCGCCGACGCCTTGAAGGATGGACGAAGACGTGACCGAAAGTGCTGGCACGCCGCCCGAACCGGAGGAGAGGTCCACGGATTCCACCGCTCCGGAGGACCCCGAGGAGACCGAGGCGGGCACCGCACTCCGTACCGACAGCACTGCCAACAGCACTGCCGACAGCGCGGAAGGCGACGCGAAAGACACCGCGAAGGACACCGCCGAGGACACCGCGAAGGACGCTGCGGAAGACACCGCCGAGGCCGCCGCACCGCCCCGTCGCAAGCGCCGCTGGCTGCGCTGGGTCGCGGCCGGGACCTCCGTCCTCGTGCTCGGCGCCTCCGGCGCGGGCTGGTGGGCGTACCGGAAGCTCGACCGGAACATCACCACCGACACCTCCGCCGCCGCCGAACTCCGCACGTACGAGAAGGAACGC
This sequence comes from Streptomyces sp. NPDC050509, assembly GCF_044457965.1. Lineage (NCBI taxonomy): Bacteria > Bacillati > Actinomycetota > Actinomycetes > Kitasatosporales > Streptomycetaceae > Streptomyces > Streptomyces sp. NPDC050509. The sequence goes on along the minus strand of NZ_JBITHL010000004.1, from coordinate 646,652 downwards.
CCCACCCCGGTCGCCCTGGACGCGCAGAACATCCTGCTGATCGGCTCGGACAGCCGGGCCGGCAAGGGCAACGGCAAGTACGGGCGGGACGACGGCGGTTCACAACGCTCCGACACCGCGATCCTGCTGCATCTCGCGGCCGACCGGGAGAGCGCGACGGCCATGTCCGTACCGCGCGACCTGATGGTCGACATCCCCGGCTGCCGCTCCTCGGACGGCAGCCGCACGCGGGAGCGGTTCGCGCAGTTCAACTGGGCTTTCCAGTTCGGCGGCGCCGCGTGCACCATCCGTACGATCGAGAAGCTCACCGGCGTCCGCGTCGACCACCACATCGTGATCGACTTCAGTGGCTTCGAGGACACCGTGAACGCGGTCGACGGCGTCGAGGTCTGTCTGAAGGAGCCGGTCGACGACGAGCAGGCGCATCTCAAGCTCCCCGAAGGCCGCCAGAAGCTCACCGGCGAGCAGGCGCTGGGGTACGTACGGGCGCGGCACGGCATCGGCGACGGCAGCGACACCCAGCGCATGGACCGGCAGCAGCGTTTCCTCGGTGCCCTGTTCAAGAAGGTGCAGAGCAACGGGGTGCTGCTCAATCCGACGCGGCTCTATCCGGTGCTGGACGCGGTGACGAAGTCCATCACCACCGACGCGGGGCTGAACAGCCTGGGCGACCTGTACGACCTGGCGAGCTCGATGCGGGGCGTGCCGACGGAGAAGGTCCAGTTCCTGACCGTGCCCCGGCAGCCGTACACCCTGGACCCCAATCGCGACGAACTCGTCGAGTCCAGTGCGAAGAAGCTCTTCGAGCGGCTGCGCGACGACGAACCCGTCGAGATCGCCACGACCGCCTCACCGTCGGACACCCCGGCGGGCTCCTCGTCGGGCTCCTCGTCAGGCTCCGCATCGGACGCGGAGCCGGACACCGGGTCGTCCGCTCCGCGTGCGACTTCGGAGCCCACTTTCACCGGCTCCAATGCCGAGGCGGGCATGTGCGGGTAAAGCAATGGGCAAGGAGAAGCGCACACTCCATGGAGATTGGGCAGATTGCCCGCTTGTAAGGGGTGAGGAATTTGTCACGGACGTCGCTTGACGTTGAACTAGGCGGATAGTGTGACGCGATCCGGTGCATCCGGCCGCATGGTCGCGCACTGCTGGATCGAAAACCGAGCGTCTTCCGGGGAAGACGACTCGCGTGGCACCGACGGAGGATTCAAGCAACCGTGGATGCGCAAAGCCGTGGACAGGCGGACAATATCGACCCCGCCGACCAGTGGGTCCTCAACCCGCAGACCGGTAACTACGAGCTGCGACTGGACCACTCCGAAGGGCAGTCGCCGACCGCCCCGTCACGCACCGCCCCCACCGGCGGCAGAAGGAGAACAGCGGCCGCCGAGGACGGCGCCGCCACTCCCCCCGGCCCCCGGTCGGGCGGCCGGAGCCGGGGCGGCGGGAACGGGGCGCAGCGCGCTGAGGTCCCCGGGCAGCGCAGCCGTCGCGCGGGCAAGGGAGCGGCGGCCGACACCGCGCCGGGCCGACGCAAGCGCAAGCCCAAGAAGGCGGGCAAGAAGCGGGCGCTGGTCTGGACCGGCGGGGTGATGGGTTTCGTCCTCGTCGGCGGCTCCATCGCCGCGTACGCCGCGTACCAGCACTTCAACGGCAACATCGCCACGATCGATGTCGAGGGCGCGGGCAGCGGCGGCTTCAAGAAGGACCAGGCCGTCAACATCCTGGTGATCGGCACGGACAAGCGGACCGGTGCGGGCAACGAGGGATACGGGGACAAGGGCAGTGTCGGCCACGCCGACACCACCCTGCTCTTCCATGTCTCCAAGGACCGTTCGAACGCGACGGTGCTCTCCATCCCGCGCGACCTGATCACCGACGTCCCCGACTGCGAGACCAAGACGGAGTCCGGCACCACGGTGATCCCCGGGACGCAGCAGGTCCGTTTCAACACGAGCCTCGGCCAGGACGACCGGGACCCCGGCTGCACGATGCGTACGGTCAAGGAGTTGACCGGCGTCACCGTCGACCACTTCATGATGGCCGACTTCAACGCGGTCAAGACGCTGTCCACCGCGGTCGGCGGGGTCGAGGTCTGTGTCGAGAAGGACATCGACGACCCGAAGTCCCACCTCAAGCTGGACAAGGGCAAGACGGTCATCGACGGGGAGCAGGCGCTCGCCTTCGTCCGTACGCGCCACGCGTTCGGCGACGAGAGCGACCTCACCCGGATCCAGACGCAGCAGCAGTTCCTCAGCTCGATGATCCGGACGATGAAGTCCGGCGACACGCTGACCAGTCCCAGCAAGCTGTTCAAGCTGGCGGAGGCGGCCACCGACGCGCTGACGGTGGACACCGGCATCGGCAGCATCAACAAGCTGAGCGACCTCGCCCAGGAGCTGGCCAAGGTCCCGGCCAAGAACATCACCTTCACCACGCTGCCGGTGCTCGACAACCCGGCGGAGGTCGTCAAGGCCACCGTCGTGGTCGACGAGGCCCGGGCCAATCCGCTGTTCACGATGATGCAGAACGATGTCTCGCTGACCGAGGTGGAGGCGAAGGAGAAGGCGGACAAGAAGGCCGCCGCGAGCAAGCAGGAAGCGCTGCTGAAGGGCGACAAGGCCGATCCGGCCGACGTACGGGTCGACGTCTTCAACGGCGGCGGCCCGCAGGGTTCGGCGCAGGAGACGCTCAACTGGCTCCAGAACACCGAGGGCGTGCTGAAGTCCTCCAACAAGGGCAACGCCCCGGCGAACGTGTCGAAGACGACGCTGGAGTACGCGCCCAACCAGGCGGACCAGGCGCGCGCCCTCGCGGCGATGATGGGGCTGCCCGCCGCCGCCCTGAAGCCGGGCACGGAGGACGCCGTGGGGCTTGAGGCGATGACGCTGACGCTCGGGGCCGACTTCAAGGGCGCGGGTGTGCCCATCACCGGATCGGCGAAGGCGCCGGAGGGTGTGCAGAAGGTGGAAGCGGACAAGCAGGTCTGCTCCAAGTGACATGTGGGCACCGGCTCGTACGGCCGGCCTGAGGGGGATCCGGTGGGTACGAGCGGTGTACGGCGGGACGGGGCGCGCGAACGCGGCCCGCGCGCCGGGGAACTGGGCTGGGACGACAGCCTGTACGACGGCGGCGAGGGCGGTGTTTCCGGCGCGGCCGGCGGTCCCGGCGGTGTTTCCGGCGGTCCCGGCGGTGTCGGCGTTCCCGGCGTCGAGGGCGCCGGGAACGGGGAACCCGCGAATCCGGGGAAGCCCGGAAAGGCCGGGGGACCCGGGAATCCTCGGAAGCCCGGGAGTCCTGGGAAGGCCGGAAAGACGGGGAAGGCCGGAAAGACGGGGAAGGCCGCGACGGGCGCCGAGGGCCGCCGGCCTCTGGGCCGCCGCATACTGCGCTGGGCCACCGCCGTCCTCTCGCTCCTCATACTCGGGACGGCCGGCGCCGGTTACCTGTACTACCGCCACCTCAACGGCAACATCCGCAGCGGCGAGCGCAGCAGCGGCGCCGACGGCCTGGACAAGCCCGGGGCCAACGCGGCCGGCCAGCGCCCGCTGAACATCCTGCTGCTCGGCTCCGACAGCCGTAACAAGCCGGAGAACGTCAAGCTCGGCGGGAGCAAGGGCTCCGTGGGGAGCCCGCCCCTCGCGGACGTCCAGATGCTCGTCCATGTCTCCGCCGACCGGAAGAACGCCTCGGTCGTGAGCATCCCCCGGGACACCCGGGTCGACATACCCGAGTGCAAGGACGCGGAGACCGGCACGGTCCACCCCGCGACGAACACGATCATCAACGAGACGCTGGCGCGCGGCGGCCCCGGTTGCACCCTCGCCACCTGGGAGAAGATGACCGGCGTCTACATCGACCACTGGATGACGATCGACTTCTCCGGTGTGGTGAAGATGGCCGACGCCATCGGCGGCGTCGGGGTCTGCGTCAAGAACAACGTCTGGGACCGGCCGCTGCCCGGTGTGCCCGGCGGCTCCGGGCTCAAGCTCACGGCGGGCACGCACCGGATCCAGGGTCAGCAGGCGCTTCAGTGGCTGCGCACCCGGCACGCCTTCGAGAGCGACCTCGGCCGGGCCAAGGCCCAGCACATGTACATGAACGCGATGATCCGCGAGCTGAAGTCGCAGAACGTCTTCACCGACACCCCCCGGCTGACCGGTCTGGCCGAGGCGGCCACGAAGTCGCTGGAGGTGTCCGAGGAGATCGGTACGGTCAAGAAGCTCTTCGACCTCGCCATGCAGCTCAAGAGCGTGCCGACGAACCGGCTCACCATGACGACGATGCCGACCGTGGTCGACCCCCAGGACCCGAACCATCTCGTCGCCGACGGCGACGCGGACGACCTGTGGACGATGGTCCGCGACGACGTGGCCTTCGACAGCAACGGCGACACGGCCGAGGAGAAGGCGGCGGCCGAGGCCGCGGCCAAGCGGAAGAAGGCCGAGGAGAACACCGTCAAGGAGGCGACCACACCGCCCGCCGAGACCGGTGTGATCGTCCGCAACGGCACCGGCGGCGAGCAGACCCCGGTGAAGGGCCGCGCCGCCGACGTCACCCAGGCCCTGGTGGCCAAGGGCTACACGCTGGCCAAGGCGGACGCGCGGCTCACGCCGCAGGAGAAGACCACGGTCAGCTACCCGAGCGCGGATCTGGAGGGGAACGCGCAGGCGGTCGCCAAGGCCCTCGGGATTCCGACGAGTTCGGTGAAGCGGTCCACGGACGTCTCGGGCGTCACGGTGGACGTGGGCGCCGACTGGCGCGACGGCGCGTCCTTCCCGAAGGAGAGCAAGCCGGAGGCGGGCGGGGTCCCGGACACGGCGGACGCCCTCAACGGCTCGGAGAAGGACGCGTGCATGGACGTGTACGCGCCGTACCGCTTCTGATCCCCGTACGGGATCGCCGTACAGGTGTGTACGAGCCCAGGACGCCCCCCGTGCCCGCGCACGGGGGGCGTCCTGGGCTCGTACGGGGGCGGGCGGCTACGCGTCGGCCTCGACTCCGGCCCCCGGGGCCTCGGCCGGCCGTGCCGCCGGGCGGCGGCTCGCGATGACCTTCTTCGCCAGCGCCTTCGGGCTGGTGAGGAAGCCGTACCCCCACGACATGTGCATGGTGGCCAGCGCCACCGGGATCCGGAGCCGCGCCTTCGGCGCCATTCCCCTGCCGGCCGGTACGGAGCCGGCCACGATCGCGGCGAGGTAGCCGCCCGGCACGACCAGGCCCCACGGCGTGAGCAGCGCGCCGACGACGAAGCCCGCGGCGATGGCGCAGACGGCTGTCGGCGGGGCGAGGTAGCGGAGGTTGATCGAGCCGGAGTGGTAGCGGGCGACGACATGGCGCCAGCGGCCGTATTCCTTGTACTGCTTGGAGAGCGCGCGCACCGAGGGGCGCGGCCGGTACTGGACGCGCAGCTCCGGGGAGAACCAGATCGCGCCGCCGGACTCGCGGATCCGGAAGTTCAGCTCCCAGTCCTGGGCGCGGATGAACTCCTCGTTGTAGCCGCCGAGCCGCTCCAGCGCCTCGCGCCGGAAGACACCCAGATACACGGTTTCGGCGGGGCCGGCCGCGCCGCCGGTGTGGAAGGCCGCGTTACCGACGCCGATCTTCGAGGTCATGGCGGCGGCGACCGCGTTCTCCCAGTCGTTCTCGCCCTCGGCGTGCATGATGCCGCCGACGTTCTGGGCGCCGGTCTCCTCCAGCAGCCTGACGGCGGTCGCGATGTAGTTCGGCGAGAGCATGCCGTGGCCGTCGACCCGTACGACGACGGGGTGCTTGGACGCCTTGATCGCGGCGTTGAGCGCGGCGGGGGTGCGGCCCGTCGGGTTGGGCACGGTCCGCACCTGGGCGCGCGTGTGGGACGCGGTCTCCCGCACCAGCTCCGCGGCGATCTCGTCCGTACGGTCCGTGGAGGGGCCCAGGGCGATGACCACCTCCATCTCGCCCTCGTACTCCTGCTCCAGGATGTGCCGGACGGAGTTCCTCAGATGACGTTCCTCGTTGAGCACCGGCATGATCACGGAGACTGCGGGAGGCAGGGCAGGCATGGGGTCCTTCGGGGCCTTCGGGCTACGGCGGTATGGCCGCCCACGTTACCGCGAACGGGGGACAGCGAAGCGCGCCGTCCGGTTGCGGACCGGCGTCGCTGATCGTATGGGCTTACCGTGCTCACGGTCCGCTCCCACCGTGCTCGCCAGTGCCCGCCCGTGCCCGCCTTGTTCACCGCGGAGGTGTCTCCCGTGCCCACGCCGCCCCGCACCACCCGCCGTCCGGACGTACGCCGTCGTCCGGACGCCCGGAAGGAGAACGGGCGGAGGAAGGGCGGGGGAAAGAAGGACGGGCGGCCCCGCTGGGGGATGCGGATGGCGACGGCGCTCTCCGTCCTGGTCCTGGGGGCGGGCGGGATCGGCCACGCCGTGATGACCAGCCTGGACACCGGGATCGGCCGGATCGACCCGTTCAAGGACATGAAGAACCGGCCGGGTGCGGGCCGCGGGCTGAACCTGCTGCTCGTCGGCACCGACGGCCGCGACAAGATCACGGAGGAGGAGCGGCAGAAGTACCGCCTCGGCGGCGCGCCCTGCCACTGCACCGACACGATCATGCTGGTCCATCTCTCGGCCGACGGGCGGCGCGCCAGCGTGGTGAGCCTCCCCCGCGACAGCTTCGCCGAGCTGCCCGAGCACACCGACGGCACCACGGGCAAGCACCACGCCCCGCACCCGGTCAAGCTGAACGCGGCGTACGCGGAGGGCGGGCCGGGTCTGACCGTCCGTACCGTCGAGCACCTGACGGGCGTGAAGATCAGCCACTACCTGGAGGTCGACTTCACGAGCTTCATGAAGACGGTGGACGCGCTGGAGGGCGTGGACATCTGCACGACCCGGCCGATGAAGGACACGTACACCGGGCTCGATCTGGCGCCCGGCACGCACCGGATGAACGGCGGCGAGGCCCTTCAGTACGTACGCTCCCGCCATGTCGACGGCGCGGCGGACCTCGGCAGGATGCAGCGCCAGCAGCGCTTCGTCGCCGCCCTGATCGGCCGGGCGACCAGCAGCGGTGTGCTGCTGAACCCGGCGCGGTTCAAGGAGGTCACCTCGACGGTCCTCGGCTCGGTCAGGGCCGACGCCGGGTTCGGCGCCGAGCAGATGCTCGCCGTCAACGAGGCGATGCGCGGCTTCTCGCCCTCCTCGTCGGAGTTCACGTCCGTACCGCTGGCCGGTGGCGGTGCCTCGGTCCCGGTGAAGGGCGTCGGCGCGACGGTGAAGTGGGACCCGGTGAAGTCGAAGCGGCTCTTCCAGGCGCTGCGCGAGGACGAGCCGCTGGCACCGCCGCGCGGGACGGGCTCCGGTTCCCCGTCCGGCGGGAAGGCCACGGTCGTCGAGGTGAGCCCGCGGGACATCCGCGTACAGGTCTACAACGGGACGCCGGCCGACGGTCTGGGCAAGCGGGTCGACGACGCGCTGCACGCCACCGGATTCCGTACGACCGGCTCGCCGCTCACCTCGGACGGCGACGACGTCCGGCGGACGGTGGTGATGTACGACCCACGCTGGGACCGCTCGGCGAAGTCCCTGGCGGCGGCGCTGCCGGGCAGCGAGCTGCGGGCGGTGAAGCAGCAGGGCGCGACGCTGAAGGTGATGGCGGGGACGGACTACAAGGCGGTGACTCCGGTACGGGCGGAGGAGAACCCGAAGGGCGAGTTCGACGCGACCACCGGCGACCAGGCGGTCTGCCCGTAACCGATGCCCCGCCCGGCCGACCGTCCGCCCGGCCGTCCCGAGGTCAAACCTTCACAAGGGCTCCATTCCGGTTCGCATTGCATCAGATTCGCAACGGGCCTGGTCCGATTTCCCACCTCCCTGGATCGGACGCGGACGGGCCCGGCACACTGTGCGCATGAATGATTGGCCCGATGGGCGGACCGGCGACCGCAACGACCGTTACGGGCGCGGCAGCGGAGGCACACAGCCCGAAGGCGCGCGCGTCATGCCGCATGTGCAGCGGGGCGGCGTACCCCAGCAGGCGCAGGGGCGCGGCCAGGGGCAGGGCGCCGGTTACGACAGCGGGTACAACACGGGCCAGGTCTACGGCTCCCCCGCCGGCGCGGGCGGCGGCCAGGGCGGCGGAGGCGGCTACATCCCGCCGCAGCCCGGCGGGGCCCCCGGGCCCCGGTACGCGCCCGACTGGGGGCGCCGGATCAAGATCGGCGCGCTGGTCCTGGTGGTGGCGCTGCTGGTCACGTCCATCGGTACGTACTTCTGGGCCGACGGCAAGCTCAAGCGCGAGGTCGACCTCTCGAAGGTCATCGAGCGGCCGAGCCAGGGCGACGGCACGAACTATCTGATCGTCGGTTCCGACAGCCGCGAGGGCATGTCCGACGAGGACAAGAAGAAGCTCCACACGGGCTCCGCCGAGGGCAAGCGGACCGACTCGATGATGATCCTGCACGACGGGTCGAACGGTCCGACGCTGATCTCGCTGCCGCGCGACTCGAATGTGACGATCCCGTCGTTCGTGGGCTCGGAGTCCGGCAAGGAGTACCCGAGCACCGGCCGCCAGACCAAGCTGAACGCGGCGTACGCGGAGGACGGCCCCGAGCTGCTCGTCCGTACCGTCGAGTTCAACACCGGGCTGTACATCGACCACTACGTGGAGATCGGCTTCGCCGGCTTCGCCAACATCGTGGACGCGATCGGCGGGGTGGAGATGGACATCCCGAAGGCGTTCAAGGACAAGAAGTCGGGCGCCGACTTCCAGGCGGGCAAGCAGACCCTGGACGGCGAGCAGGCGCTGGCCTTCGTCCGTACGCGGTACGCGTTCGCCGCCAGTGACCTGGACCGTACGAAGAACCAGCAGAAGTTCCTGGCGGCCCTGGCCTCGCAGACGGCCACCCCGGGCAAGATCCTGAACCCGTTCAAGCTCTACCCGACGATGAGCGCGGGCCTGGACACCCTGATCGTGGACAAGGACATGTCGCTCTGGTCGCTGGGCCAGATGTTCTTCGCGATGAAGGGCATCACGGGCGGCGACGGCGTCTCCATGAACATGCCGATCTCGGGCAGCGTGGGCGGCAACCTGGTCTGGGACAAGACGAAGGTCAAGGAGCTGGTGAACCAGCTCAACAACGACGAGAAGGTCACGGTCACCAGCGACTGACGCCCGCGTCCTCCGCTCTCCACTCTCCGTCCTCCGCCGCCGCGGCCTCCCTGGCCCGGCGGCGGTGGCGCGGGGGCCCGCGGCCGGTGGATGTCGCGTACAACCTTCCTCCTGACCGACGGGTCGAATGTGCCGTAGATCAACGCGCACACGTCCGATGGAGGACCCTTGAGAAAGACCATGGCCGTGGTGAGCACGGCCGTCGCGCTCTCCGCATCCACGCTGATCGCCGCGCCCACCGCGCGGGCGGCCGAGGTGGACCTCCGGTCGTTCGCGTGGAGCGCCGAGAAGGACGGCAGGATCCATGTGCTCTACGAGCACTGGGACCGCGGCTCGCTTCCGTCCGAGGTCACCGTCCGGGTGCGCGCCAAGGGCGGTGACGCGGTGCTCGCCACGCTCGGCCTCAGGGACGCCGGGCGGTGCACCACCGCGTACGACTGCGAGGAGCAGCAGTTCTGGACCGACCCGGTCGAGCTGCCCGCGATGGGTGTGTACACCGTGGACCTCGTGGTCAGGGCCGGTACGGCGGGCGAACTCGTCGACCGTGACAACGGTGAGCTCACCTACGGCCTCGCCCCGAAGCTGACCGCCACCGCCGACCGCGGGTCGGTGTCGTACGACCACCGCGTCGCCACGGTGAACGGCACGCTCGTCGCACAGGACCCGAACACAGGCGAGGTCAAGCCGTTCGCGGGGGCCGGGGTCCTGTCGCGGCGCACGTCCCAGGACTTCGTGACGACGACCGTCGACGCGGCGGGACGCTTCTCCATCCCCTTCGGCTTCAGCGGCTACGAGAGTGACACGCTCCTGAGGGTCTGGTTCCAGGAGAACGACGTGTCGTTCCCGGTGACGGTCCGCAGACAGCCCCTCAAGCTGACGGTGGACACCCCCGCCCGCTCGGTCACGGCCCCGTACGGCAGCGACGTCCCCGCGCGCGGCACGGTGACCCGTACGGCCGACGACGGCACCCGGAAGCCGGCGGGCGGCGTCGGTGTCCTGGTGGACGGCAAGCCCCTCGCGAGCACCAAGGCCGACGGCACCTTCTCCGGCGCCTTCCCCGCCACGAGGAACGGTGCCACGCGCCTCGCTCTCGGCCAGGAGCCGTGGTTCGGGACGGCCGCCCCGTACGACGTCCAGGTCAGGACGGCCGCCACGAGCACGTTCTCGGCGGTCGAGGCCGGGGTGGACAAGTACCGGAAGGTCACCTTCGGCGGGAAACTGAACGTCACCTCGGGCTCGTACCCCGCCGGGACGACGGGGCAGGTCTCCATCGATCACTCCACGGACGGCCAGAACTGGTCGAGCGCGGGCCGGTTCACGGCCACGTACGGAACCGCGTTCCAGCAGACGGCACCGCTGAAAGGCACGGCCGGCAGCTACTGGCGCCTGCGCCACCTGGCGGCCCCGGGCGTGGAGAGCCGCGTGCACAAGCTCGGCCGCACGTACACCGAGATCCGGAGCGACGACGTCACCCCCGAGGGCGTCCGCAAGGGCACGAAGCTGACGGCCAAGGGCAAGCTGACGCAGAAGTCCGGCTCCACGTGGAAGGCGTACGCGGGCCAGAAGGTCCGCGTCTACTTCAAGCCCGCCACGCGCGGTGCGGCCTGGAAGGAACTGGGCAGCGCCAAGACCCTCACCAACGGCACGTTCAGCAAGCAGTTCACGGCGCAGCAGGACGGGACTTGGCAGATGCGCTACGTCGACACGGTGAAGACGCACTACGCGTCGAGCGGGCGCGAGGACTACGTCGACGTCCGCTAGGTCCTCTCGTTCGGAGTCCGGGTTCAGGACCCCTTGCACGGCCCCGGCCCCGGCACGAGACCGGGGCGGGGGCGCGCGCGGGACGGGAACGGTCCGACCCGGGAAAACCGCTACGGCAGGTTGCGGGCCATGACGATGCGCTGGACCTGGTTCGTGCCCTCGTAGATCTGGGTGATCTCCGCTCACTCAAAGGCCACCGCCTTCACGACCAGCTCAAATAGGGGCCGATTCTGGGATATGGCCTGGTCAATCACGCCTCCATGGGGCCGTAGAGCGCAACCTAGACCACTCTCCCTACACTCCCCCTACGCCCTCCCCGTTCATGATCATCGCCCAGAAACCTCCCAGAAATCCAGCCCTCAGTACGACCTGAGAGCAGAGCGCCGCCCCTCCCGGGGGCGGGAGGGGCGGCGCAGCACCAGGGCGTCAGCGAGGGGGGCCACCCTTGCTCACCCTGGTGCGTTCGGGGCCGGAGGAGTGGGCAGAGCCACCACCCCCCAGATATCGAACACACAATCGATTCCTGTACGTTACATGCGTTCCGATCGCTCGACCAGTGCCTGCTTGCGCTACGCCATGCGATACCAAGATCAAAAAAAGCTGAATGCATTCAGCAGACTTACGATGACCCAGGTCAGAGCGTTTGTCGAGTGCGCGAACTGCCAGATGATGACTCATGGACCATCGAACGACGCCGGGCCATAGGGGCTCGCGTACGGGCCGCGCGCACCGCGCAGAACCTCACCCAGGAGCGGTTGCACCTCGCCTGCCGGATCGACCGGGTGACTCTCCAGCGGATCGAGGCCGGCGAGGACGCTCTGATCACGACCTTGCTCCGTATCGCCTGGGTGCTCGACATGCCACTCGCTGACCTCGTCCGCGAGACAGAGCCCCGGCCGGCGACGACGGGGGACGTGGACCGGCCGGGGCGGTAGGTGGGGCGAGTGTTGCCGTGGCAGCGGACCGGCTGGCCCGCTTCAGCGGGCTACCACTCGGCCCCACAGTCCAGGCAGCGGTGCTTACCATTGGGCAGGGAGATCGTGGATTTGTGGCCGTTGGCGCAATCGTCCTGTAACGGTTTGGTGGCCTCGGGCTCTCGCATGATCGACTCCAATCACATGTATTCGTCGGGTTCCCCGCCGTGTTGGTCCTGAGGCCATGCGATGCGGCAGTCCAGACAGGTAAGGCGCCACTGCACCTCGCCCGAGCCAGGATGCAGCGCTCGGGAAAGAATCACCGCGGTTCCTTTGCACTTGATGCACTGAACCGGCTTCTGCGAGGGGCGGTAGGCGTCGGGCCAGGTCTGATCGCTCATGGTCCTCAGTCTGTCAGCGGGTTAGACCCGACCCGGCCGAAGCGGCGTAATAGCGTCTCGGCCGGGTCGGGGGCTCAGTTGGGGATGCTGGTGCGGTAGATGGGCCCGGCCGCAAGGGTGGGACGGCCGGGCCCGGCCCGTACGCCAGGGAGCACCCCGACGGCGCACGGGAGTCAGGGGCGAGGGCGCGCGAGGTCGACGCCCCAGCCGCCCGGCTCGCCGCAGCCACAGAGGCAGGGAGTGCCCTCGGTGAGGTCTGCGTCCACGATCGGCGGGCCGTGCCACATCAGGGTGATGCCGTGCTCGTCGCAGCGCGCGGCCTGGTCGTCCTCGTGCGGGAAGTTGTGGCCGCCTCCGGGGCACCGGGTCACCGGACGTCCTGCGCGGCGGCGAGGATGTCGGCCTGGTCGTCGTCGCCAAACGTTGTCGCCGTGTAGCCGCCCGCCGCCGCGATCCGGTGCTGATAGGTGGCGCGGTCGCCGTGTCGGGTGAGGCGGTCCCAGTGGTGCACGAGGCAGATCAGGGTGCGGTCCGGGGTCAGCTCGGAGACCTCGCGCATGAACGCGGCCAGTTCGGTGAACTTCGGCCGGTGTGCGTCGCTGAGGGCGTCGTCTCCGAGGTCGACCCAGCGGCCGGCGATCTCCCAGGCCCGACTTGCGGCCCAGTTCTGGCAACCCTCTAAGCGGAGGTCGAGGATGCCTCGGGCGCGCAGGCTGGGGTGGCGGTCGTAGATGAAGACGAGCGGTGTCTCGGGCATAGGGGCCCCTCAGTCCTTGGCAGTCTGTGATCTGCACCACTGACGGTAGGGACTGAGGGGTGACACAAGGGCTACAGAATGTAGCCCTTTGCGGTCAGACGACTCCCAGGCGGATCCCGAACTCCGCGAGCTGACCGCGCTTCTGAGTGCGGATCATGGTGCCGACGGTCTCCCTGACACCGGAGTGCATCCGTGTCGCCTGCGGTGCCAGGCGCTCGGCTTCGAGGAACGCCCCGAGTGCTTCCTCCCGCTGGCCGTTGTAGAAGTGGGCACGGCCCACGTCGATGAAGTGGTGCGACCTCCGCTCAGGCGAGTACTCCGCAGGGAGCTTCACCTTCTCCGCACGCTCTACGGCAAGCCGCCCCCGACCCATCTCGACTGGGAGAGATACACCCCAGATGGCGAAGTTGGTGGGACCGAACTGGAGCTGGAAGTCGTTGCGGTCCTCACCGAGCCGGTCCGCGGTCTTACCTGCGCGCTTCCAGTGCTGCTCTGCCGCCTTCCCGTCGGCGGCACGGGCGTAGTTGAGCGAGGCCTTCAACTCGAACGCGCCGAGCAGGGACACTGCTTCAGGACCGGGGCTCTTGACGGCTGCCAGATCGGAGAGCGCCGAGTCGATGATGGCGCCGGCCTCGTCGTGCTCACCGATGGACAGGAACTCTCCAGCGTCGTACCAGTGGGCCGCCAGCATGCGCAGCGGGTCCCCGGTCTCCTGGGCCGACCAGACCACGCGCTCCGTGGCCAGAGTCGCGTCGCTGACATGCCCGAGCTTGTAGAGGTACTGCATGGCGCACTCGTACGCCGACGTGAGCAACGCAAAGGCCGTCCGCCGCTCGTCTCCCTCACAGATCTCGGCGGCCACCTGGAGGTCCCGGAGCAGCGCCGGAAGGTTCTGGCTGGACTTCGAGAAGGCTGCGGAGGCGCGCTGGCTGTTGGCCTCGGCTGTGCGGCGGCGCAGGCCCTGGAGGTCGACTTCCAGGGCCTCCTGTTCGGTGGGACGTGCAGGCCGGCCGTGTCGGAGGATCGCGCGCCGCACTGCCGCTACCCCGGCGACCGCGTCCTGGCCCTCCTGGTCGCTCTGTGGCGGGACGACGGGGCCGCCGGTGATTTCGGTGGGGTGGCAGTCGAGTGCCCTGCACAGAGGAAGGATGACCGCGGGCCTGTCGAGTGCCCTTCGGCCTTGCTCAAAGGCTTTCACGGAGGAGAGGGAGTATCCGGTCTCGGTGGCGAGGCGTTGTTGTGTCCAGCGGCGGCGCATCCGGAGGCGCGCGAGGCGCTGCCCGTTGTTGTCTGCGGTCCCGTGGGCATCGCTGTAGTGGGGCATACTGGCTCCATTCCTAGCGTCCACTGGGAAATGTACCCCCGTCAGACGGCCGGGTTACATGGAAGGGCCTTGCGGAACTGTGACCGCAAGGCCCTCTCCGTTTCCCGGACATGACAAAGCGCCCCACCCTCCCGGAGGAGGGCGGGGCGCGGTCATGCCCAGGGGCTGAGGTCCAGCTCGGGCGGAGGCTCCGGGACCGGATCACCCTCAGGGGCGACCCGGCGGCCCCACTTCACCAGGGCCACCAGGTAGTACGTCTGGATCCGGCGCTGCTCGCGCTCCACCCGCAGCTCGCGATCGAGCCTTTCCGTGATCGTGGTGAAGTCGCTCCGCCTGTTGGTGGCCCTGCTCTGGGTCCAGCCGAGGACGCCGACGACCAGGCCGACGACGGCCGCGGCTACTCCTGCGATGTCCACGCGCGCGCCTTTCTCAGATGCGCGGGCAGTGGATCGTCCATGCCCGCGGCCAGCACCACAGCCAGCGCGATCGCCACCCAGATGCACGCCGACCCCGACGCGGTTGGGGTCCGGGGGATGGCGATGGTGAACGCCGCCGCCCACAGTCCGGCGAGCGCGGCGAGTGCCGCGTACCCGGCGGACTGGAGGCGCGGGCAGCGGACCGCCGCGCCGGCCACCATTGCGACGGCCCCGGCCGCCACCCACAGCCAGCCGAGCGCGGTCATCGGCACCCAGCGGGTGATGTCGGCGAGGAGCTGGGTTGTGCCCTGGCGGGGGTTGGCGAGGATGCCGAGCACTCCGTAGCCGAGCCAACCCGCGCCGAGGGTCACGAGGATGGCGCGGCGGCGACTGACGGTCCGTGCCGCCGCCCGCATCAGATGCTCGTGGGGCCGCGCGGGGTAGCCGCGGTTGCGACGGTCTCGGTGATGCCCGGCCCGGTGGTGCCGCCGCTGGCGACGATGGCGGTCAGCAGTGCGGCGACGGCGGCCAGGCCGCCGACGGAGAGCGCGGTGCCCCAGTCGACGTCGACCAGGCCGAGGCCGTCGCCGCCCAGGAGCGCGAGGACGGCCTGGGCGAACGTGCGGATCATCCGCTCGAACGTGGCGGTCCAGAACGCGGAAGTGGTCATGGTGAATCCCTTCGTCTGTGCGGGTCAGGACTTGGTCTTGAGGAGCGCGAGGACTTCGGCCAGCGTCTTCTCCAGCCGGTCGACCTTGAGCTGGAGCGCGGTGGTGTCGCGCTCGATGTGGGCGAGGTAGTAGCCGGCGCCGTGGTTCACTCGGGCGCCCTTGCCGTCGACTTCGGTGAGGGAGCCGATGGTGAGCAGGTTGGAGTGGAGGGCAGTGACCTTGCTGTCGGTGGTGGCCACGGGTGTCTCCTTCGGCGGGGCCGGGTTGGTGGGCTTCGAGCTGCCGCGTGACCAGGACGCGGGGTGCTTGAGCCTGGTAGCGATCCGGTCGCGCATGCCGGGCATCCCGACCCCTCGGGGATCGACCTTGTCGCTCGACCACTCCGCATGCCCGACCACGCTCTTCGCCCCCCACCCGTGCGCCCGGCACAGCGCGGCCGAGGCTCGCTCGATCGCGTCGAGCTGGGCCGGTGGCCACGGGTCCTTCCCGTCGCCGAGGTTGACGCACTCGAAGCCGTAGAAGCGGGCGTTGCCGTCCTCGCCGCCGGTGTTGCCCTGGGTGGGCTTGGGCGGCCGGTCGCCGTAGTCCTCGGCGATCACGCGCGCGAGGACCTTCGGGTCGCCGCCCCCGGCGTGGTTCGTCCGGCCGTGGCCGACGAGGTGGACGACACCGGTCTTGTCGATGACGCCGTGGCACAGCGGCCCCGGCAGGGCGGCGTATCCGTCGCGGCAGATTCGTACGGACGCGTCGGTGCCGGAGGTGACGGTGTGGTGGATCATCACGCCGTTGGCCGGGCCCCAGGGGCCCTTGTGATTGCGGTTGTGCGTAGGCCAGTCGCCGACCTCTTTGACCTTCACGCCCTCGGCGCGTAGGGCCGCGAGGAACGCAGCGGCGGACAGGGGTTTGGCCATGATCAGTCCTCTGGGGTCCAGTTGGGGCCGCGCAGCGCGGCGGGGATCGCAGCCGGATTGGTCGCGGAGGTTTCAGTGAGGAGCCCGAGCTGCTCGGCCAGGAGGGGCTGGTGCAGGTGGTACGCCTCCGTGGTGGTGCACCAGAGGTGGTCGTGGTCGACCGGGGTGGGATCGACGGACATTTGTCAGCCCTCTTCCTGTTCGGCCGGTTCGGTGAGGGGGGTGACGGCGTGGGCGACGGCGGTGGCCGCTGCGATCCACGCGGCCTGGACGCTGGCACCGAGGTCGTCCCAGGCGGGGATCGGCCGGCCGTCGTGGGTACGGCCGCCGGTGCTTTCGCTGTACGCGGCGGCGGCGAGCTGGCCGAGCTGGAGCGGGGTGGGGTCGATGCCGAGGACGTCGGACATGGGTGCCTCCCAGGGTGAGGGCGTGCAAGGAGCCCCGGCCGGGTCGGCTCGGGGCTCGGGTGTGGGTCAGACGATTGCTGTGACGCCGGTGTAGTCCCCGGACGGTCCGATGTCTTCCACGTGGATGTAGGCCGGGTTGGACGGGGAGGCGCCGAGGTTCACGGTGCCGCTGGTGACCTGGACGGTGAGTCCGTAGGTCCCTACGAGGGTGGTGGTGATGTCCGACCCCGTCGTGTTGGAGGAGATCCCGGAGAAGACGAAGGCGACCGTGCCGTTCGCGGGCAGGTAGAGGCGGAAGCCGTTGACGAACGTCATGCCCGTCACAGTGCCCTTCCGCACGGCCATGGTGCCCTGCTGGCCGGCGGTCGATGAGGCCATGGCGCCCTTGTACGTGACGCGGTAGGCACGGCCCGAGCGGAAGGTCACGGGGGTCGTTGTCATCCCGATCACTTCCGCCGCGGTGGTGGTGGCCGTGTTCGCGGTGATCGCCGAGTAGTTCACCGTGTTCTGTGTCTCGTCACGGAGCCGCTGGGCGGTGATGCGCTGTCCTGCGAGCCAGGCCATCGGGTCCTCCTACAGTGCGGTAATGGTCGGGACGGCCAGGCGCGCGTCGGTGCCGGCCGCGTGAGGCTTGGTGATGCCGTTGGCCGACCGAACGATGGTCGCGAGCTGCGGGGTGACGACCTCGAAGTTGTCGAACCTCATTGCGAGGTTGACGTTGGTCATGCCCGCGAACGCGGACGCGGTGATGCCGATGGTGCCGACCGGGATCGTGTTGGTGATGACGGTCTCGGTGTGGTGCCAGAGGCCGATGGGCTCCACCGTGCCCACGGGCCACACCCGCATCTGCATGGTGTGGCCGGCCAGCCGTACCCGCAGCTCGAACTCGTCTCCGGCGGCGTAGCTGTAGGGCAGGGCGGGGCTGGCGCCGATCTGGGTGGTGTCGCGGGTGACGGACACGAACATCGTGCCGCCGGTGCCGAAGTGGATCCGCGCTCGGTAGAAGTTGCTGGTGTCGAAGCAGCGCAGGAGTACCCCGGGCACGATCGATGCGCCGGTGGCGACCGCGGACACGGACATCCGTACGCGGACCTCGCAGTCGGTGACGGCGGCGTCTACGAGTTGCTGGTATCGGATGGAGCTGATGTTCGCGGGCAGGGTGATGACGCCTCTGCCGCTGGTGACCGACCGGTCCGAGGCGAGTCCGCCGGCCTGCGTCCACGCCTGGCCGGAGGTGGCGGTGCCCCACGAGTTGGCGACGGTGCGGGTGAACTGGTCGAGCCGGTTGGTGAGGGCGGTGACCCGGGCCACCTCCCCGCCGAACCGCAGGTCGAACGGGAACTCGCCGGGGTAGCCGGAGCTGTCGGCCCACAGGGGGCTGGCCGTCAGGTCCGTGTGGAGTTCCAGGCCGGTCTCGGTGCTGGTGACCGCGGCGGCGAGGACTGTGCCGCTGGTGTCCGCGCGGCCCTGGACGGGGTCATCGACCACGCCGACGGTCCAGGGGCCGCCCGGTACGGCGTTCATCGTGAGGTCCCACGTGGTCTGGTCGAGGACCTCGGTGTACCCGTAGACGAGGAACTCGATGTCGCCGGGCGGCAGCCACACGGGCGTGCGCCGGATGACGCCTTTGTCGCCGATCCGCAGGGCGAGCACGCTCGGGATCAGATGGGTGGCGGTGTGGAGCTGGACGTGGACGGCCGGGTAGCGGGGCTCGTCGGCGGTTCCCAGGTGCGCGCGCCACCCGGCGATCTGCTCGGTTTGCGCGTCGGACGCGAGGGACAGGGTGACCGACTCGTCCACGATGCCGATGCCGCCCTGCTCCGGGGGGAGCACGGACATCGGCCCGGTCTCGATGACCACCCGCCCCGAGCTGCCACGGTCGCGTTGGACGGTGACGTCGTTGCGTACCCGCTGGTCGTCCTCCACCGGCTTGAGCGGCGGGGCGACTTCGCCGGTGGCGAGGTAGTCGAGGGTCAGGGCCGGGGCCTGGTTGTAGAGGCTGGCCCGGTCGCGGTAGACGAGGGCCAGGGCGTCGCGCTGCTCGTGCAGGATCCCGCCGTCGGTCTCTGCGGCGGCCTGGAGCATCTCCGTCAGGGCGCCGGGCAGTTGCGGCCCGAGGCGTTCGGTGTCGGCTCCGGCGTCACCGTAGTAGCTGAGGGCGAGCCGGGCCTCTTCGTCGGCCAGGCGCAGGATACGGGTGCGGACTGTCTCCCCCGCGAACCCGTCGTCGGCCCCCGAGTAGATGGTGGAGCCGGGGTTGCTGCCGGTGCCCGGGGTCGCGCACACAGACAGGTGCCCCAGCGCCATCCCCTCGGTTGCCGCACCCCACGTGCCGGAGATGCCGGTCACCGTGCCCATCGTCGCGGTGAACGAGGTGGTGACGAAGATCCAGCTATTCGCCCCGACGTCGCGCCAGGCCAGCGCCAGCGTGGTCGTCGTCCCGGAGATGCTCGTGAAGAGTTGGAGCCTGTTCCACTTCCCCCAGAACGCGGCGATGGCGAAGGGGATCGTGTTGATGTTCCAGTTGACGAGGTTGTCGTCCGCGTCGCGGGCTTCCAGGCGGATTCCCGCACCGGACGCGTACACGACGGCGGTGCGCATGACGCTCCCGGTGACGGCCACGCGGAGGATCTCCGTCTGAAAGGACGGCAGTACGGGCAGGTTGTAGACCATCTCCACCTGCCACCCGGCGGTGGTGCTGCGCGGCACCGCCGCGGACAGTGCTGCGGGGTTTTGCAGCTTGGGCAGGGCGGAGGATCCGGCGAGGCTGTCGTTGGCGGCCCAGTCCACCCCTGACAGTGCCGCGGGCCGGACGCCGGGGACGGGGCTGTACGCCTGGACGCTGGAGGCGCCGTCCTCCATGGGCCAGTACGCCAGCAGGGACGGTGCACTCGGGACCCGGCGCCGCAGCGTGCTGTCGAGGGGCTTGTTGCCCTGTCCGAGGCGCCGCAGGATCCCCGAGGCTTCCACGCTGGTCCACACGTCCTCGCCGCTGACATCCCACTCCGTCGGCCACGCGGACACCTCACCCACGAACCGGTACGCCCGGTCATCAACGACGGCCGGCGCGTTCACGGACCAGGTGCGACCGGGGGTGTCGGTGAAGGTGACGGTTCCCGCTGTCCTGGCCCGGAAGTCGGGCGCCGCAACGACCGTGCCGCCGATGCCGGAACGGACCTCCGCGCGGTGTATCCGGCCGGCGGCGGGCGTCCAGTTGGGGACGATCGTCGTGGACGTCGGCGCGATCAGCAGCGGCACCCCGGGTGCGGCGTACAGCGAGCCGATGACCACAGATCCCGTGATCGGCGTACCGATGGGCGTCCACGGGCCGGACAGGGTCGGTGCCCAGTACGCCCAGGCCGTCCAGGTGGTGCCGTTGTCGATGTCGACAGCGACACGGAGGGCCGCGCACTCCGGCAGCGCTGGCAGAAGCCAGGCGGCGAAGTAGCTCAGAGCGCCGTCCGGTGACATCCGGATGCGGATCAGCCCGTTCTCCAGTTGCAGCATCCACGCCCTGGCCGCGTTCGCCGAGTCCCATTTGCCGATCAGGTTCTGGGGGCGGGTGGCGTACCAGTCGACCGTCGCTTCCACCCTCACGTCCAGGTCGCCCGTGATGCCGAGCGCGGCGACGTGCGGGGTGGACGCGGTCGCTGCGGGGGTTCCGTCCAGCGCGAGGTAGGACTCGGGCCCCGGGACGGACACCCGCAGCGGGGTGTTGCGGCCGATGAGCCCGTAGTACGGCGACATGGGGTTCTTCGGGGAGAACCTGCCTTGCCGGTTGTTGAGGGTGACCTCGCAGCGGCCAGGGTCAACGACCGTGCCCTCGTTCGCCAGGCCCTGGGTGATGGTGATGGGCTCGCGGGTGTAGACGTACGGGCTGATGTCTGTCCAACGGCCGGCGAGCTGGAGTTCGGTCCGGACGTCCAGCGGGTCGGTGGGGAATGCGATCACTTCTGTCCGATCACGAGTTGGACGTTGCCGCCGCGGTCGCGTACGGCCTTGCGGAGCAGCTCTACGAGGAAGTCGTCCACGCGCGATCCGCCGGAGCGGATCTCCAGGACGGTCCGCCCGCCGCTGCTGCTGGCGGGAAGGGGCGCCGGGGCGACTGTGCGCCCGGGGCCTGCGGCGGCGGGCGGGGGCGCCTGGACCATGGCGGTCATGGCCCGGTCCAGCACGCCCTGGGTGTCGGCCATCCCCGCGGCCACGCCGAGCGGCACGAAGCGGCCCACCTGGTCGGCCATCAGCCGCGAGGGGCTGCGAATACCGAGGGCCTTTTTGATCGAGGACGCCATGGACTTGGCGATCGTCGCCATCTGCTTGTCGATGGCCTTCTGCTGGGACTGGAGTCCCTTGACGATGCCCTGCGCGGCCTGGATCCCCGCCCCGTACATCGCGTTTCCGGCGGTGGCGCCGGCGGCGCCGGCCGCGCTGACGAGGCTGGCCTGGGTGGCGTTGATCTGCCGGATCTGCGCGGTGCTCGCGGTGGCGAGGGCGTTGGCAGCGCCGATGCCCTGCTCGACTCCAGCCGTCGCGGTCTGTCCGATCAGGTCGCTTCTTACTCCCTTCTTGCGGAGGGTCGCGAGCTGGGTGGCGAACTGGCGGGCCTGGTTGGTCTTCTGGGTGAGCTGGGCCAGGATGCTGGACGCGGTGGTGGCGCCGTCGGTGCCCTGGGTGATGGCCGCGCCGTCGAGTACGCCCTTTCGGACGTCGGCGGCGAGCTTGTCGCGGGCGGCGATCTGGTCCTTCAGGGACTTCGTGGCGGTCTTCAGCCGGGCGGCCAGCGCCGCCTCCTTGTTGGCGAGCGTGACGAGCTGGCTGGTGCCCTTGCTGATCTTGCCGAGCGCCGCCGTACGGGCCTTGCCGGGGCGCATCGAGTCGCGCACGATGTCCGCGAGCTTCGTGGCCGCTGCTTTGACCTGCTTCGTACTGCCGGTGAGACCGGCCACCAGGCCCCGCGCGACCCATCTGCCTTGAGCTGTCGTGACCTTGCTCGGCGAGGCGATCCCCAGGGCTTTCGCGATCGGCCCCGGGATCATGCTGCGAGCCCAGCTCATCAGCTTGCTGCGGATCCAGCCGCCCATGCTGACGATCCCGGACCACAGACCCTGGACCACGGCGCGGCCCTTGCTGACGAGGAGACTGCCGAGGTTGCCGAGCGCGCCAGCGAGACGGCCGGGCAGGCCCCGCATCCACGCCACCACCGCGCTCGCCTTGGCGACCGCACCCGCCCTGAACCGATCCCACGCCGCGAGCGCCCGAGTGACCGCACCGGAGACCGAGGTGACGATGGACGCCGCCACCGACTTGATCTTCCCCCACACCCAGGACCAGGCCGCGCTCGTCGCTGCCTTGATCCTGGCCCAGTTGGCGATGATCAGGACGGCCAGGCCGATCACCGCGGCGATCGCCCAGCCGATCGGACCCATAGCGATCAGCCACTGTGCGGCCATCACCGCAGCCCACGCGACCGCGCGCGCGGCCATCATCACGAACTGGCCGGCGGCCGTCACGCCCGCGCGGATCACCGCGGCGATCCACGTGCCGATACTGACGAGGGCGGAGCCCACCCAGGCCGCGCCCGTGGTCGCCGCAGACAGGACGGCCGCACCGGCGATCCGGGCGTAGGCCATCAGGCCCATCGCCGTCATCCGTACCCAGTTCCCGATGACGGTCCACGTCGATGACGAGATGACGGCGTGGGCCGCGCTCACCACGGAGCTGATGGTGGAGTACGTGAACATCGCGACGCGGGCGGCCAGGACAACGGCGGCCAGGGCGGTGAAACCGAGGACGACCGGCAGAACAACGTCCTTGTTCTGCGACACGAAGGAGATCAGGGAACCGGCGATCTGCCCGACTTCCACCAGCACCTTCCGCTTGAACGACTCCAGTTGCTTCGCGGAGGTGCCGCCCATGGAGGCCATGAGCCGGTCCATGGCCCCCTCAGCCTTGCCCATCCCGGCCGCCGCCGCGGCGGACGCCGGATCCATCGCGTACAGGGCGTCGCCCATGACGTTCGCCGGGTCCCCGAACAGTGCGGCGGCGGCGTTGAGCTTGACGGTCTCGTCCTTGGTGCCGCGCAGCGCGTCCAGGGTCATCTGCAACGCCTGCTCCGCGCTGCTGCCCCCGGCGCCGATCTTCTTGGCCATGTCGTCGGCGGACAGGCCGATGGACTTGTACGCCTCTTCGACCGGAGGGCCGCCTGCGAGGGCGCGCTCGCCGAACTGGCCGATCGCGTCCGAGACCTGGTCGGCGTCGCGGGCACCGTTTTGCAGGGCCTGGTTGATCAGGCCGATGGACGTCTCGCCGTCCAGGCCCACGCGGCGCCACTGGGTGGAGTACTCGTTGAGAGATTCGAGGAGGTCGCCGGACTTGTCGGCGGCCGTGCCCAGGCCGGTGGCGATGATGTCCAGGGCCTCGTCGGTGTTCTCGGCCAGACCGGTACGGACCATCTGGCCGGCCGCCGCGGTGGCCATGGTGAGGTCCTGGTCGTAGGTCTGGGCCAGGGCGAGGACCTTGGAGGTGACGCCCTCCAGCCCGCCCTCGGCCGCGCTGGTGTCCCCGATGTTCTG
Organism: Streptomyces sp. NPDC050509; assembly: GCF_044457965.1. Lineage (NCBI taxonomy): Bacteria > Bacillati > Actinomycetota > Actinomycetes > Kitasatosporales > Streptomycetaceae > Streptomyces > Streptomyces sp. NPDC050509. The sequence continues at coordinate 623,356 of NZ_JBITHL010000004.1, read as the reverse complement.
GTACACGCCCTTGACGGCGAGGTTGACCTGATCGATGGACTCGCCCCAGGCGTCCGCGTAGACGGAGGCTGCGGCGTCGGCGGCCTGCGCCGCTTCGGCCGGGCCGAGGCCGAGCTGCGCGGTCAGCTTGGCGTTCGCGGACTCCATGTTGAGGCCCTCCACCACGGAGGCCCCCAGGACGGCGGCGAAGCCGACCCCGATCCCGGCCGCCGCGGTGTTGAACTTCTCGCCCATGCGCGACACGGTTGCGGACGCGCGGTCCCGCGCCACGAGGTTGAAGACCAGGGAGGTGTCAGCCATAGGGCACCTCCCTCAGGTCAGCTCTTCAGTTTTTCCGCGGCCTCTTCGTTGGCCTTCTGGTACTCGTCCAGCCAGTCCAGAAGCGCGTCCGTCTCTTCGACGGTCATCAGCTTCCACTCCCAGGGGCGGATCCCCAGGAGGCGGGCGGCATTGCCGAGCTGCCTCAGTCGGCGATCGGCAGCTCGGCTTTTCCCTCTTCGGCCACGTCATCGAACGCCGTCTCCATCTGCTGGTCGATGGCGGTGAGCGCGGCGGCGAGCTGGTCGCCGTGGGTGTTCTCCAGGATGTTCTTACGGATCTGCTCCAGCTCCTGGCGGGAGTACTCCAGCTTCAGCTCGTCCCACGCGAAGTCGACGTCCTCGAAGCGCGTCTTGGGGTGGTCGCGGCGCAGGAAGGTGAACAGCAGCGCGCGGCGGCACAACGAGTTGCCCTGGACGACGGCGGTCGTGAAGTCGGAGAAGTTCTTGCCGGTGCGGCGCTCGATGTCCTCCCGCTCCACACTCATCAACTTCTTGGGCTGGTAGCGCCAGCGGGTCGGCTCGTCCTGGCCCTCGGGCTGGTAGATCAGAAACATGGTGGGGATTCCTTACTGGGATCGGTCGGCGAGCCGCCGGGCCATGTCCTCCATGGCCTCATGCACGGCGGCACGGTAGGCCGCCGTGTCGTTGACGAAGCTGTCGTCGAACCAGCCCCGTTTGCCCTGCTGGGTACGCCACGGCTGGTGGCCGTAGGTGAGGGTGCGCCAGCCGCCGGAACGGCGGTTCAATCTCTTGGGCGCGTTGGGGAAGCGGCGCAGGGCCGGCGTCTTGAACGCTTTGACGCGGGCGCCGGTCCACCGGCCGCCGAGCTTGACCTCGGGGCGGATCTTCTTGGCGATTCCGGCGCGCAGGCCGGGCCCGGTGCCGGTGCCGGCCGAGGGCATCGCCATGATGCTGCTTTTCGCCTGCGCCGCCCCGGGGCGCAGCGCGTCGCGCATGTTCTTCGCGAGGTCTTTGCGCAGGGCCTTGCCGTCGGCTTCCCGGCGGATCGCGCGGACCAGCGCATCGAGCCCTTCGTGGGTGACCTGGAGGTCGAACGGCGGCCCGCCGGCCATCAGGCGACGGCGCGGGTCACCGCGCCCGAGGTCGGGTAGCCGACCGATACGGACGCCTCGTCACCGACCCCGCCCTCGATGGGGTTCCACCCGTTGATCAGGATGTTCCCCGACCACTGGGGGTTGGACGGGCCCGCCACGGCGTTGTCCAGGCGGACCACGAAGGGGACGACCGTGCCCAGCAGCGGCCACATGATCGCGTCGATCTTCGTGGCGGCCACGTCCTGGAGGAACTCCAGGCTGAGTTCACCGGACTTGAGGCCGCCGAGGACTTCCTTCCAGCCGAGGGAGGCGTAGGTCGTGACGTCTTTGTCCTCCACCTCCACCGTCAGCTCCGCCTTGCGCGCGTAGCTGGAGAGGTCTGTGCCGCCGACCGAGACGAACGCGGCCAGCAGAACCATCTTGGCCATGAGTGATCACCTGATTCCCAGGGAGAGAGCGAACATGAACGAGGGCGCCGTGCCCGAGACCGTCCAGGCGGCGCGCCAGTAGGTGTCGGTGACGGCCGTACCGTCACCGCGCAGGATTTGGCCGCCCGGCGTGGTGGCCGCGTCGAACGCGCCGCGGGTGATGGGGGTGGCGAATCCCGCGGCGTCGTCGGACTCGATCCGTACGGTGATCGACGGTGTCGTGCCGGCCACCGACAGCACGTGCAGCGCGGCGTACAGCCGCTTGCCCGCGGGCACGGCGCCGAGCTGGAGGGCGGTGCCGATGCCGGTCGCGGTGCGGGCCAGGCCCGGCGGGTGCCCGATCTGCCCGCGCACCAGCGGCCAACTGGACTTGATGGTGCCGGACCAGGGGGCGACCTCGCCGACCGCGTCACCGACCGTGTAGTCCGTACGCAGCCCGTTGGTGAAGTACGCCAGCGCGCCCACCGTCGAGTCGGTCGGGCAGACCGTGTACGGACCGAGCCCGCCGAACGTGGACCAGGAGGCGTTGTCGACCATCGACGGGTCGCCGGCCTCCCACTGTCCCTCGCCCGAGATCTCCGCCGAGCCCAGCCCGCCGATCACCTCCTTCCAGCCGTTCGACCGGTAGTTGGTGGTGTCCTTGTCCTCGATCTCACTTGTGAGTTCGATCTTGTTGGAGGCGCCGGACAGGTCCGCGCCGGGCGCGAACAGACGGGCGTCGAGCAGTGTGAACTTCCCCATCACGCCCCCTGTCCGATGACCTTGACGACGAGTTCGGCGCCGACGTAGGAGGTGGCCTGGTGCTCGTACCAGCGGTAGCCCTGGATGCGCATCACGTGCAGATCGTCGGCCGCGCCGCCGAGCGCGTACTCGCCCGGGGCGCCGCGTGCTGTCTCCAGGGCCTGTTTGAGGGAGGCGGGGCCGGAGCCGGAGAGCATCGCGTCCAGGAGCCGCTGGGTGGCCTGGTCGTCGGCCAGGCCGACCAGCACCCGGCATGTGAACTGGGCGATGTCCAAGCCTCGGCCGTACGCCTTGTCGAAGTCGACGTCGTACTCGCCGACGAAGAAGTGCGGCTCGCTGACGGCGTCGGGGGTGTAGCCGGTGCAGGTGAGCTTGGCCCGGGTGGTGGGCAGCACGACCGTACGGGCCGCGTCCGCGAGCGCATCGCGAACGGCGGAGATCTGCATGAGGGTTCCCTTCTATCCGAAGCCGGGCAGCACGTACTGCTCGATGAGGTTCCAGACGTCCGGGTCGCGGCGGGAGAGCCGTACGACGCCCCACTCGGCGGAACCGGTGACGCCCTCGGGGCTGTCGCGGCGGCGCACGAGCCGGTTGGCCTGGATGAGGGTGGCCTGCTGAATGTCGTCCGGCACGGCCGGCCACCCGAACTGTGCGGTGACCCGTACCCGTGCGGTGCCGCCGGGCCAGCAGCCGCCCACCAGGAGCAGCCCGGTGACGGCCCGGCCGTCCGCGTGGGCGTTCTCCGGGACGGTCTCCACCGTCCCGGTCACCTCGGTCCACGCCTGACCGGAGCCGGTCTCCACCACCAAGTCCTCGATCGAGCCGAGGTCATCGATCAGCAGGACCTCGCCGTCAGCCTCGCGGACCGTCCGCCGGTGCGTGCGGTACGTGCGGGCCACCGGCGTCTCGTCCAGCCAGAACCGCCGGCCGCACGTCGTGTCGATCGAGCGGGACGCGGCGGTCAGCGCCCGCTGGACGTCGCTGCGACGCGGGTCGTCGTCCTCCAGCTTGAGCTGGGAGAGCACCGCGTCCAGGTCGACGTAGTCGTGCGCCGCCACCCCCTACTCCTTGGCCTTGGCCCGGCGGCGCGCGGCCGGCTTCGTCTCGGGGGCGGGCGCCTGTTCGCCGTCCTCCTGGCCGTCGTCCTGCTCGGCGCCGCGGTCCTGCGGTGCGGCGGTCTCGGCGGTCTGCCGGCCGGGGTCCGCCGGGGTGCGGCCCTCAGGCGCCACGCTGCCGCTGTCCGTCTCGTCGGGATCGTGGCCGAGGAGGCGGAGCTGCTCGTCCACCTGGGCGACGCGCTCGCTCTTGCCCTGGCTCCGGTAGGCGGCGCGCTCACGGCGGAGCGCGGCCACCATCGTCTCGTTGCGGGTGCTCATCGGCACGCCCCTTTCAGAAGACCGTCAGGTCGGCGGTGTTAGTGACGTTGGTGTTGGCCGAGTACGTCAGCCGCAGGACGCGCCACGGCTGGCCGGGCCGCAGGATCCTGCGGACGGTGCCGGCCGTGGTGAGGGTGAGGGGCTCCACCGTCGGCGTCTCGGGGGTCGCCGGGTCGGCGTAGGAGACCGGCCACCAGCCGGTCCCGTCCGCGCTGCCCTCGATGGCGTAGGTACAGGTCGGCGTCGCGCCGACCGTGGTGGTGAGCGTGAGGAGCGCGGGGCGCTCGGTCGCCGCGCCCCGGTCGACGCTGTGGGTGGAGACGCCGTTGCCCGCCTGCGCGGCGGACAGGCGGGCGGAGTTCGGCAGCCGCTCGCCGCCGTACGCCTGGATGATCGCCATGTCTTCCCCTTTCCGGGGCTGGCCCGAGGCGAGGGGCGGCGGGTGCTTCCCCACCAGGAGCACCGGCCGGGCCCCTCGCCGCGGGGGATCAGAACGCCGGGGTGGCCAGGCCCGTGCCGCCGACCTTCTGCATGCCGTTGGCGTACCGGCCGAAGGTGTAGGCGTAGTACTTGTAGGCGACCAGCAGCACTCCGAGGGACGCGGCCTTGGCCTGCTCGGCGCGGATGAACAGCGGGCTGTCGCCGTCCTCCCACAGGTGGCACTCGTCCCGGGGCACCACGTACAGCTCGTCCTCGTTCGTGCCCGCGCCGAGGTTCGTCGGCACGTTGTTGTCCACGACGACCTCCAGCCCGCAGGGCAGGACACCGCGCGGCCCCGAGGCGTAGGAGGAATTCGAGTTCGCGGTGCCGGCCGCCTGGACCGGGACGCCCGACCAGTTGATCATCGGCCAGACGGCCGCCATCTGGGACGACAGCCAGTACCAGCGGCGCGAGGACATCACCGCGTGCGACGGCCGGCCCATCGCCAGCAGCGCCGCCTCCACCCCGGCCGCCGCCCCGAGGATCTTCGGGTACAGCTCCGCGCCGGTCGGCGTGGCGTCGGTGTAGCTGGTCGCCTGCGCGACCGCGGACAGCCCGGTCGTCGCCTCGTTGATCAGGGTGGAGTCCAGTACGGTCGCGACCCGGTTGAACAGGTCCTGCATCGTGACGTCCTCGATGCCGGTGCCCCGGTCGATGGCCTGCCGAGAGACGGTCTGCTGCCCGGCGGCCGTCTTGATCGGCACCGTGAGCAGCGTGTCGTCCATGTCCTGCTCGGCCACGCTCCCGTTCTCCACCGTCTGGTTGGCGGCACTGCTGGAGGTGGTGATCCGGGAGATGTTCACCGACATGCCGGTCTCGGGCAGCGTGTGCTGGTTGCACACGTCCGCGAACGGCCGCAGGTTCGCCGTCGCCGGGGCGTACATGTCGGTCAGGTACTGCGGGACCGTCAGCCCCGAGAACGCGGACGTGCCGGTCGCGCGCTGGAGCTGATCGGCGCGCTCCACCCGCTCCTCGGCCATGTGGCGGGACAGGCGGTGCGCGGCCTCAACGTCCTGGTAGAGGAACTGCCGGGAGATGTCCATCAGGAAGCTCTTGCCGTGCGGGTCCTGGTCCTTGCGGTAGGTCCGCTCCTCGTTGCCGACCCGGGCGACCTGGTCGTACGCGCGCCGCTTGGCCTGCGTCGGCTCGGTCTTCTTGGACTGGGCCTGCCGCTCCATCTCCTCCGTCTTGATCTTGTTGGCGTTGGCGAGCTTGCCCTCGATGCCGGTGATGTCGGAGCCGGACTGGTCGCGCGCGGCGAACAGCTCGGCGACCCGCTCGTCCTCCTCGGCGGACAGCGAGGAACGGCCGTCCTGCTGGGCCTTGTCCAGGATGAGCTGGATCTCGGCTCCGCACTTCTTGCGCCGCTTGTGCGCGGCCTCCAGCTCGACCTCGATCGAGGCGATCAGGTCGTCAATGGTTCCAGGCATGGTGATGCCCCTTCGGTAGATCCGGTGGTGTGGTGCGGCGTGACCGGCGGCCGGGCGTCTGCCGGCCGGGCCCGGTCCCGTCTCCGGGCGATCTGCCGGAGGGCGAGCCGTGGGTGAGCGGTGCGCGGCGTGCGCGCGGTCAGTCCTCTTCGGACGCGAGCGTGGCGAGCAACTGCGTGCGCACCATGGAGATCGAGCGGCCCTCGGCGCGCGCCGTCGCGGGCGCGATTACCGGAGCCGGGGGAACAGCGGGGGCAGGGGTGCGGGCGCCGGTGAGGTCCGTGCGCTCGGACAGGCGGGCCAGTGCCTCGCGCGCGACGATCGGCGGCAGCGTGGCGATCGACGCCAGGAACTCCCCCGACCGGGAGGAGACCGAGGTGTGCGGGTTGGCGCCGTAGGTCACGGGGCCGACGTCGCCGCGGTCCAGGTCGAAGGAGTTGATGCGGTACTCGGTGTAGTCCGGGGACCACTGGCCCGAGGTGATGCGGAACATGAACGACTGCTCCCGCACGTCCTGGTCCTCGATCGCCTGGACCAGCAGCGCGACGTCCGCGCGCTTCGGGTTCAGCCACGCCCGCTGGCCCAGCCCCGCGTCATCGGACCAGAGTTGCAACCGGCTGTTGCGGGTGGAGGCCATCGGCGTCCCGGCGTGGTTGAAGCGGAACACCACCTCCGGGTCGGCGGCCAGCGTCGCGTCGGCCGCACCGTGGCTGACGATCTCGGTGTAGGGGCCGTAGAAGTCCCACATCTCGTAGCCCTGCTCGAACGCCGACGCGTAGCCCTCGACCTGGTACCACTCCATGTCTTCGCGCATCACCTTCTTCGCGCGGAGCTGGGAGGAGAAGCGGAGGTCGGGGGACTCGGGCCGGTCGCGGGGCAGGGCGGTTGCGGCGGTGCCGGTGGCGCCTGCGGCGGCGGACCGCGCGGCGGCGGCCTGCGCGCGCAGGGCGGTCATCGTGGTCATGGGGTCACTCCTCCTGCGGGGGTGGCGGGCTGCGGAACGGGCGTGGCGCCCTTGCCGAAGAGCCGGTCGAACTCGGCCAGTTGCTCCTGGGTGAACGGCTCGCGGTCCTCCAGCGCGCGGGCCTCGGACGGGGCGAGCTGCCGGGACTCGATCTGCGTACGGAGCATCGCGGCGCGCGCCTGCGGGTCCATCCGCAGCAGGGCATTCGTGTTCAGCTTCACGAACCGCGGCCGGGAGGTGAGCCGGGACAGAGCGTTCTCGCGGCGGATGATCGCCGGACCCAGATGCATGATCAGCAGTTGGAGGTTCCGCTGCGTCATGTTGGCGTAGGTGATCGAACTGCCCGCCACGGCTGCGTCGATCAGGTCGCCGGGGACGTCGAAGAACCGGGCGATGTCGCTGGTGCCGTACTGTTTCGCGGCGATCCAGTCGGCGCCCGCGTTCTCGGCCTGGATCATCTTGTAGTCCCAGTCCTGCCCGGTGACGAACACGTCGCCGTTCGACGTCGCCGCCTTGAACCGGCGCTTGATCTCCTCCGACGCGTCGGGGTCGATCGTCTTCGCCGTGTTCTTCAGATGCGCGGAGGGCACGGCGCCGTTGCCGAACCAGTCCAGGGCGAACTGCTGGATCGACAGGTACTCGCCGATCGACCAGGCCGCGAACGCCACCGGCGACAGGCCGACGTGCAGACCGGACATCGTGTACTGCCGCTCATGCCAGACGAGTTCCGGGTCGTACGTCTCGGAGCCGATCAGGTACTTCGCGATCACACCCTTGCGTACGCGGACGGTCACGTCGGACACCGGCACCAACTCGATGGCGGCAGGGAAGCCCAGGCCGTCGCGCGCGGTGATGATCCCGAAGCAGTTGCCCGACCGGTCCAGGTCGAACTGGGAGGAGTACAGCCACTCCGGCAGGTCGACCGCGGCGCCGCCCGGGTTCGTCAGCACCGGGGGTTTGGGGACCTCCACCTGGATCCCGCCCACCCGCCGGTAGAGGTCCACCGGCATCGTGGACACCAGGTTCGCGCGCAGGCGCAGGCACGCCCACACCGCGCTGTTGCGCAGCGCGGTGTCGGGGGTGACGACCGTGCCGCCGGTCCGCTGGACCGGCCGCGCGGGGAACGCCTGGTCCGCGCTCTGCCCCGACCGCCGGGAGAACAGGCTCATCCCTCACCCCCCGTACGGCCGGCCTTGTCCTGGCGGGCGGCGAGCGCCGAGCCCGCCAGGACCACCGCGCCCGCGACGGCCAGGCCCGCCCAGCCGATCAGCGGCCACACACCCGCGCCCGCGCCCGCGGCGATGAGCACCAGGCCGAGCGTGTCCAGCCACGTCGTCATCCGCTCGCGCATCCACGCTCCGTTCTCACCCGATCGAATCCATCGGGTCGTAGTCGTCCAGCACCGCCGGCCCCTTCGTGAGCAACGCCCACCGGGCGAACGTCACAGCGGCGAACGGTGCGGCATCGGTCAGGGAGTTGGTGCGGTCCAGCGTCCAGGCGTCCCCGATGCGACGTGAGCGGGCGCCGTTCACCGCGGCGGTCAGCGGGACCTGGTCCAGGTGCCGGGCCATGCTCTGGTTCATCGCATCCGCCATCTGCCCGCAGGCTTCCGAGGCATCACCCGAGCGCAGGACCACCAGGTGCCCGCGGTGCGGGCGCTCCTTGTCCTCCGGCACGGTGATGCCCGCGTTCTGGAGGTCATCGATCAGCGAGGCGGCGGGCGCCCCGGAGCCGGCCACCGCGACAACCAGCGGACGCCACAGCGTGCACAGCCGGACCAGCGCGGGCACCACCCAGTCCGTGCCCGGGCGCCGGTCCATCACCTCCAGGTGCACGAGGCCGTCGGCCCGTACGGACGCGACGGCCAGGGACGCGGAGCGCCGGTCCTGCGCCACGTCCAGCGCGAACGCCACCGTCTCCCCGATCCCCGACCCGCTGTCGGCCAGCGCCGGCCACGCGCCCTTGGGCACGTTCGGGTCGACCGGCGGCGCCGCCTTCCTCGTACGGTTCAGGTACGCCCGGTCGAACGCGCCCGGGTCGGCGGCCATCTTCTCCAGCTCCGCCTGGATGATGTCCTCGGTCACCGTGTACCCGAGCGCGGGCAGGCACGCCCGCCAGGTCGCCGGGTCGCTGCGGTCCATCTCCTCCGGGGCGAACCATTCGAAGTACGCGCTGCGCGGCCGTACGCCTGTCTTCCACAGGGCCTCGATCAGCGCCCGCCCCGTGGCCCGCTTCCCGTTGAGCCACACCGAGCGCTCCGTTCCGCCGGCGGACGCCCACCACAACTGGGCCATCGGACGCGTCAGCATCGCGGGCGAGAAGGCTTGTTCGAGGCGATCGTCTTCGTGTGCGAAAGCTTCGTCGATCACGCCGAGGTCCAGGGCCGGGCCGTGTCCGGCTTTCTCGGTGTTGGCGGTGATGCCCAGCCGCGAACGGGTCCTGGTCCAGATGATCGCTTCGTTCCCATTGCCTTTGCGGGCACGGATCCGCTTGCCCAGCGGCGAGTCCTCCAGCGTGACGAGGAACTCGTCCTCCCACCTCGTGCGGGCCATCGTCCGGGTCTGCGCCGCGTAGACGATGTTCTGCCGCTGGCCGGCCGCCATGCGGTGAACCATCAGGCCGAGGATCTGCTGCGTCTTGCCCTGCTGACGCGGTACCGACAGCCCTACCTCACGATGAGCCAGCCGCCCCGTGTCCGGGTCGATCTCCAGTGCCACATCCAGGACGTAGCGCTGCCACGGCATCGGCGGATAGCCGAGCTTCTCCATCACCTTCCAGGCAGCCGGCCCCAGGCTCGGGAACTCCGGCCGCCGCGGCGTACCCCAGCGCGGCGGGCACGTCAGCCCGTACCGGTCCAGCAGCTCGGCGGCGAACTCGGGCGGCGGCGCCCAGGTCTCAGAACGCTCCGCCTCCGAGGTCGAGTCCGTCATCGTCGTCGTCATCCACGGCACGCCCCTCCACCAGCGCCGCCACCGTGGCCCGCAGTTCGCGGGCGAGTTGAGGCAGGATGCGCGCGTCGTTCGGGATGAACACGGAGGAGCCGCAGTCCTCACAGGCCACAGGCCGATGGCCGTCCATCTGGCGGGCGAGCCGGTAGGCCACCGCGGCGTGCGTCGGCTCCATGCCGCAGAGGTCGCCCAGCGCCTCGATGTCGTCGGTGAGCGCGGCCTCCACCGGCCCGGCGTCCGAGGTGCCACCGAGCTGTGCGACGGTGGCCGGCGAACGGTCCGGCTCGGCGGGGAGCAGAGCCGACACCGAGACCTCCAGGGCCAGGGCCAGCGCCTCCAGGTCGTCCACGTCGATCCGCCGGGCCGCCGACTCGATCTTCCCCAGCATCGACCGGGAGACCGGACGCCCCACCGCACCCAGACGGACGGCCAGTTCGCGCTGGTCCCATCCGCGCGCCGCGCGCAGACGCGCCACCACCTGGGCAACGTGCCGACCGGCGGGGCCGATCTCCAGGGTTCTGGCTGCCATGGCGCCTCCACATCAGCCGCGCGCCATCATGGCGTCTGCCCTGGTCAGCCCGGGGAGAGAAAAATAAAAGCTGGGCGCGGGGCTGGAAAGACGATCTCTCCAAAAAATCTCCGCGAAATTTCGGCGAGTTCACCGCCCTGACCTGCTGCGATGCGATCTCGTCAGGGTCCGGCGTACCAGTCGCGCGAGGTGACCAGCCGGGTGACAGCCGACAGCGGCTTGTCGCCCTTCTCGTTGTTGCACTTGCGCAGGCAGGTGGGGCAGCCGAGGACACCGTGGACGGGGGCGAGGTTGTCGGGGTCGGCGACCGCGCCGCCGCGGGCAACGGGGTGGATGTGGTCGACGGCGTCGGCGGCCTGGTGGCCGCAGACGATGCACACGTCGGACGCGGCGAGAACGCGGGCGCGGGCCTGGCGGTACTCGTAGCTGGTGAGGTCAGCACGGCCGGCCACGGTCACCTCCAGGCGTGCCGAGGCCCGGCCGCATCGGGTGCCGGCCGGGCCTACGCGGGGCTGTGGTCAGGAGCGGCGGCGGAACAGGCAGACCAGCGCCACGCGTTCGCCGGTGAGCGCCTTGCCCTCCGCCGCGGCCATGTTCGACAGCATCCACCCGTTGGACTCAACGGCCTGGATCTGTTCGGCGACGCCGGTCATGGGCGCCGTCGATTTGCTGGTGGCGTTGGCCTCGATGAACTTGTAGACGAGGACGAAGTCGCCGTTGTCGTACGCCTGGCGTGCCCGCTTGCCGGCTTCCTGTGCCTTGGCGTCGTTGATGAATCCCATGGTGTCCCCCCACGGTTGGTGATGAGGGGAACACCGTGCCAGGAGGTGCACGGGGCGTGAAGGCGTATGACGATCCTGTGACATGGCGAAGGCCCCGTCCGGGTGCCGGTACGGGGCCTTGATGTCTGTGGTGTCCGGGCATGCCGAACGCCCTCAGAGTGTGACATCGGTGTCTGTGCTGGTCAAGCAGCCTTGACGGCGGCGCGGGTCTGGACCTCCGCAAGGTCGACCAGGGCGCGCCCTTGGCGGTCGTAGCCGTGGTGGGTGAGGGTGCCGCGGCTGAGGCGCTTGCGGAGCGTACGGGGGTCGGTCCCGGTGGCTGCTGCGGCGGCGTAGATGTCCACGATGGTCGGGGTGTTCATTGGCCCATGATGCCGCGCGTGCGGCGGCCGGGGGTGGTCATCAGCCGCGTGCGGCGTTCCGCGCCCGGCTCTGGGCGCGGCGGCGCCCCTCTGTGGGAATAAACGCCACGTCCTCCAGAGCGACAGCAAGGGCGCCCTCGTACGGACAGGGGGCGCCGGTATCTCGCTGGTAGTCGGCGAGCAGCGTGGCAACCAGATCCGCCAGGCGGGCGATACGTTCATCGGCGCGAGGGTCGGGCGACACCTCGGTCCAGGCCGGGGCCGTCAGTGAGGACAGCGGGATCTGGGTCGGGGCGAGGTCCGTCCGCGGCGACCATCGGCCGGTGTCCGGGTCCTGTGCGGCGGGCAGCAGGCCGACCATCCACCGGGGCGCGCCGTCGCCCTCGCGGTCGAGCCACTGGCCCGGACCGGCAGTATGGCCGGGGGGAAGGCTCGGCTCGATGAACCGCTCACCCTGCTCGCTGCGCCATAGTCGCTTCATGATCATCGTCACTTTCAGGGCGTCAGGTATGGAGTGAGGCCCACCGCCGGGTGACGGTGGGCCTCGGGTCCAGCAGCGCCGCAGCCATGAAGCGCGGATGGGATGTCGTCAGGCTACGGCCGGGGTCTGACAGTGGGGCACTCGTCGTTCGGCGCCGGGAGCTTCGCCACCGCTGTGATCTCGGCATTGAGGCGACGACGGGCGGCGGCCAGCTTCGCCTCGGCGTCCCGTTTGGCCGCGCGGGTCCGCTCCAGCGTCCGCGCCTGACGGTCTTCCCGCGCGGTCAGGGTGCGTACCACCCGCTCATAATGCGCTGCCTGATCGGCGGCGATCTGCGTGCTGGGGCGGTGCGGGCGCCGCGTGCCGCCCTGGGGGCCGGGCGGTTTGTTCCGCTGGACGCGGGCGAAGTCGAGGAACTCCCCGCGCACCACCCACTTGGTGCGCTTGCGGGGCGGCCCGGCCAGCAGCACGATCTTCGGAAAGTTCCCGTGCCTCTTGGCCCAGTTCGACACGGCGGACCGGGTGACGCCTACGAGGTCGGCACCGTCGGCCAGGGTGACCAGCTCGTCCTGGCGGTTCTGGTACTCGGGGCGGAGCCAGACCACGCTCGCGGTGTCGTCGGCCGGGGACTCGGAGGCCATGTCGGTCGTCTCCTATCGGCAGGGGAAGTGCGAGGGCGGGTAGTGGCCGCCGCACGGCGGGCAGTAGTCGAGCGTCGGGCTGGTGTACCGGAGGACGGTGGCGGTCAGCCGGGAGAGTGCCATGATGCTGGTCCTGTCTCTTGAGTGGGGATGGGAGCCCGGGGCGGCCTGTGCTGCCAGGCGGTGGCCGCCCCGGGGCTGAGCGACGGTCAGGTGGGCCGGACGCACGAGGCGTGGGTGTCGCAGTTGCACCGGCCGCAGGCGACACACATCTGGTCGTGCTCCAGGCCGCAGGCGGGACATCCGCCGGTCAGCGAGAGTTCGAGGTCATCCGCGAAGAACGTCCGGGCGATGACGGCCTCTCGGGCCGGGGCGCTCGCCGGGTAGTCGTACCGCTCGGCTTCGGCCGGCGCGGTGTCCATGTGCGCCAGGGCCTGCTCACTGTCGTACGGCCAGATCCAGCAGGTACGCCCACCGGCGTAGTAGGAGTGCTCGATGCGGTTCTGCGCGACCAGGTCGGCGGCGAGCTGGGCGGTGGTGGGGTAGGGGCTGGAGCTGGCGGTGACGACGCCGGTGCTCATGCGGCGGCCGGTGTCGGCGCGCTGGATCAGGTAGGTGTAGCGGGGCATAGCGGTTCCTCCGGCGGTCAGCGGTTGTCGTCGGTCTCGGTGACCGCTCTCAGGTGTTCGGGTGTTGGCCTCCGGCGGAGGTCAGGAGCGCGGTCAGGGTTTTCATGCCGCTGGCGCCGAGCTCGGTGGTGATCGCCGCGCTCGGCTGGGTCCAGTCGGCGAACCCGGTGATCGAGTCAACGGCGCCGGCCGCATCGTGCTCGCTGCGGAACGCGGCGAGGGCCTGGCCGTCGTGCAGGGCGAGGATCCACCGGTACGTCGAGCTGGTGCTGACGGTGGCGGGGACCTCGTAGAGGTGTAGCCCGGGAAGCGGTTCGGTGGCCTCTACCGTGATCGGTCCGGCCGAGGTGGCGATGGTCGTGGTGGGCATGGAGGGGTCCTTTCGCGCGGTGTCCGGGGCTGTCCCGGCTCTCCTCACCGCCCGTCTCACTCGGGCGGATCGGGCAGCCGTCAGCTCTGGCGCTGACGGGCCATCTCGGCGCGGATGTCGTCGTGCGTCGCCCCGAGGTTGAGCGCCGCGCCGATCGCGCGGGTGGGGATCAACGGGTCGGTGCGGTGCTCCGGTCCGCCGTGCTCCAGTACCGCCTTGGCGGCTTCGCGGACGGCTCCGGTCTTGTCCATCTCGGGGTCCTCTCGTCACGTCCGGTGCGGGCTGCTCCGGCTCCCCTTCACCGCCGTCTCACTCGGCGGATCGGGCAGCCGTCAGGCCGTGCGGCGGTTGTGGTGCTGGACGTCGTGGCGGCTCGGATGTCCGGGGTCTTTCAAGATCGAGAACCCCTCTCGGGCCTCCCGTTCCGGACTGTTGTTGGTGTTGTTGTTGGCGGTCTGACCTGCGGCAACAACACCCTCAGGGGTCTCTTCCGGGAGGGGAGGGAAGTGGTCTCGATGGACGCCCTCAGAGACAGCGCCTGTGGCGCCCGCGCGTACGGGCTTGGTGGGGACCCCCACGCGGGCCAGGAGGGAGCGCACATCCCGGGTGCGCCATTCGGCCTCGGGGAAGAGCACGCCGAGCCGCTCGGCGAGGGTGGTCAGGTGGACCCCGGAGCCGGTCGTGTAGACGGCGTGGAGGAGGGCCGTCACGTACTCCGCGGAGAGGGCCTCGGAGGGGTGCGGCGGCGCCTCCAAGACGGCCTCGGCAGACGGTTCGGAGGCATCGGGCTTCGGGGCCTTGGAGGGTGTGGCAGGGGCGGCCGCGTAGCCGAGGACGAGCGCCAGGAGCAGCCACACCACGGCGAGCGCCTCAGCGATGAGGGTGGTGTACGGGAGGCCCTTGATGAACCCGGCGGCCAGGGCGAGTGACACGAAGCGCAGCGCGACGGATCCCCCGGCGGCCTCCTCTGACTTCGGCTTCTTGGCCTTGGCCGGCGCCTGTTCCTTGGGTTCAGGCTGGGCCCCGGACTCTTCCTTGCTCTTCGGTACTTCAGGCTTCGCGGCCTTGCCCGCCGTGCTCTTGGGGCCGGGCTTCGCGGGCCGGGGGACGCCGAACAGCCAGTCGACCAGCCGTTTCGAGATGCGCGCGGAGCCGATCCACAGGGCGGTCCAGAATCCGATCCAGTGCTCCATCACGCGCCGCCGAACATCATCAGGACGCCGGCGGCGAGTTCGCTGGGGACAGCCCAGATCGTGCCGTCCCCCGCTGCGGGCCAGACGACGGCGGCGACCAGGCCCAGGACGGCTCCGCGGAACGGGGTGAGCGACCAGCACAGCATGAGGATGAGCAGGATCAGGGAGACGGCCCCGAGTCCGACGTTGCCGAACACGCCGCCGTCGCCGGTGCCGACACCGAGGCCGGCCAGGCCCTGGCCGGTGAGGCGCTCGGGGTTGGACCAGATCGCACCGGCTGCGCTGAACGCGGTTCCGGCGATGAATCCGCAGATCAGGGCGGGGTTGTCCCTGAGCTTGACCTTGCCCTTGCCCTTGACGCCGAGGACGAGGAGGAAGGCCATGGCCAGGGCGATACCACCGGCGCCGAGCGCCCCGAGCGCGGGTCCTGTGTCAGAGGCAGCGAGTACGTACATGGTGCGTGAACTCCTAGAGCGTGCCGGGCGCGTGGAGCGCCAGGGCGAGGGCGGCGGTGGCGGCGGGGATCCGGCAGACCCAGACGGCGACGGGGCGCAGCGGCGGCGGAATGAAGGTCAGGCCGGGCAGGTAGCTGCCGAAGATGGTGGTGACGAGGATGAGGGCGACGCCGACGGCGGGGGCCGATTGCCCGCTGTCGGTCAGCAGGTTGGCCATCTGCGGGCCGAGGCCGAGGTACCAGCCGACGCCGGCGGCCGATCCGTGGAATGCCAGCCACCGGCGGATGACGGAACGGCGCTGCTGCGCCCGCTCGTCGGCGGCCGGGGCGGGCGTGGGCTCGGTGGGCTGGTTGACGGTGATGTGCACGCCCGGCGCGTACTCGACCGGCCCGGGGGCGGGCGGGGCAGAGTCAGGTGCGGTCTTGGCGAAGGGGATGGAATACCAGGGAATCGGTCGGGGCGCGGGGGCCGCGGGCTGCTCCGGCTCCTGGACCGCGTTGCCCCCGTCCTCGTCCTGGTCCTCGTCGTTCTCCAGCTCGTCCTCGTCCGTGTCGGCGGCCGGGGCCGTACGGTCCGGGACGACGTGGATACGGACGAGGGGCTCCGGCTCGGGCTGCTCGCCCGCGCGGGGACCATCGATACGGCGACGCAGCCAGCGCTGCAAAACCCGCTCACCGTCGCCGTCGCGGTCGTCACGGCGCTCGTCGGCGCCGGGATCGGTGGTCATACGGGGCTCCCGATGGCGTCGCGGATGCGCTGGGCACGGGCCTGGCCGATGCCGTACGCCTTCTTGAGGCGGGCGACGCCGGGGATCTCAGTGCCGAAGTCGGCGCGGGCGCGTTCGATGAGGGGGTCGGGGTCGGGTACGTCGAGGTCGCCCTCGGGTACCTCCTCGTCGGCGGCCGGGTCGTCCTGGCCGGCCGGGTCGGGTACCTGGGGTAGGGGGTACTCGGGTAGGGCGGGTACGGGTACCTCGGGTACGTACTCGGCGTGGACCATGGGGCGGGTAGGGGCGGCGGCCGTGGTCCGGGCGGGCGCGTGCTGGACGGCCGGTTCGGGGGCCGGGCGGGCCATGAGGGGCAGGAGCCGGGTACCGGCGGGGACGATCTCGGGTACGGGTACCTCGGCGGCCGGACCGGGCGGGACGATCGGCAGGAGGTGCGCGCCGGCCGGGACCACATCGGGCGGCGGCGCGGGGAGCGCCGGGTAGGGTCCGGGGCCGTTCACCACTGCGGCGGGTACGGGTACCCGGCTGGCCGGGTACTCGGGGGCGCGCCAGGGCGAGTTGATCGCGAGGGTGGTGAGCTGGTCGGCGGAGCGGCGGGCGGCGAGCTGGTGCATGAGCCGGTCGTACTGCTGGGGGTTGGTGCCGGCGCCGGAGCGGGCGACGGCGGCGGCGAGGCTGGCGCGTCCCCAGGGGCTGAGCCAGCGGCGGGAGGCGAGGCGGACGACGCGGGCGATGGCCCGGTCACGGCTGATCTGCTCGGCGGTGCGGTCGCGGGTCGCCAGCCCGAGGCGGGAGAGCAGCCGTTCACGCAGGTCCCGGCCGATCTGGGCGGCGAGGCCGGAGGAGAGGGCGCCGGGGGTGGCTACGCGGATCTCCAGGCCCATGGCGAGGTGCCAGAGCAGGGCGGCCATGATCGGGCCGATGATCGCGCGCACGGTGCCGCCGGTGAAACCGGAGGTGCTGTAGCAGGCGACGACCTGGACGGCGGTGACGACCCAGACGAGGACGCCGGGCGTTCCACCGGTGCCCGCGTCGGTCTCGGTCGCGGTGGCGAGCTTGTTGGCGCGCGCCATCACGGCGCAGGCCAGCAGGGCGAGTTCGCCGGCGCCGAACATGACGGCCCGCTCCGTGACGTCGGTCATTCCGAGGTTCGTGCCGGCGAAGCGCCAGCTCGTGTCCGCGCTGTAGATGGTGCAGACGATCGCGCCGACCGCGGCGACGGCGACGGGCGCGGCGGCGCGGCGGATGCTGCGCACGGTGTACCAGAGGACGCCCGTGGTGAGGGCAAGCAGGGCGGCGATGATGCCGAGGGCGGGCCAGGGGTGGGTGATGGCCCAGGTCTGTACGACGGTGAAGTGCATGTGGGTCTCCCGGTGGGGGCCGGGCGCGCAGGGGTGGACACCGCGCGCCCGGCCGGTCAGGGGCGGGTCAGCGCGCGGTGGTGCCGCTCGCGGTGGTCTGCGCGGAGCGGCGGCGCGCGGCGTAGGCCGTCAACAGGGACGCTTCGGCCTTGTGGTCGAGGCCGTTCGACGTGTAGCCGCGGGCCTGCGCCTCGCGGCGAGCGGTGGCGCGGTGCTGGGTGATACCGGCGGCCTGCTCCAGCGCGCTGTACCGGCGGCCGTGCGGCTCGCGGGCGGGCTTGCTGGCGCGGGTGATGCAGCGGACGCCCACCGCGACATTGCAGGTCGGGCAGATGACGGTGTCGACGAGGTCGCCGCGGGTGAGCTGCTCGCTGGCCTCCGCGTCCGTCATGGCCGTCTCGTCGCGGCGGACGTAGGGCTCGTAGGTGATGGGCGTTTCGGTGATCCGCTTGCGCAACCACCGGGTGTCGAACACGGGGTCGCCGTCTTGGAGGAGGCCCTGGATGGAGATGCTGACGCTGCTGACGCGGTCGGCCAGGATGCGCTGGTGCGCGCGGTCGCCGGTGTCGTCGGCCGCCAGGGGCACGTCCAGGGCGGTGACGATCTCGGCGAGGAACTCACGCATGGCGTCCGACATCGACTCGCCGCTCATCGGGCCACCGCCATCGTGCGCGTGGCGCCGGTGGGGCGCGGGCACGTGCACGTCCAGTTCTCGCAGAGGGGGCACACGTCGTCGCCGTCCTCGAACGTCCGCCGCTCGGGCGCGCGGCGGGCGCGGCGGAGGGCCTCGTCCATGTCCGGGTCGGAGCCGCTGGTGTGGCTGGCCGGCCGCGCGTCGCACCCGGCGGACCAGGCCGCTTTGCGGAGGTGGAGGGCGTACTCACCGCGGGTGATGCCCCGGGCGGGCCAGGGCATGATCCGCAGGACCGGGCGGGCGGCGGTGGCGGTACCGGCGGTGCCGACGGCGACCGTGAGGCGGGCACCGTCGGTCATCCGGCCGTCCGGCCGGTGGGCCGTCAGGTGCTGGACGATGGCGCGCAGCAGCGCACTGGTACGTAGCGGACTTGCGGGCGTGGTGGCGCGCAAGAAATGATCTGTCATGCCGACTCCTGGTTAGGTCAGGGTGTTCGGTGTGGGAGTCAGGCGGCGCCTGGGCCCTCTGGTGTTCGAGCACCGGAGGAGCTGCCGTCTGGCTCCCGTTTTGTTATGCGGTTGTCGGGCCCTTCTTGCCGGGCCCGTTCTTCTTGATCGCGCTGTCCACGGCCGTCCACGACTTACCGATTTCGTGGGCCACCGCGTACACGCTGCCGAGGTCGGCGACACCCTCAGCGAGGGCGATCGCCCTACGTTTGGCTGACTCGGAGACGAGGCGTCGAAGCTGTTCGAGCAGCCTGTCCTCCTCGCGAACCCGTTCCCGCCAGGGCGTTGTGTCCATCACGACGAAGGTATCACAGGGGGGGTGTGATAGTGGTGGTTCAGGCTGCGTCGCTGGACTCGAATTTCCGTTCGCCTGCGTCGTGGGCGATGAGCGCGGCCAGGCCGAGCCATGTTGCGGGCGGGTACGAGCACAGGCACCAGGTGCAGGTGACGAGCTTCTCGCCGGGCTGGTAGTGCAGGACGGCGCCGCAGATGACGCCGGAGGTGTCGATGGCCGGGCAGGTGCCCAGTTCGACCGGCCGGGCCTCGGGCGCGGGCGGGTCCACGATCCGCAGTACGGACTTCTCCAGGCCGCGGATCTCGCGTGCGCACTGGCCGGCCTGCGGCCACGACTGCACGATCCAGGGCATGTTGGCGCGCAGCCCGTGCGCTGCGGCGATCAGGCGGGCGCCGATGCCGGAGCGGATGACCGGCGGGCTCCAGTCTCGGTCGGCGCGCAGCGCGGCGTGCCAGTCCTCCAGGATGCCGACCATCCCGCCGGGCCCGCGCAGCACGAGCGGCGCCTCGGCCACCGGGAGGCCGGCCTCTGCCGGGCGGCTGGAGCCGTACTGGGCGGTGGACCGGCCGCCGGGGCGCAGATAGGCGCCGAGGGCCTGGTAGAGCTGAGGCATCCTGGTGAGGCGGTCGAGGGTGGCGCGGGCGCAACCGGTGCACAGGCGGCCGTCGGTGGGCGTGGTGCAGTCCAGGCAGGGGGTCAGCATGTCGGCTCCTGCTCCTGGGGCCATTCGATGTGGCTGCCGGGGTAGCCGCGTACGAGGTCCTCGGTGCTGGCGGCGCCGGTGACGAGGCCGTACTCGGGGTCGTCCAGGACCAGGGCGCGGCCGTCGGGGAGCAACCGGCCGACGATCGGTTCGCCGTAGCGGGGGTGGAGGCGGAAGTGCTCCACCGACGGATCCATGCTCATGCTCATCGGTCTTTCCGGTGGGTGCAGCGGCGGGTGTCGTGGTCGGTGCCCAGGGAGGTCCACCAGGTCTCGCAGCACGCGGTGTCGAGCGCGTCGTACGGCGGGCGTACGGCGTGGCCCTGGCGGCGGGCGGCGGTGATCAGGTGGAGCGCGGTGTCCACGCACACGGGCGCGCCGGTCGCGACGACCAGGCCCACCACCCACAGTCCGGACTGGGCGTACACCACGCTGGTCGCGAGGCAGGTGAACGCCACCGCGTACAGGGCGGTCGCGCGGACCTTCGCGGCGATCACGGCGCACCGACGGTCAGTTGATCGGCCGTCCGGTCGGCGAGTGCGCGCAGCTTGGCCGCGCACTTCGGGCCGGTCCGGCGGTTCCGGGACCCGTCGGTGCGCAGCGGCCGGCCGCACACCTGACAGTGAACGGTGGTGGTGCTCATGGTGCTCATGCGGCATCTGCCTTTCGACGGCGGTGGAGAGCGGCGACCAGGACGGCGACGTGCTCGGCGGCGGCCGGATCCGGCCGAGGCGTGCGGACCGGTGTGGACGGGGTGCCGCGTACGGTGCGGGCGCCGCCGAAACTGCCGTCGGGCCACTCCTCGGCGTCCAGGCCCAGCAGGACCAGGCGCACCGCGCTCACCGCTTCCACGGGGCGGATCGCACCCCGGTGCTGCGCTTGGCCGGCGGGTTGGCACAGGTCGCGTGGTGCGGCATCGCACGCCACTCGCCCGGCCGGGGCTCCGGGTGCGCTTTCGTCAGGGACCGGACGTACAGCAGGTCGTCCGAGCCTCGCGAAACGGCCAGATTGCCGAGGGCGTTGGGGGTGGCGTCGACCGGTTGAGGGCGGCCGTTGGCGGTGGTGAGGGCCCAGCAGATCAGACCGGGGCAGCGCCTACAGGCGACGATGTGGCGGCTAGCGGGCTTCACGGGCATCTCCTTCAGAGCCGGTGACGAGGACGAGGGGGAACACCAGGGCGCGGCCGTAGAGGTCGACGGCGGCGGCCTGGCCGTGCTGGTCGATCGCGGCCCGTACGGCCTCGGGGGTCGCGGACGCGCGCAGCAGGGCCTTCTCGGCGCGGGTGAGGACCGGGGCGGTGGACTCGGGCCGGGGTGGCAGGCCCGGCCGCCATCGGTCGTCGTCCACGGCGGCCGGTGCGGCGCGCGGCGGACGAGGCGGTGCGGCTGTGGCCGGTGGGGCGGGAGGGGCCTGCCGCTGCTGTTGCTGCGCTTTGTGGAGGGCGTTGTCCAGGCAGACCTGGCAGCGCTCCCCGGAGTGCCAGAGCGTCCCGGACTCGCAGTCGGCCAGCCCGCACCCGCGACGGGGCAGTCCTGCGCCGAGGATCCAGCGGCCGACGTCGCCGCAGCGCGGGTCCTCGGTGCTGGCGTAGCGGTGGGTCAGCCGCGCGGTGAGCCGCTCGGCGGTGGTGCCGTCATCGAGCTGGCGGCCGATCGCGTGGGCGATGCGCCGCAGCAGGAACGGGCGGATGCCGGGCAGTTCGTGCCGTACGGGCTCCAGGACCGTCCAGACGCGGGGGGAGAGCTGGAGGCCGGGCCCGGTGTACGGGGGGCTCGCAGGGGTCGAGTTGGGGTGGGGTGTGCGCTCCGGGCGTAGCCCGCGATCACGGGCAGCGAACGCGGCCGGAAGTTGATCACCGGGGTTATCCACAGGCTTACTACCGGTACCTCGCCTACGGCGGATACCACCAACCACCTGCGCCTCAACGTCAGTAGTAACCCCGCTGTCTTCCTTAGACGCGACGGATCCGTCGTGATCGTCCGCACCGGATCCGTCATGGATGTCCGCACTCGGGCCCTGCGCGGTCGCGGTGGCCGGCGGCTGCTCATCGATGGCGCCGGGCTGGCCGACCGCGTGCAGCGGGGTGGTGTTCACAGTGATGAGGTGGCGGCCCTGCCGTCCGGCGCGCGGGTCCAGGGTGATCCAGCCCAGGCGGTCCAGCTCGGCCATGAGGCGCCGTCCGGTGCGCTCGCCCAGCGGGGCGCCCGCGTTCGCGCCGGTGTGGTGGAAGAGTTCGCCGGCCAGCTCGGCGGCCGTCACCGGCAGGCCGAGGGCGGTGGCGCGCATCAGGTGGAGCCAGGCCCGGAACAGGCGCGGGCCCAGGGCCTCGGCGGCGCGTACAGGAACCTGGAGGGCAGCCTCGTCGGCGGGGACCAGGCGGGCGGCGCGGTACGCGGTGCGGCCGGTGCCGCCCTTGTGCGTACGGCGCTTCGTGAACGCCCACGGCGTCTCGCCGTCCGGGCCCTCGGAGTTGAGGGCGCGCAGGCCGCGCTCGGCGGTGGACTTCGACACGCCACACGCTTCGGCCAGCGCGGATACGGAGGCGGTGCACGGCTCGATGTCGGTGCCGCGGCTGCCCGGGCAGGAGCGGCGCGCGTCCAGCGCGGCCAGCTTCGCGTAGACCAGGACAGCCTCGTCGCAGAAGTTCGCGCCACGGAAGAGGACTTCGGGGATCCATACGGTCTGCTCGGCCCTGCGCCCCGGGCGGTTGGGGCGCACGCCACCGGCCCCGCCGCGGGTGCGGCGGGGCTCGGCGAGGGCGAGCAGAGCGGTCGTCACCGGCGGGAGGTCTCCCCCATGGCGCGGCGGATGAGCTGCGGGACCAGGAGCCCGGGGACCTCCAGGTGGAGGGAGGCCGTCTCGTACCGCGCGCGGCCGACGTGACGGATCCAGCCCCGTTGCATCAGCGCGTGCAGCGCCACAACAACGCGCGGCGTGGTCAGCAGGGCCTCGCGGACCAGGCCGTCCAGGCGGGGCTGCGCATCCTCGGGGATGACGCCGGTCTCCCAGTCCGCGTGGGTCGCCAGCGTCAGCGCGACGAGGCGGTGGGCGTGGGGGATGGACCTGCTCGTACGGATCCCGGTCTCCCAGACCGCGCGGAACGGCAGATCGCCCTGCGCGCGGGTCCAGTGCTCCGTGAGCACACGGTCCGCGGCCTGGTCGCGCTGCCGCTGGGCACGCGCCGCGAGATCGGCCGGAGACGGCCGGCGGGCGGTAGTGGTCATCCCTGCTCCTGTCCTTCGTCGGTGTCGGGGTCAGTGAGGTTGATCCAGGCGGCGGACGGCCAGCCGGGGCCCGGCGGGGGCTCCGGCCGTCCGGCCAGCGCCGCCGGGGTGTGCAGGGCGCAGCACCAGCCGCGCGGGTAGAGCCGGACGGGGCCGGAGTGCGGCAACCCGTGGTCGCCGCACTCCGTCGCGGACCCGCTCATACCTGGGCGGACGGCAGAGCACCCTGGCGGATCAGCCGCGCCCGGGACTTGGCGCTGAGCGAGAACCGGGCGTACGGGCTCATGCCGCCCCGGACCACCGCCCGTACGTACGTGCTCGCCAGGCCCTCCCTGGTCAGCGCGTCGGCCAGGCACGCGGCCCGTACCGGGCACCGGCCGCACACCTGCTTGGCCCGCCGGTTGCGCCGGCCCGCCTGCCCGGCGTTCTCGTCCTCCGCGGCGATGAACAGATCCGCCATCCCGAGACAGGCCGCGCGCGGCGCCCAGGCGTCGCTACTGATCACCAGTCACCGTCCGTTTCCTCGTCTTCGGCCGCACGGTCGATGCAGTCCTGGCAGCCGCAGTTCGTCCAGGTGCCGTCGATCAGCTCGGCGTGGCACTCGCCGTCGTCGTCCGGTCCGTCCGCGGCGTTCTGCCTGGCCTGCTCCGCGGCGTCGCGCGCCTCGTCCTGGGCGTCCAGCACGAACTCCGTGTGGCGGTCGTACTCGTGGATCTCGTCCGCGCTCATCGCCTCGTCCAGGCCGACGTGCTCGTACGGGTCGATACGGATGTCGGACATCAGCGGGACCCTCCCGTCGGCCGGTCCGGGAACGAGTACCGAACGGTCCCCGGGCCAGTGGTGAAGCGGACGACGTCGGGCCCGGCGGCCCTCTCGGCCTGGGTGATCGCCTGGTCCATCGCGTAGGCGACGATGTACGCGGCGACCGTGACGACCGCGGCCACGCCGATGATCAGGAAGGTCAGGGCGTCGGGGCTCATTCGCCGTCCTCCTCTCCCGAGTGGGCGGACAGGACGGCCAGCGCGGCCACGGTGTAGCCGGTGGGCTCCGGCGCACCGCCGCCGGCCGGGTCCAGGAGCACATCCCAGACCGGCACCGCCTCGTCCGGCTCGGCGGGCGTCGCCCACGAGACGCGCTCCCGTACGCCCTCGCCGTACTCCCGGACCAACAAGCCGGTGACGCAACCGACCGCGAGCCGCAGCGAGCGGTACAACGGGCCCACCCGCTCGGTGTCGTAGTACGCCTGGTACGCCAGGCCGTCGTCGTCGCCGAGCAGTTCGGCGCCCAGGGCGTCGACCTCCTCGGGGCCGAGGACCAGCGCGACCGGCCGGCCCTCCCCGGTGGAGCAGCACACCACCGACTCGTCACCGTCGCCGGGCGGGATGATCTCGCGGTCCCAGCCCACCGTCAGGGGAGTGAACTCCGCCCCCGCAGCCGCGGGGGTGTCCTTCTCCTGGGGGCCGGTGCTGGCGAGGAACATCTCAACGACCGCGCGCAGGCTGCCGTACGACGCGGCGATGTCCAGCGGATTCGTCAGGTCGGCCCTCTTGGCCTCGGCGAGCGCCTCGCGGGCGACCGCCACGACCGAGCCGTACGGCAGGGCAAGGCCGCCCTCGCCGACGATGTGACGCGGAAACGGGTGCTCGCTCATGCCGCACGCCCGGTGACCTCGGGGGGAGCGGCCTCGGCCAGCCGGGCCTCCCAGTCCTCCACGCTGAGGTAGAGCTTCACCGCGAGCACCTGCATCTCGACCCCGTCGGCCTCACCCACCGCCCTCAGCGATTCGTAGCCCGTGCCATGGGGGTACTGGTGGAAACGGTTGACCGGCTCGACACCGGCCTCAGCGGCCCACACCCGCACCCCGTCAAGGGAGTCCAGATCCACGTCGATACGCGCGCTGTCGTGGAACACGGACGTGCGGATACCGTTCATGGAACGGGCGAGGGCCGGTTCCTCGGCCAGCAGGCGGCGTACGACCTGGCCGACGCGGAACGCGCTCGACTCCATCTCGCTGACGGCCTTCAGAATGTCCGTCTTCTTCACCGGTCCACCTCGACCGTCAACGCGGAGGTCGAGACGCGGGTCCAGGCGGTGACGGGGATACCGCCGACGCTGGCGGTCACCGCCACATCGGACTCGCCCCCGGTGCTCTCCACCGGGATGACGGTGGTCGTGCCGCCGAAGTGCTCGGCGAACGCGGTCACCGCGTTCTGGTCCTCGCCGTAGTAGATGATCACGCTGTAGACACCGGGGCCGCTGCGGATCTGCGACGTGCTGTACGGGTCCGCGGTCACCGCGTCCACGGCCAGGCGCGTCGACTCCAGCGCCTGGTCGTGGCCGGTCAGCGCCAGCGGCTGGAACGGGCGATGACCGTCGGCCACCACCGCTTGCACGGCGGGGAGCGGCGGCCGGTGCTGGCCCGACGTTCCCGAGGGGTGGATAGGGTGGATCACTGGTCCTCGTTTCTGAGTGGATGAGGGCCGGCGGGGCTGCTCAGGCCGGGAAGTCGGAGCAGCCCCGTGGCATGAGTTCGCAGGTCAGGCGGTGCGACTGACCCTCTGCATCGCAAGCGCGGGGACGTCCCACCGCTGGGAAATCACGCGGACGTGCTCCCGGCGAAAGGTGATCTTTCCGCCGAGCTTGGAGAACGGGATCTCCCGCTTGTAGGCCCACTCGCGGAGCATTCGGGCCGTGGTCGGCAGCCGGAACTCGCCCGTGGGGTCCACCAGCTCCTCCGGCCGGTAGTGCCTCAAGTCGTCCTGGTGATCCGCCTGTTGGATGGCGGGGGGCCTTTTTCGGACGTTCGTTGTCATGAGGGGTCCTCGGGGTCGATCGCTTCGGGCGGCACCTGAAGGGCGTCCGCGATGCGCTGGACTCGCTCCCGCTTGGGGCGCCTGACCTGCCCACGCTCAACTCGGGAGAGGTAGCCGCGATCGAGACCGGTCCGCTCGGCGAGCGCCCGGAGCCCGAGTTTCTGGGTACTCCTGAGTGCTCGTATCGAGGCGCCGTTCACTGTCACACCCAGAATCTAGATGTCTTGCACCCAAAGGGCAAGCACTCTCCCTACAGTCACCCCCAACATCTAGGTGCCCGGAGGTGCGGCGGATGGGTTCCGATGGGGTGAAAAGTGCAACCGCAGTGCTACAAAAGTGGGCCTAATATGCAGGTCAAAAGCTCAGGACTAATGCCCCGGGTTGCAGATCTCTAGGGCAAGATTGGGGTCCATGACGAGAGACTGGTCGCGGCTCGGCGCCTACCTGAAGGCGGCCCGCGAAGGGAAGAAGATCACCCAGGTGCAACTGGCCGAGCTGGCCGGCCTGTCGGAAGGCACGGTTCAGGCGGTCGAAGGAGGCAAGCGGTTCGCCAGGGTGACGCCGTCGATCCGGACCATGGCTCGCGCCGTTGGGTGGACCGAGGGCTCGCCGGACGCGGTACTGGACGGCGGCGAACCGACACTCGCACCCCCTCACCAGGGGGCAGAGCGGGGGCAGTCATCGGGTGCAGGGGTGCAGCTCCCGCCGGGCATCCAGGCCGAGCTGGACGAGGGGCAGTTTCTGGACGGCGGGGTCTTCGATCTGACCGAAGGGCCGGACGTTCAGCTCATCGTGATCGTCAAGGGGCCAGGCGGTGCCAGCAGTTCCGATGTACGCCGCTATATGGAGAAATGGAGGAAGGAGCGGCGGAGGCTTCAGCGACTAGGTGACGACTCGTCAGATACCGAGGGTGACGACTAAGGTTAAATCTGTCACTCACAAAGCCTGCACAAATGGCTGAGTGTTGTGGTTGCATGGCTGAAAGTCGCGAGGGGGGCCACCTCGTATCTGGTCTATGGGGGACCCATGCACGTCACAGTCCTGCGCGTGAACACCATCCCGCGCGCCACCGTTTCGATCGAGGACGTCTACAACGCCAGCGGCATCGTCGGCATTCGGATTCGATTCAACACTGAGGATCTGGCGGTCGAGGTCGCTCACGAGCTGTCTAGCGCAATCACCATCCAGGCCCAAAGGTGGGCGGAGCGAAGCCGTGCCAGCAGTGCCAAATCGGGCCCGATCGCGATCACGGTACGCCGCGTCAAGGATCTGCCAGGCGACGCCCGAGTCCTCATCAGTGACACGGATTCCGACGTGATGTACGCGCTCGACCCGTACGCCATCACCGAGGGCGGTGCGAGCGCCTTCGAACAGGTACTCATCGGCCGTACCGCGACCTGGGCGCGAGGCGGCGACAGGTAAGGAGAGCGGGGCGTGGCCCACGCTGAGAAGCGATGGTCGAAGAAGGACAAGCGGTTCTACTGGCGAGTCAAGTACAGGTTGCCCGACGGCTCGTACGGGTCCGCATCCCGCGATGCCGACAACAATCGGTTCACGACCGAGCGGTCTGCCGAGAAGTACGGCCAGGCGCTGGAGACGGACATCGACCGCAAGGTCTTCGTCAACCCTCGCGACGGAAATATCACGGTCGGCGGGTGGGCCGAGATGTGGATTGAATCCATCGAGGTCGGCCCACTGAGCGAACGCGATTACCGGAGCCGCCTTCGAGCCGTCATCCTGCCGAGGTGGAATGACGTCGCCATGCGACGCGTCACTGCCATCGCGTACATGACGTGGGAGAAAGAACTGCGGGCGGAAGGACGCAAGCCGAACAGTATCCGCGGCATCCGCGCAGTGTTCAGGACGATGATGGAAGACGCCGTCAAGTCCAATGTGATCGGCTCTAACCCTGTCCCGATCCAGAAGGGGACCCGACGAGGGAAGTACCAGCCGCGAAAGACGGAGGAAGAGAAGATCTTCGCGGATGCGCGGCAGGCTCTAATGGTGGCGCACAACGGGCTTCACCTACGCGGATTCGGCCTCTATGTGATGGTGCTGACTTCCTTCTACACGGGGCTGCGGATCGGAGAGCTGGCCGGCCTCCAGCGCAGCCGCCTCGTACTCCCCATCCGGAGGAAGAAGGAGTCGCCTGAGCCGACACCGTTCTTCGACGGTTTCATCACGCCGCACGTGGACCGCTGGGCACAACCCGCCCGCGGCTCTCGCATCCTGCTGGAATCCCAGACACAGTACGTCGACGGGAAGCCGACTCTCATACCTGCCAAGTACGAGTCTGGCCGCCCGCTGATCATCCCGCCGTTCCTGGCCGAACTGCTGCTCCAACTCATCGCCTCGCACAAGAGCGAGTTCGTGTTCCTGGCGCCGAAAGGCGGCCGGCTCCTCATCGGCGGCGACTGGTACACGGACACCTGGCATCCGATCGTCGACGGCCGCGCACCGATCCCGTCCAGCAGGGGCCACAAGGCCCGGCCGGGAATCCGGCCGGTACTCGGGGTCACAGGCATGGTTCCGCACGGCCTGCGCCACGGTCACCGCGTATCACTGGACGAAGCTGGCCATCCGAGGGTGGCCATCGAGGAGAGGATGGGGCACGAGGTCCCGGGCGTAGAGGGGACGTACTCGCATACGACGCTGACGATGGAGAAGCGGATCTCCGACTCACTTCAGGCCCTGTGGGAGAATTCGCTGCGTCCGGCGCCTGGACGGAAGGACTACGAAGCCGTCCCGTCTCCCGAGAACACGGATCTGAAGATGATCTCCCAGAAATCTCCCAAATGATCTACGGCTCAAAAAACGAAGCCTCTCGCGATCTCCGCGAGAGGCTTCCCTTTTAGGCCGAGCACCCCCACCTAGCTGGGGTTATGTGCTGGCGACCCTTCCTACGGCAGGTTGCGGGCCATGACAATGCGCTGGACCTGGTTCGTGCCTTCGTAGATCTGGGTGATCTTGGCGTCGCGCATCATGCGTTCCACCGGGTAGTCGCGGGTGTAGCCGTAGCCGCCCAGGAGCTGGACCGCGTCCGTCGTGATCTCCATGGCCGCGTCCGAGGCGTAGCACTTGGCCGCGGCGCCGAAGAAGGTGAGGTCCTCCTTCGTGGCGCCCGCCGTGACGCGCTGCGACCTGGCCGCCGCCGCGTAGGTGAGCTGGCGGGCGGCCTCCAGCTTCATGGCCATGTCGGCCAGCATGAACTGGACGCCCTGGAAGTCGCCGATCGGCTTGCCGAACTGCTTGCGTTCCTGGACGTAGCCCTTGGCGTAGTCGAGGGCGCCCTGGGCGATGCCGAGGGCCTGGGCGGCGATGGTGATGCGGGTGTGGTCCAGGGTCTTCATCGCGGTGGCGAAGCCGGTGCCCTCCGCGCCGAGGAGGCGGTCGGCGGGGATGCGGACGTTGTCGAGGTAGACCTCGCGGGTCGGTGAGCCCTTGATGCCGAGCTTCTTCTCCGGGGCTCCGAAGGAGACGCCCTCGTCGTCCTTCTCGACGACGAACGCCGAGATGCCCTTGGTGCGCTTCTCCGGGTCGGTGACGGCCATGACCGTGTAGTAGTCGGAGACGCCCGCGTTGGTGATCCAGCGCTTCACGCCGTTGAGGACGTAGTGGTCGCCGTCGCGTACGGCCCGGGTCTTCATGCCGCCCGCGTCGGAGCCCGCGTCCGGTTCGGAGAGGCAGTACGAGAACATCGCGTCGCCCTGGGCCAGCGGGCGCAGGTACTTCTTCTTCAGCTCCTCGGAGCCGGAGAGGATCACCGGGAGCGAGCCCAGCTTGTTGACGGCCGGGATCAGCGAGGAGGAGGCGCAGACCCGCGCGACCTCCTCGATGACGATCACGGTGGCCAGGGCGTCGGCGCCGGCGCCGCCGTACTCCTCGGGGACGTGGACGGCGTGCAGGTCGGACGCGACCAGCGCGTCCAGCGCCTCCTGCGGGAAGCGGGCCTCTTCGTCCACCGCCGCGGCGAACGGCGCGATCTTCGCCTCGGAGAGCGCGCGCACGGTCTCGCGGAGCATGTCGTGCTCTTCGGAGGGGCGGTACAGGTCGAAATCAGCCGGTCCGGCCACGGTCTTTCACTCCCCAAGATGCTAACTACCGTTAAGTAACCCAATTTTAGACGGCGGTGGCGGCGCAGGCATAGGTGAGTTTGCCGACAGCCTCCTCCTGAGGAAGAAGTGCCCCTGCGGAGCGCTTCCGACGCGCGGATATGCTCGGGCCGCACACCGCCCGTCTCTCCTTGGAGCACCCACATGGCCCTCAAGATCACCGTGATCGGCACCGGCTATCTCGGCGCCACCCACGCCGCGGCCATGGCGGAACTGGGCTTCGAGGTCCTCGGGCTCGACGTGGTGCCCGAGAAGATCGAGCTGCTCTCGGCGGGCCGCGTGCCGATGTACGAACCCGGCCTGGAGGAGCTGCTGCGCAAGCACGTGGCCGGGATCGAGGGGTCGACGGGGCGGCTGCGGTTCACCATGGACTGGGCGGAGGTCGCGGACTTCGGCGATGTGCACTTCGTCTGCGTGAACACCCCCCAGAAGCACGGCGAGTACGCCTGCGACATGAGTTACGTCGACGCGGCGGTCGAGAGCCTGGCCAAGCATCTGACCCGGCCCGCGCTGGTCGTCGGCAAGTCCACCGTGCCCGTCGGCAGCGCGGACCGGCTCGCGGCCCGGATCGCGGAGGTCGCGCCGGCGGGGCGCGAGGTGGAGCTGGCCTGGAACCCGGAGTTCCTGCGCGAGGGCTTCGCCGTGCAGGACACGCTGCGCCCGGACCGGATCGTGATCGGCGTGCGCGGTTCGGGTGGTACGGACGGTATGGGCGGTGCGGACGGTACGGGCACCACGAAGGCCGAGCGGACGCTGCGCGAGGTGTACGCGACGCCCATCGGCGAGGGGTCGCCCTTCGTGGTGACGGACTTCCCGACCGCCGAGCTGGTCAAGACCTCCGCGAACTCCTTCCTGGCCACGAAGATCTCGTTCATCAACGCTATGGCCGAGGTCTGCGAGGCGGCCGGCGGCGATGTCGTGAAGCTGGCGGAGGCGCTGGGGTACGACGAGCGCATCGGGAAGAAGTTCCTGCGCGCCGGGATCGGCTTCGGCGGCGGCTGCCTGCCCAAGGACATCCGGGCGTTCATGGCGCGCGTCGGTGAGCTGGGCGCGGACCAGGCGCTGACGTTCCTGCGCGAGGTCGACTCGATCAACATGCGCCGCCGTGGCCACATGGTGGAGCTGGCACGGGAGGCGGTGGGCGCCGACTCGTCGTTCCTGGGCAAGCGGGTCGCCGTACTCGGCGCGACGTTCAAGCCGGACTCCGACGACGTACGGGACTCCCCCGCGCTCAATGTCGCGGGCCAGATCCACCTCCAGGGCGGCCAGGTCACGGTCTACGACCCTAAGGGCATGGCGAACGCCCGGCGGCTCTTCCCGACCCTGGGGTACGCGGAGTCGGCGCTGGACGCGGTGCGCGGCGCCGATGTCGTCCTGCATCTGACGGAGTGGCGCGAGTTCCGCGAGCTGGACCCGGCGGCCCTGGCCGCGGTGGCGGCGCGCCCGCTGATCCTGGACGGGCGCAACGCGCTGGACCCGGAGCAGTGGCGCGCGGCGGGGTGGACGTACCGCGCGATGGGGCGCCCGCGCGCCTGACGCGTACGTACTCCGCGGGCCCGCGGAGTACGTACGCGTCAGAGGGGCGCGCCGCCGCCGTCCATGAGTCTGGCCCGGTAGGCGCGCATCTTGGCCCGGGCCCCGCAGACCGACATCGAGCACCAGCGGCCACGGCCGGCCGGGCTGCGGTCGTAGAACGCCCAGTGGCAGTCCGTCGCCTCGCACGCCTTGAGCCGGCTCCACGTACCGTCGGCGAACGCCGCCGCGACGGCCTCCGCGACGCGGGACAGCAGGGCCTCGGGCGCGGTCGCCGGGCGGAGCGCCACCTCGCCCGCGGGTCCGACGGCGACCCGGAGCGGCGCCTCGGCCAGCAGTCCGTCCAGGGTGGCGGTGGAGCGGCCCCGGGGGTGCAGGCCCGCGTGTGCGAGGCACGCGGTGCGCAGGGCCTCGCGCAGGGCGCGGGCCGCCGGGACGTCCTGCTCGGCCAGACCGAAGGCGGCCCGGCCGTCCGCCGTGGCGAGCAGGTCGGTGCCCGTCTCGATGTCCCGCGAGTTGACCAGGGACTCGATCAGGGCGAGCCCTCCGGGGGCGGGCGGACGGTCATTCATGGTTGCGACGTTACCCCCCATGGGGGACCATGCAGTAACGGTTACCCGTTGAGGGCATCTAGCAGTAACCCCAGCAGTAGCCACGATCCGTGAGGAGCGAACGCCATGACCATCGCCACACTCGGCACCGTCGTCCTGGACTGCCCCGACCCGCTCGCGCTCGCCGGTTTCTACGCCCAGGTGCTGGGCGGCGAGGTCAGGGAGGACAGCGACGACTGGGTCACCCTGACGGGCGCCCCGGGCGCGCCGCTCGCCTTCCAGGCCGCGCCCGGCCTCGTACCGCCCGCGTGGCCCGCGTCGGAGGGGTCGCAGCAGTTCCACCTGGATCTGCGCGTCCCTGATCTGGACGTGGCGGAGAAGGGCCTGCTGGCGCTGGGGGCCGTACCGCTGGACGCGACGGACCGGAACCGATCATTCCGGGTCTATGCGGACCCTGCCGGGCATCCCTTCTGTCTCTGCGCCGAGTGACGGCGCGCCGGCCGGCGTACCGCTGAAAGCCGACCGGCGCGCCGCTGACGGCGAAGGGCGCCCTCCCCGGGTCCGGGGAGGGCGCCCTCGTACAGCCGGGCCTTGGGGCTCAGCCGTCCAGGTCGGTGATCGTCGCCTGTGACGCCGGGCGCTCTCTGCGCAGCGCGCGCGAGACGCCCTCCGCCGCCCGGAGCACCCGGACCGCGTTGCCCCAGGTCACCTTGGAGATGTCCGCCGTCGACCACTTGCGGGCCAGCAGCTCCGCGATCAGGTTCGGGTACCCGGCGACGTCCTCCAGGCCCTTCGGGGTGAACGCCGTGCCGTCGAAGTCGCCGCCGATGCCGATGTGGTCGATGCCCGCGGTCGCGCGCATGTGGTCGAGATGGTCCGCGACCGTGGCGACCGTCGCGACCGGGCGCGGGTTCGCCGCCTCGAAGTCCTCGTGGACCCGCATGGCGTCGGCGGTCGTGGCCAGCGGGTGCAGGCCGTGCGCGAGCATGTTCGCGTCGGCCTCCCGCGTCCAGTCCACCGCCGCCGGGAGGATGAACTTCGGTACGAACGTGGCCATCGCGACGCCCCCGTTGGCGGGCAGCCGCTCCAGGACGTCGTCCGGGATGTTGCGGGGGTGGTCGCAGATCGCCCGCGCCGACGAGTGCGAGAAGATCACCGGCGCGGCCGTCGCGGCGAGCGCGTCGCGCATCGTCGTGGCGGCCACGTGCGAGAGGTCGACCAGCATGCCGACGCGGTTCATCTCGCGGACCACTTCACGGCCGAAGGGCGAGAGCCCGCCCACCGACGGGGCGTCCGTGGCCGAGTCGGCCCAGCGCAGGTTGTCGTTGTGCGTGAGCGTCATGTAGCGGACGCCCAGCGTGTGCAGGGCGCGCAGGGTGGCGAGGGAGTTGTTGATGGAGTGGCCGCCCTCGGCGCCCATCAGCGACGCGATCCTGCCCTGGCGCCGCGCGGTCTCCATGTCGTCCGCCGTCAGCGCGCGGGCCAGGTCGTCGGGGTAGCGGTCGAGGAGCCGGCCGACCACGTCGATCTGTTCCAGCGTCGCGCTGACCGCGTCGTCCCCGGCCATGTCGGACCGTACGTACACGGACCAGAACTGGCCGCCGACGCCGCCGCGCCGCAGCCGGGGGATGTCCGTGTGGAGGCGGCCCGTCAGGTCCTCGGCGATGTCGAGGCGGTCCAGGTCGTACCGTACGTTCTCGCGCAGCGCCCACGGCAGGTCGTTGTGGCCGTCGACCACCGGGGCGTCGGCCAGGAGGGCGCGGGCCTCCGCCAGCAGGTCCTCGGCGCCGGTCTCGTCGGCCTCGTGGGCGGAGGCTTCCGGCGCCGTCACGTGCCGAACCCGAAGTGCTCCGAGCCCTCGACCTTCGCGCGCAGCCGCTGGCCCTTCTCCGTCGCCTGCTGCTTCAGCTCCTGCTGGAACTCACGCATCCGGTCCTGGAGCTCCGGGTCGTGCGCCGCGAGGATGCGGGCGGCCAGCAGGCCCGCGTTGCGCGCGCCGCCCACCGAGACCGTCGCGACCGGGACGCCGGCCGGCATCTGGACGATGGAGAGCAGCGAGTCCATGCCGTCCAGGTACTTCAGGGGTACGGGGACGCCGATCACCGGCAGCGGGGTCACCGAGGCCAGCATGCCCGGCAGGTGGGCCGCGCCGCCCGCGCCCGCGATGATCGCCTTGAGGCCCCGGCCCGCCGCGTCCTCGCCGTACGCGATCATCTCCTGCGGCATGCGGTGGGCGGAGACGACATCGACCTCGTACGGGATCTCGAACTCGTGGAGGGCCGTGGCCGCGGCCTCCATGACGGGCCAGTCCGAGTCGGAACCCATGACGATGCCCACGACAGGGGGTGTCATTCGGTGATCGTTCCTCTGAGGTAGCCGGCTGCGTGACGGGCGCGCTCCAGCACGTCGTCCAGGTCGTCGCCGTAGGTGTTGACATGCCCCACCTTGCGGCCGGGTTTCACGTCCTTGCCATACATGTGGATCTTGAGCTGGGGGTCCCTGGCCATGCAGTGCAGATACGCCGCGTACATGTCGGGGTAGTCACCGCCGAGGACGTTGCACATGACCGTCCAGGGCGCGCGCGGGCGCGGGTCGCCCAGCGGCAGGTCCAGGACCGCCCGTACGTGGTTGGCGAACTGCGAGGTGATCGCGCCGTCCTGCGTCCAGTGCCCGGAGTTGTGGGGGCGCATCGCCAGTTCGTTGACGAGGATGCCCGGGGTGCCGTCGTCGGACCGCGTCTCGAAGAGCTCCACCGCGAGATGGCCGACCACGCCCAGCTCGGCGGCTATGCGCAGAGCCAGCCGCTGGGCCTCGCCCGACAGCGCCTCGTCGAGTCCGGGCGCGGGCGCGATGACCGTGTCGCAGACGCCGTCGACCTGCCGGGACTCGACCACGGGGTAGGCCACGGCCTGGCCGTGCGGCGAGCGGACGATGTTCGCCGCCAGCTCCCGTACGAAGTCGACCTTCTCCTCGGCGAGGACGGGGACCCCGGCGCGGAAGGGCTCCTCGGCGTCCGCCTGGGACCGTACGAACCAGACGCCCTTGCCGTCGTACCCGCCGCGCACCGTCTTCAGGATGACGGGGAAGCCGCCCACCTCGGCGGCGAAGGCGGCGGCGTCGGCCGGGTCGGCCACGATCCGGTGGCGCGGGCAGGGCACGTCCAGCTCCGTGAGCCGCGCGCGCATGACGCCCTTGTCGTGGGCGTGCAGCAGCGCCTCCGGGCCGGGTCTGACGGGGATGCCGTCGGCCTCCAGGGCGCGCAGGTGCTCGACCGGGACATGTTCGTGATCGAACGTGATCACGTCACAGCCGCGCGCGAAGTCACGCAGCGTGTCCAGGTCGCGATAGTCGCCCACGACGACCTCGCTCACCACCTGGGCCGCCGAGTCCTGGGGCGTGTCACTGAGGAGCTTGAATCTGAGGCCGAGGGGGATGCCCGCCTCGTGGGTCATACGGGCGAGCTGACCGCCGCCGACCATGCCGACTACCGGGAACGTCACGTACCTAGCGTAGCCGCCGTCAGGACCGGCCCGCCCCCTTGTCCACAGGCGCCCTCCGCGCGGGGCCGCCGGGCTGTGGACAAGGGGGCGGCCCCGGAGAGCGCTGGTTAGCATGGTTCGACGGTGATGCCGATCACCGGCACCACACACCGACAGCGACCGGACGGGGCTGAGCAGGCTGATGAGCGAACAGGGCGCACTGCGCGTGCGACTGCGCAAGCTCGTGCGCGAGGCCGCCAAGTTCGGCGCGGTGGGCGGCATGGGGCTGCTGGTCAACCTCCTGGTCTTCAACCTCGTACGGCACACGACGGAGCTGCCCGTGGTCCGGGCCAGCGTCCTGGCCACCGTCGTCGCGATCGCCTTCAACTACGTGGGGTTCCGCTACTTCACCTACCGGGACCGCGACAAGAGCCGTCGCACCCGTGAGCTGACGCTCTTCCTGCTGTTCAGCGCGGTCGGACTGGTGATCGAGAACGGGGTGCTGTACGCGGCGACGTACGGCTTCGGCTGGGACACCCCGCTCCAGAGCAACGTCTTCAAGTTCCTCGGCACCGGGATAGCCACGCTGTTCCGCTTCTGGTCGTACCGCACCTGGGTGTTCCAGGCCCTGCCCGCCTCCGGCGACGCCGAAGGGGCCGAGGCCGGAGTGGAGGGGGTGGCGGACGGGGAGCCCGCGGTCAGCCGCCTCGGCCGCTGACCCGTACCCCGCTGCCCCGTACCCACTCAGCCGTACCCGCCGGCCTGTCCCCGCTGTCGCGGCCTTCAGCGGACCGGCACGTCAGCGGCACAGGGCGTCAGCGGACCGGGCGGTCCGGCTCCTTGCGTGCCGTGCGCGTGGTGGCCTCCCGGCTGAGGAAGAGCGCGAAGATCGGCGGCTGCTGTTGCAGCAGCTCCAGCCGCCCGCCGTCCGCCTCCGCGAGGTCCCGGGCCACGGCGAGGCCGATCCCGGTGGAGTTCCGGCCGCTGATGGTCCGCTCGAAGATCCGCGCCCCGAGGTCCGCGGGGACGCCGGGCCCCTCGTCCGTCACCTCGATCACCCCCTGGTTGCCGGTGACCCGGGTGCGCAGCGCGACCGTACCGCCGCCGTGCATCAGCGAGTTCTCGATCAGCGCCGCGAGCACCTGGGCGACCGCGCCCGGCGTCGCGACGGCCCGCATGCCGTGGCGCCCCGAGCAGACGATGGCCCGTCCCGCGCTGCGGTAGGCGGGCCGCCACTCCTCGATCTGCTGCTTGACGACCTCGTCGAGGTCGAAGGCGACGGCGGAGCCGGTCCGGGGGTCGCGCGCGTTGGTGAGGAGCCGTTCCACCACATCGGTGAGCCGCTCGACCTGCGTCAGCGCGATGGTCGCCTCCTCCTTGACCGTGTCCAGATCGTCGGTGGCGGAGATCTCCTCCAGCCGCATGGACAGGGCGGTCAGGGGCGTACGGAGCTGGTGCGAGGCGTCCGCGGCGAGCCGGCGCTCGGCGGTGAGCATCCGCGCGATCCGCTCGGCGCTGGAGTCCAGGACATCGGCGACCCGGTCCAGCTCGGGCACCGCGTACCGCTTGTGGCGGGGGCGCGGGTCGCCGGAGCCCAGGCGTTCCGCGGTCTCCGCGAGGTCGGTGAGCGGCGAGGCCAGCCGGTTGGCCTGGCGTACGGCGAGCAGGACGGCGGCGATGACGGCCAGCAGCGCCACCGCGCCGATGATCAGCAGCGTACGGCCGACCTCGCGGGTGACCGAGGAGCGCGCCTCCTCGACGGTGACGGTCTCGCCCTCCTCGCCTTCGGCCTTCGCCCGGATGACGCTGCCGGACGGGCGCGTCCCGATCTCGACGGCCGCCCGGCCGGGGATCTCGATCCGGGCGTACCGCTTCTGGTCGACCTGTTCGGAGAGGATCCGGGCGGTGACGCGGTCACCGCCGAGCAGCCGGCTGTCGACGATGCTGACCAGCCGCAGCGCCTCCGAGTCCACGCTCTCCTGTGC
Organism: Streptomyces sp. NPDC050509; assembly: GCF_044457965.1. Taxonomy (NCBI): domain Bacteria; kingdom Bacillati; phylum Actinomycetota; class Actinomycetes; order Kitasatosporales; family Streptomycetaceae; genus Streptomyces; species Streptomyces sp. NPDC050509. The sequence continues at coordinate 586,250 of NZ_JBITHL010000004.1, read as the reverse complement.
GCTGTTGCTGATCGTGCGGGTCTCGACGATGACGAGCGACACCCCGAAGACGGCGATGACGACGAGCACCACGGCGAGCGTGGAGTTGATCAGGCGACGGCGCACGGTGCCCTCCGGGGCGTTTGCTCTTCTCGGCCCGTCAGCTCTTCTCGAAGCGGAAGCCGACGCCCCGTACCGTCGCGATGTAGCGCGGGTTCGCCGCGTCGTCGCCGAGCTTCTTGCGCAGCCACGAGATGTGCATGTCGAGCGTTTTGGTGGACGACCACCAGGTGGTGTCCCAGACCTCGCGCATGAGCTGGTCGCGGGTGACGACCCGGCCCGCGTCCCGGACCAGGACCCGCAGCAGGTCGAACTCCTTGGCCGTGAGCTGGAGTTCCTCGTCGCCCATCCAGGCGCGGTGCGACTCGACGTCGATCCGTACGCCGTGGGTGGCCGGGGCGGGAGCGGGGTCCGCGGCGCCGCGCCGCAGCAGCGCCCGTACGCGCGCCAGCAGTTCGGCGAGCCGGAACGGCTTGGTCACGTAGTCGTCCGCGCCGGCGTCCAGGCCGACGACGGTGTCCACCTCGTCGGCGCGGGCGGTCAGCACCAGGATGGGGGCGGTGTGGCCTTCGGCGCGCAGTCTGCGGGCGACTTCGAGGCCGTCCATACCGGGCAGGCCCAGGTCGAGGACGACGAGGTCGATGCCGCCCTGGAGTCCGGCGTCCAGCGCGGTCGGACCGTCCTCACGGACCTCGACCTCGTATCCCTCCCGGCGCAGGGCGCGGGCCAGCGGCTCCGAGATGGAAGCGTCGTCCTCGGCGAGCAGTACACGGGTCATGGGGTGATGGTAGACCGCAAAAGGCGGCAGCCGGGAAGTGCTCGGCGACGTCCGCCGGGGCGCGGCGGACCGCCCGGCGCCCGGTGGACGAGGCGCGGAGGGGCCCCGGCGTCACGCCTGCGGCCCTACGGTGCGATCTGATGATCAGCCTTCGAATATAGGCATTCGGCGGCACGAAAACCTGTGATCCATCTCTCAAGTCCTTCCATATCATGCTCTGTGGTGCAGTATGGTGGCGAGACGCCTGTAGTACCACCTGGGGACCTTTGGCCTGCTGAGCGCCGAAGGTCCTTTTTATGTGCCAACCCCCCACGAAGGATCGATCCATGGCGTCCAGCCTGACGAAGGATTCGCCCGAGTCGCCCGGCGCACCCGGCGGCACGGAGAAGACCTTCTTCGGCCACCCCCGCGGCCTGGCCACTCTCTTCATGACCGAGATGTGGGAGCGCTTCAGCTTCTACGGCATGAGAGCACTGCTCACCATCTACCTGATCTCCGGCGGACCCGATGCCTCGAAGGGGCTTCAGGGCGGCGGCCTGGCGATGGACCTGGCCACGACCACGGCCATCTACTCCATCTACCTGTCCATGGTCTACCTGCTGGCGCTGCCCGGCGGCTGGCTGGGGGACAGGGTCTGGGGACCGCGCAGGACGGTCACGATCGCGGCCTGCACGATCATGGTGGGCCACCTGACCCTCGCCCTGCCGGGATCGGGGACGTTCTTCGGCGGCCTGGCGCTGGTGGCGCTCGGCTCCGGCCTGCTGAAGGCCAACATCTCCACGATGGTCGGCCATCTCTACGACGGCCCGAACGACCCGCGGCGCGACGGCGGATTCACCGTCTTCTACATGGGCATCAACATCGGCGCCTTCTTCGCACCGCTGATCATCGGCACCGTGGGCGAGAAATACAGCTGGCACCTCGGCTTCGCGCTCGCCGCGGTCGGTATGGGCATCGGCCTGGCCGTCTTCCTGCTCGGTACGAAGCACCTCAGCCCGGAGAGCAGCCGCGTCCCCACCCCGCTCTCCCGCGAGGAGCGCGCCACCTGGCTGCGCAAGGGGATGACCTGGCTGCTGATCGCGACCGTCTTCTACGCCGCCGTCGTCCTCAGCGGCCACTTCACCCTCAACTGGGCGATGGTCCCGCTGACCCTCGCGGGCCTGGCCATCCCGGCCGCCGTACTGATCCGGATCAAGCGCGACAAGGAGCTGTCGGCGGCCGAGCAGACCAAGATGTCCGGGTACATCTGGTTCTTCGTGGCCGCGGCCGTCTTCTGGATGATCTACGACCAGGGCGGCTCGACGATCCAGGCGTTCGGCACGACGAAGGCAGCCGACTCGCTCTTCGGGCTGTCCTTCCCGACGTCCTGGTACCAGTCGCTGAACCCGGTCTTCATCATGGCGCTGGCGCCGGTCATCGCCTGGTTCTGGCTGTGGCTCAACCGCAGGGGCCAGGAGCCCAGCACGGTCGTGAAGTTCGCCGCCGGACTGTTCTTCGTCGGCGTCTCGTTCTTCTTCTTCCTGATCCCGCTCTTCATGGCGGGCGGGGGGACCCTGGTCAGCCCGATGTGGCTGGTGGGCATCTACCTGATCCAGACCGTCGGTGAGCTGTGCATCTCCCCGGTGGGCCTGTCGGTGACGACGAAGATGGCGCCGACGAAGTACGCGAGCCAGATGATGGGCGTCTGGTTCCTGGCGGTGACGGCGGGCGACTCGGTGACCGGGCTGCTCTCGATCGGCGGCGTGGACCTGAGCCGTACGGGCGTGGTGGCCCTGGAGGCGCTGCTCGCCACGCTGGCGGGGGTCGCGGTCTTCATGTACCGGAAGAAGGTCAGGTCGCTGATGGGCGACATCCACTGAGCCGCTGATCCCACGGGGAGCCCCTGACCCACGAGGACGGGGACCCACGGACACGGGGACCCACGGATACGGGACGAGCCGCCGCGCCGGTCATCGGTGCGGCGGCTCTTCGCGCCCGCCCGCACACGGGCTGGGGCGCACGGGCTGGGTACGGGGGCTGCGTACGGGGGCTGCGACGGGCCGGTACGGCTACGCGCGTCACGCCGGGGCGGACAACTCCGCCCACACGGTCTTGCCGGCGGCTCCGGGCGTCCTGACGACACCCCAGTCGAGGCAGAGGCGCTGCACGATGAACATGCCGTGCCCACCGGGGCGGCCCGCGCGGTGCGGCGTACGGGGGGCGGGCTGGCCCGTACCCCGGTCGGTGACCTCCAGGCGCAGCACCTTCGCGGTGAACGCGACGCGCAGCCCCTCGGGGCCGTCGGCGTGCAGGCAGGCGTTGGTGACCAGCTCGGAGACGACGAGCAGCACGTCCTCCGCCGCCGCGCGGCGGTCGGCGGTCGCGGCCGGGAGCCAGCCCCAGTCGTGGAGCGCCTGGCGGGTGAAGTCACGCGCAAGCGGGACCACACCGCTGGCGCCGGCCAGTACGAGCGTCCGCACCCGCGCGTCGGACGCCACGGGGGGATGCCCCGGCCGGTCCGACTCGGGGCCGAGGTCGCCCGGCGGCGGCTGCCGGGTGGTGCTCATCAGCGCTTCACCTCACCGATTCACCAATGCGTGAGTTCATCAGTACGACTTCAGTACGAAGTGCGACTTCAGTACGACGTCAATTTCAGTACGTCTTCCATGCAACTTCATCTTCAACGCAACTTCATCATTCGTGCGAGCAACAGGATCCCGCAGGGCCTGCCCGGGGTCTTCTGCCCCTCCGAATCGTGACAACACCCACTTCACCGGTCGGACGTCGTGACACACGCAACACACGGGTCTCCGGCGCCACGACAAGGCGGAAAAGACGCCATGAAAGGGGTGTCGGATCGGTGGGCGCGGGCCGGGCTCGGACCGGGCCGCCGTGGAGCGCGTGGGCCGGACCGGGGCGGGTCCGCCTCGATCCGGGCCGGTGCTCAGTCGGCCAGGGCGTCCGCGAGCGAGTCGTGGACGGTGAAGACCGCGTCCGCGCCGGTGATCTCGAAGACCCTCGCGACGACGGGCAGCATCCCGGCCAGGTGGACCCCGCCTCCGGCGGCCTCGGCCTTCAGGCGGGCGCCGAGCAGCACGTTGAGCCCGGTGGAGTCGCAGAATTCCAGGTGTGAGCAGTCGATCACCAGGCGTACCCGGCCCCGCTCAAGGGCGTCGTCCAGAGGTTCGCGCAACAGCTCGGCCGTATGGTGATCCAACTCACCGGCCGCCGTCACTACCTCGCTCCGGCCCTCGGCCCGAACTCCGACCTGAAGTCGGCCCCGGTTCGTGCTGCCGACCGTCTGGCGGTCCATGCCCGTCCCTCTTCGCCGATGGTGTCGATCATGCCGACAGTGGTCCGTCTCGACGTCATCACAAGCTGATGACGCCCGTCGAACATTACGCCTTTCACACGTCAGGTGGTACCCAAACTCCCCCACAATAGGGACATATGCCGCAATTAACACTTGCAACGGTACGTACCTACCGGGTAGGGCTAGTAGGGACACGTCCACCGCGACCGGCTTTGGAGGCGCCGCAAACCGTAGCAACACGTATCGGCTTCGGCAGCCATATGCCGAGAACGTATGGAGGAGACCATGTCACCCCGGCTCGACGAACCGCGTACCCAGAACGCGCCGTCGGCAACTCCGCCCGCAGCTCTTGAGACCGACGTCACTCCGTCCGACGTCACCTGGCAGTCCGAGGGCGTTTCCGACGGGCTCATGGACCTGCCCGAGATCCCGCCCTTCGACGAGGTGGGCGCGGTGGATGCCCGGGCCCTGTCGAAGACTCTCTTCGCCCGTCTGGAAGCCCTGGAAGAGGGCACCCACGAGCACGCGTACGTCCGCAACACCCTGGTCGAGCTGAATCTCGCCCTGGTGAAGTTCGCGGCCTCCCGGTTCCGCTCCCGCAGCGAGCCGATGGAGGACATCGTCCAGGTCGGCACGATCGGCCTGATCAAGGCCATCGACCGCTTCGAGCTCAGCCGAGGCGTCGAGTTCCCCACTTTCGCGATGCCGACGATCATCGGTGAGATCAAGCGTTTCTTCCGCGACACGTCGTGGTCGGTACGGGTGCCGCGCCGGCTCCAGGAACTCCGCCTCGACCTCGCCAAGGCCGGCGACGAACTGGCGCAGCGGCTCGACCGCGCGCCCACCGTCGGTGAGCTGGCGGAGTGCCTCGGCCTCACCAAGGAGGAGGTCGTCGAGGGCATGACGGCGAGCAACGCGTACACCGCGAGCTCGCTGGACGCACAGCCCGAGGACGACGACACCGAGGGCGCGCTGGCCGACCGGATCGGGTACGAGGACCACGGGCTCGAAGGCATCGAGTACGTCGAGTCGCTGAAGCCGCTGATCGCGACGCTGCCGTCGCGCGACCGTACGATCCTCTCCCTGCGCTTCGTCGCGAACATGACGCAGTCGGAGATCGGGGAAGAGCTGGGTATCTCGCAGATGCACGTGTCGCGGCTGCTCACCCGGACCCTGGTCAAGCTCAGAAAGGGTCTGACGCTGGAGGAGTGAGCGGGCCGGAGTGCGCGCCTCTCCTCGCTGCCCCTTTCCGTCACGCCGTGCGCCCGCCCCCTGAACGAGGGGACGGGCGCATCCGGCTGTCGGGCCCCTGCTCCCGGCTCCCGGCTCCCGGCTCCCTGCTCCCTGCTCCCTGCTCCCTGCGGATCAGGTGAGCTGCCGCTGCCGGCAGTCCTTCTCCACACCGGCCTGGTACAGGCAGACCTTGACGACAGGCGAGGTCACGGCCCCCGCCGCCGTGGCGAAGGTGGTGCACTGGTCGGCGTACGCGCCGTCCGCCCCGGTCAGGACCTGGGCGCCGCCCGAGGTCTTGTACACGTAGGCGCGTACGCCCCAGCCGTCCGCCTTGTTGTCACAGACGCGCAGGGCGGCGGCGCCGTCGCCCTGCGTCGCGAGATGGGCCCACCCGGCGAGGGAGTCGGAGCCCGCGAGCACGGACCCGGTCCTGGTGACGGGCGCCGCGCGGACGGTCAGGTCGGTGACGACGGGCAGGTGGTCGGAGGCGTTGGTCGTCGCGGTGCGGGCGCCGCCGACGTCGAACGCGGGCGTCGTGTAGATGTAGTCGATACGGGAATCGTCGAGCCCGTCCCCGGGGTGGGTGACGGCGCCGCTGCCCGTGTTGGCGTTCACCCGGGTCCAGGAGTCGATCCACTCGTCGGCGGCGAACCAGGGCCTGATCTGGTCGTCGGGGCGCACGTTGAGATCGCCGGTGAGCAGCATCGGGGTCGTCATCAGCGCCCCGGACACCTTGTCGATGACGGCGCGCGCCTGCCGGTTGCGCCGCTCGGTGGCCTCGGTCCCGACGCCGGCGGAGAGGTGCGTGGTGTACACGCGTACGTCCGTCCCGTTGACGTCGAGACGGGCACCGCCGAGGCTGCGCAGGACGGCGGTGGTGCCGCTCGGGTACTGCGGAAGCTGGAAGGTCAGCTTCTCCTTGATCGGGTACTTGCTGAGGATGAGGTTGCCAGCGACGCCGCCCAGGGCGTTGGTGTCGCTCTTCGCGAAGTGCGCGAAGTACTGAGGGAAGGCGTCGAGCAGTACCTGCCACTGGTTGGGCCCGCCGATGGAGCTGTTGTCGTGCAGCTCCTGGAGGGTGACGACGTCCGGGTTCTGCGCCCCGATCACACTCACGATGCGGTTGATGTCGGTGACGCCGTCGGAACCCTGGCCGCCCTGGATGTTCCAGTCCATGACCTTGAGGGACTCGGCGGCGAGCGCGGAGGGAGCGGATTCCGCGGGCTGCTGGGCGCTCGCCGTGTACGTGCCGCCGGCGGCCGCGAGAAGGCCGAAGGTTGCGGCCAGCGTGGGGAGTACGGTCCGGGCGATACGTATAACGTTCGCCGACTGCGTAGATCTGACACCGTGTCGGACTGTCAACTGGGTCCCCTTCACTGGATGGTGGTCCCCCTGATCCAATCCGGCCTGACCGTCGCGCACAACAGGGCGTGCCCGACACCTTGTTCGGCCGGTGCTGCCGCCGCGGTGGCGGACGGGCCGTCCGCGGCAGTCCGCCACCGGGGCAGTCCCGGAAAACCCGCCGAACTCCCGCGCCGGGCTCAGTAGGGTCATCGGATGACCAGTGAATTCGCTGCCACCCGCCGTATCGGCGTGATGTTCGACAGAGACGGACGCCCGGAGGAGCTCACGGCGTACGCCACCGCGGTGGAAGAGCTCGGCGTGGACGACCTGTGGGTCGTGGAGGATCTCGCCTGGGCGGGCTCGGTCTCCTCGGCGACGCTCGCGCTGGCCGCCACCACGCGGCTGCGGGTCGGCCTCGGCATCATGCCGGCGCCGCTGCGCAACCCGGCCCTCCTCGCCATGGAAATCGCCACGCTGGCACGGGTGTTCCCCGGCCGGATCATCGCGGGCATCGGACACGGCTCCCCGGACTGGATGGCCCAGGTCGGCGCCTCCTCCCCCACCAAGCTCGCGCTGCTGGAGGAGACGATCACGGCGGTACGGAGCCTGCTCGCCGGAGAGACCACGACGGTGGACGGCCGCGCGGTGCACATCGACGGCGTACGTCTGGTGCACCCCCCGGAGATGGCGCCGCCCCTGGTCGCCGGTGTCGTACGCCCCCGTTCGCTGGAACTCTCCGGGCGCGTGGCCGACGGTACGGTCATGGCCGAGGGCCAGGGTCCCGACGTACTGAAGGCCGCGCTCGACACGATCGCGAAGGGCCGCGCCTCCGCGACCACGCCGCGCCCGCACGAACTCATCGCCTTCACGCACCTGTACGTGGACGACCACCCCGACCGTGTCGCCACGGCCGTCGCGCCGGTCATCGAGGAGTACACCGGCTGGCTGGGCATCCCGCCCGAAGAGGTCTTCCTCGCGGCGGGCGACGCGGCGACGACGGCCCGCCGTATCGAGAGCCTGTGGGCCGCGGGCGCCGACACGGTGGTCCTGCGCCCGGTCGGGGACGCCCCGTTGGACCAGGTCCGCGCGACGCTGGGGCACCTCGCGCGCTGAGCCCTGCACCCGTTCGCCCTACGGGCCGTGGCCTGCCGCCCGGGAGCCCCCGGGCGGTGCGCTTCGGCCCGGCGGGCGGCCGGGATCACGGTGCGATGCCGACCCGGGCCCCGCGCGTACCGGCCGCGCCGACCGCGCCGCTCACGTCGAGCCCGCCGACACCTCGGGTGCGAACGGCAGACCCGCCGACACCTCGGGTGCGAACGGCAGATGGGCCCATACGGTCTTGCCGGGGTCACGCGGCCGTACACCCCACTTCTCGCAGAGCGAGTCGACGATGACGAGGCCGCGCCCGCCGGTGTCGTCGTCGCCGGGCTTCATGAGTTCGGGCATCTTCCACCGGAACGAGTCGGACACTTCGAGAATCAGCACGCTGTCGCGGCACCGCAGCGCGATGTCGAAGAAGTCGCCGGTGCCCCGCGCGTGTTGGACGACATTGGTCGTCAACTCGGTGGCGACGAGCGAGACGTCCTCGATGAGGCAGCCGAGTCTCCACTGCCTCAGCAGAGCTTGGACGTGATGCCGGGCCTCCGGTACGGAGTGCTTGCGGATCCGGAATCTCTTGATGTGCGTGCGCCCGGACATGGGGCTCCCAAGGTGAGTGGGCAGACGGAACCAGAGTTACTTAACGTCCCGACATGGCGACTTTCTGTGACAGAATCCACAGTAGGGCGCGACTGAATCGTCACGCAACCGAACAAGTCGCAAATTGCGCACACCAAAGAGGCCGCCTGCTGACTGGCCGCCGGCGCTCGCAGCCATGCAGACTGATCACGGACAGTGGAGGAACAGACATGCCCGCAGGTGGACGGCCTACCGTGCGCAGTAGGCAACTTGGAGCGACGCTCAAGCGGTACCGAGAGACGGCGAAGCTGGATCAGCAGCACGCCGCCGACCACATCGCGGGCTCCAAGACCAAAATCAGCAGGATGGAGACCGGCCAGGTCTCCGCCCGTCCTGGTGACGTCCGGCTGCTGCTGGAGCTGTACGGGGTCGAGGACCGCGCGGTCCACATAGAGCTCGAACAACTCGCCCGGGAGTCCAACAAGCGCGGTTGGTGGCTCAACTTCCCCTGGGCACGCAGGCGTCCGGGCTTCTCCGACTTCGCCACCCTGGAGACGGACGCCACGTACATCCGTACTTGGCAGCCTCTCTTCGTTCCCGGTCTGCTCCAGACTGACGACTACATCAGGGCCTTGGTGCTCCAGAGCCCGACCGTCCAAGCCCCGGAAGCGGTCGAGGAGTCGGTGGCCATTCGCCAGACCCGCAGGAAGTTCATCGCGGAGGGCTGCTCACAGTTCGCGGCGGTGATCTGGGAGCCGGCCCTGACCGCACCCATGCCCTCACCGAGGGTGCACCGCGAACAGCTTCTGCACATCGCCGAGGTCGCGCAGCAGCAGAACGTCAGCATCCAGGTACTGCCGCTCACCGAGTGGCGGGCCGCCCATCTTTCGCCGCACTTCACCATGCTCAGCCTCGGGGCGGAACCCGCGCCGGAAGTCGTTGCGTACGACACGACGATGAGTACCGTGCTTCTCGAAGACCTGGAAGACATGGCTGTGCACGCCAAGATCTTCGAAGCCCTGAGGTCTGCCGCCCTGACCACTGATCAGAGTCTCGCTTTCATCAGACAGACGCTGAAGGACCTCCACACGGACGCGAAAGAAGCAGAATGAAGAATCAGCAGATAGTCACGGCGTTCAAAAAGGCCAGCCGCTCAGCAGGCGGAGCCCAGGACTGCGTAGAAATCGCCCACACAGCGAACGGTGGCCGCGCCATACGGGACAGCAAGAACCCCGACGGCGGCATCCAGTACTGCACCCCGGATGAATGGGCCGCCTTCCTGGACGGGGTGAAGGCGGGACGCTTCGGCGTCTGAACCGAAACTGGCTGACCGCACCACTCCGAGATCACCCGAGCCCAATGCTGGTGGCTTTGGGGCGCGGCCTCGTTGCCCGGGGTGTGGCGGTGCGGGCGGGCCCGGGTGCGCTGGCCGGTGGCGTGTGATGGCGGGTGCCGCCCCCTCCCTGGTTCGATGATCGCGGCTCCGGGGCGTGCGTCAAGGGCGCTTCGCGTCGGCTTCGCCGATGGCCTCCGGCCACCCTTGACCCACACCCCTCCACCGCTGGAAAAGGCGTGGGGAGGGGGCGGGGGGGGAGGGGTCCCCTGGGGAGCATTGCTTGTCGCTGGGGTCGGTTCCAGGCTTGCCGGTGGGTTCGCCCTGCGGGGCGCGCGGTAGTGGAGTGGGGCGGTGACGCGCATCGTCAAGCGTCCGCCGACCGGTCGTGCGCTGGGCTTCATGCCCCGCTGGTCACTCGCCGTGGGTGGGGCCGGTGGTGAATGCGGCGTGGAGTGGGGCGACTTGGCGGAGAGGGCCGACTTGGCGGAGCCGGGGTGGCGGGGTGGCGGGGTGCCGGGGCGGGATGCGGTGCCGGGGCAGGGTGCGGTCTTGGTAGCCGATAGGGCGCTTCCCCACCCAAAAAGCATGCGCTATGCCCCAGTTTGCCCCGGCTGATTGGGGGTTGGCTCCATTGTTCCGTGACTGCGCGCAGCCAGCGCACCTACGCGGGACTCCCAGCACACACTTCCCCGTTGGGCACCTCTCCCGTCCCACACGTCACATCCGCCCCGACTCCACCCGACCCCTCCCACCCACGACGGGTGACCAGCGGGGCATGAAGCCCAACCGTCATCCGGCGGAGAGCCGCTTGACGAAAGCCGCCACCGCCCCACTCCACGACCGCGCGCCCCGCAGGGCGAGCCGACCGGCAAGCCTGGAACGGACCGCAAGGGCATCGGTGTTTCCCAGGGGACCCCTCCCCCCCGCCCCCTCCCCACGCCTTTTCCAGCGGCGCAGGGGTGGGGGTCAAGGGTGGCCGGAGGCCATCGGCGAAGCCGACGCGACGCAGGAGCGCCCTTGACGCACACCCCGGAGCCGCGATCATCGAACCAGGGAGGGGGCGGCACCCGCCATAAAGCACCACCGGCCCACCCCGACAGACCCCCGCCCGAACCCCCGCAGAGTCACGGCGTTCAAGAAGGCCGGCCGGTTCGGCGTCTGAGCCGCCTCACGGAAAATCACTGGACTTCGCAGAGGTCGGCGCCGAACGTGGGAGGCATGCAGCAGGAAGAGATCTGGGACACGGAGACCGCCCAGCGCTATGACACACCCGGCGTCGGCATGTTCGCGCCCGAGGTCGTGACGCCCGCCGTGGAACGTCTCGCCGCGCTCGCGGGTGACGGGGCGGCGCTTGAGTTCGCCGTTGGGACGGGCCGGGTGGCGATTCCGCTGGCCGAGCGCGGGGTGCCCGTCACCGGCATCGAGTTGTCGCTTCCGATGGTCACTCAACTGCGTACCAGGGCCGACGAGGTGACGATCCCCGTGGTCGTCGGTGACATGGCGACGGCCACCGCCCCCGGGAAGTACACACTCGTCTATCTCGTCTTCAACACCATCTCCAACCTGCTCACCCAGGCCGAGCAGGTCGAGTGCTTCCGCAATGCCGCCCGCCATCTCACGCCCGGCGGCCGGTTCGTGGTCGAGCTCTGGGTCCCCGAGCTGCGCAAGCTGCCGCCGGGCCAGGCGGCCACCGTCTGGCATTCCGAGACCGGCTACATCGGGCTGGACACGTACGACGTGCTGCGTCAGCACGTCGTGTCGCACCACTTCCACTTCGGCGACAGCAGAGAGGCGCAGCTCTTCCGCAGTCCGCACCGCTACATCTGGCCGGCCGAACTCGACCTGATGGCCCAACTGGCCGGTTTCGAGCTGGAGAGCAGGCACGCGGACTGGGCGGGCGCCGAATTCACCGCCGATGCGCGTTCCCACGTATCCGTGTACCGCGTCCCGCTGCAGCGGGGATAATCCGTCTCCTCCCGTGGCGGGTTTCCAGTCCCCCGACACGCTGACCGGTCAGATGAAGGGTGCGGCGTGGGCAAGTCAGTGGCGCCGTCCCCGGATTCCCGGCGCGCCGCCGACATCCTGAGCATGCACCGACTGGCTCGCAAGGCGGACAGCGTAGGGGCGTTGGTGGGGTGGTTGGCACGCCGGACGGGGTGCTGGGTCGGGCTCGTGGATCCGGTCGGCGGCGTCCAGGCGGCGTCTCCCCAGGGGGGCGACTCCGAGGTGATGTCGCTCGTCGCCGACGGACTGCGGGTGATGCGCGAGCGGAGGCTGCGTACGTTCGTCGTCGGCGAGTCGCCGGGCCGCTCGGCCGCGCTGCTGGCCGTCGACACACCCGGCCCCGGGGACCGGTCCGGATCCGTCCCGTCCGCACTCGTCCTCGCGGTCGTCGGGGACGACCCCCTCGGGACGGCCGCGCCGGCCGACGCGGGGCCGCTGCTCGGGCTCTGCTGGTGGGCGCAGGAGGCTGAACGGGCCCGGCGGCGCGTGGAGATCGCCGACGCGCGCGGACGGGAGGCCGTGCTGCATCTGCTGATGTCCGGGCACCTCACGACGGCCCATCAGATCGCGAGCGTCCTCGCGCCGCGCCTCTACGACCCGGCCCGGTTCCATATCATCGAGTGCGGCGCCGACCGGCGGGCCGAGACGATCCGTATCTGCACCGAACTCACGGGCGGCCGGGCGTGGATCGTACGGTGTCCCGTCCACTCCGACCATGTGCTCGTGGTCGCTCCCGCGACCCCCGTCGCTCCCGCGCCCCCCGCCGCTCCCGCCGACGCCCGCCCGCTGGAAGCCGCGCTCACGGCCGGGATCGAGGGCTGTGTCGTGGGGACCGGCGACGCGCTGGCGCTGCGTGATACGGCCGTCGGCTACGAACAGGCGTTCCACGCGCTCGCGGTGGCCCGTGGCCGCCCCGAGCGCTGGGCGCGGTTCGACGCCGCACTCGGGCTGTCCGTCGTCGTAGGCCGCGACGGCCACGCCTGGGCCGACCACCTGCTGGCGCCACTGACCGGACACGTCCCCGCCCGCGCCACCGACCCCGACAGCCGCGTCCTCACCGACACGCTCCGGTCGTGGCTGGCCTTCTCCTCTGCCGCGACCCGGCACATGAAGATCCACCGCAACACCCTTGCCGCACGCCTCCGCCGCATCGACGCACTCCTCGGCCTGAACCTGGAGCTCGTGGGTGACCAGGCGAAGCTCGATCTGGCCCTGCGGACCGCGGCGTTGCCGCGCGTGACGGACCACGGGCCGGGCGCAGTGGGACCGGCACCGCCGGCTCCGGCCGGGGACGGCTTCGGGGCGCTGCTCCGCCTGCCGGCCGTACAGGAGTGGGCGCTGACGCAGTTGCGCCCCGTACATGAGGGCGCGCCCGCGCTGGAGGCCACGCTGCGCGCCTGGCTCCGGAACAACACGCGGCTGAGTACGACGGCACAGGCGCTCGGGGTGTCGGTGACAGGAGCCCGTAAACGACTCGTACGACTCGAACAGGTCCTGCACCGGTCACTGGTACAGGCCCCGAACGCGCGTCATGACCTCTGGCTGGCCATGGAGATTCTCGACCGCGGAGAAACCGGACAGGAACGTCCGGGCGCGCATCGAGGATGACCATGCATGACCATGAACGGACTCGCCGGCGCCACGGCCCACCCCGACGGTGGCCTTCGATCCTGACCATCCACCATCCACCATCCACCATCCGTCAGCCGCCAGCCACCACCCACCAACCGGGGCAGTCCGGAAACGACCGGCGGACAGGCTCGGAGAACGGGGCAAGGCGCGGCGGATCGCTTACGCGTGACCGGTGTAGTAGGAGGAGAGGTGAGTGGCGCCTCCCCTGGTCACGGCGACCCGCATCTTCACCTTCTGGCCTTCCGGAAGATTTCCGGTTTTCCAAGGCGTGATGTACGGGGAGTCATGGCCCACTGTCGTGGCGAAACGATAGGGGCTCTGGAGGATCGCCTCAATGCCCCAGCCGTCTGCGAGTGCGTCCACCGCATGCATGGCATCGCCGGGTGAGTAGGCGACGGGATCAGCGTTCCAATGGGCCATCCCTGCGTAGCGGCCGTTGTTGTACGCCACGACGCTGAAGGTCCCGTTGCTGCTTACGTTGTCAACCTCGAAGGTGAAGTTGGGATCAGCGGCGGCTGTGCCCGCGCCCGTTGTGACGGTTCCGCCGACCAGGAGCGCGGTCGACGCGATCAACGTGGCAATGCGGCGTTTCGTTCTCATATTTCCCCCACTCGGTGATGATTGTTCTTTGTCTTGCATTCTTCCCCGTGTCCCTTCAGGTACCGACCGTAGTGACGGCCGGTGGCGAGAGCGAGACTCAAAATGCCCACTGGAGGGTGCCGCCGGTGTCGGATGGCTGCGCGGGATGCGACGGACGGCTGTCGCCCCGTTCGCGGGGCGCCGGGGCGCGGGGCGGACGTAGCGTGGGGCCGTGCCTGAGATACAGCGTCTTCGTGCCGGTCATGCCGCCGCCCTGCTCGCGTTCGAGCGGGAGAACCGGGCCTACTTCGCGGCGTCCATTCCCGACCGGGGCGACGCGTACTTCGCCCGGTTCGAGGAGCGGCACCGCGCTCTGCTCGCCGAGCAGGAGGCCGGGGTGTGCCACTTCCATCTGCTCGTGGACGGGGACGGGGCGGTGTGGGGGCGGGTCAATCTGGTGGATGTGGCGGACGGGGCCGCCGAGCTGGGGTTCCGGGTGGCCGAGCGTGTGGCCGGGCGTGGGGTGGCGAGCGCGGGGGTGCGGCGGGTGTGTGAGCTGGCCGTCGCGGAGTACGGGCTCTCCTCACTGCGGGCCTCCGCGGCGGTGGACAACGCCGGTTCGCGCGCCGTGCTCGCCCGTACCGGGTTCACGCACGTCGGCGAGGTGGAGCTGAACGGGCGGCCCGGGCTGCGGTTCGTGCGGGAACTGGTGGGGTGAGCGGGTGGCCCGTACCGGGGTGCCGTGCCTTATTGACGGGGCGTCCGGTATGGGACACATTGAGCCGGGGCAGGGGGGATGCGGAATGGCTCGTGGGGAGGGCCGCCCGGCGGAGCCGTCGGCGCGCCCGGCGCGCTCGGCGCAATCGGCGTTCTCGTACGCCGTGCTGGAGTCGCTGATGGGCGAACGCCTCGGCAGGGAGTGTCTGTACATGCCGTCGTGCCGGCTCGGGCTGTATGTGGCGCTGCGCCACTGGTGTCCGCCCGGCGGGCGGGTGCTGATGTCGCCGGTCAACGACGATGTGATCTTCTTCGTCGTGCTCGCCGCCGGACTGCGCCCCGTGCAGGCGCCGTTGGACCCGCGCGACGGGTCCCTCGATGTCGCGGCCGTGCCGGAGTCCGTCTGGCGCGGGCTCTCCGCCGTACTCACCACCAATCTGTACGGGAACCCCGACCCCGCGCCCCAACTGCGTTCCCGCTGCGATGCGTTGGGCATCCCGCTGATCGAGGACGCCGCGCACGCCATCGGCAGCGAGATCGGCGGCCGGCCCGTCGGCGGGTTCGGGGACGCGGCCGTGTTCAGCCTCTCCAAGCACGTGGGCGCCAAGACCGGCGGCTTCCTCGCGGTCGCGGACCCGGGATTGCGTACGGAGCTGGCGCGGGCCCGCGACGCGCTGCTCCGGCCCTCCCGGCTCACCGCCGAACTCGCCTACGCCGTACGGCCGTACGCCGAGGCCGGGGTGCGCGGGCTGCGGCTGGTACGGGCCGCGCGCGCCGCGCTGCGGCTGCTCGGGCAGGAGGAGCGGGAGGAGATCCGGATGCCCCTGCGGGGCGCGGAGTTACGCACGGCCCTCGCCGGAGCGCCGGGGCTCGGCGGATTCCACTCCTGGATCCGGGTCGACCTGCACGACTACCGGCTCCGCCCCGGCCGCGCGCGCCTCGGACGCACCGAACGGCTGCTGCGCGGACTCGACGGGACGCTCGCCGCCCACCGCGAGGGGACGCGGCGGCTGCTGGCCAGCCCGTGGGCCGCGCCGGGCGCCGCTGCGGGGCCCGTACAGCCGCTCTTCCGGGTGCCGCTGCTCGTCGAGGACCGCGACGCGGCGATCGCCGCCCTGGCGCGGCACCGTCTCACCACCGGCTACCTCTACGATCCGCCGCTCGACGTGTACGCGGGCGCGGAGTTCACCGACCCGTCGCCGGTACCGGCCCCGGCGGCCTGGTTCGCCCGGCACGCCCTGCCCGTCGATCCGCGCCACGCGGACCGGGCGATCGCCGTCCTCACCGGACTGGGCGCCCGCCCGGTGGAGTGGGAGGAGACCGGCAGCGGTGGCTGACACCGCCCGGCTCCCCGGGGCGCACCGGGGAGGCGAAGGCCTCGTGGACGGTGGTTCGGGGAGTGCGGTCGTCTCCTCCACCGCGCCGGCGCCCGCTTCCGGCGGCCAGGAGGACGGCCGGGAGCGCGACTCCATGTTCCGCAACGCCTACGCGCTCATGCTCTCCACCGGCGTCTCCGCCGCCCTCGGCCTCGGCTTCTGGCTCGTCGCCGCCCGCTACTACACCGAGGAGGCCGTCGGCCAGGGTTCCGCCGCCATCGCCGCCATGCGGCTGCTCGCCTCGATCACCGCGACCACCATGATCGGCGCGGTGGTCCGCTACGTCCCCCGGGCCGGCCGGGCCACCGGGCCGCTCGTGTGGCGCGCGTACGCGGTCAGCTCGCTCGTGGTGTGCGTCGCGTGCGTGGTGTTCCTCTCGACCCTGGACCTGTGGGGCCCGTCCTACGCGCCGCTCGACGGGCTGACGGCCGGGCTGGTCTTCACCGCGTCCTGTGTCGCCTGGGCGCTGCTCACGCTCCAGGACGGGGTGCTGACGGGGCTGCGCAAGGCGTTCTGGGTGCCGGTCGGCAACGCGGTCTTCTCCATCGGCAAGCTGCTGATGCTCGCCGCGTTCGCCACCGCCCTGCCCGTGCTCGGCGTCTTCGTCTCCTGGGCGGCTGCCATCGCCCTCTCCGTACTGCCGCTGGGCTGGCTGGTCTTCCGCAGGCTCATCCCGCGCCAGGCCGCCGCCGACCGGGACCGCGAGCCGCCCCGGCGCCAGGAGATCGGGCGGTTCCTCGCCGGTGACTCGGTCGGGGCGCTCTTCAGCCTGGCCATGATCAATCTGCTGCCGGTGATGGTCGCTGTCCGCTTCGACTCCGCGCACAACGCCTTCTTCTACACCGCCTACACCGTCGGCGGCACGATGGAGTTCATGGCCATCAACATGGCCTCCTCCCTCACCGCGCACGCCTCGCACAGCCCCGACCGGCTGGCGGAGGGCGTGCGCGGGGCGCTGCGCCGGATGACGCTGCTGCTGGTGCCCGTGGTGCTGGTGCTGGTGGTCTTCGCGCCGCAGATCCTCACCCCGTTCGGCGCCGACTACGCCGAGCACGGCACCACCGTGCTCCGGCTGCTCGCCGCCGCCGCGCTGCCCCGGGTCGTCGTCGAGCTGTACATCGGGGTGCTGCGCGTCCAGGGCCGTACGGGCATGCTCGCCGCGCTCCAGGGCGCCATGTGCGTCCTGGTCCTGGGCAGTGCGCTGGTGCTGCTCGGGCCCGCCGGGATCTCCGGCGCGGGGCTGGCGATGCTGCTGTCCATGACGCTGATCGCCCTGGTCGCGGCGCCGGGGCTGTGCGCGGCGCTGCGCTACCGCCACCGTACGAAGGACGGCGCCGACTGGATCGGCGGACGGCGGACGGGGGCGGCGCGGGAGGGCGAGGACGCGTACTACGGGACCGCCTGGGCCCGCAGGGCCGCGCTGCGCCGGACGGGGGCGCCCGGGGTGCCGGAGGAAACGGCGGACGACCCGCGGGCCGAGGAGGACGCCGCGTACGGCACGACCTGGGCCGGGCGCACCGCCTATCTGCGCGGCGCCCATGACGCGCCGACGCCCGCCTTCGGTATGGCCGTCCCCGTTCCCGTACGGGGTCCTGGCAACGCGCCCGCGCATCCGCCGGTCCAGGCCGACCGGATCGACGAGAGCCGGACCGTCACCGTGCTGTGGCTGCTGCTCGGGCTCTCCGCCGGGCTGTTCTGGACGCCGCTGGCCCGGCTCGGCGACATCGGCCGCGATCAGCTCACCGGCGCCCAGCTTCTGGACGTACTGCCTCCGCTCACACTCGTCGCGGGCATGCTGCTGATCGTCGTCCAGTGCGCCGCCGTCTCGCTGGAACGGCCGGGGCCCGTCCTGCTCGCCCTGGGACCGCTGATCACCTTCGCCGCGCTGCACACCGCGCCGCTGCTGCTGGGCGTACGGCCCGACCGGGCGTCGGGGCTCTGGCACCGGCAGCTCGCGGACACGCTGGCGGGGACGGCCGGGCCGGCCGGGCGCGACGGTGTGCTGCGCACCCTGCCCGTCGTCCTGCACCTGCTCTGCCTGGCGCTGGTCGCCCTGGCCCTGTGGGCGCTGAGGGCGGACGGGCGGGCCGTGTCGGGGGTGGTGTGGGTGCTGGCGGTGGCCGGGTGGTCGGCGCAGGATCCGTTCGCGGCGGTGGCCCTGCCGGTGTTCCTGGGGCTGTCCGTGGTGACGGGTGCGGTCCTCCTCGTCCGCCGGGTACGGAGGGTACGGGGAGTGCAGAGGGTACGGGGAGTGCAGAGGGTACGGAGCGGGCGCCGTCAGCGTGACGGGACCGGCTGGCGGAAGTAGTCGTCGCGGCCCGCCTCCCGGTAACCCTCCAGCGCCGGGCCCCGGTCGACGGTCAGATCGCAGTGCGGTCCCGGCACGGGCCGGTTCCACTGGACGAGCGCCTTCACCTGCGGCAGTGTCCGCGCCACCCGCGGCACCTGCTGGTACCAGCCGCGCTGCCGGTCCGGGTCGTCCGGATCGGGTGCCGTGCTGAACTCGGAGAGCATGAGGGGCTTGCGGTCCGATATGTTCGCGCGCAGCCAGTCGTAGGCGGGGCGCTGGCTGTCGTCGAAGTCCAGCCAGCGCGCGTTGCGCTGACAGCGGTAGTAGTTGTACTGGTCCATGCCGATCCAGTCGACGTACGCGTCGCCCGGATAGAGCGACTTCATCAGTTCCGCGTTCCCCGGATAGCCGGAGACCGTCCACACCCACACCACGTTGTCCACGCCGAGCTTCTCGAACCGGTCGTAAAGATGGCGGTAGGCGGCGACGAACTCCTCGGGCGTCCCCGCGTCCGGCGTACGGAAGTCCGTCTCCTGGTCGAAGGAGAAGAAGATCCGCTTGCCGTACGCCTTGAGCCGCCTGGCCTGCGGATCGATGATCTCCTCGTCGTACTTCCCGGCCGCGAGATCGGCCCAGCCGAGCTGGGTCTCCGTCCAGTTCTCGTGGTGCGGCTCGGTCCACACGGTGGACTCCCAGGCCAGCATCAGCATCCGGTCCCGGCCCAGCTCCTGTTCCTCGGGGGTGAGCAGCACTCCGTCGCGCTGGGTGTTGGACATGTCGTGGTAGTTGTAGACGAGATCCAGCTTGCGCCCGATCTTCTTCTCGAAGCCGTGGACGGCGTCCGTGAGCGAGCCGTTCGCCGCGTACGGGACGTACGCGCCCCACCAGGCCCCGCACGGCGGCTCCAGCCGCTCGCCGGGCGCGCACCGCCCGTGGGGCAGGGCGCCGGAGGCGGCGTTCTCCGGCAGTGCCCGGTCCGCCTCCTTGTCGCCCTTCTCCACCCGGGCGACCCAGACCCCGAGCCCGGCCAGCAGGGCGCCGACGGCCGCCAGGACCAGCGTCAGATACGTACCGCGACCCGCGCCGCGTAAGCGTCGTGCCGTCATATAGGGCCCTCCGGAACGGGTTTGGTGCGCTCGGCCGCGCCTCGGGTCGCGGCGGGCAGGGGTACGGCGGGCAGCGGGGCCACGACCGTGCAGAAGACCGCGAGCGAGCCGAGGAACAGCGGGACCGAGAAGCCCGCCACGAGGAAGAGCGCGGTGGCGGTGAGCGTCGCGAGGGAGAGACTGAGCGGCGCGGCCAGCGCCAGGGCCTCCAGCCGGGCGGCGGGGCGCAGGCTCCCGGGCAGCGGGAGGAGCAGGGCGCAACCGGGGCCGAGAGTGACGAAGAGCAGGACGGGGATCCAGCGCAGCGGCTGCCCGTCGGGGAGCGCCGTCGCCGCGAGGGCCGGCCACCCGGAGAGCGCGAGCCCGGCTCTGAGCCAGGACCGGCGCCGGGGCCAGGGCCGGGACCAGGGCCGGACCCTGGACTGGGGCTGGGGCTGGGGCTGGGATGGGGACTGGGGCTGGGGGGCCGTGCGTTGGTCCATGACGGCTGCCTCCGGGTTCGTCATCGGGCAGGAGCAGGAGTAGGAGTGGCCGCGGCGGTGGGCGCGGCGGCGACGGAGGCGGCGGGAGTGGCCGGTGTGGCCGGGGCCGGGGTCGGCTCGGGGACGGGGTCGGGGGTGGGGGTTTCCACGTGTTCCAGCAGGAGGCCGTTCCGGCTCTCCTCCAGGACCCTGAAGTGCGGCGACCGCTTCAGCGCCTCCGTCATCCGGGCGAAGCTCCCGGCCGGCAGATATCCCTCGCCGATCGTGGCCTTCTCCTGGGACGGCGTGAGGATCACGTACGCCGGACGTCCGTCCGGGATGCCCGCGTCGAGATAGCGGGCGGGGTCCTTGAGCATGATCAGGTTCTCCGGCACTTCCTGTTCGGTGAAGAACCAGCGCTCGTAGTGGTCGTAGCGGTAGTACGCGCCCGGGAACGACCCGGTGGTGGCGAGGATCAGCGAGCCGTCCGGCGCCTGGTCGTAGGCCCGCTCGACGAACGCGCTCTCGGCGGGGGGCGCGTACTGCATGCCCTCCTTGCCGTAGTACGAGGGCAGGAAGCCCACGAGCAGGGCGGCCAGCGCCACCGGGAGCGCGAAGGCCGTCGCCCGGCGGGCGAGGCGTCTGGCCTTCTCCCGTCCGGCGGCGGGCGGGACGAGCGCGGCGGCGGCGAAGAACGCCGTGCCCGGCAACCCGAACAGATAGACGCGGAAGAGCATTTCGCCGCCGTAGTCGTTCACGGCGAACAGCGGTACGGGCGCGGCGGCGGCCAGCAGCAGCGGCAGCGCGCTCCGTGCCAGCCTGCGCCGCAGCAGCACGGCGGCCACGGCCAGCCCGCCCAGGACGAGCACCATCAGGATGTTGGCGGTGCCCACCAACTCGGGTCCCGGGCCCGTCGGTTCACCGGCGAATCCGGGTCGGGAGTTCTTCAGCAGGTCGCCCGCCGAGTCCCGCAGGGTGGACAGCGTGTCCAGGAAGAGCACGCGGCCCATCGTGAGATCCCAGACGAGCATGAGGAGACCGGTGACCACGAGCAGCCCGATGTTGCGGTAGCGGCGGGTCAGGCAGAGGGCCGTCAGCGTCATGCAGAGCATCACGGGCGTGAGTTGGTGCGAGGCGTTGATGGCCCCGATCAGCGGGGCGAGGATCGCCACGCAGACCGCCCGCTGTCTCAGGGTGGTGGGCGGCGGCACGGAGGTCGCCGACGGATCGAGCCGGGACCGCTCACGCAGCCGCCCGGCCGATCCGGGCCGTACGAAGTGCCGTACGACCACGGCGAACACGGTCAGGAAGAGCAGATAGGCGAAGGCCTGCGGCGCGAGATAGTCCTGCCCCACCCAGTTGGCGAGCTGGAAGATCCAGACTGCGGTCCAGACGAGACGCCAGTCGTCGGTGAAGGTGCGGTAGATCAGTATCAGCACCGGGAGCATCAGCAGCCCGAAGAGAACAGGCGCCCAGTTGGTGTACGAAGCGGCGCCATGCACCCCGAAGGCCCTGATCAGCGCCGCGTTGAGCGAGAAGAAGCCCGGCCACTGGTCGTACGCGGACATCCCGCCGGAGAGCCGCGCCTGCGGATGGAAGGTGCCCTCGGCGAGCAGTCGCGCTATCACGGCGTCGTGCTTGGACGCCCAGGCGTAGCGCACGGAGTCGTAGAGGATCCCGGGGGGCGCCTTGAGCGCGACGAGCATCGCGACGCAGTAGGTCAGCGGCCACCACGGGGCGGTACCCGCCCGGCGCAGGCTGATGAGGAAGCCGGCGGAGAGGACGGCCAGCGAGGCGTAGAAGGCGGCCGGGAACCGGTCGAGGAGCCCGAACTCCCCGATGTCACGGAACCCTATCCGCGGTAAGGACCAGGTCCAGAGGGCCGCCGCGATCAGCAGCGGCGGCCATGTGAGGAACCGCTGGAAGCGGATCAGGAACGACGGCCCCGGGCCACGGCGCGGCGGAAGGGGCGGGTGGGGAGGGCGGGGCGCTCGCGCTTCCGGGCCGGCCGCGGCGCCGAGGTCGGAGCCGGAACCGGAACCGGAACCGGCTCCCGAATCGGAAACCGAAACGGAATCTGAAACGGAATCTGAAACGGCTCCTCCGGAATCGGCTCCGGGTCCGCACCCGGAGCCGTTCCCGGAGCCGGAGCCGTTCCCCGGGCCGTCGCCGGAGCCGGTCCTGGTGTCCGTACGCGTGGTCATGAGATGCCCTCCCCCCTCGTCACACTCGGTCACTACCCAGCGTCATCCATGACTATCCGTAACTACCCGGCGAATTCCGGCCCCTTCACCCGGGCCCGCGCGCGCCGGTACAGCCGCCAGCCCACCGTGGCCGCTGAATCCCGGTACGGCGCGACCCTCGCCCGCTCCCCCGCGGCGGCCCCGCCCGCCATCCACGACGCGACGTCCGCCGCGGTGTGCGTACGGCGCACGATGAGCCGGGCGATGCGGTACGCCTCGTCGCGCCCGGAGCTGTGGGCGTGCCGTACGGCGACGGCCGAGGCGTACCCCGCGCCCTCGGCGGCCCGGCGCACGGCGCGGCTGTTGTAACCGTGCGGATAGGCGAGATGCGCGACCGCATGGCCGAGCAGGTCCTCCAGCACGTCCTTGGCTCCGCGCAGTTCACGCCGGAGGGCGGGTCCGCGCAGGGTGTCGAGCTGGGGATGGGTGACCGTGTGCGCCCCCACCTCCAGCCCGTACGACTCCAGACGCCCCGCCTGTGCGAGCGTCATCATCGGCGCGGGCGGCAGCAGGCTGGTGCGGCCCGGGGTGATGGCCCCGGTGGTCAGATAGGCGGTGGCGGGCAGGGCGCGGGCGGCGAGCGCGTCGGCCGTCGGGCCCGGCAGATCGGCGAAGCCGTCGTCGAAGGTGAGCACGACGGGCCGGGACGGCAGCGGCGCGCGCCGCGTGAGGTGCCCGACCAGGGTGCTGACGGGGACGGGCGTACGGCCGCAGGCGACGACCGCGTCGAGATGGGCGGCGAAGTCCCTCGGTGTGACGGTGAATTCGGCGATCCAGGCGGGTGGGTCGTCCATCACGGCGTGGTAGAGGAGGACGGGGATCCGGTCCGGTACGTTCCGGTCCGATGGGTTCCGCTCCGGTGCGTTCCGCTCCGTCACGGGGTGCCTCCGGGCGCCGTGTCGCGTAATCCCCCGGCCGCCCCCGCGCGGGCGCGGATCCGCGCCTTCGCGTAACCGAACGGCCCGTACAGCATCCCCCGGCGCTCCAGGCGGGAGAGGGAGCGCGGCCAGGGGTACGCCTGCGTGCCGTGCGCCGTGATCGCGCGGGCGTGCGCCAGCCCGCGCGGCACCTTCGCGAGCAGCGCGGGCAGCAGGGCGGGGTGGCGTACGAGGATCGCGGTGAGGTACGCGGTCAGGCCGGCGCCGTATCCGTACGCCTGGTTCCGCAGGTCCTGCCAGGTCTCGCGGTGGTGGTGCCAGACCAGCGCCTCGGGCGTGTAGCGCAGCCGGTGTCCGGCGGCCAGGACCCGGACGAAGGCGTACAGGTCGTCGCCGCCCTTGGCGGGCGTACCGGTGCCGGTGGCCGGGTCGAAGCCACCGACGGCGCGCAACGCATCGGCGCGGAAGGCCATGTTGGCGCCGGAGCCGAAGCTTCCCGCCGTGAACGGGAAGAGGGGTTGGTCGGCGGGCGGCGCCGCCGGGTCGTACAGCCGGGGCACGACCCCCTTGGCGAAGCCCCCGTGGCTCTCCAGCAGGATCTGCGCGGGGGTGGTCAGCCGGGCCGGGAGGATCAGGCCCGTGGTGCAGCCGAGGCGGGGGTCGGCCGCGAAGGGCGCGGTGAGCGCGGAGAGCCAGTGCGGGTCGGCGATCACGTCGTCGTCGGTGAACGCGAGGACCGGGGCCGCGCGGTCCGCCGCCGCGATGCCCCGATTGTGGGCGACGGCCAGGCCGGGGCGCGGCTCGTGCGCGTAGGCGACGCGGCCCGCGTAGCGGGAGGTGACGAGGTCGCGGGTGGCGGTGGTGACGGGCGCGTTGTCGACGACCAGGACGCGGAAGTCGGGGTGGTCCTGGGCGAGGAGCGAGTCGAGGGCGCGGGCGAGTTGGCCGGCGCGCTCGCGGGTGGCGACGACGGCGGTGGTACGGGGAGGAGGGAGCGACGGGTCCGTGGACGGGGACGGGGACGACGGCGTCGCCGTGGCCCCGCTCCGCGCGCGGAAGGCCGCCGTCAGCGCCTCCGCCGGATCCTGGCCCGCCGCCACCTGGCCCGTCACCGTGGCGACGGGGTGGCCGTCGATCCGTACGAGCGCGAACACGGCCCCCTCCCCGACCGGCGGGCCGCCGGGCGCGGGGCGGAGGGACAGGACGGCGCCGTCGGCCGCGCGGAGATCGAGTTCGGCGACGGCGACGGCCGGGGGGATCGGCAGGCGACGCGGCGCCGGACGGCCCGGCCCGTCTTCCGCGCTCCCCCTCCCCCGCGCGGTCCCGGTGCCGGTGCCGGTCGTGTGCGGTGTGTACGTCATCGGCTCCCCCTGCTCGGTTGATGCGCTGTGCCGTTGCCGCCCTGTGCCGTTGCCGCCCTGTCCGTTCCGGCGGCCGGTCCGTGCCCTTCCGGCGGCCGGTCCGTCACCTGTCCCGCAGGCGGCCCACCCGGTTCAGCGCCGCCTTCGTGTACGCCGCCAGCCGGGGCCGCTCCCGTACGAAGCCGTGCGCCCGGCGGACCGGCTCCCTGCCCAGCCGGTAGAGGGCGGCCCGCGCGCCCGGGCGTGTCACGGCGCCCTCGTAGACCCGTAGTCCGCCCGTCTTGAGCGCGTCCTTGTACTCCGCCGCCCCGCGCCCCAGGTCGAGCACCCCGATCCCGGCCGCGGCGGCGGCCCGCGCCATCCTCAGATGCAGGATCAGGCCCGGCGAGAACCTGGCGAACTCCGGGTCGTACGCCGGGAACCAGCAGGACAGCACGGTGCGCGAGCGCAGCCCGAAGTGCGCCGCCACCGGGCGGTCCGCCACGTACAGCACGGAGAGCACGCCAGAGCAGCCCGGCGTACGGGTCGTGGCGAGCTGTCGTACCAGCGCGCTGATCCACTCCTTCGCGAAGCGGTCGCGGCGGCCGGTCCTGCGGTACTGCGCGGACTTCCACTCCATGAGCGTGCGCAGCGCCGCCGGGTCGCGCTCGTCGAAGACGAAACGGAGTTCGCCCGCGCGGAGGGCGAGCTTCCGTTCCTTCGCGGCCGTCGTACGGAAGAACTTGGGCGACCGGGCACGCAGAGCCGTCTCGTACGCCTCGTACCCCTCCCCGACCTCGATCACCGGGGACTCGAACCCCGCGAACGCGCCGACGCCGGGGTCGGCCGGGACGAACAGCCGTTGTCCCGCTTCGAGGTTGTCGAACTCCCAGGACGTCAGCGAGCAGCCGCCGAGCAGTTCGCGCGCCGTGAGCCGCAGTCCGCCGCGGAACACCCCGCCCTGGCAGTCGGACACGCCCAGGCCGATGGCCCTTCCGCGCCCGAGCGGACCGCGCTCGTACGGGAAGAACCCGACGGGCTCGGCAGCGGCCGTTCCGGACGCGGCGGGCGCCCCGGCCCCCTCCGCGCGGGCCCCCTCCGTCCCCGCCCCCTCCTGTACGACGGCGACGCGCGCCCCCGGCCGTACCCGGCCGACGGCCAGGGTGAACTCCGGTTCCATGAACGGGTTGGCCGGAGCCCCCGACTTGGCGCGCAGCTCGCGCCAGGACTCGATTTCCGCCTCGTCCAGATCCCCGGGCGCCACCACGCGCAGGCGCGCGGCACTCCGTACATCGTTCAACTCGACCCCCCGGTCGCATCCCCCCACGAGCCCGTGTCCCCTGTGGGCCCGCACCCGACAGGACGGTACCGGCCCAAATCCCTCCGGGACAGGGGCAGTCGCCCATCTCGTCACGGATCGGGGGATCGCACGCAACGGGTGCGGCCTGTGGTGCTGGAGGTGCCGGAGATTGCGGAAGATACCGGAACGGCCTGCGGCCGAACCGCTCCTTTCCGTAACCTCGGACTGACTCATAGGATCTGGGTGAGGAGGGTTCCCGTGACCCGGTCCCACGCTTCCGAGCCCCCGTACGTGTATCGGCTCGACCCGTCCGGCTCCTGCCCGCACGCCCTCAACGCCGAGATGCTCGCGCGGGGCGCCGTCGCCGAGGTCGTGCTGCCCGGCGACGTCCCGGGCATGGCGGTCCTCGGGCACGAGGCGCTGAAGGAGTTCATGGGCCACCCGGATGTCGCCAAGAGCGCCGAGCACTTCACGGCGCTCCAGGAGGGGCGGATCCCGGTCGGCTGGCCGCTGACGACCTTCGCGACCGTACCGGGCATGGTGACCGCGGACGGCGCCGAGCACCGGCGGCTGCGGTCGCTGATCGGCAAGGCGTTCACGGCGCGGCAGGTGGCGGCGCTGCGGCCGGGCGTCGAACGGCTGACGGCGGAGCTGCTGGACGGGGTGGCCGCGGCGGCGGCAGCGGCGGACGACGGGGTGGTGGACCTGCGCCGGCACTTCGCGCTCCCGCTGCCGATGAGCGTGATCAGCGAACTGCTCGGGGTGGACGCGGAGTTCCGGGACCGGCTGCACACCCTCTCGACGCAGGTGGTGAGTACCGACATCGCCCCGGAGGAGGCGGTGGCCGCGAACCGGGAGATGGTGGCCGTGCTCGGCGCGGTGGCCGCGTCCCGCAGGGCACGCCCGGGTCGGGACCTCACCAGCGCCCTCATCGCCTCGCGGGACGACGACGGAAGCGACAGCAGCAGTAGCAGTAGCAGTAGCAGTAGCAGCGGAAACGGCGGCGACCGGCTCAGTCAGCACGAACTCATCGGCACGATGCTGGTGATGATCGTCGCCGGCCATGAGACGACCCTGAACCTGATCACCAACGCGGTCCGCGCGCTGTGCGCCCATCCGGACCAGTTGGAGCTGATCCGGACCGGCGCCGCGGACTGGGCGGACGCGGTCGAGGAGACCCTGCGCTGGGACAGTCCGGTCAGCTTCTTCCCGTTCCGTTATCCGACGCGCGACGTGACGGTGGACGGGACGGTGATCCCGCGCGGCACACCCGTGCTGGCCGGGTTCTCGGCGGCGGGCCGTGACGCCGCGGCGCACGGACCTGACGCGGACCGCTTCGATGTCGCGCGGCGCTCCACGACACGCCATCTCTCCTTGGGACATGGCGCCCACTACTGCCTGGGCGCCCCTCTCGCGAGGATGGAGACCACGATCGCCCTGCGGCAGGTGTTCACCCGGTTCCCGGACCTGAGGATCGCGGTCCCGGAAACGGAACTGGCCCGCCAGCGCAGCTTCGTGGGCAACAGCGTGCGGGAACTTCCGGTGGTGCTGGGGCGGTCGGCGTCCTGACCTTCCCACCGGTCTACGGGGCTGCCTCCGCCTTACAGGCGCAGCCCCACGGTGAGTGCGATGGTCAGTCCCAGGGTGCAGACCGCGATCACGAACCAGGCTTGTTGTTTCCCTTCTGGGCTCACGGCCGGTACCGGCCTTCGCGCTCGCGCTCCCGCAGGTAGTCCATGAACGTACGGCACATGCGTGCCAGTGCCCGCATGTGGACCCAGTTGGCCATGGCGCCGGCGCCGGGCCCGCTGTCGGTGAGGTCGTACCAGTCCTTGAGCGCTCCTTTGGTCCGTACGGTGTGCTCGCTCTCGGGGATCGCCTCGACGAGGGAGACGAGCCCCGCGCCGTGGCCGACGAGCCGGTCGGTGAGGTCCGCGATCTCGGCGGGCGGCGGCATCATGCGATGCGGCGCCAGTGCGCGATCGGCGTCGAGACCTATGGCGTTGTGGTCCACGGCGTGGTTCCGGACGGCGTGCCGGTCGTGCGGAGTGTGTGAAGTGTGCGGAGTCTGCGTGGAGTCGGCGGTGTAGGTGGTGTGCGCGTTTTCGGCAGTGCCACCTGTTCTGTTGTCTGTCACTGTGTTCACCTTGGCCCCCGTCTTCGTGTGCTGTGCTGCTTGGCCCTGTTGAACAGAAAACAGCCTGAAGACCCTCCACGAGTACCGTGGAGAACTGTCTGATGATGAAAGCCATGAACGCTTGGGGGAGTTGGACACATGGCGAGTAATTCCCGCACACCAAACACCGGTTTGGCCGGTCTGCTGGCGCAGGCGAAGTGGTCCCGCGCACAGTTCGCACTGATCATCAACCGCATCGGCGCCGAGGCCGGGCTCGAACTCCACTACGACCAGTCGGCGGTCTCCCACTGGGTCGCGGGCACCATGCCCAAGGACCAGGTCAGGCCGTTGATCGTGGAGGCTTTCGCACGGAAACTCGGACGCCCGGTCACCCACTCGGAGGCCGGCCTTCCCGTCGTACCGTCCGCTCGTTTCTCCTCGTCGGCCGGGGAACCACCGGGCCGTTCGGGCCGTTCGGGCTCCGGCGCCGCCGGTCCCTCGGGCCCCTTCGGTTCCGCCGGCTCCTCCGGTGTCTCCGGTTCCTCTGGTGTCTCCGGCATCTCCGGGGTCAACACGCTCGAAGAACTGGTCGACATGGGGAGAGCAGACATGGATCCGTCACGGCGCGGGCTGATCGCCGCAGGGCTGTTCTCCGCCGCCGTCGTCGTTCCGCTCTTCCCGGATCTGGCCCACGCGGCAGCCCCCTCGACACCCGCTCCGGGGAAGCGGACCGTACGTATAGGGGCGCCGCAGGTACAGGCCGTACGCACAATGACGGACCGGATAGCGGACATTCTGGATGAACTCGGGGGTGGTCACGCGCGCCCGATGGCCGCTGCCTTTCTGGTGAACACGGTCATGCCGTGGCTGAAGGCGGAGGCCGCCGAGTCCGTACGCAACGACATGCTGGCCGCCGCCTCCGATCTGGTCTACCTGACCGGCTGGATGGCGATGTACGAGCGGGCGCACGGGCTGGGCCAGCAGTACTACCTCAGGGCCCTGGAGCTGGCCGGCTCCGCCGGGGACCATGTCACGTACTGCCGGACGCTGCGCGGCATGTCGCTCCAGGCGTCGAACCTCGGGTACGGCAAACGGGCGCTGGAACTGGCCGACTCGGCCGCCGAGGCGTCACCGAAGGCCGAGCCGCGGCTCCAGGCGTTCCTGTCCGGGCAGCAGGCGCACGCGGCGGCGATGGTGGGGGACAAGCGGCAGGCGTTCGGCCGGCTGCGCCAGACGGAGGCCGCCCTGACCAAGGCGGACAACCGGCGTGAGTCGATCGGGGGCTACGACAGGACCGCGTACCTCTTCCACGTGTCGCACGTGCTGTACGAGTTCAAGGACCTGCCGGGCTCGATCACCGCCCTCCAGCAGTCCCTTCAGGTGCAGCAGAAACACGAGCGGCAGGGCCGGGTCCACTTCCTCGCCGTCCTGGCCCAGCGCCAACTGGAGCTGGGGCATCTGGAGGCGGCGTGCGGGAGCTGGTGGCAGTTCCTGGACGACTACGAGCATGTCTCGTCGGCCCGGGGGGACGAGCACTTCGAGACGATGCGGCGGAGGTTGCGGCCGTACGCGAAGACTCTGGCCGTACGGAAACTGCGGCCGAGGATCGACGAGATAGCCGCACTGAAGGGGTGAGGGGCCTCTTTTCGACGGAGCGGAGTCAGTGGACGCGGATGCCGCTCCGCCAGACCGACAAGACCAGGGGGACCCCGGGCCGGTAGGCGAGGTGGACATGGCTCGGGGCGTCGAGAAGGGCCAGGTCGGCGCGGGCGCCGGGGGTGAGGCGGCCGATGTCCGTCCGGCGCAGGGCCGCCGCGCCGCCCGCCGTGGCCGACCAGACGGCCTCGTCCGGGGTCATGCCCATGTCGCGTACGGCGAGGGCGACGCAGAACGGCATCGAGGAGGTGAAGGACGAGCCGGGGTTGCAGTCCGTGGAGAGCGCGACGGTCGCGCCCGCGTCGAGCAGACGGCGGGCGTCCGGCCAGGCGGCGCGGGTGGAGAACTCGGCGCCGGGCAGCAGTGTGGCCACGGTGGCGCCGTGCGCGAGGGCGTCGACGTCCGCGTCCGTGAGGTGGGTGCAGTGGTCGGCGGATGCGGCGTCGAGTTCGACGGCGAGCTGGACACCGGGGCCGTACGAGAGCTGGTTGGCGTGGACACGGGGGTGCAGGCCCTTGGCGCGGCCCGCGGTGAGGATCGCGCGGGCCTGGTCGCCGTCGAAGGCACCCTGCTCGCAGAAGACGTCGATCCAGCGGGCGTACGGGGCGCAGGCGTCCAGCATCTCGCCGGTGACGAGATCTACGTACGCGGCCGGATCGGCGGCGTGGTCGGGCGGGACGATGTGCGCGCCGAGATAGGTGACCTCGTCGGTCTGCTCGGCGGCGATACGGAGGGCACGGGCCTCGTCGGCGACGGTCAGCCCGTAGCCGGACTTGGTCTCCTGCGTGGTGGTGCCCTGGCGGAGCGCCTCGGCGAGGTAGCGCGCGACGTTGGCGGCCAGCTCGGCGTCGGTCGCGGCGCGGGTGGCGGCGACGGTGGTGCGGATACCGCCGGCGGAGTACGCGCGGCCGGACATGCGGGCGTTGAACTCCTGGGTCCGGTCGCCCGCGAAGACCAGGTGGGAGTGGGAGTCCACGAAGCCGGGGAGGGCGGCCCGGCCACCGGCGTCGACGGCGTTGTCAGTGGCGGGTGCTTTGCTTGATTCACCGACCCAGGCGATGCGGTCGCCGTCGATGACGACGGCCGCGTCCTGGATCAGACCGATGGGGGTTCCGTCACCGAGAGAGGGGTCGTTGGTGACCAGACTGGCGATGTTGGTGATGACGGTCGTGGTCGTCGTCATGGGAGGAATGCTCTCCTTCGGCCGCGCGGGCCGGGGTGTCGGCGGCGTCGGCCGGGGTGTCGGCGACACGGGCTGGGGCTTCGGCCACGTCGGCCGTGTCGGCGGCGGCGCGGGCCGGGGTGTCAGCCGCGCAGGGCGGCGATGGACCGGTCGAGTGCTGCCGGGACGTCGGGGATCAGGGCATGGGTTCCGTCGCGTACGACATGACGGCCACCCACGACCGTATGGCGTACATCGGCCGCGGAGGCGGCGAATACGGCGGTCTCCGCTCCGAGCCGTGGCAGCGAACCCGCTGTTCTGACGGAGTCCAGCGCGACCGTGACGAGGTCGGCGAACGCGCCGCGTTCGATACGGCCCGCGTCGGGCCGGCCGAGGGCCGCGTGGCCGTCGGCGGTGGCCGCGCGCAGCAGCGCGACCGCCGTCCAGTGACCGCGGCGCCGCGAGCGCAGCCGTTCGTTCAGCTCCATCGCGCGGGCCTCCTCGAAGAGATCGATGACGGCATGGCTGTCGCTGCCGAGCGAGAGCGGCGAGCCCGCGCGCTGAAGCTGTTCGGCGGGGCCGATGCCGTCGGCGAGATCTCGCTCCGTGGTGGGGCACATGCAGGTGCCGGTGGCCGCGGTGCCCAGCAGGGCGATGTCCTCGTCGGTGAGGTGGGTGTTGTGGACACCGGTGGTACGGGCGCCCAGCACGCCGTGGTCGGCGAGCAGCCGGGTGGGGGTGCGGCCGTGGACGGCGAGACAGGCCTCGTTCTCCGCGGTCTGCTCGGAGAGATGGACGTGGAGCGGGGCTCCGTGCTCCTCGGCCCAGGCGGCGACGGTGGCGAGCTGCTCGGCCGGGACGGCGCGTACGGAGTGGATGGCCGCGCCGATCAGCGCCTGGTCGCTGTCCTTGACGGCCGAGGCGAGGGCGGAGGCGCGCTCGGCCCAGGCCGTCGCGTCGCCGTCGGAGAAGCGGAGCTGATGCCTCTCGGGGGGCTCGCCGCCGCGCCGTTTCGCGATGCCGGAGGAGAGATAGGCGGTGTCGAGGAGTGTGATCCGGATCCCGGCCTCGGCCGCCGCCGCGATCAGGGCCTCGCCCATGGCGTTGGGATGGGCGTAGGGCGTGCCGCCGGGCGCGTGGTGGAGGTAGTGGAACTCACCGACGGAGGTGATGCCGGCCAGCGCCATCTCGGCGTAGACCGCGCGGGCGAGGGTGAAGTACGAGTCGGGGGTGAGCTTGGCGGCGATCCCGTACATGATCTCGCGCCAGGTCCAGAAGGTGCCGGAGCCGACCTGGACGGTGGAGCGCAGGGCGCGGTGGAAGGCGTGGGAGTGGGCGTTGGCCAGGCCCGGGAGGGTCAGGCCGCGCAGGACGGTGGCGCCCGGGGGCGGGGTCGTGACCTGGGTGCGTACGCCGGTGATCCGGCCGTCCGTGACGCCTACGGTCACACCGGGCTCGACGTGGGGCCGCCCGTCGGTGAGCCAGGCGTGCTCCAGCCAGTAGGTGCGGGCCGGTTCGGGCTGGGCGTCGGGTCCGGTGGTCCCGGTGGACGTCCCGGGCCGGGTGGTGACCTGGGTCCTGCCCGGGGCGGCGGTCGGCTGCGTCATGGGCACGCGAGTCCTTCCAGTACGTCGGCGAGGGCCAGCACCCCGGCCGCGCAGTCGTCCTCGGTCGCGGATTCGGCCGGGGAGTGGGAGACGCCCGTGGGGTTCCGTACGAACAGCATGGCGGTCGGGATGGAGCCGGACAAAATACCCGCGTCGTGTCCGGCGCCGGTGCCGAGCACGGGGATCCCGCGGCGCCCGGCTTCGGGGCGGTCGACTCCGGGGCGGTCGGTCCCGGGGCGGTCAGGTCCAGGGCAGTCGGTCCCGGGGCGGTCGCCGAGGATCCGGCCGAGTTCGTCCCGCAGGGCGTGCTCGAACTCGACCACGGGGGTGAAGGACTCCCGTACGACCCGTACGTCGATGCCCGTGCGGTCCGCGGCCTCGCGGGCGGCGGCCTCGATCGCGGCGACGACGGTGTCCAGGGCGGACTGGTCGGCGGCGCGGGAGTCCAGCCAGCCGCGGACGAGGGAGGGGATGGCGTTGACCCCGTTGGGCTCGACGGAGACCTTGCCGAAGGTGGCGAGGGCCCCGGCGAGTTCCGCCTCGCGGCGGGCGGCGAGGACGGTCTCGGCGTATGTCAGCATCGGGTCGCGGCGGTCGGCGAGACGGGTGGTGCCCGCGTGGTTGGCCTCGCCGTGGAAGTCGAAGCGCCAGCGGCCGTGCGGCCAGATCGCGGACGCGATGCCGACGGGGTCGCCGGAGAGGTCGAGGGCGCGTCCCTGCTCGACGTGGAGTTCGACGAACGCGCCGATCCGGGCGAGGCGTTCCGGGTCGGGCCCGAGGGTGGCGGGGTCGTACCCGGCGGCCTCCATCGCCTTCGGCAGCGGGACGCCGTCGCCGTCGCGCAGCTCATGGGCCTGGGCGGCGGTGAGCCGCCCCGCGGTGAGCCGGGAGCCGACGCAGGCGAGACCGAAGCGGGCGCCCTCCTCGTCGCCGAAGTTGCTGATGGCCAGGGGCTTGGTGAACCGCGCTCCCCTGCGCCGGAGTTCGTCCAGCGCGGCGAAGGAGGAGACGACACCGAGGGGCCCGTCGAAGGCGCCGCCGTCGGGTACGGAGTCGAGATGCGATCCGGTGACGACGGCGTCCCCGGCTAGGGGGTCACCGAGCCAGGCCCACTGGTTGCCGTTGCGGTCGACCTCGTAGGTGAGCCCCCGGTCCTCGGCCTGCGCGCGGAACCAGGCGCGGCAGTCGGTGTCGGCGGCGGTCCAGGCGTAGCGGCGGTAGCCGCCGCTGCCCGGGTCGCGGCCGAGGGGGGCGAGGTCGCGCCACATCTCCTGGAAGGAGGCGGGGGCGGAGGGGCCGGCGGGGGCCGGTGGGCGCGGTGCCGGGGAGGTCATGCCGTGGCGTCCTCGGCCGGCGCGGCGGCGGACGCGTCCCCCTGCGCGTCCCCCCGCGTGCCCTCCCGGGCGTCCTCCCCGGCGCCTTCCCGCATGGGGATACGGACGTCGCGCTCCTCGGCGACCGTCTCCGCGAGGTCGTATCCGGCGTCGACATGGCGGATGACGCCCATGCCGGGGTCGTTGGTGAGGACGCGGCGGATCTTCTCGCCCGCGAGCGGGGTGCCGTCGGCGACCGTGACCTGGCCCGCGTGGATCGAGCGGCCCATGCCGACGCCGCCGCCGTGGTGGATGGAGACCCAGGAGGCACCGGAGGCGACATTGACCATGGCGTTGAGGAGCGGCCAGTCGGCGATGGCGTCGGAGCCGTCGAGCATGGCCTCGGTCTCGCGGTACGGGGAGGCGACCGAGCCGCAGTCCAGGTGGTCGCGGCCGATGACGAGCGGCGCGGCGAGTTCACCGGAGGCGACCATGTCGTTGAAGCGCTCGCCCGCCTTGTCGCGCTCGCCGTAGCCGAGCCAGCAGATCCGGGCCGGCAGGCCCTGGAAGTGGACGCGCTCGCCCGCCATCCTGATCCAGCGGTGGAGGGACTCGTTCTCGGGGAAGAGGTCGAGGATCGCCCGGTCGGTCTTGTGGATGTCCGAAGCCTCGCCGGAGAGCGCCGCCCAGCGGAACGGGCCCTTCCCCTCACAGAACAGCGGCCGGATGTAGGCGGGCACGAAGCCGGGGAAGGCGAAGGCGCGGTCGTATCCGGCCAGTTGGGCCTCGCCGCGGATGGAGTTGCCGTAGTCGAAGACCTCGGCGCCCGCGTCCATGAAGCCGACCATCGCCTCGACGTGCCGGGCCATCGACTCACGGGCGCGCTGGGTGAAGTCGGCGGGCTTCTCGGCGGCGTACGAGGCCATGTCGTCGAAGTCGACGCCGAGCGGCAGATAGGCGAGCGGGTCGTGGGCGGAGGTCTGGTCGGTGACGATGTCGATGGGCGCGCCCTCGGCGAGCATGCGCGGAAGCAGTTCCGCCGCGTTGCCCAGCAGCCCGATGGAGAGCGGCCGGCGGGCGTCGCGCGCCTCGGTGGCGAGCTGGAGCGCGTGGTCCAGGCTGTCGGCGCGCACGTCGAGGTAGCGGTGCTCGATACGGCGGTCGATGGCGCGCGGGTCGCAGTCGATACAGATCGCGACGCCGTCGTTCATGGTCACGGCGAGCGGCTGCGCGCCGCCCATGCCGCCCAGACCGGCGGTGAGGGTGATCGTCCCGGCGAGCGTGCCGCCGAACTTCTTCGCGGCGACGGCCGAGAACGTCTCGTACGTGCCCTGGAGGATGCCCTGCGTGCCGATGTAGATCCACGACCCGGCCGTCATCTGGCCGTACATGGTCAGCCCGAGGGATTCGAGCCGCCGGAACTCCTCCCAGTTGGCCCAGTCGCCGACCAGGTTGGAGTTGGCGAGCAGCACGCGCGGCGCCCACTCGTGGGTCTGCATGACGCCCACGGGCCGGCCGGACTGCACGAGCATCGTCTCGTCCTGCTTGAGGGTGCGCAGCGTACGGACCATGGCGTCGAAGGAGCGCCAGTCGCGGGCGGCCTTGCCGGTGCCGCCGTAGACGACGAGTTTGTCGGGGTGTTCCGCGACCTCGGGGTCCAGGTTGTTCTGGAGCATGCGGAGGGCGGCTTCCTGCTGCCATCCCAGGGCGCTCAGTTCCGTACCGCGCGGTGCCCGTACGGGGCGGGGTCCTGACATGGCGGGTGCCTCCTCCGTGACGCTCCTGTTGAATAATCTATTCACATCCTGTCCGGATGAATAGAAGTAGTCAACCACTGCGTCGCGGGCCCCCGGATGATTGGCTGGCGTCCATGCCTTCAGACCCGCCTTCAGACATGCCACAGGAGACGCCCCCGCACTCCACCGCGGCCCGCCGGGACCGGGCCGTACGGGCCGCGGTGGAGCAGGGGCTGATCAGCGACGCGACCCCGCTCGTCGCCCTGCTCGACGTGGCCGGAATCCGTTCCTCGGCCGCCTCGCTCCGTACCGCCTTCGCCGAGGTCACCGCCCCCGGCACGCCCGTGCTGCACGCCTTCGCCGTCAAGGCCGCGCCCCTCGTGCCCGTGCTGCGCCTGCTGGCGGCGGAGGGCATCGGCGCGGAGGTCGCGAGCCCCGGGGAGCTGGCGCTCGCGCGGGCGGCGGGGGTACGGGCCGACCGCACCGTCCTCGACTCCCCCGCCAAAACCACCGCGGAACTGCGCGAGGCCTTCGCCCTCGGCATCGCCGTCAACGCGGACAACCCGCAGGAGCTGGCCCGCCTCGACGCCCTGGTCGGTTCGGCCCCCGCCGGCGCGGCACCCGCCGGCGCGGCACCCGCCGGCTCGGCACCCGCCGGCTCGGCACCGAAGTCCGCGCCGGCCGCCCCGCCCTGCGGGCTGCGGGTCAATCCGCAGCTCGGCGCCGGGTCCATCGGGGCGCTGTCCACCGCGACCGCCACCTCCAAGTTCGGCGTCGCGCTGCGCGACGAGGGCGCCCGCGCCTGGGTGATCCAGGCCTACCTGGACCGCCCGTGGCTCACCCGGCTGCACACCCACTCGGGCTCGCAGGGCATCCCGTTCGATCTGATGGCCCAGGGCGTACGGACCCTGTACGAGCTGGCCGAGGAGATCAACGCGGCGGCCGGCCGCCGGCAGATCGACACCCTCGACATCGGCGGCGGCCTCCCGGTCAACTTCGCCTCCGACGAGGAGACGCCCACCTACGCCGCGTACGCCCGGCTCCTCAAGGACACCGTGCCCGGAATGCTGGACGGACGGTACGGGCTGGTGACGGAGTTCGGCCGTTCGCTGCTCGCCAGGCACGGCACGGTCCTCACGCGCGTCGAATACGCCAAGTCCGCCGGGGGCCGGCCCATCGCCGTGACCCACGCGGGCGCGCAGGTCGCCACCCGTACCGTCTACGCCCCGGCCTCCTGGCCAGTGCGTATCGCCGCTTACGACGCCGAGGGGCGGCCCAGGACGGGCCCCGTCGTGGCGCAGGACATCGCGGGCCCGGCCTGCTTCGCGGGCGATCTGCTCGCCGAGAACCGGCCGGCGCCCCTGCTGGAGCAGGGCGATCTGGTCGCCGCGCTCGACACGGGGGCGTACTTCTTCACCGCCCATTACTCCTACAACAGCCTTGCCAGGCCTGGGATTCACGGATTTGTCGTGAAAGCGGGTACCGGTGCCGAGGTGCGCTTCGCTACCGTACGAGAACAGCAGACGACCGACGAGATCGTGGCCGAGTCGGGCGGCGCGTACGCCGACGCGTTGCTGGACTGAGGAGCGGAGCGCCTCGGCATCACCGCGGGCACGACCGGGCCGGACCCATCACATCCAGCCTTCTTCATATCAACTGCCTCTGAATCGCGCGCATGTTCCGATGGAAAATGCCAGAACGCCCACCCCTCGCACGGACGTTGCGTAACCTCGCGGTTACTGCTGTACGGCAGTGCGCCCGCACGCCCGGCTGGGAGGGGAGTCCGCGTGCCCGGAATCGATGCGTGCCTGGAAGAGGCCATGAGCCTGCCGGGAGCGCGCGGCGCGGCGATCGTCGACTGGACGAGCGGACTCGCGCTCGGCACGGCGGGACAGTCGCCCAACGGCGACCACGAGGCCACGGCAGCCGAGACGGCCGAACTGGCCCGCGCCGCCGCCGAGTACACGGCCTTCGCACCCGAAGCTCCGGCACCACCGGCAATACCGGCACCACCCTCGCCGTCAGAAGCGTCCGAGGCGTCCGAGGCGGCGGACGGGCCCGCCACGAAGGCCACGGACACGCGTGAGGGCGACGACGAGGGAGAAGGCGAGGGCGGCAAAGGGCCCCCCGTCCAGGACCTCATCGTCACCACCCGCACCGGTTACCACATCCTCACCTTCGTCGAGACGACCTTCGACAGCAGCGTCTTCCTGCATCTCTGGATGGACCGCGACACCGGCAATCTCGCCCTCGCCCGATTACGCCTCGGCCGCCTCGCCGAACGGCTGGTGCTGGGATGACCGCCGCGAGACCCCCGCTCCCCTCCGGACCCCCGCTCTCCTCCGGCCACTCCGCCGTCTCCCCGATGCTCGTGCGGCTCGCCGGGGAACGCGCCACCGGCGCCCTCCTCCGTGACCACGGCACGCTCTACCTCACCGACGGCCGCGTCGTGCACGCCGAGAGCCCCGCCGCCCCTGGCATCGACGTCCTCCTCACCGCCGGCGGCCGGCTGCCCCGGGCGGGCTGGGAGGAGGCCGTGGACCGGGCGGGCACCCGCCGCGAGGTCGGCAGGTTCCTCGTCGACAGCGGCCGGCTCCACAACGGCGAGCTGGAGATAGCCCATACAGGCGCGCTCTTCGACGCCGCCTTCTTCGCCCTCGCCCCCACCGGCGGCCCCACCCGCTTCCGTTACGGAGTGGCCCACTGGCTCGGCTCCGTACGGCCCGTCACCGCGACGGCCGTGGAGCGCGAGACCCTGCGGCGGCGCGAACTCCTCGACCAGGTCTGGCCGTACGCCGCCGTCGACACCGCTCCCGTGGTAGCCCGAAGACCGGCCCCCGGCCAGGCGGTCACCCGCAGACAGCGCGCCCTGCTGGAGCTGGCGGACGGCGTACGGACCCCGGTGGCCATCGCCTGGACGCTGGGGCGGCCCGCGTTCCACACCCTTCTCGACATCCGCAGGCTGGCCGCCGCGGGTCTGGTCGAGACACCCGACGACCCGTCGTCGGTCCCCCACGCGACCGTTCCCTCCTGGATCGCGACGGTCTCCGCGGCCCCGGACATCGCCCTGTTACGCCGGCTCCGCGACGCACTGGAGGCAACCCTGTGACCTTCCGCCCCATCCACCGAGACTCCGAGGGTCCCCGGCCTGGACAGGGCCCGTGCGGCCCGGTCCGAGCAGGCCGCGCCACGGCGTCATGAGGCGTGCTCTGCGGGCGCGCGCCGAGAGGAGACAGCTCATGACAGCGGAGGCCGACGTGCTCGGTGAACTCAGGCGCCTTCGGGCCCGACTCCCGCACCTCACCGGGTCCCTCGCGGCCAGTACCGACGGTCTGGTGCTGGCCCAGGACACCGCGGACGTGGAGGCCGAGGGGGTCGCGGCGCTCACCGCCGCCGCGCTGGGCGTCGCCATGCGGCTCACGGACTCCACCGGACAGGGCGCCTTCAAGGAGCTGCTGATCCGGGGTGAGCTGGGGTACGTGGCGACGTACGCGGCGGGTTCCTCGGCGGTTCTGACACTCCTGGCGGAACCGAGGACCAATGTGGGCAGACTCCATCTGGAGGCGCGCCGTTCGAGCGCCCGGATCGGCGAACTGGTCGACGGCGCCCTCGAACGGCTGGAGAACGCCTGACCCATGGCCTCCTCCAACTCCCAGCGACCCTCGCCCCGTTCCGGTTCCGGTTCCGGTTCCGGTTCCGCAGACTCCTCCGGTTCCGCAGGCTCCTCCACCCCCTCCCCCTCACGCAGAACACGCGCCCCCCGGGCGTCCGGAACACCCCGGACGCCCGTACGACGGAAAGGAAGTGCGACGTTCATGGCCAACACCGAAGCCGCCCTCAAAGAAGCGGTCACCACCATCGAAGGGGCCCTCGGGGTCGCCCTCGTCGACTACTCCAGCGGTATGGCCCTCGGTACGGTCGGCGGCAGCAAGGATCTCGATCTGACCGTCGCCGCGGCCGGCAACACCGATGTGGTCCGGTCGAAGGTCCGCACCATGGAACTGCTCGGCCTCAAGGACGAGATCGAGGACATCCTGATCACCCTCGGAACCCAGTACCACCTGATCCGGCTGCTCAAGGGCCGTGGCAACAGCGGGCTGTTCCTCTACCTGGCGCTGGACAAGTCGCGGGCGAACCTGGCGATGGCCCGCCACCAGCTCGGCAGGATCGAGTCCAGCCTGGAGGTCTGATCCGGTTCGGTGCCGGTTCACTGCCGGTTCGGAACCGCCTTGAACACGTTCGGAACCGTTCTGAACCCGTTCAGCGACGGCGCCGTGCCCCGCCGGGCGCGGCGTCGCCCGCGCCCAGCCCCGTCGTCCGGTAGCCCTTCACCCGCGCCCGCGAGGGCCAGGCCCCCGGTGATGGGCACCACGAACGAGAATCCCACCGCCAAGAGAAACACCCCGAGCAGCCACCACCGGTGGACGCGCCGCCAGTTCCGTACCGTCACGGACCGGTCCTGAGCGTGCTGCCAACTGTGTGGCGGCAGGCCAGTGACGGACTCTGAGCGTTTCCTGAGAACCAGCGGAACGGACGCCTCCGGCAGACCGGACGCCCCCTCACGTCCCCTTCACGCCGCCCCTCACACCGCCCCTTTCACGCCTCCCCTCACGCCCCCTCACTCCACGAAGAGACCCCGGGCCGCCGCCCGCGCGTCGAACTCCTCCAGACGCGCCTGCGCGTCCGGCAGCCCGTCGCACATCGCCTCCAGCAGCACCCGGCCCAGCAGCATCGGCGCGCACGCCGTGTCGAAGGCGAGGCCCGTGCCGACCGCCGCCGGGATCAGCAGATCGCTGTGGGCGGCGACCGGGGCGAAGGCCGAGTCCGCGACCGTCACCACGGTCAGCCCCGCCGAGCGCGCGTACGCCAGCGCGTCCACGACCTCCTTGGGATGGCGTGGCAGCGCGAAGCAGAGCAGCGCGCTCGCGCCCGCGCTCCGCGCCGTGTCGATCCGGTCGGTGAGCATCGTGCCGCCCTCGTCCAGCAGCCGGACGTCCGGGTGGACCTTGGCCGCGAAGTAGGCGAAGCCGCGCGCCTGCGAGGAGGCCGCCCGCAGACCGAGCACCGGCAGCGGCCGGGAGCCCGCGAGGAGCTTGCCCGCGCGCTCCACGGGCTCGGGGTCGGCGAGGAGTTCGGCGAGCCGGCGCAGATTCTCGATCTCGCCGCGTACGGCCTGCTGGTACTCGTTGTACGGGGTCTCCCCCTCGGCCCGTTCACCCGGCGCGACCTCCCGCAGGTGCCGGCGCAGCGCGGGGTAGCCGTCGAAGCCGAGCGCGACCGCGAAGCGGGTGACGGAGGGCTGGCTGACCCCGGCCAGTTCCGCCAGCTCGACGCTGGACAGGAACGGCGCGTCCACCGCCTGGCGCACCATGCTGTGCGCGATGCGCCGCTGGGTGGGGGTGAGGCGGTGCCCCTCGAAGAGCTGCTGGAGGCGGGCGGCGGGGCTGTCGCTCATGCGAGATTCCCTCAATTCCCTTCGTGGGATCGGTCATGGGATCGGTCATGGAAACGGTCGTGGGACAGGTCGTAGTACCCGTGGTACCGGTCCTGATACCGGTCGTGGGATCCGTCGTGGTCCGTCGTGGCCGGCGGGTGGGCGGTCAGGTCGTTCGTCAGCTCCGTGAACCGGTCGAGCAGGGTGGCCGCCGCCGTCACATCATCGGTCAACGGCCGGTCCCCCACCTCCTCGTCGAGTACGGACTCGGCCAGCGTGAACGCCCTGCCGACCGGCAGGTCCGGCTCGGGACGCAGCCCCCGCTGGCGCAACGCCCGTACGGCGGCGACGAGTTCACACCCGACGACCAGGCGGTACGGGTCGGCGAGACGCAGGGTCTGCCGGGCGGCCAGGGAGGCGAAGCTGGCCTGTTCCTCCACGCCCCGGGAGAGCACGGCGTGGCCGAGCGAGGCGGGCGCGGAGAACGACCGCAGATCGCCGAGGGCCGCGCCCGCCGCGTACTCAAGGATCATCACGCCGGAGCTGGCGGGCTCCGCGTCGGCGAGGAAGGGGCGCAGCCGGGTGAAGCCGGGCTCGTTGAGCGCGGAGAGCCGGGAGGTGGAGAGCCGCGCGGTCTGGACGAGCGCGAGCCTGAAGTGGTCCAGCGCCAGGGCGATCTGCGCCAGGTAGAAGCCGCCGTGGTGGTAGGCGGCGGGCAGCGG
Organism: Streptomyces sp. NPDC050509; assembly: GCF_044457965.1. NCBI lineage: Bacteria > Bacillati > Actinomycetota > Actinomycetes > Kitasatosporales > Streptomycetaceae > Streptomyces > Streptomyces sp. NPDC050509. Next base: position 544,879 of record NZ_JBITHL010000004.1, on the reverse strand, counting down.
GTCCTCGTCCGTGCCGGGGCGGATCAGCGGGTTCTCGGCGGCGGCGTTGATCTCGACGGCGAGCGCGCGCTCCAGCGCGTCGGCGGCGTCGCGGGCCGGGCCGTGGATCTGCGGGACGCAGCGGAAGCCGTACGGGTCCTGGATGCGGCCGAGCGGCGGCCCCGGGCGTTCGGGGGCGCCGAGTATCGCGCGCAGGTCGGCGGCGACGGCGTACGAGCCGGGGTGGTGGCGCGCGGCGTGCACGGGCTCCGCGTACGCCTCGTACGAGCCGTCGACGGCCAGCAGGGAGAGGGCGGCGACGAGTTCGGTGGCGGCGACGAGCCGGCGCAGTTCGTGCAGGGCGAGTGCGGCCTGGCCGAGGGTCAGGGCGTTGCTGCTGATCAGGGCGAGGGCGTCGTTGTTGTCGAGGGGCTGGGCGGCGGGCGGCTGCCCGCCCCTCGCCGGGGAGCACCCGCCCCGCCCGCCGGTGGACCGCCCGCCGGTGGACCTCCCGCCGGTGGACCTCCCGTCGTCCTCGTCGGCGAGCCGCCACGGGTGCTCCCCGGCGAGGGCGAGGCCCATCTGCGCGAGGGCGGCGATGTCGCCCGTGCCGACCGAGCCGAACGCGTGCACCAGCGGGTACGCGCCGGACTCCAGGGCGTCGCAGAGCGCGGTGACGACGGTGGGCCGCAGCCCGGCGCCGCCCGCCAGGAGCTGGTTGGCGCGTACGGCGAGCATGGCGCGGACCTCGCGGGCGGGCAGCGGATCCCCGATGGCGCCGGCGTGGCTGCGCAGCAGGCGCAGCCCGTGGTCGGCGGCGGCCTCGGTGGGCACGGCCTCGGTGCGGTTGGCGCCGACGCCGGTGGAGCGCCCGTACACCCGCCCGGAGGCGGCCAGCTCGCGGGCGACGTGCCAGCTCTGCTCGACGCGCTTGATCGCCTCGGTCCCGGGTACCGGACGGGCGGCGCCGTCGGCGAGTCGGACGATGTCGGCCACCGGGAGGCTCTGTCCGTCGAGCACGACAATGGATGGAATAGTCGCAGTGGCCGGACTCGTACCCCGACCACTGCCTGGGTCCGTCATGCGGGACGACATCATGCTCAAATGCCTCTTTTCGAACCTCGCGTCTCACCCTGCGGTCATCCGTAACCTGTGATTTACGCGCAGGCATTGACAATCTATTCAGAGAACAAGAACTCTGCATGACTATATGCAGCGAGGCAAGAGACGCGGGTACGGGACGCGGTCAGGCCGACTCAAGGGACTACTGATGATCACATTCGACGCGGTGAACAAACGCTTCCCCAACGGCACCACGGCTGAGAACCGTCGCCGGAAATGACAGCGAGCACCCCAACATGACAGTGCACTTGCTAGCGTTGACCGCCTAAACGACAGTGACGCGGGTCACTCTCAGGGGGTGAGACGGGTGCTTCCTCGGCGATTATCGCTGGTCACAGCCCCGCAGACAGATGAGGCGTTCGGCTCCTGGGTGGACCGGATGGCGTGGCTGAACCGGTGTCCTCCGAGCGTGATGGTGGATCTGCTGGGACTACCGATCCGACCGGCTTCGGCGGATGTGCGGCCGCCGGTGTTCGGCGTTCGGGCCGACGACTGGGTACGGCGAGCCGTGTACGCGGCGACGGGTGTCGCAGCCGGAACGGTCGAACGGATGCATCTGGCCGCCTTTGACCGCGGGCCGCTGATCCTTTCGGATGTTCTGGCAGCGGGTGAGGTGGCCTCACGTGGGTCAGTCGGCCGGGAGTGGGTGGAGCTGTCCGGGAGTCGTGCCTGTCCGTGCTGTCTGCTGGTGTCGGGCGGGGTGTGGCAGGTGTGGTGGAAGTTGGCCTGCGCGGGGGTGTGCCCGATCCACGGGATGGTGCTGCTGGACCGATGCCCCTCGTGCGATTGCGTACTGCGGTGGGGCGGAGAGCGGCCACGGATGCTGCCACGCCAGTGGTGCAGGCCGCCCACGGGATGTGCGAGTCCGGTCGACAGGAGGCCGTGCGGGCAGTGGCTGCCGCTCGTGCGAGCGCAGACGGCAGCCCCTGGCGTTGCCGACTTTCAGCGGCTGTGGCTGGAGATCGCTTACGGGCGAGTACGCCCCCTGCTGGGCGGGGTGGAGGTATCGGCGGCGGAATGGTTCGCGACGTTTCGGGCGTGCGTGATTCTGCTGCGGCTGGGGCTGCCCAGGGTGCTGCGACGGCTCCGTACGCCGCCGGCCTGGTGCGGGCAGGCACTGATGAAAGAGCAGTCCGAACGCGGGGCGCGGGGGGCCCGGTTCAGCTGGGGCCCGGCATCGGCGGAAGCGGCTTCCGCGTTCCTCTGGGTCGTGATGCCGCTCTTGGAGGCGACCGATGTTCGGGAGCTGTCGAAGAAGGTGGCGCCGCTGGCGCGGGCGGCGATCGATGAGGGGTGTTTCGAAGCGAGGCCGCTGGGGCGGTTAGCGGTGCCAGAGGTCTTCGCGGAAGCGGTCGGCGTCCATGCCCGGGTGGGTAGCGGCATCAGGAGTCCGTGGTGGCGAGGAGTTTCAAGGTGAGCGATACAGGATCAGGGTCGGGAACGCGGGACATCGATCTGGTGCGGGTGCGCTACGTCGACCACGAGGGGACGGAGCGTCTGGTCAGGCTGGAAGAGGCGGTCAGGGTTCCGATCGAGGACGGGCGCACGGTCCGATCGATCCCGAGCTATCGCGATCAGGGGCATATGCCGGGCAGGTACTGGGCCGCGACCTTGGGCGACTTCGTCGAGTACGAGAGCTATCTGGAGAGCAAGTGGCTCATGCTGCTGGACTTCGACTCTGACGTGATCTCATTTGCCACGCAGCCGCTGGAGTTCGACGCGGTCGACGGTCTCGGCGCATGGCAGCACACTCCGGATGTGTTCGCCCGGCGGCGGGACGGCAGCGTTCTGCTGCTGGATGTGAAGAACCCGGAGCTGCGCGACGAGCCGAAGGTGCAGCGACAGGAAGAGCGCACCCTGCGCGCGTGCGGCCGATTGGGCTGGGACTACGCCATGGTGTCGGAGCCGGACGGGCAACGGTGGGTGAACATCGACCTGCTCTCCAGTGCCCGCCGTCCGCTGCATCTCGGCGAGGAGCTGGCGCCCCGGCTGCTGAAGCTGGCCCACAGACCGGTGGCGATCGGAGAGTTGCTGAGCTTCATGCAGTTCCCAGATCTGGCACGGGGAGTGCTGTTCCACCTGATGTGGTTCCAGAAGATCGTCACCGACCTGGACCGCCCGCTGCGCGACTCGACAATGGTGAAGACGGCCGAGGGCCCGCGAGTATGACGGGCGGATCGGTGCGGCTGCGGCGTGGGGTCAAGGTGTGGCTGGACGGTGTCGTGCACACCGTAACCGGGGTGACCGACGACGGGGTACGACTGCGGTCCGAGACCGGTTCCTGGACCGTGATCGGGGTGGGGGACCTACTGGCGGACCCGTCGTTTCGTCCGTACGAGGGTGACACCGATGAGGAAGGCACGAACGAAGGCAACACACTGAACGGTCAGAACCGAGGAAGGCGGCTGTGGCTGGATGCAGGCGCCATGCTCGACGGACTCAGCGAGAAGCAGCGCGAAGACCTGCAGCGCGCCCAGGAACACCTCTTGGAGGTGACCACCGGTTATCGCAGTGGCGACCCTGATGACGCACTGCCCGGCGAGCCCCTTGTCACCTACGCCCCGGACCTGCCGCTGACCCAGCGCGTGCACAACAAAGCCGAAGAGCTCGGATACAGCCGCATTCAGATGTGGCGGCGTCTGAAGAAATGGCGGGAGGAGGGGCTTTGGGGGCTGGTGGACCTGCGCACGCAGCGGGCCTCGGACCCGTTGGCGGGAGTGGACCAGCGGCTGGTCGACGCAATCATCGCTCAGCACTACGCGACTGAGGAGGACGACTCCACTGGCAGTCTCAACCGGCTGCGCCGCCGGGTGGAACGGCGTCTGGAGGACATGCATGGTGTCGGCGTGGTGAAGGTTCCGTCTCAGACGTCGTTCCGACGCTACGTCGCTCTGCTGCTGCCCGGCCGATACACCACCGGGCAGGCGACCACGCGGCGTTCGGTGGCGAACCGGCCCGACGGCCACTACCGGCCGATCCTCGCCAACCGGCCCGGCGAACTGGTGATGATCGACACCAGCTGGCTGGACGTACGCGCCTACGACCCGGACACCGACACCGTCGTCTCGGTGGACCTGACGATCGCGATCGATGTGTGCACCCGCAGCCTGCTGGGGTGGCGACTGGTCCCGAAGGGAACCAAGGGCGTGGACGCGGGCATGGTCATCGCGGACGCGATGCTGCCGGAACCGATGCGGCCGGGCTGGCCCGAGGCCCTGCGGCACAAGATGCTGCGCCTGCCCTGCGAGCCGCTCCTCTCGCTGGACGAGCGGTTCGCTGCCGCCGCGGCACGCCCGGTGATCTACCCGGAGACGATCGTTATCGACCATGGAAAGGCCTTCGCTTCACAGCCGGTCAAGAACGTCTGCCGCCGCTACGGGATCACAATCCAGGACGCCCGCAAATACCGCCCCACCGACAAACCGCAGGTCGAGGCCGCGTTCAAGACGATCAGAACTCAACTGGCCGAGCACATCGCCGGGTTCAAGGGGCACAACGTGGTGCATCGCGGCGGCGACGTGGACGCGGTGGCACGGTGGACCATCGCGGAGCTGGAGGAGTTCTTCGCCGAGTACGTCGTCGCCGTGTACCAGCGCCGCCGCCACAAAGGCCTGGTCCTGCCGGGCTTTCCGGAATTGAATCTGTCGCCGAACGACGCCTACCGGCTCGCCGTCCATCGCTGCGGCTATATCGCCGCTCCGCGCGATGCGAACCTATTCCTGGAGTTACTGCCAATCCGCTGGACCGGAATCACCAACTTCCGTATCCAGAAGGACTACCTGCACTACAGCGCTCCGGTCATGCGTAACCACAACAACACGCCATCCCCGTATCCGCACGCCAAGGGGAAGTGGCCGATCCGCTACGACCCGCGCGATGTCACCCAGGTGTACTTCCACGACCCGTACACCGGGATCTGGCACACCCTGCGCTGGTCCCACGCCCTGCACGGCCTGGAGCCCTTCACCGACATCACCCTGCGCCAGGTCAAGCGCGAGCTGCGTGATCGCGGCTGCGACCCCAGGGACCAAGAGGCCGTACTGGACGCCTTGTTGGATCTGCAGAACCGCACCGACGCGGCCGAGGCGTCAACCGCCCGCGACCGCCGGGCCAGAGCCCGTGATGCCGAGCGTGCCCGCGCGGCGGCCCGCGACCGGGCCCGAACCGAGCTCGCCGACTCGTCCGCCTACGTCCCGCTCGAAGAAGCTCGGCTACGAGCCGTTCCTCCCCTGCCGGACGATACGGAGAAGGAGAGGTTCAGCATCGACTTCGACTCCCTGCCCTCCTACGAGGTATGGGGCGGCGGCCCGGATGAGGACGGCCCCGCGTGATGGCGCCGCCGCCGGACCGGGAGCCTGAGACTGTCCACCATCCCGGCCTGGCCGAACCGCGCACCAAGGAAGACTGGTTCGCGTACATCTCCTATGAGCCGCCGCCCCGGCCGGCAGTACCCACCTATGAGCAGTACCTGCTCCTGGATGAGGACGACCGGAGGCGCCTGGACCGGTGCCGCAGCCGCTACCACAGCGCCTTGGTGCTGGCCTGGACTCCTGCCGTGCGCCACTTCGAAAACGAGATCATGGAACTACTGGAAGCCAATGAGGACGCCCCGCCCGGAGCACGGCCCGGCCTGCTCATCGACGGCCCGCCCACCGTCGGCAAGTCCACCCTGACCAAGATGATCGCCCGGAAATTCGAGCTGCAGCTGCGGACGGACTTCCCCGAGCGCTTCAGCAGCGACCGCCTGGGCGCCTACGTCCCCGTCGTCTACATCTCGCTGGCCGACCAAGTCACCCCCAAGCAGATCTCCCTCGCCTTCGCCCGCTATCTGAACACTCCCACCCGCGGTACCAAAGACGCTGTCGACGACCGTGTCCTGACCGCACTCAAAGCGTGCGGCAGCCAGCTGATCATCTTCGATGACCTGCACTTCCTGGACTGCTCCCAAAAGGACGGCCGCGCCTCCAATGACCACATCAAGTTCCTCGCCAACCACGCCCCGTGCACCATCGTCGGCACCGGCGTCGACCTTGAGGCGAGCCCCCTGCTCAGCGAGGGCGGAGCGACCGGCCGCAGTACGCAGACCTCCGGTCGTTTCAGCCGCCAAGTGCTCACCCCTTTCGCCCTGGACACCGAAGCCGACGCCCTGGCGTGGATCGCGGTCATCCGCTCCCTTGAAGACTCCTTGCAGCTGTACCGGCACGAGCCGCAGAGCCTGACCCGCCGCCACTGGCAGTACCTGCACGACCGCACTGGCGGCAGTCTCGCCGGCCTGCATGCCCTCATCCGCCGCAGCGCCGTACGCGCCGTACGCCGCGGCACCGAAGCCGTCACCCGCGAAGTGATGGACTCCATCACGCTCTCCTACGCGCACGAACGCGGCTACGCGAAAGTCCTTCAACTCAAGGAGCGGAAGAGCGCTCCGAATGCCGGCAGGTCGAACGTGGCCGACGGATCCGGTTCCGCGTGACTCGTCCGAGGAGATCAGGGCGAATCCCGTATGACTTGTTGGCGCAGGAGTGCTTCGTACACAAATGGATAGACGAGTTGGCCGATACCCGGCGGCACATACAGCGGCTCACTGTCCCAGCGGGACCGCGCCTCCTGACCCTCGCGCGCGAGAGCGGCGAACCAGTCGGATTCCGCCCTGCGATCCTTCGCAGTCATCAGCCGGTCGGCCAGATAGATGGCACCGGCGACGATCAGGGGATCAGCTTGGTCACGGTAGCTCACTAAGCCGGTGAACATTGAGTAGGAGCGGGATTCGTCCCCGGTGGCCTGCGCAATCACCGGGTCGGCGTCCCCGAACATGGCTGGGGTACGCAGGCGCAGGATCAGATCAACCAGGGCAGGGAAGACGAAGAGACCTCGTGGGTTCCTGCCATCTCCTGGCCGATCGCCTTCTCCGAAACCGTAGTTGATCCATCGTTGCACCTCGATCAGGCGCGAGTCGGTGACGGGCTGCGGGGTGCTCTCGGCGAGAGGGTATCCGCACCGTTTGCCACCTCGTCGGCCCTCACCGCCCCGAGACTGGCCGGGGCACCACAAGCGCATGTCCGGTGGCCAGTTGCGGCTGTCCTGGGACTCCCTGCAGTCGGGGCAGACGACGTTGAGGAACACCTTGTGGTCGGGGCAGGCGTAGGACCAGGCGAGCTTCCAACGCAAGGGCCAGCGGCCACCGTTGTCCTCGATGCACTGTGGGCACCAGCGGGAATGGTTGGCGTTGAAGAAGTAGTCCATGATGAAAGAACGGGCCTGCTCATACCACTCGCCATCGGTGGGCAGCGCCGGGATACCGTCCGTGTACCGGCGGATAAGGAGGGCTGTGATGCCCTCGGCGGGAAGCCCTGTGGCTGCGGATATCCGGGCGATGTCGTCCTCGGAGAGGGCAGCGGCCAGCAGGTGCGTGTTACTGGAGGGCGACCTCCTGACCTTCCAGAACTCCATGAGCAGTGCGTTTCGGCCGCAGAGATTCTCCCGGGCCACGGCATCCATCCAACTGGTGAAGGACTCACCGGTCACCGGCGGCGGGACAAGGACCATCCTGCGAGGCCAGGGCAGAGGCGGTGGGATCTTGGACGCCAAGCGCTCGTCCTCGTGCGCTTGCTCGACAGCAAACTGACGAATGTACTTCTCGACGGTGACGCCGGAAGCCCTGGCCTGCTCTCTGATCACAGCGAAATCCGCGGCAGAGAAGGTCACTTGAACCGTTACAGGATCCGGCGGAAGCGAGGGAGCCATGAGGCAATTGTTGTCCTGAGTGTCACCAGCCGACTGACCGGCCCCGAGATCTTGGAGGCTCCGGGGTGACCGGAGTTAGGTGGAGGCGGCCTCCGCCCGTTGCACGAACCGGACGCCACCGACGAGAGCTGAGACCTCGCTTCCTGGGCTCCATCTGCCGTCCGGCGAGCCCGGCTTTTGAAAGGAGAACGGATTCTGAGAACCGATCCGAGATCACCAGAGGGCTGGCGGCTTCGGCAAAGGAGTGTTGGCGAGAGCTTCAGCGCCTCCCGTGTTCCGCCCGCGGCTCGGTCCGCGTTCGGCGATACATGACGTTGATCGTCATGTATGTGCGGGATGCTTGTGGTATGAAGTCGGACCGGTTGCTCTCCATTCTGCTGTTGCTGCAGACGCACGGGCAGGTGCCTGCCGCTGAACTGGCGTCGCGCCTGGAGGTGTCGGTGCGCACGATCTTCCGGGATGTGGAGGCGCTGTCGGCGGCCGGGGTGCCGGTGTACGCGGAGCGCGGAAGCAAAGGCGGTATCGCGTTGCTGCCGGGGTACAGGACGGATGTCACGGGGCTGACCGCCGAGGAGGCTCGCGCGTTGTTCGTGCTGGTCACGGAGCAGGCGCATGCGGATCTGGGGTTGGGGCAGGCGATCGGTTCGGCGTTGCGCAAGGTGATGGCGGCGCTGCCGGCGCCGTTTCGTGGGGACGCCGATCTGGCCAGTCGGCGCATCATGATCGATCCGGTGCGCTGGCGCAGCAGTCCACGGCCTTCGGCCGTGGATCTTGGTGTGCTGCAGGTGGCTGTGTTCAACGACCGGCGTCTTCGGCTTCGCTACCGGCACGGTCGCGATGCCCGGGTGAGCTCGTACACGCTGGATCCGTACGGGCTGGTGAGCAAGGCCGGGGCCTGGTATCTGGTGGCGGACTACCGGGGGCAGCCGATGATGTTCCGCTCGGACCGGATGCTGTCGGCGTCGGTGGTCGATGAGCCAGTCCGCCGCCGTGACGGGGTGGAGCTGGCAGATGCGTGGGAGGTGCTGCGGCAGAGCATCGACCGGATCCCGGCCCCTGTGCGCGTGGTAGTGCGGGTACAGCGGTCGGTGCTGGCCCGGTTCCTGCGTTACCACGAAGCCGACCTCGCAGATCCTGCGCCTGCCCCGGAGGAGGCCGGGGTGGAGGCGGGCGGCGAGGGAGAACCGGTGGAGCTGGAGCTGCGGTTCCCGGCGCTTCGTTCGGCCGAACAGTTGCTGATGTTCGGCCCGGCGGTCGAGGTCTTAGAGCCTGCGGAACTGCGCGAGGTGCTGGTGCGCCGGGCACAGGAGATCACCTCCCTGTACTCCAGGGGAGACGGCGCCCGACAGCCCCAGCTTTGAACGCTGGATCAGTGAGCGGCCGAAGCGTAAGGGCGATTCGTTGCAGTGGTCGAGTACCTGGCCGACGCTGAGGGGGTGCCTCCTGGGGGGCTGCCGAGCGGCTGAAGAGTGTACGCGAGCAGGCGGCAGTGCTCGACGCGCTGATGTGCGTCGGGCACTGGCTGGTGCGGGTGCCGTCAGCCCATGTGAACGACGGAGGGGGCTTCGGTGTTCTGTTGCCTGCGTGCGTTGACGGCCATCGCCGTGACGAGCAGAGCAGCGATGAACATGACGCCGGCGGCGGCGAACGCCATGGTGTAGCCGTGAGTAAGGGCCGAACTGGCCTTCTCGATCAGGGCAGTGTCCCTGGCCCCTTGGCCCCGGTAGAGGGACTGCGCGGCATCTGAGAGCTTGTTGTTGGCGGCGGACGTGGAGATCGTCGCCAGGACGGCCAGGCCCAGGGCAGTGCCTACTTGTTGTGCGGTGTTGAGCAGGGCGGCGGCGATGCCCGTCTCCTGGTGCTTCACGCCGCTGACCGCTCCCAGCGTCATCGGGACGAAGCACATCCCCAGTCCCAGGGCGGTGACGCACATGGCCGGCATGAGGTGCCCGGCGTAGGAGGAGTGAGGTTCCAGGGTGGCGAACCAGAACATGCCCGCTGCGGCGACCACCAGTCCCGGTCCGGCGATCGTGCGGGGAGCGAACCTGGCGATCAGCTTGGAACTGAGCGCGGCAGCGACACCCATGCCGATACTGAAGGGGAGATAGGCGAGGCCGGTGCTGACCGCGTCGTAGCCAAGGACCAGCTGCATGTACAGCGTCAGGAAGTAGAACATGGCGATCATGCCCGCGCCGATGAACAGCATCGTGACGTAGGACCCCGACCGATTGCGGTCCCGGAACAGGCTCAGCGGCATCATCGGGTCATCACTGCGACTCTGGACGAACAGGAACACGGCGAGCAGCACAGCCGAAGCGGCGAACGAGGCGAGGGTGATGCCGTTGCCCCAGCCGTGCTCACCGCCACGAGTGATGGCGTAGACCAGAGCGAGCAGGCCGCCGGTGCCAGTGATCGCTCCGGGAATGTCCAGCCGTCCGGGGTGACGCTCGGCCTCCACGAGGAGGCGAGTCCCGGCCAGGATGGCAATGCCGATGGGGATGTTGACGAAGAACACGCATCGCCAGTCCAGCGCCTCGGTCAGGACGCCGCCCAGCAGGAGACCGACCGTCGAGCCGATACCGGCCATCGCCGCATACACACCCATCGCCGTGTTGCGCGGCTTGCCCTCCGGGAACGTCGTGGTGATCAACGCCAGAGCGCTCGGAGCGGCCAGTGCCGCGCCGATCCCCTGCAGCACCCGTGCGCCGATCAGCAGTTCCTCGTTCGGAGCCAAGCCTCCCAGCAGGGAAGCGAGTGTGAAGAACGCGATGCCTGCCTGGAACATCCGCCGGCGCCCGAACAAGTCACCGGCCCGCCCACCGAGCAGCAGCAGCCCGCCGAAGGCCAGCGCGTAGGCGTTCACGATCCACGCCAGATTCGCATCGGACACACCCAGGTCCGTCTGGATGCTCGGAAGCGCGATGTTCGTGATCGTGCCGTCCAGGATCAGCATCAACTGCGCCGAGGCGATCACGATCAGCGCCAGACCCAGATGACGTCCCCCCGTCGACGTCTCGGGGGGTGAGGAGCCAACGACAGGCGCGCTGTCAATGGGCATAGAAAGAACTCCTGAGAAAAGAGAGTAGCCACAGCCGCGCTTAATTCCCCGGGAACGAGACAGGCATTGATTTCCTGAATTCAATTCCTAAAGAAGTGGGAGCACTGCGGATGCCCGGAGGGGCGCTTCTTCGCATGAGCCGCACTGACGCGGAGCTGACCGGGCTTGATGCGAATCGGAACTCTAGCACCGCCGCAACACTGGAACCGGCAGCTCCCAGACAGCTCCCATGTGGCGTTTTCGACACTTGACAGGCATGCGAGAACTGTGTGCCTACGAAACTCAGGACTTCTTCAGAAGTGCTTGCATTCCAGCTCCATGCCTGTACAGAACCAATACCAGGTGTCCACATTTCTCCTGGAAATGCAACGAATATGAGTCGTCACATCCGGCCCGTTGTGCCGGTCGCCGTGGAGGAAATCACCGGTATCCATGTGGCCGGTGTCGGTTCTCCAGGTTTCAGCGGCCGTGGCTCGCACTGGTGTGAAGCGAGGCGGAAAGTGGCGTGGTCGGAGCCGGGCGTACGTGCCTGGCGCAGTGAGGGAGAGCTTCTTGAACGTCAAGACAAGAGACGCGCCTGCGGGTCGGCCGGCGGTGACGCTCGTGATGGCCTGCGTCGGTGTGTTCGTCGCCTATCTGCCGGTGACCACCGTCTCGGTGAGTCTGCCCGCCATCCAACGGGCGTTGAACGCGTCGACGTCCGAACTGTCGTGGGTGTCCTCGGCGTTCGTGCTGCCGGTGGCCGCGCTGATCCTGACCGCCGGTGTCTTCGGTGATGTGCATGGGCGCAAAAAAGTGTTCCAGGCGGGCCTGGCCTTCTGCGCGCTGGGGGCGGCCGTTTCGCTGTCCGCGCAGTCCATTCAGACCCTGTGGGTTGGGCAGGCGCTCTCGGGTATGGGTTCGGCCGCGTTGTTGCCAATGACGCTGGCGCTGATCAGTCACGCGGTCCCGGATCCGAGGGAGCGGGGGAAGTTCATCGGGCTGTGGGCGACGTCGCTGATGGCGGCACTCGCGGTAGGCCCGCTGATCGCGGGAGTGATTCTGGAGCAGTTCGCCTGGCGGTGGATCTTTCTGCTGACCATCCCGGTGGCGCTCCTGGTGATGGGTCTAGCTGTCCCGCTGCTGGACGACTCCCGTGCTCCTGGCTCGCGGCGGCTGGACTGGCCCGGCCAGATCACCGCCGCCATCGCCATCACCGCGCTCGTGTACGGCGTCATCGAAGGCGGGGCCAGCTCCTTCACGGACACCCCGGTGATGGTCGCGCTGACGGTTGGGGTGGCCGGCTTGGTGGCCTTCGTGCTGGTGGAGAGGCACAGTGAGAGCCCGATGCTCGATCTGTCATTGTTCCGCAGCCCGGCGTTCACCGCGACGACCGTGGTCATCCTCATCAGTTTCCTGGGGCTCATCGGCTTCTTCTTCGTTCTGAGCCTCTACTTCGGCATGGTGCAGCACCTAAGCACGCTCGACGCGGGCCTGCGGATGCTGATGGTCACGCTGGTGCCCGTAGTGCTGGGCGGGGTGTTCGGGCGCCTGTCCCGGCGGGTGTCGGCGCGTGTCCTGATCACCGGCGGACTGCTGGTCACTGCAGGTACGCTGCTCGCGTTGACCACGATCGACGCGGACACCTCGTTCGGTTCGCTGGCCTGGCGTCTGGCTCTGCTCGGCCTCGGACTCGGCACGGCGTTCACCTCGATCACGGCCACCGCAGTCGCCTCGGTGCCGCACCGACTGGCCGGGATGGCGGCGGCCGGCAACAACGCCTTCCGGCAGGTCGGCGGCGCGCTCGGGCCGGCCGTCCTGGGAACGCTCCTGACCACCAGGGCTGTCGACGCCCTGCCCGGCCACCTCGCCGACACCGGCATCGGCGGCCCGGCGAGCGGGCGCATCGTCTCCGCTGTGGACACGGGCGGCTTCGGCGCGGTGGCCCGGATGGACCTCGGGCCGGCCAGGGGCAGAGCGCTTGAGGCCCTGGCAGAAGCCTTCGTCGACGGCCTCCACCTCTGCCTGGTCGTCTCCGCAGTCCTCATGCTGCTCGCGGCCGCTCTCAGCGCGATCCTGTTGCGTCGCCCTCGGCGGACCTCGGTTCCGGTGGCCATCGGCACCAAGCCCGACTCGACGCCCGCGGCAGCCCAGGAGGCCGTCGGCCGGTGACAGCCCGCCTGGCATCAAAGCCGCTGCGGATACGGCCGGCCTCGGCGTGAGCGCCCACCGTGGGGACGGGCGGACACTCCCGGGAGGCCCGGAACGCCACGCTGAAGGGCGCTCCGGTCCTCGCCGCCCCCAGTCGTGGACGATAAGCCCCGACCCTTTCCGACCACCCCCGCATCGCAGGAGACGCCCTGGTGAACGCCCGCACACCCGACGCGCTCGACCTCAAGCTGCTCCAGGCTCTGCAGTTCGACGGGCGGGCACCATTCAGCCGCATCGCGCAGGTGCTCGACGTCTCCGAGCAGACCATCGCCCGACGGTTCCGCCGCCTGCACGTCACGGCGGGCCTGCGCGTACTCGGCGTGACCGACGCAACAAAACTCGGCCGCAGCAGATGGATCGTCCGGCTGCGCTGCACACCAGACGTGGCCGAGCGACTCGCCGAAGGACTTGCTAAAAGACCCGACACCGCGCATGTGGTCCTGATCTCCGGCGGCACCGAGGTGATGTGCGCCATGAAACCGCGCAGTCGGCAGGAACGCGACGAACTGCTCTTCGACCGGCTGCCACGCACGCCCCGCGTCACCTCCGTCAACGCCCACTGCGTACTGCACTCCTTCTACGGCGGGCCTCTGGGCTGGCTCACGAAGATCAGCGCTCTCACGCCGGAGGAGGAGGCCGCGCTCCGGCCGATGGCCGGTGAGCCGACCACGGAGTCCGTATCACTCGACCCCGACGACGAACGTCTGCTGGCCGTGCTCCAACGCGACGGGCGAGCCACGCTCACCGAACTCCAGTCAGCAACCAGCCTGACGGAGTCCGTGGTCAAGCGGCGTCTGGAGAACCTGAAAGCAACGGGCGTCCTTTACTTCGACATCGAGCACGACCACGAACCTCTGGGCCACGACGTCGAGGCCATGCTCTGGCTGACCGTGGCGCCCTCCAGGCTCGCCCAGGTCGGCCACGCGCTTGCAGCACACCCCGAAGTGCGTTTCGCCGCTGCCACCACCGGCCAAGCCAACATGGTGATCTCCACCCTGCACCCCACCGTCGGCGATCTGTATACCTACCTGAGCAAGAGGGTCGGCGCCCTGGACGGGGTGCAGTCCGTGGAAACCGCACTGGCCCTGCGTCATGTGAAACGCCTGACCTACGAACCACCCCGTACACGCCCCGGACAGTGACCACCGGGGCCGCGCGCCGATGCGCCCTCCGCAGCGCCCGTGAACGTCGCCGCCGCGCCCACGGCGCTTGGCCCGCCTCCGCCATCGACGTTCTCCTCCCAGCAGAACAACGAGGTCGGCCCCCCGTGTGCCGCAGGGCATGAGGATCGCCCGAAACTCTTCAGAAAACCCCAGTGATACATGACGCACCCTGTCATGTATCACGGCCCATGATGGGACACGAACCTGCCAGTTCCGCACACCAGGCGATCTGGCGCTCCCCCGGCATGCGAGTCCCGTGCGCCCGTGCCACGTTGTCCCGTAGTGGGGGATGGAATATCACGAAAGGAACACTTCCCATGACTGCCACCAGCGGATCCGCCCAGAAGATCGCCGACGAGTACGTCCGGGCCTGGCTCGACGGCGACATCAAGAAGGCGCTGAGCTTCATCGCCGACGACGTCGTGTGCGAAGCACCGAACGGCCGTTTCGAGGGCCTGGACCGCTACCGCGAGTTCCTGGAGCCGTTCGCAAGCTCCATCATCAGCAGCAAGGTGATCGGCGTGCTGGGCGACGACACTCACGCAGCGAGCGTTTACACCACCGAGGTCCCCTTCGCGAAGGACTTCCGCGGCATGGAATACCTCACCGTCAAGGACGGCAAGATCACCCACGTGATCAGTGTCTTCGACCTCAGCCCGATGATTCAGGCCGGCGGCAACCCCCAGCACTGACCAGGCCAGAGCGCGGGTCTGCCGTCCGTCCGCGCGACGGCGGCAGACCGACTCCAACCCAGCTGCACATCTGGCAACTGCATCCACCAGACGTCGAGCAGCTGCCTGCAAGCCCCGCCTCCGCCACCTTCACGAAGAGAGCTCCCCAACATGATCACCGTCACCGGCGCCACCGGCCACTTCGGCCGCCTGGCCATCGACGAACTCCTCATACGCGGCGTCCCCGCCGACCAGATCGTGGCCGCCGTCCGGACCCCCGAGAAGGCCACTGACCTGGCCCTACGCGGCATCCAGATCCGCCAGGCCGACTACGACCATCCCGCGACCCTCGCAACCGCGTTCACCGGCATGGAGCGGCTGCTGTTCATCTCCTCCAGCGAGTTCGGCCGCCAGGCCGAACAGCACGCCAACGTGGTCCGCGCAGCGAAGGACGCCGGAGCCACCGAGCTGATCTACACCAGCTACCTCAACGCCGACAGCAGCGGCATCGCCATGGCCGAGCCGCACACCCGCACCGAGGAACTCATCCGTGCCTCCGGGATCCCGTACTCGATCCTGCGTAACGGCTCCTACATCGAGAACTACACCGCGAACATCGGCATGTGGCTCCAGTACGGCACGATCATCGGTTCCGCGGGCGACGGGAAGATCTCCGGCGCGACCCGCGCGGATCTCGCAACCGCAGCCGCCGTCGTGGCCGTCGGCGCGCCGGTCGCCAACCGGGTCTACGAACTCGGCGGCACCCCGTTCACCATGAGCGACCTGGCCGCTGAGACCACCGCCCAGACTGGCACCACGGTCACCTACACCGACATGCCGCCGGACGAATACTCCAAGACGCTATCGAGTGCGGGTCTGCCGCAGTTCCTCACCGACGCCATCGCCGACAACAGTGCCGGCGCCGCGCGCGGCGGCTGGTACACCGACAGCAAGGAACTGCAGAAGCTACTCGGCCGTCCCGCCACTTCCGCCAGGGAGGCCCTCGCCCAGGCCCTCGCCCAGCAGCAGGGCTGACCGCCGGCCGCACCACCCGTACACAAGTGAACGAAGGCAGCATGACGGACACCGCCGCAGCACTTACGGCCAGAGGCGACAAGATCTACTTTCCCGAGCCCCTGACACGGGCCACCATCGTCCGGCGCCCGAACAGGTTCATCATCGACGCCGATGTCGACGGGAGCGAGACCGCCTGCCACTGCCCGACCACCGGCCGCATCGGCAACCTGGTCCTGGACGGGCTCGACTGCCTGCTCTCGCGCAGCCACAACCCCGCCCGCAAGACCCCGTACACCGTGGAGGCCGTCAGCGTCGATGCCCCCGGCGCCGACCATCCGGTCTGGATCGGCATCAACCAGAACGCCGCCAACCGGTATGTCGAACAGGCCCTGGTCCACCACATGCTGCCGAAGATCGTCACCGCGCACAGTGTGCTGCGCGAGCAGACCCTGGGCCGCTCCCGTCTCGACTTCCTCGTCGACGACACCTACGTCGAGGTGAAGACCCCGCTGGACAGTCTCCAGGTCGCTCTGGGCGATCACGTCCGCACCCGTCCCAGCCCGCCGCTGGCCTCCACCGACCGGCTGGTCAAACACATCGGGGAACTCGGCCGCAGCCTGAGGGCGCATCAGCGCGCCGTCATGCTGGTCTGTTTCCTGTACGACAACCCCGGCTTCAAGGTCCGCCCCAGCAGCCACCACGACGAGGTCCAGGCGTCGGTCTCCCAGGCCGTGCAGGACGGTGTCGAGATCTGGCAGGTCAACTTCCGCCTGGATACGACGGGTGTCCGCGTCGCGCGCTACTCCGACCTCACCGGCCGGTTCGTCGTCTGAGGGCGGCCGCCTCGCTCCCACGGTGCGGGAACGCCGGCTCGACCCGAGCCCCGTACCGCCCACCCCGTTCAACCGAACGGGTCTACTCAAGGAGCACAGCTCATGCGCAGGATTCAATACCACCGCTACGGTGGCCCGGACACGATGCGGCTGGAGGGCTTCGTCCTGTCCTCACCGCAGGAGGGACAGGTCGCCGTCTCCGTCGCCGCGGCTGCGGTCAACCCGATCGACTGGAAGGTCCGCCGGGGCGAGCTGAAAATGATGACCGGCCGGTCCTTCCCCCGCGCGATGGGCTCGGACTTCGCCGGGACCGTCACCGCGACCGGCCCCGGTGTCACCGGCCTGAACCCCGGCGACCAGGTGTACGGGATCGCCGCGCTCAAACCCAGCGGCGCCTTCGCCGAAGCTGCCATCGTCCCCGCCTCCAACCTGGCCCTCAAGCCCGCCGGCCTGTCCTTCGAGCAGGCCGCCGCGCTCGCCACCCCCGCGGCCATGGCCTTTGCCGGACTCGTCGACCGCGCCCATCTCCAGTCCGGTCAGCGGGTCTTCGTCAACGGCGCGACCGGCGGCGTCGGCGAAGCCGTCGTCCAGCTCGCCCACGCCCTCGGCGCCACCGTCACCGGCACCAGCGGCCCCACCTCGATACACCGGGCCCGCGCCCTCGGCATCGACCGCGTCTACGACTACACCGCCGCCGACCCCGCCGACCAGGCAGAGCTTCAGGGCGCGTTCGACGTCGTCTTCGACACCAACGGCTTCCTGCCGGTCAAGACCGCGATGCGGCTGCTGAACAAGACCGGCGTCTACCTCGACATCAACGCCACCCCCGCCAAATTCGCGCACGCCGCCTTCATCCACCGCCACAAGATCTTCTTCTGCAAGCCCGATACCAAGACCCTCACCGCCGCTGCCGACCGGGCCGCCGCAGGGGACATCCAGATGTCCATCGGCGAAACCGTTCCCCTGGAGGGCGCCATCGATCTGATCGCTGGCCTGGAGAACGGCCGCAAGATCAACGGCAAGGGCCTGATCCTCGCCGGCCCCAACAACTGACACTGCCCGGCTGTCCCCTGACCGCTGCGGTTGCCGACGCAGGCCCCGCGGGCCGCTGGGGTGCGGGCATGGGGCTCGGCGTCGCGTACGGCATCGGGGCCGCTTCCGGTGTCGCGCTGACCGCCATGGCCTCCCGCGTCCTGTTCGACGAACCGCTCACCAAGGTCATGGGCGGCGGGATCGGCCTGATCATCGTCGGCGTCCTGAAAATCGAACTCGGCGCTGCCCACTGATCGCCCGCGAGCCGCAGCAGATGGCCGGGCACACCGAGACTGAGCGCCACACCGGCCAAGCAGCGCACGCCATGGCCAACGGGGGCGCTCAGCCATGGGAAGCGCACGATGGCAAGGAGAACGTTCAACGTGGTCGATGAGACCGAGATCTACGTCCACTGGTGATGGGGATCTCTGAAATCGGCCAGGGCCGCTCGTCGCCTCACTTGCTCCGTCGTTCAAGCGAGTGGGGAGTTCCAGCGAGCGCCTCGCAGGTTGTCTGCCGGGCCGCCCGCTCGTGGAGTGTGCGGGTGGCTGTGTCACCGTCCGTGGACGCCGTTTGGACGTGGTTTCGGGAGTCACTCAGCGCCGCAAGGCATGATCATTGTCGGTGACTGTTGATGTCGCTCGTATGTTCGTCAGCGGCCCTGCTTGTCTTCTCTCGACGGCCGGGGGCTTTTGACTTGCAGACCGCCACGTCTCGACAGGGCGGTACGGCAGCCAGAGTTGAACAGAAGAGAGGGCAACCCGTCAGCGAGCAGGGTCGGCCGCGCCGGCCGGGCCGCTATCTTCGGGGAAGCTTCTTTCCGGGCCGAGCGGGTGTTCCTCCCACAGGAAGGCCTGCCAGCCCTGGCCGGGCGAGCCGGAGAGGGCAACGACGCCGGTGTTGCCCAGCGGGTGGCTGGACGCGTACGCCGCATCGACGTTGGCCGCTCGGGCTGCCACCCACGCCCGGATCATCGCGCCGTGACTGACCATGGCCACCGTCTGCGCCCCTGTTCCCGCTGCCTCGGCGACGACCGCGTCGAAGCGGCCCAGGGCCTCCACGCCGTTCTCGCCGCCGGGCATCCTGCGGCCGGTGTCCCCTTCGGCCCAGGCGAAGGCGGTGGAGAGGTAGGCGGCGACAGCATCGTCATCGCCACGCATCTCCAGGTCTCCGGCAGCCAGCTCCCGGATCCCGTCCCGGACCTGAACCTCCAGCCCCGTCGCGCCGGCCAATGGCGCTGCGGTCAGCTGGGTGCGCACCAACGTGGAGACGTACAGGGCATCGATCTGCTCCGCCTCCAGAGCCTGCGGCAGCGCGGCGGCCTGCTCCTGCCCCAGCGGGGTCAGCGCGGGCCCCGGTGCCTCGGTGTCCAACAGGTGCTTGAGGTTCGACGGAGTCTGGCCATGGCGTATGAGGAGCAGACGCATGCGGGATTACCTCCACAGGGCGGAACAAGTCGCTCCACTCTGCCACCAGAGCCTTTGTCCCCAGCGCGAGGGGACCGGCACCGGTCACCCTCATGCTGCCATCGGCGGCCTGCACGGAGGACTTCCCGGTTGAACGGGTTAGACGTCGGCCCTCTGGCCACATCGACGTGGTGTTCGCGGTGGCTCGCGCGCTGAGATGCAAAGCCGGTGCGGGCCGTGCCCGGCCGGTCAAGGGCCCCTACGGCGGCGCCACGCACTGGCCTTCGGCCACCCTGGACAGTCCGTCCCGTCGCTGGACCTGGCTGGCTATCGGGCGGCCCCTCCCTTGTCGCGCCCGTCCGCAGGTCAGGGGCTCTGTGGGTGGGGAGATCCACTGAGCAGGTCTGGGCCCCCTCCGAGCAGGGGGTGGCCGCTTTCAAAGAGCGCCATCACTGGTACGCGGGCCGCTCGACGAGCGAGCTGGCCGCGTCGCTCGGACTGGACCGCAAGACGATCAGGAAGTACCTGACCCCGGCCGAGGCCGCCGGGATGACCCCGGGCGGGGCGGCGATGACCGGGCAGGACTGGGCCGAGCTGATCAAGGGCTGGTTCCCCGACCTCACCGACAAGCGGCTGCGGCAGGTGACCTGGCCCGAGATCGACAAGCACCGCGCCTAGTGTCCTGCGCCAGTAGTTGATCGTTAGTAGTTGCGTGACTTCTGCTGCTGGTGCGTCAGTGCCTCGTCGGGGCACCCGCCGCGAGACCGTCGCCTTCCAACGCCGCATGCACCGGGCGAAGTTCGAGCAGCAAGCCACCCTGGAAGAGTTCGACTTCGCGGCTTCTCCGAAGCTGCCCGCAGCCCAGATCCGCGACCTCGCCGCCCTGCGCTGGCTGCACACCGGAGAGTCCGTAATTTGTTCGGTCCAGTCGGCGTCGGGAAGACACACGTCGCCCAGGCATTCGGGCACCTCGCCATCCACCAAGGCCAGCCGGATCCTCGCGGACCTGGCCGGCGGGCACGCGGACCGCACCTGGGACCGCAGGTTGCGCGAGTTGGTACGTCCCGACGTGCTCATCCTCGACGACTTCGCGATGCGCCAGCTCACCGCGGCCCAGGCCGACGACCTCTACGAGCTGGTCTCCGAGCGGCAGGGCCGGTCTCTGATCCTGACGAGCAACAGGGCTCCGAGCGACTGGTACCCGCTCTTCCTCAACCCCGTCGTCGCCGAGTCGCTCCTGGACCGGCTGATCAACACCAGCCACCAGGTCATCATGAACGGCCCCAGCTACCGGCCCAACAAGCGCCCTCGAGGAGGCTCCGACAAGACAACCAAACCCTCGATCAAATAGACGGGGACGAGGCCAGGGCCTGGGGAATTACGTGACGCTCAGCCCGGGGAATTTCGTGACCGTTCACACTCCGCGAGGTGACCATGTACATGAGGGGTGATCATCATCGCGTCGAGCTCGCCGACGCGTCGGACTCGCAAGCACCGTGCGTCCGATGCTGACTGGGGTGTTCCTGCTTCGGTGTCAGCTGCCGATCGTGTCGAGTTCCGCGACCGCGTCGGTCGGCAACGTCAGGTCGGCGGCGGCGATGTTCTGGCGAAGGTGGGCGCGCGAGGAGGTGCCCGGAATGAGGGCGATGGTGGACGAGCGCTGCAGCAGCCAGGCCAGGGCGACCTGCTGGGGTGAGGCGTCCAGGCGTGCGGCGACGTCGGTCAGGGTCTGCGACTGCAGCGGGGAGAAGCCGCCCAGGGGGAAGAACGGGGTGAAGGCGATGTTTTCCGCCGCGCACCGCTCGACGAGGGCGTCGTCCTGGCGGTTGGCCAGGTTGTAGAGGTTCTGCATCGTGACGACCGGGGCGATGGCCTGCGCCTCGGTAAGCTGGGCATCGGATGCGGCACTGAGTCCGAGGTGGTGGATCAGGCCCTCCTGCTGCAGCTCGGCCAGCGCGCCGAACATGTCGCCGATCGGCTCCTCGACCGTCTGCCCCTCGTTGGTGCCCAGGCGCAGGTTCACCACGTCGAGCGTGTCCACGCCGAGGTGCTGGAGGTTCTCGTGGACCTGGGCCTTGAGGTCCTGGGGGTCCCGCGAGACGTTCCAGCTGCCGTCGTCGCCGCGACGGTTTCCGACCTTGGTCACGATGCGCAGGTCCGGGGGGTAGGGGTGCAGGGATTCCTTGATGATTTCGTTGACGACGGCGGGCCCGTAGTAGTCGCTGGTGTCGATGTGCGTGATGCCTCGCTCGACGGCTTCCCGTAGCACCGCGACGGCCTCGCCCCGGTTCTTGGGCGGCCCGAACACGTTGGGTCCCGCCAGCTGCATGGCTCCGTATCCCATGCGGCTGATGGTCAGGTCGTCGGCGAGGGTGAGAGTTCCGCCGGGGGTGGTGCCGGTCATGGTGCGCCTTCCGTTGTGCGGCCGTGTGGACAGCTTGTCCCGTATTGACTGTGCGCGCTTCCGGGCGGATGCGGCAGTACCCCGCTGTTCCTGGGAGTGACAGGGACAGGCACGCGCGCCGGTACGGGCCTACGGTTGAGGCATGGACGGCACCAACGCGCTCGGCGAGTTTCTACGCGCCCGCCGGGCACTGGTCAGGCCCGAGGACGCCGGAATCCGCGCCGGCGGGCTCCGGCGCGTGCCGGGGCTGCGCCGCGAGGAGGTCGCGATGCTCGCCGGGATCAGCGCCGACTACTATCTGCGCCTGGAACAGGGCCGCGACCGCAACCCCTCGCTTCAGGTCCTCGAAGCCCTGGCCGACGTCCTGAACCTGGACGCGGACGCCACCGCCCACCTCATCGGCCTGACCCAGACGCGCCCCTCCCGAACCCACCGGGCACCCCGCTCCACAGGCCGTGCACGGGCTGCACGCAAACCCGAGCCCGTGCCGCCCGGCATCCTCCAGCTCATAGAGGGCTGGACCACCAATCCCGCCTACGTCGAAAACAAGTTCACCGACGTGCTCGCCGCCAACGCGCTGGCCACGGCCGTCTCCCCGAACTACTCAGCAGGCGTCAACCTCCTGCGCGCCGTCCTCCTCGACGACAGCGAACGCGAACTGCTGCAGGACTGGGAGGAACTGTCCGAGGCACTGATCGCCTCCTTGCGGGCCAACGTCGGGCCCGACGTCGACGACCCGCGCCTGACCGAACTCGTGGGCGAACTGTCCGTGCGCAGTGAGCACTTCCGCCGTCTCTGGGGCCGCCACGACGTGCACCCCAAGCGACCGCGGGTCAACCGACTGCACCACCCACAGGTCGGCGACCTCGAACTGCATGCCAGCAAGCTGGCCATCGTCGGCACCGACGGCCTCGTCCTCAAGGTCTTCCACGCCGAACCTGGCAGCCGCAGCGCCGAACTGCTCGCGATCCTGGGAAGCCTGGCGGCCTCCGGCAAGGGCCGGAACCCGACCGGCCACGACCGGCACCAGGCGATCGACGAGCAATGAAGCCCCGTCGCCGAGTCCGCGAGCCCCGACAACGGCCCTCAGGTGATCGGACTTGAGCCGGCCTCCCGGGCCGCGCGTGGGAGGAGGGGCCCGACCATCGACGCCGCCGTGCCGGAGGCCACCACGAAGCCCACGAGAGTGGGTTACGCAAGGTGCAGTACCGCCCAGCAAGAGCTCCAGAGCCAGCTCGACGCCTCGCCGACGCCGGGTGCGATCCGGTCTTCTCGGAGAAGATCAGCCCCCGGATCAAGGTCCGGCCGGAGTTCGTCAAGGCGACTTCGCCCGCACCATCAAGAAGGCCGTCCCGCACCAGCGGGTGATCTTCACGGTGCACGAGATGAAGCGCCTGGGCCGCGGCGCCGCCGAGCTGGCCAGGGGGTCTACGACCCGTCCGGGCACGGCGCCGCCCTGTTCGCGTTCTTCGCCGGCACGGCCGAGTCCGAGCGCGAGTACATCCGGGAAAAGTCCTTGGAAGGCCAGGCGTCCGCCCGCGAGCGCGGCCGTCACGGAGGGCGCCCCAAGGTCGTCGACGACGATATGGCCGACTACGCCCGCGCCCAGGGCGTCACCGTCCCGCAGATCGCCCGCAAGCTCGTCATCCCCTCGGGCAAGAACAAAGGCGAGCACCCCTCGGTCGCCACGGTCTACCGCCTCCTCGCCGAAACCGCCGACAACGCCGACGAGTGAGTTGGTGCGCCACTCAGGGCATCAAGATCATCTCATTGCCCCTTTGACGCGCATCTCGGTCACACCCCACCGGCTCGTCAAGCACATCGGCGAACTCGGCCGCAGCATCGAAGCCCACGAACGCGCGATCCTCCTGGTCTGCTTCCTCTACGACAACCCCGGCTTCCAGGTCCGTCAGAGCAGCCACCACAGCGAAGTCAAAGCCGAGGTCGCAAAGGCCGTGAAGCGCGGCGTCGAGATCTGGCAGGTCAACTTCGAACCCGACCCCATCGGCGTGCGCGTCTCCCGTCACTTCGAACTCATCCCGCAGTTCCTCGCCCAGGGCGTGCTGCGCCCATGAACCCGGTATCCGGCGCGGGGAGTTGACGGCTCCGCCACTCCAACAACCCCACTCGCACTCGCACTCGCTGGAGCTTGTTCACTTCCGCCAGCAGCCTGAGCGCGCCCGGGTCCGCCTTCAGCTCGGTGAAGAAGTCCCCCAGCGCTCGCGCGCTCTCCTCGCCCGTGCCCGCGTCCTCGGCGATCAGGTCGTCCAGCCGAGACCTCGTCGCCGCGGACAGCCAGCCCACCGTGGCCGCGCAGAACCGCTCCTCGAAGGCGCCCGCGGAAGTGGTACGGCGCTGGGCCGCTGCTACGCCGGCGCGCTGCGCAGATGAACAGCCCTCTACCTGGCGGGACTACTCCTGTTTGGCGGATCAGGATGGCTGAGTGGCGCGGCTCTCGCCTGGTGGTACGCAAACCTGCTTCACCGTGTACGCAGCTGAGGACGGCTGCGCACTTGGGCGACTACTCGGAATGTGAATCAGGCACCAGCACCAGCCGGTGCCGCCATCGCCACCCTGCGTTCTCACTGTCATTCTCAGTGGCCCGAAACCGAAGACTTCGACGTCCTTCAAATGGACAGTGAGCAGGCCAACGGCCTCGTCAACTCTCACCTTCGGCGGAAGCTCTCAACGGCGGTCCACGACCTGACGCTGGAGATGCCCGAGGGCGGCATCACCGTGCTGGTCGGCTCCTCCGGGTGCGGCAAGACCACCACGCTCCGCATGATCAACCGGATGGTCGACCCGACCTCCGGCACGATCCGGCTGGGCGGCAAGGACATTCTCGACCAGGACGCCGCCGAGCTGCGGCGCGGCATCGGTTACGTCATCCAGCAGGCGGGGCTCTTCCCGCACCGCACCGTCCTGGACAACATCGCGACCGTGCCCCTGCTGCTCGGCTGGGGCCGCAGGAAGGCGCGGACGCGGGCGGCGGAGCTGCTGGAGACGGTGGGGCTGACTGCGGACGCCGGCAAGCGCTACCCGCACCAGCTCTCCGGCGGCCAGCAGCAGCGCGTCGGCGTGGCCAGGGCGCTCGCCGCCGACCCGCCGGTGCTGCTGATGGACGAACCGTTCGGCGCGGTCGACCCGGTCGTACGGACCCAGCTCCAGGACGAGTTGCTCCGCCTCCAGCAGGAGCTGAACAAGACCATCGCGTTCGTCACCCACGACATCGACGAGGCGGTACGGCTCGGTGACCGCATCGCCGTCTTCCGTACGGGCGGCCACCTCGTCCAGTGCGCCGCGCCCGCCGAGCTGCTGGCCCGCCCGGCGGACGCGTTCGTCGCGGACTTCCTCGGCGCGGAGCGCGAGCTGAAGCTGCTGTCGCTGACGACGCTTGCGCGGGTGCCGGTCCAGCGGGCGACGACGGTACGGGAGGACGCGCCGGTGCCCGCGCGCGGCAGCGGGCCGCATCTGGTCGTCTCCGAGAAGGGCGAGCCGCTGGGCTGGCTGGACCCCGACAGCTCCGGCACGGGCTCCGGCTCGGGCGCGCGCTCCGGCACGGGCTCGGCCACAGGCTCGGCGCGCGGGGAGACCCTCGCCCCCGTACGGCCGCTGCGTGACACGGACTCGCTGCTCGCGGCGCTGAACGAGTCGATCGCCTCGCCCACGGGGCTGATAGCCCGGGTCGACGCGGACGGCGTACTGACGGGGGTCACCTCGCGCGAGGCGATCCACGAGCACGCGGGGCGCAGCCACCGGGAGGCGGCCACGGAGGCGGTCCCGGCCGTGGCAGCGGCGCCGGCGGGCGGGACGCCGAAGACGGTGTCGAAGGACGCGGCCGTATGACCATCCAATGGTCGTGGATATCCGACCACGCGGGCGATCTCACCACCCTCACCCTCTCGCACCTCCAGGCCGCCCTCACCGCCGTACTCCTCGGGCTGCTGATCTCCCTCCCCCTCGCCGTCCTCGCGCACCGGGTGCGCCCGCTGCGGGGCTTCCTGCTCGGGCTCTCGAACGTCCTGTTCACGATCCCGTCGATCGCGGTCTTCGTGCTCCTCCTGCCGGTCTCCGGGCTGACCAGGACCACCACCGTCATCGGCCTGACGATCTACACGCTGGTCGTCCTCCTGCGGAACACGGTCGAAGGGCTCGACTCCGTACCGGCCAAGGCCCGCGAGGCCGCCGTGGCGATGGGGACGCGCCCGCTCCGTACGCTCCTCACCGTCGAGCTGCCGCTCGCCCTCCCCGTGATCATGGCGGGCGTGCGGATCGCCACGGTCATGTCGATCTCGCTCGTCAGCGTCGCCACGTACATCGGTGACGGCGGCCTCGGCCAGCTCTTCACCGACGGGTTCCAGCGCAACTTCCCCACCCCCGTGGTGGCCGGCGTCGTACTGACCCTGCTGCTCGCGCTGATCGCGGACGCGGCTCTGGTCGGTGTGCAGTACGTACTCACCCCCTGGACGAGACGGCCCAGGCGTCCCAGGACCCGGTCATCGAGCGGGAAGGCCTGACCCCGGCATGTACGAACTCTTCAAGAACCTCGGCTCCTGGCTGACCGCGGGCGAGCAGTGGACGGGGTCCGACGGCATCGGCCACCGGCTCGCCGAGCACCTCCAGTACTCGCTGCTCGCGACCCTCATCGCCGCCGTGATCGCGCTGCCCGTCGGGCTGCTGATCGGGCACACGGGGCGCGGCGCGTTCGTCGCCATCAACCTGGCCTCCTTCGGCCGCGCCCTGCCGACGGTCGGTCTGGTCGTGCTGGTCTTCCTGGCCAGCGGGCTCTCCATGACCCCGGTGTACGTGGCGCTGGTCGCCCTCGCCGTCCCGTCGATCGTGACGAACACGTACGCGGGGATGAGCGCGATCGACCCGGAGGTGAAGGACGCGGCACGGGGCCAGGGCATGCGCGGCCACCAGGTGCTGCTCCAGGTCGAGATCCCGCTCGCGCTGCCGCTGATCATGACCGGGCTGCGGCTCGCGCTGATCCAGGTGGTGGCGACGGCGACGATCGCCGCGTACGTCAGCTTCGGCGGCCTGGGCCGGTACGTCTTCGACGGCCTGGCGCAGCGCGACCTCGTCCAGGTGCTGGGCGGGGCGGTACTGGTGGCGATGGTCGCCGTCGTACTGGACCTGGCGCTCTCCGGGCTCCAGCGCGTCCTGTTCCGCCACCGCACGCCCGCGTGACAGCCCGCGTGACAGCCCTCTCCTCCCCCTCCGCCCCTCCTCCGTACCCCTCCCGGGAGCCCTTCCAATGAACGCACCGATGAACCGGCGCACCCTCCTCGGCGGCCTGTTCGCCGCGGCCTCCGTCCCCGTGCTCGCCGCGTGCGGCGGCGGCATCACCTCCCTCGACGGCCAGAGCGCGGCCGGTGGGAGCGGAGGCGGCGGTTCCAGCGCGGACGGCCTCACCATCGGCACCGCCAACTTCACCGAGAACCAGATCCTCGGTTACCTCTACGCGTCCGTCCTCGGCGCCGCCGGGGTGAAGACGAGGGTCCGCCCCGGCCTCGGCACCCGCGAGATCCTCATCCCCGCGCTCAAGGGCGGCGACATCGATCTGCTCCCCGAGTACCAGGGCGCGCTGCTCCACTACCTCTCCCCCGAGGCCACCGCCGCGGAGGAGGGCGAGATGCAGAACGCCCTGGCCGTCGCCCTCCCGACGGGGCTCCAGATCCTCCCGTACGGGAAGGCCGAGGACTCCGACGCCTTCGCGGTCACGCGCGCGACCGCCGAGAAGTACGGGCTGCGGACGCTGGCGGACCTGAAGAAGCAGAACGGGAAGCTGGTCATCGGGGCGGCGCCCGAGGTGAAGAAGCGGGTGGTGGGTGTTGTGGGGCTCAAGGAGGTCTACGGCGTGGAGTTCAAGGAGTTCAAGTCGCTGGACTCCTCGGGGCCGCTGGTCAAGGGGGCGCTGAGGAAGGGGGACGTGGACGTCGCCAACCTCTTCACCACGGACACGGACATCGCCGACGAGGGCTGGGTGGTGCTCACCGACCCGAAGAACCTGATCCCCGGGCAGCACATCGTCCCCCTGATCGCCGACCGCAAGGCCGACTCGACGGTGCGCAGGGCGCTGGCACGGCTGGGCAACGCGCTGTCGACGGAGGATCTGACGGAGCTGAACCGCAAGGTCGACAAGGACAAGAAGGACCCGGAGGACGTGGCGAGGGAGTGGACGGCCGAGCGGGGCCTGACCAAGAAGTGACGAAGAAGGTGCGGGCCTGACGGAGATACGGGGTGCGGGTGCCGCTCCGTCAGCCGGTCAGCCGGTCGGTCAGCCGCCGTTCGTGTTCGCGTCCAGGCCGATCTCCGCACCCGGGCCGAGCGGCAGCCCGAACCCGTAGAAGATCCCCAGGATCGCCAGCCACACCACCAGGAACGGGACGACGAAGACGGCGAGCCGGGAGATGAGCGTGCCGAGGCGGGCGTCGGGTTCGTAGCGGCGGAGCATGGCGAGCAGCAGGAAGAGATACGGGTTCATCGGCGTGATGATGCCGGTGGCCGAGTCGCCGATACGGAACGCGGCCTGGCTGAGCGCCGGGCTCATCCCGAGGAGCATGAACGCGGGCACGAAGACCGGCCCGACCAGCGACCAGAGCGCCGACCCCGACACGATGAAGAGGTTGAGGACGGCGACGAGTACGACGAAGGCGACGACGGCCCAGAACCCCGTCAACCCCACGGAGTTGAGCAGCGCGGCGGCCTTCACGGCGAGCAGGACACCGACGTTGGACCAGTTGAAGACGGCGATGACCTGGGCGGCGACGAACATCAGGACGACGTAGCCCGCCATGTTCCTGACCGAGTCGGACATGGCGGTGACCACGTCCTCGGTGCCGGTCAGCGTCTTGACCGTGACCCCGTACGTGAGCCCGGCCAGCAGGAACGCGCCGAACAGGATCGGGACGATCCCGCTCAGCACCGGCGAGGGCACGAACGCCCCGCCCTCGCCGCGCAGCGGGGCCCCGGAGGGCAGCCACAGGACGAGCACCACCGCCGCGTACCCGGCGAGGACGAGCCCGGTCCACAGCAGACCGCGCCGCTGCGCGCCGGTGAGGGTCAGGTCCTCCTGCGGGGGTTCGTCACCGGCGGCGGTGTACGGGCCGAGGCGCGGCTCCAGTACGCGGCTGATGAGGAAGCCGCCGAGCGCGCCGAGCACCAGACTGCTGGAGGCGGTGAAGAAGTAGTTGATGAGCAGGTGGATGTGGAGCGACTCGGCGCCGGGGAGCACCGCCGCCGCCTGCTGGGTGATGCCGACGTACAGGGCGTCGAGCGAGCCGATGGTGAACCCGGCGGCATACCCGGCGCCCACACAGGCGAAACCGCCGATCAGGCCGGCGACGGGGTGGCGTCCCGCGCTCTTGAAGACCATGGCCGCGAGCGGCGGTATGACGATATTGGCGACGTCGCTCATGAGGTGCGCCTGACAGGCGATCAGGGCCACGGCGTACGGCAGGACGGAGCGGGGCGCGCGGGCCAGGGTGGCCCGCATCACCGTCTCCAGGAGTCCGGTCTTCTCCGCGAGGCCGACCGCCATGATCATGACCAGTACGGCCGCGATGGGCGGGAAGGTCGCGAAGTTCGGGACCAGGTTCTCCAGCAGCCACGCCACACCCGCGCCGCTGAGCAGCCCGTTGACACTCTTGGTCTCGTCCGTGCCGGGCACCTCGACGGCCACGTCCGCGAGGGCGAGGACGGTGGAGACGACCGCCAGGAGCACGAAGAGCGAGGCGAAGAGGGCGATGGGGTTGGGGAGGGCGTTGCCCGCGCGCTCGATGGTGGCGAGCACGCGGTCGAGTCCGGTACGGGACTCCCGCTCCTGCTGCGGCTTCTGCTCCTGCTCAGGGGCGGGCGCGCCGGTCGTCACTGGCTTCGTCATGGCTCCCTCCGGTCCGGAGAGGCCACGGAGGACGACGTCGTAGCGGTAGCGGTAGCGCCCAGGGTGTCCTTGCGTACGCGCCCGTCCTGGACGACACAGACGATGTTCGCGGGGTCGCCCAGCACCCCGATGTCCGCGAGCGGATCGCCGTCGGCGATGACGAGGTCGGCGGTGCGCCCGGCGGTCAGCGTGCCCAGCCGGTCGGCCAGGCCGAGGAGTTCGGCGGAGGTGCGGGTACCGGCGACGATGGCGTCCATGGGACTCATCCCCAGATCCACCAGATAGCTCAGCTCCATCAGGTTCTGGCCGTGCGGGCCGACGGCGGCGTCGGTGCCCAGCGCGATCCGGGAGCCGCGGGCGATGGCTCGGGCGATGTTCTCCTTGGTCAGGCCCGACCAGCGGACCTTCTTCTCGTAGTGGTACGGCGCCATCGTGTCCTTGTTGATGCCCGCGTACACCGTGGAGAGCGTCGGGACGACGAAGATGTCCCGCTCGCCGGCCATCTCGATGGCCCGGTCGTCCATGCCGTACCCGTGCTCGATGCTGGTGACGCCGCCGCGGATCGCGTTGAGGATGCCCGCGTTGCCCTGGGCGTGCGCGGCGACGGGCTTGTTCCCGTGACGCCTGGCCTCGTCGACGACCGCCCGGATCTCCTCCTCCAGCAGCCCTTCGTCGTCGGGCTGGTCGTACGGGCTGCCCATGCCGCCGGTGGCGCAGATCTTCACGAGGTCGGCGCCCTCGCGCAGCACCCGCCGTACCGCGAGGCGCGACTCGTCCACGGAGTCGGCGAGTTCGGACATGCCGCCGCTGAGGTCGGTGCCGTCGGGCAGGCGTACGTCGGCGTGCCCGCCGGTGTGGCTGATGACCCGTACGGCGGTGTGCAGCCGGGGTCCGGCGATCCGGCCGGACTCGACGGCGGTACGGAAGCCGGCGGAGAGCCCGGCCAGGTCGCGGGCGGTGGTGATGCCCGCGTCGAGGGTCTGGCGGAGCCGGGCCGCGGTGTCGAGGGTGACGAGGACCGGGTCGAGTTCGCCGCGGCGGCCCGGGTGGGCGCCGTGCGCGTACGCGAGGTGGACGTGGCAGTCGAAGAAGCCGGGCAGGACGGTGCGCCCGCCCGCGTCGACGACGGTCGTACCGGCCGCCGCTCCGGACCCGGCGGACCCGGCGGACCCGGCGGACCCGGCCGCCCCGGGGAGCGCCGGGGGCGCCGTCGCGGCGGGACCGGCGTAGGTGATCGTTCCCTCGGCGTCCGCGATCACGACGGCGTCGGTGACGGGCGCGGCTCCGGTGCCGTCGACGAGAGTGGCGTTCTCGACGCGCAGCGCGGTCCTGGGGGCATCGGGGTTCAGGGGATGCTTCATGGCAGCGAGTGTCGGAAGATCAGGTGAATCCCGTGTTAATGTGCAGCCTTCCTCCGTCTCCGGCACTCCGATCGCAGGAATAGGCCATCCATGGACATGCAGGTTTCTGCCGCCCGGGAGCCGGAATCCGCCGGGCCCCGGCCGCTGGACGAACTGGACCGGTCCGTCGTACAGGCGCTCCAGATCCATCCGCGCGCCCCCTGGACGCTGGTGGGCGAGGTCCTCGGGGTGAACCCGGTGACGGCCGCCCGGCGCTGGCAGCGGCTGGAGCGGGCCGGGCTGGCGTGGGTGACCGCGTACGGGCGGCTCTCCGACCCCCGGATCGTGGTGACCGGGGTCGTCGAGATCGACACCGAACCCGGCTTCGGCGAGGACGTCGCCGACGCGCTGGGTATCCACCCCGAAGTGGTGAACGTCAAGCTCACGGCGGGCGGCCGGGACCTGGTGGCCACCATCCAGGCGGGCGGTCTCGAAGCGCTGGCCCACTTCACCAACGAACTGTTCCGCGCGACGCCCGGGGTACGGGCGACCCGTACACACGTGGCCACGGCCGTCCCCACAGAAGGCAGCCGCTGGCGGCTGCGCAGCCTGGACGCGACGCAGCGGGCCCGGCTGGAGCGAGCGCTGCCGCGCACGGCCCCCACCCGGGACACCCGGGACGCGCCGGGCAGCGCCACTCACGGACCGGGGGCCCACGGCGCGGGTACGCATGTCCGGGACGAGCTGGACACCCGGCTCGCCGAACTCCTCGGCGCCGACGGCCGGATGTCCGTCCCCGACCTGGCGAAGGCCACGGGCGCGGGGTTCACCACCGTCCGCCGCAGGCTCCAGACGCTGCTCTCCTCCTGGCTGTGGCTCCGCTGCGACCTGGCCAGACCGCTCTCCGGCTGGCCGCTGTCCGCCGTGTACTTCGCGTCCGTGCCCGCGCAACACCTCGACGAGACGGTCCGGCTGCTCTCCTCGGTGCCGGAGGTACGGTCGTGCTCGATCACCGCGGGCCCGCACAATGTGGTGCTCGACGTCTGGCTGCGCACCCTGGCCGATGTGCACACCTTCGAGGCCCATCTCGCCCAGCGGCTGCCGCGCCTGACCGTCGACGACCGCTCGGTGGTCCTGCGCACCACGAAGCACATGGGCCGGCTCCTCGACCGGGACGGGGCGTGCGTGGGCGTCGTCCCCCTGCCCCACTACGCGGACGCGCCGACCCGTACCCCGTAACCCAAAAGAGAACAGTCAGGGCTTCAGCGGCTTCACCATCACGCTGAAGACCGGCGCGTCGGGGAACGGCCGGTCGTCACCGACCCGTTCGTACCCCCACCTCGCGTAGAGCGCCCGCACCCTGGGGTGCGCCGCGTCGAACAGCAGCACCGCCAGGTCCTCCTCCCGGCCCGCCAGCAGCGCGTCGTGGAGCCGTCCCGCGGCCCCGGTCCCCCGCCACCGCGGGCGCACCATCAGCTCCGACACGGCGTACGTACGGGACGCCCCGGCGGCCGGCGTGTGGTGGCCGCGCCACCACTCCCGGCCCTCGGCCAGCGGCGCCCCGTAGGCGAATCCGGCCGGCTCGTCCCCGTCGTACCCGATCACGCAGGTGAATCCAGGACGCCCGCCCCACTGGTCGACGAACCACGGGAACCGCTGTACGAAGGGGTCGTCGGGCGGGTACTCGGGGACGGCCGCGTGGATGTCGAGGAGCACCTGCCGGATGTGCGGCAGGTCGCCGTGGCCGTAGTGACGCGGCTCGATCACGGTGTCGGGACTCCCGTGAGTTCTTTCTGCATAGGCCATCATCTTCTGACCTGCGGTACTGGTGAGCGGGGGTTCACTCAATCGCATGGAGAGTCCGACGTTCCGTCGAGATTCCTGACGGCATCCCGCTATCCATGACGCATGGTCGTTCGCAGTGAGCTGAGGCGTCGGTGACGCTCGCGGTCGTCCGGTCGATCGGGACACCGCGGCGGCTGGCGACGGCGCAGGAGTACGAGGACTTCGAGCAGGAGCTGGTTGACCAGTTCCTGCTTGCCGGGGTCGGCGCTGGGATGGCGGACGGTTCGATCGCGGACGACCGGCGGGCGATCTTCGAGTTCGTGCGGTTCCTCGGCCGGCCGGTGTGGACCAGTGGTCCGGAGGACGCGGACCGGTTCCTCGCGGATCAGCGCAAGGTCAAGCGGCTGGCGCACAGCACGGTTCAGACGAAGGCGTGGACGCTCGCGCAGTTCTTCGAATTCCTGATCACCCGCTACCAGGGCGACATCCACGCGCTGACCGGTCACGTGCTGGTGCAGCCGATCGACGAGTTCAACCGTCCGGCCAAGAGCGAGTACGGAACGCAGCGGATTCCGCCGTCGGAGACGGAGGTGGACCGGCTGTTCACCGGGTGGCGGGAGTCGCTGGGCGGGGCGAGGAAGTTCCTGCCCGCCGCCCGGGACTACATGGTCGCCTCGCTGTGGCGCCGGGTCGGGACGCGCATGACCGAGACGCTCAAGCTGGACATCCGCGACTGGCGGCCGGACCTGGGCGACTTCGGCAAGCTGCACGTCCGGCACGGCAAGGGCAGTCGCGGGCGGGGGCCGAAGGGCCGCCTGGTGCCGGCCATCAACTCGACGGACGCCTTAATGGACTGGTGGCTCGGCGACGTACGGCACCAGTTCGGTGACGATTACGCCAACCCCGACGCCCCGATGTTCCCCAGTGAGCGCCGCGATCCCCTGACGGGGTTCTGCCTGCGGGCCGGTGACGACGCGCTGCGGTCGGGCCTGAAGGGTGCGGTGGGGACGTTCCTGCCCGCGTGGTCCGGGCGACTGACACCGCACGTGCTGCGGCACTTCTGTGCCTCGTCGCTCTATCTGCAAGGCGTCGATCTGAAGGCGGTGCAGGAGCTTTTGGGCCACGAATGGTTGTCCACTACGACCCGGTACATCCACGTACACGACAACCACATCGAGCAGACGTGGGCGACGGCGAACCAGCGGGTCACAGACCGGCTGGGATTGGGCTGAGGGAGAGGATATGCGCTGGAACTTGCGGATGAAGGCCGCCGAGCGGGGGATCTGGAAGTCCACCGAGATGCGCCGGCGCCTGGCGGATGCCGGGCTGGAGATCAGCACAGGGAAGATGTCGGCACTGTGGACGGGGACGCCCACGACGGTCCGGCTCGATGACCTGGACATCATCTGTCTGGTGCTGAAATGCACCACGGCGGACCTGCTGATCCACGAGGCGGAGGTGGCGGCGTCCAGGCGGCCCCAGGCCGAGCAGCAGGCGGCGACCGGGTCCTCGTCGGTGGTGCCGCGGCTGGGCCGCGGCCGGACCCTTCCGCCGCTCTGATGGCGCCGCCGAGGATCTGCCCCCGGTGCCGACAGCGGCCAGTCTCTACCTACGGGGCGAAGTATTGCCACGGGTGCCGGCCGCAACCGTGTGACCCGCCGCCGTGCCGTCAGTGCGGATCGACCGAGGACTACTGGTCAGCGCACAAGTGCCGTGAGTGTTACCGCGGTTCGTCGGCTGAGCGCCCGGCGTCCTGCCCGGACTGCTTCGCCTGGGGGATGCTGCGGCGCTACGGCAGGATGTGCGTGGGGTGCCGCGCCTGGCGTCGGCTCTATCCGAAGTCCGGTCCGTGCCGGATCTGCGGCCGCGAGCTTCACCTGGGCGACACCGGCGCCTGTCGGCTGTGCACGAAGCAGGCATACGTACTACGGCCCCGCCGCCATGCCCTGGACCTGGAGGGGGCGAACCGGCACGGGCAGCAGCTGTACTTCGCGGACACCGAACGGCGTCTACAACTGCTGAACCCGAAGTGGTCACGGCGCAAGTACGAACCGGCTCCGCAGCCTCCGCCCCCGCTGGTGCCAGCGGGGCACCGGCAGCTCGTCCTGTTCCCTCCGGAGGGCCGAGACCTGCGGCGCGGCCAAGAGCACGGCTTCCCCGACGTCGACGCACCCGAGGTAGCGGCGGCGCTGAGGGCCGCGGTCGACGACTACGCGCAACACCACGGGCTGGGGTACTGCACCGCCTACGGTCTGGACCGCGGTCTGCGTGTCCTGTTGAGCATCCAGGACACGCCCGGCGCCCGGTTCCTGGCGTCCGACGTCCTGTTGCTGCGGACCCTCGAACTTCCGGTCAAACCCCTGTTGAGGCTGCTCGCTCACCGCGGCATGCTCGATGACGACCGCATCCCGAACATCGTCCCCTGGTTCCGTGAACGCACCGCGGGCCTTCCCGAACCGATGGCCGACGAGCTGGCCGTCTGGTTCGAGCTGAAACTGTCCGGCAGCACCACTGCGCCGCGCGTCAAGGCGCGACCGCACCGGTGGATTCAGCGGATGGTGACGAAGGCGCTGCCTGCCCTTCGGGCGTGGGCGGACCAGGGCAAGGACTCGCTGCGGTCCATCACCCGGGCCGACGTCGTCGCTGTCCTGCCCGACAGCGGAACCCCACGTGTCGACATGCTCCAGGGCCTGCGGCACATCCTGCGGCCACTGAAGAACCGGCGGGTCATCTTCACCGACCCCACCGCCCGGATCTTCTGCGGCATGCCGACCACCACCATCCCCCTGCCCGTCGAGGTCGACGACCTCCGCAGAGTTCTCCACGACCAGGAAGTACCGCGGGCGGCCCTGGCGGCCCTGGCGATCTTCCACGCGCTCACCACCGGGCATCTGCGCATGGTGAAAACCACGGACCTGCGCGACGGGCGGCTGTTCCTGCCGAACCGGACGGTCCTGCTCGCCGCCCCAGTACGCACGCGCCTGGCGGCCTACCTGGACTACCGCAACCACCGGTGGCCCCGCACCGCCAACCCCCACCTGTTCGTCTCCCAGACCACGGGCTGCGGCGTGGAGCCGGTCAGCAACGTCTGGATCAACGACGTGCTCGGCATGCCCACCAGCCGGCTTCGCGAGGACCGCCTTCTTCACGAGGCCGAGGCCACCGGCGGCGACCCCCGCCGCATCTGTGACCTGTTCGGCCTGACCGTCGGCGCGGCCCTGCGCTACACCGGCACCATCGACCAGGCGGGCCTCATCGAACACAGTCTCCGCAACGGGGGCCCGGCGCCGAGGCCGGAGCCCGTTGACGGCACTGGTTGACACTCCCTTCCCTGTTCAGGGGCGAGGCGCGCTCGGTAGTGACTCAGAAGGTGATCATTCGTTTCCCTGGTGACGATCGCCACCTTGCGTGATCAGTAGGCACAGTGAGGAACCCGTATGCGACTCGCCGACTTTCTCAAACGGCACAAGAACGAATCGGTCAAGGACATGCTCAAGGGCACCGCGCAGGTCGCCGGCTCCGGGATTAACATCCACGGTGATCTGCTGAAGCTGGGACAGGCGGCTGCGGCGAAGGAGGGTTCGAAGTGACGACGGAGGCCGTTTCCGGGATCAGGTCGACGGATCTCGGTGAACTACTGCTGTACCTGGCGGACAACGGGTTCGCCGACCAGGTGGGTTCGTGGGTCAGCGATGTCACGGAGAACCAGCCCATCACGGGCGCGCAGCTACTGAGCGTGCTGAACGCCGAGGGAGTGGCGGAAGCGGCGGAGGAGGCCGGGGTGAGCGTGCAGGAGTACGCGGACCAGCTCGCGCAGGAGCTGTCCGGTGCCACCGACGCGGTGACACCCCAGGGCGAACTGCCGGACGATACAGAGTTCGAGCAGCGTCTGCGGGGGTTCTACAGCGCGTAGCCTCGCAGCCCTTGACGGCCGGAGCCCTGGTACCCGTGCTTCCGCACGGGTACCAGGGCTCCGGCACGCCGGCTGATCGTCAGAGGTCGAGGAGGGCCTGGCGGATGGCCGCGGCGTGCAGGGGGTGAGCCCAGAAGCCGCCAGGTCAGCGACTGCCGTCCATCGAGACACTCACCTCGTCGGTCGAGACACTCACCTCGTCGGTGAACGCGCTCCACATGTCGTCCTTCAGCCGGGCCCGGATCTTCACGCTGTACTTGACACCGGGCTCGGGATCCAGGCCCACCCAGTGGGTGCAGGATGATTTCCACTCGCCCGCCTCGGAGCCCCAGTCGAGGCGGAAGGTCTCCTTGTTGTCGCCGTTCAGCCAGACCTCGTAATCGTGCGGGTAGGGGGAGTCCGCCCCGTTCCAGTCGGCGGGCGGGGGCCAGTCGGCGCCGCCGTTTTCGCCTACGGTCCAGTCGAGCTGGATGCCGTGGAGGGTGCGGTCGCCGTCGGTACGGTCAACGGACCGGGCGGTCAGGTCGCGCGGGGGCTGGATGTTCTGCGAGCTGTCACTCATACCGTGCATAACGACACCGCGCCGTTCCGGTTCTCCGGCGTTCGGCCGCCGGGGCTACTCCTCGGCCCGGCCCTCTTGGCGGGCCAGTAGTCCTCGGCGTCGCCGCAGATTCCCTCCCGTCGCCTGTCGCTCTGCGCGCAGCGGCACCTTGGTGCCGCCAGTTCGGTGGGCTCAGACAAACCCGGGCCCGCCCACGTACCGTTATGGCCGACCCACCCGCGAGTTCGAGTCCGAGCCCCCTTCAGAAAACTCGAACCCACGGCCTTTCACCATCTCCTCAAAGGCCCCGAAGAGTCCCGAAGAGTCTCGGGCGGCCCGGGGCGGCATGGGGTGTTCCGCAGGTAAAGACGGGGGACAGCCCCACTGACCGGGGCCCGCCCGCTTCGTACGGTACCGGTATGGAAGCCCGCGACCCTGAGCTGAAGAAGGAACTCGACGCCACGCTCCAGGCCCGCCACGATCTGGGGGCGGAGTACGACTCGGCGCTCGTCGAGTCGTTCCTGGAGAAAGTGGAACAGCGGCTGGACAGCACGGTCGACCGCCGTGTCCGGCGTCAACTCGCCGAGAAACAGATGGTCGTCGCCCGTGGCAGCGCGCCCTCGTCCGCACCCATGGAGGGGTTCGGCGAACGCTTCGGGTTCGGGCTCGTCTCCCTGATCCTCGCCGTCCCGCTCACCGCGATCGCCGTGGTGAACGCGGATTTCAAGGGCCTGGTGGTCTGCTGGATCGGCATCGTCGCGGTCAACGCGGTGCACGCCTCACGCGGCCGGCCCTGGATGTCCCGTCGGCAGCGTACGGAGTCCGACTGGGAGGACTGAGGGGCGGGGAGGACTGAGCGGGAGGATAGTCGCGGGGACCGCCGCACCCCCGTGAACGGGGGGCGGGACGACGGCGGTCCCCGCGAGGGACACGGTCCGGGTCAGGGCCGGCTGACGTGTCCTGGCGTCCATGGAGGTCCGGGAGCCGCTCCGGAGGTCCTTGACGCCGACAACAACGACTATGCAGGTCGCGTGTTAAGCGGGTGCTGCGCGGACGTGTCGCGCTCGTACCACTTTCGCGAACCTGAGCTTCCGTATCGGCGCCGGCCGTTCGTGGGTGGCCGGATCCGGCCACCCACCAGCGGCTACTTCGCGCCGCCGGCCGGGCCGCCGACCGCGCCACCGGCGAGGTACGCCAGCAGGTCCTGCCTGCTCACGACCCCTGTCGGCTTCCCCTCGACCAGGACGATCGCCGCGTCCGCGCCGTCCGAACCGCTCAGCGCGGCCATCAGGTCGGCGACCGGCTCGCCCGAGCCGACCTGGGGCAGCGGGGACGACATGTGCTTCTCCAGCGGGTCGCCGAGCGAGGCGCGCTGGGTGAACAGCGCGTCCAGCAGCTCCCGCTCCACCACCGAGCCGATGACCTCGGCGGCCATCACGTCCGGGTGGCCTGCGCCCGGCTTCACGATCGGCATCTGGGAGACGCCGTACTCCCGCAGGACGTCGATGGCCTCGCCCACGGTCTCCTCGGGGTGCATGTGGACGAGCGTGGGGATCGGGCCCGCCTTGTGGCGCAGGACGTCCCCGACGCTCGCCGTGTCGCCCTCGTGGTCGAGGAAGCCGTAGTCGTTCATCCACTCGTCGTTGAAGATCTTGCTGAGGTAGCCGCGTCCGCTGTCCGGCAGCAGGACGACCACGACATCGTCCGGGCCGAGCCCCTCCGCGACCTTCAGCGCCGCGACGACAGCCATCCCGCACGAGCCGCCGACGAGCAGGCCCTCCTCCTTGGCGAGACGGCGGGTCATCTGGAAGGAGTCCTTGTCGGACACGGCGACGATCTCGTCCGTGACCGTACGGTCGTACGCCGTCGGCCAGAAGTCCTCGCCGACCCCCTCGACCAGGTACGGCCGCCCGGAGCCGCCCGAGTAGACGGACCCCTCGGGGTCGGCGCCCACGACCCGTACGTGGCCGCCGCTCTTCTCCTTCAGATAGCGGCCGGTACCGGTGATCGTGCCGCCGGTGCCGACGCCCGCGACGAAATGGGTGATTTTCCCGTCCGTCTGGTCCCACAGCTCCGGACCGGTGGTCTCGTAGTGCGAGCGCGGGTTGTTCGGGTTGCTGTACTGGTCCGGCTTCCAGGCGCCCGGCGTCTCCCGCACCAGCCGGTCGGAGACGTTGTAGTACGAGTCGGGGTGCCCGGGGTCGACCGCCGTGGGGCAGACGACGACCTCGGCGCCGTACGCGCGCAGCACGTTGATCTTGTCCGTGGAGACCTTGTCAGGGCAGACGAAGACGCACTTGTAGCCCTTCTGCTGGGCCACGATGGCAAGGCCGACGCCCGTGTTGCCGCTCGTCGGTTCGACGATCGTGCCGCCGGGCAGCAGCTCGCCGCTCTCCTCGGCCGCCTCGATCATGCGCAGGGCGATCCGGTCCTTGACCGAGCCGCCGGGGTTGAAGTATTCGACCTTGGCCAGGACTGTCGCCTGGATGCCTTCGGTCACGCTGGTCAGCTTCAGCAGCGGGGTATTGCCGACCAGGCTGATCATCGAGTCGTGGAATTGCACCGTTGTCTCCGGGGTCTCCGTGATGGTCCGGCCAGCGTATGCGCCCGTGGGTGAGATTGGGCGACCGTACCCACGGGGCAGTTAGCTGGTGTACGCACTCGTGCGTAAGACGACGAGGAGGCTCGCACTGTGTCGAGGGCGAGGGTGGCACGACGGATCGCGGCCGGCGCGGCCTACGGCGGCGGGTCCATCGGCCTGCTGGGAGCCGCGGGCATCGGGGTGGTGCTGGCGGAGGTCCAGCTCGCGAAGCGGTCGGTGGGCGGCGGGACCGCCCCCGTACCGCCCAGCGGCGACGGCTGGTACGGACTGGCCTTCGGCCATACGCAGCCGCTGCGGATGGGCATGCTGGGTGACTCCACGGCGGCGGGGCAGGGCGTACGGCGGGCCGGGCAGACCCCGGGGGCGCTGCTCGCCTCGGGGCTGGCGGCGGTCGCCGAGCGCCCGGTGGACCTGCGGAACGTGGCGCTCCCCGGGGCCAGGTCCGACGATCTGGAGCGGCAGGTGAGCCAGCTCCTGACGGCCTCCGGTTCCGGCGCCGCCTCCGGATCCGCCGCGGACCGTGTCCCGGACGTCTGCGTGATCATGATCGGCGCGAACGACGTCACGCACCGGATGCCGGCCACCGAGTCCGTACGGTGCCTGGCCGCGGCGGTACGGCGGCTGCGTACGGCCGGAGCCGAGGTGGTCGTCGGGACCTGCCCGGATCTGGGCACGATCGAGCCGGTGTACCAGCCGCTGCGCTGGCTGGCGCGGCGCGCGAGCCGTCAGCTCGCGGCGGCGCAGACGATCGTCGCGGTGGAGCAGGGCGGCCGTACGGTCTCACTGGGCGATCTGCTGGGCCCGGAGTTCGCGGCGAACCCGCGCGAGCTGTTCGGCCCGGACAACTACCACCCCTCGGCGGAGGGGTACGCGACGGCCGCCATGGCGGTCCTGCCCACGCTCTGCGCGGTGCTCGGCCTGTGGCCGGAGACGGACCACCTCGACGCCTCGCGCGACGAGGACATGCTGCCGGTCGCGAAGGCGGCCTCGGCGGCGGCGTCCCGGGCCGGTACGGAGGTCACGGGCGTCCGGGCGCCGTGGGCCCTGCTCAAGCACCGGCGCAGGCGGCACCCGCTGCCGTCCCCGGCGGAGGCGACACCGGAGGACGCGAGCACGGCGGAGGCGCACGGGGTGGGACGGGAGGCGTGAGTCGCCGCATCGGGACGTGAGCAAGCGCTTAGAAAAGAGGCCCGCATCACACGCCGGGCCGGGTGACCCGTGCGCTACGTACGGGTAACTTCCCAGTGAGTCCTGCCCCCGAGTCCAAGTCCGGATCCGAATCCGCCCCCGAACCCGCCCCCGACCCCGACCCGACCCCATACGCCGCGCCCCGCACTCGCACCTTCCGCACCTCTGGAGCCGTGATGCCCGAAGCCGTGATCGTCTCTGCCGCCCGCTCCCCGATCGGCCGCGCCTTCAAGGGCTCGCTCAAGGACCTGCGGCCCGACGACCTGACCGCCACGATCATCCGCGCCGCACTCGACCGGATCCCCGAGCTGGACCCCCGCGACATCGACGACCTGATGCTCGGCTGCGGCCTGCCGGGCGGCGAACAGGGCCACAACCTCGGCCGTATCGTCGCCGTACAGCTCGGCATGGACCACCTCCCGGGCTGCACGATCACCCGCTACTGCTCCTCGTCGCTCCAGACCTCCCGGATGGCCCTGCACGCCATCAAGGCGGGCGAGGGCGACGTCTTCATCTCGGCGGGCGTGGAGATGGTCTCGCGCTCCGTCAACGGCTCCTCGGACGGCATGCCGGGCACGCACAACCCGCTCTTCGCTGACGCCGAGGAGAGGACCGCCGCCGTCGCGGGGAGCGAGGGCGCCGAGTGGCACGACCCGCGCGCCGACGGCCTGGTGCCCGACGCGTACATCGCGATGGGGCAGACCGCCGAGAACCTGGCCCGCCTCAAGGGCGTCACGCGCGAGGACATGGACGAGTTCGGCGTACGGTCGCAGAACCTCGCCGAGGAAGCCCTCAAGAACGGCTTCTGGGAGCGCGAGATCACCCCGGTGACCACGCCGGACGGCACGGTCGTCACGGCGGACGACGGACCGCGCGCGGGCGTCACCCTGGAGGGCGTACGGGGCCTCAAGCCCGTCTTCCGCCCCGACGGACGGATCACCGCCGGCAACTGCTGCCCGCTCAACGACGGCGCCGCCGCGCTCGTGATCATGTCGGACACCAAGGCGCGCGAGCTGGGCCTGACCCCGCTGGCCCGGATCGTCTCCACCGGCGTCACCGGCCTGTCGCCGGAGATCATGGGCTACGGCCCGGTCGAGGCCTCCCGGCAGGCACTCTCCCGCGCCGGACTGACCATCGGCGACATCGACCTGGTCGAGATCAACGAGGCGTTCGCGGCCCAGGTCATCCCGTCCTACCGGGACCTGGGCATCCCGCTGGAGAAGCTGAACGTCAACGGCGGCGCGATCGCCGTGGGCCACCCCTTCGGCATGACCGGCGCGCGCATCACCGGCACGCTGATCAACAGCCTCCAGTTCCACGACAAGCAGTTCGGCCTGGAGACGATGTGCGTGGGGGGCGGGCAGGGGATGGCGATGGTGATCGAGCGGCTGAGCTGAGGCGCAGCGGAGGGTAGGGGTCGCCCGAGGCACGAGGGCGGCACCTGCCCGCAGCGGAGGCGAAGCTCAGCGCGACCGAAAGCACGAGCGGCTGAGCTGAGGCGCAGCGGAGGGTAGGGGTCGCCCGAGGCACGAGGGCGGCACCTGCCCGCAGCGGAGGCGAAGCCCAGCGCGACCGAAAACACGAGCGGCTGAGCTGAGCCCCCCCCCTTCGATCACTCAGCGTGTCCGCGCAATTCCGGAAGGGTGACCCCGACGCCCCCGAACCCCAGTCGTGACTGAATCTCCCCCAGGATGTGACCTATGCCCGGGGGAGATTCGTTTGCCCTGGTCAGGACCTTGAACCGACGATACGTAAGGCCGAAAGACCTGTCCATTTCATGACGTAATGCACTGCCGCGCGGTCCCCGCCCCCGACAAGCTGAGGTAGGAAGTCGGGGGTATCGATCGGAATCGGGAGTAGTCAGTGAGCACCATGTCTCTTGCCCTGCTGCTGACCACGGCCACCGCCACGGCCGTGGGCGTCGCTGCCCTGCACGCCGCTCACTCGCTGCGTCGCCAGGTCAGCGCCCTGCGCGGTGAACTGGCCGCGACGCACCCCGGTGGTCTCACCGCCGCCGTTCCGCAGGCCAGAAGCGCGTCCGACCCCGCGCAGACCGACGCCATACGGACCGCCGTCGCCGAGGCGCTGGCGGAGGAGCGGGAGCGCGAGCTGGCCGAGGCGCGGGCCTTCTGGGCCGCGCAGGAGGCGCGCGACGCGACCGACTCGCCGTCGATGCTGGGCGGGCTCTCCGGCCTCGGCACGGAGGACACGCCGTTCTACGTGCCGCGCCAGATGGACTTCGTCGGCCTGGAGTCGCTGGAGGCCCTGGAGGCGCTCGACCTGGACGCCGCGGAGGCGTTCGACGACTACGCGGGGCACCCTGACCACTCGGCGGCCGGTGAGCTGACGGAGCCGGTCGGCACGACGCTCGGCATGGGCGGCATGACCGGCATGGGCGAGGCCGTCGAGTTCGCGGAGGACTCCCCCGAGCTGGCCGCCGCGCGCCGCCGCCACCCCTCCCACCCGGACTTCGTCCCCGTGCAGACCCCGGTCGTCACCGACCACGAGCGCACCGTCGCCCGGCTGGAGGAGCTGGCCCGGACGCGTACGGCGCTGGCCGATGTCCGCCCCGGGCCGCTGGGCACGCTCGACGTCTACGTCTTCGCGGACGGTACGACGCTGTGCATGACCCCGGGCCACCGCGAGACCGCCGAGCGGCTCTCCGACGCGCTGCGCGAGGGCGAGGCCCCGTTCCTGCTGGGCGGGTCCGGCGTGTCGGGCGCGTACACCCTGACGTTCTCCTGCGGCGGCGACGGTTACCGGCACGGCGACACCGGCGCCGAGCACATCTACATCCTGGCGGACCGCGTCATAGCCTCGCTCTGAGCTCTGAGCTCTGAGCTCAGAGCTCTTCGGAGCGTCAGAGCGACGCCTCGGAGACCGCCTTCCCCACCGACCGCACGGCCTCGTCCAGTTCCGCCTCGGACGGGGCCGTTCGCAGTGCCTCGGCCAGGTCCACGGCCGCGACCGTGAGCTGGTCGGCGACGGCGAAGACACCGGCGTCCGGCATGATCCGTACCGCCGCCTCCGGGCTCTCCAGACGCTGGGCCCGTACGGACAACTCCCTGGCCAGTTCGAGGGCGCGGGCCGCGGCGCCGCGCTGGAGCCGGCTCTGCGGGGCGGTCCTCAGCCGGTCGGCGAAGCGGTCCACGGCAGCCGTCAGCGGCGTTGTATCGAGCACCCGCCCGACCCTACGCGGCTGTCGGGACGCACGGCCACCGGCTTGCCAACAGCTCTTGCCAACGGCTCCCGGCTCAGGCACGGTGGGCGTAAAGGACCAGAAGGACCCGAAGGACCGAAAGGATCCTGTCCAGAAGGACCAGCACGCGCAGAGCGTCCGGAGGCGCCGATGTCCCTTGTCTTCTCCGAAGAGACCCATCGCAATCTGCTCGCCCGTATCCCCCATTGCACCGGTCGTGAGATCTCCGACTGGCTCCGCACCGTCGAGGACGGCCCGTCCCTCTTCCGCTTCGAGGAAAAGGTGAGCTGGCTGCGGAGTGAGCACGACCTCGCGTACGGACACGCGAAAGCGATCGTCCACGAGTACGACCTGAGGCGCGCGGCGCGCCGCCTCACCTGACCGGTCAACCGCACCGACCACGACGGAAACCGACCACGACGCAATACGACGGAGGGGTGAGGGGGGGGCGGGGCGCCCCCCCCCCCCCCCCCGCCCCCCCCCCCCCACCCCCCCCCACCCCCCCCCCCCCCCCACCCCCGGGGGGGGGGGGGGCCCCGCGCCCCCGCCCACCCCTCCGTCACTCGGTCGGCCGCCACCGGTCTCCCGGCCGTTCCGCCCGGTCCTGCTAGTCGTTGCCGCTGAGGATCGAGAAGAGCCGCAGCATCTCCATGTAGATCCAGACCAGGGTCAGCGTGAGGCCGAACGCCGCCAGCCAGGACTCCT
The DNA here is from genome assembly GCF_044457965.1 of Streptomyces sp. NPDC050509. Lineage (NCBI taxonomy): Bacteria > Bacillati > Actinomycetota > Actinomycetes > Kitasatosporales > Streptomycetaceae > Streptomyces > Streptomyces sp. NPDC050509. Next base: position 500,105 of record NZ_JBITHL010000004.1, on the reverse strand, counting down.
CGCGCGGAGCGCCGTACGCGACGCCGTCCTCGACCTGCTTGAAGTCGAGCGCCAGAAAGCACGCGCCGAGGATGATGCCGATGATCCCGAAGAGGATGCCGAGGCCGCCGCTGCGGAAGCCGAGGCCGTCACCGCCGCCGAAGACGCTGAAGAGCATGTTGGCGACCATGAGGAGCACGAAGCCCATCGCGGCGGCCATCACGAAGCCGTAGAAGCGGCGCGTGACGCGGATCCAGCGCATCTTGTACGCGAACAGCACGCCGGCGAAGACCGCCATCGTGCCCATCACCGCCTGGACCACCACACCGGGCGCGATGTAGGTGCTGACGACGCTGCTGATCACTCCGAGGAAGACACCCTCGAACGCCGCGTACGACAGGATCAGCGCCGGGGACGGCTTGCGCTTGAAGGACTGGATCATCGACAGGACGAAGGCGATGAGCACGGCGCCGATGGCGATGCCGTACGACTTGCCGATGTTCGCCTGGTCGACCGGCAGCAGCACCCAGGAGAGGACCGCCGTGAGCACGACCGTGCCCAGCGTCATACCCGTACGGGTGACGACGTCGTCGATGGTCATGGCGCCGGTGTTCGGCGGTGCCTGCGGCGTGCCGACCGGGGCGCCCTGCTGCTGCGCGTAGGGGTTGGTCGCGTACGGGTTCGTCGCGTACGGGTTGGTTCCTACGGCGGGGCCCCCGGCCTGCGGCGCCGCGTTGAAGCCCGCGTGGCCGTTGTCGCGGCTGAAGCCCCGTCGCGAGAAGACCGGGTTGCTGCTCCTCATCTCACTCCTCCATGGCCGCCCAGCGCGGCCTTGCGACAAGAGTAATGGGACAGCAAAGCGTACGCCCTAGTGCTCGGGGAGGATCTTTCGTTAAATCGGGACGCTCACGACGTGCCGCTCGTCACAAAGCCACCCCAAAGGGATCGCGGCGCCGACCGGCACGTGGCGCGTGATGTGCCCGGAGCCGGACTTGAACCGGCACGCCCCCGAGGGGCAGCGAGGTTTAAGCTCGCCGTGTCTGCATTCCACCATCCGGGCAAGGCGCGCGACGCCGCGTTGGCACAGGAGCCTATCGGGACACACCACTCGAACAGCCGAGCGCCTACCCGATGTTGTCTTATTTTATTGACGTCTGAGGGTGCGTCAGGGCACGTAACGAGCCATCGGCACATGCCGGGCGCGGGTGGTCATCTCGTACCGAGGCACATGAGAATGACGAAAAGTCGCCGCCCGGTCACGCATCCGGCACAGTCGCGGCTCCGGACGAGCGCCGGGGCGCCTCCGGCGCGCGTGTGGGCGCACGGATGGTCACGGATGATCGGGGATCCCTCAGGGGGGCGTACGTACAGCCTCTCAGGGACGGTGTCATACCCGAGGAGGAGAACGCGCCCCGACGGTCAGCCCCAAGAGGGCCACGGGAACGGGCATCGGGAGGGACGCCCCGGGGGGCTGCCGCGCCGAGGATGGAGGGGTCGCCGAGGGAGGGGTTCCTCCACTCGCCGCGTCCTCGCCGCCGGCTCCGTGCCGGCTCCGTCCCGACAGGAGTGTTCTTCCGTGACCACCACCCCGCTCGCCCACCGCGCCACCGCGGTGGCCGCCCGCGCCTCCGATCTCTCGAAGGTCTACGGAATGGGCGAGACCCAAGTGGTCGCGCTCGACCATGTCTCCGTCGACTTCCGCCAGGGCGAGTTCACGGCGATCATGGGCCCTTCCGGCTCCGGCAAGTCCACGCTGATGCACTGCGTGGCCGGCCTCGACAGCTTCAGCAGCGGCTCCGTACGCATAGGCGAGACCGAGCTGTCCACCCTGAAGGACAAGAAGCTCACGCAGTTGCGCCGGGACAAGATCGGCTTCATCTTCCAGGCGTTCAACCTGCTGCCGACCCTGACGGCCCTGGAGAACATCACGCTCCCCATGGACATCGCGGGCCGCAAGCCCGACAAGCAGTGGCTGGACCAGGTCATCACGATGATCGGACTGGCCGACCGGCTCGGCCACCGGCCCACGCAGCTCTCCGGCGGCCAGCAGCAGCGCGTGGCCGTCGCCCGCGCCCTCGCCTCGCAGCCCGAGATCATCTTCGGTGACGAGCCGACCGGGAACCTGGACTCGCGCTCCGGCGCCGAGGTGCTGGGCTTCCTGCGCAACTCGGTGCGGGAGCTGGGCCAGACCGTCGTGATGGTGACGCACGACCCGGTGGCCGCGTCCTACGCGGACCGGGTGATCTTCCTCGCCGACGGGCGCATCGTCGACGAGATGTTCGCGCCCAGCGCCGACGGCGTGCTGGACCGGATGAAGGCGTTCGACGCCAAGGGCCGCACGAGCTGACCGGACGCCCGCCCTTCCCGACCGTACGGCCGCCTGCCTGACCGTACGGCCGTACGCCTGCCTGTATACGCGTCCGTACGTCCCCGCCGTACGCCCTGTCCCCGTCCCGTCCGGCCCACCTTCACCAGGACTCCCACCATGTTCCGTACCGCCCTGCGCACTGTGCTCTCGCACAAGGCCAGGCTGCTGATGACCGTCCTCGCCGTCATGCTCGGCGTCGCCTTCGTCTCCGGCACCCTGGTCTTCACCGACACCCTAGGCAACGCCTTCCGCAACGAGTCGGCGAAGAACTACAAGGACGTCGCCGTCTCCGTCACCTCCTACGACCTCCGCGAGAGCAGCGACAAGGAGGAACGCGCGTCGGGCCCGGGCCTCAGCGAGGCCGCCATGGACCGGATCAAGGCGCTCGACGGGGTCGCCTCCGTCACCGGACGCGTCAACGGCTTCGCCGGGGTCGCCGACCCCGACGGCAAGCTGATCGGCGACGGCTGGTCGAACACCGGCTCCAACTTCTCGCCCGGCGAGAACGGCAAGGACTCGGCGTACACCTTCACCGACGGCTCCGGCCCCCGCGAGGCCGGCCAGATCGCCCTCGACGAGTCGACCGCCACCAAGGGTGAGTACAAGGTCGGCGACGCCGTACGGGTCGCCACCAACGGGCCGGTGAAGGTGTACACCCTCTCCGGTGTCTTCACCTCCAAGGACGGCGCGGTCAACGCGGGCGGCAGCCTGGTCCTCTTCGACACGAAGGTCGCCCAGAAGCTCTACCTGGAGCCCGGCTACTACTCGGACGCCACGGTCACCGCCGCGTCCGGCGCCTCCGACGCCGCGCTCCTCACCCAGGTCAAGAAGATCCTCCCGAAGAACGCCGAGGCGGACACCGGCGACGCGCTGGCCGAGCAGCAGGCGAAGGACATCGAGAAGGGCCTCGAAGGCATCAACCAGATGCTGCTGGCCTTCGCCGCCATCGCCCTGTTCGTCGGCATCTTCCTGATCTCCAACACCTTCACCATGCTGGTCGCCCAGCGCACCAGGGAACTGGCGCTGCTGCGCGCCGTCGGCGCCTCCCGCAAGCAGGTCAAGCGCTCGGTGCTGGCCGAGGCGACCATCGTCGGGGTCATCGCGTCGGTGATCGGCTTCGCCCTCGGGCTCGGCCTGGCGATCGGACTGCGCGGCCTGATGGACTCGTTCGGCGCGAAGATCCCGGGCGGGCCGCTGATCATCTCCCCGGTCGCGATCGGTGCCGCACTCGGCGTCGGGGTGCTGATCACCGTGTTCGCCGCCTGGCTGCCCGCCCGCCGGGCCGCGAAGATCCCGCCGGTGGCGGCGATGAACAGCGTGCACGCCGTGGCCACCACCAAGTCCCTCGTCGTCCGCAACTCCATCGGCCTCGTCATCGCCCTGCTCGGCGTGGGCGGGATCCTGGCGGGCGCGAACATCGGCTCCGACGGCCGGTTCATCCTGGCCGCGGGCGCGTTCGTCACGATGATCGGCGTCATCGTGCTGATCCCGCTGCTGTCCCGGCCGGTCATCGCGCTGGTCCGGCCGCTGCTCGTACGGGCCTTCGGGGTGTCGGGCAAGCTGGCGAGCCAGAACGCCGTACGGAACCCGCGGCGTACCGGAGCGACCGCCTCCGCTCTGGCCATCGGACTCACCCTGGTCACCGCTCTGACGGTGCTCGGTGTCACGGTCGGCCAGGCCATCGACAAGGTGACCACGGACAACATCAAGGCCGACTACATGGTCATGATGGCCAACAGCAGCCCGCTGGACCCGACCGCCCTGAGCGCGCTGGAGAAGGCGCCCGGCGTCAGCGCGGTCTCCCCGCAGCAGGCAGTCGACCTGGAGATCAAGGGCGAGTACCACTCGGGCTCCGCGGTCACCCCCGGGGACATCGAGAAGGTCTTCAACCTCACCACGGTCTCCGGCTCGCTGAGCTCGCTCTCCGGCGACGCGGTCGCTGTCGCCGAGGACACCGCGAAGTCCAACGGCTGGAAGACCGGCGACACCGTCCCGGTGAAGTTCGCCGACGGCAAGACCGAGAACCTGAAGGTCGGCGCGATCTACAAGGGGATCGAGTTCCTCTCCCCCCTGCTCGTCTCGACCGACCTGGCCAACCCGCACGAGACCACGCAGCACGTCCGCGAGGTCTGGGTGAAGGCGGACGGCGGCGCGAGCAGCGCCCATGAGCAGGCCCTCGTGGACGCCCTGGGCAAGAACCCGGCGATCACGGTGATGGACCAGCAGGACATCAGGAACCAGACCAGCGGCATGATCAACACGGCGCTGAACATCATGTACGGCCTGCTGGCGATGGCCCTGATCATCGCGGTCCTCGGAGTCATCAACACCCTGGCGATGTCGGTCTTCGAGCGGCAGCAGGAGATCGGCATGCTGCGGGCGATCGGTCTGGACCGGCGCAGGGTGAAGCGGATGATCCGGCTGGAGGCCGTGGTGATCTCGCTCTTCGGCGCGGTGGTCGGTATCTGCCTCGGCTCCTTCCTGGCCTGGGCGATCGGCCAGACGATCATGAACGCGATCCCCGGGTACGCGCTGTTCATGCCGTGGGACAGGATCGCGCTCTTCCTGGCGCTGGCCGCGCTGGTGGGCGTCCTGGCGTCGCTGTGGCCGGCGCGCAGCGCGGCGAAGCTCAACATGCTGACGGCGATCAAGACCGAGTAGCGGCCGGCGGAACGGCGTACGGCGACGTACAGCGACAGGCGTACGGAAGGGTCGGGCCCCTGGCGGATTCCAGGGGTCCGACCCTTCTCGTCTGCTCAGGCGCCCCAGCGGCGGGCCCGCAGCGGCATCCCGGACGCGCCGTCGTCCGGGGGCCGGACGGCCAGGATCTGGTTGACGCCGATCCGGTTGCGCTCGAAGGAGAGCGCGGACGCCGCCATGTAGAGCCGCCAGACGCGGGCGCGGCCCACGGAGGTCGCGTGCACCGCCTCCGCCCAGTGTTCCTCCAGGTTGGCCACCCAGCGGCGCAGGGTCAGCGCGTAGTGCTCCCGGATCGACTCGACGTCACGGGCCTCGAAGCCCGCTTCCTCCAGGGTGGAGACGGTGCGGCCGAGCGGCGCCAGTTCGCCGTCGGGGAAGACGTACGAGTCGATGAAGTCGTCGATGTGGTACTGCCCCTCGTCCTTCTCGGGGCGCCGGGCGATCTGGTGGTTCAGCAGCCGGCCGCCCGGCTTGAGCAGGCCGTACAGGTCGTCGGCGTACTCGCGGTACTGGACCGAGCCCACGTGCTCGGCCATCCCGATGGAGGAGATCGCGTCGTACGGGCCGTCCCTGACGTCCCTGTAGTCCTGGACGCGGATCTCGATACGGTCGGTCAGCCCCTCCTCCGCGATGCGCTTGCGGGCGAACGCGGCCTGCTCCCGGGAGAGCGTGATCCCGGTGACCCGGGCGCCGTACTCGCGGGCCGCGTGGATGGCCATGGAGCCCCAGCCGCAGCCGACGTCCAGGAGCCGCTCGTCCTCCCGGAGGCCGAGCTTGCGGCAGATCAGGTCGAGCTTGTCGCGCTGCGCGTCTTCGAGGGTGAAGCCCGGGCCCGCGTCCCAGTAGGCGCAGGAGTAGACCATGGACGGGCCGAGGACCAGTGCGTAGAAGTCGTTGCCGACGTCGTAGTGGTGGCTGATCGCCTCCTTGTCGCGGCGCTTGGTGTGCAGGGCGCCGTGCCTGCGTCTGATCTCCTCGACGGGCGGGGCGGGCGGCGGCCAGGGCCCCGCGATCCCCACGAGCCCGCGGGCCGCGGCGCGCATCCGGGGGTCGCGTACGGGGTGGATCCTGTCCTTGGGGTCGGCGCCGCGCTCCCAGATGAGCCCGGCGAGACGTTCGAGGAGCGCGTACAGATCGCCGTCCACGTCGATCTCCCCGGCGACCCAGGCGCGTGCGAGCCCCAGCTCACCGGGCTTCCAGAGGAGACGGCGCAGGGCGCGGCGATGACGGATGATCAGAGTGGGAGCGCCGGGAGGACCCGATTCGCTGCCGTCCCAGGCGCGGATACGGACCGGGAGCGGGGCCCCCAGCAACTCTTCGGCAAGAGTGGTCAGCCGCAGCGCGGCGTCGGCCATGGCGCACACCTCCGTGGTGGTGGATACCGGACATGCTCAACACCACGTAAACACCGGTCGGGTACGGATGCAGTCCCTGTGACGGGCAATGAGACGGCAAAATACTTGCATCTACCACGGACTTTGGCCGGGTGTGGCCCCGCGCCCTCGGCCCGTACCCGCGCCCGCGCTCTCCCCCGCCCCGCCCCCCGCCCCTTTCCGGCCCCTTCCCAGCGCCCTCCCAGCGCTCTCCCGGCCTCCTCCCTGCCCTTCAGGGCGCGAAGATCCAGAACGGGCCTGCTGGTCCGTCAGAGCGACCGGCGCACTCCGGGGCGCGCGGTCCGGGCATGCGGAAGGGCCGCCCGCACCACGGATGGCGGACGGCCCTTTCAGTACCGCGTGCTTAAGAGGCCTTGGCCTTCTCCGCGGGCGCGGCCGACGCGGCGGCGGGCGCCGGGGTCGGCTTCGCGGCCTCGTAGAACTCCTCGCGCGGCGTCTCCATGGCGCCCAGCGAGACGACCTCGCGCTTGAGGAACATCGCGAGCGTCCAGTCGGCGAAGACCCGGATCTTGCGGTTCCAGGTCGGCATGGCCATGCCGTGGTAGCCACGGTGCATGTACCAGGCCAGCCGGCCCTTGACCTTGATCTTCATCTTGCCCATGACGATCATCGCGACGCCCTTGTGGACCCCGAGACCGGCGACCGCACCCTTGTTGGCGTGGCTGTAGTCGCCCTGCGGGAAGCCGCGCATGCCCGAGATGACGTTGTCACCGAGGACCTTGGCCTGGCGCAGCGCGTGCTGGGCGTTGGGCGGGCACCAGGCGTTCGGGTTGCCGGCCTTGCGGCCGACGAGGTCCGGGACCTGGGCGTTGTCGCCGGCGGCCCAGATGTAGTCGGTGCCCTGGACCTGGAGCTTCTCGCTGGTGTCCACGTGGCCGCGGGGGCCGAGCGGCAGACCGAAGCGGGCGAGCGCCGGGTTCGGCTTGACGCCGGCGGTCCACACGATGGTGTTGGAGTCGACCTCAAGGCCGTTGTTGAGCACGACGTGACCGTCGACGCAGGAGTCCATGCCGGTCTTGAGGTAGACCTCGACACCGCGGCCTTCGAGGTGCTCCTTGCCCCAGGCGCCCAGCTTCGGGCCGACCTCGGGGAGGATCTTGTCGGCGACATCCACGAGCAGGAAGCGCATGTCCTCGCGCTTGACGTTCGTGTAGTACTTGGCCGCGTCGCGCGCCAGGTCCTCGACCTCGCCGACGGTCTCCGCGCCGGCGAAGCCGCCGCCCACGAAGACGAAGGTCAGCGCCTTGCGGCGGACCTCCTCGTCGGTCGTCGAGTCAGCCTTGTCGAGCTGTTCGAGGACGTGGTTGCGCAGGCCGATGGCCTCCTCGATGCCCTTCATACCGATGCCCTGCTCGGCGAGGCCGGGGATCGGGAAGGTACGGGAGACCGCGCCGAGCGCGATGACGAGGTAGTCGAAGGGCAGCTCGTAGGACTCGCCGACGAGCGGCGCGACCGTGGCGACCTTGCGGTCCTGGTCAATGGTGGTGACACGGCCGGTGAGCACCTCAGCCTTGGGCAGCACGCGTCGCAGCGGTACGACGACATGCCGAGGCGAAATGCTGCCGGCGGCGGCTTCGGGGAGGAAGGGCTGGTACGTCATGTACGAGCGAGGGTCGACGACCGTGACGGTCGCCTCCCCGTAGCGCATCTTCTTCAGAATGCGACGAGCTGCGTACAGGCCTACGTACCCACCGCCTACAACGAGGATCCTGGGACGCTCCGTGGTGCTCATGCCATCGAGTATCCACCCCCCTCGGAGGGGGTGCTCGTGAGCCCCTTCACAAGGTGTTACCCCCCTTGTGTTACACTGCGCGGCTCACGTGATCCAGGTCATGCCGACCCAGGGGAACCAGACGGGGTGTTTAGACGTTGTCCACCCCTCGTGAGCTGGCCATTCCGCCGCCCTCCGGGCACCGAACCGGCCATACGATTCACGCCGCCACCCCGCACCCCGAACCACCCGGTACAAGGGCTCGGAGGGTCGGCACTCCTGACAGCGGACCCTCCTGACGGGGTACGGCGCCCACCGGGAGCGTTTTCCTTGTGAAGAAGTTCACGAAGTTTCCGGCGAAGGGTCCGGGGGCGCCGCGGACGGGGCGGTACCGGCGTCGGTCCCGGGTGGCAGCGCCGGTCCCGGGTACCGGCGTCAGACCCGGGTGGCGGCGTTCAGCAGGTTCGTGAAGTTCCGGCTGTACGCGTCGTACGGCGCGGCGCCCTCCAGACGGAGCAGGGCCTCGTCGTTCCGCTGGAGCGACGCGTAGTCCAGGTTGTGGGAGCCGGTGAAGGTCCACTTGGTGTCGGCGTGGCCCGCGTACGTCCCTTCGACCAGGAAGTACTTCGAGTGCACCAGGTGGCCGTCGGCCGTGTTGAGTTGGCGGATGTCGATGTTCTCCCGGCCCGCGAGCTTGGACGCGTCGTTGCTCTCCGCGTACACGATCCGGATGACGCAGCCCTGGGCGGCCATGGACCTCAGCTTGTCCGCGACCTCGTCCCGGTGCAGCGCGAAGGCCGCCACGCTCACCTTGCTCCGGGCGGCGCAGGAAACGTTGTCGAGAAGGCCCACCACGATGTCGCCCGTGCTCTGCGGGAAGAAGTAGTACTTCTCCGTGCCGACCTTGCCGCTGGTGAAGTAGTTGGCGTTCTTCTTCATCGCGGCCAGGTCATTGAAATAGCCCACGTACGCCGTATAGAGATCGGTGTTTCCGACGACGGTATAGGCATTGTTCCAGTATTTCGCGGTGTTGAGACTTGTCTGGTTGGCCGATGTCTGGATCACCACGTCCTCGGCCTCTCCCGCACTGCCGATACGGGAGAAGGTGAAGAACTTGTTGTGGTTGATCATCGAGCTGTGACCGGTGGAGATACACGCCCCACCCGCCGTACAGACCCGCACCCACGAGGTGGCGGTACGATCCGTCCCCAGCTCGGCGACCAGGCTCCTGGCCGCCGCCGAGTCCGCGTATTTCGCGTCGAGCACGACCCTGATCATGACACCGCGCGCATGGGCGGATTTCAGCGCGTTCGTGTAGTCCTGATCATTCAGGGCGTAGAGCGCGGCACGGATCAGCCGCCCGCTCTGGGTATTGTCGATGGCGCCGATGATGTGGTTCTTCACCGCGTTCTGCGCGTCGGCGGAACCCTGCGGATTATTGAACACGGCCCCCGTCGAAATCGGCGGATCGGCCTGTACGGCGGAGGCCGTTCCCCCGGTCAGCATCGTGCCGACGAGCGCGGTCGCCGCGGCGACCATTCCCGCTCTCAGCAGCGGGCGACGCATACGGACACGCTTATTCGGAATCAACTGTTCCCCCCGTCTCGATTCGCTCGGTAAACCCGGGCGAAGAGAGCGCAATGTTTCCATGTGGATCACCGGGTGTCCACGGGGTTCACGTCTCCGCGCAGAACACGGATGAGTCCGCGTACACGGCACGGCACGGCCGCCCCGAGTCCGAAGACCCGGGGCGGCCCGTTCACTTCCGTACCGTCACGCCCCGTCGAGCGCGCAGTCCCACGCGATCCCGTCCAGGATGTCGTGTTCGCTGACGACGACCTCCTGGGCGCCGGTCCGTTCCATGATCGCGAGCAGGACGAGAGAGCCCGCGCCGATGACGTCCACCCGGCCCGGGTGCATCACGGGGATCGCGGCCCGTTCCGCATGGGTGGCGGCGAGCAGGCGGTCGGTGATCTCCTTGACCCGCTCGTACGGGACACGGGAGCGGTGGATCGCCGCGGAGTCGTACGTCTCCAGGCCCAGCGCGATCGCGGCCACCGTCGTCACCGAGCCGGCCAGGCCGACCAGCGTACGGGGCTCGCGCAGCGGGACGGTCCGTTCCGCGAGGTCGAGCGCCGCCTCGATGTCCGCACGGACCGCGGCGATCGCGGCGGGCGTCGGCGGGTCGAGGACGTCGCCGCCGTCCCGTACGAGGTGGCGCTCCGTCAGCCGTACGCAGCCGATGTCCACCGACCGCGCCGCCCGCACCCGGTCGTCACCGACGACGAACTCGGTGGAGCCGCCGCCGATGTCCACCACGAGGAAGCTGTCCTGCCCGGGCAGCTCCTTCGTCGCGCCGGTGAAGGAGAACGCCGCCTCCTGGTCGCCGGTGATCACCTCGGGCTCCACGCCCAGGATGTCCAGCACCCCGCGCACGAAGTCGTCGCGGTTCTCGGCGTCGCGCGAGGCGGACGTGGCCACGAAGCGGATCCGCTCCGCGCCGTGCTCCGCGATGACCGCCGCGTACTCCCGGCACGCGGCGAAGGTACGCTCCAGCGCCTCCGGCGCGAGCCGGCCCGTCCGGTCGACGCCCTGGCCGAGCCGTACGATCGTCATCCGCCGGTCGAGATCGACCAGTTCGCCCGTTTCCGGGTGGACGTCGGCGACGAGCAGGCGGATCGAGTTCGTACCGCAGTCGATGGCCGCGACCCTGGTCATGCCGCGCCCGCCCCCGCGTCGGAAGGACCGGACCCGCACGGCGTGACGCACGGGCCCTTCGCCCACCACTCCGGGAGCATCGCCAACGCCTCGTCACCCAGCGGGTTCACCCCGGGGCCGGCCGCCAGCGAGTGGCCGACCAGGACGTGCAGGCACTTCACCCGGTCCGGCATGCCGCCCGCGCTGGGGAAGCCCTCCAGCACCTCGATGGCGTCGCGCCGCGCGAGGTAGTCCTCGTGCGCCGCGCGGTACGCGGCGGCCAGCTCGGGGTCGGTCGCGAGGCGCTCGGTCATCTCCTTCATGACACCGTTCGCCTCCAGCGTGCCGATGGCCGAGGCCGCGCGCGGGCACGTCAGGTAGTACGTCGTCGGGAAGGGCGTGCCGTCGGGGAGCCGCGGGGCGGTCTCGACCACGTCCGGCTGTCCGCAGGGGCAGCGGTGCGCGATGGCGCGCAGCCCGCGCGGCGGGCGGCCGAGCTGTTCCTTGAAAGCGGCGACGTCCGCCTCGGTGGGCTCGGTGCGTACGGTCTGCGGAGGGGGCGTCTTCATGCCTGCCTGGTTCTGCCGTTCCGGATTCATGTCATGCGGATTCGTGTCATACGGTGCGTGCGTGCGGGGGCGGGGGGCTAGGTGCCGGGGCGGTCCGCCTCGTCCACGCCGTCCAGGACGTTCGAGTACCAGGGCCGGTCCGCCGCGCCCTGTTCCGCGCGCCGCTCCTCCGCCTCCGCCGGGTCGATGACGGTGAAACCCGTCTCCCCCGGCCGCAGGTAGTGCAGATGCTCGCGGGCCAGCCGCTCGATGTACGCGTCGTCCTGGAGCCGCGCCTTCTCGTCGCGCAACTCCTCCACCTGCCGCTGGGCCTCCTGGCTCAGCCGCTCCTGGTCGGCGATCTCGTTCCGCTGCGACACGTACTCCCGCATCGGGTACGCGAGCGCCACCACCAGGGTGCAGACGACCAGCGCGAGGAAGGCCGCCCGTCCCGTGAGCCGGGACCGGCGGTCCTGCCTGCGGTTCTGCGAGCGGTAGACCCGGGCCGCGGTCTGCTCGCCGAGCAGCCGCAGTCTGGTCGAGGTGGAGAACCGGTCGCGGTTCCCGGCCATGGCCCGCCTCCCCTGTCACGTACGTACGTCCCCGGACACGGTACGGGACCGCGGCCGGGGACGTACGGACGACGGGCGGTTCGCCGCCCGCGACGGGCTACGCGTTACGCGCCGCCCGCCCTCTGATCAACTAGTTCGCGGAGCGGAAGCGCGGGAACGCGCTGCGGCCCGCGTACACCGCCGCGTCGTCGAGGATCTCCTCGATGCGCAGAAGCTGGTTGTACTTGGCGACGCGGTCCGAGCGGGCCGGGGCGCCGGTCTTGATCTGACCGCAGTTCACGGCCACCGCGAGGTCGGCGATCGTGACGTCCTCGGTCTCACCGGAGCGGTGGGACATCATGCACTTGAAGCCGTTGCGCTGGGCCAGCTCGACGGCGTCCAGGGTCTCGGTCAGCGAGCCGATCTGGTTGACCTTGACGAGCAGGGCGTTGGCCGAGCCCTCCTCGATGCCCCGGGCGAGGCGCTCCGGGTTGGTGACGAAGAGGTCGTCGCCGACGATCTGGACCTTGGCGCCCAGCTTGTCGGTGATGATCTTCCAGCCGGCCCAGTCGTCCTCGAAGAGCGGGTCCTCGATGGAGACGAGCGGGTAGGCGGCGACCAGCTCCTCGTAGTACTCGGTCATCTCGGCGGCCGAGCGCGACTTGCCCTCGAACTCGTACGAGCCGTCCTTGTAGAACTCGGACGCGGCGACGTCGAGCGCGAGCGCGATGTCACGGCCGGGGACGTAACCGGCCTCCTTGACCGCTTCGAGGATGAGGTCGAGCGCGGCGCGGTTGGACTCCAGGTTGGGCGCGAAGCCGCCCTCGTCGCCCAGACCGGTGGAGAGGCCCTTCTGCTTCAGGACCTTCTTGAGCGTGTGGTAGACCTCGGCGCCCCAGCGCAGCGCCTCGGAGAAGGACTCCGCGCCGATCGGGGCGATCATGAATTCCTGGATGTCGACATTCGAATCGGCGTGCGAGCCACCGTTCAGGATGTTCATCATCGGAACGGGCAGCAGGTGCGCGTTCGGGCCGCCCAGGTAGCGGAAGAGCGGCAGGTCGGACGCCTCGGAGGCGGCGTGCGCGACGGCGAGCGAGACACCGAGGATGGCGTTGGCGCCCAGCGAACCCTTGTTCTCGGTCGCGTCCAGGTCGATCATCGCCTGGTCGATGAGGCGCTGCTCGGTGGCGTCGTACCCGACCAGCTCCGGGCCGATCTGCTCGATGACGGCGAGGACGGCCTTCTCGACACCCTTGCCCAGGTAGCGGTTGGCGTCTCCGTCGCGGAGTTCGACGGCCTCGAACGCACCGGTGGAGGCACCGGAGGGGACAGCAGCACGACCCGTGCTGCCGTCGTCGAGGCCGACCTCGACCTCGACCGTGGGGTTACCTCGGGAGTCGAGGATTTCCCGGGCTACGACGACGTCGATGGACGGCACGAGCATCTCCTTCTGGATGTGACGCGTGGGTGCAGGGTCTCTTGGCCTTGCGACATGAGCCTAACCGGCTCCGGGTCATCGGCCAGCCGGTGCCCGCCCCTAAGGCGCCGCCGTGGACCCTCCCGGGCGACATGAGGCCCGGTTCCGTGCCCGAAAAGGCCCCGGCCCGGCGCGTACGGGGGTGACGCGCCGGGCCGGGGAGGACGGATCAGCTCAGGTGGAGCTGCTGACCCGGGTAGATGACGTCCGCGTCGGGGACGATGTCCTTGTTCAGGTCGAAGATCTTCTCCCAGCCGCCCTTGACCTTGTGGGCGGTGGCGATCTTGGAGAGGGTGTCGCCGGACTTGACCTTGTACTCGCCGTCACCCTTCTTGATCGTGGCGGGACGGCTCTGGCCGCGCGAGGCCGGCTGCGCCTCGTCACGGCTCGACTGCTGCGGCTGCGCCTGCTGGCTCGGGGCGGACTTCTGCGTACCGGAGTTGCTGGAGCTACCAGAATTGCTGGAGCTACCGGAATTGCTGGAGCTGCCCGAGTTGCTGGAGCTGGAGGAACCGGAGTCGGAACCGGAGCCCGAGCCGGTCGAGCCGCCGCCGTACGAGGCGCCGGAGAGGTTCACGCCGCAGTTCGGCCAGGCGCCCTTGCCCTGGCCCGCGAGGACCTTCTCGGCGACGGCTATCTGCTGCGACTTGGAGGCCTGGTCGGCGCGCTGGGCGTAGGAGGTACCGCCGTACGCGGCCCAGGTGGAGGGCGTGAACTGCAGACCGCCGTAGAAGCCGTTGCCGGTGTTGATCGACCAGTTGCCGCCGGACTCGCACTGGGCGACCTGGTCCCACTCGGAGGCGGTGGCGGCGGAGGCGGCGGTGGCACCGAGCAGGGGGGCCGCGACGGCGGCACCGGTGATCCCGGCGAGCGTCGCGTAGCGGACGGCCTTGGACGGGCGACGGTGCTTGGCCTTGCTGGAACGCAGCAGCATGGAACACATCTCCTCACCGACGCCTACGAGGTGAGCTGTCGGGTTCGGGCCAATGAGTTGCCCGGCCGCGTGCTCTCACACGCGGCTTCACCCCAAGCCGGTCACCGCCCGTCTCTCGACGGCCGGGCCCGGCGCGAACCTATGGGTCCCCCGCTCCTGCCTTCGGCGCTTGAAGCGACGATTACTCCCCCCGACCGACGGCAGGATTCGGCGTGACGGTCGACGAGGCCCGCGGTGCGAGCGGTTCAGACCGTAATCACAGGCCTGCCGGTTGTTCAAAGAGGAACATCCCGGAAAAAACGCCCTTACCTCCTCCGACGGACAATACGTTTCCGCAGGTGGGAACCGAATTCGCCCAACCGCCGAGACACAGAGCCCGAGTTGCGGTGAAGAGACCCTTGTCTCACTTGCACAGAAGGGGACATACGGTCGCTAACTCACCGCGTTCCGGCCGGAGATCGGAGGCGCCGGCCAGGACGGACGCGGCCGAGGAGGCGTCAACGGGGCGCCGTTCAACGGCACTCGCCCGCGCCCGCTCCGGATCCGTCCGTTCCGGGCCGCGGGATCCGTACGCGTCCGGCCGCCGGATCCGTACGCGCCGATCCCGGAACCGGCCGATCCCGTCCCGGAATCCTTGATTCCGGTCGGCGGAGCCGTCGGTTCCGGTCGGAGCCGTCGGTTCCGGTCGGAGCCGTCGGTTCCGGTCCGGAACAGTCGGTCCCGGCCCCCCGGCCCCCCGGCCCCCGGCGCGGGCGCCTCAGACCCAGCCGCCGACGACCTTCTGTCCGCCGGTCGACAGGGAGAGGTGGCCGCCGACCGCGTCGACAACCCGCTCGACCTCGCGCTCCACGCCCTCCGTGAGCTTGCCGGCGTCACGCGTCCCTGCGGCCCCGCGGGACGCACGGCTGTCCGCCCCGCGCTCCTCCGTCGCATCGCCCGGCGTGGCGCTCTCGTCGGCCGCCTGGCCGCGGTGCTTGCCCTTGGACGTGCCGCCCTTGTCGTCGGCGTCGTCCTCGCCGGTCGCGGAACCGGTGGCTCCGGGGCTCGGGCTGGTGGCGTCCGGGTACTCGTCCCCGTCCCGCTCCGTCGCCGTACCCTTGTCCGCGCCCTTGCCGGTCGTACCGTCAGCCGACGGCGACGTACTCCCGGACGCGTCGGTCGACGGGGTTCCGGACGTGTCGGCGCTCTCGCCCCCGCCCGTCACCCCTTCCACGACGTCGGAGACAGCGCCGCCGACCGCCTTGGTCAGCCCGGAGACACCGGCGCAACTGGACCACGCCTGCGCCCCCTGGGCCTCGAACACCTTCTCGGCCACGGCTATCTGCTGCGAGCGGCTGGCCAGGTCGGGGCGCGCGGCGTAGTCCGCGCCCCCGAACTCGTCCCAGATCTCCTGGGACATCTGGAGCCCGCCGTAGTACCCGTTGCCGAGGTCGGCACTCCAGGTGCCGCCGCTCTCGCACTCGGCCACGTGGTCCCAGGTGGAGCCGTCCGCCGCGCTGGCGGCGCCGGCGCCGAGCAACGGGATCGCGATCGCGGATCCGGCCACCCCGGCGGCGACGAGAAGAGCAGGGGCCTGACGAGGTCGACGGTGTCGGCCGTTCCGGGACATGCGGTTGCCTTCCGTGTGACTGTCAATTCAACTCCGGCATGGTGCTGCCGAGTCGTCGTGAACGTAGCGGTACTCGAATGCTTGTCACAAGTCGATGCAGCGGAGATCACGTGAAAGTCACAGTATTGACGAACCGTCAGGCAATTACCGGCCGGACAATGGCGTGAACTGCACCGGAAGTGTGCGCAACCCCCTCATGATGAGCCCGCCGCGCCAGCGCAAATCGGAAGGATCTTCCGCAAGCCGCACGTCGGGAAGGCGGGTCAGCAGGGTGGCGAGCGCGGTCTGCCCCTCCACGCGGGCGAGCGGCGCGCCCAGGCAGTAGTGGATGCCGTGCCCGTATCCGAGGTGCTGATTGTCACGCCGCCCGAGGTCGAGCACGTCGGGGTCCGGGAAGCGCTCCGGGTCGCGGTCGGCGGCGGCCAGCACGACCAGCACGGGGTCGCCCGCCGCGATCCGCTGCCCGCCCAGGGTCAGCGGCTCGACGGCGTACCGCCAGGTCGCCATCTCCACGGGTCCGTCATGGCGGAGCAGTTCCTCGACCCCGGTCTCCAGCAGCCCGGTTTCACCGGCCGCGAGCGAACTTTGCAATCGTTCACGCTCGGCCGGATTTCGCATTAGCGTGTACATGCCATTTCCGATGAGATTCACCGTGGTCTCAAAACCGGCGAACAGAATGATAAAGGCCATCGCCGCGGCCTCATTCTCGGTCAAATGCTCACCGTGA
The DNA here is from genome assembly GCF_044457965.1 of Streptomyces sp. NPDC050509. Lineage (NCBI taxonomy): Bacteria > Bacillati > Actinomycetota > Actinomycetes > Kitasatosporales > Streptomycetaceae > Streptomyces > Streptomyces sp. NPDC050509. The sequence goes on along the minus strand of NZ_JBITHL010000004.1, from coordinate 483,410 downwards.
TCGCTCGCCCGGATCAGACCGGAGATCAGATCGTCGCCCGGATTCTCTCTTTTACGGTGGATGAGTTCGGCCAGATAGCCGCGCATCTTCTTCACCGAGCGGGCGACCCCGCCGCGCGGACCGCCCGTATGGCCCGGCTTTGAATGTCGCAGCATCATGCCCGCCCAGTCCCGGAAGTCGTCCTGGTCCTCGGGCGGCACCCCGAGCAGATCACAGATCGCGTAGATGGGCAGGGGGAAGGCGAAATCGTGGATCAGGTCCGCGCTGCCCCGCTCGGCGAAGCCGTCGATCAGACGGTCGGTCAGCTCCTGTACGCGCGGGGCGAACTCGGCGACGCGGCGGGGCGTGAACGCCTTGGACACCAGCCGCCGCAACCGGGTGTGGTCGGGCGGGTCGATGTTCAGGAGGTGCGTCATCAGCTCCGCCTTGCGCTCCCCCGGGATGCCCGTCTTCCCCCGGGCGTGCGCCGGCTCGGCGTGGTGCGCGGGGTTCTTGGAGAGCCGCGCGTCGGCGAGCGCCTGCCGGGCGTCCCCGTACCGGGTCACGAGCCATGCCTCGACCCCGCTGGGCAGCTCGGTGCGGTGCACCGGCGCGTGCTCGCGCAGCCAGGCGTACGCGGGGTAAGGATCGGTGGCGAACTCCCAGGTGAAGAGGGTGGGAGCGGCGCTGGCAGCGGAATTCTCGGACGCATCGGGCACGCCCCGACCGTAACCGCTGCACCGTACGGTCACGGCCGGAGGGGCGCGTACGGGCAGAGCGCGCCCGGCGCCCGAGGGGCGGCCCCACGCGCCCCGTCTGCCTTACGCGCCTTACGCGCCTTACGCGCCCGGTGTGCCCTCGGGCGCACGCTCGGCGGCCAGAATCCTGTCCCTATATACACGCGCCGCCGCGCGCAGCGCCGTCTCCGGGTCGACGCCCGCCTCGTCCGCCCGTACGGCCAGGGCCAGCAGCTCGTATCCGATGGACTCGCCCTCCGGGAGCGCGACCTCCAGACCGGCGGTACGGGCGCGGCTCGCGAGCTTCGCGGTGAGGGCGAGCCCCGGCTGACCGAGTGGTACGCCGTCGGTGACCGATGCGCGCCGCTTCTCGACCGCTTTCATCCGGAGCCAGTGCGCCTTGACCTCCTCGGGGGTGTCGGCGCTCTCGTCACCGAAGACATGGGGGTGGCGGTGGATCAACTTCTCGACGATGGTGCCCGCGACGTCGTCGATGGAGAACGCCCCGCTCTTCCCGTCCCCCTCCCCGTCGTCCCCCTCTTCCTCCTCTTCCCCTACCGGGCCCTCCTGGGCGATCCGGGCGTGGAAGACGACCTGGAGGAGGACGTCCCCCAGCTCCTCGCGCAGTTCGTCGGCGTCGCCGTCCTCGATCGCCTCGACCAGTTCGTACGCCTCCTCGATGGCGTACTTCGCGAGCCCCTCGTGCGTCTGGCCGGACGACCAGGGGCACTCGTTCCTGATCCGGTCCATGACCTGGACGAGATCGAGGAGCCGGGCGCCCGGCAGGTCGTACGATCCGGGCAGCAGCTCCAGGTCCGGCATCCGGACCCGGCCCGATCCAGCCAGCCGCGCGAGGCCGTCCGTCAGCCTCGCGTCCGTCCCGTCCCCGTCGGCGGCGGGGATCACCACGACGGTACGGCCGCCGGCGCACGCGTCGACCAGGTCCTGCGCGCCGGGCGCGGTGTGCTCGACGGTGACGCCGGCCTCGCGCAGATACGGCAACTGCGGATGACCGGCGTCGGCGCACACCACGCGGTCGGCGGCGTGCAGCGTCCGCCAGGCGGGCCAGGACAGCAGGCCGGGCGCGACCCGGTGGCTGGCGGTCAGCAGGACGATACGGCCGGGGGCTGCGGAAGCTTCGTCTGTCACCTCTCGAACCTACCTCCGCCCGGACCCCGCCCGACCCACGGGCATCACGACCCGAACGTACGTACGGACGGAGGTCGGGCGTCAGGCGTCCGGGGGCTGCTGCTCCGGTGCCTGGCGGGTGACCTGGGTGATCCACGGCGTCTTGGTCTCGCCGAGCCGCACCTCCTGGTCGTTCCAGCTTCCGTACCGCGGATTGACGTCGATACCCATCTCCTTCGACGTCCTCGTCAGTTCGGCGAGCACCTTCTGCTGCCCCTCCGGGGTCGAGGTGTTCGCGCCGAACGCACCCGCGACCTTGGTCAGCAGCACCTCGCGGCGGATCGCGGCGTCGATCTGCCCCGAGGAGAGCGCGCCCTGCTGGAGCAGCATCGCGGCGAACCGCTTCTCCCCGCCCGACTGCACGGCGGCCCGCGCACGGGTGTCCTGGATCTCCTTGCGGCTGACGCCGACCCCGGCGTCGTCGGCGGCGCGCTGGAGCACCCTGTCGAAGATCATGCCGTTCAGCTTGGCCTGGCTGAGCTGCGCGGTGTCCTTGATGAGCTGGGCGGACTCCGGTGTGGCCCGCTGCGCGTCCCGTACATCCCGTACCGCGGACTGGAGCGTGGACACCTCGATCCGCTGCCCGCCGACGACCGCCGCCGCTCCGGGATGGGTGTCACCGCCGCAGGCGGTGAGCAGCGGGGCCGCGGCGAGCAGGGCGACGGACAAGGAGAGCGCGGTGCGACGGCGGCGGTGCAAAGGGGGCCTCCCGGCGTGATTGTGCGGCGATGCACAAGACCTTGCAGTGATCGATGGTAGGCAGTGGACGTGGCGCAGGCCACTGCTTCGACCAACGATTCACGAGCGGATCGGGGCACGTACCGACGCGGGGCCGCCGCCTCCCGCCCTCAGGGACCGACGTCCAGGACGCGGACCCGTTCGCCCACGGCAACCCGCCAACCACCGACCCACCCCCGCTACCCCTCGGCGGCCTGCGCGCGGGGCTGCTGGATCTGCTTGCGGCCGGCCCCGACACCGGCGGCGTCAGGGCGGGGAGGGCAGGCCCCCCGGCTCCCCCGCCCTCCTCGGCTCCAGGAACTCCTCCTCGAAGATCCTGAGGGAGGCCCGGAGAAGCGGAATCTCGATCTCCGGGCGGATGAAGGTCAGGCGGGCCGAGTGCGCGTCCACCCGGAACTCCAGGAGGAGGCTCCCCCGCACCCCGTCGGTCATCTCGACGACTTCCATCGCCTCGAAGTCGTCGTCACCCAGAATGATCAGCGCGGCGTAGTCACGCCCCTGAACCGAGAAACCTCTCACAACCACCCCTCGAACTGGATTCCGCCCCCGCGTCTGCTCCACCTGGCACCGCGTCCCGTGGCCGAATCGATGACGTCCAGGACCGACCCGCCGTAGTGGGCCGTCGAGGGTTCGACGGTTCTCGTCGCGGCCGGATTTCCGAGCAGCTCACCCAGGAGGTCCACGCCACCCCTGTTCAGCGCACCCTTGTTGGTGAGGCGGTTGGCACCACCGAGGAACGGAGCATACTTCGTGACATGTTCCGGCGTCCGCTTGACCGGATCGGTGTGCTTCTGCAGGGCCCTGCCCGCCTCCGTCATGTCGTACTCGTACTGGAATGCCTTCCCCTTCTTGGGGGGAATGGGGCGCAGGGCGGCGACGCTCAGGTCGAAGTCCGTGGCGTCGGCGAGGTCGGTGCAGTTGTGGACGAGTACCGGCTTGGCCCCCGCCAGTACGTAGTAGGTGTGCGCCCGGTCGACGCTCAGGTTGTAGACCGCCGCCTGCTGCGTCCACCCCTGGACCGCGTCGACCTGTACCCAGCTGCCGGCGCCGGTGCTGAGCCACTGGCCCGGCTTCAGTTCGCCGGCCTTCTGCCACTTCTTCAGGTCGGGCACCCAGAAGGAGTGGCCCTCCGTGGCCGTGATCGTGTCGGTGGCGTCGCCCTTGGCGCCGTCCGTGTCGACCGTGATCTCGACCAGCTTCTTCAGGCCCTTGCCCTCGATCGTCGCGGTGACCTCCTGCGCGGAAGTGCGGCCCGTCGTCGGGTCGGTGGCCCTGACCTCGTCGCCGGTCCCGACCTGCTCGATCGGTTTACGCGTCCCGTCGGCCATCACCACTTCCGTGCCCGGCAGGAAGCTGTTGCCGGCCAGGGCCGCCGCCGTCGTCGCGCAGGAGACGGCCGTCTCGGCCTTGTCCACCGCGTTCTCGACCCTTTCGAGCTTCTGGCCTGCCTTCGCGATGTCGTCCGCGTACTTCATCGCCTTCATGCCCATCCGGCCGGCCTTCGCCGCCCGGACCGCGCCCGCGCCGACGCCGCCCAGGGCCAGGCCGCCCACCGTGGCGACGGCCCAGGCGCAGGCCTCCATGTCGCCCTTGGTGACGCAGTTCTTGATGTCGTTGAAGCCGGTGACCTCGCCGACGACATTGCCGACCGTCTTCACCCCGTCCCAGACCGCGGGGGCGATGTCGATCGCGTAGTCGACGGCCGCAGACACGGTCTCGACGACGTTGCCCATCTGCTCGACCGCCGCGTCCCGGATCGCGTTCGTCACCTTGGCGACGTCCGCGATGACGTCACGGGTCGCCGAGACGATGATCGCCGGGAGGTTGGGATTGGCCGTGACGATCGCCGCGGCCACCGCCATCAGGGGTTTCGCCGCCGCGACGATGTCCGGGATCGGGTTGTGCCGGGCCACGTACGCCGCGGCCGACTTGGCCTTGCGGGTGATCGCCGCCCGGGCCGCGCGGTACTGGCGCTGGGCCTCGGCCGCTTTCTCCCTGAGCCATTCGCCGCTGCTCTTCGCCGCCGCGCTGATCTTGTTGCCGACCCATCGGGTCGCGCTCGCCACCGCGTTGACGACCGTCTTGAGCCCGGACTTCTGGTAGACCCAGCTCGCGGCGCGGCCCAGCGCCTTCGTGGCGATCTTCAGCGCGGAGAGCGGATGGCGCACGGTGTACACCGCGGCCTTCCACACCGTCCTGGCCGCCTTGGTCACCGTACGGACGGCCTTGCTGTTCTTGACCTTGTTGTAGACCTTCTTGCACCAGCCGCAGCTCGGCCAGTTGCCGTCCGGGTCCGTGAAGTCCAGCGGCGCGCCCGCCCCGTACGCGTACCGGTTGGCGAGGATCGACGCGCCCGCCGCGTACGTATAGGCGTCCCGTGAGTCGAAGGTGCCCGTGCCCGGGTCGTACCAGCGCGCGCCCATGTTGACCTGGTCGGTCTCCGGGTCGGTCCAGTCGCCCTGGAAGCCCGCGCTGCCGGGTGGTTCGGCCGCCGAGGTGGCGAGGGTCCGCCCGAACGGGTCGTACGCCGTCGAGGAGGCCAGGGACGCCGACGCGCCGTTCGTCGGGGACATGCCGCCGACCACATCGCCGTGCTGGTCGGTGACCGACAGCTGCGCCGGGCCGCCCTCGGCCACCGAGAGCAGTTCGTCCGCCGCGCCCCGGCCGTAGGTCGCCGAGTTGTCCTTCACCGGGTCGGGGGCGAAGCCCGCGTAGGTGAAGTCGTTGCCGTCGCGGGTGGCGACGCGGTCGAGCGCGTCGTAGGTGTACGCCGTCCCGGACTCGCCGCCCTTGGTCATGCGGTCGAAGGCGTCGAAGGTGAATTCTTCTGTCAGGCCGGAGCTGGTGCGGGAGGCAAGGGTGCCGCGCGCCGTGTAGTCGTAGGTGTAGTCGCCGTCGGTCAGGAGGCGGTTGCGTTCGTCGAAGCTTGCGGTCCTGGTTCCGTTCTCGACCCGGTTGCCGCTGTCGTCCCAGCCGTACTCGGTCGTCGTGCCGTCCGCCGTCCAGGACGTGAGGCGGCCCGCCTGGTCGTAGCCGTAGGTGTTCCTGCCCGCGTCGGCCGTGCCGGTGGTCGTCTTGCCGGTGAGGCGGTCGTCGTTGTCGTAGTCGTAGTCGGTGGACGCGACGGTCGCGCCGCCGCTGCTCTTCACCGTGTCGGTGTCGAGCCGGCCCAGATCGTCGTAGCTGTACGCGCGCGACTGGCCCGCGCCGTAGTCGACGCGGTCCACCGCGCCCGAGCCGTCGTAGCCGTAGCTCTGCTGCACCCCGGTCAGCGGGTCCTTGGCCGAGGCCAGTTGCTGCCGCGCGTAGGTGAAGGACGCGGTTCCCGCGGCGTCGGTACGGGCGGTCAGCAGGCCGTCGCTGTTGTACGTGTACGAGGCGTCGCCCGAGGGGCCGGTCGCCTTCAGCAGCAGGCCCCGGTCGTTGTACGCGTACGTGTTGTCGCCCTTGGCGGACGAGGCCGTGGTGAGCCGGCCCGCCGGGTCGTAGCCGTAGCGCTTCTCCGCCGTGGCCGCCTCCGCGCCCGCGCCGCTCTCGCGGAGCAGGTTCCCCGCCTTGTCGTACTCCCGCTCACGGGTGACGCCGCCGGGCGCGGTGACCCGTACGGCCTGGCCGGTCGCGTCGTACGCCGTCGTCCAGGTGCGGTCGGCGGGCGACGGGTCGCGCGCGGTCGACGGCTCCACGACGGATTCGGGCAGCCCGAGCGTGTTCACCGTGTAGAGGGTGCTGTTGCCGCGCCCGTCGGTGTAGCGGGTGCGGTTGCCGAGGGCGTCGTACCCGAAGGAGGTGGTGATCGATTTGGTGTCCGAGACCGGCTCGGTCTGGCTGCTCAGCCGGTCCAGCGCGTCATAGGCGTACGTCGTGCTGCGGCCCTGCGCGTCGGTCGCGCTGATCAGGTTGCCCGCCTGGTCGTAGCCGTATCCGACCTTGCGCAGCTCGCTGTGGGACGCGTCCAGGTCGGCGTCCCTGACCAGCTGGCCGAGCCCGTCGTACAGCTTCGACGAGGTCCGGCCCTCGCCGTCGCTGCGGCGCACCTCGCGCCCGGCGATGTCGTACCCGAACTGGGTGACCACCCCCGCCGGGTCCGTGAGCCGGGTGAGCTGGCCGATGCCGTCGTAGCCGAACTGGCCGACGCCGCCGCCCGGTGCGGTCTGCCGCACCACGTTGCCCGCGTCGTCGTACTCGTTGCGGGTGGTGAAGGAGCCGGGCTCCGGGGCGCGTTCGAGCTGGGTCGTGGTGACCGGCCGGTCCATGTCGTCGTACGTCGTCTCGGCGCGCGCCCCGTTCGGGTCGGTGACCGAGAGGACCTCGCCGGTGCGGGTGTACGTGTACGACCAGCGGGCCCGGTCGTCGCCGGGGCCGGAGCCGGTCGGTTCGTCCCGGGTCATGAGCCGGTTCTGCCGGTCGTAGGTGTAGCGGGTGATCCGGCCGAGCGGGTCGGTCGACCCGGTCACATTGCCCAGCGCGTCATAGGTGTTGGTGACGGTCGGGGTGACGGGCGTGCTGCTGCCGGGCGCCGTGTAGGCGGGCGCCGTGGTGGTGAGCAGCCGGCCGAGCCGGTCGTACGTGGAGCGGTTGGTGTTGCCGAGCGCGTCCACGGACTCGGTCGCCGCGCCGAAGGTGTCGTACCCGGTCCAGCTCGTGGGCCGGGTCCTGACGGGGGCCGAGCCGCCGGACTCCGTGGTGACCTCGGGCGCCTTGGTGGCCAGCGGCCGGCCCAGCTCGTCGTAGAGGAACTCCGTCGTGCGGCCGCCCGGGTCGGTCTGTGAGGTGGTCAGCCCGCGCTGGTCGTAGGTGTACTTCGTGGTGCGCGAGGCGGCGCCGTTCTCGACGGTCTCCTGGACGGCGTTGCCCGCGTCGTCGTACAGGTAGCTGACGGTCTCCGGGTTGACGCTCACCGGCCACGGCACGTTGGACGCGAGCCCCGAGGAGGCGGATACCTTCACGTTGCCCGCGAGGTCGTAGGTGAGGGTGGTGCGGCGGCCCACCCCGCTCGGGTCGGTGACCGTGGACTTCGTCCGGCCGACCGCGTCGTAGGTGTACTGCGTGACGAGCTTGCCGTTGCCCGCCGTCTCGGTGAGGACGTTGCCCGCGCCGTCGTAGGTGTTGGCCTCGACGACGACATCGCGCTTGGTGCCGTCGGGGTTGTGGAAGTCCTTGAGGGTGACGGACTTGATCAGGTCGTCGCCGTAGTAGTCGTAGGCGACGGTGCGGCCCATCGAGTCGGTGTTCCTGGCGACGCGTCCGGCCATGTCGTACGCGAACGACTCCAGGACGGTTTCGTCGTCGTCCCCGCCGTCGTCCTCCCAGTCACGCAGCCGGGTCTCCGCCGCCATGTTGCGCGCGGTGAAGAGGTAGTCGAAGTGGTTGCCGTTGGCGTCGACCATGGAGGTCCGGTTGCCGAGGACGTCGTAGGTGTACGAGGTCTCGCTGCCTTCGGCGTCGGTGACCGTCTCGGGCCGGCCCCGGTCGTCGAGGGCGAAGGTCATCACGCGGGTGGTGTCGCCGCCGAGCAGGTCGCCGACCTCGGTGCGCACCACGTTGCCGTCGGCGTCGTAGGCGGAGGTGGTCCGCTGCTGGTGCCTGCCGAGGGTGACGGCGTTGGTCGCGACGGGGTCGGTGACGGTGGTGGCCCGGGAGAGCTTGTCGTAGGTGAAGGTCGTGGTGACCCCGGCCGGCCGGGCGTCCGAGACGGTCGTCTCGGTGAGCTTGCGGCCCAGCGTGTCGTACGTGTACTTGGTGATCTGGCCGGAGGGCTCGGTCAGTTGCGCCAGGTCACCGCTCTTGAAGTACCGGTAGCGGGTGATCTTGCCGAGCGGGTCGGTGGTGGTCAGCGGCAGCCCGGTCGCCGTGTTGCCGCCGTCGACGGCCGGTTCGGCGCCGGTGGTGTACGTGTGGCGGACGGTGCCGCCGTCGGGCGCGGTCTGGCTGAGCAGCGCGCCCTTGTCGTTGTACTGGTACTGGGTGCGGTACGTGTTGTCCGTCGGGCCGCCGGAGCGGCCGTCACGGGTCTCGGACGGCTGGTCGGCCCGCAGGTCGAAGTCGCCGGACGCCACCGGGTAGGTGGTGTACGAGGTCTGGCAGTCGTCCTTGCTCCGGCAGGTCGTCCGGCGGACCACGTTGCCCCGGTCGTCGTACCCCAGGGCGACGCTGTCACCGTTCTCGTTGGTGATCCGCGTCTGGAATCCCTTGTCGTCGTAGCCGAACGTCCGGATGGCCACGCCGTCGGCGGGGTGCCGGATGAAGTCGGGTTCGCTGCCGCCGTCGCCGGGCGGGTTGGTGCAGAACGCCGGGTCGCCCGGGTCGGGCTCGGTGCAGATCTGCCCCGGCGGCTCCGGCGGATCGGTCCCGGACGGCGTGTCGGAGGCGCGGACACCGAGGGCCATCGGCTCGCCGTAGCGCAGCATCCGCGAGGTCAGACCGTCGTACTCGTAGAAGTACGGGGCGTCCAGCGGGTCGTGGACCTCGACGGTGCGCCGCAGCTCCCGGTCGTTGCCGAAGACCGCGGGGGTGCCGATCTTCCAGGTGCCGCCGTTGCGGTCGGTGTACTCCTCGACCCGGTCGCGGGAGGCGTCGTACTGGATCTCGGCGGCGGTCCGGCCGGACGGCAGGGTCGTCGAGGTCAGTGGTTCCGCCGCCCGTCCGCCCTCGCGGTAGTGGCCGGAGACGGCCGCCGCGCCCAGCGGGTGGTGGTAGACGGCGGCCTCGTCGATGCTCCCGGCGAAGGACTTGGCGGCGGTGGCGCCCCAGCCCGGCCAGGAGGCCGGGGAGGCGGGGCGGGCCGCGCCGATCTGGTTGTACGTCAGGTCGTTCTGGCTCAGCTGTCCGGTGAGGGTGCCGGAGAGCTTGCCGTCCAGGTAGAGGCTCTGGGTGGCGCCGGAGACGGAGAGCACCGCGTGGTGCCAGTTCCCGTCGTTGACGTTCTTGGTGATGTCGGTGATGGGCGCGGCGGTGCCGGTCCAGAACTGGCCGCGCAGCTTGCCGTCCGTACCGACGTAGAGCAGGGGCGCGCCGCTGGTCGGCGCGGTGCCCCACGCCTTGTTCTGGTAGCCGACGAGGGGGCCGCCGACACCCGACGCGATGGTCTTGAACCAGACCTCGACCGCCGCGTCCCGGCTCTTCTTGAGGGTGCCCGAGGGCAGGTCGACGCGGGAGGTGGTGCCGTTGAAGCCCGCGGCCGTGCCCGGGTCGCCGGCGATGCCGCCCGCCGCGCCGAGCGTGACGTCGGTGTAGGTGCCGCGGTCCTTGCCGAGGTTGACCTCGACGGCACTGTTCGCGGCGGTGCCCTCCGCCTCGCCGAGCCGCCAGTACGACTCCGGGCGGGCGTCGAGGACGGTGGTGCGGTAGTGGCTGCCGGTGCCGTAGCCGTACCGGGTGCAGCCGCCCGCCGGGTCGCAGGCGGTGTCCAGCCGGTCCCCGGTGTAGGTGTACGTCCAGCTCAGGGCCGCTCCGTCGACGGCGTTGGTGGCGACCTTGGTGACGTGGGCGCCGGTCCAGGTGAAGGTGAGGGAGCGGCCGGTGCGGGCGTTGACGGCCGTCGACAGCTTCCCGCCCGAGTAGGTGTAGGTGACGGCGGTGGAGAACGGGTCGGTGATCTTGACCAGGAGCCCGGCGGAGCTGAAGTCGTACACCGTGCCGGACTTGTCCTGGAGCCGGAACGTTCCGGCGGTGGCGTCCGTGGTCAGCTTGGCGAACCGGCCGGGCGGCGGCGCGAACGTACCGTCGGCGTTCCTGCCGAAGCGGACGTCCTGGCCGTCCGGGTAGCGCACGACGACGTTGCCCGTGCCGTCGCCGTCGGGGGTGAGCCGCATGTCGTACCGCGTCGACCAGCCCGCGCCGAAGGCGGCGTCGCGCCGCGGGTCCAGGCTGTTGTACGTCCGTACGAGCGTCAGGTCCGGGCCCGTCCCGGCCACGGAGGCGTCGACGGCGGCCGTGGTGAAGTTACCGGCGTTCGGGTCGAACTCCTTGCCCTGCGCCTCGGCGAGCCGCGAGGTGATCTCGGGCTGCGGCACGGCGGCGACCAGCGCGACCTGCGCGGTCGGCACCTCGTTCGACGCGTCCTTGACGAAGCCGCGCCACAGGTAGGTGGTGCCCCAGGTCAGCCGCCCGGCGGGCACGGTGTAGGCGGAGCCCGTCTGGTACGCGGAAGTGGTGCAGGCGGTCGGCTTGCCGTCCTTGTCGGCGGTGCAGATCTCGAACTTGTACTGGAGCGAGGAGCCGGGCGGCGCGTCCACGTCGACCCCGCTCGCCCAGAGTTGCGGGGTGAGGGTCTGCGCCTGGTAGCCGTTGGGCGGGAACTGTTCCTTCACCACCGGCGCGATGTCGAAGACCTGGAGGACGAGGCGGCCGGGCGCCACCTGCTCGTCGGTGAAGACCTTGCCGCCGGTGCGGACCATCGTGAAGTCGAGCATGTAGGTGCCGGGCGGCAGCGCCTTGATCGTCGCGTCGAAGGTGATGCGGCCGCCGTTGGCGACCTGGCCGGTGACATTGGCGGCGCGCTGCTGCGTGACGAGCTTGCCCTTGGAGTCGAAGGCCCGGTAGGCGAGGTAGTAGCCGCTCGCGGTCCAGGTCTCGGCGCCCTTGTTGGTGACGGTGACCTTGACCTTGCCCGCCTGGTTCTGGAGCACCGGCGGGTCGGGCACCGGCTTCGGGAAGGTGTACGTCGCGTTGTACGGGGAGTGCGTGACGAACAGCTTCGGCGGGTTGGCGGAGGCGTGCCCGGTGAACTTCTTGAAGCCGAGCGCGTCGGTGGCCGAGGCGCGCAGGGAAAGACCGTGGTTGGGCCGGCTGCCGTCCGCCCACCCCTGCACCAGGTCCCGGCCGCCCTTGCCGAGGTCGAACAGCTCACCGGCGGCGGGGCAGGCCGAGGAGGACGAGCCGAGCGGGATGTACCCGTACGCGAAGGACTTCGACGCCAGGGAGGCGCCCACCGAGGGGCCGGGGTAGGCGGTGCCGGTGCCGGTGCTCGCCGTCCACGCCTGGGTGACGGGGTGGACGGTGACGGGGCGCGGCTTGCAGGAGGCCGCGTCGTAGTTCACGACCTGGAGCTGGGCGCCGAAGATCTTGTGGTTCCTCAGCTCGGTGGTGAGCCCGGGGAAGCCGAGGTACGAGGCGGTGGCGCCGTCGGGGCCCTTGCCGACGCGCAGTTCGTTCGAGCCGACGACGGAGCCGCCGGGCGTGACGTACATGGAGGTGGTGGCGGTGTTCGTCTCGACGGACGGGTCGACCAGGACGGGGAAGACGCGCGCCGGGTCGGCCAGCCACGCCCGGTCGACGGAGACGCGCAGCGCCGTCGCGCCGCCGGCCCGCTCGACGAGTTCGTAGCGGACGGCGTGTGAGACGGCCCCGGCTCCGTCCTCCATGTATCCGGCGGGGATGACCGCCTTCGTACGTCTGTGCGTGTCGGCGAGGACGACGGAGCCGTCGTCGCCGGTGCGCGCGGTGAGGCCGGTCAGCTCCAGGGGGAAGACGAAGTCGGCGGGCGCGTCGGCGGAGCGCAGGACGAGGGTCTCCTTGACGCCGCCCGCCTGGGAGTCCAGCCAGAGGTCGGTGTCCGGGAGGACGTCGTCGTAGCCGACGCGGCCGTCGGCGGTCGGGGTGGTGGAGTCAGTGGTGGAGGCGGCGGGCCCGGCGCTGCCCTCCGCCGGGGCCGCGCCCTCCAGGCCGTACGCGAAGGACTCGCCGGAGGAAAGGGTGAGGGCCGCGAGGCGCCGGGCGTCGGCCCGGCCGGCGAGGCGTACCCGTAGGGAGTCGGCGGTGTTGGTCCAGCCGTCGGCCGCCTCGGTCAGCGTCGCGTCGATGGCCCGCCAGTCACCGTGGGAGTCCTGGTAGTTGACGGGGCTGGTGGAGAGTTCGGTGGTCTCGGTGCCGTCCGCGTTGGCGTACGTACGGGTGCGGGCGTCGCGCCCGGAGACGATCTCCTTGCTGGTCCTCCGGTCGAACCCGGTGACCTCGGGCGCGGGCGCCTCGGCGACGGAGGCGGTGTTGCGCCCCGGGGCGGGCCGGCTCATGGGCCGGGTGTCCAGGGGGTACTTGGCGCGCAGCGACTGCCCGGTGGTGCGGTTGGCGCCGTCCACGACGAGGTGGTCCCGGCCCTCGGCGCTGCCCCAGCGCTGCCCCGGCCCCTTCGCGGCGGGCAGCGGCTCGGGGAGGAGCGGGAAGCCCACGCCGGCCACGGTCAGCGTACCGACGGCGACGAAGCCGATCGCGGAGAGCGCGATCAGCTTGACCCAGCCGCCACCGAGCAGCCGGGCCATCAGGAACTTCCGCACATGTCTTCGGTACGCCGGCACGGGCCCCCCACTGAGCCGAGACGAAAAGATCCACCAGAGCAGAAGATCAACCAGAGCATGAGGAACCTGTGATGGACATGTCGAGAGCGGCACGAAAGGTTCATCAACTGGCCGCTTACGAGAGGCTGTTGTTCACGTGGGCGCTACCGCACCGTTCACCCGGCGACGCTTAGCGTCCAGCACATGACTCTCAATTCGCCCCGAAGATCCGGGCGTTGGACGACCCTCGCCATGGCGGCCGCCGTCGCACTGCCCCTGCTGGGCGCGGTGCCCGGCACGGCCCAGGCGGCCGTGGCGCTCACCTGCAACACCAGCGGCCCGACCTACGCGGTCGACACGGCCGGCAAACTGCTCCGCCAGGACATGCCGTCACCGGGCGTCGGCAACGCCCTGCCCACGGCCACCACCATCGACACCGGATGGTCCGGCTACGGCAGGATGCTGGCCGGTCCCGCGGGCGCGTTCTACGGGATCAAGGCGGACGGCATCTACTACAGCCACCGCATCAGCGCGACGGCCACCTGGGACGTGCACCACAAGAAGATCAGCACCAGCTTCAGCGAGTTCCGGTCCGGGACCAGGACCGACGACATCACCATGGACCGCGGCGGGAACCTCTGGACGTTCTCCCCCGACAGCGGCGGGCTGCGCTGGTGGCGCTACGACGCCGCCGCCGACGACTTCGCCGACGAGGGCGGCAAGATCGTCGACATGGGCTGGGACCGTTACGACGCGATCTACGCCGGTGACCGGGGTGTCGTGTTCGGCCGCGCCGCCGCCGACGGCAAGCTCTACCGGTCCCGCTACGACTACACCAGCCAGCGCTGGCTGGAGCGCCATGTCCTGGTGTCCGCCGCCAACTGGAGCGACACCAAGTTCATGAGCTCGTACGGTGGGGACACGCTGTTCCGGGTCAAGGGCAACGGCGAGGTCCGCTACTACCGCTACGACGAGACGACGAAGGACTTCCCCGTCTACAACAAGCTGGTGGAGAGCAGCGGCTGGGCGGCGTACACCTCGGTGTCCACGAACCCCGACTCCTGCCGGCTCGACTCCAACCACACGCCGCCGTCGCCGGCCCAGGCGCTGGAGCCGTACAGCCGGGGCTCCGCGATGCGCTCCTCCTCGGGCGCGCTGGAGTACGCGTACACCGACAACATCGGCCGACTGGTGCACGGCAGGCAGTCCGACCCGTCCGACTTCAACAGCGTCAAGTGGTCGACGGTCTCCGGCAACGAGGCCTTCACCGGGCAGCCGTCCCTCGCCTCGCACGCCGACGGCCGCGTCGTGCTGAGCGCGCACAACACCTCGGGCAGCGTCTGGCAGCTCAACCAGACTTCCGCGTCGTCCGCGGACTGGGGCAACTGGATCAACCTCGGCGGGGCGATGGCCCAGCACGCCGTCACCGGGACGACCCCGTCCGGGCTGCTCGTCCAGTTCGCGGCGGACGCGGACGGCAAGCCCTGGTACCGGATCCAGCAGCGCGCCAATGTCGACTTCATGGGGTGGATGCCGCTGGCCGGCTCGGGCTTCACGGGCCCGTTCACGGCTGCCACCGTACGGGACGGGATCCAGCTCTTCGGACGGAACGCCTCCGGTGTGCTGAGCACCGCGCTGTTCAAGGAGGCCGGCACACTCTCCGCGTGGAGCACGCTCGGCGCGCAGGGCGTCACCGGCACCCCGGCGGTCGTCGTCTACCCCGGCTACCGGCTGCGGGTCTTCGCCACCGACGGCAACGGGACGGTCGTCACGGCCGCCCAGTCCGCCGAGGGCGGCGCGTATGAGGCGTGGTCCCCGATCGACGGGGTCACCGCGAAGGGCTCGCCCACCGCGGTGATCAGCCCGACCAGCGGGGTGACCGAGGTCCTGGTGCTCGGTACGGACGGCACCGTCCACGAGACCGGCGAGACCAGCCAGGGCACGGGCGTCTGGCGGCCCTGGCAGCAGCCGAGCACCGAACAGGCGGCCACCGAGCCGACCGCGTTCACGTACACCGACGCGTCGGGGCCGACTTGGGCCTACCTGTTCCGTAACGCGGACAACCAGACCCGGGTCTACTCCCTGGACCTGCGCTTCTCGCGCAGCGCCAAGGCCGCGCCGGATGCCAAGGCCGGACCGGGCGCCGGGGCGACGGACGGCGCCTCGGGCGCGCCCGTCTTCACCGCCCGTTCCCTGCCGGCTCCGCCGGCGCCGTAGCGGCCGCCGGGGCCGTGGTCCCCGGGGCCGGAGCCCCGTGACCCGGTGTGCCTCCGCCGGGCGCCGGGTCGCGGGGCAGCATGATCGCCCGCGAGACCACGAAGGTGACGGGGACCGCTCCGGCCGCCGCGATCAGCGGGGCGTACCGGCTGCCGAGGTGCGCGAGGTCGACGAGCAGATAGACGCCGACGGTGGTGATGAGGAGGTTCGCCGCGTTGGTGAGCGGGAAGAGCAGGAACTTCCGCCAGGTCGGGCGGGTCCGGTAGGTGAACCAACTGTTCAGGAAGAACGAGCCGATCATGCTCAGCCCGGACGCGACGAGGTGCGAGGCGACGTACGGCAGCCGGGTCAGCAGGAGCAGATAGAAGGCGTAGTACGTGCCCGTGTTCGCCGCTCCCACGAGCGCGAATCGCACCATCTGGCTACGGACCGTCATCCGCGTACGGGCTCCTCCCCCCTGGCTACGGCAGACTGCGGCGGGGTGCCGCACCACCAGGAGTGTGACACAACGGGGTGGACCGCCCCCGTACATCACGGCACCCCGCCCACCGGTACCGACCGCCGTCACGCCCCCTACGCGTCGCCCGCGCGCCATCAACCCTTCACCCATTGAGCACGGCGGTGTGGTCCGCCGCGACCTGACGAGGCGTAGTTTCCGCGCATGTCCTCTCTGCTGAGCAACCGGCTGACGAAGCGGATCCTTCGTCCGGCCGCCGCCCTGGTCGACCGGCGCATCGGGCGATCCACCGGACCGCTGCGCTCCGACCTCGACACCCTCCGGCGCGAGATCACGGAACTGCGTGGTCAGAGTTACGCGTTCAGTCTGCTGTTCGACAAGACGGGCCGGAACGGTTCCCGGGTGCCGACCCCCGGCCAGATCGAGACCCTCGTACGCCAGATCGCCCAGGTGACCGGCGAGAGCCCCACGCACGCGCGCCGTAACGTCACCGTCGCCTTCCGCCAGGTGATCGCCCTGGAGACGCTGGCCCTCGGCCGGCTCGCCGGGTCCACGTCGAACGTGTGCGGCAAGCTCGCCACGGTGCCGCTGCTCGACCCGCCGAACCGGGACGTCCTGGAGATCGGCACGCTGTACGGCCTGTTCTCGGCCTCGCTGGCGCGGATGCTGCACCGCGCGGGTACGGAACCCCGGCTGACGATCGTGGACCCGCTGGCGGGCAGCCAGCTCCAGCCGGGCACGAAGCAGGCGGCCGATCCGACCGGCACCCCGGTACGGATGGACGTCGTACGCGCCAACCTCGCGCTGGGCGGCAGGCCGGGCGCCGAAGCCCGGGTCCAGCAGGGCTTCTCGGGCGATCCCGAGGTCCGGGAGGCGGTCTCCGACCGCAAGTACGGCGTGATCATCGTGGACGGCGACCACTCCGCGGAGGGCGTCCTCGCCGACCTGGAGTGGGCCGAGGAGATCGTGGCGCCCGGCGGGATCGTCGTCCTGGACGACTACGGCGACGCCCACTGGCAGGGTGTCCAGCAGGCCACCGAGAAGCACCTGGCGGGCGGCGACTCACGGCTGGAGATGCTGGGACAGGTCTCCACGTCGGCCTTCCTCCGGGCCCGCGCCTGACCGGACCCCGTCGTCACGACCGCTGTCCGCTGTCCCTTGTCGTGCGTACGGACGTCAGCCGCCGCACTGGGCCAGCATCGTCTTCTTGTCCGCCGTGGTCACCGGCAGTTCGTACTTGAGCGCGACCTGCGCGAACCGTACGGCGTACGAGCAGCGAATCCCCTTGCTCGGCGGCAGCCAGGACGCCGGGCCCGAGTCGCTCTTGGAGCCGTTGGTCGGGCCGTCCACGGGAACGAGGTTGAGCGGGTCGTTGGCGAGCTGCTTCCGCTTGGCCTCGTCCCACCGGGACGCGCCCATCTGCCAGCTGTAGGAGAGCGGTATCACATGGTCTATCTGGACCTTGGCCGCCGCCTCCTTGCGCCAGTCGATCTCCTTGCCCGTGTACGGGTCGTTCAGGTTCATGGAGATGACGACGCAGTCGGATCCCGAGCGGTACGTGAGGTCTTTCCCGTCCCTGGCGAGCAGGTCGTTCCTGGTGTCGCAGCCGTTCCTGGCGAGCGGCACGCCGTCCGCCGTGTCCATCCAGGCATAGCCGAACTTCTTCCGGTCGTAGCCCGTCCTGGGCCCCCGGCCCTTGGTGGTCACCTGCTCGACGATCTTCAGCCCGGCCTTCTTGTCGGCGTCGGACGCCAGCGGCGCCAGCCCCGGCTTCGTACCGTCGCCGTTGTCGAGCGGGCTGACGCCGAACGTACCGGCGTCGGCGCCGCCGCCACCGCCGCCGGTCGTGCTTCCCGTCGCCGACTGCGAGGGCTTGGCGTCGGGTCCCGACGGTTCCGCGCACCCCGCCAGCACCAGGGCGGAGAGGGCGAGGGCCCCTCCGCGACGACAGGTCCGCGCTATGTGTTCCCCAACTCTGCTCACCTGGGCACTTTAACGTCACCCAGGGGTCAGGACCGCCCCCCACGTGCGCATATGACGGAGCGTCAGTTCCGCTGGGGGAGGCCGGGGGCGTACGGGCGGGTGGTGGGACCGTAGTCCGGCAGGACGAGCGCGGTGTTGGCGTCGCGGCCGAGCTCACCGGAGGGAAGGCGGGCGGGGGCGCGCAGCGCCTCGTTGCGCGCGTCGAGCTGTTCCTGGGTGCGGGGCGCGACCATGGCCCCGCCCGCCGTGGCGAGCGCCTGGTTCAGCTCCACGAACGCGCGGGTCTTCTTCTCGTAGGCGGTGAAGGCGGCGGTGTGGTCGGCGTGGGTGGCCAGTTCGCCGGCCAGGACGTAGGCGCCGACCAGGGAGACGCTCGACCCCTGGCCCGACATGAACGAGGTCGCGTGGGCGGCGTCCCCGACGAGGGCGACACGGCCGGCGGACCAGGCGGGCATATGGATCTGGCTGACGACGTCGAAGAACAGGTCGTCGGCGTCGCGCATGGCCGCCACCATCCGGGGGATCTCCCAGCGCGTGTCGGTGAACATCGAGGCCACCAGGTCGCGCTGCGCCCGCGGGTCACGAAAGGCGCTGAAGGGCGGCTCGTCCCGGGCGAAGGTCAGGAAGCCGTGCACCGGCTTGCCGGGGGTGGGGGCGTACAGGGTCGCGGCCCTGCCCGGGACGTTCCACGTGACCCCTTCGTGTTCGAGGCCCAGGTCGTTGGGGAGCGTGAAGCCGGCGAAGCAGTAGCCGAGGTAGCGGTGGAACCGCTCTTCGGGGCCGAAGACCAGCCCGCGGGTGTGGGAGTGCAGTCCGTCGGCGCCGATCACCAGGTCGAAGACGCGCCGGGCCCCGCTGTCGAAGGTGACCTCCACACGGTCCGCGTGCTCCTGGAGGGCGGCTATCGAGTCGTTGAACAGGAACTCGGCCCGCTCGCCGACCACGCCGTAGAGGCTGTCGGCGAGGTCCCCCCGGCGCACTTCGAGATCCAGACCCTCCGCGCCACCGGTGACGGCCTCGGGGCGGAGGGTGGTCAGCACGGCCCCGTCGGGGTCGACGAAGGTCAGCCTGCGGGTGTCCACGTGGGCCTCCCGGAGCCGTGGCAGCAGCCCCATGCGCTCGACGACGTCGCGCGCGGTGCCCCGGATGTCGACGGGGTATCCGCCACCCCGGAGGGCGGGGGCCTTCTCGACCACGGTGACTTCGAAGCCGTGGCGGACCAGCCAGTAGGCGAGGGCCGGACCGGCGATACTGGCGCCGGAGATGAGGATCGTACGGTGGTTCATCAGAGGGCCTCCCGCGATAGATACTTACTGTAGGTATGTTTACTGCGCACAGGGTGCACCTGCGCGCGCCGCCGACCACTACACTGTAGATACTTTTATTAAGTATGTAAATGGAGCTGTGATGAGCACGCCACCGCCGGACGACCGCGACGACCGCAGCACCCCCGGCGACGGCGACGACATCCTGGCCGTGATGCCCCGTCTCGCGCAGCTCAGCAACGCCATCACCCGCGGCCGACTGGTCGAGCACGCGATCGAGACCGCCGGGATCACCCTGGACCGGCCCGCTCTCTCCATGCTCGTCGCCCTGCACCTGGCCGACAAGCCGCTGCGGATCAGCCAGATCGCGGAGAAGATGCAGGTGGTCCAGCCCCATGTGACCCGCCAGGTCCAGCAGTTGGAACGCCGGGGCCTGGTGCACCGCATCGGCGACCCCAACGACCGGCGCGTCAGCCTGATCGAGCCGACGGCCAAGGGGGCGACGGCCGCGGACCGTTACGCGCGCACCCTCATCGGCTGGTTCACCGGAGCCGTCGCCCACTGGCCCGAGCAGGACCGCCAGGACCTCGGCCGGCTGCTGTCACGCTTCGCCGACGATGTGACGACCCACCTGTCGACCCTCGACGACGCGCCACCGTCCGACTGAAGCCCGACCCCTGTCCGGCCGCCGTCCGACCGCCGTCCGACTGAGGCGCGTCGGGTCAGGACGCCTCGCCCTCGCCCTCGCCCTCGCTCTCCCCTCCCCGGTGCACCGCTTCCAGCCGGGCCAGCTCCTCGTCCGTGAACCGCAGCGCGCCCGCCGCCACGTTGGCCGTCAGGTGGTCCGGGTTTCCGGTGCCCGGGATGGCCAGGACATGGGGGCCGCGGGACAGGGACCACGCGAGGCGGATCTGCTGGGGCGAGGCGTCGTGCGCCCGCGCCACGGCGAGGAGTTCGGCGCTCTCCCCCGCACCCGCGCCCGCGCCCGCCTCGCGCCCCTGCCCCGCGATCGCGAAGAACGGCACGAACGCGATGCCCTGCTCACCGCAGAGGCGCAGGAGCGCGTCGCCGTCCGGGGCGCCGATGCCGTACGCGTTCTGCACACAGACCACCGGCGCGATGGCCCGCGCCTCGGCGAGCTGTTCCGCTGTCACGTTGGAGACCCCGAGGTGGCGGATGAGCCCGGCGTCCCGCAACTCGGCCAGCGTGCCGAAGAGTTCCGCGATCGAGCGGTCTCCGCCCATGCGCAGGTTCACCACGTCGAGATGGTCCCGGCCGAGCTGCCGTATGTTCTCCTCGACCTGGCCGCGCAGCTCTCTCGGCGTGTCGGCCCACACCCACTCTCCGGTGTGGTCCCGCCCTGGCCCCACCTTGGTCGTGATGACCAGGTCCTCGGGGTACGGCGCGAGCGCCCGGTTGATCAGCTCGTTCGCGGAGCGCAGCGGCGAGAAGTAGAACGCGGCCGTGTCGATGTGGTTCACGCCCAGCTCCACCGCACGGCGCAGCACGCCGATCGCCCGGGTGCGGTCGCTCGGGGTGGTGTCGGCCCCGAACGCCGCGCCGTGCTGCGGCAGGCGCATCGCGCCGAACCCCATCCGGTTGACGGTCAGGTCGCCGAGCCGCCACGTACCCGCGTCGGACGCGGTGATCTTCTCCGAAGTGGTCATGGACGGAGTCTGCCACCGGTGGCCACCCGCCCGCCGGGCCTGTGGACAACTCCGGCGGCCGGGCCCCTCCCGCGGACCGGCCGGGCCCCTCCCGGAGGCCGGCGGGGCTCCGCGGCCGGTCTCGGCCGGGCCCCGCGACCCGTCTCGGCCCAGGATCCCTCGGCCCAGGATCGTCGTAGCGGCCTCAGCCCAGGATCGTCGTCAGGAACTCCCCCGTCCACGCCAGCAACTCCCGCCCCACCGTCGGCTTTCCACCGATCTTGCCCGTCGTCGGGCGCGGCACCAGGATCTGGTGAGCGGCCGGCTTGATGACCGTACGGGGGTGCAGCCGCTTCAGGCGCAGCTCCTGCGACTCCCTCAACTCCACCGGCGCGAAGCGGATGTTGGATCCCTGGAGCACGATCTCACCCACCCCGCACGCCCGAGCCAGCATCCGCAGGCCCGCCACCAGCAGCAGGTTCTCCACCGGCTCCGGGAGCTTGCCGTAACGGTCGGTGAGCTCCTCCCGTACGGCGGCGATGTCTGCCTCCGTGTTCGCGGAGGCGATCGCGCGGTACGCCTGGAGGCGCAGCCGCTCGCCCGGGGCGTAGTCGTGCGGAACGTGCGCGTCCACCGGGAGTTCGATCTTGACCTCCAGCGGGGCCTCCTCCTGCTCCCCGCCGTCCAGCGCCGCCCGGTAGTCCGCGACCGCCTCGCCCACCATGCGTACGTACAGGTCGAAGCCGACGCCCGCGATGTGGCCCGACTGCTCGCCGCCCAGCAGGTTGCCCGCGCCGCGGATCTCCAGGTCCTTCATCGCCACGTACATGCCCGCGCCCATCTCCGTGTGCTGGGCGATGGTCGCCAGCCGCTCGTGCGCGGTCTCCGTGAGCGGCTTCTCCGGCGGGTAGAGGAAGTACGAGTAGCCGCGCTCGCGCCCGCGCCCGACCCGGCCGCGGAGCTGGTGGAGCTGGGAGAGGCCGAAGTTGTCGCCGCGCTCCACGATCAGGGTGTTGGCGTTCGAGATGTCGATGCCGGACTCGACGATCGTCGTGGAGACCAGCACGTCGAACTTCTTCTCCCAGAAGTCGACCACGACCTTCTCCAGCGCGGCCTCGCCCATCTGTCCGTGCGCCGTCGCGATCCGCGCCTCGGGGACGATCTCGCGCAGCTTCGCCGCCGCGCGGTCGATCGACTCGACCCGGTTGTGGATGTAGAAGACCTGGCCCTCGCGGAGCAGCTCGCGCCGTACGGCCGCGCCGATCTGCTTCTGTTCGTACGGTCCGACGAACGTGAGCACCGGATGCCGCTCCTCCGGCGGCGTGGTGATCGTCGACATCTCGCGGATGCCGGTGACCGCCATCTCCAGCGTGCGGGGGATGGGCGTCGCGGACATGGTCAGCACGTCGACGTTGGCGCGGAGCTTCTTGAGCTGCTCCTTGTGCTCCACGCCGAAGCGCTGCTCCTCGTCCACGATGACCAGGCCCAGGTCCTTGAACTTGGTTTCGGAGGAGAACAGCCGGTGCGTACCGATGACGATGTCGACGGCGCCCTCCCGCAGCCCCTGGAGCGTCGCCTTCGCCTCCGCGTCCGACTGGAAGCGCGAGAGCGCCTTCACGGAGACGGGGAACTGCGCGTACCGCTCGGAGAACGTCCCGAAGTGCTGCTGCACCAGCAGCGTCGTGGGGACGAGGACCGCGACCTGCTTGCCGTCCTGGACCGCCTTGAAGGCCGCCCGTACGGCGATCTCCGTCTTGCCGTAGCCGACGTCGCCGCAGATCAGCCGGTCCATCGGGACCGTCTTCTCCATGTCCTCCTTGACCTCGGCGATGGTGGAGAGCTGGTCGGGCGTCTCCACGTACGGGAAGGCGTCCTCCAGCTCGCGCTGCCAGGGGGTGTCGGGGCCGAAGGCGTGCCCGGGGGCGGCCATCCGCGCCGAGTAGAGCTTGATCAGGTCGGCGGCGATCTCCTTGACGGCCTTCTTGGCGCGCGCCTTGGTCTTCGTCCAGTCCGCGCCGCCGAGGCGGTGCAGGGTCGGGGCCTCGCCGCCGACGTACTTGGTGACCTGTTCCAACTGGTCGGTCGGGATGTAGAGCCGGTCGCCTGGCTGGCCGCGCTTGGCCGGCGCGTACTCCACCAGCAGGTACTCGCGGGTCGCGCCCTGCACCGTACGCTGCACCATCTCCACGTACCGGCCCACGCCGTGCTGCTCGTGGACGATGTAGTCGCCCGGCTCCAGGGTCAGCGGATCGATGGTCTTGCGGCGCTTGGCGGGCATCCGGGCGCCGTCCTTGCCGGCCGCCTTCTGCCCGGACAGGTCGGTCTCGGTGAGGACGGCGAGCTTGAGCGCCGGGTCGACGAAGCCGTGGTCCATCGAGCCGCACGCCACATGGACGACGGCCGGGACGATCTCGGCGAGCCCGCCCGCGGTGCGCGCGCCCGGGGTGTCGAGCCGCGCGGCGATGCCCTCGCCGCCCAGGACCTCGACCGTACGGGAGGCCGTGCCGTGCCCCTCGGTGACGAAGACGGTCCGCCAGCCGTCCGCCAGCCAGCCCTTGGTGTCGGCGAGGGCGCGGGCGGTGTCGCCCCGGTACGACTCGGGGGCGTGCATGCCGAGCGTGATGGCCTCGTCGCCCAGCTCCTCGTCGACCGCGAAGGGGGAGACGGACCACCACATCATGCCCAGCTCGCGGGCATGGTCCCGGACGTCCGCGACGGACCACAGGGAGGCCGCGCCGACGTCGATGGGCGCCTCGCCACCGCCCGCGCCGGCCGCCCAGGACGCCGCCAGGAACTCCTGGCTGGTCGCGACGAGGTCGGCGGCCCTGGTCCGGACCCGCTCGGGGTCGCAGACCAGCGCCATGGAGCCCTTGGGGAGGACGTCGAGCAGCAGCTCCATGTCGTCCACCAGGACCGGAGCGAGGGATTCCATGCCTTCGACGGCGATCCCCTCGGCGATCCTGCCCAGCAGGTCGCCCAGCTCGGGGTGGTCCTCGGCGAGCGCGGCGGCCCGTTCCCGTACCTCCGGAGTGAGCAGCAGCTCACGGCAGGGCGGCGCCCACAGCCCGTGCTCGGCGACCTCCAGGGAGCGCTGGTCGGCGACCTTGAAGTAACGGATCTCCTCGATGTCGTCGCCCCAGAACTCCACCCGGAGGGGGTGCTCCTCGGTGGGCGGGAAGACGTCCAGGATGCCGCCGCGCACGGCGAACTCGCCGCGCTTCTCGACCAGCTCGACCCGCGCGTACGCGGCGGCGGCCAGCGCCTCGGTCACCTCGCCCAGATCGGCGCTCTCCCCGCTGCGCAGAGCGACGGGCACCAGCTCGCCGAGCCCCTTGACCTGCGGCTGGAGCACGGACCGTACCGGCGAGACCACGACGCTGACCGGCCCGGCCGACGGATCGTCCGCCACCGGGTGCGCGAGCCGGCGCAGCACGGCGAGCCGCCGGCCCACGGTGTCCGAACGCGGCGAGAGCCGCTCGTGCGGCAGCGTCTCCCAGGACGGGTACTCCACGACGGTGTCCGGATCGAGCAGCGACCGCAGGGCGGCGGCCAGATCCTCCGCCTCCCGCCCGGTGGCGGTCACGGCCAGCACGGTCCGCCCCGCCTCCCGCGCCAGCGCGGCGACGGCGAAGGGCCGGGCGGCGGGCGGCCCGACCAGATCGACATGCGTGCGGTGACCGTCGGTGGCGGCCTTCACCGCTTCGGCGAGCGCCGGGTCCTTGATGACGGCGTCGAGCAGACCGTGCAGGCTCATGAAGGGGGTTTCCGTCCAGATCCGGTGAGGTGTGGTGGGGCGTGAGGACAAGCGGTGGGGCGTGAGGGACAAGCGGTGGCTCGTGAGGGGGCGTGAGGGACAACGCGAAGGGCCCGACACGTCGCACGGGCCGGGGTTCTCCAGCGTACGACGCCGGTACGACAGTGGCGGCCGGAGCGGGGGTACGGGGCCGGAGGGGGCGGGGCGATGGCTGTTTCCCGGCGGTGCGGGGGCGGGGGGCGGTGGGAGTGGGGGCGCTCAACAGTGCCCCTTTGTCGTGACGTTGTGCATACGGAAGACTGCGTGGCGTCATGCTGGTGCGGGAGGCTTCTGGACAGAGAGCCGCCCCCTAAGAAGTAAGGACACGTGACCTGACGTGAGCACCCCGGCGCGCCTGCTGGAGATCCTGACCTCCCAGGGGGTGGTCCCCACCGGATGGGCGGACACAGTGGGCGCCGTCCGGCGCGAGTTGTTCCTGCCGGACACGATCGAGGCCGGAGGTTCCGCGATCTCCCGGGATGAGAGTCCGGAGTGGTGGCTCGCCGCCGTCTACGACGACCTGCACATCATCACCCAGATCAACGACGGCCGGGAAACCCCTGAAGGCACCTATCGGTTGCCGACCTCCTCCAGTTCCCTGCCGAGCATCATGCTGGAGATGCTGGACCTCCTGGAGGTACGGGAGGGACAGCGCGTCCTGGAGCTCGGCGCGGCCACCGGCTACAACGCGGCCTGGCTCGCCCACCGCCTGGGCTCGGACCAGGTCACCAGCGTCGACATCGATCCGGCACTGGCCGAGCAGGCCGCCAGGAACCTCGACGCGGCCGGTTTCCACCCCCAGGTGTTCTGCGGGCCCGGCGAGTACGGATGGCCGGACCAGGCTCCCTACGATCGCGTCATCGCGACGTACACCGTGCCCGAGGTCCCGTACGCCTGGGTCGAGCAGGCGCCCACGGGCCGGATCATCACCCCCTGGGGCGGAAGTTTCTTCCCGTACAGCTTCGCCGTGCTGGAGGTGACCGACGGCGAGGCACACGGCCGCTTCACCGGATACCCCGCCTTCATGCGCACCCGCCACAACCGCCCGCACCGGGGCCACCTCGCCGACTTCCTGCACCATCGGGAGGAGGCCGTCGAGTCCCGTACGGCCCTGTCGCCCCTCACCTTCGACGGCGACCCCGACGCCCTGTTCTTCATCGGCCTCGACCTGCCCGACGCCTGGTACGTGCGGGTCGACGCGGACGACGACAGCGGTGAGGCGACCTTCTGGATCCTGGCGGACGACCAAAGCTCCTGGGCGGCGGCCGACCACGTCCCGGGGGCCGGCGAGTACGCGGTCACGCAGTACGGACCGCGCTCCCTGTGGGACGAGGCGGAACGCTCCTACCGGCGCTGGGAGGAGCGCGGCCGCCCGGAACGCGACCGGGCCCGCCTGAGCGTCACGCGCGACGGCGAACAGGTGTCGCTGCTCGTCACGTAATCGGGGTGGGCCGGGGGTGCTTCATGGCGGGCGGCCCGCCCCCTCCCTGGTTCGATGATCGCGGCTCCGGGGTGTGCGTCAAGGGCGCTTCGCGTCGGCTTCGCCGATGGCCTCCGGCCACCCTTGACCCACACCCCTGCGCCGCTGGAAAAGGCGTGGGGAGGGGGCGGGGGGGGAGGGGTCCCCTGGGGAGCATTGCTTGTCGCTGGGGTCGGTTCCAGGCTGGCGGGTGGGTTTGCCCTGCGGGGCGCGCGGTCGTGGAGTGGGGTGGCCCGGCTTTCGTCAAGCGGCTCCCCACCGGATGACGGCTGAGCTTCATGCCCCGCTGGTCACCCGCCGTGGGTGGGAGGGGTCGGGTGGAGTCGGGGCGGATGTGACGTGCGGGGCGGGAGTGGTGCGCAACGGGGATCTGTGTGCCGAGAGTCCCGCATGGATGCGCTGGCTGCGCGCAGTCACGGAACAACGAATGACCAACCCCCAACCAACCAGGGCAAAGTGGGGCATAGTGCATGCTTCTTGATGGGGCCGCCCTATCGGTCTCCCGGCACCGCAACCTGACCCGGCGCCACACCCAGCTCCGCCAAGTCGACCCCCTCCGCCAAGCCGGCCTCCTCCGTCACGGCGGCCCCCTCCGCCAAGTCGGCCTCCTCCGTCACGGCGGCCCCCTCCGCCAAGTCGGCCAGCTCCGCCAAGTCGGTCCCGGCCAAGCCGCATTCACCACCGCCCCCACCCACGGCGAGTGACCAGCGGGGCATGAAGCCCGGCCGCCATCCGGTCGACGGACGCTTGACGAGACGCGCCACCGCCCCACTCCACTACCGCGCGCCCCGCAGGGCGAACCCACCGCCAGCCTGGAACGGAGCGAGGGCACAGCCGTGTGTCCCAGGGGACCCCTCCCCCCCCCCCGCCCCCTCCCGAAAAAGCTCTACCAGCGGCGGAAGGGTGCGGGTCAAGGGTGGAGCGCAGCGACATCGGCGCAGCCGACGCGACGCAGGAGCGCCCTTGACGCGCGCCCTGGAGCCGCGATCATCGGAGCTGGAGGGGGCGGGCCGCCCGTCATGACACACCCCGGGCCCGCCCCGACAGGCCCCGCCCGCGCCACCGCAGACGCACTCCGGCCCCGATGGGCGTTGGAGGACGCCCACCGGGGCCGGGGTGACCACCGTACCGGTCCGGGGTGTGCGTACGTACATGCGTGCGCACGCGCCTCGTACGTCCTACTCCGTCGCGATCGCGTTCAGGACGTTCATGCGGCCCGCCCGGAACGCGGGGACCAGGGCCGCGAACAGGCCGACGAAGGCCGAGGCCACGAAGACCGTGGCGATGGTGGGCCAGGGGATCTCCAGGATGCCCAGGCCCTCCAGGGCCAGCAGCTTCTGGGCCGATGTGCCCCAGCCGAGGCCCAGTCCCAGGCCCAGCAGCGCGCCGAAGAGGGCGATGACGACCGACTCCAGGCGGATCATGCGGCGGAGCTGGCGGCGGGAGAGGCCGATGGCGCGGAGCAGGCCGATCTCGCGGGTGCGTTCGACGACCGAGAGGGCCAGGGTGTTCACCACGCCCAGCACCGCGACGATGATCGCGAGGGCCAGCAGGCCGTAGACGATGTTGAGGAGCTGGCCGATCTGGTCCTTCAGGTCCTGCTTGAAGTCCGTCTGGTTCTGCACCTTGTACTGCGGGTAGGCGGCCAGCGCGTCCTTGAGGGCCGTGTACGCCTGCTTCTCCTTACCGTCCTCGGCCGCCGCGAACATGATCATGTTCTTGGGGAGCTTGTCGGCCGGCAGATACCGCTCGACGGTCGTGATGTTGACGTACATCGCGCCCTTGTCGACGTTCACGTCGTCCGAGGTGATCGCCGCGACCTTCAGCTTCGCGGTCCGCCCGCCATCGAAGGTCACCGCCATCTCGTCGCCGACCTCGACGCCGTGCCGCTTCGCGTAGTCGTCGCCGACCGACATCGCGTCCTTGCCGTACGCCGCCGTGAGTTCACCGCCCACCGTCTCGCGGCGCAGGTCCGTCGCGTACGTCGGGTCGGCCGCCGCCAGGCCGACGCGGTCCGTCCTCCCGTCCGGCGCGGTCATCCGGACCTCGACCCACTTGTACTCGGTGAAGTGCGCGATGTCCGGCGCCTTCTCCAGCGCCGCCTGGGCCTGCGGCACGATCGGCTGGCCGTTGCCGCTCTGGATGATGAAGTCCGCGCCGACCGACCGGTCCAGCTCGTCCGTCGCGGAGGCCACCATCGAGGAGCCGACGACCGACAGGCAGGCCACCAGTGCGAGCCCGATCATCAGGGCCGCGCCCGTCGCCCCCGTACGCCTCGGGTTGCGCAGCGCGTTGCGCTCCGCCATCCGGCCGACCGGGCCGAACATCCGCAGGACCACCGCGCCGAGCACCCGGACCAGGCCGCCCGCGAGGAGCGGGCCGATCACGACGAAGCCGAGAAGGGTCAGGACCACGCCGACGCCGAGGTAGAGCGAGCCCTCGCTCGCCTTGCCGGAGCTCGCCGCCAGGAGCAGCGCGGCTCCGCCGGCGCCGGTCAGGACCAGGCCGATGACCGCCCGTACCCATCCGGAACGCCCGTCCGCCGGGGTCCCCGCGTCGCGCAGCGCGGCCATCGGGGAGATCTTCCCGGCCCGCCGTGCCGGTACGTACGCGGCGACGACCGTGACGACGACGCCGAGGACCATGCCGAGCGCCGGGGTCGTCCACTTCACCGTCAGATCGTCGGTGGACAGGTCCATGCCGATGGAGGACATGAGCTTCATCAGCCCGACGGCCAGCCCCACCCCGGCGGCGACGCCCGCCACCGAGCCGATGATCCCGAGGAGCACCGCCTCCAGCAGCACCGAGCGGTTGACCTGCTTACGGCTGGACCCGAGGGCCCGCATCAGGCCGATCTCCCGGGTCCGCTGCGCGACCAGCATCGAGAAGGTGTTGACGATGAGGAAGATGCCGACGAGGAAGGCGATCCCGGCGAAGCCGAGCATCGCGTACTTCATGACGTCGAGGAAGGAGCCGACGTCGGAACGGTTCGCGTCGGCGGCCTCCTGCTGCGTCCGGAGCTGGTACGGGCCGGCCCCGAGCGCCGCCGCGACGTCCTGCTTGAGCCGCGTGTCGCCGACCCCCTGGTCGGCGGTGACGTTGAGGTGGGTGAAGCGGCCGGTGGCGCCCAGCAGGACCCGCTGGGAGGTGGCGGTGTCGAAGAAGACGACCGCCGCGCCGGGGTTGGTGACGGTGAAGGTCGCGACGCCGGAGATCTTCGCCGTGACGTCGCCCGTGACGGCGATGGTGCGCAGCTCGTCGCCGATCGCGAGGTGGTGCTTCTCGGCGGTGTCGGCGTCGACCATCACCTCGGTCGGGCCGCGCGGCGCGTGGCCGGAGGTGATCCGCATCGACCGCAGGTCGTTACGGGTCCAGTTGCCGGCGATCGTCGGGGCGCCGTTGCTGCCGCCCACGTCCTTGTTCGCTTCGTCGACGACGGTCACGCTCATGC
The DNA here is from genome assembly GCF_044457965.1 of Streptomyces sp. NPDC050509. Lineage (NCBI taxonomy): Bacteria > Bacillati > Actinomycetota > Actinomycetes > Kitasatosporales > Streptomycetaceae > Streptomyces > Streptomyces sp. NPDC050509. Next base: position 454,205 of record NZ_JBITHL010000004.1, on the reverse strand, counting down.
TGCTGACGGCGCCCTCGACGGACCGTACGCCCTCCGCCTTCCGTACGGTCCCGATCGTGGAGGCGGGCAGCGAGCCGGGACGGCCCGTCTGCGAACCACCCGATTCCGAGGCGTCCTCGGCCTCCTTCGCGCTGACGGTGACATCGGCGGAGGACGCGGCGAAGAGCTTGTCGAAGGTCGTGTTCATCGTGTCGGTGAAGACGAGCGTGCCGCAGACGAACGCCACCGACAGCAGGACCGCCACGGCGGAGAGCGCCATGCGTCCCTTGTGCGCGAGGAAGTTGCGCGTCGAGGTCTTGAGGACGGTCACGAGGTACGCCCCCGCGCGTCGAAGTCCTTCATCCGGTCGAGTACGGCTTCGGCGGTCGGGCGCGTCATCTCGTCGACGATCCGGCCGTCCGCGAGATACAGCACCCGGTCCGCGTACGAGGCGGCCACCGGGTCGTGCGTGACCATCACGATCGTCTGCCCCAGGTCGTCCACCGAGCGGCGCAGGAAGCCGAGGACCTCGGCGCCGGCCCGCGAGTCCAGGTTCCCCGTCGGCTCGTCGCCGAAGATGATCTCGGGCCGCGCGGCGAGCGCGCGGGCCACGGCGACGCGCTGCTGCTGGCCGCCGGAGAGCTGGGTCGGACGGTGCTGGAGACGGTCGGCGAGCCCCACCGTGTCCACGACCTGCTGGAGCCACGCGCTGTCCGCCCTGCGGCCCGCGATGTCCATGGGGAGCGTGATGTTCTCCAGGGCGTTGAGCGTCGGCAGCAGGTTGAACGCCTGGAAGATGAAGCCGACACGGTCCCGGCGCAACCGCGTGAGCTGCTTGTCCTTGAGCGTGGTTATCTCGGTCTCGGCGAGGTGGATCTCGCCGGAGGAGACCGTGTCCAGACCCGCGAGGCAGTGCATCAGCGTCGACTTGCCAGAGCCGGACGGGCCCATGATCGCGGTGAACTCCCCCCGGGCGATGTCCACATCGACATGGTCCAGCGCGACGACCCGGGTGTCCCCTGAGCCGTACGCCTTGACGACCTGCCGCGCTCGCGCCGCGACGGCCGTAGGTCCTCCAGTACCCCCGTGCCTGGGGATGGTCACAGCCGTTGTCACGGTAAGTCTCCTATTTCGCTTGATACACCGCGTGAGCGTGTGCGTTCGTCCATGTGTGTGCGTACGGGAACGTCGTCCAGCCGCGCGGGAAGGCGGGCGCCGGGTGTGCTCGTCGGTGGGTGCTCGCAGGTGGGTGCTCGCCGGTGGGTGCCCGGCACCGTCTTTCGCCCGGGTTTTCCCCACTCCCCTGTTGTGGGGAAGCCCCGGCGCGGGGCCCGTGACGGGGGCTCCCGTGTACGTAAGAACAACCTAAGGAGCGGGGAGAGCCCGTACGTCCTCCACCGGGACGAACGGCCCCTGGACAGAAGTAGGGAGGTCCCCCTAGGGGGCTACAACCGTGGGAGGAGCGGCCGAAGCTCCGTTTCGTCCCCTCCCGCCGTACGAGGTGCGGGTGAGAAGGTGTCCCCGACGAGATACGTGTACGGGGAAGGGATCTTGTGAGCGGCGCCGGAGGAAGTACCGAGGACACGGGACGTACTGAGGCGATACCGGAGGCGATACCCGGCGGGCCGCGCGCGCCGCGCGGGCGCGGCCCCGTCGTCGCCGCGCTCATGCTCGGGATGGCGCTCGCCGCGCTGGACGGCACCATCGTCTCCACGGCCGTCCCGCAGATCGTCGGCGACCTCGGCGGATTCGCCGTCTTCTCCTGGCTGTTCTCCGGCTATCTGCTCGCCGTCACGGTCACGCTGCCCGTGTACGGAAAGCTCTCCGACACCCTCGGCCGCAAGCCCGTGCTGGTCGCCGGCATCATCCTCTTCCTCATCGGCTCGCTGCTCTGCGCCACCGCCTGGAACATGGCCTCCCTGATCGCCTTCCGCGTCGTCCAGGGGCTGGGCGGCGGGGCGCTCCAGGGCACGGTGCAGACCATCGCCGCCGATCTCTACCCGCTCAAGGAACGCCCGAAGATCCAGGCCAGGCTGTCGACGGTCTGGGCCTCGTCGTCCGTGGCGGGCCCGGCGGTGGGCGGGTTCATCGCGGGGTACGCGGACTGGCGCTGGATCTTCCTGATCAACCTGCCGGTCGGGGCGGTGGCGCTCTGGCTGGTCGTCAGGTACCTCCACGAGCCGCAGCGCGCACGGAACGGTGCCGGTACGGCGTCGGGTACGGGTACGGGTACGGGTACGGGTACGGGAAGCGGTGCCGGTACGGCGTCGGGGGCGGGCCGGGCGGCCCGGTCCCGGCCGCGTACCGACTGGGCGGGCGCCGTGGGCGTCTTCGCGACCGGTGCGCTCCTGCTCACCGCGCTCGTCCAGGGCGGCGTCGCCTGGCCCTGGCTCTCCGTACCGTCGCTGGCGTTCCTCGGCTCCAGCGCGGTCCTCGCCGCGTTCACCGTCGTCATCGAACGCCGGGCCGCGGAGCCGATCATCCCGGGATGGGTCTGGCGCCGCCGCACCATCGCGGCCGTCAACCTCGCGCTCGGTGCCCTGGGGCTGCTGATGGTCGCCCCGACCGTCTTCCTCCCGACGTACGCGCAGTCCGTCCTCGGGCTCGGCCCCATCGCCGCCGGGTTCGTGCTCTCCGCCATGACCCTGAGCTGGCCGGTCAGCGCGGCCCTCTCGAACCGGGTCTACAACCGCATCGGCTTCCGGCAGACCGCCGTCATCGGCATCTCGCTCGCGACGCTGGTCCTGCTCGCCTTCCCCCTGCTCCCCTACCCCGGGCACGCCTGGCAGCCGACGCTGATCATGCTGCTGCTGGGCGCGGCGCTGGGTCTGTTCCAGCTTCCGCTGATCATCGGGGTGCAGTCGACGGTCGGCTGGTCGGAGCGGGGCACGGCCACCGCGTCCATCCTCTTCTGCCGGCTGATCGGCCAGAGCGTGGGCGCCGCGGTGTTCGGCGCGGTCGCCAACTCCGTGCTCTCCGCGCGGCTGGCGAGCGCGCCCACACCCGGCCTGCCCGAGGACGTGGACGGGGTCGCGCGGGCCCTGGAGGATCCGGGGTCCCTGAGCGCCGAGGCGGCGGACTATCTGCGCCGGGCGATGGACACGGCCGTCGACCATGTCTACGTGGGCGCGGCGGGGGCGGGCGCGCTCGCCCTCCTCGCCCTGCTCTTCCTGGCGCCGCGCCGCTTCCCGGTGCTCCCGGACCCTCCGCCGGACCAGCAGGACCAGCAGGACCCGTAAGCCCCGTAACCCCGTAAGCCCCGGGAACTCGGCGCTCAGGCGAAGGCGTTGACGCCCGTCAGTTCGGCGGACAGCTCCCACAGGCGCGCCGCCGCCACCGGATCCGTCGCCCAGTCGCGCACACCCGGGACCAGTTCGGGGGCGGCCACCGCGGGCTCGGCGATGTCGCAGTCCTCGGCGTAGAGGCCGCCCGTCCCCGCCAGCCGCGGAGACGTCGCCGCCCACACCTGTGTCGCCGCGCCCTGCTCGGGCGTCTTGAACGTCCCCACCAGGTTGCCCCGCTCGTCGATCCAGCCGGCGGCGCGCTGCTCCTCCTCGGTGACATGGCGCGCCAGCGGCGTCAGGATCTCGCCGGGGTGCAGCGAGAACGCCCGTACGCCGGCCTCCTGGCCCAGCTCGTCCAGCCGTACCGCGAAGAGCGCGTTGGCCGTCTTCGCCTGCCCGTACGCCTGCCACTTGTCGTAGCCGCGCTCGAACCCCAGGTCGTCCCAGCGGATGTCCGAGAACTGATGGCCCCGGGACGACACCGAGACGACCCGCGCCCCGCCGCGCGCCCCGCCCCTGGCGAGCGCCGGCCAGAGGCGGTTGACCAGCGCGTGATGGCCGAGGTGGTTGGTGGCGAACTGGGCTTCCCAGCCGGGGCCGACCCGGGTCTCCGGGCAGGCCATGATGCCCGCGCTGTTGATCATCAGGTCGATCGGGCGGTCCGAGGCGAGGAAGCGGTCGGCGAAGGACCGCACGCTCTCCAGGTCCCCGAGGTCCAGCTCGTCCACCTCGACGCCTCCGGCCCCGTCCGCCGTGCCGAGGGCGCCGACCGCCTCCTCGGCCGTCGAGCGCCGCCGCGCCGGTACGACGACCCGGGCGCCAGCGGCGGCCAGCGCCCGCGTGGTCTCCAGGCCGAGGCCCGAGTATCCGCCGGTGACGAGCGCGAGCTTCCCCGTGAGATCGATCCCGCGCAGCACGTCGTCCGTGGTGCTCCGTGCCCCGAAACCGGAGCCGATCCTGTGCTGGCCCCGGCCCTCGTCCCGGCCCTCGTTCTCATTCTGGTTCTGGTTCTGGTTCTGGTGCGTGGTCATGTCGTGAAAGCTACGAATTGGAGCGCTCTCCAAGTCAAGCGGCCTCGACCTGACGTCCCCCGTACGGGCCCCGCCGGTCCCCCGTCGGCCCGGCGTCGGCCCGCTCTCACTCCTCCGTCGGGGCCCTCCCGGTCAGCGCCGCCAGGCTGTTCCGTACGTGCGCCATGTGCGCCCGCATCTCCTCGCGCGCCTCCTCGTGGGTCCGTACCAGCCGCTCCGTGTCCCGCGCCACCGAGTCCGCGCGCGCCCTGGCCTGTGCCTTCAGCTCGTCCGCCTGGTCCTGCGCGTCCTCCTCACGGTGGCGCGCCTGCTCGCCCGCCGCCGAGAGCCCCCGCTGCGCCTCCGTCAGCTTCGCCTGCGCCCGCTCGGTGAGTTCGGCCGTCTGTGCCTCCAGCGCCGCCTCCCGCGCCGCGATCTCGCGATCCGTCGCCGCGAGCCGGTCCGTGTGCTTCTGCTCCAGCTCCTCCAGCAGCCGCTCCGTACGCCGGCGCACCTCCTGGAGCTCCGCGAGCGCCTCCGCCCGGTGCTCCGCGCCCTCGTTCCGCGCCTCGTCGCGCGCCTCGTCGGCCGCGTCCCGCGCCGCCCCGATCACGCGCTCGGCGTGCGCCTCCGCGTCCGCCCGTACGCCGTCGCCCTGTTCGCGCGCGGCGTCACGTATGTTCCTCGCCCCGGACTCCGCCGCCGCGAGCGCCGCCCGGCACTCCTCGCGCACCTCGGCCCGCAGCGTCTCGTCCTCCAGCCGCGCGAGGGCCAGGATCTGCTGGGCGCGGCGGCCCAGGTTCTCGTACGTCGGCGGCTCCAGCGCCGCCACCCGCGCCGCGAGCGTTTCCGCCTCGCCCACCATCCGGTCGGCCAGGGAGGTGAGTTGGGCGACCCGCTCCAGGGCGTCGTCGCGGTCCTGGGTCAGCGCGGCGTACTCCCGGTCGACCTGTTCGGGACGGTAACCACGACCACGTACGGGCACGAAGCCATGATCCGACAACGGTGCACCACCCATTCTTGAAAGCCCCTCTCGGGCAGACCACAGAATCAGAGAGTCAGGTCGGGTACAGCGAGGCGCCCACCGCCATGCGGTGGGCGCCTCGGTCATCCGTACCGACGCGTGTGTCCTAACGAACCGTCACAGCAATCCGTCCCACATCTGCTCCAGCAGCACCGACCACCAGTTCTCCGGCGACGACAGCGCCGCCGGGTCCAGCGCCGCCAACTGCGCCTGGAAGTCGACGGTCCAGCGACCCGCCTGCTCCGGGGTCAGCCCGAAGCGCAGCCGCCACATCCGTCCCAGCAGCGCCAGCGAGCGCGTGAACTCCGGCAGCCCGGTGTTCACGAACTGCGGCGGCACCGACTGCCCGCCGGGACCCGCCTCCACCGGTACGGCCATGATGTGCGCCGTACCGTACTGGACGCAGAGCGCCCGCCCGAAGTCGCTGCCCATCACCAGGTACGAACCCGCGTCCGGGGCGGCCGGAACCTGCCGCTGCGCGGCCAGTTCGGCCAGCGTCGGCACCACCGGCTGCGGGGGCTGCGCCCAGAAGAACGGCCCGAAGTCGGCCGGCAGCCCCGCCCACACCAGGGTGCGCGCCACCAGCTCGGGCACGCCCTGCCGGGACACGGCGCGCTGGTCGAACCGGCAGATGCCCTGCGGGCCGAACGCCCCCGCCAGCTCCTGCGCGATCCCCTCCGGCGGCACCGGCGGCGCAGGCGCCACCTGCGGCAGCGGCGCCCGGACCGGCGCGGGGCGCGCGGGACCGTCCGCGACCTGGTGCAACTCGCCCTGGTGGGTGAGGAGATGCTGCATGCCCTGCTGCCGGCTGGCGTGGTCCTGACCGTACGGGGCGACGCTGGTGATCCGCACCTGCGGCCAGGTCTCCCGGATCATCCGCGCGCAGTAGCCGCCGGGCAGCTCGCACGACTCCAGCTCCGTGTGGAGTTCGAGCACCTGCTGCGGCGGCACGTTCATCCCGCGCAGCTCGTGCAGGATCTGCCACTCGGGGTGCGGGGTGCCGGGCGCGGAACGCCGGATGAGCTGCGCCTCGGAGCCGTCGGGCGCGCGGTAGCGCAGCACGGCCTGGTAGCCGGGGCCGACGGTCGGCAGCCCCGACGGCTGCGGCGGGTAACCGTACGACGGGGGTACGGGGCCGGGTCCGCCAGGGACGCCGGGGCCACCGGGGATCCCGCCGGGCGGCGTGCCCTGCGGCATGCCGGGGGCGCCGGGCGGCGGACCGGGCGGCCGGGGGGCCGACGGCGGCGGTACGGAGCCGCCACCCGTCCGGTCCGGTCCCGCCAGCATCGTCGCGGCGTGATGGACCCCACCGGGGGGCGTACCGGGGGCGCCTGGGGCTCCCGGAACACCCGGAACACCCGGAACACCCGGGGCGCTGGGCGCCCCAGGGGCACCCGGCGCACCGGGCGGGCCCGGCGGCTGCGGGGGCCGGGCGCCCGGGATGCCCTGGCCCTGGCTGGGGTCCGCGAACATCGTGGCCGCCTGGTGCACACCGCCGGGCGGCGGACCGGGCGGAGTGCCCGGCGCGCCGGGCGGACCGGGCGGCTGCGGGATGTGGGAGCCGATGCTCGGCGCCATCTGCGTCGGCAGGTAGCCACCGGCCGGGGCACCGGGCGTACCCGGACCCGACGGCGCCGGCGGGGCGACGGGCGGCGGGGTCGCACCGGGAACGCCCGGCGCGCCGGGCGGCGGCGGTACCACGCCGCCGCTCCCGCGCGCGCCACGCGGCGGTACGGCGGCCTTGCTCGTCGCGGCGTCGGCGATGTCACCGCTGCCGGAGCCGGAGCCCGGAGCGCCCGGAGCACCGGGAGCGCCAGGAGCACCGGGAGCACCCGGGGCGCCCGGCACCGGAGTTCCGGTCTCCGGAGGGCTCAGCGCGGACGCCAGCGTCGTACGGGGCAACTGGCTGCCGCCGGACATCAGCGCGGTCGGCGCCTCGGCGGGCACGCTCGGCGGCGGGGTGTCATCGTCGTCGGCACCGGCGAGCGGCGGCGCGAAGACCGTCGCGGGCAGCGGTACGGAGCCCGCGTCCGGCGAGGTGGACGTCTCGCTGGTGTCGATCCCGGTCCAGGGCGTCGCCCCGGGCGGCGGGGCGGACACCGGGGCGGGCACACCGTCGTTGGCCGTGGGCTCGTACGCGGCGGGGCGGGCGGAGCTGCCCTGCGAGGCGCCCGCGCCGGGCGCCCCGGCCGAGCCCGCGCCGTAACCGCCGCCGAGGGAACCGCCACCACCGAGCGAGCCGCCACCACCGCCGAGGGAGCCGCCGCCGGCACCGCCGGGCACCGAAGCACCGGGAGCACCCGGAGTGCTCGGAGCACCCGGAGTGGCCGAAGCGCCTGGAGCGGCGGACGGGTCCGCCGGCTTCCTGCGGTCCGGAATGCCGATCTTGTCCGCCGCGTCCTGCAACCACTCCGGCGGCGTCAGCAGGAACGACGTCTGGTTCAGATCGATACGCGCCGGCGCCTCGGGCGCCGCGGCGGCCTGCGGCTCGCCCCGCGTCCCGTACTCCTCCTCGTACCGGCGTATGACCTCGCCCACCGGCAGCCCCGGCCACAGCGTCGCCTCACCGCTGTCCCGCGCGATCACCAGCCGCTGCCGGCCGCCGTCCGACGTCGGACCGTTCTCGCGGTCCTCCGCCCATGCCACGAAGCCGAGTTCGAACTCCCGCACCCGCACCTCACGGTGCTGGTAGCCGGGCACCTCGCCGTTCACCCAGTCTTCCGCGCGCTCCTGCGCCTGCGCGAAGGTCACCACCGCGCTCATCCCTCCACCGGGACGGCGCGCGCGAAGCCGCCGTCCACCATCAGGTTCGCCACGGTCTCCAGCTCCGGCGGGCTGCCCGCCAGCCGCAGCAGGAACGCGTCGAAGTCGTCGCCGCACGGCAGGAGCAGCCGCTCCACCCGCTCCTGGACACCCCAGCCGTCCTGGTCCCGGGCGTCGTCGTACGCGGAGAACCAGACCGAACCGGCCCGCTCGCCCCGCACCTTCACCGCGAGCAGCCCGCCCTGCGCGAAGGCCACCGCCAGATAGTCCTTGGTGAGATGGTCCCGCAGGCACTTGTTGACGTACACCAGGTCGTTGACCGCGGCCTCGTCCCGCACCGTGAAGAACGGCTGGTCCACCAGCAGCCCCAGCTCCGCGTCGAGCGCCGCGCCCACCGGCGCGCAGCCGCCCGCCGCCTTCAGGAACGAGCGGTAGGAGCCCGGCAGCCGGTAGCCCAGGTCCTCCTCCACGCCCAGCACCTGCTGCTCGCTCACCGACGCCGACACCTTCGGCAGCCCGAAGTGCACCGGCCGGGTCTCCTGGAGCGGACGCGTACCCCGCTTGCCGTGGTCCACCGGCGCCGTCGCCAGACCGCCGTGGTGCCGCAGCAGCGCCTTCACCTCGACCGGCACCAGCTCCATCCGGCGCGAACCCGCCACGTGGTGCCAGGTCCAGCCGTGCGGCGTCGCCACCGGCGCGATCGTGTCCCACAGCTCATGGCCCGCCGCGGCCAGCGCGGCGTTCGCGGACACGTAGTCCGTCAGCCGCAGTTCGTCCACGCCGAACCCCTCCGGGGGCTCGGCTATCTCGGCGGCGGCGCGCGCGTACGGCGCGAAATCCGGGTAGCCGTCGGCACCCACCCGTACACCTCTGGGATGCCGGGAGGCCCGGACCGGGTCCGGGAAATGCACGACCTGCCCGGCATAGGCCGCGTTCGGTGGCGCGGCTTGCTGCCCGAGCCGACCTGTCGTCATGGCGGTTGCCCCCTGCTGCGCTTCCGGCTGGTTCCACAGCCCTGGTCCAGCACAGCCTATGCGGTGGGGCAAGAGGCGCCCGCGACGCTCCTCCCCCGGCCGGATCCCGCCCCGCGCCCCGCCTCCGGCCGGTGACAGTCAGCTACGTCCACCCCACGGCGGCGGGCACCCCGAGGACGCCCCGGCACCACCCCTCGCACCCGGTGACGAACGGTCACTCCCCGCGTGGCCCAGCGACGATTCCACGTCACGATCTACACCGATCCACGCCGATCTACGCGGATCGGCTCCCCAGCTTCCCCACAGTGCGTCACATTTGGCAGGCTGTCCCAGCAACATGGGGGGCGTGACACCGACGGCTACCGGCCGCCGGTGAGGGGAGGGGACCAGCACCATGCACACCGCACAGCACACGGAGCGCGCCGAGTACACCGCTCCACGCACCACCGGCAGGACCGACGCCTCGGGCGTTCCCGGCGCTCCGAGAGCCTCCGGCGACCCGCGAGCCTCCGGCGACCCGCGGCTGAGCTGGCGTGCCACCGAGGAGCAGCTACCGCCGACCGTCCGGCAGCGCAGGGACGGCATCCTGCCGGCCGTCGCCGCCGCGCTCTCCGTCCGCGGCGAGACCCTCACCTGCACCGCGGGCAAGGCCGACCAGCCGCCCGCCCTCCACTTCCTCGTGCAGGACTTCCTCGACACCCTCACGAGCGGCCAGCGTGAACGGTTCACCGGCCGCTGCCCCGAGGCCATACTGCTCTCCCGTCACCTCACCGCCGCCGAGGCCGCCCGCTCCAAGAGAGCCCGGCGAAAACCCCTGACCCACGGCGAGGCACGGCGCTCCCTCAAGCACGCCAAGCTGACCGCGCGCCGCATCCGCGAGGACGGCGACCCACTGCACGGAAGTTACGCCCCGCCCTGCCGTTCCTGTACGGCGCTGCTCGCCCACTTCGGCGTACGGCCCGTCGACCCCACCGAGAACGGCTGACCATGCCCGACCCGCACACCGCCGGCCACCCGCACCCGCACACCAGCACCCGCTTCCCCGTCCCCGTCGACGCCGCGCTGCGCGACGCCGGCTGGCTGCCGGGACGCTGGGACATACAGCAGGCCGAGGCGTGGGCGGACGTCCTGCGCGCCCACATCACCCCGGCCGGCCACCGGCTCAGCGTCTTCCCGGCCGCGGTCGAGGCCTGGGCCGAATTCGGCGGCCTGCACATCACCGCCCCGGGCCCCGGCCGCCAGATCGCCCCGGCCACCCTCCGTATCGACCCCACCGCCGGGCTCCACCACGCCCGTACCCTCACCGACCTCGGCCGGTCGCTGGAGACGGAGCTGAGCCCGCTCGGCGAGGAGGGCGAGGGGCAGGCCGTCCTCGCGATCGACAGCGAGGGCCGCGTCTACAGCGTCGACCACACCGGGGACTGGTACGTGGGGCCGGACATCGACCAGGCGCTGAAGACACTGATCACCGGCCTGGAACCGGCACGGCTGACTTCCCCCTGACCTCTCCCTAGCCTCTCTCTGGCCTCTCCCCCCTGAGCCCTGAGCCCTGAGTCTTGCGTCTTGCGTCTTGCGTCTTGAGCCACCCTCCCGTAGATCACTGACAGTAACGACGGGCAGGCGGTACCCGTTCCCGCCGCGTGCCGCCACGCGCCGCGGCGGTGGTGACGTACGCCACCACCGCCGCGGCGCGGAGCGCGACCGTACCCAACTCCGCTGCCCGGGCACGGATGTGACGGAGGGACGCCCGTCCCGCCCGCACACCGCACCCGCCCACTCTCGATCACCTGTACGAAAAAAGTCGCTGACCGGGGACAACACGGTTAGAGTAATCGAACGAGAGTACGAGACAGGCATCGGTCGGGTGACTGAACGGGGTGGAGTGACGGAGGTGCGGCATGGCAGGCCACACCCATCTGCACGTCGCGTCCGGATACTCCGCCCGCTACGGCGCCGCCCACCCCGAGCACCTCGTCCGGCGGGCGGCGGAGCGCGACATGGCGGCGCTCGCGCTCACTGACCGTGACACCGTCACCGGAGCCGTGCGGTTCGCCCAGGCCTGCGCCGCCACCGGGATCCGCCCCCTCTTCGGCATCGACCTGGCCGTGGAACCCCTCGCACCGCCCCCTCCGGCGCGGCGGCCCCGTACCCCCGCGCGCGGGGGCGCCCATGTCGTCGAACCCGCCCTGCGGTTCGTCCTGCTCGCCCAGGACCGGGCCGGCTGGGCACGGCTGTGCCGCATCACCTCCGCCGCGCACGCCGCGCCCACCGGGACCACTACCGGCGCGGCGCCGGTGACCGTGGGCTGGGAGGCGCTGCGCGAACACGGCGGCCCCGGTCTGACCGTCCTGCTCGGTCCGGTATCCGAGCCGGTACGGGCGCTCGCGGCCGGCCGCGAGGACGTCGCGGAGCGGCTGCTGGCACCGTGGCGGGAGATCTTCGGGGACGGGGTACGGCTGGAGACCGTCCTGCACTCCCGGCCCGGCACCGCCCCGGGCTCACTGCGGCTCGCCGCCCGCACCCTGGCGCTGGCCGACCGCACCCGTACCCCCGCCGTACTCTCCAACGCCGTCCGCTACGCCGACCCCGACCAGCACCGGCTGGCCGATGTCCTGGACGCCGCCCGGCTGCTGCGGCCCGTCGACCGGCGGAGCCTGGACGGCGGTCAGCGCTGGCTCAAGGACGGGACGGCCATGGCGGACCTCGCCCAGCGGATCGCCGCGTGCGCCGGGGCGGACACCCGGCGGGCGGCCCGGCTGCTGGCGGACACCGCCGCCACCGCGGACGCGTGCGCCGTCGACCCCGCGGCGGACCTCGGCCTGGGCACCCCGCACTTCCCGGAACCGGCCGTCTTCGGCGCCGGACCCCCTACAGACGGTGCGGACGGCGCCGGACGCCTGCTGCGCCAACGCTGCGAGGCCGGCCTGGTCCGGCGCGGCCTGGACCGGGACCGGGCCGCACTCGACCGGCTGGACGAAGAACTGGACGTGATCTCGGCGAAGAGGTACGACTCGTACTTCCTCGCCGTCGGCCAGGTCGTCACCGACATCCGCGAACTGGGCATCCGCGTCGCGGCCCGCGGCTCCAGCGCCGGCTCGATGGTCTGCCACTCCCTCGACATCGCCACGGCCAACCCCCTCGACCACCGGCTGCTGTTCGAACGCTTCCTCAGCGCGCGCCGCGACACCCTCCCCGACATCGACATCGACGTGGAGTCCGCCCGGCGGCTGGAGTGCTACGACGCGATCTTCGCCCGGTTCGGCCCCGAACGGGTCGCGGTCACCGCGATGCCCGAGACCTACCGGGCCCGCCGCGCCCTGCGCGACACCGGCCTGGCGCTGGGCATCGCCCCCGCCGACATCGACCGGATCGCCAAGAGCTTCCCCCACCTGCGGGCCTCCGACATCACGAGCGCACTCGCCGAACTCCCCGAACTGCGCCCGCTGGCGGCCGAAGCCGACCGGTACGGGCCGCTGTGGGAACTCGCCGAAGGCCTCGACTCCCTGGTCCACGGCATGGCCATGCACCCCTGCGGAGTGATCATCAGCGACGCGACGCTCCTGGACCGGCTACCGGTCCAGCCCACCCCCCAGGGCGACTATCCGATGGCGATGGCCGCCAAGGAGGAGATCGAAGCCCTGGGCAACATCAAACTCGACGTCCTGGGCGTACGGATGCAGTCCGCGATGGCCCACGCCGTCACCGAGATCGAACGGACGACCGGCAATCACATCGACCTCGACGACCCGGAACAAGTCCCCCTCGACGACGTCTTCGCGTTCAAAATCATCCAGGAGAGCCAGACCATCGGCCTCTTCCAGCTCGAATCCCCCGGCCAGCAGGACCTCCTCTCCCGGCTCCAGCCCCGCGACCCGCAGGACGTCATCGCAGACATCAGCCTCTTCCGGCCGGGACCCGTCGCCGGCGGCATGCCCGAGCGGTACATCGCCGCACGCCACGGCGGCACACCGGAGTACGCCCACCCCGACCTCGAACCGGTACTCGCCGACACCTACGGCGTGACCATCTGGCACGAACAGATCATCGAAACCCTGACCGTGCTGACCGGCTGCGACCGCGCCATGGCCGAGATCGCCCGGCGGGCACTCGGGGAGAAAGACCGGCTCCCCCGCATCAAGACCTGGTTCCACCAGCAGGCCGCCGCCCGCGGCTACACCGCCACCGTCCGCGACGAGGTGTGGAAAACCGTCGAATCCTTCGGCGCCTACGGCTTCTGCCGGGCCCACGCGGTCGCCTTCGCCGTACCCGCCCTCCAAAGCGCCTGGCTGAAAGCCCACTACCCGGCGTTCCTGCTGGCCGGCCTCCTCGAACACGACCCCGGCATGTGGCCGAAACGCGTCATCGTCGCCGACGCCCGCCGGCGCGGCGTCCCCCTCCTGCCCGTCGACGTCAACCACTCCACGACACGGCACACCGTGGAACGGACCGACGGCGAACGATGGGGCGTACGGCTCGCACTCACCGCCGTCCACGGCATCAGCGAAGAAGAAGCCGCCCGGATCGACGAAGGCCGACCGTACGGATCACTGTCGGACTTCTGGCAACGGGCCCGGCCCAGCAGACCACTCGCCGAACGCCTCGCGGAGATCGGCGCGCTCAACCCCCTCCACGACGGCCGCCTCACCCGACGCGACCTGCTGCTCCAGATCACCGAACTCCACCGCGCCTCCCGCACCCGCACCGCGACCGAAGGCCAACTGCCCCTCGGAACCGACGCCGTCGGCGGAGCCGAACCCAGCGGCCTCCCCGAGATGACCGGACGCGAAGCCCTCAGCGCCGAACTGGCCACCCTCCGCATCGACGTCTCCCAGCACCTGATGGAACACCACCACCGACTGCTGCGGGAGATCGGCGCCACCGACGCGGCCCACCTGACCGGCCTGCGCGCCGGCCGGCAGGTCCTCGTCGCCGGAGTACGGGCCGCCACCCAGACCCCGCCCATCGCCAGCGGCAAACGCATCATCTTCGTCACCCTGGAAGACGGCTCCGGCCTCATCGACCTGGCCTTCTTCGAAGACTCCCACCCCGCCTGCGCCCACACCGTCTTCCACAGCGGACTCCTGCTCGTCCGCGGCACGGTCCAGGTACGCGGCACCCGCCGCACCATCGTCGGCACCATGGCCTGGGACCTGGACCTCATCGCCGCCACCCGCCGCGACCACGGCCCCGAGGCCGCCCTCGCCCTCCTCGGCGCCGACCACCCGCACCCCACCCCCGCCCAGCCCCGGCGCACCCTGGCCGACGGCACCACCGGCGCCCGCCTCCACCCCTACGCCGACCTGCGACCGGCCGGCAGCCACCCGGCCGACCTCGGAAAACTCGGCCACCGCAGCCCCGGGAGCGCCGGATGACCACCCGCCCACGGCACATCGCCCACCTCCACCTGCACGCCGTACCGAACAAGGAGCGATACGACGACGCGGTCGAACTGATGTCGGACATCACACCGCACGTCCAAGCCCTCCCACCCCACGCCGTCCGGCTCGACCTCACCTCCGCGCTCCGCTACTTCGACCTCTCCCCCTACGACCTCGTCCAACTCGCCAAACTCCGGCTGAAAGCCCTCTACGACATCGACAGCAGCGCCGGACTCGCGGCCAACCGCACCCTGGCCGCCATGGCGGCCGACGCCTCCACCCCCGGCGACACCACCTGGATCCCCGACGGACAAGCCGCCGCCTGGCTCCACCCCCGACCCCTCACCGCACTACCAGGAATCGGCCACACCACCGCCACCACCCTCGGCCGATACGGCCTGCACACCATCGGCCAGATCGCCACCACCCCCACCGCGACCCTCCAACGCATCGTCGGAGCGAACCCGGCCCGCCTCCTGGCCGAACGCGCCCAAGGCCACGACCCCCACCCCGTCACCCCACAAGAACCCGCCGCACACCTCGCCGCCGACCTCGTACTGGAACGGGACTGCCTCGACCCCGCCCGGCACCACCGAGCCGTCCTCGGACTCGCCGACCGCATCGGCCAACGCCTGCGCGGCGAACACCGGACCACCCGCCGCCTCACCCTCACCGTCCGATACGCCGACCACAGCTCCACCCACCGCACCCGCACCCTGACCGAACCCACCGACCACTCCCCCACCCTCACCACAACCGCCCTCGAACTCCTCCACACCCTCGGACTCCAACGCGCCCGCGTCCGCGCCCTCACCCTCCGCGCCGACGACCTGCGCCCCGCCCACCACGCCCACCGCCAGCTCTCCCTGGACCCCACCGAAGACCGCGCCCGAGCCGCCGAAGCCGCCGCGGACCGCGCCCGCCACCGCTTCGGAACAACCGCCGTACACCCGGCCACCCTCGCCGACAACCGGCACCACCACCGCGCCACCCTGCTCACCGGATGACGGGAGACGACCGGAAAAAGCCCGGGGCGACCGGATGACGGGATGCCCGGAGACGACTCACCCCACTACCACCCTCAGACAGCGGCACCCCGCCGGTCCGGCAACACCGCCGACACCCGGAAACCCCCCGCATCCGTCTCCCCCGACACAAACACCCCACCCAGCGCCACCACCCGCTCCCGCATCCCCACCAGCCCATTCCCCCCACTCGGCAACCCCGCGTCCTGCGCACCACCATCCGAAGGCCCGTTCTCCACCTGCATCGCCACCTCCGCCTCCCGATGCGCGAGCCGGACCATCACCTTCGCCCCCGCCGCATGCTTCAACACGTTCGTCAGCGCCTCCTGCACCACCCGATACGCGGTCTGCTCCACCTCCCGCGCATACGACCGCGACTCCCCCTGCACCATCAGCTCCACCACCATCCCCGTATCCCGGGACTCCCCCACCAACGCCTCGATGTCCCCCATCCCCGGACCGTCCTCCGCCGCAGCAGCCGCAGCCGCCGCAGCCGCCAGACCCACCGACGCCAACGGCACCCCCGCGGACACCCCCGCCACCCCGTCCGCCTGCCGCGCCGCCACCTGCTCCCCCGCCCGCAACACCCCCAACATCTCCCGCAACTCCGTCAACGCCTGCCGCCCCATGTCCCCGACCAGAGCCGCGTTCTTCACCGCCTTCTGCGGATCCTTCAACGCCACCGCCTGCAACGCCGCCGCATGCACCACCATCAGACTCACCCGATGCGCCACCACGTCATGCATCTCCCGCGCGATCCGCGTCCGCTCCTCCGTACGCGCCCACTCAGCCCGCTGCTCCGCCCGGTCCGCCAGCAGCGACAACTCCTGCTCCAGGCTGTCCGCCCGCTCCCGCAGGCTCTCCATCAGCCGCCGCCTGGCCCCCACGTACAACCCCAGCAGCACCGACGGCGCCGTCAGCCCCACCGACATCAGCACCGCGACCAGAGGCACGTACCAGCGCGACGAATCGATCCCCGTGTCCACCACGTTCCGCGACATCCGAACAGCCGTCACGATCAGCGTCCCGACGAACGACATCCCGGCCAGCGCCCCGATGATCCGGCGCGGCACCTCGGACGCGGCGAGCGTGTACAGCCCCACCAGGCCCATCAGATAGCCCATCTCCGCCGGGGTGATCGCGATCGACACCAGCACCACCGCGAACGGCCACCGCCGCCGCACCAGCAGCATCGACCCGGCGATCAGCCCGAACAGCACCCCCACCGGCACGGGCAGCACCGCGGTCTCCGCGAACCGCACCCCCTGCAACCCGCACTCCAGGGCCGACACGATCGCCAGCCCCACATCCAGCACGACACTCCGCCGCCGCTCCCACCACCAGTAGCCACGAGCAGCCATGCCCGCAGAGTCCCGGTGTGCCCCCGTTGTGGTCATGTCTCCCAGCCTAAGGGGGCCCGCACCCCAATATCCGGCGACCTCGGGACCCTGAATCACGGCACGCCACACCGGGAACACGAGTCGATCACTCGAACTGGTGAATCGCCCGCGCATTCGAGCCGGAGGCTCGGGTTCCGCAGGACGATACGAGGCATGACGACACTTCCCGGCAAATACGCCGACTTCGAAGGACTTCGCACCCAGGTGGTGGCCCTGCGCAGGGAGGGCCTGAGCCGCCGGCAGATCCGCGACCGCGTCCACATCGACAACAACGACCTCCTCAACCGCCTCCTGGAGGGCGAACCACCCCCGGAATGGACCAAGCGCCCCAACGCCAAGGACGACTTACGCGACCAGGCACGCGAGCTGCGCCTGCAAGGGCTCACGTACGACCAGATCCAGGTGGAGCTGGGGTGCTCGAAGAGCTCGATCTCCCTGTGGGTACGGGACCTGCCGAAGCCGGACCGGCGCGACGCGAAGGAGCAGGCGAAGCTGGCGGCCCGGAAGCGGTGGGATCACGAGCTGGCCATACGTGACGAAGCCCGCCAGGAGACGAAGGCCGCCGCGACCCGCGAGATCGGCACCCTGAGCGACCGGGAGCTCTTCATCGCCGGGGTCGCGCTGTACTGGGCCGAGGGCACCAAGGACAAGCCGTACGCCCGGCGCGAGTCACTTCTCTTCATCAACAGCGACCCCAACGTGATCACGTTCTACTTGCGCTGGCTCGAACTCCTGGGCGTCACGCGCGAGCGGATGCACTTCCGGGTCAGCATCCACGAGTCGGCGGACGTCCCGGAAGCCGAGAAATTCTGGGCCGATCTGGCAGGCGTCGCCCCCTCCCTCTTCCAGAAGGCGACGCTCAAGAAGCACAACCCGAAGACCGTCAGGAAGAACATCTCGGAGGCGTACAGGGGCTGCCTGATCGTCTACGTCACCAAGAGCGCTGATCTTTACCGTCGCGTAGAGGGGGCTTGGTACGGCATAGTGTTGGGTGCGGATTCGGCGACGTGACGTAATGTCTGGTTTGGCCGACTATTATCCCCCGTGGTGTAATTGGCAAGCACTGTGGCTTTTGGTGCCATCAGTTCAGGTTCGAGTCCTGGCGGGGGAGCATCTAGGTTCGGGTCCCGACCTCACCGGTCGGGACCCGTCCTCGTTTACGCCCCGCTACCCCCCGGTATCCTGCGATTGACCATCACCCGAAGCCGAAGGGCATCCCCGTGAGCGCCAACCGCCCGGCAGCCGTCGTCGTCCTCGCAGCGGGTGAAGGTACCCGCATGAAGTCGAAGACCCCCAAGGTCCTGCACGAGGTCTGCGGGCGCTCGCTCGTCGGACATGTCGTGTCCGCCGCGCAAGAGCTCGAACCGCAGCAGCTCGTCGTGGTCGTCGGCCACGCCCGTGCGCAGGTCGAGGGCCATCTCTCCACGGCGTACGAGGGCGTGCGCACCGCCTATCAGGCCACCCAGCTCGGCACCGGGCATGCGGTACGGATGGCGCTCCAGGAGCTGGGGAGCACGCCGCACGGGACCGTGGTCGTCGTCTGCGGTGACACCCCGCTGCTCTCCGGCGCGACGCTGAACGCGCTGGCCGCGGCCCATGCCGCCGACGGCAACGCGGTGACGGTGCTGACCGCCGAGGTGCCGGACGCGACCGGGTACGGGCGGATCGTACGGGACGGGGCGAGCGGCGCGGTGACCGCGATCGTCGAGCACAAGGACGCGACGGACGCGCAGCGGGCGATCCGGGAGATCAATTCGGGGGTGTTCGCGTTCGACGGGCAGTTGCTCGCGGACGCGTTGGGCAAGGTGCGTACGGACAACAGTCAGGGTGAGGAGTACCTGACGGATGTGCTGGGCATTCTGCGTGAGGCGGGTCACCGGGTGGGGGCGTCGGTGGCCGGTGACCACCGGGAGATCCTGGGCATCAACAACCGCGTACAGCTCGCGGAGGCGCGCCGGCTGCTGAACGAGCGGCTGCTGGTGCGGGCGATGCTGGCCGGGGTGACGGTGGTGGATCCGGCGTCGGTGTCCGTGGATGTGACGGTGACGTTCGAGCAGGACGCGGTGGTGCATCCGGGGACGCAGCTTCTGGGTTCGACGCATCTGGCGGAGGGCGCGGAGGTGGGTCCGAACTCGCGGTTGAAGGACACGGCCGTGGGCGCGGGCGCGCGGGTGGACAACACGGTGGCGGACGGCGCGGAGGTGGGTGAGGGCGCGACGGTGGGTCCGTACGCCTATCTGCGGCCGGGTACACGGTTGGGCGTGCGCGCGAAGGCGGGTACGTATGTGGAGATGAAGAACGCGACGATCGGTGAGGGTACGAAGGTGCCGCATCTGTCGTATGTGGGGGACGCGACGATCGGTGAGTACACCAACATCGGTGCGGCGAGCGTGTTCGTGAACTACGACGGTGAGGCGAAGCACCATACGACGGTGGGTTCGCACTGCAAGACGGGTTCGGACAACATGTTTGTGGCGCCTGTCACGGTCGGGGACGGTGCTTACACCGCCGCCGGGTCGGTGATCACGAAGGATGTACCGGCGGGTTCGCTGGCCGTGGCCCGTGGCCAGCAACGGAATATCGAGGGCTGGGTGGCGCGGAAGCGTCCGGGGAGTGCTGCCGCGCAGGCGGCGGCGTCGGCGTCCGGGGGCGGCGCGGGGGAAAGCTGACCGGAAAGAGGCGCACCGATCACGGCGTACCGTGATAACTGCACATCTGCACGATTCGGCTGGCTTGCAGGGACGCCTCGCAGGGACGCGCGGGCTCGGCGGCCATCAACACGTCTGAGGAGACAGTGCTGTGACCGGGATCAAGACGACCGGCGAGAAGAAGTTGATGCTCTTCTCCGGCCGCGCCCACCCCGAGCTGGCCGAGGAGGTCGCGCAACAACTCGGCGTCGGGATCGTGCCGACCAAGGCTTTTGATTTCGCCAATGGTGAGATCTATGTCCGTTATCAGGAGTCGGCCCGTGGTGCGGACTGTTTCCTGATCCAGAGCCACACCGCTCCGATCAATAAGTGGATCATGGAGCAGCTCATCATGATCGACGCTCTGAAACGGGCGTCGGCGCGGAGCATCACGGTGATCGTGCCGTTCTACGGGTATGCGCGCCAGGACAAGAAGCACCGTGGCCGGGAGCCGATCTCGGCGCGGCTGGTCGCGGATCTGATGAAGACGGCGGGTGCGGACCGGATCCTGACGGTGGATCTGCACACGGACCAGATCCAGGGTTTCTTCGACGGTCCGGTGGATCACTTGTTCGCGCTGCCGGTGCTGGCGGATTACGTGGCGGGGAAGGTGGACCGGTCGAAGCTGACGGTGGTCTCCCCGGACGCGGGCCGGGTGCGGGTGGCGGACCGTTGGTGCGATCGGCTGGGTGCACCGCTGGCGATCGTGCACAAGCGGCGGGACAAGGATGTCGCCAACCAGGTGACGGTGCACGAGGTCGTCGGCAATGTGTCGGGCCGGGTGTGTGTGCTGGTGGACGACATGATCGACACCGGTGGCACGATCTGTGCGGCGGCGGACGCGTTGTTCGCGCACGGCGCGGAGGATGTGATCGTGACGGCGACGCACGGGGTGTTGTCGGGTCCGGCTGCGGACCGGTTGAAGAATTCGAAGGTGAGCGAGTTCGTGTTCACGAATTCGCTGCCGGATCCGGGCAATCTGGATCTGGACAAGATCACGGTGCTGTCGATCGCGCCGACGATCGCGCGGGCGGTGCGTGAGGTGTTCGAGGACGGTTCGGTGACGAGCCTCTTCGAGGAGCAGGCGTGACCGCCGGCCGCTGAAGCCGGTGGCCTGCTGGAAGATCGATTTCTGGGGCGGCCTCCCCGCCGGGTAGACTCATCGGGTTGCTCGGCGAGGGAGGCCGCACCTGTGTGCGGCTGGTCCGTTATCGACGCGCTCTTCGTAGCAGGCCCGTTGTGGCCGGGTGACGGCCCGATTTCGTGTCCCGGTTACCGGGATACCCGCGTTAACTTACGAGGAGTGCGTCAGCCATGGCTGAAGTCAAGATCAGCGCCGAGGTCCGTACCGAGTTCGGCAAGGGTGTGGCCCGCCGTACGCGCGTCGCCGGCAAGGTCCCCGCGGTCATCTACGGCCACGGTGCGGACACCGTCCACGTCACCCTGCCGGGTCACGACCTGATGATGGCGCTGAAGACGGCGAACGCGCTGATCAGCCTGGACATCGAGGGCCGCAGCGAGCTGGTCATCCCGAAGGCCGTGCAGCGCAACGCGATCAAGGGTCACATCGAGCACGTCGACCTGCTCGCGGTGAAGCGCGGCGAGAAGGTCACCGTCGAGGTGGCGGTGCACACCGAGGGTGACCTGGCGCCGGGTGCGAACCTGCTGGAGAACGTCCTCAACACGCTGACCGTCGAGGCCGAGGCCACGCACATCCCGGAGTCCGTCACGGTCTCCATCGAGGGTCTGGACGCCGGTGCGTCGATCCTGGCGAAGGATGTCCCGCTGCCGTCCGGCACGACGCTGGTGACGGACGAGGACGCGGTGGTCATCCAGGTCCTGGCCGCGCAGGCCGAGGAGCCGTCGGCGGACGAGGCCGCCGCCGAGGGTTCCGAGGGCTGATCCCGCGGACGGCGTTTCACGGGGTGGCGGGCCTGTCGGGCCGGCCACCCCGTTCGCTGTATCCGCACACCCACCGACCTGTAGCTGTAGATGTCCCTGTAGCTGTACGAGTGCGCGAGGAGAGACGGCGCGGATGACCACGGATGCCCTTGCCCCCTGGCTGATCGTGGGCCTGGGGAACCCCGGGCCGGGTTACGCGGCCAACCGGCACAATGTCGGGTTCATGGTGGCCGATCTGCTGGCGGAGCGTATCGGCGGCTCGTTCCGGCGGGCGCAGAAGGCGCAGGCGCAGGTGGTGGAGGGCCGGCTCGGTGGTCCTGGTCCCGCGGGCCGGCGGGTGGTGCTGGCCAAGCCGGCGTCGTACATGAACCTGTCGGGCGGTCCGGTCACGGCGCTGCGGGATTTCTACAAGGTGGAGACGGCGCGTGTGGTGGCGGTCCATGACGAGCTGGACATCGACTACGGGGCGCTGCGGCTGAAGCTGGGTGGCGGGGACAACGGTCACAACGGGCTGAAGTCGATGACGAAGGCGATGGGGCCGGAGTATCACCGGGTGCGGTTCGGGATCGGCCGGCCGCCGGGGCGGATGCAGGTCGCGGATTTCGTGCTGAAGGATTTCTCGTCGGTGGAGCGCAAGGAGCTGGCGTATTTCGTCGACCGTGCGGCGGACGCGGTGGAGGCTCTGGTGATGGACGGGCTGGAGCGCGCGCAGAGCACGTACAACTCCTGACAAGCCCGCGCATTGCCGTGCTTTCCCCTGCCCGTGGTTTGACCGGGCGCGTTCCCATGGCCAAGGATCCCGCCCTATGAGCCCTGTGAGTCCTGGGAAACGGAAGAAGGGGGCGGCCGGCAAGGGGAAGCGGAAGCCCGCCCCGTCCGCCCGCATCGTCTCGTTCGGCCATCGGGCGGCGATGGGCGCGGTCGTCCTGCTGCTGCTCGTGGCTGCCGTCTGGACGTCGTGGAGCGATGCGCAGCATGTGGTGCTGGCCAAGGGCCGCGAGCACGGGACGCTGACGGTGACGGGGTGCCGGGACGGCGCGTGTTCGGGGCGGTACGTGGCGGACGGTCCGGGTGGTGAGCCGGGGCGGATGACGATCGAGGAGTCCGTCGCCGTGCGGAAGGGCGATGAGCTCCGGGTGGTGGTGAAGCCCGGCACGAACGAGCTGGTGCGTACGGACACGGCGGGTCTGCTGTACGCGTGGGTGCCGTTGGGTGGTGCGCTGCTGCTGGCGTCGCTGGTGATCGGGGGCGGGCTGCGGCTGACGCGTACGGCGTGGGGTGCGGCGGTGGCGGGCGGGGTGCTGCTGGTGGCGACGTTCTTCGCCCTGTGAGGCACGGCGTCCGTCTGTCCACGTAGGTCTGTCCACGTACGTCTGTCCGCGTACGTATGACGACGTCTGCCCCCGCACCGGGTTCCCGGTGCGGGGGCAGACGTCGTGACGGGGCGGGTCGGTCAGCCGGTGTTGCGGAGTCCGGCCGCGACGCCGTTGACGGTGAGCAGCAGGGCGCGGCCCAGGAGCGGGTCTGCGGGGTCGCCCTTCTCGGCGGCGGTGCGCTGGCGGGCCAGCAGCGAGACCTGGAGGTAGGAGATCGGGTCGAGGTAGGCGTCGCGGATGGCGAAGGTCTGCTGGAGTGCCGGGTTGGAGTCGAGGAGCTTCTCGCCGCCGGTGATGCGCAGGACTTCCTGGACGGTGAGGGCGTGTTCGGCCTCGATCGCCTCGTAGACGTGCTTGAGGTGGTCGGGGACGAGGGTGTCGACGTAGTGGCGGGCGATCCGCAGGTCGGTCTTGGCGAGTGTCATCTCGACGTTGGAGAGGAAGTTGCGGAAGAAGTGCCAGTGCTCGTACATCTCGTCGAGGACGGTGTCGGGTCCGGCAGCGCGGAGCGCCTTGAGGCCGGAGCCGACGCCGAACCAGCCGGGCACGATCTGCCGTGACTGGGTCCAGCCGAAGACCCACGGGATGGCGCGGAGGCCGTCGAGGCCGGCGCCGGAGTCGGGCCGCCGGGAGGGGCGGGAGCCGAGGTGGAGGTCGGCGAGCTGGTCGACGGGGGTGGAGGCGAAGAAGTAGGCGGGGAGGTCGGGGTCCTCGACGAGGGTGCGGTACGCGCCGTGTGCGGCGTCGGAGACGGTGTCCATGGCGGAGTCCCAGCGGGCCAGGGCTTCGTCGGACTGGCGGGGCGCGGTGTGCAGAGCGGAGGCCTGGAGGGTGGCGGCGACGGTCAGTTCCAGGTTCTCCCTGGCGAGGGAGGGGATGAGGTACTTGTCGGAGATGACCTCGCCCTGTTCGGTGACCTTGATCTCGCCTTCGAGGGTGCCCCAGGGCTGGGCGAGGATCGCGTCGTGCGAGGGGCCGCCGCCGCGGCCGACGGTGCCGCCGCGGCCGTGGAAGAGGCGGAGTCGTACGCCGTGCCGGTGGGCGACGTCGCGGAGCCGGCGCTGGGCGCGGTGGATCTCCCACTGGGAGGTGGTGATGCCGCCGAACTTGGAGGAGTCGGAGTAGCCGAGCATGACCTCCTGGACGTCGCCGCGGAGTGAGACGAGGCGGCGGTAGGAGGGGTCGGCGAGCATCTCGTCGAGGATGATGTCGGCGGCGCGCAGCTCGTCGGTGGTTTCGAGGAGCGGCACGATGCCGATCTTGGCCCAGCCGCCGTGGAGGTCGAGGAGTCCGGCTTCGCGGGCGAGGACGGCGGCGGCGAAGACGTCGTCGGCGCCCTGGCACATGGAGATGATGTAGGACTCGATGACTTCGGGTCCGAAGCGTTCGAAGGCCTGGCGGACGGTGTGGAAGACGCCGAGGGTCTTCTCGCCGGCGGCGTCGAGCGGGGCCGGGGTGGGGGCGAGGGGGCGGCGGGAGCGGAGTTCCTTGGCGAGGAGCTTCTGCCGGTAGTCGCGGGGCATGTCGACGTAGCGCCAGGATTCCTCGCCGAGGCGGTCGAAGAGCTGGCCGAGCGCGTGGTGGTGGGCGTCGGCGTGTTCCCGTACGTCCATGGTGGCGAGCTGGAGGCCGAAGGCGGCGAGGGTGCGGATGGTGCGGTCCATGCGGCCGTCGGCGAAGAGGCCGCCGCGGTGTTCGCGCAGGCTGGTCTGGATGAGGGTGAGGTCGTCGAGGAGTTCGGCGGTGCCGAGGTAGTCGCGGCCGTTCTCGTGGGGGATGTTCCTGGCGAGGCGCTCGCGGGTGTTGACGAGCTTCTGCCGGATACAGGTGGCCTTGAGGCGGTAGGGCTCTTCGGCGTTGAGGCGCTTGTAGCGGGGGCTGATCTCGGGGAGCCGGACGAGGTCGTTCTGGAGGGAGTCCAGGAGTTCGTCAGTGGCGCCGGTGTAGCGGATGGAGTTGGAGAGCTGGCCGCGGAGCTGGTCGACGAGTTCGAGGGCGTCGGTGATGCCGTGCTCGTGCTGGAGGATCAGGACTTCGCGGGTGACTTCGGGGGTGACGTTGGGGTTGCCGTCGCGGTCGCCGCCGATCCAGGTGCCGAAGGTGAGGGGGCGGGTGCCGGGGGGCAGCTCGACGCCGACGCGGTCCAGCTCGGCGACGAGGTCTTCGAGTACGTCGCCGACGGCGCCGATGTGCAGTTCGTCCAGGTAGTAAATGGCGTTGCGGGCTTCGTCGGCGGGTTCGGGCCGTACGACGCGCAGCTCGTCCGTCTGCCAGATCAGGTCGATGGACTCGGCGAGCCGCAGGTCGTGGCGGCGCCGGTCGGAGGCGAGGGCGGGGGCTTCGAGGAGTTCCGCGATGCGGCGGAGCTTGTTGAGTACGGAGCGGCGTGCGGCTTCGGTGGGGTGTGCGGTGAAGACGGGCCGTACGTTGAGGTTCTTGACGGTCGCGCGCAGGTGCTCGGGGTCGGCGTCCTTGAGGCGGTCCGCGGTACGGGCGAGGAGGCCGCCTTCGGCGGCGCGGCGCTCGCGCATCTCGCGGCCTCGGTGGACCTGCTCGGTGACGTTGGCCAGGTGGAAGTAGGTGGAGAAGGCGCGGACCAGCTTGCCCGCGGTTTCCAGGTCGGTGTCCCCGAGGAGCTCGGCGGCGGCTTCGCCGTTCTCGCGCGTGAGGGCGCGGACCCGTTCGACGAGCTCGAGGAGCTCCGGGCCTTCCTGCCGTACGAGGGTCTCGCCCAGGAGGTCACCGAGACGGCGGATGTCCGAGCGGAGCTCCGTGTTGGCGGATGGGGTCTGGTCGGCACTGCTCACAGGTGCGGCTCCTTGCAGTGTTTGAGCACGTCTGGAGGGTTCTGGAGACTTTACGGACCGCGCTGTCCGACGGTCCAAGGATAGGTGGCCTTCGCCTGACGTTATCCACAGCCCTCTTGCCTCGTGGTTCGGCGCTGCCATACTTACGTTGCCGTAGGTTACGCACCTGTATCCGGGCTTCTGTCCGATTTCCCCGTACGACGCCTTCCGCTCCCCCACTCTCCCCCTCCCCCACCCGCTTCCCCCACACCCGCCCCCCGCCTCTCCCCTCTTCACTCCTCACCCCAGGGATCCCCCATGTCCACGCCTCCTGACGTGATGAACGATTCCCCTTACCCGTCACCCTCCGGGTCCACTCCGCTACCTTCCGCCACGATCGGTGGGGAGAGCAAGGGCTCGCTGGAGCAGTTCGCGCTGCTCCTCTTCATCGTGGTGCCGTTCCTGGCTCTGCTGGCGGCGGTGCCGCTGGCCTGGTCGTGGGGCGGTGTGAGCTGGCTGGACCTGGGCCTGATGGTGGCGATGTACTACATCGGCTGTCACGGTGTGACGATCGGCTACCACCGTTACTTCACGCACGGCGCGTTCAAGGCGAAGCGTCCGCTGCGGATCGTGCTCGCGGTGGCGGGTTCGCTGGCCGTGGAGGGCCCGCTGGTCCGCTGGGTGGCGGATCACCGTAAGCACCACAAGTTCTCGGACGCGGAGGGTGACCCGCACTCGCCGTGGCGGTTCGGCGAGACGCTGCCCGCGCTGCTGAAGGGGCTGTGGTGGGCGCACATCGGCTGGCTGTTCGACGAGGAGCAGACGTCGCAGCAGAAGTACGCCCCTGATCTGATCAAGGATCCGGTGATCCGCGCGGTGTCGCGTCAGTTCGCGATGTGGACGCTCGTCTCGGTGTTGGTGCCGCCGCTGGTGGGCGGTCTGGTGACGATGTCCTGGTGGGGGGCTTTCACGGCGTTCTTCTGGGGGTCGCTGGTGCGGGTGGCGCTGCTGCACCATGTCACCTGGTCGATCAACTCGATCTGTCACGCGGTCGGCAAGCGGCCCTTCAAGTCGCGGGACCGCTCGGGCAACGTGTGGTGGCTGGCGGTGCTCTCCTGCGGCGAGTCCTGGCACAACCTGCACCACGCGGACCCGACGAGCGCGCGGCACGGCGTGCTCAGGGGGCAGCTCGATTCGAGCGCGCGGCTGATCCGCTGGTTCGAGAAGCTGGGCTGGGCGAGCGACGCCCGCTGGCCGAGCGCCTCCCGCCTGGACTCCCGCCGCAAGAGCGCACCCGCCAAGGCATGATGGGCACCGTGGCGATCGACGGCGGTACGAGCAAGCAGGGCAGCACGGAGAAGGCCCGTCCCGCGACGGGCCGGCGGACCCGCCGGGTCCGGATGACCGGAGCGGAACGGCGCGAGCAGCTTCTGGACATCGGCCGTACGGCCTTCGCCGAGAAGGGCTTCGAGGCGACGTCGGTGGAGGAGATCGCGGCGAAGGCCGGGGTCTCCAAGCCCGTCGTGTACGAGCACTTCGGCGGCAAGGAGGGGCTGTACGCGGTGGTCGTGGACCGGGAGATGCGCCAGCTCCTCGACATGGTCACGAGCGCCCTGACCGCGGGCCATCCGCGGGAGCTGCTGGAGCAGGCGGCGTTCGCCCTGCTCGACTACATCGAGACGTACACGGACGGCTTCCGCATCCTGGTCCGTGACTCCCCGGTCGCCCAGTCGACGGGGACGTTCGCGTCGCTGATCAGCGATATCGCCACGCAGGTCGAGGACATCCTCGGCCTGGAGTTCAAGAACCGCGGCTTCGACCCGAAGCTGGCCCCGCTGTACGCGCAGGCCCTGGTCGGCATGGTGGCCCTGACGGGCCAGTGGTGGGTGGACGCGCGCCGCCCGAAGAAGTCGGAGGTGGCGGCGCACCTGGTGAACCTGGCGTGGCACGGCCTGGAGAACCTGGAGCCGAAGCCGCGCCTCATAGGCCACCGGAAGGTCTGAGCGGGGGCCGCGGGGGCTTCCGGGGGCTCCGAGGGGGCTCTGCGGGCCGCGGTCGCTCGTTGCGGTGACGTGGTCGGCTTGGGACCCTTCTGTCCGAGATCGAGCCTGGGGTTGTGCACGCGACTCGCATGCACGGTACGGAGTCCGCACAACTCGGCACCGGAGGTCACCGTGAGCGCACAGCCCGACGTTCCGCACGAACCGCTGATTCCCATGCCCGACCTCGCACCGGACGCTTTGCGGGCCACCGTGGCCCGCATCGCCCCCAGCCGGGTTCCCGCGCTCACCCAGCATCTGTTCGAGGCGACGACGAACGCGCAGCAGACGCAGAGTCTTGCCCCCTTGCGAGCCTTCGTTCACTCATGGGCTGTGTCCGTCGCGGTCGGGCGGCACCCGGAGCGTGCCGCCCGGTTGCCCGACCGGGAAGGCGGCCTGCGGGAGTTCGACCTTCTCGGCGGCCGTGGATTCCTCAGCTTCCTCGCCGTACCCCGGCACCAATGTGTCTACATCCGCAACGTCACCTGGTGCGGCTGAAGAAGTCGGCGTTCGTGGCGCACTGGCGGTTCACGCTGTCTTGTGGGCGACCGCGAAGATGCGGCGGAACGGGAAGACCGTGCCGTGGGGGCCCGGGGGGTAGGCGTCCCTGAGGAGGTCCCGGTAGGTGGCGGTGAACTCCTGGGCCGCCGCCGGGTCGTCGGACAGCGCGGTGAGGACCGGGCGCAGGGCGGTGCCCTTGACCCAGTCGAGGACCGGGTCCTCGCCGGGGAGGAGTTGGAGGTAGGTGGTTTCCCAGACGTCCGTCTCGCAGCCGAGGTCCATGAGGCGCGTGAGGTAGTCCTCGGGGGTGAGGACGCCCACGGCGCGCACGTTCAGGCGGTCCCGCCAGCGTGGGGTGGCGCACAGGTCGGCGAGGAGGGTGTGGCTGGGGGCCGTGAAGTTGCCGGGGACCTGGAAGGCGAAGGTGCCGCCGGGGGCGAGGGCGCCGGTCCAGGCGGCGAAGGAGTCGGGGTGGTTCGGGACCCACTGGAGGGCGGCGTTGGAGACGATCAGACCGTACGGTTCGCCGGGCGTCCAGTGCGCGGCGTCGCCGGGCCGGAAGTCCAGGGTGCCGCCGCCGGGGGTGGGGCCCGCGTACTCCTCGGTCGCGCGGGCCAGCATCTCGGGCGAGTTGTCGAAGCCGGTGATACGGGCGGTGGGCCAGCGGTCGGCGAGGAGCGCGGTGACGTTGCCCGCGCCGCAGCCGAGGTCGGCGATCCGGGGCGCTCCGCCGGGACCTTCGGGGTGGTCGGGCAGGTCGGGGATGCGGGCCAGCAGGTCCAGGAAGGGGCGGGTGCGGTGGCCCGCGTGCCTGAGGTACTGGGACGGGTCCCAGGTCGGCGCGGGAGGCGTGGGAGACACGGGGGACACGGGGGACGCAGGAGACACGGGAGGTGGGGGAGGTGGGGACGACGGCATGGCGGTGTTCCCTCGCTGGTGCGGAGCGGGCGGGCGGGCGGGCCCGATGGGCTCTTTCCAGCCTGCACCGCGAAGTCTCTTGACGTCAAGAGACTTCATGTCGAGGGACCCTCTACACTGATCGACATGGAGGATGAGGTCGACCGACTGGTGGCAGCATGGCGTCGAGAGCGCCCCGACCTCGACGTGGAACCGCTGGAGGTGCTCAGCCGCGTGAGCAGGCTGGCCCGGCACCTCGACCGCGCACGCCGGATCGCCTTCTCCGAGCACGGCCTGGAGCCGTGGGAGTTCGACGTACTGACCTCACTGCGCCGCGCCGGCGACCCGTACCAGCTCTCCCCGGGCCAGCTTCTGACCCAGACCCTGGTCACCTCCGGCACCATGACCAACCGGATCGACCGGCTGGCCCAGAAGGGGCTGGTCGAGCGGCTGCCCGACCCCAGCGACCGGCGCGGGGTGCTGGTCCGGCTCACGCCCGAGGGACGGGACCGCGCGGATCAGTCGCTCGCCGGGCTGCTCGCCCAGGAGCGGGCGATCCTCGCCGAGCTGTCCGGCGCACAGCGGGGTGAACTGGCGGGCCTGCTACGCCAGTTGACCGCGCCGTTCGACAACGTTCCCGGCTAGGAGCGAAGCCGGACCCGGAGTGCCTCAGCCCGCCGAGGTGATCTGGCGCGGCACCAGGTCGACCGGTCCGACGCCCGCTCTGCGGGCCAGCGCCACCGCCGCCAGCGTGGAGTGCACACCCAGCTTCCCCAGGACGTTCTGCATGTGCGTCCGCACGGTGTGCGGGGAGAGGAAGAGGCGTTCCGCGACGGCCTTGCGGCCCAGGCCCGCGACCATGCAGCGCAGTACCTCGCGTTCGCGCGGGGTCAGCGACTCGACCAGGCGTTCGCTCTCCGTACGGTGCTTGCGCGCGGCCGTCAGCTCCCGCAGGACGCCGGTGAGCAGCGCGGGCGGCAGATGCGTCTCGTCGCGCAGGACGCCCCGTACGACGGTGAGCAGGCGCTGGAGCGAGCAGTCCTTCGCGACCCAGCCGGACGCGCCCGCCTGGAGCGCCTGTGCGGCGCGGCGCGGGTCGTCCTTCTCGGCGAGTACGACCGTACGGACGGACGGCTGGCCGGAGCGGACCCCGGCGACCAGCGAGATGCCGTCGACGGGCACGCTCTCGCCGTGGTCCGGCACGGCGCGTGCGACCGGCGCCGGCAGTGCGGGCACGGCGGGCAGCGGGACAGGGCCGCCGTTCGCGTGACCGTTCGGGTGAGCGGCCGGATGGCCGGTCGGCGCGCCGTTCATGACGCCTCCCGCCACCCCGCCGAGGTCGGCGTCGACCAGCATCACATCGAATCGGCGCCCCTCGGCCGCCGCGCGGTCGAGGCAGCGCAGCGCCGCGGGACCGCTGCCGGCCGCCGCGACGTCGACGTCCGGCTCGGCCGCGAGCGCCGCTGCCAGCGACTCCGCGAAAATGCGATGGTCGTCCACCACCAGAACCCGGATACGTACCATGGACACCCCCTCAAGGTGGGGAGCGGACGGTGCGGGCACAACGCCCGGTGTGCGGGTGATACGTCAATGGCACGGCCGCCGCCGCGTGTTGACTGATACCCCGCCCCGAGCGTCGTACCCGCTTGTCTCCACCCCTGAACAGCACCGGCCCCCACCGGTGCATGTGCATCAGCGTACGGGCGTCCGCCGGGAGGGGAAGGAATTTCGCAGAACTCGTTGGCCTGGTTGTTTACGGTGCGCTTGATGTTTCGTATCGAGACAGAAGTCGACAAATATCGACGCCTGTTGTTCGTTCGGCGGACGACCGACCCCGATCTAGAGGCGGTACGCCCCCCGCGAGGGGATCGCCGGGAAGATGCGCGGCGCCGCGTACCCCGCCGCCACGAACGCCTCCGTCACCGACTTCGCCGTCGCGTCGGCCGCGTCCGCCTCGACCAGGACGATCGCCGAGCCGCCGAAGCCGCCGCCCGTCATCCGGGCGCCGAGCGCGCCGGCCGCCGTGGCCGAGGTGACCACCAGGTCCAGTTCCGCGCAGGAGACCCGCAGGTCGTCGCGGAGCGAGGCGTGCCCCTCGGTGAGGAGCGGGCCGACCGCGCGGACGTCGCCCGCGTCGAGCAGGGCGATGACCCGTTCGACCCGGTGGTTCTCGGTCACGACATGGCGGGTGTAGGCGCGTACGGTCCCGCTCTCGCCCTCCGCCGCCAACCGGTCGAGCGCTGCGGGCAGTTCCCCGTACGGGACGTCCCGCAGCGCGGGCACCCCGAGCGCCCGCGCGCCCGCCTCGCACCCGGCGCGCCGCTCGGCGTACGCGCCGTCGCCCAGTTCGTGCTGGACCCGGGTGTCCACGACGAGCAGCCGCAGCCCCTGGGCGGCGAGGTCGAAGGGCACCTGACGCTGGGTCAGGTCGCGGGTGTCCAGGTGGAGGGCGTGGCCCTCGGCGCAGCAGGCCGAGGCCATCTGGTCCATGACGCCGCACGGCACGCCGACGAAGTCGTTCTCGGCGCGCTGCGCGAGGACGGCCAACTCGGTGGCGTTCAGGCCGAGTTCGTACAGGTCGTTCAGCGCGAGCGCGGTGACGACCTCCAGGGCGGCGGAGGAGGAGAGCCCTGCGCCGGTCGGGACGGTCGACGCGAGGTGGATGTCGGCGCCCGCGACGGGGTGGCCCGCCTCGCGCAGCGCCCAGAGGACGCCCGCGGGGTAGGCGGCCCAGCCGCTGTCGGAGAGCGGGACGAGAGCGGCGGCGTCGAGCTGGACGATGCCGCCCGGGATGTCGGCGGAGTGCACGCGCAGGACATGGTCCGTACGGCGGGACACGGCGGCGACGGCCCGGTGCGGCAGGGCCAGCGGCATGACGAAGCCGTCGTTGTAGTCGGTGTGCTCACCGATCAGGTTGACGCGCCCCGGGGCCGCCCAGACGCCCTCGGGGGCGGCCCCGTACAGCCGCTGGAACTGCTCGGCCACGGTCCCGGTCCCGGTCGCGCTTCCGATCCCGGTCGCGGTCGCGTCGATGTCGCCACCGCCCTCGCCCGTCCGGCCAACGCCATTGGTGCCGCTCTCGCTCACCCTGGTTCTCCTTCGTTTCTGCGGTCGTGCTCTAGTGCTTGGCGCGCGCGAACGCCCACGCGTCCGCGACGATGCCCGTCAGATCGGCGCGGCTCGGCGTCCAGCCCAGGCGGCGGTGCGCGGTCTCGGCGGAGGCGACGAGGACGGCGGGGTCGCCGTCCCGGCGCGCGGCCATGACCTCGGGGATCGGGTGGCCGGTGACCTTGCGTACGGTCTCGATGACCTCGCGGACCGAGAAGCCGTTGCCGTTGCCGAGGTTGCAGATCAGGTGCTCGCCCCCGGTGGCGGCGTCCAGCGCGCGCAGGTGCGCCTCGGCGAGGTCCGCGACATGGATGTAGTCGCGGACACAGGTGCCGTCCGGCGTCGGGTAGTCGTCGCCGTAGACGGAGATCGACGGGCGGGTGCCGAGGGCGACCTGGAGGACGAGCGGGATGAGGTGCGACTCGGGGTCGTGGCGCTCGCCGGCGGTCGCGCCGGAGCGCGCGGCGTACGCGCCCGCGACGTTGAAGTAGCGCAGGGAGACGGCCGCGAGGCCGTGCGCGGCGCACTCGCCGCCGATCATGTGGTCGACGGCCAGCTTCGTGGCGCCGTACGGGCTGGTGGGGGAGGTCGGGTCGGTCTCCGTGATGGGTGAGGAGACGGGCTCGCCGTACGTCGCGGCGGTGGACGAGAAGACCAGCTTGCGCACGCCCGCGGAGCGCATCGCGGCGAGCAGCGCCATGGAGCCGCCGACGTTGTTGTCCCAGTACTTCTCGGGCTTGGCGACGGACTCGCCGACCTGCGAGGACGCGGCGAAGTGCAGCACGGCGTCGTACGAGGGGTCGAGCCATTTGGCGGCATCCTGGATGCGCCCCTCGATGAACTCGGCGCCCTCGGGGACCCCGGCGCGGAAGCCGGTGGAGAGGTCGTCGAGCACGGTCACCGCGTGCCCCGCCTCCAGCAGATGTGCGGCGACCACGCTGCCGACATATCCCGCACCACCAGTGACCAGGTACTTCTTCGTGCTCACTCGCTCGCTACCTCTCGCAGTCGCTCGGCCGCGGCCTCCGGCGGCACATCGTTGATGAACACACTCATGCCGGACTCGGAACCCGCGAGGAATTTCAGCTTGCCGGAAGTGCGGCGGATGGTGAAAAGCTCAAGGTGGAGCGCGAAATCGTCCCGTCCGGCGGCCCGGAAGGGGGCCTGGTGCCAGGCGGAGATGTACGGCGTGGGCGGTTCACCTTCGCCGAATATCCGGTCGAAGCGCCTCAAGAGTTCCAGATACATCTGTGGGAACTCTGTGCGCGCCGCGTCGTCGAGCGCCCGCAGGTCGGGGACGCGCCGCTTGGGGTAGAGGTGGACCTCGTACGGCCAGTGCGCGGCGTACGGCACGAACGCGACCCAGTGCTCACCGTCGAGCACGATCCGGGCCCCGTCCGTGACCTCCTTCTCCACGAGGTCGTCGAAGAGGTTGCGGCCGGTCGCCTCCCGGTGCGCGGCCACGGAGCGGAGCATCAGCGCGGAGCGCGGGGTGACGAAGGGGTACGCGTAGATCTGCCCGTGCGGATGGGCGAGCGTCACGCCGATCTCGGCACCGCGGTTCTCGAACGCGAAGACCTGCTCGACCTGCGGAAGTTCGGCCAGCTCGGCGGTGCGGTCGGTCCACGCCTCCAGGACGAGGGCGGCCTGTTCGTCGGTGAGGTCGGCGAAGGAGGCGTCGTGGTCGGAGGTGAAGCAGACGACTTCGCACCGCCCGGAGTCCCCGGCGAGGGAGGGGAAGCGGTTCTCGAAGACGGCGACGTCGTACTCCGGCTCGGGGATCTCGCTGAGCCGGCCGTCCCGGGAGGGGCAGAGGGGGCACTCGTCGGCGGGCGGGTGGTACGTACGGCCCTGCCGGTGCGAGGCGATGGCGACGGCGTCACCCAGGAGGGGGTCGTGGCGCACCTCGGAGGTGGTGGCGACGGGGCCGAGCGGACGGCGGTCGGGGGCGTCGCGTACGGCGTCGTCCCGGGAGTCGTAATAGACGATCTCGCGCCCGTCGGCGAGTCGGGTCGACGTCTTCTTCACTACGGACTCCCTCGCGCTCCAATCAAACAAAAGCAAACACAATAAATCACCAATCGACAGCGGAGGTCAAGAGCGGAGAGCCGGCGAGGCGGAGCGTATACGCGCCGTATGCTGCCCTCATGAAAGACGTGATGATCCGTGTCCCCGACACCGTCCGCGACCGCCTCGCCGTCCTGGCCGAGGCCCGTTCCCTCTCGATCAGGGCCCTGCTCCAGGAGTTCGCCGAGTCCACGCTCACGCCGGAGGAACGCGAGGAGAGGGCCGCCGAGGCGAGGCGGTACATCTCCGAACACTTCGGGGTACTGGTGAGCGACGCCGACGAGACCGCCGTGCAGCGCTCCATCGACGCGGCCTTCCACCGCGCGAACGCCACCGGGGCCACCGGGACGGCCATGACGCCCGAAGCGGACACGACTACCGCGACCGCCACGACGAACGAGATCCGGGACGCCGCGTGAGTCTTCAGCACCTCATTCTCGACGATCCGACGCTGCTGGCCCTGGGCGGCGGGAACAAGCCCGCCTCCGCCCTGGTCATGCGCGGTTACCGCAACCCCGACGTACGGCTCCTCGTCCCCACGCTGTGCCTCCTCGAAGCCGACCGCAAACGGGAGGGGATCGGCGTCCACGCCGGCTCCCTGAACGCGTTACACACCGTCGACCTGGACTTCCCCGGAAGTCTCCACGTCGCCGAACTGGCCCGCGCGGGCGTGCCGATCGGCGTCGCGCACGCCGCCGTCACCGCCGCACCGGCAGCCGACCGCCCGAACGGTGCGATCGTCGCGACAGTCGCGCCCGAGAACTACGAGGGCCTGCGCGTGGCCGTACTGGACCTCAACAAATAGCCCCCTTCGGCCGCACGGCGGACCGGGTCCCTACCCGGCCGGGTCCGCCCCCGTCGCCCCCGGCCCCGATCGCGTCGTCAGGACGGCCGCGCGGTCCAGGAGGCCCGTGCGGGCCGCCAGGGCCGCTGCCTCCAGGCGGGAGCCGACGCCCAGTTTCATCAGGACCCGCTGCACATGTGTCCTGGCCGTGCTCGGCGCTATGCCCATGCCCGCCGCGATCAGCCGCGTGTCCTCGCCCTCCGCGACCCGTACGAGCACCTCGATCTCGCGCGGCGTGAGCATCCGCAGCAGCCGCTGGCCCTCGTCGTCCGGCTGCGCCGCCGGGTTGAGCAGTTCCGTGAACGCGCCCTGGAGGAGTTGCGGCGCGACCGCCGCCTCGCCCGCCCGCGCCTTGACCATGGCCCGTTCGACGCCCTCGATGCGCTCGTCGTGCCGTACGTAGCCGGACGCGCCGGCCGCGAACGCCGCCGCGATGCCGCGTGGGTTGGGCACCGGGCCCAGCACCACGACCGCCACCTGCGGGCGGTCCCGTTTGATCCGTACGATCGGGTCGAACGCGCCCGGTTCCGCCGGTGCCGCCGTACCCAGCAGGCACACCTCCGGCGCCCTGCTCACCACCAGCTCCGCGACGCCCGCCGTCGGCGCCGCCGCCGCGAGCACCCGGTGCCCGCGCAGCTTCAGCGCGGAGGCGAGCGCCTCGGCAAGCAATCTGTGATCGTCGACCACCATGAGCCGCACGCCCATCGAGCAACCCCCATCCCCCGCTGGTCCTGACCCCCCGGCCTCTTGCCCCGGCAAGCTACACGCTTGTTCGACATCGCGCGCCCCTTACCGGTCAGAAGCCCCCCGGATCAGCGAAATTCGTCCTGTTCAGGGCAAGTTGACCTCACATTCGGCCGCTCCGGGAACGCGAAGGGATCACTCCCTGATCACGCGTGAGCGGCCCCGCCGTCACCCGGCGGGGCCGCTCAGCATGTCGTACGAAGACGGATCGGAACACCCGATCGGTGACGCGCGGTCGATGACGTTCGCGGTCGGCGTGGGTCAGCGTGCCGCGAACATCACCGCGAGGTACTCCTTCCGGCTGCTCGACGTGGACGGCTCGCTCAGCATGGTGTCGGAGATGAACAACCGGCCGTCGCTGTACAGGAGTTCCGAGTAGTCCTCGCTGAAGTTGGACTCGACGTCGTTGACCGCCTCGTCGGACGGGTTGCGCATCAGCACCGTCTGCTTGAACGTGCTGCCGTCGATGGAGACGATCTGGCCGCCCTCGCCGTACGGGGGCCGCTTGTAGGCGATGATGTTGCCGCCGTCCATGCGCAGCGGGGAGATCGTGTACGTGCCGCCCGCGTCGCCCCGGTCCGAGGTGGTCTTACCGGTGGCGAGGTCGTACGAGATGATCTCGTTCGTCTCGCCGTAGTCCTCGCCGTCCGCGTCGTGCTCCGCGGTCGGCAGGTAGAGCCGGTCGTTGCCGACCGTCATGTGCAGGCACTTCTCGACCTCGGTGGCGCCGCACTCCGCCGCCATGTTCCCCGCCGGGAACTTGGCGCGCAGCTTGCCGGTCTTCTCGTCGATCGAGAAGAAGTCCGAAATGCTGCTGCCGCCGGTCGCGGTCTCCCCGACATCGGCCGCGACGACGAGCGGCTTGGTGGAGACGATGCCCGCGTACTTGACCCCGACCGGCATCTTGAACGTCGAGAGCACGGCGCCCGTGAGCGGGTTCACGTTCTGGATCGAGACCTGCGGGTCGTCGTACGAGCCGCACTTGCGGGCCGCGACCAGCCCCTCGCCGCCGCCGTACCCCATGTCGTAGCAGCCCTCGGCGCTGACCTCGGGCTTCCAGCGGACCGTGCCGTCGGCGACGTCGAAGGCCGCGCCGCCGTCCGTACCGCCCGCGGCGACCGTCGAGCCGCTGAGCGTGACCTCGCTGAAACTCGACTTGCTGTCACCGGAGTTGGAGCCGGTGACGGACTTGCTCCAGAGCAGTTTTCCGGCCGTCAGATCGATCGCGCCGATTTCGGTGCACTGCTGGTAGTCCTTGGAGTTGGCGCGCTTGGCGGGCTCGAACGCGATCGCGGCCCGGTTGTCCTTGGTGGCGTGCTTCGACGCCGCGCAGACCTGGCCGGGCAGCGGGATCGTCCAGAGCTGGGTGCCCTTGTCCCGGTCGTACGCGACGATCTGGTTGACGCCCGTCTTCACGTAGGCGGTGCTGGTGAGCCAGGAGCCGCTGACGTCGGTGATGCCGACGACCTTGGGCACCGGGACCTGGTAGCCGACCGTGGCCTTGGGGTCGGACGGCGCCTTCTCCGTGCCGCCGCCCCCGAGGTTCTTGCCGCCGCCCGTGGAGCCCTCGGTGGCGCCGGAAGTGCCGCCCTTGGCGTCGTTGTTCGTGTCACCGTCGCCGGAGGACGAGAACCAGATACCGCCGCCGACGATCAGTACGACGGCGACGGCCGCGGCGATGATGATCTGCATCTGGCGGTTCGGCTTCTTGCCGCCGCCGGGGCCCGCCGGCCCGCCGGGGCCGGCCGGGGTCCCGTACGGGGACTGCTGCGCGTACGGGCCCTGCTGCTGGTACGGGCCCTGCGGCTGGGTGGGCGGTGTGGGGTACCCGTATCCGGGCGGACCGGGCTGGGCGGGCGGCTGGCCGGGGGGCTGGCCCGGCTGACCGGGCTGCCCCGGGTACCCGTACCCCTGCGGATACCCGTACCCCGGGTTCTGCGGGGGCGGCGTGGGCGCGCCGAAACCACCGGGCGGCGGGTCCTGCGGGGCGCCGAAACCACCGGCCGGGGGCTCCTGCGGGGCGCCGAACCCGCCCTGCGGGGGCTGGCCCGGCGGCGGGGGCGGCTGGTTGGGCGGCGGCGGAGGTGGCTGCGTCATGGCGTACGTACCTCGGGGCATTCAGGAGGAAGGAGAGAACAACGAGGAGAGGGGGACGGGGACGGAGCGAGGGACGGGGAACGGAGCGAGGGACGGTGGTCAGTCACCGAAGGCCATCATGGTCTTCGTCTGGAGTTCCTCTTCGTCGCTGCTCGCGCTGACCCGGCCGCTGGCCAGGTAGAACCGGCCGTCCGCGTAGAGGTACTTCGCCGAGTAGAAGGAGCTCTCGATCTCGGACGTCGAGGTCGGGTGCTGCTGGATCGTCTTCGGGGCGCCGCCGGTCGGCGCGATCGTCGCGACCGTGCCGCCCTTGTCGTACGAGGCGTCCATGTAGACGAGGACCTTGCCGCCCTCCATGCGCAGCGGCGTCATCGTGCGGCCCTCGGGCGCCTTGGAGCGCCACTTGGGCTTTCCGGTGTCCAGGCTGAAGGCGACGACCTCGTTGGTGCGCGAGGTGGAGCCCGATGCGGGCGCGGTCGCGATGTAGAAGGTGCTCGCGTCGGCGGCGACGCCGACGCAGCCCTCCAGGTGCTGGCCGAAGACGATGAAGCCACCGCCGCAGTCCGGCTGGAACTTGTCCTTGCCGCCGGCGAGCTGCGAGCGCAGGGTGCCGTTCGGGTTGAGCCCGAGGATGCTCCAGGTCTTCTCGTCGCTGTTCTCCACCGAGATGACCAGCGGGTCGAGGGAGTAGACCTTCTGGAGGTCCCAGCCCTTCTTGAGCTGGTACGACCACTTGGACTTGCCGGTGGTCGGGTCCAGCTCCGAGACCCGCTTGTCGTCCAGGCCGCAGTCCATGCCGGCTATCAGCTTGGCGCCGCCGGCGAACGACTCGGGCTGGCAGTCGCCGTCCTGCTTGCCGAAGAGCTCCTCGCCGTCGCTGACGCGGTAGCCGTCGGAGTTGCTGGAGCGGCCGACGGCGAGGGTGTCCCCGCTGATGGCCAGGGTCAGTTCACTGACGAAGTCCCAGTTCCCGTGCTTGGTGACCGCCTTCTTCCAGCCGGCCTTGCCGGTGGTGAGGTCGATCATCTGGAGCTGCGTGCACTTCGCGCTGTCGGTGTTGTCGTCCTTGAACGCGATGACGATCTTGCCGTCGGTGGTGGGCGCGTTGGGCGCGGCGCACACGGGCGCGGCCGTCGGGACCGTCCACTTCTTCTTGCCGTCGCTCGCGGAGTAGCCGGCGATCCCCTTGTACATGGCCTTGACGACCGTGTCGCCGACGAGCCACGGGCCGTACACGTCGGCGCCGCCCCGCGGCAGGTCCACGTCGTTGGTCTGGAGCCAGGTGACCTTGGACTCGCCGTCCTTGCGCCCGGCGTTGAGGTCGTCGTCCGCCTCCCGGCCGCTGCCGCTGCCGTCGCCCTGGTCGACGTCGTCGTCGGACGACGTGGTCGGCTCGGCGCCGTCGCTCTTGCCCGCGACCGGCTTCTTGTTCTGGCCGCCGTCGTCACCGCTGAAGGCGAACCACGTACCGCCGCCGATGACCAGCAGCCCGGCGACGGCCGCCGCGACGATGACACCGGGCTTGCCCTTGAGGAGGTTCTTGCCGCCGCCGGGGCCGCCAGGTCCGCCGGGACCGCTGCCGAGGGGCGCGGTGGGCGGACCGGGCTGGCCGGGATAGCCGTATCCGGGCTGCTGGTTGTACGGTCCCGGCTGCTGACCGTACGGACCCGGCTGCTGCTGGTACGGGCCCGGCGCCTGGCCGTAGGGGCCCGGCTGCTGCTGGTACGGGCCGGGCTGCTGGCCGTACGGACCCGGCGCCTGCGGGTATCCGTACCCGGGCTGCGGGGCGGGCGCCTGCGGCGGCTGGGCCGGAGGCTGCGGCGGCTGGGCGGGTGCCTGCGGCGGCTGCGCGGGCGGCACCGGCGGCTGGGCGGGCGGCTGCGCGCCCCCGTACGGCGCGTTCTGCGGCGGCCCCGGAGGCGGACTCTGCGGCGGACCCGGAGGCGAATCCTGCGGAGCGCCGAAGCCCCCCTGCGGCGGCTGCTGGCTGGGTGGCTGGGTCATCAGCGCTTTCCCCCTGTTGCTGCGGAGCACGGCCCGGTCGGACTCCCCCGCGATCCCGGCGGCCGAACGGAGCGGTCGGCCGGAATGGAGCGATTCGGGCGTGGATTCCGCATCGTCACATCAGTCGAGCGGGGCTTCTTTGTATCACTCGGACTGCTGTACGGGACGGGCCGGTCCGCCCCTGTTCCCAAGGGAGGACCGGCCCGTGACGCGCTTGTTATGCGCTCTGCACACCGTCTCTACGCTTCCCCCTACGCGTCCTCCGCCAGCTCCAGCCAGCGCATTTCCAACTCGTCGCGCTCGGCCTTGAGTTCACGGAGCTGGATGTCCAGTTTCGCCACTTTCCCGAAGTCTGTGGCGTTATCGGCGATCTGCTGATGGAGGGTCTTCTCCTGGCCGTCCATCTTGGCGACCTGCCGCTCGATCTTCTGGAGCTCCTTCTTCGCGGCGCGGTTGTCCTTGGCCGAAACCGCTCCCCCGTCGACCGGCCCGGCGGACGGGGCGGACGAGGACGCCGGGACCGCGGTCTCGACGAGCCTGCGGCGGCGCTCCAGATACTCGTCGATCCCGCGCGGCAGCATCCGCAGGGCGCGGTCCCCGAGGAGCGCCATCACCTTGTCGGTGGTCCGCTCGATGAAGAACCGGTCGTGGGAGATGACGACCATGGAGCCCGGCCAGCCGTCGAGCAGGTCCTCCAACTGGTTGAGCGTCTCGATGTCGAGGTCGTTGGTGGGCTCGTCGAGGAAGAGGACGTTCGGCTCGTCCATCAGCAGCCGCAGCAACTGGAGCCTGCGCCGCTCGCCGCCGGAGAGGTCACCGACCGGCGTCCACTGCTTCTCCTTCGTGAAGCCGAACTGCTCGCAGAGCTGCCCGGCGGTCATCTCCCGGCCCTTGCCGAGGTCGACCCGGTCCCGTACCTGCTGGACCGCTTCGAGCACCCGCAGGGTCGGCTTCAGCTCGGTGACCTCCTGGGAGAGGTACGCCAGCTTCACCGTCCTGCCGACGACGACCTTCCCCGCCTCGGGCTGTACGTCGCCCTGGCTGCGCGCGGCCTCGGCGAGGGCGCGCAGCAGGGAGGTCTTGCCCGCGCCGTTCACCCCGACCAGGCCGATCCGGTCGCCGGGGCCGAGCTGCCAGGTGAGGTGGGTGAGCAGCACCTTCGGGCCGGCCTGGACGGTGACGTCCTCCAGGTCGAAGACGGTCTTGCCGAGCCGGGCGTTGGCGAACTTCATCAGCTCGGAGGTGTCGCGGGGCGGCGGCACGTCGGCGATCAGCTCGTTGGCCGCCTCGACGCGGAAGCGCGGCTTGGACGTACGGGCGGGGGCGCCGCGGCGCAGCCAGGCCAGCTCCTTGCGGACCAGGTTCTTCCGCTTGACCTCCTCCGTCGCCGCGATGCGCTCGCGCTCGGCGCGGGCGAAGACGTAGTCGGAGTAACCGCCCTCGTACTCGTGCACCGCCCCACCCTGGACGTCCCACATCCGGGTGCAGACCTGGTCGAGGAACCACCGGTCGTGGGTGACGCAGACGAGCGCGGAGCGGCGGGCGCGCAGGTGCTCGGCGAGCCAGGCGATGCCCTCGACGTCGAGGTGGTTGGTGGGCTCGTCGAGAACGATCAGCTCCGGCTCGCCGATCAGCAGCTTGGCGAGTGCGATCCGCCGCCGCTCACCACCGGAGAGCGGTGCGATGACGGTGTCGAGCCCCTGCGGGAACCCGGGCAGGTCGAGCCCGCCGAAGAGCCCGGTGAGCACATCGCGGATCTTGGCGTTCCCGGCCCACTCGTGGTCGGCGAGATCGCCGATGACCTCGTGCCGGACGGTGGCGGCCGGGTCGAGCGAGTCGTGCTGCGTCAGCACCCCGAGCCGCAGCCCGCCACTGTGCGTGACACGCCCGGTGTCGGCCTCCTCCAGCTTGGCGAGCATCCGGATGAGGGTGGTCTTGCCGTCGCCGTTACGCCCGACGACGCCGATCCGGTCCCCCTCGGAGACGCCGAGAGACACACCGTCGAGCAGCGCACGGGTGCCGTACACCTTGGTGACTGTCTCGACATTGACCAGATTGACGGCCATCAACGCTCCTGTACGGGGGAAACTCGACCGGTGGGCCGACCGACGTCCCAGCGTAGTCGCCCGGAGCACCACGGCGGTCTGTGGTGATTTACGCCCGCCGCGCCCGTTTCCCGTCGGCTCTTTGCTCGGGGGAACGCTCTGGTAAATAAGGTCCTGCCGTACGGCACAGCCGCGGTACGGGCATCGAAGGGCGAGGAACGCGTGAAGTACGACCTTAATATTTCCGCGGGTGAACTGAGAGCTTCCGCAGGGGCCGCGGACATGCTGGTAACGGATCTCCAGCCGCTCCTGAAGAAGGCGGTGGACGACCTGGCCACCGCATCGGCTTCCTTCGGTGACTGGACGGTCGGCCCCCGCATGGAGGAGACCGGCAGCGGCTGGGGCAGCGCACTCGGCGTGCTGCGGGACGACCTCTCCCGGCACGCGCGGGGACTGCGCATACTCGCGAACGGCCACGACATCATGGAACAGGAAGTTCTCAGTTCCTTCAGGGGCTGGTGAGTCGGCCGCGATGACGGAGAACTTCACGCGGCTGTTCACGCAGGATTTCTCGGATCTGGAAGCAGCGGCCTCTTCTTGGAAGAAGCTCGCCGAGGCGCTGGGAAAGACCGGGACCGACAGCGGCAAGCGGGTGACCGGCCCGCTCCACAAGGCAGGGTGGACGGGCCTCAGCGCCACCCATGGCTTCGAGGCCATGGAGGCCACCGAGAGCAAGCTGGGCACGGCACAGCTCGATGCCCAGTTGATCACCACCACCCTGGACACACTCCGTACCAGAATGGAAGCGGCCCAGCGCACGCTGCGCAACGCGGTGGCCGATGCCGAGGCAGCCGGGCACACAGTCCGGGACGGCGGCTGGGTGGAGCCGAAACAGGCCCTCGACCCCAAGTACCACAACGACCCGGACTACGAGGGCCTTCAGAGTGAGGCCAACGCCGGGCTCGGCGGCTTCCGCGCCCGTATCGACGGAGCCCTCACCGACGCCGCAACCGCCAGCTACGAAGCGGCCGAGCTCCTGCACCAGATCGACCCGTTCGACCTTGACAAGCGGTACGGCGGCGCGAACGCCCAGGAGGACGCCGCCCGGGTGGCCGAGTTCGCCGGGATCAGCCGGAAGGACATCCCGGACGGGAAGGACCCGCAGAAGGCGGCGGACTGGTGGGCCGGCCTGGGCGAGGACGATCAGCGCTTCTACCTGGCCGCGTTCCCGGACCAGCTCGGCCCGCTGGACGGCCTGCCCGCGACTGCCCGGGACCACGCCAACCGGACGGTGCTGGACGTGAAGCTGAACGACTACGCGCTGCGGGAGGGAAGCCTGGGCTACCACGACCGGAGTAACTACCGGTCCTTGAGCGCCCTCAAGGAGCGTCTGGAAAAGGCAGACGTCGGCCCAGCCCACAAGCAGCAGTATCTGCTCGGCCTGAGCACGAAGGGGGACGGGCGCGCGATCGTGGCGATCGGCAACCCGGACACGGCCAAGCACACGGCGGTCCAGGTACCGGGCACGGACAATCAGTTGGACAACTTTGACGGCCAGATCAGCCGGGCCAATAAGTTGCAGGATGCGGCTGGTGACTGGAGCGCGGGAACGGGCAAAGACGTCTCGGTCATCGCCTGGCTGGGCTACGACGCTCCGGAGTTGGACAACAGCGTCATCACCGACGGACGAGCGCTGGACGGGGCCGAAGACCTGCGCGGCTTCACGCACGGGCTACGCGCTGCTCAGGAAGGTGAGCGCACCCATCTGACCGTTCTCGCGCACAGTTACGGCTCCACAATCGCAGGCGCCGCGAACGCCGGGGGCCAAGGGCTGGACGCGGACGACATGGTGGTGCTCGGCAGTCCCGGGCTGACCGTCGACCGGGCCGATCAGCTCCAGATCGACCCCGAGCACCTTTGGGTGGGCGCCGCCGGCAACGACCCGATCTCCAACGTGGCCTCGGACCTCACGTTGGGTGCCGACCCAAAGAAGTCGGAGTTCGGCGCCCAAAGAATGTACGTGGACACCAGCGGGCACAGCGGCTACTGGGACGACGGCAGCCAGAGCCTGGAGAACCAGGGACGCATCATCGCCGGTAAGACCCCGAAAGACGGAGGACCGCGCTGATGGCCCCCAAGCACCCCCATGCCTCATCCGTAATGCGTCGGGGCGCCACGGCCCTGGCTCTCGCCCTGCTCCTGGGAGGCTGCATGTCCGACGGCGCGATCAACGATCCTCTGCCCCGTATGAGCAGGGAGAAAGCCGAGGAATGGGCCATGCACTGGACCGGATCCATGGCCCGCACCGCCAACGCGGAGATCCAGCCCGAGACCGATCCTGAGCTGCCCGCAGCGAAATTCACTGACTGCGTCGGCAAGAACAACGAGGTCGTTGACGACGGCCGGTTCAGCCTGCGCTACAGCGTTCGCGCCAAGCTGCCCAAGGCACAACACGCGGAGGCCATCCGCGCGATCAGAGACACGCTCAAGGAGAAGGGCTTCGAGATCCAGGGCTACCGATCGGACCCCACCAAGGACCCCGCCAATCTGGTGGACGCCACCCACCCGAAGGACCAC
The DNA here is from genome assembly GCF_044457965.1 of Streptomyces sp. NPDC050509. Lineage (NCBI taxonomy): Bacteria > Bacillati > Actinomycetota > Actinomycetes > Kitasatosporales > Streptomycetaceae > Streptomyces > Streptomyces sp. NPDC050509. Next base: position 409,694 of record NZ_JBITHL010000004.1, on the reverse strand, counting down.
CAGTTCGTCTCGGCGGGCGACGTAACCGACGAACTTCTCACCCTGATCGTCGTCACCCCCTGCCTCCTGCCGCCCGGTGCCGAGCAGAAGCAGTTCTGACCGCCTCGCTCCAAGGAGCGATCGGGGCCAGGAGGAGGCCGGACGCGAACGGGGGCGGCAGTGGCGCGCCGGACCGGCTGCCACCGGGGGTGGGCCTGGTCTACGGGTGCCTGCTGCCGCCCCGTGGTGTGCCGCCGGTCACATGGACGGGGTCAGCGCCGCCTTCACCTTGGGGTGGGACAGGTACTGCTTGCTGCCCTGGTAGTCGGCCGCGACGCCGGAGCCGAGGGCCGATCCCCAGGTGAGGGGCGAGCCGTAGGTGTTGCCGCTCTCGAACTCCGCCTCACCGCGGTCGTTCGTCATCGCCGTACCCAGCTCCTGGTTACCGTCTCCGGTGTAGAAGTGGATCTCCTCGCCCTCGATCGGGTCGCCGTCGGGCACCTTCGTCAGGGTGGCGATGAGAGTGCCCCTCGCGCCGACGACATGGCCCGTGCCGCTCCGGAGCCTCAGGCGTGTCTTTTCCTTGTCGGCCATAACCGAACTCCTCGTGCTCAGGGAAGACGGTGGCGTGATCGCACCGCCGCCGGGACACCGTGGCACGGGTCCGTCCGGCGGACGGGGCGGTGGGGCCGACCGAGGCCGCCCTGCCACCCAAATGCCCTACAGCGCGGCCCGATTGGCGGCGATCAAGTGATCACCGGTCGCAACACCCGTCCGGGGAACTGACGATGACCACACCGGCCCCGGGCACGCCGCCCGTGGTGAAGTCGGCCCGGAACCGGTGTGACATGTCATCCCGACGGTCCACGCCCCGGGCTCGGGCGATGACAAGGAGAGCACTCCATGGTCCATCACGCACGATCCTCCGGTGCCCGGGGGCGGCTGGTCCGCCGTACCGCCGTGGTCCTTCCCGCGCTGTCCGCCCTCACCCTGACCGTGAGCGTGCCCGCCGCCGTCGCTTCCGGTGCGGAGGGGATGCCCAAGGCCCGGGCGTTCGACCGGGACAAGGCGCTGCCGACGGTGTCGGAGGTGACGGGGCTGTGCGGCCAGATTCAGCGGTACGCGTGTTCGTTCCGGATCGATCCGGCGCGCTCGCGTGAGTTCACCAGCGCCGTCCACTCCGTGGCCAACGGCGCCATCAACTGCACGAACGAGCCGATGACCGTGTCCCGTACGGTCGCGCTCCAGTCGAGCAGTACGGACAACATCGGCGGGGAGATCTCCGGCAGCGGCACCATCGAGGGGACGGCGGCGACCGACAACGAGGTCAGCGGGTCGGGTACGGGCCAGGTGACGGCGCAGCAGACGCAGCAGGAGAGCGACAAGGGCAGCGCGACCCAGACGGGCAGCGCCAAGCTCAGCACCACCAATCACACCGCGCCCAAGGACAAGGGGCCCAACCAGGAGACCACGGTGGAGGGGACGGCCACCTCCAGCGCCACGGTGGAGCACACGTCGACGACGACCGAGCAGATGACGGAGATGGGCAGCACGACCGTCGCGTCCAAGAGCAACATCCATCTGGCGCTGCGGGGCGCCTTCACCGCGGCTTTCAAGGGCACCTGGAACCACACCTGGTCCATGACCAACACCGAGACGACCCAGGTGACGTTCACCATCAAGGCCAATGACGAGTTGCAGTTCGGCGCGCTGAACGCCATGACCCGTACGGTCGGCGACCTCGTCGTGGACGGCACGGGCAAGCTGGTCAAGAACGTGACCGTGGACGGCCCTTCGACGGTGAACTCCTCCACCATCGTGGCGCAGACCTTCACCAACCCGGACAAGTGCCAGACGCTGCGCCCCTCGGGTGCCGAGGCCCGTCAGCCCGACGACGAGCCGAGGAGCGCGCGGCGGGCGGTCCCGCGCCCTGGGACGAGGGTCCTCACCGGGCAGTACGTGCTGGAGCGGAACGGGACGTGGCGGCGGACCGCCTGATCCGCCCGGTAGGGAAAGAAGGGTGACCGGACCTGAGGTCCGGTCACCCTTCTTTCCGTCGTACGTACGGGGTTACGGGAGCCGGGTCACCGGCAGCAGTCCGGGCGCCGCCGAACCCCCGGAGCGCAGGGTCGGGGAGCCGATGGTGTTGTCCGGGGTCCGCGCGTTGTCCCGGGCGTCGGCGCAGCGGGTCAGTTCGACCTTGCTCATCGGGCCGGTGCGCTGGTAGAAGCGGTCACCGAACGACCCCGAGGGCACGTCCACGGTGATGTCGAGGCGCATGACGTTCTTGTCGTGCACCAGGGTGCCGGCGGAGCGCTCCCGGGCGGCCTGTACCTCGATCCAGCTCACCTCGCCGGGCTGGACGGTGACGGAGAGCGTGCGCTCCTCCGCGCGGTTCCACAGGAGGGGGTTGGTCGTGGCCATGCCGAGGGGGTTGCCGTCCGAGCTGGTGAAGCCGGTCTCGATCTGCGCGGCGATCTCTTTGAGGCTCAGGTTGAGCGGGTCGCGCGGATTGAGCGGTTTCTTCTCGTCCTTCACGAAGTACTGGGTGAGGTTGTCGTAGGGGAACTCCGCCCACTTCAGCGGGCGCTGATCGGTGATCGGGTTCCGGGTGCAGTTGATGTACGCCTGGCCGACCGTGCGCGGCCGGTCGTAGTACTGGAAGGAGTACCGCTCGTCCTTCTCGAAACGGCAGGCGCCCGGGGTGTTGCAGGCCGACACGACGTCCTTGGGCGGGACGACCTCGTGCGCCTTGTACGCCTCGGGCATCGGCAGCCGCGCCTTCTTGTCGCCGTACGGCACGGGCGCGGGTTCCTGCGTGGCGGTGAACCGGGTGAGCAGCGGGCCGCACTTGGACGCCTTGTCCGCGGGTTTCGCGGCGAAGGTGAGCTTCGGATTGTTCTCGCCGGCGGTGAAGGAGTACGAGCGGCGCTCGGGGCCGTGCTGCCAGTTGGCCTTCCCCGGCTCGGTGCTCTTGGTGGTGAAGGACGCGGGCTGGTCGCCCGCCGCTCCCGCCGCCGTCAGTTCGTAGGTCTGCCCGTCGGCGACCTCGTCCGGCTTGCACTCGGTCAGGGAGCTGGGGCTGTCGTCCCAGGACACGGTCACCTTCGCGCCCTTCTGCACCCGCCACAGCCGGGTGGTCAGGGTGCCCTGTTTCGGGCTCACGTCACGGTTCAGGGCGGTCGCCTGGAGCTTGTCCGGGTGGCCCGCGGTGGTGGCGGAGAGGAGTTGGGTCTGCGCCGCCGTCCACCGGTCCGGGGGCTTGGTCGCGGTCCCGGTGGGCACCAGGGGTTCCGCGTGGTCGGCGTTCTCGACGGGGGTGGGGACCGGCTCCGCGGCGGCGGCCGGGGCGGGCGGGGCGATGAGGACGAGCGAACCGCCGAGCAGGGCGGTCATACAGCGTCGGGCACAGCGTCGTGGCACGGCTGTCTCCTTGGTCTGGAGCAGGACGGCCCCGCGTCCGGGGCGTGGGGCCGGGCGTGTGGGTCAGCGGATCCGGCGGCGTGGGGCCGGGGCGGTCCGGTCAGCAGGCCCACCAGGTGGACGGGGGGACGATCACATCCGTGTCGGTCAGCCGTTCCCGCATGCCGGAGGAGGAGTGGCACAGCTCCGCCGTGCCGGCCGCGGCGGACTGGTCACGGGGTACGGCGTGGAAGTCCTGCTGTGTCTGGGCGTGGCTGTTCTGGTCCTTCTGCCAGGTGTCCTGGGCCTGGCCCGTCATCGGCTTGTTGCAGTCGTGGAAACTCGCCGACTGGCACTTGTCGTTGGCCGCCTGGTTCTGGCCCACGCCCTTGCAGGACTCGCTCGCCGGGATGCCGTTGATCGCCCCGCACGGGTCGGTCCCCGGGGCTTCGGGCACCGGCTTGGCCGAGGGGACGGCGGGGGGCGAGGGCTTCCCGGGTGACGGCGGCTCAGGGGCGGGCATCGGCGGGGTGGGGGCCACCGCGAGGGCGGCGGGACCGGCGCCGTGCTGCGGCTGGGGGGTGGCAGCGGCGGCGGGAGCGGGGGCGGCCACCGCGACGGGGGCGGCGACGGGGGACGGTCCGGGGTCGAGGGCGACCAGGCCCGTCAGGACCGCGATTCCGGTGAGGACGGGCAGCAGGCGCGCGCGGAGAACACGCATGGAACTCCTCTTCGTCAGGGGGCCGGTGGCCGCCTGACGCCGCGGCCACCCGCGGTCAGACTCCGGCACCCCGCGCGGCCCTGCCATCCCGCCGCAATGGATCTTGAGCCATTAGCGGACAACTGCCCACGGGTGGCCGTAACACCTCGTCAGATACGGCCCTGGCCCGTGTGTTCCACCACGGTCGCGCCTTCGGCCGGGGAGGTCGCGACCCGAGCCGTACGGCAGGTCCCCGAGGCCAGCAGGGCTTCGGCCACCTCGCCCGCCGCCTCCGGGGACTTGGCGAGGAACGCCGTCGTCGGACCCGAGCCCGAGACCAGGGCGGCCAGCGCGCCCGCCGCCGTGCCCGCCGTCAGGGTGTCCGCCAGGGACGGGCGCAGGGTGAGGGCCGCGGGCTGGAGGTCGTTGGACAGGGTGGCCGCCAGCGCGGTGGCGTCGCCGGTGCGCAGGGCGTCGAGCAGCGCCGGGTCGGCGGCCGGGGGCGGTACGGGGGTACCGGCGGTGAGGCGGTCGAACTCCCGGAAGACCGTCGGGGTGGAGAGCCCGCCGTCCGCGACCGCGAACACCCAGGGGAAGGTGCCGTCGGTGTCGAGGGGCGTGAGCTGTTCGCCCCGCCCGGTGCCCAGCGCCGCGCCGCCGATCAGGCTGAACGGTACGTCGCTGCCCAACTCCGCGCAGATCGCGAGGAGTTCGTCCCGCGAGGAGTGCAGCGACCAGAGCGCGTCGCAGGCCAGCAGGGCGCCCGCGCCGTCCGCGCTGCCGCCCGCCATGCCGCCCGCGACGGGGATGTCCTTGGCGATGTGGATATGGACGTGCGGGTCGATGCCGTGCCGCTCCGCCAGCGCGAGCGCGGCGCGCGCCGCGAGGTTGGTGGCGTCCAGGGGGACCTGGTCGGCGTCCGGGCCCTCACAGGTGATCCGGAGCGTGTCGGCGGGCGTCACCGTGATCTCGTCGTACAGGCCGACGGCGAGGAAGACATTGGCCAGGTCGTGGAAGCCGTCGGGGCGCGCGGCACCCACCGCGAGCTGGACGTTGACCTTGGCCGGGACCCGTACCCGTACGCGCGCCCGCTCCTGACCGCTCACGCGCCCGCACCCTTCGGCTGCGCGGCTTCCGCGATCCGCGCGAACTCCTCCACCGTCAGCGACTCCCCGCGCGCCTGTGGCGACACGCCCGCCGCGACCAGCGCCGCCTCCGCCGCCGGAGCCGAGCCCGCCCAGCCGGCGAGCGCCGCGCGCAGGGTCTTGCGGCGCTGCGCGAAGGCCGCGTCGACGACCGCGAAGACCTCGGTCCTGGTCGCCGTCGTCTTCACCGGTTCCGTCCGGCGTACGAGCGAGACCAGTCCGGAGTCGACGTTGGGCGCGGGCCAGAAGACGGTCCGGCCGATCGCGCCCGCGCGCTTCACGTCCGCGTACCAGTTGGCCTTGACCGACGGCACCCCGTACACCTTGTTGCCCGGCGCCGCGGCCAGCCGGTCGGCGACCTCGGCCTGGACCATGATCAGGGTGCGTTCGATGGTCGGGAAGTGCTCCAGCATGTGCAGCAGTACGGGGACGGCGACGTTGTACGGCAGGTTCGCGACCAGCGCGGTCGGCGCCGGGCCCGGCAGCTCCCGTACCCGCATCGCGTCCGAGTGCACCAGTGCGAACCGGTCGGCGCGCTCCGGCATCCGGGCGGCGATCGTCGCGGGCAGGGCGCCCGCGAGGACGTCGTCGATCTCCACGGCCGTCACCCGGTCCGCCGCCTCCAGCAGGGCCAGGGTCAGCGAGCCGAGCCCGGGGCCGATCTCCACGACCACGTCGTCGGGGCGCACCTCGGCGGTGCGGACGATCCGGCGGACGGTGTTGGCGTCGATGACGAAGTTCTGCCCGCGCTGCTTGGTCGGGCGCACGCCCAGCGCCGCCGCCAGTTCGCGGACGTCGGCGGGCCCCAGCAGCGCGTCGGACGCGGCGGGAGGGGCGGAGGGGGCGTCGGAAGGGACGTCGGCGGGGGCGTCGGAGGCGGCGTCCGGTACGTCGGGCTCAGTGGTGCTCACCCGGTCAGCCTACGGCCGCAGTGCGGCCACGGGCTCGCCCCCCGCTGTACGTAGAGCTTCTTCGCCCGGTACGTCTGCTCGCCGGCCGGGGCGTCCTGGGGCCGTCCGCTGCCGCCGAGGGCCTGCCAGGTCCCGGTGTCGAACTGGTACAGCCCGCCGTAGTTCCCCGACGCGTCGACGGCGTCCGGCCGCCCGCCCGACTCGCAGGCGGCGAGCCCGCTCCAGTTGAGCCCGTCCGCGCCCGCGACGGACGTCGGCAGCACCTTCGTGCCGACCCTGACCCGCTGGGTGACCGGCGCGCGGACCGTCTCGGTGTGGATCCTGCGGGGCTTGTGCCGTACGCCGTTGACGGTGCGCAGGGCGTACGTGACCCGGCGGGCGCCCGCGTGCCCGGCCCGCTCGACCACCTCCGTGCCACGCGGCAGCGCGGGATCGGCGGTACGCACCGTGTCGTACGGGACGGCCTCCTCGCGGGTCTCCTCGCCCGCCGTGACGCGCAGGACCGTGACGACCTGGCCGTCGCGCGGGAAGCTGTCGCCCGGTACGGAGGTGGTGTCCTGGCCGCGCAGGGTGATCCCGGCCTCGGTGAGCGCCTCGGCGACGGTCGCCGCGTTGGTGCGGAGCCGGTGTTCGCGGCCGTCGGCCAGGAAGGTCAGGGCGCGCTCGGTGCGTACGTCCAGCGCCAGGCCGTGGCGGGCGATGGCGGCGGAGCGCGACACGGAGAGGTACGCGCCCTCGGCCCGCACCCCGAGCTGGCGCAGCGCGCCGTCGACGGTGCGCGCCGTGGTCCAGACGCGGCGGCGCTGCCCGTCGAGGGTGAGCAGGACGGGGCGGCCGTAGCGGACGACGACCTCGTCGCCGTGGCCGAGCGGGGCGCCGGGCGCGGGGGCGACGATGTCGTGCGCGCCGACGGCGACGCCCTCGTGGGCGAGGAGTTCCCCGACGTCACCGGCGAAGGTGTGCAGGGTGCGCGGTTCACCGTCGACGCTCAGCCGTACGGCCTTGTCGTGGACGACGAAGGCGGAGGTGCCGCCCGCCAGGAAGGCGACGACGAGGGCCTGCGGGAGCAGCCGGCGCAGGGTCTCGGGGGCCGCGGGGGCGTCGGGGCTCCGGCGTCGGCGCCCGCCGCGTGTCGCACGGTGACTGCCCTGTGCATTGCTCACGACGCTCCACGGGATCCGGTGCGGGATGCCCCCGGACCCTAGCGGAGCTTCGGTCACTCTCCAAAGCGGCTCGGCTACCCAGCGTACCCACTCGCACGGACACGCGATTCAGCGGCGGACCGGCAGCGGCTCAGTAGTGGTGCGGCGACGGCTCAGTAATCGAACGCCCGGGCCGTGTTCCGCGCGATCGCCTCCGCCATCGCGTCCTCGCCGATCCCCCGCACCTCTGCCATGGCCCGCAGGGTGACGGGAATGAGGTAGGGCGCATTCGGCCGCCCGCGAAAGGGGGCCGGGGTGAGAAATGGCGCGTCGGTCTCGACCAGCAGAAGGTCGAGCGGCGCTACGGTGAGCGCGTCACGCAACAATTGAGCGTTTTTGAAGGTGACATTTCCTGCGAAGGACAGGTAATAACCGGCCGCGGCACAAATCCCGGCCATTTCGGCGTCGCCGGAATAACAATGGAAAATGGTGCGCTCCGGAGCGCCCTCCTCCGCGAGGACGCGCAGCACGTCGGCGTGCGCCTCGCGGTCGTGGATCACGAGCGCCTTCCCGTGGCGCTTGGCTATCTCGATGTGGGCGCGGAACGAGCGCTCCTGCGCCGCCCTGCCCTCGGGCTCCGTACGGAAGTGGTCCAGCCCGGTCTCGCCGACGGCCCGCACCTGCTCCAGCGCGGCCAGCGCGTCGATCTCGGTCAGCGCGTCGTCCAGCGCCGCGTCGCCGCCGCCCGCGCGAGCGCCCTGGCGCGACCAGCCGTCGGGGTCGCCGTGCACGATGCGCGGCGCCTCGTTGGGGTGCAGCGCGACCGCCGCGTGGACGGTGTCGTACGCCGCGGCCGTCTCGGCTGCCCAGCGGGACCCCTTGAGGTCGCACCCCACCTGGACCACCGTCGTCACACCGACCGAGGCGGCCTTCTCCAGGGCCTCAGCGACGGTGCCTTCCTGCATGTCCAGGTGGGTGTGCGCGTCCGCGACCGCCACCCGAAGGGGCTCGGGCAGCGGCGGCGGGGCTTGCTTCGAACTCATGGGCGCGATCCTACGGGGGACCGGTCCGCCGGGGTCCGGAAGGATCTCCCGGGGGCCGGTCCCGCGCGCTCACGGGCGGTGGTGGTGCTGGAACGGGTGCAGGAGGTCGGAGAGGTGCCAGTGGTGGTGCCCCTCGCCGGTCTTCCCGGCGGATCCCTCGGATATCTCCCCGCCCCGCGCCTGGGCGGGTATCTCCTCGCCCGGCTGCCCTTCCGTGCCCGCGCCCCCCTCGCCCTCGGCGGTCCTGGCGCCCTTCGCCGTCCTGGCGGCCTTCGTCGCCTTCGCCGTCTTGGCCGTCTTCGCCGGGTGGTGCTGCTCCGTCATCAGCGCCCGGACCGACGAGACCTGTCCGGACCTCATGATGCGTACGACATGGCCGCCGCAGTTCTGACAGGTCGGGCTGGAGAGCGGGGAGGGAACCCGCACCCCCTCCGCCTTGTACACGACGACGTTCTGGCCCGAGCCGTCGACATGATGCTCTATGTCGTACGCCTGCTCCCAGCCGTGTCCACAACGCATGCAACAAAAGGCATATGCCTCGTGAACTACAGCGGTGCCCGTGATCTCACTCATGCCAGCTCCTCTCCACTGCCCCAGTGGACGCCTTCGAAGGCGGGAGCGCATCAGCGCCTGTCGATTATTGGATGGGTCTTGGCCTTCTCATGTCCCAATGACCCGGCACGCGGTCTGCGCTTTACATTTCACGATAGTCCTTTACCTTCCGAGGGGGCCGTGCGCGCCGCGTTTTTTGATGCGACGACAGCATCGAACACCTCCCGCTTGGGCAACCCCGCCTCGACGGCGACGGCGGCGATCGCCTCCTTGCGCCGCTCCCCCGCCTCCTCCCTCACCCGTACCCGCCGCACCAGCTCGACGGGGTCGAGATCGCCGGGCACGGGGTCCGGGGCGCCCGCCACGACGACGGTGATCTCGCCCCGTACGCCCTCGGCCGCCCACGCCGCCAGCTCGCCCAGCGGGCCGCGCTTGATCTCCTCGTACGTCTTGGTCAGCTCGCGGCAGACGGCGGCCCTGCGGTCGGCGCCGAAGACCTCGGCCATCGCGGCGAGCGTGTCGTCCAGCCGGTGCGGGGCCTCGAAGTAGACGAGCGTGCGCCGCTCGCCGGCCGCCTCGCGGAGCTTGCCCAGCCGTTCGCCCGCCTTGCGCGGCAGGAACCCCTCGAAGCAGAAGCGGTCCACGGGCAGCCCGGAGAGCGCCAGCGCGGTCAGCACGGCCGAGGGCCCCGGTACGGCGGTGACGCGGATGCCGTGCTCGACGGCCGCCGCCACCAGCCGGTAGCCGGGGTCGGAGACGGACGGCATGCCCGCGTCCGTGACCAGCAGCACCCGCGCCCCGCCCGTCAGCGCCTCCACCAGTTCGGGCGTCCTGGCGGACTCGTTCCCCTCGAAGTACGACACGACCCGCCCCCGGGTGTGCACCCCGAGCGCCTGGGTGAGCCGGCGCAGCCGCCGGGTGTCCTCGGCGGCGATCACCTCGGCGGTCTCCAGCTCGGCGGCGAGCCGGGGCGGCGCGTCCGCGACATCGCCGATGGGCGTGCCCGCGAGGACCAGCGTTCCGGGGGATGCCGGGGCGGTTTTCGAGCCACCCGCCGAGGGGTGAGTCACGGGGGCTGTCGGGGGCGGTGTTCCAGGCGTTCCAGTCACATCCGCCATCCTCGCAGGACGGGACGCGCGCCTCGCACAGCGGCGTTCCCTACGATGGCGCGGTGACCAGTACTGCGCCAGAAGCCCTCCAGGGGCACGACGCCGACGAGAAGCAGCCCTCATGGCCTCAGCGGCTGCGCCGATTCGGCCATGCCCCGCGGCCGGTGACGGGCCTGCGCGAACGCCTGGTGCCGCCGTACACCCGGCCCTCGGACCGGCTGTGGGCCGTGCTCGGGGTGCCGGCCCCGCTCACCGCGCGGCTGGTCCGCTGGTCTGCGTGGGGCGGCCCGGCCCTCGTGGCGCTGGTCGCGGGTGTGCTGCGGTTCTGGAACCTGGGCAACCCCAAGGCGGTGATATTCGACGAGACGTACTACGCCAAGGACGCCTGGGCCCTGATCAACCAGGGGTACGAGGGGAGCTGGCCCAAGGACGTCGACACGTCGATCCTCAAGGACCCGTCCTCCGTCCCGGTGCCCACCGACCCCGGCTATGTGGTGCATCCGCCGGTCGGCAAGTGGGTCATCGGGCTCGGTGAGCAGATGTTCGGCTTCACCCCGTTCGGCTGGCGCTTCATGGTGGCGGTGCTCGGCACGCTCTCCGTGCTGATGCTCTGCCGGATCGGGCGGCGGCTCTTCCGCTCCACCTTCCTGGGGTGTCTGGCGGGCGCGCTGCTCGCGGTGGACGGCCTGCACTTCGTGATGAGCCGCACCGCCCTGCTCGACCTGGTGCTGATGTTCTTCGTGCTGGCCGCGTTCGGCGCTCTGCTGATCGACCGCGACCGGTCCAGAGCCCGGCTGGCGGCGGCGCTCCCGGTGGACGAGGAGGAGGGCGTCCTGCGCCCGGACGCCTCGGTCGCGGAGGGGCTGCGCCTGGGGTGGCGCCCGTGGCGCATCGCGGCCGGTGTGCTGCTGGGCCTGGCCTTCGCGACGAAGTGGAACGGGCTCTACATCCTGGCCGCCTTCGCGGTGATGGCGGTCCTGTGGGACGTGGGCGCGCGGCGTACGGCGGGGGCGGTACGGCCGTACCTGGCGGTGCTGAAGCGGGACATCGTGCCGGCGTTCTTCTCGACGGTGCCGGTCGCGATCGCCACGTACGTCGCCTCGTGGACCGGCTGGATCGTCACGGACAAGGGCTACTTCCGGGACTGGGCCACGACGGCGGGCAAGGGCGGCAGCTTCACGTGGCTGCCCGACTGGGTGCGCAGCCTGTGGCACTACGAGTACGAGGTGTACCAGTTCCACATCAACCTCACGTCCGGCCACACCTACCAGTCCAATCCGTGGAGCTGGATCGTCCTGGGCCGCCCGGTCTCGTACTTCTACGAGGACCCGGCCGCCGGCCAGGACGGCTGCCCGGCGTCGACCGCCGGGAAGTGCGCCCGCGAGGTGCTGGCGATCGGCACGCCGATGCTGTGGTGGGCGGGCGCGTTCGCGCTGCTCTACGTCCTGTGGCGCTGGTTCTTCCGCCGCGACTGGCGCGCGGGCGCGATCGCCTGCGCGGTGGCGGTGGGCTGGGGCCCCTGGCTCCTCTACCAGGAGCGGACGATCTTCCTCTTCTACGCGGTCGTCTTCGTCCCGTACCTCTGTCTGGCGGTGGCGATGATGATCGGCGCGATCCTCGGGCCGCAGGGCTCGGACGAACGGCGCAGGACGGTCGGCGCGGTCGGCGCGGGGGTGCTGGTCCTGCTGATCGTCTGGAACTTCATCTACTTCTGGCCGCTGTACACGGGCACGGCGATCCCGCTGGACTCGTGGCGCAACCGGATGTGGCTCGACACCTGGGTGTAGGCCGCCCGTTCGGCCCCGTCCGGCGGGGCCGCGGGGACGGATCCGGCGGCCGGGCACCGGTCGCCTCGCCCCGGATCCTGGTGTAAATCTGTCCCTATGGCCCGATTGGCCCGACGTCCAGGCGAGCCCCGGCCCTCAGCCGGTCCCCGGTCCTGGTGGCGGGCCGGGTCCCGGTCGCGCGGCGGACCCCGGTCGCGCGGCGGATCCTGGCTGCGGATCGGGAACAGCAGTGTCGCGGGGCAGGTCTTCCTCTTCCAGGCCGTGATCGTGCTGCTGCTGGTGGCCGCCGCCGCGACCGCCGTCGTCCTCCAGGCCCACCGGGACAGCCAGCGGGAGGCGACGAACCGGTCCCTCGCCGTCGCCGGGGCCTTCGCGAACTCCCCGGGCATCGTGGCCGCGCTGCGCTCCCCCGACCCGACCGCGATCCTCCAGCCGCGCGCGGAGGCCGCGCGCAAGATCTCCGGCGTCGACTTCGTCGTGGTCACGAACCCGCGGGGCATCCGGTACACCCACCCCAACCCTGCCCGTATCGGCCAGCACTTCGTCGGGAACCTCAAGCCCGCGCAGGCCGGTCACCCCTTCACCGCGAGGAACACGGGCACCCTGGGCCCCGCCGTGTACGCGGTGGTGCCGGTCTTCGGCCCCGGCCACAAGATCGTCGGCCTCGTCTCGGCCGGGATCACCATCGCCCGGGTCAGCACCGCCGTGGAGGAGCAGCTTCCGGTGCTCCTCGGCGCGGCGGCCGGCGGCCTCCTGCTGGCCACCGCCGGGACGGCGTTCATGAACCGCCGGCTGCGCCGGCAGACCCACGGTCTCGGCCCGACCGAGATGACCCGGATGTACGAGCACCACGACGCGGTCCTGCACGCGGTACGGGAGGGCGTGCTGATCGTCGGCGGCGACGGCCGGCTGCTGCTCGTCAACGACGAGGCGGCCCTCCTGCTCAGCCTCCCCCCGAACCCGGAGGGCCGGTACGTCTCGGAGCTGGGGCTCGCCCCGGAGACGGCGCGGCTGCTCACCTCCGAGCAGGTCGCCGACGACGAGGTGGTCAACTCCGGGGAGCGGCAGCTCGTCGTCAACCGCCGCCCCACCGACCGGGCCGGCGGGCCGCCCGGCTGGGTGACCACGCTGCGCGACTCCACCGAGCTGCGCGCGCTCTCCGGACGGGCCGAGATGGCCCGCGGCCGGCTCACCCTCCTCTACGAGGCGAGTACGCAGATCGGCACCACCCTGGACGTGACGCGTACGGCCGAGGAGCTGGCCCGGGTGGCCGTCCCCCGCTTCGCGGACTTCGTCACCGTCGACCTCGCCGAACCCGTCCTGCGCGGCGAGGAGCCGGGCCCCGCGACCGCGACCGGTGCGGGGCTGCGCCGGATCGCCGTGCACGGGATCGCGGAGGAGTCGCCGCTCTACCGGGTCGGTGTGGAGTTCAGCCTGATGCCGTCCACCCCGCAGACCGAGAGCCTGGCCGGCGGGGAGCCCGTCCTCACCACCGACCTGCGCTCCTCGGACACCTGGAGGCGGCACGACCACGAGCGCGGCGAACTCCTGATGGCGTACGGGTTCCACTCCTTCATCACCGTTCCGCTGCTGGCCAGGGGCGTGATGCTGGGGATGGTCAACTTCTGGCGCTCGCGGCGCCCCGACGCCTTCGAGCAGGACGACATCTCCCTGGCCGGCGAGCTGGCCGGCCGCGCGGCCGTCTGTATCGACAACGCGCGCCGCTACACGCACGAGCACACCATGGCCGTCGTGCTCCAGCACAGCCTGCTGCCCAACCGGCTCCCGGAGCAGAGCGCCCTCGACCTCGCCTACCGCTATCTGCCGGCCGAGTCGGGCGTGGGCGGCGACTGGTTCGACGTACTGGCCCTGCCGGGCGCGCGGGTGGCGCTGGTGGTGGGCGACGTGGTCGGGCACGGGCTGCACGCCGCCGCCACGATGGGGCGGCTGCGGACGGCCGTCGCCAACTTCTCGGCGCTCGACCTGCCGCCCGAGGAGCTGCTCGGGCACCTGGACGAGCTGGTCAGCCGGATCGACGAGGAGGAGGAGGGCACGGACGCGCCCGGCGAGGACGGCGCGCCGCCCCGGCCCTCCGGGGGCAGGACCGCCGTCACCGGCGCCACCTGCGTGTACGCGGTCTACGACCCGGCCTCCGGGCTCTGCACGGTGGCCCGCGCCGGGCACCCGCCGCCCGCCCTCGTCCACCCGGACGGCACCGCCGAGTTCCTGGACCTGCCGGCCGGGCTGCCGCTCGGGATCGGCGGGCAGCCGTACGAGGCGACCGAGTTCACGCTGGAGGAGGGCAGCCGGCTGGTGCTGTACACGGACGGGCTGGTCGAGGACCGCGGGTGGGACATCGACGTGGGGTTCGCACACCTGCGGACGGCGCTCGCCGGGGCCGCCGGACAGGACCCGGAGGCCACCTGTCAGGCGGTGCTCGACGCGCTGGTCCCCGACCGGCCGAGCGACGACATCGCCGTACTCGTCGCCCGCGCCCGCAGGCTCGACACGGACCGGATCGCCGAGTGGACCGTGCCGCACGACCCGGCGGCGGTGGCCGAGGTACGCGCCGAGGTCAGCCGCCGGCTCACCGACTGGGGCCTGGAGGAGGCGGCGTTCACCACCGAGCTGGTGCTGAGCGAGCTGATCACCAACGCCATCCGGTACGCCTCGGGGCCCATCGGGGTACGGCTGCTGCGCGACCGTACGCTGATCTGCGAGGTCTCCGACACCAGCTCCACCTCCCCGCATCTGCGCGCCGCCGCGGCCACCGACGAGGGCGGGCGGGGGCTGTTCCTGGTCGCCCAGTTCGCCGACCGGTGGGGGACGCGGTACACGGCGCACGGCAAGGTCATCTGGACGGAGACGGCGCTGCCGCGCGGCGGCGGCCCACATCCGTCCTGAGGGGCGTCCGGGCCTCTGTAGCAGTCCGGTAACGCCCGCCTCCCGTGACTCAACCGTCCCGTAGAGTTCCGAGTCGATGACTTCCTTGAACGTGTTCAGATGTTCGAGGGGCTCCTGGGGAGGGGTGACCACCACTCATGCGCAGTGGAGCGAAGACCGCCGTCATAGGCGGAGTTTTTCTCGTGTTCGCCGGTGGAGTGGGCTACGGCGCGTACAACGTCTACAACGGGATGTCCGGCGGGGGCACGGACGCGGAGACGAAGTCCGCGACCAGTGAGGTCAAGACCGGACCGCTGAGCGCCGCCGAGATCGACCAGGCGTCCAAGGACTTCCTGACCAAGTGGGCACAGGGCGGTGACGCGGCGGCCGTCGCGCAGCTCACCAACGACCCGACCGGCGCGACGCCCGTCATCGGCGCGTACCGCACCGAGGCCCATGTCACCGACGCGGTGATCACTCCGGGCCCGGCGGTCGGCGCGAAGGTGCCGTTCACCGTCAAGGCGAAGGTCGAGCTGGACGGCGCGAGCAAGCCGTGGACGTACACCTCGGAACTGACCGTGGTGCGCGGCCTGTCGACGGGCCGGCCGCTGGTCTCCTGGGCGCCGTCCGTGATCCACCCGAAGCTGACGAAGACCACCCGCCTCGAAACGGCGAAGGCGTCCGTACCGCCCATCAAGGCGGTCGACCGCAACGGCGTCGAGCTGACGAAGGAGAAGTACCCGTCGCTCGGGTCCCTCCTCGACCAGCTCCGCGAGCGGTACGGCAAGGAGGCGGGCGGCTCGGCCGGCGTCGAGCTGATGCTGAAGAGCGACGCCGATCCGGACGCCACCACCGGCTCCGGCTCCACCTCTGCCGACGAGTCCCTCCTGACCCTCTCCAAGGGCAAGGAGGGCACGCTGAAGACGACGCTCGACGCGACCGTCCAGGCCGCCGCCGAGACCTCGGTGAAGAAGTACAGCGAGGCGTCGGTCGCGGCCGTCAAGCCGAGCACGGGCGAGATCCTGGCCGTCGCGAACAACCGCAAGGACGGCTTCAACGCGGCGATGCTCGGCAAGCAGGCCCCCGGCTCCACCATGAAGATCGTCACGGCCGCGATGCTGCTGGAGAAGGACCTGATCGGCGCGACCAGGACCGCCGAGTGCCCGAAGAACGCGATCTACATGGGCCGCACCTTCAAGAACCTGGACGACTTCTCCATCGACGGCCGGCCCTTCTCGCAGAGCTTCGCCCGCTCCTGCAACACCGCCTTCATCAAGCTGATCGACGACGTGGGCGACGACGGCGCGCTGCCCAAGGAGGCCGCCGAGGTCTTCGGGATCGGCCTCGACAACTGGAAGACCGGCGTCGCGTCCTTCGACGGCTCCATCCCGTCGTCGTCGGGCGGCGAGGCGGCGGCCCAGTACATCGGGCAGGGCACGGTCCAGATGAACGTCCTCAACATGGCCTCCGTCACGGCCACCGCGAAGAACGGCACGTTCAAGCAGCCGGTCGTCGTCGCCCCCTCACTGGACGACCGGGAGATCGCCACGGCGGCGCGCTCCCTGCCGTCCGGCGTGGCGCAGCAGTTGCGCTCGATGATGCGGCTGACGGCGACGAGCGGTACGGGCGCGACGGCGATGGCCGGGCTCGGCGGCGACAAGGGCGCGAAGACCGGCTCGGCGGAGGTCGACGGCCAGGAAACGTCGAACAGTTGGTTCACGGGCTACCACGACGACATCGCCGCGGCGGCGGTCGTGGAGGCCGGCGGCCACGGCGGCGACGCGGCGGGCCCGGTGGTGGCGGCGGTGCTGGCGGCGGGGTGAAAGCGGCTCGCGCGGCGGGCGGGGCGGGAACGGTGCCCCTATCCCCGACGACAAGGCCGGACGCCGGAGAGTTTGTTCGGGTTGGTGACGGAGAAGACGCCGGCGATCCGGTCTCCCCCGGGAGTGAGGTCAACGATCACGACGGCGAGCGGACTGCCGCCGGAGAAGATGAGCGCACAGGGGTCTTGGGCCACCCGCCGGTAGTGGACGTCCAGCCCCTCCGGGGGCAGCGCTCGGGCGACCGCCATGAATACTGCGGCGACCTGGTCGCGGCCGTGGACGGGACGCAGGCTGACTGCGGGTCCGCTGCCGCCTCCGTCGGTCCAGAGCGTCACATCGGGTGCCAGCACTTCCAGAAGCGCGCGGAGGTCGCCGCCGAGCGCGGCAGCGGCGAACCGCTCGGTGACCTGGGCGTGCAGGGCAGGCTCGGGCTGGTGGCGGGGACGACGCGTGTGGACATGGCGGCGCGCACGGGTGGCGATCTGGCGCACCGCCGCCGGTGAGCGGTCCAGGATGCCCGCGATCTCCGGGTGGGCGAACCCGAACACCTCGTGCAGCACGAATACGGCACGTTCCAGTGGCGACAGGGTCTCCAGCACAACCAGCACGGCCATGGACAGCGCCTCGGCGCGCTCGGCACCGTCCGTGACATCACTTTCGGCCATCACCAGGGGTTCAGGAAGCCAGGAGCCGATGTACGTCTCCCGCCTGCGGCTCATGTCCGCGCGGCGGGCGAGAGCGCGATTCGCCGCGATACGGACGAGATAGGCCCGGGCGTTGTGGACGGGCTCGGCGTCCGGCTTGCGGTGCCGGGCGGACCACGCCAGCCACACCTCCTGGAGCGCGTCCTCCGTCTCGGCGACACTGCCGAGCATGTTGTAGATCACCGAGAACAGCAGCTCGCGATGGCCAAGGAACTGCTCGGTAACGGTGTCGGCCGTCGGGTGCGGTGGTGGGGCGGGTGTCATACGTGCCTCCTCGTCTGCCGGACCGAAGAGAGCCGTCACGCCGCGAGTGTGACACGGACAGACCCGATCGTGAGCCACATCACGATGGTGCCCGCCGAGGTCACAGTGGGCGCCCGACTTCTCTCTGTGGTGATGTCCGGGGAGGAGGGGCCTCCTCCCCTGAGATCACAGGGAGGACTTCGATGCGTACACGGATTCACGGCGCTCGCGTGTTCGATGGCGAGCGCACCATCGCCGCCACGGACGTGATGCTGGAGGACGGTCTCATCGCCGCGGTCGGCGCCGGTGCGATCGGAGCGGCCAACGTTGAGATCGACGGGCGGGGCGCAACGCTGCTGCCGGGGTTCATCGATGCCCACACGCACACGTTCGACGGAAGTCTGGCCGAGGCACTGCGCTACGGGGTGACCACCGAGCTCGACATGTTCTGCCTGCCACGGCCGCTGGCCCGGTACCGGAGGCTCGCCGACCACCACGACGACGTGGCCGACCTGCGCAGCGCCGGCACCGTCGCCACAGCACCCGGCGGGCACCCGACCCAGCTGCTGGCCGCCCTGAGCGGCACCGTCCTCGACCCGAGCGATGTAACGGAGATCGACTTCGTCACCGACCCCGCGCAGGCCCCGGCCTTCGTCCAGGCCCGGCTCGACGAAGGCGCCGACTACCTCAAAATCGTCATTGATGACGGCACGGTGCACGGCGCCGACCTCCCCGCCATGACCCCGGTGGTCGCCGCCGCCGTCACCACGGCGGCGCACGAAGCCGGCCTGCGGGTCATCGCCCACACGATCACCGCCGCCGAGGCGAACATCGCGCTCAACGCCGGTGTGGACGGCCTCGCCCACGTATGGGCCGACCTCGCCCCCCAGGCTCCGGCCTCACGACGGTTGGCCGAGCGGGTCCACGCCCAGGGTGTCTTCGTCGTCACCACGCTCGCGTACTTCGAGGCGATCACTGCCCAACGCCCCGGGACCGCCGGCTGCACACACGCCGGCCACTACGCCAACGCCGTCGGCGCGCTGCGGGCGCTGCACCGGGCGGGCGTCCCTCTCCTCGCCGGGAGCGACGCCACCCCGTTCGTGCCCGCTCACGGCGCCGGCCTCCACCGTGAACTGCAACTGCTCGCCCAGGCCGGCCTCGGCGCCGAGGAGGTACTCGCTTCCGCGACCAGCGTCCCGGCCCTTCACTTCGAGCTCGCCGACCGGGGCCGTATCGTCCCCGGTCTGCGCGCGGACCTGCTGCTGGTCGAGGGAGACCCCACCCGGGACATCTCCGCCCTCGCCTCCCTCACCGCTGTCTGGCGGCGCGGGGTCCGCCAGGCCCGCTGACCACCTCTGGCACAGGGAAAGCCAGGGCTTCAGCCCCGAGTACGCCGCCGACCTCACCCGCCGCTGACCGGCCCGCACCACGAACAGCCTGACGTCCACCCTTCATCGAGAATCCACGAATCCCTGAATTCAGGACATCGAAGTCCTGGCGCGGTTCGGACGCGCCCTCGCCGACCCGATCCGCTGCCGCATCCTGCTCGCGCTCGGCGAGGCCCCGGCCTACCCGGCCGACCTCGCCGACACCCTGAACATCTCGCGCACCCGCCTGTCGAACCACCTGGCCTGCCTGCGCGACTGCGGCCTGGTCATCACCGTCCCCGACGGCCGGCGCACCCGCTACGAACTCGCCGACGACCGCCTGGGCCACGCCCTGGACGACCTGCGCACCGCAGTCGTGGCCGTCGCCGCGGACCGCACCTGTACGGGGACCGACGAGAAGGGCTGCTGCTGAATGACCGCGATATCCCTCGGCCCCAGCCCCACGCGCCGCGACGCGCTCACCCGCCGAATACGGTTCCTGGTCGCGGCGACCATCGCCTACAACGCAATCGAGGCGATCGTCGCGATCACCGCGGGCACGATCGCTTCCTCCACCGCCCTGATCGGCTTCGGCCTGGACTCCGTCATCGAGGTCTCCTCGGCCGCCGCCGTCGCCTGGCAGTTCTCCGCCACCGAACACGCCGCCCGCGAAGCCCGGGAGAAGACCACGCTGCGGATCATCGCAGTGTCCTTCTTCGCGCTCGCGCTGTACGTCACCGTCGACTCCGTACGGGCCCTGACAGGCACCGGCGAAGCCGGGCACTCGATCCCCGGCATCGTCCTGGCCGCGCTGTCGCTGGCCATCATGCCGTTCCTGTCCGCCGCCCAGCGCAAGGCCGGACGGGAACTGGGCTCGGCGTCGGCCGTCGCCGACTCGAAGCAGACCCTGCTGTGCACCTACCTGTCCGCCGTCCTCCTCGTCGGCCTGCTCGCCAACCTCACCCTCGGCTGGTCCTGGGCCGACCCGATCGCCGCCCTCGTCATCGCGGTCATCGCCGCGAAGGAAGGCCGGGACGCCTGGCAGGGCAAGGGCTGCTGCGCCCCCGTCAGCACGCCGGTGACCAGCACGGACACCTGCGGATGCCAGCCCGGATGCGACTGCTGCGACTGACTGTTCACGATCTGACCGGCGCGGCACACGAGGCGCCCGCCGGGCTTGGCCTTCGAGCCGGGTCGAAGGTTTCCGGATGTCTCCCTCACTCCGACCGAGACCATGCCCGACCAGCAGGAATCAAGCGATCACGTTCGGTTGGGATACGGCTTCTCAAGCAGCTCAGAGTCGTGTCATTTGTACAGAAGTGGGGCGGTTCGGCGGGTCGTGGTGGATGTGGTCGCGGGTGAGGAAGTCCTGGAGCTCCCGGTGGCGGAACTGGTAGGCGATCCCGGCGGTGCGCGTCAGACCCGCGTCGCAGCACCAGTCGAGGAAACGACCGAGGCGCCAGGGCAGTGGTTGGTTGGACCACCAGGGGCGGGTGCAGAGGAGAAAAGCTATGTAGCGGACGCCTGCGGCGCCAAGGGCTGGGCCGGCGCCGGTCCTGAACAGGGGTCCGAACGCGCGCCAGGGCCTGAACAGCAAGTCGAGCGCGCTCCGGTAACCGCATCTGAACAGGCGGTTGTAGAGGATTGCGAGCGCACGCCCGCCGCCGAGACCGAACAGGAGCATGTAGATGAGTACTGCCCCGAGCGCGAGTACGGGGCCCAGGGCAAACCAATAGAAAGGGACGAACACGAGCCCGACCACGAGGCCGATCGCGAACCCGGCCACAAGGTCGTCCCGCACCATGCCACGCGGCGACGCGTTTCCGTGTGACCTGCGAACCTCGGGTACGTCCGAGAGCACGCCCGCCAGCCCGAATCCGACCATCGCTCCAGCAACGAGCCCTACCACCAATCCGTATACGAGCCCGAGCACCAGCCCGAGGACATTCCCCATGTCGACCACGACTACGAGCACTCCCCAGAAAAGCCCACCCACAAGCCCGTTCACGAACTGATGTCTTCCAGCAGGGGTTCCGGCAGATACTCGTTCCAGCCGAGACGGTACGGGCCAGGGAGGGATTCCTATAAGAAGACCGGCCGCCACCATGAGTGTCACGTTCGTTGCGTACACGTTCCAGTCATCGAGCAGGGCGGCAGGTAGGTCGGCGGTGGCCCACACCGCGATGCTCAGCAGAACGTGGACGGTGCGGGCGCGGCGGCGGCCGGTGAGCGGCCACAGTTCATGGAGTACGAGGTCGGTGCCTGACAGACGCCGTCCGGCCACTTCGCCGGCGCTGATGGTGTTGGCACGCAGGTAGCAGGCGAGGACTGTCAGCCAGGTGCGTACCTGCAGCCGGGTGTACGGCGCCGTCGTGCCCTCTGTCGAGGAAGCGGCGAGTATGAACAGATCCAGCAGGTGGTCCCGGATCTGCTCGGGGGTCTGCAGGGTGGGCTCAAGGAGGTCTACGGGGTCACGGACCCAGCTGCCGTCGAGGTGACGTTCGTCGTAGACGGCGAGAGCTACGGTCAGCCGCCAGGGTGTGGACAGGCCCCGAGCCAGTGGACCGGCCGGGGAGGCGTGGAGTGCGTTCAGGACGGGTTCCCAGCGGGCCGGGTTGCGGGCGCGGGCGGTGACGAACGCCATGGTCGCGGCCAGGCTGACGGGGACGATGTCGATACGGGAGGCGTCCTGTGCCCACAGCTCCGCACCTTCGAGAGCGACGTAGGGGCTACTGCGGCAGGTGAGGACAAGCTGGCCCTTGGTGATGCCGTGGAGGTAGGTGTTCATAGCCTCCAAGGCGGCTGCAGCGCGAGAGCCGTGCCCGGGAGTCTCACTGGCATCCATTTCGTCGAGCCCGTCAAGCACGGGGAGGACCAGTCGGCCGGTGACGAGGGCGGCTGCTGCGGTGGGGCGTAGCCGGTAGGTACGGGCGAGATGCTCGGCGAGCCAGTCCTCGAGCTTATTCCGGCTGGGGTCGAAGGTGGATAACGACAGGCGTACAGGAACGGGACCGCCCGGCGCCCGGTCAGCGAGGAGGAGCAGCATGAGATGGAGGGCAAGTACGGTCTTGCCGGCTCCGGGCGCGCCGGTGATAACGAGGCGGCCGGGCCGAAGAGCACGGTAGTAGGTAGCGGCTTCCTCCAACGTGCCGTGGGGTGCTGCGCCTGTGGCGCGGTGAGCGGGAGAGGGTAGGAAGGTGAACTCGACGTTGATGGTGCGGTCGCTGCCGCCGAGGAGTCTCTGGCGGGCTTCCTCTTCGCGCTTCCTGATGTCGACGGCGAGTCGGTCGGCGAGTGCGGCGGTGTCGGTATCCTGCGAGACCTGGGAGCGCGTCGCCTGGTGCAGGCCCACTATCGCCAGCATCAGGCCGAACAGCCCGACCGCCAACCCGCCTGGGTCCACCTCCCCGGTTCCCGCCCGAACAGCTAAGGTGACCGCCACCCCCACGGCCACCACCGCCAGCGCCAACCATCTCCACCACAGGTGACGTGCCGCCCTCATGTGCCCATCCTCAACCGTTGTCTTCGTTGAAACCGAACGCAGTAACGGTGTTCAAGGGGCCGTTGTTACCGGCACCCGACCTTCTCGGGGCACCTGACCCCGAGAGGGTCCACCGGTTCGGGGATTTCAGGGTTCGCCCTGGTCACCGGCTGCGTGAGCGGAATCGAAAAGCGGCGGCTGCGGCAAGGGTTCCCAGGACAAAAGTTCCCGTAACCAGCGGGATCAGACTCGCGATGCCCTGGCTGCCAGTCGTAGCCAGGCTGCCGGAGGGGCTGGCCGAGTCTTCCGTGGTCGCCCCCGCCCTCACGCCTTCGCCCGGGTTCTGCGACCCAGTGGTGCCGGAGGTGGCCGTATCAGGCATCTTGGACGGGGCCGGGCCGGTCGTCGTTCCAGTGATGTCGAGCAAGGCCACGACGTTGTTCTGCCCAGTGTCCAGCCTGCATGGCACGTCGAGTTTGACAGTCATGCCACCACTCGCAGTGACGTGCATGATCAAGTCACCGACGGTGATTTTCGCCCTGCCCGGTTGGCTGAAGGTGAGCTTCGGCGCGACGCCGGTCGTCTTGACCAAGAACGGTCCGGACTCCGGGACGTTGGTCCTGGCCACGTGGAACGACACTCTGAGGTTGGTGTCGCCCCCCGGCGCTGTCACGCGGACCTTCGCTTCCACCGTGCCCTCGATGGTCTTGATACCGGCCCTGCGCAGCCCCTTCGTGTCAGCCGCGTTCACCGGCACCGCCGCATGGATGACGAATTTCGGGGTGGGCTTGCCGACCGCAGCCGACTTCGGGACATCCGAGTCGATCTTTACCGTGTCTGACCGGTCGGGGATCACCTGAACTGAGCACGTGTACCGCAGTTTGAGCGATACCGGGTCCGCGGCTGCGGGTCCGGCTCCGAGAATTCCCACGCTTACGCCCGCAACCGCTACAGCCATCGTCAGCCCCAACACGCTTCGGGCCACTCGACCACTGAGGGCGGCACGGAATGGCCTGTGCCGCTCACCCAGGTTCTGGATCAGTTTGTCACTTGCCATCTTGATCCTCAGTCAGGTACTTGGGGCTCTGGATAAGGCCCATGGTTTCCTCCCCCAGGTGGGGACGGTCGCGGGGCCGTCCCCACCTCAGTCGCGCGGGGGTCGGGACCTGCCCTGCTCGGCGCACAGCGGATCCTGCGACCGACCATAGGACTGGATGACGCGCCGGGAATTGTGCTTGCGCGTAAGGAAGTTGTCGCATTGTGCAACGCTTGATGGCATGAGCGCGAGAACCGACTCCGGATATGCCCGACGAGAAGGCTGTAGTGAAGGGCGTCTTCAATGGCCTTAGGAACCTACGTTGTGGATTCGTCGACAACTCGGGACATGACGTCGGGTGAGCGCACCGACTTCTGGAGCGAGCATGTGACGTCGTGTCAAGGCCTGATGGACTACAGGTACCCGCCCACCGACGACTTTCATGCGGGAACGATCCGTCAGCGCACTGACACCTATCAGCTCGTCACGTTCTGGTCGGACACGATCAGGTACGCCCGGACCGCGGGCCAGGTGCGGCGCGACCCGGACGAGGACTACCGCTTTCTGCTACCGGTCGCCGGGGAACTGGTGCTGCGGCAGGAGGACCAGGAGGTACGGCTGACGCCGAAGGCCGGGTGCCTTGTCACGTTCGCCGCACCGTTCGAGCTGCTGCAGGACGCCTCCATGCGGGCGCTCATCATGTCGATCCCCGCTCGGGAGGTGAACGGGCGATTGAACCGGTCGTCGCCGCTCGTTGCCGGCCTCGACCTGGCCTCTGGCCTGGGCCGGGTGGTGGGCGACATGCTGACCGGTCTGCATGAGGAGCGCGACACCCTGACCGGCGGCCGGTTTGACGCGGTGTCGGACCGGCTGGTCGAGCTGCTGTGCATGCTCGCCGCAGGCGACAACCGCCCCACCGCCCCGGGCCATCTGACCGAGGTGGAGGCTGTGGTCCGCCAGTACATCCGCGAACACGCGGCCGACCCTGACATGACCGGCGCCACCATTGCGCAGGCGCTGGGCTGGTCGCTGCGCCAGGTGCAGCTGGCCCTGCATCATGCAGGGACAACCCCCCGCGATCTGATCCGCGAGGAGCGGCTGCGGTTGGTACGGGACCGGCTGCGGGCACCCGTGTACCGGCATCTGACGATCACCGAGCTGGCATACGCGTCGGGATTCTCCTCCGCGAGCGCGCTCAGCACGGCATTCCGGAGGCGCTTCGGGGTATGCCCCCGCGAGATGCGGCACGCAGGCCCCCGGCCCGTCGGCAATACGCGCCGGAGTTGATTGATCAAGGGGGTCACCGTGGGCGCGGCGACAGGGGCCGTCCGGCATCGGGCTGATGCCGCACGCGGGCTAAGGTGAAGGCGGACCAGGGCGCTCAGGGTCGCCGTACCGCACTCACCAGGAGTGTGTCCGCGGTGCGCGGCCCGGCGACCGTGGAACGCAGCACATCCACGACGATCCCGGTGAATCCGGCTTCGTCCAGGACCTTCACCCAGACGTGTTCCTGGAGCACCCAGCGGCGCATCGTGGCCGATTCCCCCTCCGGAGTCTTCGCAGGGACGTCGGTGGCCACGACATCCGGCTGGGCGACGGCGCCACCGAGGTAGTGCGCCAGGGTGGAGAACACCAGCCGCCCGCCGGGCTTGAGTGCGGTGGCCGCCGCAGACAGAAGAACACGCGGGTCGGTGAAGTCGAGCGCGCCGAAGACGCTGTACAGCACGTCGTAGGTACCGGCAGACGCGTGGAGATGCGGCACGGCGCCGGACCGTACGATCCGCAGGCCCGGCGCGAGGTGGCCGAACAGCTCCGTGGCCATCGCGTACTGCGCGGGCGAGGCGTCGACGGCGACGACCTGGGCAGGCCCGTGCCGGGCGGCGAGGTGAGCGGCGTGCCGGGCGGCCCCGGCACCGAGGTCCCCGACGACCCGCCCGGACAGATCACCGAGCACTTCCGGACCAGGCCCGCTGTCCTGGCTCCAGTTCCAGCGGAACGTCTCGGGGACCGCGCGGTCGCGATCGGCGCGGGTGCGGCCGTAGTGGTGCCAGAGGTCTGAGGAGTCGGTCGTCACCCGCACCATCCTGGCGGGCGAGGCCCGGCGTCGGACCGGTTCCGGGGAATCTCACCCGGCGTTACGGCGCGGGGTGCTACAGCCCCTCACGGATGAGGTCCGACCGGAAGGCGGACCAGGCGGCGGGGGTGAGCTGGAGCAGCGGGCCGGTGGGGTTCTTGGAGTCGCGGACGGCGACGATACGGGGGACGTTGAGGGCAACCTCTATGCACTCGCCATCGCCGCTGCTGTAGCTGGACTTGACGAACTGGAAGTGCGACACGGGGTGCTACGGCTCCTCACGGACGAGGCCTGACCGGAAGGCGTCCCAGACTTCGGGGGAAAGCTGAAGCAGCGGGCCCGCAGGGGCCTTGGAGTCGCGCACGGCGACAGTGCCAGGTATGTTCCGGGCGACTTCCACACACTCGCCGCTCGGGTTGCTGTAACTGGACTTCGTGAACCTGAAGGCGGACACGCTCACTCGCTCATTTCCTTGCCGATGTCCTCGATGAGCCGCACGGAGTCGTAGGGCGACAAGCTGATCGCACACAGATGCCTGAACAGATCTCCGTACGCCGTGCTGTCCTCCACGCCTTCAACCCAGTCCGTGGAGTGAAGACCGTCCATGTGCACGACGTCCGTCGCACCCTCCTCCGCGAAGGACAGAATGTTGAAGGGGCCTCCCATGCCAGGGTATCCACCCGTTCGAAAGGGCAGCACCTGAATGCGAACGTGGGGCAGTTCGGACAGCTCGCACAAGCGGTTGAGCTGCCGTGCCATCACCTGCGGCCCGCCCATGAGCTGACGGAGCGCCGCTTCCCAGATCACCGCGTGCACCTGAAGCGGACGGTCGCTGTGCAGACGTTCCTGCCGCCTCCGCCGCACATCCACGACCTCCTCGATGCGGTCCATCTCTTCGGCCGAGATCCCGGCCACCACCGAGGCGCGGATGTACTCAGGAGTCTGGAACAGCCCAGGTACAAGTGACAGTTGCCAGATACGCACCCCGAGCGCCGCGTCCTCCATGGCGATGTACTCACGGAGGTTTCCGCCGGCACAACTGACCCACCAGCCCTTCGCCCGGCGGCGCTCGCGATCCAGCTTGGCCAGACCCAGCAACCCCTCGATGACCTCCTCGTCCTCAACTCCGTACAGCTTGCACAACGCGACGATGTCGGGATCCCGGAAAGGAACCCATCCCCGCTCCATCTTGGCCACCTTGGCCGTGTGAGCGCTGAGCACCTTGGCCGCCTGTGACTGATTGAGCCCGGCAGCCTCCCTGAAGGCAAGCAACTGGCTGCCCAACTGGCGTGCCAGGACGGTCGATACCCGATTACCCGCCTTCACGTGCCGGTTCACCATCACGCACCCCTCTCCTCGTCGCGCACAGTCTGCAACAGCCACTCGACGCTCAGCAATCACCCGCACGGGGAGAATTCGTCCCGTGCAGTTGTCCGGTCGCGACTCGGCCGCTACGTTCAGTACGCAACCGCTCGCACTGCGGAGCCACTTGGTGGAAGTGCACCGCCCTGCCGTGCCCTGGAAGGGGTGCGGCCCGGTGGCATCGCCACTGCCATGCGCGTCCCGTACGGGCAGATCCCGACCGCACACGGAGGTGCGTGTTCATGACCGCTGCGCAGGAAGTTCCGGCCCCGGGGCCTGAGTTCGGGCCCGTGCTGAAGGTGGATTCGCTGGATTACACGCCGGTGGCCGGCAGTGTGTCGCTGGCCCGGGGGCACGTGGGGCGGTTGGTGGCGGAGTGGGGCGGCCCGAGCTGTCGTGGTCGGCGGCGTTGCTGGTGAGTGAGCTGGGGACGAACGCGTTGTTGCACGGGTGTCTGCGGGACCGGTTCTTCCGGGTGCGGGTCGCCCTGAGCGCGGCGGTGCTCCGTATCGAGGTCACGGATCCGCGCGGGGAGCGGTTGCCGGTGGTGCGGGCCGCCACCGACCAGGAGTGTTTCGGCAGGGGGCTGCTGATCGTGGAGCAGGTCGCGGACCGGTGGGGCGTGGAGCCCCGTACCGTCGGCAAGACGGTCTGGTGCGAACTGTGGACGCGGTGAACGACCGCGTCCTGTGGGGTGTCGTCGCCCTGACCGGCAGCCTTGTCGTGCTGGTGCTGGGCATCCTGTACGCGTGGGCGGGCCGCCCCGAGGCCCCCGCGCCGTACGTGCCGGTGGACGCCGAGGAGGGGCATACATACACCTGTTACTGCTATCGCGACCCGGTCCTCGTCACCGTCCGCCATCCGCGGACCCGTTACCGACGCGGCTACGGCCGCCCACCCGCGACCCGAATGTGAGGCGGACCCTGTGGCCCCACACACCCGCTGTCTCGCCGACGCGACGATCCATGTACCGCGACACCTCTTCATCCCCGCGCAGGCGTGGGCCAAGCCCGCCGGAACCGGGGCGGGTCACTGGATCGACCGCGAGGCCGATCCCGCGACCTGGTGGCGGGCGGTCTGCTCGGACACCGTCGTCTTCACCCAACTCGACGACGGGCGGACCGAGCTGACCCCGGAGAACGCGGCGAAGACGTACGCGCCCACCTGTTCGGCGTCCAGCCCGCTCCTCGTCAACGCGTTTCTGCGGCACCTGGCGCCCCGGTCCGGGGACCGGGTGCTCGAAGTGGGTACGGGCACCGGCTGGACGGCCGGCCTCCTGTCGTACCTGACCGGCGGCCCGGAACAGGTGGTGTCGGTCGACATCGACGCCGGGCTGTCCGCCGCCGCTGCCGCCAACCTGCGCTCGGCCGGGCTCGCGCCGCGCCTGGTCGTCGGGGAGGGGGAAGCCGGTGTTCCGGGCCTGGCCCCGTTCGACCGGACGCATGTGACCTGCGGTGTACGGCAGATCCCGTACACCTGGGTGGAGCAGACCCGGCCGGGTGGCGTCATCGTGATGCCGTACGCGCCGGTCATGCGGCTGCTGCGCCTGAAGGTCCGGGGCGACGGCACGGCGGTCGGCCGGTTCCACGAGGAGTGTGCGTTCATGGTGCTCCGTGGCCAGCGGAGCCGCCCGGCGGGCGGAGACGTCGACGCGGATACGGAACCGCGGGTACGGAAACTGAAGCGCGATCCCGCGACGCTGCTCCATCCGCCGCCGGGGTTGCAGGTGCTCTTCGACACGGTGGTGGGCGATACGCCCTGGGGCACCGAGGACGGCATCATCACCCCGCTCGGCGACGGCCTTTCGCGGGCCACCGTACGCGGCGACCAGGTCACCCAGACCGGGCCACGCGACCTGTGGGACACGGCTGAGCGGATCCACGACGCGTGGCTGGGCCTCGGCCGCCCCGGGCTGGAGCGGATGGGCGTCACCGTCACGCCGGAGGAGCAGTTCGTCTGGCTGGACGACCCCGCGGTACCTCTCTCGTACACACGGAATTGAAGGGAACGGTCATGGCTGCTTGTCCGAGCTGCGAGGACGGATGGATCTGGGTCGTGTACGACGGAAAGCGGGTGAAGGAGCGCTGCCCCCACTGCTCGTAGCCGGGAGGGGCACTCGCGACGCGTCCGAGTTGCCCCTCCCGACACGGAACGAAGGGCCTCAGTACGGCCGGGCCCGCTTCGCGAAGGCCGGGGCCACCTTGTCCTGCGCGGCGCGGGGGAAGGCGACCGTGTTCGGGTCGCCGTCCGAGACGTACCAGTTCTTCCCCTCGGCGAGCTTGTCCAGCCAGCGCGACGAACCGAACTCGGCGTCCTGGTCCTTGGGCCCCGCCGAGCGGATCCGCGGGATCCCGCCGGGCGTGAAGGCCTTGTCGAAGGGCGAGACCGAGGGGTTGGCGCCCACGAGGTACACGCCGTCGTAGCGGTAGCCCGTTCCCTTCGCGGCGACCCCGGCCTGCTGGGGCATGGCCCCGAAGGGCAGGGCGAGGGAGGTGACCCTGGCCCCGTCCGCGGCCTTGACGATGGCCTGCTGTCCGGCGGCGATGGCCTTCGCGGCGCCCGCCTGGTCCAGGGAGGCCAGGTTCTGGTGGCGGTCGGTGTGGTTGCCGACCTCGTACCCGTGCTTCTTCAGCCAGGTCAGCGCCTTGGCGGAGCCGGTGGCCGAGAAGGCGTCCGCGTTGACGAAGAAGGTCGCCACGGGCTTGAACCCGGGGTGCTTCTTCGCCGTCTCCGCCAGGATGGCGACGGCCGTGCCCGCCACCGGCTTGCCGTCCTGGCCCAGGCGGACCTGGCTGTTGGTCGAGTCGTCGAAGGTGAGGACCACCGGGTGCGTCCCGGCCGGGATGTCGATGCGGCCCGTCTGGAAGTCCCGGGCGGTGACCGGAACGTACTTCTCCCGGGCGAGGCGTTCCAGCTCGGCCCGGAAATCGGCCGGGGTGCGGTCGTAGACGCTCGCCGGCTTCTCGGTGAGCTGGTGGTACATCAGCACCGGCACCTGGCCGAGCTCATCGGCGCCGACCTCCGCCGGGTCTTTCGCGGCGACGGCACTGACCGCCGCCGGTGAGGCCGCCGCCTGCCGCCCTCCGGCGGCCGGGGACGACCCCGGGGAACAGCCCGAGGCGAGCAGAGCGGCGCCTGCCAGGGCGCAGAGCGGGACGAGCGGGTGGCGCATGAGGGCCTCCAAGGCGGCCTCCGGGGCGGATGTGTCGCGGCATCCTTACCGGCGGCGGAGGCCCCCGTACCGCATCGTCGCCTGGATGGCGCAGCCACCACGCCGGGCAGAACGCGGCCGTTCGTGTGAAATCCGGCCGAAGGGAGGAGGGGTGACGCGCCGGTGGGCAATCAATGGAGCACCACCGAGCGTCGCCGCAACGGCGGCCGGCCCGGCCACAGCACGAAGGGCGCATGATGGTCACGAAAACGCGATACATAGCGAATTCCACCTCCTCCTACCGTCCCCCCCGTCCCGCCCGCCGCCGCGCCCTGATAGCGATGGCCGGGACGCTCGCCCTGGCCGGGGCCGGCGTCGGAGCCTGGACCGTCCTCACACCGGGACCGCGCGTGCAGGGTCTCGCCGACGGCGCCTTCCTCGACGGGCGCAAGGCCGCGCAGGTCACCGCGTACCTCAACGCCAAGGCGGCGGGCCGCCAGGACAAGGTGCACGCCACGCTCGACGGCACGGTGGTCCCCGTCACGGCCGAGGGCGGCCGGCTGAAGCTCGCCCTCCCCCGTCTGACCGAGGGCAAGCACACCCTGGTGGTGGCGGGCGACAGCAGTCTCCCCTTCGCCTCGTACCAGAAGGTCGTGGGCTTCACCGTGGACACCAGGGCCCCCGCCCTGAAGGTGGCCGACCCCGAGGTCAAGAACGTCACCTCCCCCGTGTCCGCCAACGGCAAGACCTCCGCCGCCGCCGACGCCAAGGTGACCGTCACCGGCAGGGCCTCCGGCGACGCCAAGGTGACCGTCGACGGCAAGGAGGTTCCCGTCGACAAGTCCGGGACGTTCACGATCACGGTGCCCAAGGGCACCCCCTCCGTGACGGTGAAGGCCGTGGACCGCGCCGGGAACACCACCGCCAGGACCGTGTCCACCCGGGGGCGCCGCCCCATGATCCGTGCCGCGCACATCACGGCCATCGGCTGGGGCGACAAGACCCTGCACGACAACATCCTCGCGCTGATCCGCAGCGGCAAGCTCAACGCCGTGGAGCTGGACATCAAGGACGAGGACGGCGAGGTCGGCTACGCCTCCCAGGTGGCGATGGCCCGTCAGATCGGCGCGGCCAAGGGCTACTACGACGCCCGCAAGGCGGTCGCGGAGCTGCACGCCGCGGGCGCCCAGGTCATCGGCCGTATCGTCGCCTTCCGGGACCCCAAGCTCGGCGCGGCGGCCTGGAAGGCCGGCAAGCGCAGCCAGGTCGTACAGACCCCCGACGGGCAGGCCTACAACGGCGGCCACTACGGGAACCTGTCCTTCACCAACTTCGCGGACCCCGCGGTCCGCAAGTACAACCGGGACCTCGCCGTCGAGGCGGCTCAGCTCGGCTTCGACGACATCCTCTACGACTACGTGCGCCGCCCCGACGGCCCGCTGTCGAAGATGCGGTTCCCGGGCATCGGGTCCGCCACGCCCGAGCAGTCCATCACCTCGTTCGTCGCGGACACCCGGGAAGCACTGCGCCCGCACGCCACGTACCTCGGGGTCTCGGTCTTCGGCATAGCGGCCACCCGGCCCACCGAGATCGCCCAGGACATCGGGGCCCTGGTCAAGGTCAGCGACTACATCGCGCCGATGGTCTACCCGTCCCACTGGGGTCCTGGCGAGTACGGCGTCGCCAACCCGGACACCGCCCCGTACGCGATCGTGCAGCGCTCGCTCGCCGACTTCGCCCGCCAGGCGAAGGGCACGCAGACCGAGATCGTCCCGTGGCTCCAGGACTTCTCGATGGGCAGCACCTACGGGCCGGCCCAGGTGGCCGAGCAGATCAAGGCCGCTGAGGCCAACAAGATGCACTCCTTCATCCTCTGGAACGCCGGGGCCCGCTACCAGGGCGCGGCGCTCCAGCAGATCGCCGCGCACTGACGCGGCTCGCGAGACGCGCATCCCCCGGGGACAGCGCCCAGCAGGACGCCCCGGTGACCCGCCAGGTCACCGGGGCGTCCTGCTGGGCCGGTCTGCTGGGCCGCTCTACTGGCCCGGCTCCGGGCCGTACGCCCTCAGGAACGTGTCGACCGCCGCCCTCGCCACCGTCCGGGTCTCCGCCGCCGGAACCTTGCGCGTGCCCAGCCGCGTACGCGCCTCCATCGGGGCCGTGAGCAGCGCGAGGAGTTGTTCCGCCGCCACGGCCGGGTCGCAGGGGCGCAGGCGGCCCGCCAGGGAGAGGCGGGCCAGGCGGTCGGCCAGGGCTTCGGTGAGGCGGGTGGCGGTGCGGTCCTGGACCATCTCGATCAGGTCGGGGAACCCCGCGACCTGGGCGTACGTCAGCCAGCGCAGCGCGCGGGCGCGTTCGCCGCAGCAGACCTGGAGCAGGCGGTACGCCATGTCCTCCAGCGCGGCGCGCAGATCGGCGCCGGGGGCGCGCATCCGGTCCATGACGGCGAGGTTGTCCGCCATCACCGCGTCGGCCGCCGCCAGCACCGTATGACGGAACAGGTTCTCCTTGTCCGTCAGGTGGTTGTACACCGTCGGCTTCGCGACGCCCGCCTCCCGGGCGATGCGCTGCACGCACGCGCCCTCGTACCCCTGGCGCGCGAAGACCGCGAAGGCGGCGTCCAGGATGGCCTGCCGCTTGTCGATACGCCCACGCGAGGCTGCCACTCCGGTCACCTCCGCAAGGTACCTCAGGCCGTCTCGCGGTACCTCGTCCGGGCCGTTCCCCCTGATCTGATTGAACCAATGGGTTCATTTCTGTGAACCATCTCGTGATTAACTTACTGGGCCATCAGATTGAACCAACTGGTTCTGATCGAGAGGGGATCCCGTGATCGTCAACATCCTGCGCTTCAGCTTCAAGGACGGCACGACCGACGACGAGAAGGCCGCCGTCCTGGCCACCATGCGCCGCATCTCGACCCTCGAATCGACATCGTTCGGCGTCGTCGGCCAGGACCTGGGCGATCCCGCCGAGGGCTACACCCACACCTACTGCGTGGGCGTCGAGGATCTGGCCGCGCTGGAGCGGTACATGAACGACCGGGTGCTGATCGAAGGCGATCTCGACGTCTTCCCGCACCTTCAGCGGCTCTCGCCCGTCCGGCTCTCGGACGACATGGACCCCGGCCTGGCCGAGAAGATCACGGAGCTGCATCTCGCGCGGGTGGCCCGGTCCCCCGAGTGGGCCCGGCTCCTCGACACGATCCCCGACACCTCGATCGCGACCACCTGATGAGCTGCGCGTAGCGGTCGGCGGGCCCCGTACCGGCCGCCGCACCGGCCGCCCCGCCGCCGAGATCGCCCGCCCGGCCCGGGTCCGTTCGGCGGCACTTTCACCCTGCACCTGACGTGTCGCCCGAGGGATCGCGATTCCTCGCCTCCGCCGTGTTCTCATCCGACACGGAGGTGTTTCATGTGATGAACGGAAGATCACAGAAGGACGAGTCCGGACACGACCGGGCAACCACACCCCGGCGCCGGCTGCTGGCCGCCGCCGCGTTCGCCCCGGTGCTGGCCGTCGCCGGTACGGGGCCCGCCTCGGCCGGGACCGCGTCGGCCGGGGCCAAGGAGTCCGGAGCCGGGGCGAACGCGGGCCGGGGGTACGGCACGGGCACCACCGCCGGGGCCGCGCCGGAGCCGGTGCGGCCCGTGGCCACCACCCCGGCGGACTGGAAGGGCGTCGCCAAGGTCATGGGCCGGCCGGGCAGTGTGCTGAACGACGTCATGTACCGCACCCGCTTCCCCCGCCACGACCTGAACGTGGTCTCCCAGGGGATCAGGGTGACCCCCGGTCTCGCCCTCGCTTCGCACATCGGGTTCATCCGCTACGCCGACGGCAGCACGCTCGCCATGGGCGACATGGCCGTCACCGAGGACGAGTTGCAGCGGGTGAGCGACGCGCTGATCGAGCACGGCATCGCCCAGACCGCGATCCACAAGCATCTGCTCGCGCACGACCCCGACATCTGGTGGACCCATGTGCACGCCCACGGCCGGGACCCGATGGCCATGGCCCGCGGATTCCGCGCCGCGTTCGACGCCACCGCCACACCGCCCGCACGACCACTGGAGCCACCGCAGCCCCTCGACCTGGACGTCAGGGCGATGGACGACGTGCTGGGCACCGAGGGCGTCAACGACGACGGGATCTACAAGTCCGTCTTCGCCCGCCGCGAGACGATCATCGAGCACGGCATGGTGCTCCCGGCGGGGCTCGGTTCGACATCGGCCTTCAACTTCCAGCCCCTGGGCGGCGGACAGGCCGCGGTCAACGGCGACTTCGTCATGATCGCCTCGGAGATCCAGACCGTGCACACCCTGCTGCGGAACGGCGGGATCAGTCTCGTCGAACTCCACAACCACGGGCTCTCGGAGGAACCCCGGCTGTTCTTCACCCACTTCTGGGGTGTGGGCGACGGCGTCGAACTCGCCAAGGCGCTGCGCCCCGCGGTGGACGCCACCCATGTCGTACCGGCCAAGGACTGAGGCCCTGTCACTCCCCGCTCGCCCGTTCGCCCGCCTCCGCGGGTGATTCCCCGGCCGCCCCGTCCGGCGACGAGATCGCCGCCCGTACCGCCCGCACCAGTGCCTGGGGCCGGGCGTCCGCCGTCACCCCTCTGCGCAGGCCGTTGGTGACGTAGCCGAACGCGATCCCCGACTCCGGGTCCGCGAAGCCGAGGGAGCCGCCGCTGCCGGGGTGGCCGAAGGAGCCCGGGGCCAGCAGGGGTGCGGCCGGGCCGTGGAGCATGAAGCCCAGGCCGAAGCGGGTGTTGACGACGAGGACGCGGTCCGGGCCGGCGGACTCCTCCGTACGCGCCAGGGTCAGGGTGGCCGGGGCGAAGAGCCGGTGGCCGTCGACCGGGCCGATCATCGCCGCGTAGCAGCGGGCCAGGGCGCGGGCGGTGGAGATGCCGCCGGAGGCGGGGAGTTCGGCGGCCCGGTACACCGGGTCGTTCTCGTCGAAGCTCGGCTCCACGATGTCGAACGCGCGGCGCGTCAGCGACTCCGGGTTGCGGTACGCCTCCGTCACGGACCGCTTGGGCCGCAGCCGCAGCGCCCCGCCGACCGCCGACGGCTCCTCGATCCGGGCGGTCCTGCCCACCCGGTGGGACTCCTCATCGGGCAGCCCGATCCAGAAGTCCAGGCCCAGCGGGCGGGCGATCTCCTCGGCGATCCAGCGGCCGACGCCGCGTCCGGTGACCCGCTTGACCAGTTCGCCGACGAGCCAGCCGTAGGTGTGCGGGTGGTAGCCGTGGTCGGCGCCGGGCTCCCACAGGGGGCGCTGCGCGGCGAGAGCGCGCGGGCCGGATTCGCCGTCCATGGCCTCGGCCGGGGTGAGCGTACGGTCGAGCACGGGCAGCCCGGCGCGGTGCGCGAGGAGATGCCGTACGAGCACCCGCTCCTTGCCGGCGGCCTTGAACTCCGGCCAGTACGTGCCGACCGGCGCGTCCAGGTCGATCTGTCCGCGCTGGTGCAGCAGGAGCGGTACGGAGGCGGCGATGCCCTTCGTCGCGGAGTGGACGACCTGCGCGGTGTCCAGCGCCCACGGGGCCGCCGGCTTCTCGTCGCCGGCCGCCCCGTCGCCTTCGTCGGGGGCGGCGTCGCGCGTGCCCGCCCACAGGTCGACGACCTTCTGTCCGTCCCGGTACACGGCGACCGCCGCCCCGCGTTCACCGAGCCGTTCGAAGTTCCGTACGAAAGCGTCCCTGACCGGCTCGAAGCCCGCCGCCACCGTGCCCTGGACGTCCACGCCCGTACCCCTGCCCGTGTATCGCGTCGCACCCCGTCGGCACGACCCCCTCTATGGTGCAACGGGAGCGGGGTGCGACACGATCCGGCACAACGGGCCCCGGGCCGGAAAGCCGCCGCGAAACCGACTCTTAACCTGGCGTGCGCGCCCGTACGGACCGGGGGTCGAAACCGAACGGCAGCTCCAGCCGATGCGCCCCCATCAGCTCCTCGTCACCGAGGAGTTCACCCGTGGGACCGTCCGCGACGATGACGCCGTCGCTCAGGATCACGGAGCGCGGGCAGAGTTCGAGCGCGTACGGAAGATCGTGTGTGACCATCAGCACGGTGATGTCCAACGAGCGCAGGATGTCGGCGAGTTCGCGCCGCGACGCCGGATCGAGGTTGGACGACGGCTCGTCCAGGACGAGGATCTCCGGCTCCATCGCGAGGACGGTCGCCACCGCCACCCGCCGCCGCTGCCCGAACGACAGGTGGTGCGGCGGCCGGTCCGCGTACGCCTCCATCCCCACCCGGGTCAGCGCGGTCACCACCCTGGCGGCCAGTTCGGCGCCGCGCAGCCCGGCGGCGGCCGGGCCGAAGGCCACGTCCTCCCGTACGGTCGGCATGAAGAGCTGGTCGTCGGGGTCCTGGAAGACGATGCCGACCCGGCGCCGGATCTCGGCGAGGTGGCGCTTCCCGACGGGCAGTCCCGCGACCGTGACGCTCCCCGCGCCCGCCGTGAGGATGCCGTTGAGATGCAGGACGAGGGTGGTCTTGCCCGCGCCGTTGGGGCCGAGCAGCGCCACCCGCTCGCCGCGCGCCACCCGCAGGTCGACGCCGAAGAGGGCCTGGTGGCCGTCGGGGTAGGCGTACGCCAGCCCGGCGACCTCCAGGGACGCGGGGGCCCCGGGAGACGGAAGGGGCTCGACGGTACGGTCCTCACTGCGGCTCATCGGGTCCGGGCTCATAGGGTCCAGCCAAGCAGACAGACCACGAGCGCCGTCACCGGGAGGACTGCGGCGTACGTCCACTGCGCCCGCGACGCCGTCACCTCGTCGATGACCGGCATACTCCCCGCGTACCCCCGGCTCACCATCGCCAGGTGCACGCGCTCCCCGCGCTCGTACGCGCGGATGAAGAGCGCCCCCGCCGACTTCGCGAGCACGCCCCACTGCCGTACGCCGCGCGCCTCGAAGCCGCGCGAGCGCCGCGCGATCGACATCCGGCGCATCTCGTCGGTGATGACATCGCCGTACCGGATCATGAAGGACGCGATCTGCACCAGCAGCGGCGGCAGCCGCAGCCGCTGGAGGCCGAGCAGCAGGGCGCGCAGTTCGGTCGTGGAGGCGAGGAGCACGGACGCGGCGACGCCCAGCGTGCCCTTCGCGAGGACGTTCCAGGCGTCCCAGAGACCGGGCACGCTCAGCGGGACACCCGCCACCCGGATCTGCTCCCCGGGCACCACGAACGGCATCAGCACCGCGAAGGCCACGAACGGCACCTCGATCAGCATCCGCCGCAGCAGCAGCCCGGCGGGCACCCGGGCCACGGCGGCGACCCCGGCCAGCAGCGCCGCGTACAGCGCGAACGCCCAGACGGCGGTACGCGGCGTCGAGACCACCACCAGGACGAAGCAGAAGACGGCGGCGAGCTTGCAGTGCGGGGGCAGGGCGTGGACCGGCGAGTCGCCGTGCCGGTAGAGCCGGTGCGCGTGGCCGGCGCCCATGTCAGGCGGTTTCCGGGGGTACGGAGGCGGCCCCCGCGGCGGTACGGCGGCGGCGTACCGCCCAGAAGACGCCGCTGCCCACGGCGATCGTGGCGCCCACCCCGATCACCCCGGCGAGGCCGCCGGAGATCCGGGCGTCGGAGACGTCGCTGACGCCGTAGTCGGCGAGCGGGGAGTCCGCGGTGTGGTGCTCCTCGGTCTTCCGGTCGATGCCCTGGTCGGCGGCGACCTTCTCCAGGCCGTCGGGGTCGGCGGAGGCGTAGAAGGAGACGAAACCGGCGAGAACGAGGGCGGTGACCAGGCCCGCCGCCCAGACCGTACGGGACGAGCGCGGCGAGGGGACCTCGGCGGCCGTGGGCGCCGCGTCGACCAGTTCCCCGCCCACCCGCAGCTTCAGCGGCGCGGTCAGCCCGCGCGCCCCGTACACCAGGTCCGGGCGTACGGCGATGACCGCGCCGACCGTCAGCGCGGTGATCGCGGCCTCGCCTATCCCGATGAGCAGGTGCACGCCGACCATCGCGGTGAGCGTCTTGCCGAGCGGTACGTCCGACGTGCCGCCGATCGCGTACAGACCGGTGAAGGCGAGCGCCGCCGCCGGTACGGAGACGAGAGCGGCGGCGAAGGACGCCACGGTCACGGAGCGGCGGGTGCGGGGCAGGACGGTGACCAGGGCGCGGAAGAGGACGTACGCGACGGCGGTCGTCACCACGGCCATGTCGGTGATGTTCACGCCGAGCGCGGTGAGCCCGCCGTCGGCGAAGAGGATGCCCTGCATCAGCAGGACCACGGAGACGCACAGGACGCCTGTGTACGGACCGACGAGTATCGCCGCCAGCGCCCCGCCCAGCAGATGGCCGCTGGTCCCGGCCGCGACCGGGAAGTTCAGCATCTGCACGGCGAAGATGAAGGCGGCGACGAGTCCGGCGAGCGGTGCGGTGCGCTCGTCCAGTTCGCGGCGCGCGCCGCGCAGGCTGACCGCGACGGCGGCAGCGGCGACGGCACCGGTGGCGGCGGAGACGGGCAGGTCGATGAATCCGTCGGGGACATGCATGGCGCCTGATGATACCGCCTTCTTGCGAACTACTTGCAAGAGCGGATGCTGTGCGATTCAGCCGCCCCCGGGGGGCGGGGCGGCGGCCGGGCGGTCCGGGCGGGGTGATGGCTGCCCGGAGCCCGCTACCCGCCCGCTCCGTCGCACGACAGCAGAAAGTCCACGAAATGATCGGCGAGTGGCTCTTTGAGGAGGGGCTCAAGAAAAAGGAATTGCCCCTGCGGATTCACTTCCAGCCATACCGGCTCACCGTCGGCCGTGAGCTTGATGTCGATGATTCCCATGCGCAGGCCGAGTGTACGGAGCACCTGCGACACCCGTGTGGACACATCGTCCGGCACGGCCCACTTGGTTATGGGGACATTCAGATCGGGGCGCCAGTCCAAAGCGTCGGTCTCGATCAGCCCCGCGTACATACGGTCACCGAAGCAGTTCAGTCGCACATGCCGGCTGCCGGTGACATATTCCTGATACACCGCGGGGCACGCCGCGAAGGACTCTTCCGCAATCGAAGCCGGGTCGTCCACATATTGCGTGAACATCAGAGGGCCGCTCGCGCCGACCACCGGCTTGACAATGACTCGCCCTACCTGTTTGGCGAACTCGACAACCTCTTCACGCGACTGCGAGACGAGTGTCCGTGGCACACGGAACCCGGCTTCCCGCGCCACGGCAAGCTGGTACAGCTTGTCCGCGGCGCGATCGGTCGCCTCGGGCGAGGAAATCCACTCGCCTCGGTACGCCGCGGCGAGTACGCCGTCGAGCGCTCCACGGCAGTCGTTGTTCACGAGGCGTCGCTGATGGTCGTTCCCGGCACCGGCCACGGCCTGCTGGTTCGCCTGCATGCGCCGCCACCACAGCACCGACGCGTCCTCCAGACCCACCGTTCGGCCGTCAGACGTGGGAACCGTGGTGGGCGAGGTTCGGTCCGAGGACCAGGACACACCGTCGGGACGCCCGCTGATCCGGTCGCATTCGACTATGTGGAAATCGCGGTATCCGCGGCGCAGCGCCGTGTCACGGATGAAGAGAGCATGCAAATCGTCCTTGACCGAAACGGTGAGGATCATTGCTCTGCGGAATCCACGCAACTGTCGATGGTGCAACAGTTTCTGCACGACTCGGATCCGCACACCGCCGCCTTGAGGGAATCCGCGTCGATCTCAAGGCCGGTGGTCATCCGGACAGCCTGCTCCCACGACCGGAGCTCCTCCGGAGTCTGCAGAGCCACGTACGAGTCGGGTTGAACCTGGAAGACGACGGGAGGCGGCTTTTCGTTGAAGCCTCTCGTATCTTTACTGACCGTGTCCCCGAGCTTGAATTCCGGCATGATGGACCTCCATGTGGTTGCCCTGAAATCAATCCGGTATCAATTCCATTGAATCACCTATACCCGAGCCCGCAACCGCGCCGGGTGAATCGGGGGGACAAGAGCCGACCTGAAATGAGCACTGTGCACATTCCGGGGTCCGGAAAACGAAACGGTGACCGACAACCTCGCGGTCCGGCAAATGAAAAGGCGGCCGACGACCTCATGGTCCGGAGGAGCCTTGGGCCCCACGGCAGGCGCGGGCTCCCGTCGAGTACCGCGCGATCCCCACCCGCGATCCCACCCGCGATCCCCACCCTCGTCACCCCGGACCCGCCGCACTTGCGGAGTGCGATATGTAGGCTTAAGAGTTAAAAGTCCGATAATGATGAAGGAGGCGCGCGTCGATGTCTCCCGTCGTCGAGCAACCGGCCAAAGCCCGTGTCGTCACGGACTCCCCCCATCTCAGGACCATCCCTGTCATCCTCCGCTACGACGGCGCTGATCCGCTCGCCCTGCGTATCGTGTTCCCGCCCGAGGTCTCCCAGGACCGCGAGCGCGGCGAGGTGGTCTGGGCCTTCGCCCGCGAGCTCCTCGACTCCGGTCTGCGGATGCCGTCCGGTGACGGCGACGTCCATGTGTGGCCCTGCGGCCGGGCCCAGACCGTGGTGGAGTTCCACTCGCCGGACGGGTTCGCGGTGGTGCAGTTCGACTCCGCGGCGCTGCGCCGGTTCCTGAAGCGTTCGTACGCGATGGTCCCGGCGGGGCAGGAGCGCCACGACATCGAGCCCGGCACCGCGACCGAACTCACCGACCTCACCGGACTCACCGGGCCGACCAAGGCCAGACCACTCCCGCACACCTGACACAGCGAGCGGCCCGGCCCGTACGCCCCTTCCCAGGGGGTACGGACCGGGCCGCTCACCTGCTCCGGCTCCCGTCCCCACGGCGCCGGCGCGGCCCGGGGCCGCCTCACCGCTCTTTCAGCGGCCCCGGAGTATCAAAGGGAACCTGTCAGACCCGCGCCAGCTCCCGGTTCCCGCCGGGACCGCCGTCCGGGCCGCCGTCCGTGCCGTCGCCCAGCTCCTTGCGCAGGGTCTCGCCCTCCACGTCCACATTGGGCAGCGCCCGGTCCAGCCAGCGCGGCAGCCACCAGGCGCGGTGACCGAGGAGCGCGAGCACCGCGGGCACGATCGCCATGCGGACCACGAACGCGTCGAAGAAGACCGCGATGGCGAGGCCGAAGCCGATCATCTTGATCATGGACTCGGTGGAGCCGATGAAGCCTCCGAAGACCGCGATCATGATCACCGCGGCGGCGACCACCACCCGTGCGCCGTGCTTGAAGCCGGTGACGATCGCCTCTCCGGGCCGCTCACCGTGGACGTACGCCTCCCGCATCCGGGTCACGAGGAAGACCTCGTAGTCCATCGCGAGGCCGAAGACCACACCCACCATGAAGATCGGCATCATCGACATGATCGGACCGGTCTGCTCGACCCCCAGCACACCCGCGAGCCAGCCCCACTGGAAGACCGCGACGACCGCGCCGAGGGCGGCGACCACGGAGAGCAGGAAGCCGAGCGCGGCCTTGAGCGGGACGAGCACCGACCGGAAGACGACCATCAGCAGCAGGAACGCCAGGCCGACGACGAGCGCGAGATACGGGATCAGCGCGTCGTTCATCTTCTCCGAGAAGTCGATGTTCATGGCGGTGGCACCGGTGACCAGGACGTCGGCCCCGTCGTCCGCCCTGATCGTGCCGCCCGCGTCCCGGATGGAGTGGACCAGGTCCTCGGTCCCGACCGAGGAAGGACGGTCCTTGGGGATGACGGTGATGGTGGCGGTGTCGCCCGCCTTGTCGAGGGCGGGCGGGGTGACGACGGCGACGCCGTCCATCTTCTTCACCGTGTCGGAGACGTGGGTGGCCGCCTCCTTGGCGTTGTGCTCGGCCTTGCCGTCGACGACGAGCATCAGCGGACCGTTGAAGCCGGGGCCGAAGCCGTCCGAGAGCAGGTCGTACGCCTTGCGCTGGGTGGTGCTGGTCGGCTGCGAGCCGTCGTCGGGCAGGCCCATCTCCAGGGAGGCGGCCGGTACGGCGATGACCCCGAGGCCGACGACCGCCGTCACCAGGACGGCGACGGGGCGACGCAGCACGAAGCGGGCCCAGCGGGTGCCCATGTTGGGCTTCTCCTCGGCGGGCTTCCCGTCGGAGGAGGCCGTGGCCTCGGCGGCCGTACGGGCCTTGCGGCCGTGCACCCGCTTTCCGGCGAAGCCGAGCATCGCCGGGACGAGGGTGAGCGCGATGAGGACCGCGATCACGACCGTACCCGCGGCGGCGAAGCCCATCTTGGTGAGCATCGGGATGTTGACGACGGCGAGTCCGACGAGCGCGATCACGACCGTGAGCCCGGCGAAGACCACGGCGGATCCGGCCGTACCGGCGGCGCGTCCGGCCGCTTCCTCGCGCTCCCTGCCCTCCGCGAGTTCGGCGCGGTAGCGGGAGACGATGAAGAGCGCGTAGTCGATACCGACCGCCAGGCCGATCATCATCGCCAGGATGGAGGTGGTGGAGCCGAGGTCCAGCACGTTGGCGAGCGCCGTGATCGTGGAGACCCC
Source organism: Streptomyces sp. NPDC050509 (assembly GCF_044457965.1). NCBI lineage: Bacteria > Bacillati > Actinomycetota > Actinomycetes > Kitasatosporales > Streptomycetaceae > Streptomyces > Streptomyces sp. NPDC050509. The sequence goes on along the minus strand of NZ_JBITHL010000004.1, from coordinate 367,363 downwards.
GACACCGACCCCGATCAGCGCGGTGAGCAGCGGCAGTCCGGCGGCGACCAGGGAACCGAAGGTGATGACGAGCACGACGGCGGCGACGGCCACCCCGATGATCTCGGTGGTCCCGGTCTCCGGTACGGCCTGGAGCGCGTCACCGCCGATCTCGACGGCCATCCCCGAGTCCCGCGCGTCACCGCCGGCGTCTTCGAGGGCGGTCCTGGTCCCGTCCGTCAGCTCCATCGAGCTGACCTTGTACGAGACCTGGATGTACGCGGTCCTCCCGTCCTGGGAGACGGCGTTCGCGGCGTACGGGTCCGCGACGGAGGCGACCTGGTCGGAACCGCCCTTCAGTTCGTCGACGATTTTCCCGACCTCGGCCTTGTGGCCGGCGTCGGTCATCTTCTCGCCGCTGGGGGCCTTGAAGACGACCCGGGCGGTCGCGCCGTCGGCGCTGGCTCCGGGGAAGCGCTGTTCCAGCAGGTCGAAGGCCTTCTGGGCCTCCGTGCCAGGTATGGAGAAGGAGCTGGAGGTGGCGGTGGACGCGGAGGCCGCGCCGACTCCGGCGAGCGCCAGCAACGCCACCCACACGAGGGCGACATAGTGGCGGCGCCGGAAGGCGAGCCGTCCGAGCTTGTAGAGGAACGTGGCCACGAGGGCGTACTCCCGGGTCTGTGAAGGGAACAAGGGCATGGGGAGCCGTCCCGACGGCGAAGAGCGGTACGCGTCAGGTGCTGCGGGTGCTGTGGGTTCTGTAGGTGCTGTAGGTGCTGTAGGTGCCGTGGAGTTACGGGTACTGCGGGGAAGGGCCGGTCGGGTCAGATACCGAGGGCGGGGAAGACCACGGAATCGAGGTACGACCGGAGGAAGGCCGGGTCGGGCGGCAGACCCTCGATGAGCTGCCGGGCGACGAACCCGCCGACCAGCATGTGGATGAGGTAGGGCACCGCCGGGTTGTCCTCGGCGATGTCGCCCCGGTCCGCTGCGCGTCGCAGCATCGCGCGGAAGGCCTCGATCTCAGGTTCGATGAGCACTTCACGCAGCGCCTGGAGAAGGTCCGGGTTGTTGTGGACGGCATAGAACAGGGCCCGCATCAGCGCGGCGTCCTCTTCCATCTTGTGTTCCTCGGCCAACGCGGCGATCGCGAGGAAGTCCCCGCGCAGTGAACCGGTGTCGACCTGACCGACCTGATGCGGCTTCGCGCATCGCATGGCACGGGCGACCAGCTCCGGCTTGCTCCCCCACTGGCGGTAGAGGGTGGCTTTGCTGGAGCGGGTGCGGGTGGCGATGGCGTCCATGGTGAGGGCGTCATAACCGACCTCGCGCAGGATGTCGAGCACGGCGTTGTACAGCTCGGACTCCCGCTCCGGCGTGAGTCTGCTGCGTGCCACGATCGACCTCCATCGAACGAAACGGTTTCGTACAGTACGAAGGTAAGCCGGGGCTGAGCGAAACGGAAGTGTTTTCTTTGTGGCCTGGGCCACGCCACTCCGTGGGTGAGGAAACGAGCCGTCCCGGAGGCGAAGAGCGGACCAAAAGGGCAGCATTGGGGGGTGAGTGACGAGACCGCGTACCTTCGCTTCCCGCACCTTCACGACGACTCGCTGTGCTTCGTGGCCGAGGACGACCTCTGGGTCGCCCCCCTCGCGCCACCCGGGCAGCGGCCGGAGCGCGCATGGCGGGTGACCGTCGACCGTACCCGCATCGGCCATCCCCGCTTCTCGCCGGACGGCCGCCACATCGCCTATACGAACTGGCGCAGCCTCGACCCCGAGATCCATCTCGCCCCGGTGGAGGGCGGGCCCGCGCGCCGGCTCACCTACTGGGGGGCGACCGACACGCGCGTCTGCGGCTGGACGCCGCCCGACAAGGACGGCGAGTCGCAGATCCTCGCCGTCTCCTCGCACGGCCAGCCGTTCTCGTACTTCGCCTGGGCGTATAGCCTGCCCACGGACGGCTCCCCGGGCGGCGCGCTGCCGTGGGGCCCGGTGACGGACATCGCGATCACGGACCTGCCGGTCGGCGAGGGCGCGTCGGGGTCGGCGGCCGTGGCCGGCGGGGAGCCCGACGCCGGAGAGCGCCGTACGCTCCTGCTCACCGGGAAGCCGCCGCACGAGCCCGCCGCCTGGAAGCGGTACCGGGGCGGCGCCATGGGCCGGCTCTGGCTGCACGGCAAACGGCTGCTCGCGGACCTGGGCGGTCATCTCGACTGCCCGATGTTCGTCGGCGGGCGCATCGCGTTCCTCTCCGACCACGAGGGCGTCGGCAATCTCTACTCCTGCCTCCCCGACGGCACTGGCCTCACCCGCCACACCGACCACGATTCCTTCTACGCCCGCCACGCCTCCTCCGACGGGCGCCGGGTCGTCTACCAGTGCGCGGGCGACCTCTGGCTGGTGGATGCGCTGACCCCGGACTCCGTGCCGCGCAAGCTCGACGTACGGCTGGGCGGCCCGCGCGCGGGGCGGCGCGGCTACCAGGTCCCGGCCTCCCGCCACATCGACGGCATCTCGGTGGACCTGACGGGCCGGGCGAGCGCCGTCTCCGTACGTGGCAGCCTCTACTGGCTCACCCACCGCGACGGCCCGGCCCGCACGATCGCGGACACGCCGGGGGTACGGGTCCGCAACCCGGTGATGCTCGGGAGCGGCGGCCAGGTCGCGTACGTGACGGACGCGGACGGCGAGGACGCGATCGAGATCGCCTACCTCCCCCGGGCCACCGGCGACCGCCCCCCGCGCCGCCTGGCCTCAGGACGCCTGGGCCGGGTGCTGGACATGGTGGCCGACCCGGAGGGCACCACCATCGCGGTCGCCGCGCACGACGGCAGGCTGCTGCTGGTCGATGTGACGGACGAGGAGGAGGGGGCGGACGCCGGGACGGAGACCGGAACGGAGATCGGAACGGCGGACACACCGGCGGCGGAGACCGAAGGGGACGCGGACGCCGGTACGGACGCCGGTACGGACGCCGGTACGGACGCGGCTGCGGGCGTGGATACGGATACGGATACGGAGCCGCAGGACGCCGACAGCGAAGCCGCCACAGACGAGAGCGACCCCGACCCCGATACCGACCCCGACGAGGTCACCGAACTCATCCGGTCCATCAACGGCCCCGTCACCGACCTCGCCTTCTCCCCCGACGGCGGCTGGCTCACCTGGTCCCACCCCGGGATCGGCCGTTCGCTCCGGCAGATCAAGCTCGCCAAGATCGCCGGAAGCTTCGCCCGTACCATCGTCGACGTCACCAACGGCCGCTTCGAGGACGAGAATCCGGTCTTCACCAGCGACGGCCGCTATCTCGCCTTCCTCTCCTGGCGCGGCTTCGACCCGGTGTACGACGTCCACACCGGCGACCTCTCGTTCCCCCTCGGCTGCCGCCCCTATCTCGTCCCCCTCTCCTCCGCGACCCCCTCCCCCTTCGCTCTCTCGCCGGACGGCCGTCCGGCGGCCGGTGGGCTCGATCCGGCCGGTGGGGAGCTGGTCGGCGGGATCGACGGGGCGTTCGCGGTGACCGTCGAGGTCGAGGGGCTGGCGGACCGGGTGACCCCGTTCCCCGTCACCGCGTCCAAGTACTCCGCCCTGCACCCGGTCAGCGGCGGCGGTCTGGTCTGGCTGCGCTGGCCGATCTCCGGGGCGCTCGGCGAGACCTTCGCCAACCCCTCCGACATGTCGGGCCGCCCCACCCTCGAACACTTCGACATCGCCCGCGCCCGCAAGAGCGAACTCGTCGCCCATCTCGACTGGTTCGCGCCGAGCGGCGACGGCACCCGCCTCGTCGTCGTGGACGACGGTGAGCTGCGCGCCGTACCCGCGACGGAGCTGGGCGACCTCGACTCGACCGTCTTCCTCGATCCGCGCAGGATCCTGCACGATGTCGCCCCGGAGGCGGAGTGGCGCCAGGCGTACGCGGAGGCGGGCCGTATCATCCGGGCGTTCTTCTGGGAGCCGGGGATGTGCGGCATCGACTGGGACGGGGTGCTCGACCAGTACCGTCCGCTGGTCGAACGGGTCGCCTCCCCCGACGAGTTCGCCGATCTGCTCCGTGAGGTCCTCGGCGAACTGGGCACCTCCCACGCGTACGTCGCCCCCGCCCGCCGCGACGAGGGACCGCCGCACTACCAGCGCCCCATGGGCCTGCTCGGCGCCAACCTCGTGCGCCGGGACGGGGATTGGATGATCAAGCGGATCCTGCCCGGTGACTCCTCGGACTCCAAGGCCCGTTCACCGCTGGCCGGTACGGGGATCCGTGAGGGCGCCGTCCTCACCCATGTGGACGGCCGCCCCGTCGACCCGGTGGCCGGCCCGTACCCGCTGCTCGCCGCCGCCGGAGGCACCACGGTCGAGCTGACCTTCCGGCCCGCCGAGCGCGAGGGCTCGCCCGCCATCCACGAGAGCCGGCCCCGCCGGGTCGCCGTCGTCCCGCTGATCGACGAACGGCCGCTGCGCTACCAGGACTGGGTGGCCAAACGCCGCGAGGTCGTACGGGAGATCAGCGGCGGCAAGTGCGGCTACCTGCACATCCCCGACATGGGCGGCTCCGGCTGGGCGCAGTTCAACCGGGACCTGCGCCTGGAGGTCTCACGGCCCGCGCTGATCGTGGACGTACGGGGCAACGCGGGCGGCCACATCAGCGAACTCGTCGTGGAGAAGCTCAGCCGCCGGATCATCGGCTGGGACCTGACCCGCGACGCGCAGCCCGTCTCGTACGCCTCGAACGCGCCGCGCGGTCCGGTCGTGGCGCTCGCGGACGAGGCGACGGCCTCCGACGGCGACATGATCACGGCGGCGTTCCGGCTGCTCGACCTGGGTCCCGTGGTCGGCCAGCGCACCTGGGGCGGGGTCGTCGGGATGACGGGCCGGCACCGGCTCTGCGACGGGACGGTGATCACGGTGCCGATGAACGCCGCCTGGTTCGACGCGTACGGCTGGTCCGTCGAGAACCGTGGCGTGGAGCCGGACATCGAGGCGCTGCGCACCCCGCTCGACTGGGCGGAGGGGCGGCACGCGCAGCTCGACGACGCGGTGTGGGTGGCGCTGGACCTGCTGGCCGGACAGCCGGCGTCGACCCCGCCGGGTTACGGGGCGGTCCCGGACCTGCGCCGCCCGAAGCTGCCGCCGCGCTGATCCCGACGAAGCGGAGCAAAGGAAGAGGCGCACCCGGCGGACCGGGTGCGCCTCTTCCTTCATAGGGTTCCGCTGTCCATCTCGGCTCCGGAGGGGCTCAGGAGTCGAAGTGGTCGTCCATCTCGTCACGGGCGCTCTGCGCCTTGTCCTTCGGGTCGCTCACACGGTCCTTGGCGTCGGGGGCGCGACCGGATGTGTCGTCCTTGTCGCCCGCTTTCTCCTTCGCCTGGTCCGCTATGCGCTGCGCCTTGTCCTTGAACTGATCGGCAATACCCATGAAAGGTCAACTCCTGAGGGCTGAGAGCCTGAAGGTCTGCGGGTGAAGGCACCCTGAGTGGGGCCTCGACCAGCCTGACACGGCCGGACATTCCGCGCATTTCGATCAGTTACGCTCCGTACCGGCCCCGGACCTGGCACCGCCCCGCGCCGCCTCGTCTGCGGCCCCGCCCGCACCCACCAGCCCCTGCCCCATCCCGTGCGCCCGCCCCGCCAGGCGGGGCGCGAGGCGCCGCATCTCGCGTCCGCCGACCGTGGCGATCACCCCGGGGAGGCAGCCCCGTACGGACTGCGTCCCGCGCAGCCACCACTGTGCGTACACGTGCGGCGAGCGGCGCTCTATCCCGGCGACGAGCCGGTCCACGGCAGGGCCGGGCGGATACGTGCGGTTCGCGGGCCAGGGCAGCCGGCGCCGCAGCTCGCGCAGCACGTCGTCGCGGTCCGCGCCGCGCACCATGTCGGTGTCCGTCCAGGACAGATAGCCGACGCCGACGCGTACGCCCTGATGGGCGACCTCGGCGCGCAGACAGTGCGCGAACGCCTCGGCGCCGGACTTGGAGGCGCAGTACGCGCTCATCATCGGCGCCGGGGTGATCGCGGCGAGCGACGCGATCTGGAGGAAGTAGCCCCGGCTGCGCCTGAGCGCGGGCAGGAAGGCGCGCGCGGTCACCGCGGCGCCGATCAGGTTCACCTCGATCACGCGCCGCCACGCGTCCGGGTCGGAGCCTTCGACGGGGCCGCCGGTCGCGACGCCCGCGTTGGCGACGACGATGTCCACCTTCCCGAAGCGCTCGACGGCCTCCTCGGCGACCCGGGCCATCGCCGCGTCGTCGGTGACATCGGCGTACCAGTGGCCGCACGCGGTGTGCAGCCGGCCCGCGACCGCCTTCAGCTCGTCCGCCTCCAGGCCGACGAGCACCACCGTGGCGCCGCGCGCGGAGAGCTTGCGGGCGAGGAGTTCCCCGACGCCGCGCGCCGCACCCGTGACGACGGCGACCCGCCCGTCGAGGCGGCCGGTCTGCGGTTCCCTCATGCGACGTCCTCCTTGGCGCTCAGGTACGTGGTGACCAGGGCGCGGACACCGTCGGTGACCGCCTCCGGCGCCTCCACCGGTGTCATGTGCCCGACCCCGGTGAGCACGGTGAGCCCGGTGCAGTGGGGCAGTGTCGCGGCGAGCGCGCGGGAGCGGACGGGCGGGGTGAGCCGGTCGTCGGCGCCCGTGACGACGGCGGCGGGTACGCGCAGCTCCCGTACCTCGTCGTCGAGATCCAGCGTGCCGAGCACCTTCGCCCAGGCGACCCGGACGACGCGCGGGCACGCGTGGACGACCCTGGCGCACTCCGCGACCCGTGCGGGCGCGGCGCCCGCCCCCATCGTCCCGTACCGGAGCAGCTTCTTCGACAGCAGCGTGACGGGCCCCAGCGGGAGGGAGGAGGCGAGCAGGGCCGCCGTGATCCGGGTCCGTACGGGCCCTTCGCGCAGCGGGACGACCCGGGAGTCGGCGACCAGCCGTGAACTGCCCGTGCTGCACAGCAGTACGGCGGCGGCGTGCTCCCGGAAGGCGGGTCTGCGGGCGGCGGCCATCAGCGTCATACCGCCCATGGAGTGCCCGGCGAGCACCACGCGCTCGCCCGGTCCGAGGGTGAGGCGGAGTACGGCCTCCAGGTCGTCGGCGAGGGCTTCGGTGCCGTATCCGGCGGAGTGCGCGGGGTCGGGCACCGCCGAACGGCCGTGCCCGCGCTGGTCGTAGACGATCACCCGGTGGTCGGCGGCCAGCTCCGCGAGCTGCGCGGACCAGAACTCGACCGAGCAGGCCCAGCCGTGTATGAGGACGACGGCCGGGCGGCCGGCCTCGCCGTGGACCTCGACGTGGAGAGGGGTGCCGTCGGCGGATATGGCGGTCAGTTCGCGTTCCGTGTGCGGCCGTATCATCGCGCGGCCTCCTTCTTCCTCGTCGTCGCGGCTCTCTGTCCGGGCACCCCCGGGCCGGCGCGGCCCACCTCGTACTCGGCGAGGTCGACCTGGCGGGTGGCGCGCCGGAACTCCCCTGTGGTGCCGGGCCAGATGGTGGTGTTGCGGCCGCCGGCGTCCAGGTACCAGCTCGTACAGCCGCCGGTGTTCCACACGGTGCGCCGCATGCGCTCCTGCACCCGCCGGTTCCAGGCCGCCACGGCGGCGGGGCGCGGGGTGAGGACGGCCCGGCCGGTTCCGCCGCGCCCGCCCAGACCGTCCAACTGCCGCAGGTAGTCGGCCATGTAGGCGAGCTGGGACTCGATCATGAGGATCATCGAGGAGTTGCCGAGGCCGGTGTTGGGGCCGACGATCGTCATCCAGTTGGGGAAGCCGACGGCGGTCGCGCCGCGCAGCGACGCCATGCCGTCCTTCCACGACTCGGCGAGCGTGACGCCGTCCTCGCCGACCACGCGTTCGGCGATCGGCATGTCGGTGACGTGGAAGCCGGTCCCGAAGACGACGGCGTCCACCTCCGCCTCCGTACCGTCCGTTGCGACGAGTGTGGAGCCGCGCACCTCGGCCAGCCCGGAGGCGACGAGATCCACATTCGGGCGGGCGAGCGCCGGGTAGTAGGAGCTGGAGAGCAGGATGCGCTTGCAGCCGATGCGGTACGAGGGCGTCAGCTTGGCCCGGAGCGCCGGATCCTTGATCGCCCGTGCGATGTTGGCCTTGGCCAGCGACTCGACGAGCCCGAGTTCGTCCGGCCGCTTGGTGAACGCCTGGACCTGCAACTCCCTGATGCCCCACAGGACTCCGCGCCGCACGGCCCCGGTGAAGGGCAGGGCGCGGTGCAGGGCGCGCTCGGCGCCGGAGATCGCCCGGTCGACGCGTGGCATCACCCAGGGCGGGGTGCGCTGGAACAGGGTCAGCCTCGCCACGTCGGGCTGGATCGCGGGCACGATCTGTATCGCGGAGGCGCCGGTGCCGACCACGGCGACGCGCTTGCCGCGCGGGTCGAAGCCGTGGTCCCAGCGCGCCGAGTGGAAGACCGTGCCGGGGAAGCCGTCGAGCCCGGGGATGTCCGGGATCTTCGGGTCGGAGAGCGCCCCGGTCGCGGAGACGACGACCTCGGCGGTGAACGTCCCCCGGGAGGTCTCGATCTCCCAGTGCGCGGCGGCACCGTCCCAGCGCATCAGCCGCACCTCGTGCCCGAGCCGCAGATGGGGCCGGAGCCCGAAGCGGTCCGCGACGTGCTCCAGGTACGCCCTGATGTGCCGCTGCCCCGAGAAGGTGCGCGGCCAGTCGGGGTTGGGCGCGAAGGAGAACGAGTAGAGGTGCGAGGGTACGTCGCAGGCGCACCCCGGATAGCTGTTGTCCCGCCAGGTCCCGCCGACGGTGTCGGCGCGCTCCAGGACGACGAAGTCGGTGATCCCCTCCCGGCGCAGCCGGACGGCGGCACCGAGCCCGCCGAACCCGGATCCGATCACCGCCACCCGCACGTGCCGGGTCTCGTCACGCCGGTCCATGACCACCCTGACCACCCCTCCCAGCCGTATCCGTGACGCACACGCATCACGCCAGTAATCACTGGCATGGTGGTGAGAGTAGAGCAGCGGGCTACCCATGGGTAGGGGGCGGACCGAACCAAGTTACCGGCGGTACGACATAGGCTGCCCGCCATGGAATACCGCATGGAGGAGCTGGCCCGCGCGGCGGGCATCACCGGGCGCACCGTGCGCTTCTACCGCGAACGCGGCCTGCTCCCGCCACCCCGGCGCGAGGGCAGGATCGCCTGGTACGACGACCACCACCTGGCCCGGCTCCGTACCATCGCGGCCCTCCTGGAACGCGGCCACACCCTGACCGGCATCGCGGATCTCGCCACCGTCTTCGAGAGCGGGCGCGACGTCGGCGAGGTCCTTGGCCTCGGCGAACCGACGGAGGAGACCCCCGTACGCCTCTCCCCGGAGGAACTGGCGGACTACTTCGAGGACGAGGTCACCCCGGAGAACCTGGCGACGGCGCTGGAACTCGGCTACCTCGCCACGGACGGCGACGAGATAGTCCACATCAGCCGCCGTCTGCTGGACGTCTCCTCGGCCCTGGTCCGCGAGGGCGTCCCCCTCGCCGCCGTCCTGGAAGCGGCCCGCCGGGTCCGCGCCCACGCGGACGCGATGGCCGACCTCTTCGCCACCACCCTCCACACCCACGCCCCCGAGGCGGACCCGGCGAAGCTGCGCCCGCTGGCGCGGAGCGTGGTGGAGGCGGAACTCTCCATGGCCCTGGACCGCCGCCTCCACACGAACCCGGACCCGGACCCGCCGGCCGTCTGACGCGGCGCAGGGCGCGCGGCTACAGGTCGTACACCGCCGTCACGGGCGCGTGGTCGCTCCACCGCTCCTCGTGCGAGGCGGCGCGCTCCACGTACGCCTTCACCGCGCGCGCCGCCAGCCCCGGCGTCGCGATACGCCTGAGCGTGAAGACGGACGAGACGACTTCTCCGAAGCGGCAACGGGAAGCGGGGGACATTGCGGCGGAACGGCTCGGCGCTGAGGTCGTCGGGTATGCGGAAGATCTGGACGTGTCCGCGAGCAAGACGACCCCGTTCGAGCGGCCCGAACTCGGCGAGTGGCCGGCACGCCCCGACGACCACGACGTGATCACCTGGTGGCGGCTCGACCGCGCGGTTCGTTTCATGGCCGACATGGCGGTACTCGCGCGCCAGGCGAAGCAACACGGCAAGCGGCTCATATTCGCCGAGGGACCGGGTGGGGCGTCCCTGGAACCCGACATGACTTCGATCACGTCGAAGCTGATCATCATGCTTCTGGCGTTCGCCGCGCAGATGGAGTCTCAGGCCATCAAAGAACCCGTGACAGGAGCGAACGCCGCTCTGCGCGCCCGTTGGCCGCTACGCGGGCGGGCTGCCGCCGTACGGATACCTACCGGTCCCGCGCGAGAACGGCGAAGGATGGACGCTTGCCCCCCGACCCGGAACGCGTGGATGTCATAGAAACCATGGTCCGGATGGTGCTGGACGGCGACTCTCCGAACGCCATAGCCGCGCAACGGAGTGACCCGACCCCGACCCGAGGGACCGTTCACCGACGGGGTGGGCGGTCTTTCCTGCTCAAGCTTTCCGCGCGTGGTGTCAAACGTGATCGCGTTTCCGGGGAACTGTCTCTGGCGTAGCTTCGGACGCATGGCTACTGATCACTTGGGCGACCGCATCGCGAGACTGCGCCGCCTTGCCGACCTCACCCAAGAGGGGCTGTCCGAGCGCTCCGGCGTGTCCGTGGACGTGATTCGGAAGTTGGAGCAAAAACGCAAGCACAGTGCGCGGCTGCCCACCCTTCACGCTGTTTCCAAAGGGCTTGGCGTCGAACTCACGGCACTACTCGGGGACCCACCCGGCGTGTCGTCGAACGGTGAGCCGGATTCCCCTTCTCTGGTTGCCGTCCGGCGTGCGCTCATGCCGCCGCTCTTCGCCCCGCCTCCCGAGCCGTCGGGCGCCGAACGGCTTTCATTGCCCCTTCTGCGGGCTGAACTTGCCGCTGCGTGGACGCTCTACCACGACGCGGAGTTCGGACGGCTCATGGACGTTCTTCCGGGGATCATCGCGGACGCTCGCCTTGTGGCTGCCGTGGGCAGCGACGATGAGCGTGCGGCCGGGCAGGCGGCATTGGGCAAGGCGCTGCAACTGGGCGGTCATCTGGCTATCCGGCTTGGGAAGTCGGATCTCGCGCTGTCCGCGCTGGAGAGAGCCATAGGGGCAGCGGAGATGTCTTCCGATCCCTTGCTGTCCGCCATGGTCTCCAACTCCGTGGCGTGGGCATATCAACGGCAGAACAGGTTGGATGACGCGCAGCACCTGGCGGTGTACGTCGCTGACGGAGTGGAGCGGGAGCACACCGACACGGCGGAGGGTGTCCGCGTGTGGGGCGGCTTGCTCATGTCCGCAGCCACGTCCTACGCCCGGAATGGTGACTACAGCACAGCCAACGACATGATGGTGACTGCTGAGGCCGCCACAGGCCGTTTGGCGACGCTTCCGCCCCCGGCGGACAGCAAGCTGGTGTCAGTCTTCAGCCGTTCCTCTGTACGGATTGAGCGGGTGCGTCTGGCCGTCCAGCACGGGCGCCCGGACGAGGCGTTGACATTGGCGCGCGGTATGCGTCTCAGCCGGGATATCCCGCCCTCATGGCGAACGTGGCTGTTGCTCGACGTGGCCCGCGCACATACCGATGTCGGGGACTCCGCCGGGGCTGTCCGCGCGCTGGAATCTCTGCGCAGGGTTGCCCCGGCCTGGATGAGGCATCACACGTTGGCTGTCGCGATCGTCGGTGATCTGTGGCACGGACCCACGCGTCCCCCGGGATTGCGCAAGTTGGCCGAGTTCCTGGGGGTCACCGACTAGCTACGGAAAGTAGGACGTTCCGTCCCTGTAACTCCATGCCGTTCAACGGAACGCTCGGCACATGACCGAACCGACGCGTTACCAGACCATGCCGGTGGAACTGCCATTACGTATGGAGTTGGAGCCGACCCCAGTGGAGGGGTGTCCGGGCTGTACCGAACTCGCGAACGTGCGGGACCGTGCCCGTACTGGGGGCGACATGACCACCGTGTCCGACTGCAACGTCTTCATGCGGCGGCATCCGGAGGGTCACGGGTGATCGCGCGGGCAGATATCGGCACTCGGGTGGAGGACGCTGCGGGGCGCGTCGGCATCCTGCGCGACGTGATCCCGGACTATGAGGATCCCGCCGAGCCCCCGGGCCAGCGCCGCAAGCGTCCTACGGCGTTCCTTTGGCCCGTGGGCGGGGGTGCCGAGTGGCTGGTACCCCCGGATGACGTGAGGCGTGCCGAGTGAGCCGCACGGCGCGGCAGAGGGTCGGCAGGATCGCTGGGGGATTCGGCGTGGCGATCTGCTGGGGCCTCATCGCACTCGGTGTCGTGCTGGCGGTCCGCACCGAATGAGCGAGCACGACCAGGACGACGGGCAAGAGCGCGTGATGGTCGCGCTGATGGTCACCGGGCTGACGATCATCACATGTTCGGTCGCTGTAGTGGCAGTCATCATCGGACTGGTCATATAGACCCTGCCCCGTTCGGTCCCGTGCCGTTCGGGGCTTCCCGCTGCCCCTGCCTACAGGTCGTACACCGCCGTCACGGGCGCGTGGTCGCTCCACCGCTCCTCGTGCGAGGCGGCGCGCTCCACGTACGCCTTCACCGCGCGCGCCGCCAGCCCCGGCGTCGCGATCTGGTAGTCGATGCGCCACCCCGCGTCGTTGTCGAAGGCGCGGCCACGGTACGACCACCACGAGTACGGGCCGACCTGGTCCGGATGCAGGGCGCGTACGACATCGACGTACCCCGGGCCCGGCTCCTCGAAGACCCGGGTCAGCCAGGCGCGTTCCTCGGGGAGGAAGCCGGAGGACCTGCGGTTGGCCTTCCAGTTCTTGAGGTCGGCCTCCTGGTGGGCGATGTTCCAGTCGCCGCAGACCACCACCTCGCGCCCGTCGGCCGCCGCGCGCTCGCGCAGCCCCTCCAGGTACGGCAGGAACGCGTCCATGAAGCGGATCTTCTCGTCCTGCCGCTCCGTGCCGACCTCGCCCGAGGGCAGGTAGAGGCTCGCGACCGTGACCCCGGGCAGGTCGATCTCCGCGTACCGCCCGCTCGCGTCGAACTCCGCGCTGCCGAACCCGATGCGGGTGGCCTCCGGCTCCCGGCGCGCGTAGAGCGAGACCCCGGCGCGGCCCTTGGCGGTGGCGGGGGCGTGCAGGACGTGCCAGCCGTCGGGCGCCCGTACGGCGTCGGGGAGCTGCTGGGGCTCCGCCCGTACCTCCTGGAGGCAGACCACATCGGCGGAGGTGGCCGCGAGCCACTCCACGAAGCCCTTCTTCGCGGCGGCGCGGAGCCCATTCACATTCACGCTGGTCACGGTGTACAAAACATCATCTTCCGTCGCACGTCGCACAGAACAGACGGGCAGCCTATCCGGCCACCCCCTGGGAGGGCCCCGCACCTCCTGCTAGTCTGAATTCGAACTAGTCGGAGTTACCAGCTACTCGACAAACGGATGACGGGAGGCCGCATGCCGGGCAAACCGGTGGACTGGCAGGCGGGCTGGCTGCGCGGCGCCCTCGAACTCGCCCTCGCCGCCGTCCTCGCCGAGGGCGACGGCCACGGCTACGCGCTCGCCCAGCGACTGGACGAACACGGCTTCGGCCAGGTCAAGGGCGCCGCGCTCTACCCGGTCCTGGGCCGGATGGAGCGGGACGGCGTGGTGACAGCGAACTGGGAGCCGGGCGAGGGCGGACCCGGCCGGAAGGTGTACGCGCTCACACCGGCGGGCCGGGACCGGCTCGGGGAGCAGCGGGCGGAATGGACGCGCTTCTCGGTCCTCATGCACGGGCTGCTGACCGAGGCACCGCCCGTGGCACACACACCCGATCGATCGCTTCAGGGGGAACGATGACCGAGACACACAGCAGGACCGCCGCGCAGTGGACGGAGCGGCTGGAGTACCGGCTGGCGGGCGAGCCCGGCATGGACCGCGCCGCGATCACCGAGGTGCTGAACGAGGTCGCCGCGCACTGCGCCGAGACCGGCCGGCACCCCGAGGAGGCGTTCGGCTCGCCGGAGGAGTTCGCCGTCCAGGCGGCCCGCGACCGGGTGCCCGTCGAGGAGCGGGCCCGGCGCGACTGGGCCTTCCGGGCACCCTCGGAGTTCTGGCCCACGGGCCTGATCACCGTCACCGGGATGCTGGCGGTCTTCGCCGTCTTCACCCTCGTCCATCACGGCCTCTGGTTCGACGTGACCGTCTCGGGCCTGAGCGGGGTCGCACTGATGGCCGTGCTCGTACAACTGGCCTGGTTCGGCATGGGGTTGCACGCCGACGGCCGGATAAGGGCCGCCGCCGTCGCCGGGGACGCCGCCGCCGCGCTGGTCGTCGGGTCCGCGGTCGCCTTCCTGTCGCTGCCGGACGACCGGATCGCCCGCTTCCCGACCCTCGCGCTGATCCCTGTCTGCGTGGCGCTGCACGCCCTGACCGTGCGCCTGCGGCCCGGCTACGCCGCCCGCGCCACCGCGGCGCCCGACCCCACCGACCCCGAGCAGTGGCTGCGCCGGCTCGAAGCGCTCCTGCGCGGACGCCACAAGCTGCCCCGCCGCCGCGCCGCCGAGCTGGTCACCGAGGCCCGTGACCACCTGGCGGCGAGCGGGAGTTCACCGGCCGAGGAGTTCGGGCCCGTGGAGGTGTACGCGCTCCACCTGGCCGAGCACGCGGGCCCCCGCACCTGGTGGTCACGCTCGGGCTGGTGGCTGCCGGTCATGTGCTCGCTGATCACGGCCAGTTGGGTGGTGCGCCTCTCCCAGGGCGACATCGACTGGGTGTTCTGGGTCAACACGGCCGGGGTGGCCGCCGTCGCCCTGCTCTGGGTCGCGAAGGTGGTTCCGGACAAGCCGTCATCCTGAGGGCGCGCACCGGGGCATCAGCCGTCTCCGACGGGTACACATCGGATGACCTGATTCCTCAGGAGGTGCTGTATCCATGCTCCACCGCGCCCGAGCAACATCCGCCTCATCAGAGATCCGAGGGATGGCCCGCCTCGCCGGGATCCTCGTGACAGCGCTGCTGCTGGTCACGGGGGTCGCGCCCACCGCGACCGCCACCCCGCCCGCGAGCGCCCCGCCCGCGACCACCGCGACCGCGGACACCACGCCACGTACCGTCCCCGCGCTCACCAACTGGACAGCAGAACAAGGTGAGTTCACCTTCACCACCGCCACCCGGCTGATCGTCGCCCCGGACGACCCCGCCGCCCGCCGCACCGCGGACACTCTCGCCCAGGACCTCCGCGCGGCGGGCCGCGGCGCCGTCCCCGTCGCCGCCGTACGGGGCTCCGGCCGCCCCGGGGACGTCAGCATCGGGACCGACCCCGGGCGGAGCGGGACGCTCAAGGCCGAGGGGTACGAACTCCAGGTCACCGACCGGGTCCGTATCACCGGAGCCACCGCCGCCGGCGCCTTCTACGGCACCCGCACCCTGCTCCAGCTCCTCGCCACGGCCGACCGGATCCCGGCGGGCCGCACCGTCGACGTACCCGCGTACGAGGAGCGGGGCGCGGGCGTCTGCGCCTGCTACATCCACATCACCCCGGCCTGGCTGGAGAACCTGGTCCGCGACATGGCGTACCTGAAGCTCAACCAGCTTCTGCTGGAGCTGAAGGTGAAGAGCGACCGCCATCCGGAGGCCAACTCCTGGGGCTACTACACCAAGGACGAGATACGGCGGCTCGTCGCGCTCGGCGACCGCTACCACATCACCATCGTCCCGGAGATCAACTCCCCCGGCCACATGGACCCGTGGATCGAGCGGCGGCCCGATCTCCAGCTCACCGACTCCGACGGCGCCCCGCAGCCCTCGCGCCTCGACATCACCAGCCAGGACGCCTTCGCGTACTACACCGATCTCATGGACGAGTACGCCGAGGTCTTCACCGCGCCCGTCTGGCACATGGGCGCGGACGAGTACATGCTCGGCTCCGACTTCGCAAAGTACCCGCACATCCTGGCGTACGCGCGCGAGCGGTACGGCCCGGCCGCCACTCCGCAGGACGCCTTCATCGACTTCGTCAACCGCGTCCAGGCCCACGCGGCGGCCCGGGGCAAGCAGCTCAGGATTTGGAACGACGGGCTGACCGGCGACCACACCGTCCCCGTCGCCGCGGGCACCACCGTCGAGCACTGGCTGAACGTCAGGACCAGGCCCAGCGAACTCCTCGCCCAGGGGTACCGGGTCATGAACGCCTCGTACTCCCTCTATCTCATCCGCGGCGGCTTCCACATGAACACCGCCTCCCTGTACGAACAGGGCTGGGACCCGCGCAGCTTCGAGGGCGAGAAGGTCGCCTCCGCCACCGGGATCACCGGCGCGAAGATCAGCCTCTGGCCCGACAACGGGCGCGGCGAGACCGAGAACGAGGTCGCCGCGGGCCTGTTCCTGCCGCTGCGCTACATCGCCCAGACCACCTGGGGCGTCCCGCGCCCCGACCCGACCTACGCGGAGTTCACCGCCCGCGCCACCGCCGCCGGGTACGCGCCGGGACGCACCGATCTCACCCGCCCGCCGCTGCCCGACGGCACCTACTCCCTGCGGGACGCGGGCGGCCAACTACCCGCCACGACACGGCGGATCACCCGTACCGCCGACGGCTACGTCACCCTCACCGACCCCGCCACCGGGCGGTGCGCGGAGATCCGGAGCGGCAGGCTGACCCTCAACACCCCGCTGGAGCCCGGCAGTCCGGTCACCCAGGAGGTCTGTTCCGCCGCCAACACACTGCAACGCTGGCAACTGACCACGGTCCTTGGCGGGTTCCACCTCACCCACGCGATCACCCGGATGTCCGTCGTCCTCACCGCCGAGGGACGGTGGGTCCAGTACCCGCCCGACCAGCGCCCGCCCACCGTCTGGACGCTCACCGCCGCCCCACCACAGCAGCCGAACACACCTCAGCAGCCGAAGGGGAACCGCTCATGACCCTGGGAAGACGCCCGTTCGCCGCGGGCCTCGGCGCACTCGGCGCCGTACCGCTCCTCCCGTACGCCCCCGCGCAGGCGGCCCCCCGCCGTACCGCGGGAGCCGTCACGGACGAGAGCGCCGCACGTGTCCCCGTCGGCCCCGGCGACACCCCCGACCAGCTCGTGGCGAAGGCCGCGGGCCTGCGCCCGACGGAGCGCCAGATAGCATGGCAGCGGCTGGAGCGGACCGCGTTCCTGCACTTCGGTGTGAACACCTTCACCGGTCTCGAATGGGGGACGGGCGACGAGGACCCCGAGGTCTTCCAGCCCGTCGGCCTGGACACCGACCAGTGGGCGCGCGCCCTGCGCGACGGCGGCTTCTCGCTCGCCATCCTCACCGTCAAGCACCACGACGGGTTCGTCCTCTACCCCTCCCGCCACACCGCCCACAGCGTCGCCTCCTCCACCTGGGAGGCGGGCCGCGGCGATGTCCTGCGCTCCTTCGCCGACTCGATGCGCGCCCACGGCATCAAGGTCGGTGTGTACATCTCCCCCGCCGACGAGAACCAGTACCTGCACGGCGTCTACGCCAACGGCAGCGCCCGCACCCCCCGCACCATCCCCACCCTGGTCGACGGCGACGACCGCGCCGGACAGGACGGCCCCGTCCTCCACCTCCCCGCCACCGACTACGGCGCCCATATGCTCAACCAGCTCTACGAGGTGCTGACCGAGTACGGCCAGGTCGACGAGGTCTGGTTCGACGGCGCCCAGGGCCGTATCCCGCCCGAACACGTCGAGGTCTACGACTGGGACAGTTGGTACGCGCTGATCCGCGCCCTCGCCCCGCAGGCGGCCATCGCCGTCTCCGGGCCCGATGTCCGCTGGGTCGGCAACGAGGACGGTTCGGCCCGCGAGAACGAGTGGAGCACCGTCCCCGTCACGGCGGTACCGAACGGCCGCACCGACTTCGCCCTCTCGTACGACACCCCCGACCAGGGCAGCCGCGACGCCCTGGTCCGTGCCCAGCCGGACACCGACTACCTCCAGTGGTGGCCCGCCGAGTGCGACGTGTCGATCCGCCCCGGCTGGTTCTTCCACCCGGAAGAGCGCCCCAAGACGGCCCAGCAGCTCACCGACCTCTACTTCCGGTCGGTCGGCCGGAACGCCGTCCTCCTGCTCAACGTCCCGCCCGACCGGCAGGGCCGGCTCGACCCGGCGGATGTCGCGGTCCTCGGCGCCTTCGCCGACCGGGTGCGCCGCGAACTCCCCGCGGACCTGGCCCGGGGTGCCCGCGCCCGGGGCGACGGCCGCGATCCCGCCCTGGCGGTCGACGGCGACCCGGACACCTCGTGGACCGCCCCGGCACCGTCCGCCGGGACGCTCACCCTGGACCTGGGCGCGCCCACGGCCGTCGACCGGATCCGGCTGGCCGAGGACATCCGCCACGGCCAGCAGGTCGAACGGGCCGTGGTCGAGGCCGAATCGACGGCCGGCTGGACGGAGGTCGCCCGTACGGGCACGGTCGGTGCGAGCCGCATCCTGCTCCTGCCGGCCCCGGTCACGGCCCGGCGCTGGCGGCTGCGGATCCTCGGCTCCCGCCGGCCGGCCCGTATCGCGGAGTTCGGCCTCTACCGCTCCACGCTCTGACGCTCCCGCACATCCGTCCCGTTCTCCGCCACCGGTGCGGTCTCCCCGCGCCGGTGGCGGACCGAGGCCAGCACCGCGATGCCGGTACCGGCCGCCGCGTAGAGGGCCAGCACCCACAGCGGCCCGGCGAGCGCGTTGCCGCCGAAGTAGACGGTGTTGCGTACGGCGGTGGTGCCCGCGCCGGTCGGGATGTAGTCACCGATGGCCCGCCAGAACGGCGGCAGCAGCGAGCTGGGGAACGCGCCGCCCGCGCTGGGGTTGCCCAGCACGACGAAGACCAGGATCGTCACACCGATACCGATGACGCCCAGCAGGATCTGGAGGGCGACGGTGGTCGCGGCGGCGGCGAGGACGGTCAGCGCGCCGATCGCCCACAACCGCGCGAAGTGGCCGTCCAGCGCCCCGAGTACGGGCCCCGCGATCAGGGCGCCGCCCAGACCGGAGACCACCGCGTACACGGCGAGGACGCCGAGCCTGATGACCGTACGGTGCGGGTTGGCCGGCCGGGCCCCGGAGGCGACCCCGAGGATGGCCGCCGCGAGATAGCCGCCCACGATCCAGCCGATGGCCAGGTAGAACGAGGACAGCCCCCGGCCGTCGCCCGCCGCGGGCGGCAGGATGTCGTCGGTCGTGACCGTACGGTTCTGGGCCGCGTCGGCCTTCTCGATGATCTGGGTGGTCGCGGACGAGACGGCGGGCCCGCCCGCGGACGCCACGAGCAGCGTGTCCTCGGTGCCCTGCGGGTTCACCAGGAGTACGGCGTCGACGGTGCGGTCGTGGATCAGCGCGCGCCCGGCGGCCTCGTCCTTGACGGCACGGGCCGCGAGGGGGTCGCCGTCCAGCGCGTTCAGCCGGTCGACGGTCTGCGCGGAGACCTGCTCCGGCGCCACGACGGCGAGCGGGATCCGGTGCGGGGTGGGGGCGTGGAACGCCCCGATGTACGACAGGATGAAGGCGAGTTGGAGGACCAGACCGCCGACGACGAGCAGCACCCCGCGCGCGCTGAGCGCGTCCCGCAGCTCGGCGGTGAACCCGGGCGCCGGTGGGGCGGTGGATATGGACGGCTCGGGCGGGTCGGACAGGTCGGTGCTCATCGCTCGGGGGTTCCTTCGGCGTCGTTCGGGTGGGGGGTGGCCCCGGGGTCGGCCGCCGTGGTCAGCGCGCGGACGAGGTACGGGGCGATCCGCCGCGACAGTCCGTCGGTGCCCCGGAGCCCCCGCGGCCCCTGGACGGGCTCCAGGGCGCTGATGCCCTTGAACAGGGCGATGAGCAGCCGGGCCCCGTCGGCGGGGTCGATCGCGGGGCGCAGCCCGGTCCTGGCGAGGGTCTCCGTGATCATCCCGGACACCCCCTGGACCAGGCGTTCCTCGTGGACGGCCAGCAGCTCGGCCACGGCGGGGGTGCGGGCCGCGTGCAGCGTGAACTCCATCGAGACCAGGAACCACTGCCGTTCCCGGGCGGCCCGGTCCGCCGTGTACGCCAGCAGCCCGTCGACCAGGTCCTCTCCGGGGTCCAGCCGGGCGGCCTCGTCCCGCAGACCGGCCAGCAGGCGGTCGGCGTGGGCGTCGTACAGCGCGAGGAACAGCTCGTCCTTGTCGCGGTAGTTGGAGTAGAAGGCGCCCCGGGTGAGCCCGGCGCGCTCGACGATGTCGCTGATCGAGGTGGCGTGGAAGCCGTGCTCGGTGAAGAGCGCCAGCGCGCTGCCGGTCAGGGAGGCGACCGTACGGGGGCGGCGTTTGGTCGGTGACTTCGGCATGGAAGGGACCCTTTCTCGCGCTCCGGCCGGCCGGGGTCCGTGGCGATGTGCGCCAGGGACCAACGGATACATCATGTATCCGATACGTGATGTATGCAAAGTGACCCCGGGCACCCGGGAGCCCCGCACGCCCCCGCACACGCCAAAAGGCCCGGTCCGGCGGTGCGTACCGCCGGACCGGGCCTCCGTGGGAGCGTCAGTGGTTGCCGACACCGTTCCCGGACAGGACCGGGATGTCGTCCAGGATGTGCGACAGCGGCTCGTCACCCTTGGCCTGGGTGGAGTTCTCCGTGCACTGCTGGTTCTGCGGCGAGGACAGGACGTTGATGTCCTGGACCGCGATCGGCACGGCGCCGATGAGCGAGCCGACGTTCGCCTTGATCGGCAGACCGATGCAGGGCTTGTTCAGCGTGCCCTGGATCAGACCGGCCTGGGGGCTCATGTCGCCCTTGGTCACGGCGTTGCCGAACGAGCTGTCCGCGCCGTTGCCGCTGAAGGAGGTCGTACCACCGTCATCGGCGATGGCCAGCGCCGGCGACGCCATGGCGGCCGTCGCACCGATGAGGGAGGCGGCTACAGCAGCGGTTGCCCACAGCTTCTTCATGGTGAATGCCTTTCCGGAAAGTCGGTTTCTCAGTGGTTGCCGGCGCCGTTGCCGGACAGGATCGGGATGTCGTCGAGGATGTGCGACAGCGCCTCGTCACCCTTCGCCTGCGTCGAGTTCTCGACACACTGCTGGTTCTGCGGGGAGGACAGCACGTTGACGTCCTGGACGGCGACCGTGATGAGACCGATCAGCGAACCGACGTTGGCCTTGAGCGGAAGTCCGACACAGGGCTTGTTCAGCGACCCCTGGACCAGACCGAGCTGGGGGCTCAGGTCGCCCTTGGTCACCGCGTTGCCGAAGGACTGCTCGGCGCCGTTGCCGCTGAAGGAGGTCGTACCACCGTCATCGGCGATGGCCAGCGCCGGCGACGCCATGGCGGCCGTCGCACCGACGAGGGAGGCGGCTACAGCAGCGGTTGCCCACAGCTTCTTCATTTAAATGCCTTTCCGGAAAGTCGGACTCCACCGGTGGAATCCATTGTGTTCAACTACTTACGGGGGGATTAGTTTCTGCGGTTCCCCCTAATGGAGTACCGCACCGGCAGATAAAAAGGCCGGACCGTCGCGGAGAACAGCAACAGCCCGGCCTTGACGGCCGATTCCTCAGTTGTTCGCGACGCCGTTCCCGGACAGGATCGGGATGTCGTCGAGGATGTGCGACAGCGGCTCGTCACCCTTCGCCTGCGTCGAGTTCTCGACACACTGCTGGTTCTGCGGCGAGGACAGGATGTTGAGGTCCTGGACCGAGATCGGCACCAGGCCCAGGAGCGAACCGACGTTCGCCTTGGCGGGCAGGGCGATGCAGGGCTTGTTGAGCGAGCCCTGGATGAGCGCCATCTGCGGGCTCATGTTGCCGTAGGTCGCCGAGTTGCCGTACCACTGGTCCGCGCCGTTGCCGCTGAACGACGTGGTGCCGCCGTCGTTGGCGATGGCGAGTGCCGGGGCCGCGGCGGCGGCGGAGACGCCGACGACGGAGGCGGCGACAGCCGCGCCGGCCATAACCTTCTTGATCACGATGAGTCCCCTTCTGAAGGATGCCCCAAAATCCCCGGGGCCCCCTGTGCAACTCCACACCACCGGTTTGGTTCTGGCCCTTCACTCCAATGGCCTATTACCGGCGATCTACCACTCGGAGGGCGGACAAGCCGATCGGGTGAAGCAGGAGGGCCGAGGAGAACCAAAACACCGCCACCCGGTTGTTCAGGTCGCTCCACATGCATTTCTTGAGAAAAGGAAACAGACCGTGATCAAGAAGATTATGGCCGGCGCGGCCATGGCCGTCTCCGTCGTCGGCGTCTCCGCCGCCGCCGCAGCTCCGGCACTCGCCATCGCCGATGACGGCGGCACCACGTCGTTCAGCGGGAACGGCGCCAAGGAGACCTTCGGCAACGCGGTGACCAAGGGCGACCAGAGCCCTCAGTTGGAGCTGGTCCAGGGGTCGCTGAACAAGCTGTGCGTCGGCGCCCCGATCAAGGCCAACGTCGGCTCGCTCGTCGGCCTGCTCGTGCCCGTCGCCGTCCAGGACGTCAACGTCCTGTCCTCCCCGCAGAACCAGCAGTGCGCGGAGAACTCCACCCAGGCCAAGGGCGACGAGCCGCTGTCGCACCTGCTGGAGGACATCCCGGTGCTCTCGGGCAACGGTGTCGGCAACGGCTGACCCGACCGCTCGGCGCGCGATGGGCGGGCCGTACGGGGCAATGGCGCCCCGTACGGCCCGTTCGGCGTTTCGGCACTTCGGTGTCTGTTCTTCCGCGTCCGTTCTTCCGCGTCTGTTTCTTCCGCGCAGAAACGAAAATCCTCAAGGGCGCAATCGGGTGAAACAACAATGCCGTAAATCAGGACAGTTTCCTCGGAACGGCCCTCTCGTTGGAGTTCCAGCAGCGGAGTGAGAGCCGGTAGTCGACGGCTCACGCCCGCACGACGGTCGTGCGGACGTGTTCGCCGCTGCGGAAAGGGCTCAACATGAAGTGCAAGAAGGCCGCAACGGTCGTCGCGGGTCTGCTCCTCGCCATGGGTGCCGCGGCCCCCGCCATGGCCGACGCGGGCGCCGAGGGCATCGCCGTCGGTTCCCCGGGTGTCCTCTCGGGCAACGTCGTCCAGATTCCCGTTCACATCCCCGTGAACGTCTGCGGCAACAGCATCGACGTCATCGGGATCCTGAACCCCGCTTTCGGCAACGTCTGTATCAACAAGTGACGTTGTGACCTCGTGAGGTCCCGGGGGCGTCCCGCGGGACACCCCCTTCCGGTCCCGGAGCGCGTTCGGTCGCGCTCCGGGACCGGTCCCGGTGGGGCACCGAACCCACCCGCGACAACAGCCCGCCGGTCCACCGGCAGGAGGAGAGAAACAGAGTGCGAGACCTCATCGGCAAAGGACTGCTCACGGCCGCCGCGGCGTCGAGTGTGCTGTCCCTGAGCGGCGGTTACGCCCAGGCCGCCGACGCGAGCGGCGCGGCCGTCGGATCGCCGGGGCTGCTGTCCGGCAACAACGTCCAGGCGCCGCTGGACGTCCCGGTCAACGTCTGCGGCAACAGCGTCGATGTCGTCGGGCTCCTGAACCCCGCCTTCGGCAACTCCTGCGCCAACGTGTCGGCCCCGCCGAAGCACCACACGGCACCCCCGCACGCGCCTCAGCACCCCGCGGCGCCCCAGCACCACGCGCCCCAGCAGCACGGCGCTCCCGCCCCGCACGGCGCTCCCGCCCAGCCGCACCTGGCGCCCGGAGCCCCGCACCAGGCGGTCACCGGCTCCGGCAGCGAGGCCAGCAGCATCGCCAAGGGGTCGCCCGGCGTGCTCGGGGGCAACAGCGTCGAGGCGCCGGTCGACATCCCCGTGAACGTCTGCGGCGACTCCGTCGACCTGGTGGGCCTCCTCAACCCGGCCTTCGGCAACTCCTGCGTCAACGGCACGCCCCCGGAGCGGCCCACCGCCCCCGAACTCCCCGACGCCCCCGAAGAGGTGCCCGAGGAGATCACGCCGCCGGAGGACCGCTCCGTACTCCCGCCGTCCCCCGCCGCACCCCCGCACCACGTGCCGCACACCGAGGTCACCTCGCGGGCGATCACGCCCGCCGTCCTGCCCGTCGCCGCGAACCCCGCCGCCGATGAGCAGCTCGCGGCCACCGGTGGCGACCCCCGCCTCCTCAGCGCCGCCGCGTCGAGCGCCGGGCTGATCCTCGGCGGCGCGCTCCTGTACCGGCGCTCCCGCGTCGCGGCCCGCGTCTGACCACCGCCCCGTCACCCCGTCGGCGTGGGGCTGACGGGGCGACGGGCCGAGGTCACCTCACGGGGATCCGGTCCTGGCGGACCTGCCGCCGCACCTGCCGCTGACGCACCTTCGCGAGCGGTCCGCCCCGGGCGCCGACCCTGCGCCGTACCCCGGCCACCAGCCGCTCCGCGGTGTACGACGCCCCGTACACGAAGCGCATCGACGGGCCGAACGACGGCGCGCTCAGCAGGCCCGCCAGGAACAGTCCCGGGTACGAGGACTCGAAGGCGGCGCTCGCCTCCGGCGCCCTGCTCGGGCCCACGGTCCGCAGGCCCTCGGCGAGCGGTCCCTCCAGCAGGCCGAGCCGGTCGAGCCCCGGGGTGAAGCCGGTGGCGGCGATGACATGGTCGGTCTCCACCGTCTCCGTCCGTCCCGTGGTGGCGAACAGCTCCAGCCGTACGCGCCCGCCCGCCGGGGCCGCCGTCACCACGCTCTCGCCGAGCCGCACCTCCACCCGCGCCGCCGTCTCGAAGCGCTCGCGCAGCCACCACGCGCCGGCCGGGCCGAGCGCCGAGGTGAAGATCCGGGCGCGGGTCGCCTCGGGGAAGCGGCGGAAGACGCCGGGGGTCTCCGCGTACAGCCAGTTCTTCCAGCCGCACCCGAGCCCGGTGTGCGGGGCGCGGGCCGCCGTGGCGGCTGGGCGGTCCAGGGGCGGCGGCAGGGTGTTCCAGTTCAGCCGCTGGGATCGGGCCACCAGCCGTACGGACGTGCCCTGTTCGGCGAGGAGCGCGGCGGTCTCCAGCGCCGCCTGCCCCGCCCCGATGACCGTCACGTCGCCGCCGGCGAAGCGGGTCAGATCGGCGTGGTGGCTGCTGTGGGTCACCTGCGCGCGGTCCAGACCGAGCAGCGGCGCGGGGATGTCGATGAACGGCATCACCCCGACGGCGAGCGCCACCGTACGGGCCAGGAGCTGCTCACCGTCCTCGGCGGTCAGCCGGAACCCGCCGGGGCACGCCTGTACGGAGGTGATGGTCCGTTCGTCCACCGGCGGGACCGCGCGCTCGGCGAACCACAGTCCGTACGAGGCGAAGAGACCGACCGGCAGCGGAACGCCGTGCCGGGCCTCCCTGCCCCGGGTGGCGGCGTACGCGGCGAGGCCGTAGGCGCCGTCCGGGTCGGAGAGGTTGGACGCCCACGGTTCGGACTTCAGGAACATCCCCGGCGGCATGTGCTCCCGCCATGAGGCCATCGGCCTGCCGAACACCCGCAGGTCGAGCCCGGCCGCGGCGGCGTGCGCGGCGATGGAGAGTCCGTAGGGGCCTGCGCCCACAACTACCAGGTCGTGCATGGTGTTTCCCGCTCTCTGTGCGTGTCGGTCGGTCAGGGGGTGGGAGGTCATCGGGTACGGCGTGATGCGGGGGTCCTGGATCGGTCGGTGGGGCCGGAGTGGTCCGGGCCGCTCCACCGCTGCCGTGCGGGCGGGGTGCGCGGCGGCCGTCCGGCCTCGCCCGTACGCCGGTACGGCAGGGCGCGGCGCAGCAGCCGCCCGCCGCGCCGTACGAGATGCAACGCCCAGGCGAGGGCCATCGCGCAGGCGGGCAGCGGATCGTCCAGCGCCCACCACGCCGTCTCCGTGGAACGGGAGGGGGAACGGGAAGAGGAAGGGGAAGGGAAGCGGAAGCGGAAGCGGGGCAGCTTTCTGGACGCCCCGGCGTGGGAGAGGAGCGACAGCAGCGCGTAGTTCTCCACGACGAACGCGCGCCCGTGCACCGCCTCCTGCACCGGAAGGCCGCGCCCGGTCAGGTCGAGGTGGAGCGCGCGGACCACGTCCGTGCCCGAGCGGTCGGTGAAGAGCCGGAACTGCGCGCCGGGCCGGGGGTTGAAGTCGAGCAGGTGGTACGCGCCGGTCGCGGCCTCGCGGCGGAAGTCGAGGTCGAGGATCCCCCGGTAGCCGAGCGCGGCGACCAGTTCGCCCGCCAGCCGCTCCACGGCCGGGTTGGGCAGCCACCGGCCGACCGCGGTCAGCCCCGCCCCCACCGGCCAGGCCCGGTCCTTGCGCCCGGCCGCACCGAGCAGCCGGGTGCGGCCGGCCTCGGGGGCGCGCGCGCTGTACCCGTGGAAGAACCAGTCGCGGTCGGGGCCGTGCGGCAGGAATTCCTGGAGCAGCAGCCTGCTGCCCGCCTCGTCGCTGCGCCCGTACAGCGCGCGGGCCTCCTGCGAGGAGCGGACGACGCGGGTGCTGCGCAGCCCGGACCCCTCGGGCAGCAGCCAGGGCCTGCTCCACTTCGCGACCACGGGCAGCCCCAGCGACCAGGCCGCCGCGGCGGCCTCCGCGGCTCCGTCCGGGATGACCGTGCGCGGATGGGGCAGGCCCAGCTCCTGGCAGATTCCGGCCAGCTCCGCCTTGTCGGCGACGCGCTCGGGCAGCCCTGACGGCTGTTCAGGCAGGAGGTAACGGCCCGCCAGCTCCGGCTGGAGCCGGCCCACGGCGATCGCGCTCAGGTCGTCCATCGCGATGAGGACGGCCGGGGCCGGGAGCCGGTCGGCGATGGAGAGGAGCAGCCGCCGCACCGCCGACAGCGCCGGGTCCCGCGCCGGGTCGTGCGTCGGATCCGCCGTCAGATCCACTGCGTGACCGGGCCGTAGATGGGCCTGGCGCAGATAGCGGGAGCGCCCGACGGGGCTGTGCGCGCCCTCGACCACCGCGTGCACCTCGATGCCGGCGCGGCCGAGGGAGCGTACGGCGCCCAGCGTGCCGTGGTGGAACGGGTTCCGGTCGAGCCGTACGAGGACGGCCGGGACGCGGGTGTCAAAGCTCGGCACGGTGGTGCCCTTCATTTCGATACCCCATGCGAGGGATGAAATTCACGAACGGACTACTGGAACACCAGGTCGGGTTCCCGACCGGCTTATTAGAAATACTTTGTGATCAACGTGACCACGGCCCGCGGACACGGAAGCGCGTGCGATCACAAGGAGCGGACATGACCCGTCGACGACGTCGAAGGATGACGACCACATGCCTGGGTGTGGTCTCGGCCGGACTTCTCGCCTCCGGTGCCGTGCTGCCCGTTCCGAGAATCTCCTCGGATTCCGGTGACGCGGAAAGACAGAAGCCGCCCGCGGCCCCGTCGCCCGCGCTGGGCGCGTATCTCGACTACGGGCCGGACGGGGTACGGCGCATCGCGGCCATGGAGAAATGGCTCGGCGGCCGGGAATTGCGCGTGGGCCACACCTATCTCCCCGGCGACATGTGGTCCAACATCGAGGGCAGCCCGGATTTCCTGGAGAGCTGGGCCGAGTGGCGCAAGGCGCGCGACGACCGGCTCTTCGTCCTCAATGTGCCCATGCTGGAGCGGAACGAGGACCACGTGCCGGACAGCCTGGTCCGCCGTGAGCTGCGCAGAGGCGCCGCGGGCCAGTACGACGGCCATTTCAGGGCGCTGGCGCGGCGGCTCGTCGCCCTCGGGGTGCCCGACACGGTGGTCGTGCTCGGCTGGGAGATGAACGGAACCACGTACACCCATCGTTGCGGTCCTGACCCGGAGGCGTGGAAGGCTTACTGGAACCGTATCGTCACCGCGATGCGCGAGGTGCCAGGACAGAAATTCCGTTTCGATTTCGCCCCGAACCGGGGACGGGACGCCATTCCCTGGACGGAGTGTTATCCGGGCGACGCCACCGTGGACATCGTCGGCATGGATTCGTACGACCAGCCGCCGGGGCGGACGTTCGACGAACAGGTCAGTGAGCCTTACGGACTCCAGCAGCATGTGGACTTCGCCGCCGCGCATGGAAAGGTTGTCTCCTATCCGGAGTGGGGCCTCTTCCGCAATGGGGACAACCCTGTGTACATGCGGCGCATGCTCCAGTGGATCGACACGTACAAGCCGCTGTACAACACCATCACGGATTACTGCCCCCACGGTGTCTGGCAGTGCAACCGGAATCCCAGGTCGTCGAGGGTGTTCCGTTCGATGCTGTACGGACACGACCCGCAGCCCGTACCGACCCCGACGCCGCCCGCTCCCCCCGCACCGCCCGCTGCACCCACTCCGCCCACGGTTCCGGCACCGGAGCCCCCGATCACCGCGCCCGTGGAGCCCCCGCCCGTCCCGCGCCCGACCCCGGAGCCTCCGCGGAGCTGCCGCCCGCTGAACCTCGGTACCTGGCTGGAGAGCTGGCTGGGCGGCAAGATCTGTATCCGTCTCGACTGGTGGGGGAGCCGGCGCACCTGAGGTCGATTCCCCGGCACGGACGGCGGCGGCGAGGTCATCCCTGGTCGCCGCCTCGCCGTGCCCGCAGCCGCGGGCGCGCCCGCTTCACCAGCTCGGCCGCCCGGCCGCGCCCCGCCGCCCGCGCGACCGCGAGGTGCAGGGACGGCGCCAGCGCGGACCTCGCCAGCAGCAGCCGCTGGTTGGTGACGGTCTCGGGGCGCCAGTGGTGCTTGTACGGCTCGTCGCCGCGCAGCATGCTCAGCGTGGTCCGGCCGCTGGCGCTGATCCACCCCGCGCCGCCGCGCAGCAGCATCGTGGCGACGTCCGCCTTCCTGGCGCGCAGCGCGGGGTCGGCGCCGTACAGATAGCCGCCCGCGAGGTGACCCGACATCAGGGTGACGTCGACGGCCACCACCGCGCCCGCGAGCGTGAACTCGGTGACCCGCGCGTCGCCCGACTCGGCCATGGCGCGCACGGCCCGGGTGAGGTGTTCCGCGAAGCGCCCGCTGAGGTGTTCGGCAGTGACGCCGCGGCCCTGCCACTGGAGGCGGTGCAGCGCCAGCAGCCGTTCGACGGCGGCCGGGATCTCCGCGCGCTCCACCACCCGCTCGTCGATGCCGAGCGCGTCCAGCCTGCGCAGTTTGGCGCGGGCGCGCTGGGCGCGCGCGGCGGGCAGTCTGGTGAGCAGTCCGTCCATGGGGACGGCAGGCAGTTCGAGGCAGACGGAGTCCGCCAGCCGGCGGCGCGGCCCGCGCCAGCAGTCGTAGAGGCGGTCGGCCGCGGCCCCCGGCCGTACCTCGCGCAGGTCGATCACCGCCGTGCGGGCCAGGTCCGCGAGGGCCTTGGCGAGCGCGGGCGCGGCGGTGTCGGCGTGCTCGTCGTCGAGCAGGACGTCGGAGAAATCGGTGATGGAGCCACCGAGGTGGACGAGGACGGGCAGCGGGCGGTGCGCGAGCATCAGCGCGACCGCCGCGACCGGCTCCCCGTCCCGGCGTACGAGGACGACACGCAACCGGCCACGACCGCCCCGCCCGCCACGTGCGCCGCCCGGGCCGCAGCCCTGACCGTACGACAGCCACCAGGAGTGCAGCCACGCATGGCTCTGGAAGGGGGTGGCCGTACGGCAGCGGTCGTACAGGGCGCGCCACTCCGGGGCGATTTCGGCGAAGCGGCCGGCGTCCCGGCACACCTCCGTGGTGAACACCGCCCCGGACCGGGAGGCGTTGAGCAGCGCCGATACGGGGACGTAGGAGGCGGCGGTCCGCGTGCCGGGGCCGGGGGCCATCAGACCGTTTCCGGCTGCTGCGGGGAGCCGGCCGCCGAGCCGGTCGCGGGTCCTGGCACGGACGCCCCGGCGGTGTGCGCGGGGCCCTCCTGCCGGCGCTTCGGCCGGACCAGCAGGGCGAGGCCGCCGAGCAGCCCGCCCGCGCAGCCGCCGACCAGCGCGGCCAGCGGAGCGGTGGGCGTGACCGGGCTCGTGGGCCGTACGGCCCGGGAGAACGGGAGGACGCGTACGTGCGTACTGGACTGCATCTGCGAGCCGTTGACGACGAGTGAGCGCGCGACGCCGTCCGCCATGTTCACGGCGGTCGCCGCGCTGGACGAGGTCGCCGTCACCGAGATCATCGGCGCGTCGGGCGAGGTCGCCGTCTGGACGTCCTTCTTGAGGGTCCGGGCGGGCACCCCGGCCCAGACCGCCGCGTCCCCGACCACCGCGACCTGCGAGGCGACCCGCCCGTACGCCGTCGCGAAGCCGAGCGCGGCGGCCGGGTCGGACCTCTCGGTCGGTACGACGACGACATAGCTGGTCGCCGCGTACTCGGGGGTACGGAGCGCCCCGTACGCACCGCCCGCCACCGCCCCGGCCAGCACGGCGGCCGGCACGATCCAGCGGACCGGCAGCGCCCTCGGGCGCATCCGCCGGGCCAGCCGGGACGGCAGCGTCCGCCACGCCGGGGGCGTGGTGCGGCGCTCGGGCTCCGGGCGCCGGCCGCGCGAAGTACCGCAGCGCAGGGGACGCCGGTTCGGTTGCTGGGGCGCCTGCTGGGTCATGAGCTGCTCGCTTCTCGGGTGGGGGGCTGGCGGCGGAGGGCGCCCTCGTAGACGGCCATCAACTGCTCGGCGCTGCGGGCGATGTCGTAGTGGTGCACGGCGGGCGGTACGGGCCGCCGGTGCGGGCCCAGGGCACGCAGCCGGCGCAGCTCCTCGGCGAGACCGGGGACGGAGCCGCTGACCCGGCGCGCGCCCGGCGCGGCCTCCGGCGGCAGGTCCTGGAGCGCCGGGCAGGTCACGTGGAGCACCGGCAGCCCGGCGGCGAGTGCCTCCACCACGGCGAGCCCGAACGCCTCGTCGTGGGAGGTGGAGACGAAGACGTCCATGGCGGCGAGCAGCGAGGGCAGGTCCCCCGGATGCGGGACGGGCGGCGGGTCCTCGCAGGCGCCGGGCAGCAGCACCCGGTCGGCCATCCTGCGCTCCTGGGCGAGCCGCAGCAGCCGGGCACGCTCCGGGCCCTCGCCGACCAACAGGAGCCGGGCTCCGGACAGTTCACCGACGGCGCGCACCAGGCGGTCGTACCGCTTGCCGGGGGCGAGCCGCCCGACGCCGCCCACCACGAACGCGTCCTCGGCCAGGCCCAGCCCCTCGCGGGCGGCGCGGCGCGCCTTCTCGTCGAAGGCGAAGCGCCCGGACTCGATGCCGTTGGGGACGACGTGGATACGGTCGCGGCGCACCCCCCAGCGCTCCAGCCGGCGCGCGACGGTGGTGGAGACGGCCACGGTCGCGGTGCCGAGCCGCTCCCCGGTGAGATAGAGGGCGCGGGCGCCGGGGGTCAGCGGCCGGCCCTCGATCTGGACGGCGCCGAGGGAGTGTTCGGTGGCGAGGATGGTCCGTACCCCGGCCATGCGGGCCGCGATCCTGCCGTACAGGCAGGCGCGGTAGAGGTGGGTGTGGACGAGGTCGTACCCGCCCCGCTTGACGAGGCGTGTCAGCCGGGGCAGGGCGGCGAGATCGCGGTTCCCGGCCATGTCGAGGTGGGCGACGCGTACGCCGTCGGCGACGATGCCCTCGGCGACCGGGCCCGGGTCCGTGAGGGTGACGACCTCGTTGTGGGTGGGCAACTGACGCAGCATCAGCCGCAGTTGCTGCTCGGCACCGCCGATACCGAGGCCGGTGATGACATGCAGGACTTTCACGGGGTGGCCGCCGGGACAGCCGCTGAGGTGGCTGCCGGGACAGCCGCTGAGGTGGCCGCCGGGGTGGCGCGGCACGCGGCGGAGCGGGCGTACTCCGCGAAGGCGGCGGACGGCACGGGTTCGCGCCTGCGGTGGTGCAGCCGCCACTTGAGGCGCAGCCTGAGGCCGGTGTCCCGCTCCCCCACATGGATACGGGGCAGCGCGAACAGCCCGGTCAGCGGCCCCGGGTCGATGGCGCAGGCGTACCCGTACCCGGCGGCGCGCACGGCGGCGATGGCACGGATGCCGACCGTGCCGTACGGGTAGCAGAAGCCGCCGACCTCGGTGCCGGTGAGCTCGCGCAGCAACTCCCTGCTGCGGCCGGTCTCGGCGGCGAGCGTGGCGTCGTCGACCGTGTCGAGGTCGACGTGGAGCAGCCCGTGGGAGCCGATCTCCATCCCGGCCGCGGCGGCCTCCCGTACGCCGTCCTCGGTGAGCAGCGGCTTGCGGGGGCCGGGGCTGTCCCACTCGTTGGTGCCGCCGGGGCGCCCCGGCAGGACGAAGACGGTCGCGGTGCACCCGTACTTCCGGAGCAGCGGGACGGCGTTCGCCACGAAGTCGGTGTAGCCGTCGTCGAAGGTGAGCCCGACGAGCCCGGCGCCGCGCCCCTCGGCGCGGGCGCGCAGCAGTTCGGCCATGGAGACACCGGTCAGGCCACGGCGGCGCAGCCAGCGGAGCTGTTGTTCGAGCCGGCCGGGGGAGACCGTCACCTGGTAGGGGTCGTCGGTGGGGTCGGCGACCGAGTGGTACATGACGGCCCACAGGGGGCCGCCGGACCTCGGGTCGGCCACGTCGGTCAGGTCGGCCTTGTCAGCGGGCATCGGCGAGCTTTCGTGAGAAGGGACGGGCGAGGGAGCGGAGGACGGAGTCGGTCTCGGGCGCCTTCAGGGCGCGCGCGACGACGAGGAACACCACGGTCACCACCAGCCCGGCGGCGAGGGTGGCGAGGGCCGGGGAGGGCACGAGCGCGGCACAGAGCCAGCCGGAGCCGGTGGCCGCCGCGGCGGCGGCGCCGAGCTTGGCCAGACCGCCGGTCATGTGGCGGGTCCTGACGGGCACGCTGTGGCGGCGGAGGGCGCCCAGCATGAGGACGGCGGTGAGGGTGATGCCGAGGGCGTTGGCGGCGGCGATGCCGCGCACGCCCCAGACGCCGACCAGCAGGGCGCCCGCGCCGCCGGTGAGCGCGAGCCCCGCGGTCATGGCGAGCGCGGGGAACCAGAGCGGGCGCGCGGCGGAGAAGTAGCAGCGTACGAGCGCCCCGACGAGGGTGTGGCCGAGCAGGCCGAGCGCGTACACCCGCATCACGGCGGCGGTCGCCGCGGTGTCCGCCGCGTGGAACTCGCCGCGCTGGAAGAGCACTTCGATGATCTGCGGGGCGCAGGAGATGACGGTGGCGGCCCCGATCAGCACGATGATCCCGGCGAGCGCGAGATCCCGTTCGACGCGCCGCCTGGCCCGGTCGGTCTCGCCCGCCGCCATGGCGCGGGCGACCACCGGGAAGGTGACGGTGCAGAGCATCAGGGAGAGGGTCATCGGGATCTGCGCGACCTTCTGCGCGTAGTTGAGGTGCGAGATGGCCCCGGCGGGCAGCGGCGCGGCGAGGAACCTCTCGACGAGGACCTGCGACTGGCGGCTGAGCGCGAACGCGATGACGGGGACGAGCAGTCCGAGGACGACGGGCGAGGTGAGCGGCGCGGTCGCCGTGACCGTCGCCGTCGTCGCCGTGGCAGTCGCGGGTACGGGTACGGGGACAGGCGGGCCGGTGAGGACGGTGGGGGGCGTCTCGGTGGCGGGCGGGGGCTCGTGACCGCTCGTGGGCCGCCGCTCCGTCAGCCTGTTCCACAGGGCCGGGAGCTGGATCAGCACCATGAACACACCGCCGACGGCGACCCCGGCCCCGGCCGCGCGCACCCCCGTCTCCGCGCCGGCCAGCAGCATCGTCGAGATGATGCCGACGTTGGAGGCGACGTAGATCGCGGCGGGCGCCACGAAGCTGCCGTGCGCGCGCAGCGCCGCGCTGCAGTAGCCCGCCACCCCGTAGGTGAAGATCGAGGTGGCGGTCAGCCGGGTGCAGTCGACGGCCAGCCGGGGTTCGGGCAGACCGGGCGCGAGGACGGCGACCGCCCAGGGCGCGAGGGCGACCAGCAGGGCCGCGCACGCGCTGAGGGCGAGGAAGAGCCGGGGCAGGGTGGCGCGGGTGAGCTGCCGTACGGGGTCGAGGTCCGAGGCACAGTCGCGCGCCCGGTCCTGCGGCGGCCGGGCGGCCCGGCGGGCGAGCGCGAGGCTGAACGCGGGGACGAGGATCAGCGCCATGGCGTCCTCGATGAGGAGCGTGGCGGCGACCTCGGGCACGGTCCAGGCGACGAGGAAGGCGTCGGTGTCGGGGCCCGCGCCGTAGAGGTGGGCGATGGTCTGGTCGCGGAGCAGGCCGAGGAGCGATCCGGCGGCGGTCAGCGCGGCGGTCACGAACGCGGCCCGCGCCAGGAACCGCCCGGAGGCGGAGGCGCGCCCGCCGGACTCCTCCGCGGAGTCGGGGGTGACGGCCGAGGGGTCGGGGGTGACGGTGCCGGTGGTGCCAGGACGGTCCGCGCCCGGACCGGCCGCGCCCGGACCGGCCGTGCCGGGGGCCGGGACGCCGGGTCCCGCCTCCGCGACCGGGGGCACGGAGGGCGGCGGGACGGCCGGGAGGGAGTGCGTCGTATCGCTCACGCCGGGCCGGCCCCTCTGCCGGCCGCGACCCCGCCGTACGCCCTGGCCTCGTACGCCGGGGCCTCGTATCCCGCCGCCCCGCCGTACGCCGTCGCGTGCCGCCGGCCCAGCGCCCACCAGGCCGCCAGGCCGAGCATCACCGCCGTCAGGACGGTCGACGGGCCGCCGATGTCCGCGTAACCGAAGTCCACCAACTGCCAGACCAGCAGCCCCGTGACGACGAGCCCGCACTCCGTCCCCGTACCGGAGCGGCGCGCCCCGCGCAGTCCGCGCACCGCGCACACCAGGAGCCCCGCCCAACTGGCCGTGAAGGCGACGATGCCGAGCAGCCCCTGTTCGCTCAGGACGAGGAGGTACATGTTGTGCGGCGACAGCAGCGGCTGGCGCTGGAACCCCGCCCCCGCGCCCGAGGTGTCGCTGGCCGCGGAGAGCGCGAGGGAGGCGTGGTGGTCGCGGTAGGCGGGGAAGCCCTTCAGCCCCACGCCGGTGACGGGCCGCTCGCGCCACATGTCGGTGGCCGCCGCCCACATGGTGTACCGGTCGGTGACGGACTGGTCGGGCGCGTCGGCGACCCGGGCGATCGAGTCGACCCTCTCGGTGATCATCTGCGAGCCGATGCCAAGCCCGCCGACGAGGACGACCCCGAGCGCCCCTGCGGTGAGTGCCACGACGAGCGCCCTGCGGACGCCCGAGAGCGCGAGTTGCAGCGCGAGCGCCACGGCGGTGGCGATCCAGGCGCCACGGCTGAAGGAGAGCAGCAGCGGTACGCAGAGCAGTCCGGCGCAGCAGAGCGCGAGCGCCCGCTGTCCGGGCGGCGCCCCCGCGCCGCCGCCCAGGGCGTAGCCGACGGAGATGATCAGCCCGTACGCGACGACGGTGGCCATCCCCATCACATCGGTGGCCCCGAAGGTGCCGACCGCGCGGATGTCCGCGCCCTGGTACGAGGCGCCGGTGCCGGTCAGGAACTGCGTGACCCCGATCGCCCCCTGCGCCAGCGCGAGGACGACCACCGACCCGGCGACCAGCCGGAAGTCGCGGCGGTCGCGGATGAGGAGCAGCAGGGCCGCCGGTACGAGCACGAAGATCTGGAGGTAGCGCGCCAGGCCCGGCAGGGTGGCCGCGGGGTCGTCGGCGGTGAGCGAGGCGACGCTCACGCCGAGCACCGGGAGTCCCAGGACGAGTGCGGCGGTACAGGTCAACGGGCGGGCCCGGGATCGCAGTACGCGCAGCAGACAGTGCAGGACGAGCACGGCGGAGGCGGCGTCGGCCACGCTCCCCGACCCGGCGGAGCCGTCACCGGCCGGCGGCGCGGGCACGGCGAGCAGCGCGACGACGGCCACGGCGGGCAGCAGCGGCGCCGCCCGGCGCAGCGCGTCGGACCATGCGGGCGGATGGGGCCGTACGCGGGGTGCTTCGACGGCGCCGGTGGCCATCAGCTTCCCGCCGGGCGGAGGAGGGAGAGGGCGGTGCGCACCAGGATGCACACGTCCTGCCAGAGCGACCAGTGGTCGATGTAGTGGTTGTCGAAGCGGGAGCGCTCCTCGATGGAGGTGTCCCCGCGCAGCCCGTGGACCTGGGCGAGACCGGTGATACCGACGGGCATCCGGTGGCGGCCCGCGTAACCGGGGTGGATCTTGCTGAAGTCGGCGACGAAGAAGGGGCGTTCGGGACGGGGGCCGACCAGGCTCATGTCACCGCGGAGCACGTTCCAGAGCTGGGGCAGCTCGTCCATCGACGTACGGCGCAGCACACTGCCGACGGGGCTCATGCGCAGGTCGCCCGCGATGTTCCAGCGGGTGGCGGACTCGTGGTCGTCGGAGGGGCGCAGGGTACGGAACTTCAGCAGGGTGAAGGTGCGGCCGTACTGGCCGACGCGCTCCTGCCGGAACAGCGCACCGCGGCCGTCGCAGACCCGGATCGCGAGCGCGCAGACCGCCAGTACCGGGGAGAGCGCCAGCAGGGCGGGTACCGCGATCAGCAGGTCCAGCAGCCGTTTGGCCAGGGCGCCGCTCCGGTGCGCGTGCGCGGTGGGCGGCTCGACGCGGCGGCGGCCGAAGCCCCAGAGGTGATGCTCCATGAGGGCGGGCGGGGCTGCCGCGCCCCAGGGGCCGGCGCCGACGAAGGAGGTGGCGCAGCCGTACTCGTGGAAGAGCGGGACGAGCCCGGCGCGGCCGGTCCACCCGCCGGGGTCGCCGTGGCCGCCCCCCGCGTCGATGAACAGGGCTTCCTGGACGCCGTTCTGGATAACGGCGCGGTGGATCTCCTCGGTGGTGGTCAGCACGGGCAGGGCGGGGACATCCGTACCACTGGCGTGGGGAGGCCCGTCCTGGTGGCCGTCCCCCCGGGCGGGGGCGGGGGCCGCGATCCCGACGGGGCGCAGTCCGTACTCCGGGTGCTGGGCGAGCAGCGAGGCCAGCCGGCGCGCGGCCGTCCCCGAACCGACGACGAGGGCGGACCGCAGCCGGCCGCGGGCGAGCGCGCGGCGGTACGTGTGCAGCAGCGAGCGGCCCGTACCGCACACGGCGAGCTGGACGGCGACGCCACCGGCCAGGGCCGCGAAGCCCAGGGCGTGGGCGGGCAGGAGCGCGGCGAGTACCGCCGCGGCGCCGCACCAGGCGACCGCGATCCTGGCGGCCAACGCGGGAAGCTGGTCGAGCCCGGAGACGACGGTTCCGGGACGGTAGAGCCCGGCGAGCGCGTTGAGCCCGGTCACGCAGACGAGGAGCTGGACCACCAGGAGGGTGGTGCGCTGCTCGTCGCCCAGTACGGCGGTGGAGAGCAGCGCCGCGAGCCCGTCCACCGCGAGGAGCGGCAGGCCGAAGCGGAGCGCGTCGTGGACCGGGGTACGGCGGGGCGGCACCGCGACGCGGTCGGTGGCGTCCCGGGGCGGGGCGAGGGGGACCCGCCCGCCGAGGGCCTGCTGGCCCAGGGCCTGCTGGCCCAGGCCGGGCAGGGTCGACTTGGCCAGGGAGAGCCGCGTCGTCGGCTGTCCCTGGTTCCGCTCCCCGTGCTGCGGTGCGGTGCGCGCCCGGCCGGGCGGCGGCGGAACACTGGTGCTTTCCGTGGTCACTGGGGAATCGGCTCCCTGCGCTCGGGGCGCGGCACGGCGGCGACTTCGCGGTACACGTCTGCGATGGCCAGCGCGGTCTGCCGCACGTCGTAGGTGCTGAGTACGTGCTGATGGCCCTGGCGGCCGATGGCCTCGCGCAGCGGCCCGTCGTGGAGCAGGGCGCTGACGGCCGCCGCCAGAGCGGGCGGGTCCTCGGGTGGGGTGAGACAGAACCGCTCGCGCCCCGGTGGCAGGCTCTCGCGCGCGCCGTCCACATCGCTGAGGACGACGGTCCTGCCGCTCGCCATGGCCTCCAGCGGCGCCACGGCCATGCCTTCCCAGCGGGACGGCAGAACCACCAGGTCGGCCGCCCGGTACCAGGGCGCGGTGTCCGGTACGGCGCCCGCGAAGAGCACGGACGGCGGGGCGGCTGCGCGCAGCGCGTCGGCATCGGGCCCGTCACCGACGAGCACCAGCCTGGCCTGCGGAATCCGGCGTACGACTGGCTGCCAGGCCCGGAGCAGGATGTCCTGGCCCTTCTGGCGGCAGAGGCGGCCGACGCACACGACGACGGGGGCGGTGGCCGGCACTCCGGCGAGCAGCGGCAGGGCGGCCCGCGCGGCGCCGGTACCGGTACCGGCCTGGGTCTCGGGTCCGGGCTCGGGTCCGGGTCCGGGTCCGGCCCGGTTCACCGTGTGGTCCCCGGGGGTGAAACGGCCGGTGTCCACGCCGTTGCGGACGACGGACCAGGTGGCGTCGATGCCCGCGCGTTCACCGGTGCGCCGCTCCGCCTCGCTGACGCAGACGACCCGGTCGGTCCAGCGGACCGCCCACCGTTCCCAGCGCCTGGCGAGCCGTCCGGTCACCCCGTCGACCGCTTCGAAGGACCAGGCGTGCGGCTGGAAGACGGTCGGGACACGGCCCCTGACGGCCAGTCGGCCGGCGAGTCCGGCCTTGGCGCTGTGGGCGTGGAGCAGATCGGGGCGTACCCGGCGGACCAGCCGGGCGGCCTGCCGTACCTCACGCAGGAGTCCGGGCCCCGGCGCGCGGGTGGCGTGCCACGCGTGGATCTCGGCGCCGCGCCGCGCCGCCGCCCCGGCGAGCGGTCCCTCCGGGGGACAGCCGACGACGACCCGGAACCCGGCGGCCACCTGCGCGGCGACGAGATCCAGCACCACCTGGGCCACACCGCCGTCGACGGGCTGGACGAGATGGAGCGCGGTGAAGCCGGTCCCGGGCCGGTGCCGTTGTGGCTGCACGCGCAACTCTTTCCACTCGTGGATACAGGGAAATCAGGCGCGGGAGTTCACCGCGGACAGGGCGAGAAGAGCCGGGCCGCACAGCAGGCCGCACCCGACAGAAAGAACCGCAGAATTCCGCATACTGGCTCTCCGCCTCGACGTTCGAAACAGGCAAGATGGGACCATTACAGAGCGCGGGCTGAAAATCAGCCAGACGCGCCGAAACGCCCTGAACGTACAGCCGACCGGGGAAAGGCCCTCCGGTCACGGCCACCGGAGTCGCGCGCCCGGCCCAGCTTCACTCGTTCGGCCCGCAACCTCTGGATGTCCTCGGCGTTGATCCATAAGTCGGGCAATCGCGCCCGGCGGCCCATGCCCTCCCCATACGACCGAGGAGCCCTTCCCCATGTCGCGTATCGCCAAGGCTGTTGTTCTCTCCACCGCGGCCGCCGCCGCTGTCGCCGGTGCCTCCGGCGCCGCCTTTGCCGACAGTGGCGCCTCGGCCGCGGCCATCGGTTCCCCCGGCGTCCTGTCCGGCAACATCGTCCAGGTCCCGCTCCACGTGCCGATCAACATCTGCGGCAACACCGTCGACGTCATCGGTCTGCTGAACCCGGCGTTCGGCAACGTCTGCGTCAACAACTGACGCCGTTCCCATCGCGGAGCCGCTCTTCCCCTCCGGGGGAGGGCGGCTTTCCCGTGTGCGCCCGTCGCGGCCAGGGTTCCGTTCCCGCCACTCCACCAGTGGGCTGATAGGAGAATAGGAAGAGTTCCCCTTCATTCGGGTGGCCCGCCCAGAATTCCTTCCGCACGGAGTTTCCGGCACGCGGGGGAATCGTTAGAGAAGACGGGACCAGGGGAGGAAAACCTCCCAAAGGACCTGTGCGCGGCGAGAGTTGACTCGTATCGAAGCGCACCGGACATCACACGGAGAAGGAATCAGAATGAAGCCCATGAAGGTCGCTGCCGTCGTCGCCGGTTCCATGGTGGTCCTGGGTGCCGCCGCCCCGGCGTTCGCCGCCGAGGCGAAGTCCCCCTCGTTCAGCCTGAACGGGGCGCTGGACACCGTGGCGAGCGAGGGCCTGCGCGACGCCAAGCCGCTCCACACCAACGCCCTGGACACCGAGAACGACGGCTCCGCGCTCAACGCGGTCAAGGGCGTCACCGACAGCCTGAACAAGCCCCAGCAGGGCAACAAGCTGCTCGGCGGACTCCCGCTCGGCAAGTAAGTCCCACCGTCGTCGCCGTCCCGCCACCGCCCCTCATGGCGCTCTGCCTTGAGGGGCGGGCGGGGCCGATCGTTCCAGCGGCCGGTTCGGCGTTACGGTCAGATCCGCATGGCGGTCAGCTCGTCCAGAAGTCCCACCAGCGGGCCAGGATCAGCATCCCGATGATCCCGATGTGCAGCACGGGCAGGACCCAGGTGAACTCGGCGAGGAAGCCACGCAGCGCGGCCGGCGCGGGCAGCACCCCGGTACGGACGGTGTGGGCGGTGACGTACCAGAACATCAGGATGGTCGCGACCCACGCCAGGGAGCACCAGAGGCAGAGCGAGTTGATGCTGTACAGCGACTGGTACTGGAGCCAGGTGCAGAACCCGACGCCGAAGAGCGTCCCCGCGTTCAGCCCCAGCCAGAACCAGCCCCGGTAACGGGCCCCGGCCAGCAGCCCCACCCCGATGGCGACGACCACGGAATAGGCCGCGAGACCCAGCATCGGATTGGGAAACCCGAACACCGACGCCTGCGCGCTCTTCATGATGTTGCCGCAGGACACCACCGGATTCAGACTGCACCCCGGCGTGAAATCCGGGTCCTCCAGCAGCTTGAACTTGTCGATCGTGATCACCCACGCGGCCAGCAGCCCCGCCGCCCCCGTGACCACCAGCAGCAGCGCGAAGGCCCGGCTCGCGCCCTGTACGCCGGGCTTCTCCCCCTCGGCGTCGTCGATGCCGTCGATGCCGTCCGCCGCTTCCCTGGCGGACCTGTACCCGGTCGATGCCGCTGCCATCTCTCCGCTCCCGCTTTCCCGGCTCAGCCGCGCAGACCGCGTACCGGCACCAGGCAGTGCGCGGCGCTCAGGAGCATCTGCTCGTCGCCCGCGAAGGCGCGCAACTGCTCCTCGCCGACCGGCCGCCCCGGGGTGCCCTCGGCCCACGGCCGGGTCGCGACCAGGAAGTAGACCTGCCCGGTGTCGCGCGCGTCCTGCTGCCACTCCGGCGGTACGGGGCACTGCGCGTTGAGGTACGGCATGGTCAGCACGGCCCGGCCCGCCTCGACGATCAGCTTGATCGGGATGTTGTGCGACTGCGCGACATCGATCAGTTCGCCGCCGGGCTTCAGCCCGATGTCCGCGAGGACCGTACGCATCGCCTCCTCACCGGCCTCGGGACCGTCCCGGCCGTCGCCGAGTGAATAGGCCAGCAGGAAAGGCGCGTTGCGCTCACCGGCGGCGGGATCGCTCGTCCAGGGAATCACCGAGAGGGTACCCAGGAGGGCCGCGTACTGGGCATTGTTCGCCGCGGTATTGGTAGAGGTCATGTCTGGGCACAGTAGTGGCCCGCGGAGAATATCCGTGAGCCCGTGTCACCCAAGTGGGTTATTGCGAGGGGCAGTTACGGCCAAGTCCCGACGCCCGCCAATCGTCTCCCCGTGCGAGAGGGGCGAACACGTCCGGATTGACAGGGCACCGCGGGATGGCTGTAATGGTCGGCGTGTAGCGCGACACCGGCCATAGAGCTGTGGGCAGGCCGGCGTTCGAGCGGACACCTTTATCGAGGGACGATGCCATGAGTTCATACTCCGCACCCCGCGTCTGACACTTCCGAGGTACCCGGCGTCACCGCCGTACCCGATGCACCTGCCGTACTCGGCGTAACCGCCATTCCCCGGTGCACTGACGTACTGCGTTTCCCCGCGCCGTCCCCTTGGCTTCCTGACAGCCCGCTGTCTTTCTCCCCCCCCCTTGCACGTCACCCATTCCTTTGCACGTCACCCACCCTTTTCCCTCTTCCCCAGGAGAGTCACACCCGTATGCCCCTGTCCTTCACCCAGTCCGTCATCGAGGAGTTCCGGGCCAACGAGGGAAAGGTGGGCGGCCCTTTCGAGGGCGCCGACCTTCTCCTGCTGACCACCACGGGCGCACGGTCCGGAACGGAACACACCACTCCGCTCGGCTTCGTACGCGACGGCGACCTGCTGCTGATCGTCGGCTCGGCCGGCGGCAGCCACCGTCATCCCGACTGGTACCACAACCTGCTCGCCCACCCCATGGTGCGCGTGGAGATCGGTACGCGGGCGTACGGGGCGATCGCCGTCCCCGCCGAGGGCGAGCGGCGTGACCTGCTCTTCGAGCGCGTCGTGCGCGTGGCGCCCGGGTACGCCGACTACCAGGCCGGCACCGACCGGATCCTGCCGGTCGTGGTGCTGGAGCGCTCCGAGCCCGACGCCGCTCCCGGGACGGGCCCGGCCGATCTCGCCGAGAAGCTGATCGAGGTCCACACCTGGCTGCGCTCACAGTTGGCGCACGTACGCGTCGAGGCCGACGCACACTTCGCCGCGCGGGCGGCGCACCAGGGCCCCGGAGCGCCTCCCGCGCCCGGACTCGGCCTCCAACTGCGCCAGCACTGCCTGGCGTTCTGCGACTCGCTGACGTTCCACCACACCGGGGAGGACGCGCATCTGTTCCCGGCGCTCGCGAGCAGCCACCCCCATCTGTCCGGTGTGTTCGCCCGACTCGCCGAGGAACACCGCACGGTCGCCCGTATCCAGGGCGAGCTGCACACACTGCTGACGGAGGTCGCCACCGCGGATCCGGGCCGTTTCCGTACCGAACTCGACCGCATGTCAACCGAGTTGTCGGCCCACCTGGACTACGAGGAGGAGTCGCTGCTGCCGCTCCTGGCCGGCATTCCGTACCCGCCGGTCGCGCCCTGACCCGTTAGCGTCATCAGCGGTACGAGGCAGTCGGAGTAGAAGGAGTACGTGAAAGCCATGCCCGCGGTTCCCCCAGCA
Source organism: Streptomyces sp. NPDC050509 (assembly GCF_044457965.1). Classification (NCBI taxonomy): domain Bacteria; kingdom Bacillati; phylum Actinomycetota; class Actinomycetes; order Kitasatosporales; family Streptomycetaceae; genus Streptomyces; species Streptomyces sp. NPDC050509. The sequence goes on along the minus strand of NZ_JBITHL010000004.1, from coordinate 324,815 downwards.
ACCCCAGCAGATGACACGCCCGTGATCCTGGGCAACGAGCCCGGCTCGTTCGCCCGGAGCGTCCTGGCCACCCGCCATCCGGCGCTCATCCAGCAGGTCCGTGACGCGTTCCCCTACGGGCCCGCGCAGCACGCGGCCCTCGACGCGCTCCTCCGGGAGATCACCGACGGGGTCATGGAGCCGCTCCCCGCGGACGCCCACGACCTGGGCCGGTGGCGGAGCTGGGGGTACGACGAGCATGTGGGCCGGTCGTGGTTCGACGCGCCGTTCCTGTGGAGCGAGAGCTACTTCTACCGCAGGCTGCTGGGGGCCGTGGGGTACTTCACCCCCGGCCCCTGGCAGGGCGTCGACCCCTTCGCCCCGTTCAAACAGGCCGAGCTGCGGACCGGCGCGGTCGACGACGAACTCACCGCCCTGGACGGCCTCGCCACCCTGGCGGACGGTCCCGGGCGGCGCGACGACGACCAGGCGTACGCGCTCCTGCTGGCCTCACTCTGGGGCAACCGGGCCGACCTGGGGTTCCGTATCTCGTCCCCTTCCCCGGGGGACAGTGGCAGCTCCGGTACGGACTCGCCGCTCGTCGCGGACGACAGCGCCCTGCTCTGGTCCCTGCTCCCCGGCGGGGCGCCCGCCCGGCCCGTCCATCTGATCGCGGACAACTCGGGCCGCGAGCTGATCCCCGATCTCGTCCTCCTCGACCATCTCCTCCGTACCGGCCGCGCCGCCGGCGCCGTCCTGCACGTCAAGCCGTGCCCGTACTACGTGTCCGACGCGACCCTCGCCGATGTCATCGACGCGCTGCGCCGGCTCGGCCGGGCGCCCGGGTACGCCGCGGAGATCGGCGGGCGTCTGTGGGCGGCGATGGCGACGGGACGCCTCGACGTACGCGCGCACGACTTCTTCCGCGCGCCGCTGCCCTTCGACGCGATGCCCGCCGATCTTCGCGCCCAACTCGGCGAGGCCGCAGTGACCTTGGTCAAGGGAGACCTGAACTACCGCCGCCTGGTCGGCGACCGCGCCTGGCCCGCCACCCTGCCCTTCGCCGAGCGCACCGCGTACTTCCCGGGCCCGGTGACCGCGCTGCGCACCCTGAAGTCCGATGTGATCGTCGGCCTCAGCGACACCACCCTCACGTCATTGAACACCCGTACGGAGAAGGGGAGTTCCTGGCGGACCAGCGGCACCCACGCGCTGATCCAGACCCGGCTCAGCGACCGGTGAAGCGGGGCTCGCGCTTCTCCAGGAACGCGCGCATGCCCTCGCTCTGGTCCTCGGTCGCGAACAGCGCGTGGAACAGCCGTCGTTCGAAGAGGACCCCGTCGCGCAGCCCGGTCTCCAGGGCCCGGTCGACCGCCTCGCGTGCCGCCGTCACCGCCGGCCTGCCGTACGAGGCGACGGCGGTGGCGGCGCGCGTCGCCTCCTCCAGTACCCGGTCGTCGGGCACCACCCGGGACACCAGCCCGGACCGCTCGGCCTCGGCCGCGTCCATCGTGCGGCCGGTGAGGACGAGATCCATGGCCTTGGCGCGTCCCACCAGCCGGGTGAGGCGCTGGGTGCCGCCGATACCGGGGATCACACCGAGCTTGATCTCCGGCTGTCCGAAGACGGCGGACTCCCCCGCGATCACGATGTCGCACATCATCGCCAGCTCACAACCACCGCCGAGGGCATAGCCGTTGACGGCGGCGATCTTCGGCGTACGGAAGGCGGCGAACTCCTCCCACTGCCCGAAGTAGTCCTCGTCCGCCATCTCGACGGCCGTCTTCCCCGACATCTCCCTGATGTCGGCGCCGGCCGCGAAGACCTTCTCCGACCCGGTGACGACGAAGCAGCCGACGCCGGGGTCGCGGTCCAACGGGCCCAGGATGTCGAGGAGTTCGCGCATGAGGGCGCTGCTGAGGGCGTTGAGCACATGGGGCCGGTGGAGCCGTACGGTCACGACCCGGCCGTCCGGGCCGTGCCGCTCGGTCTTGAGGTTCAGATCCACGGAAGTGCCTCCGATAGGGGTCCGGCGGGACGTCATGAGTCCCAGATGGCGCCGTACGCGGGGATGCCACGGCGTTCGAGACCGTGCACGACCTGCCAGGTGAGCTTCTTGTTGGAGATGCAGATGACGGCCTCGGCGCCGAAGTCGCGGTACGTGGCGTACGCGAGCCGCACCATGTCGGGTTTGCCGTGGCGCGAGGTGTCCCAGATGAGCGCGTCCGGCTGGACGGCGAGGATCTCGTCGACGAGCCCGTCCCCGTACGTCACCCGCGGATCGCGGGTCGCCCACACCAGCCGTGCGGGCACCTCGGCGGCGAGGAGATGGGGCAGGCAGGGGCCGATGCCGCTGCCGGTGGCCACGTAGATCACCTTGCTGAACAGGGTCTCGATGTTCGCGACGCCCGCCGTGGTGATGCCCTTGACCCACACCCGCGCGGGCGCGTCGTCGATGAAGGATCCGGTCCAGTCGCCCGCGCGGGAGATGGTGAGCCGGAAGCCGGAGCGGCCGGGGGCGGGCACGTTGGCGAACGAGTGCCACTCCTGGAGCGGGCTGCGGCTGATCGCGGTGGACGAACCGGCGAACGGGGTGACCCCGTGGTCGAAGTGGGCCAGCGCCACATGGGACGAGGGCCGTTCGATCCGTACGTCGACCTTGCGCAGCCGCAGCCAGGGCAGCGCGACCGAGAAGGTGACGAGGGCGAGCACCCAGAGGCCGGGCTCCGCGACGACCGGTCCGCCGGCGGAGAGCGGGGGGAGCGCGGAGAGCACCGTATGCGCCCAGAAGAGCGCGAGCGCCGCCCAGCCGCCGTAACGGTGGATCTTCTCGAAGCGGTCGTGGAAGCGGGAGCGGAAGGGCGGCAGCGCGGTGGCGATGATGCCGGCGAACAGGGCGATCAGCGTGTACGCGACGACGAGCAGCGCGACACCCGCGCCGCTTCCCGTGACCCCCGCGCCGGTCAGGGCGGCGGTCTGGCCCAGGAACCACAACGCCCCCGCCACCGCCCCGCCCACATGGAGCCCGCCGAAGTGGTACACCTTCGCGAGCGTCCAGCGGAGCCTGAGCGGCCTGCGTGTGGACGGCCAGGTGGCCAGCCGGAACAGCAGGTTGATGACGTACTGCTGGCGCACGACGACGGCGAGCGCCAGGTTCGCCAGGGCGGCGAGGCCGAGGGTACGGGGGCTGTACGGGCCCGCCGCGAGGAAGCCGAGGTTGGCGAGGAGGACGAGGGCGGCGAGGCGGTTGTAGTGCATCAGGCGGGGGTGTTTGAAGAGGCGCCTGGGCCAGGAGGTGAGCGGCGGAAGCGAAACGTCGCCGACGGCGACGGGCGGAGCCGCAGGCGCGGACGCAGGCGCGGACGGAGCCGCAGGCACGGACCGAGGCCGAGCCGACGACCGGGCCGATGGCTGACCCGCCGACCGACGGACGCTCTCCTCATCAACGGAGAAGGTCACGCCCCCACCACCCCCACACGCGCGTCCCGGCCGGTGTCCCCCGCGATGTCCCCGTTGGTGTCCCCGGTGGCGAGCCGCAGCAGCGCCGCCTTGTCGATCTTTCCCCGGTCGGTCTCCGGTAGGGCGGCGAGCGGCAGCACGGCGGACGGCACGCAGTAGTACGGGAGCGCCGCCGCCACCGCCCCGCGCGCCGCCTCCGGGTCGACGTCCTGAGGACAGACGAACGAGACGAGATGCTGGGCGTCGCGCTTGAGCGTGACCGCGCGGACGCACCCCGGCAGGGACTCCAGCACGGCGGAGACGGAGTCCGGCTCGACGCGGAAGCCGCGGATCTTGACCTGGTCGTCCGTCCTGCCGAGGTGTTCCAGCTCACCGTCGGGGGTCCAGCGGCCGAGGTCCCTCGTACGGAACATGCGGCGTCCCCCGCCGAGATACGGATCGGGCGCGTACCGCTGCGCGGTCAGGGCGTCGTCGCCGAGATAGCCCGCCGACACGCAGTCGCCGCCCGCCCACATCTCGCCCACCTCGCCGATGGGGACGGGGCGGCGCCGCTCGTCGAGGACGTACACCGCGTTGTTGGGGGTCGGCCGGCCGATCGTCAGCAGCTCCGCGTCCGGGTGATGGCGCTGCATCGTGTTGACGATCGTGGTCTCCGTCGGGCCGCAGGCGTTGTGAAAGGCGCAGCGCCGCGCCCACAGATCGGCGAGGGGCCGCGGGCAGGGCTCCCCCGCCACCGCGACCGCCCGCACCCGGGGGCAGGCGGCCGGGTCGATGGAGGCGAGAACGGTGGGGGTCGCGACCAGGACGTCCGCGGTGCGCGCCGCCTCTGCGATGTCCTTGCCGCGGATGACGAGGGTGCCGCCGTGGCTGAGGCAGCCGAGGATCTCCCAGGCCGCCATGTCGAAGGCGATGTTGAGAAGCTGGGCGACCCGCGTTCCGGGTCGGATACCGAGGCTGCCGGGCTCGGTGAGCAGGATGTTGGCCACGTTCCGGTGGGTGACGGTGACCCCGTTGGGCGGGCCTGTGGTGCCGGAGGTGAAGAGGACGTAGCAGCCGTCGTCGGGCGCCGCCGTGCCGTGCCCGTAAAGACGATCGAGTTCACCCACGTCACCCACGTCACCTACGTCACCTACGTCATCCACATCACCCACGTCATCCAGCTCGACGAGATGACACACCCCGGCCGGTAAGGGCACGCGGTGCGCGTACTCCCGCTGGGTGAGGACGATCCGGGTGGCGGCCGTACGGATGACATGGCGGAGCTGGGCGGCGGGCGCGAGGCCGATGTCCTGCGGTACGTACGCCGCACCGGCCTTGAGCGTGCCGAGCAGCCCCACGAGCATCGGGATCGAGCGCCGCACGAAGAGCCCGACACGGTCGCCCGGCCGCACCCCGGCACGCCGGAGCCAGGCCGCGAGCCGGTCCGCGCGACGGTTCAGCTCCCCGTACGTGACGGTGCTGCCGCCGTGTTCGGCCGCCACGGCGTCGGGAACGGCGAGCGCCTGCTGTTCGAAGGCGCGGTGGACGAGGAGATGGGGAACACGCACGGCGGGCCCGTGCCCGAACCGCCGGAAGAGCTCGCGATCCCGCGGGGTGAGGTGGTCCAGATGCATGGGAGGGGAGACCTCCTGGCTGTTTCGAGCGACGGATGGGGGTCCGGTATTTCGAACGCCTTGCGGTCCACTGGCCGGCGGGGCCGGCGCCCCTCGCGGTCTTCCGTCCGACTGTAGTGTGCGCGCTTTAACTCTCAACTAGGCCTGTTCGGACAAGAACTGACGCCTAATCAGCCACATGTGCCGCACTCCGCCACACCGGCAACCTTCGCCACACAGTGCGACGACACCACAGGTAGGGAGAGCTGCGCGCCGGCTTCGTACACGAGGACCGGAAGCAGAGCGATGCCACCCCCACGCCCTCTCCTCCTACGGAGCAGGCTCCTGGGGCGTGTCACGCCTGAAGTCGTCCAGGAGCCGGAAGAACTCGTCGAGCGGCGTGGAGCCGGCCGGTGTACGACGCTCGATCTCCGCGACCCAGGTGAGGGAACTGGACACCCCGTACCGCCCGTGGAGCCAGTTGAGGAAGTCCTCCTCGGGCCAGAAGGCGAAGGGCTCATGGCAGGAGTGCACGGCGAGCGCCACACGGTAGCCGGTGAGGACGGACCGCAGATGCTGGAGCGAACCTCCCGGCAGCCACATGCCGGGCCGCAGACGGATCTGCTCCAGGAAGTCGTACACATCGGAGCACTCCCGCCAGTGCTTGACACTGCTGGCAGGGCTGCCTTCGGGCCGCATGGGGGCAGCCTACGACGGACACCCCGAACCGGCTCACACACTCCCGGGAACGCGAAGATCCCGCCCGATCTTCCGATCGGACGGGATCCCGTCACCATCCCCGAGCTGACTCAGGAACAGCCGTGCAGTGGGGTGTTGACGAGTACGTCTGGCGTGGGGTGATGATGCCCCTTGGAAGATCGCTTCCCGTTTTGTTGGAGAGCGTTTCCCGGCGGTCGGGGCGGGAGCGGTCGACAGGGCCCGGGCTCACGGGTGTGCTTGTCGGCGCGACGCGGCTCGACCCTGCCGAACCGGCCCATGAACGCGCCGAGCACCTGGTCCGAGACCCGCCGCCGACTGGCAACGTCTACGCGGTGACAGCGGCCACCAGCCTCGGCCAAGATCCCGAACGGCGGCTGCCGTATTAGGCGTTGCCGACGCTTGCCAGGGTTTCAGCCAGTACCAGTGGGTTGAGGTAGTCGCGGTACGAGACGACCAGGCCGTCCCTGATCCGGAGTACGGCGATGATGGTTTGGTGCAAGGGTGCACCTGTGGGGATCACGGTGCCGTGGGCGTCGTACTCGACGATCACCACCTCTGGGTCAGTGGTCTCGTGGATCACCGTGTTGCGGTACTCGTCGAACCTGACGAGGCCCTTGGCCTGGGCGGTCAGGAACGCGCGGATCTGTTCGCGGCCCTCCAGGCGGTCAGGCATACCTGCCGGTCGGTACGGCCATTCGACGTAGCCGTCCGGAGCGATCAGGCTTACGAACTTTTCGGTGTCCATCTCGCGGCCCGCGCGCAGGACCTGCTCGACGACTTCGCGTGACGTGGCAGTCACGGTCACCCCTTTCATTGAACGCTCGTTGATTGAACGAACGTAGAACGAAATGGGCCTCCGGTCAACAGTCGTAGAATGAACACGTGACCGAACCGAGCACCCGCCCTACCAGAGCGCAGCAGCGCCGCCAGAGCGAGGAGCGCATTCTCGCCGCGGCCCGCCAGATCTTCGCCGAGCTCGGCTACGACCGGACCACGATCCGCGCCGTGGCGACGGCCGCCGGTGTCGACGCCGGTCTGGTCATGCACTACTTCGGCAGCAAGGACCTGCTCTTCGCCCGCGCCACCGAGGTTCCCGCCGACGAGTTGCCCGGCGGCACCTCGGACGAGGTGGCCGAGGCGCTGCTCACGTCGCTGGGCAGGCGCCTGACCGGCGAGCCGACGGCCTCCCTGGCGGTTCTGCGCTCGATACTCACGAACGCCGACGCCGCCGATCGTTACCGGGCCGCCGGGGAGCCCCAGCTCAACCAACTCACCGAGGCGATACCGACGCCCGACGCCGACCTGCGCGCGAGCCTGCTCAGCGCGATCGTCCACGGCGTGATCGCCGAGCGGTACCTGCTGCGCCTCACGCACCTCGCGGACGCCTCACCCGAGCAGATCGTCGACCTGCTCCGCCCATGCTTCCAAAGCCTGGCCACACCCCCAACGACCGAACCCGCAAGCGGCCAGGAAGCCGACCGCTCCCCTACCCCACCGGCATCGGTGAAGCCCCTGTAGGCGTTCCCGTGCCGTCTGTCCGCCGACGGCCAGCGGGAATCGCGAACCGTCATGTTCCAGTTGCTGGGGAGTAGCCTCCCCCATCTCTGAAGAGACGCCGCGGTCCCGGACGTCGGGTATCGGAACCGATTCGGACTTGCGGACCACCACCGGCGAGGAGTTCCGTACGGTTGTTTCCGGGCAATGCCCCTCTTGCGGGTGATGGCGGCGTCATGAATTTCGAAGTACTTTCAAAGTCACGAGTATCGAGAACGCTGCCGTGAACTTCTCCGAGCTGGTGAACAAGAACAAGCAGACGCTCGCCCGGCTTAAGGACTCACCACGGCTGCTGTTGCACCGCAGAGATGGTGAGGACCTGGTCCTCACCACCGTGGCACGGGCCGAGCAGGACCAAACCCGCCTGGCGCCCTGCCAGCCACGGCCAAAGAGGTTCGGCCTCACCCAGGCCGCGGCCGGCCAGGTGCCGGACCTGGTGGAACGTGACTTCACCGCCGCTGCGCCCGGCGAAAAGCCCGTCGGTGACATCACCTACATCGCGACCGGGGAGGGCTGGCTGTACCTCGCGACGGTCATCGACTGCTCCACGAAGGAAGTCATCGGTTACGCGATGGACGACCACTGCCAAACTCCGTTGATATCCAGGGCCATACGTAACGCTGCACGGAACAGGAAGCTCACCAAGGGCGCAATATTCCACTCCGATCGCGGAAGTAACTACATGTCAGCCGAGTTCGGGAAGGTGCTCGATCGGCTTGGGCTTCGCAAATCCTCCGGACGTACCGGAATCTGTTTCGACAACGCTATGGCCGAGTCATTCTTCGGCGCCCTGAAGAACGAGCGCGTATCGCGCGTGACTTACCTGACCCGCGAGGCCGCCCGGCAGGACATCACTCGTTACATCGAATTCTGGTACAGTCGCAAACGCCTCCACTCGGCGGTGGGTTACCGCCCGCGTGAAGTTCACGCCGAGTACGAGAAGCTGCGAATCGCCGCGTGAAATAAACGGTCAGAAGCCTGTCCGGAAAACGCGAGACCCCTCAGGGCCCCGGTGTCCAAGCAGAACGGACGCCAGGACCTCGCCGAGGCCGCCGGCCGCAAGGATGAACCCCAGCGCGATACAGTCACCATCCAGGACCCTGCCGACCAGCAGTGGGACCAGTGCTCCGAGGGGCGCAAAGGCGACGAAATCCCCAAGGGCCGCGCCGATCGGTGCCGGTGGCGTCGAAGTAATGTGGCGCGGGTGACGAAGACCGAGCAGGGCAGCGTGCCGCGCCGCGGCACCACGACTCGCGACCGGCTCTACGAAGCGGCGGCGGCGCTGTTCGTGGAGCGCGGCTACGAGGCCACCACGATGGCCGACATTGCCGAACGGGCCGGCACATCACGCCGCACCGCCTTTAACCATTTCCCCAGCAAGAACGACATTCCGATGCTGTGGACCCGCAAGTTGGCAGACACCGCCGTGGCCGAGGCCACCGACGCCTCCGACGAAGTGCCTGAGCGGATCCGTGCCTACCTGCACCTGATCAGCGAGATGGTGCAGGCCGAGCCGGAGCTCTCGCGGCAGATGATGCTGGGCTGGACCGCGGCCGTCGGGCCGATCCGCTATGAGTCCCAGCTGCTGACCGACCTCGCCCCGCTGCTGCGCGAGGGCCAGGCGCACGGCCAGGTGGACCCCGGCGTCGACGTCGACGTGGCTGCCCGCACCCTCAGTGACACGCTCATGGGCGCGACCCTCCGCTGGGTTCGCGAGCGCGACCGCCTGCTCCAGGACATGGTCGACGAGGGGGTCGAGCTGATCCTCGCCGCGGTGCGTCCGCGCTCCTGACGGGGCAGGTACGGGAACAGCCCGTGCAGGTGGGCGTGGGCACAGCGCAGCCACCGGGCGTCGGAGACGAAGCCCAGCAGTGCCTGCCTCACTGCCGGGATGACCAACTCCGCGTCGCTGAGCTTCGGTTGAAGGGCCACCCGCGGACGCCACGGTGCCCAAATCCGGGGAAGCCTTGGTTGCCCACGATTGCACTTGAGTGCAGAATGAGGTGGCGCAAGGAGGATTCGATGATGACCATGACGACAATTCGACCGGCCGGTGGCCGGTCTCCAGGCGTTTGGTGGAGCGAGTGATGCGTGCGATGGTGTGCGACGAGTTCGGTGGACCGGAGCAGTTCCGCGAGCGCGAGATGGACCGGCCCCCCATCGGCCCCAACAGCGTGCTGGTCAGGCTGACGCACGCAGGCGTCAATCCCGGCGACGCCCGGATCCGGCAGGGGCAATTCGTCCCACGGGCGCGGCACCACTTCCCGATGGTGCTCGGGCTCGAAGGGGCCGGGTTCGTGGAGGAGATCGGCCTCTCGGGCTCGCCCTTCGAGCTCGGCCAAGCGGTGTACGGCTTCTTCCTGCACGATTATGTGGGGGACGGGACCTACGCCGAGTTGGCGCCGACGCGATCGACCCAACTGGTTCCGGTCCCTCCGGGGATCCCCATGCGGGAGGCAGCCGCGGTCGCATGCGCCGGCGGCACGGCAATGGTGCTGGTGGAGGAGCTTTTGCAGGTCGGACCCGGAGACACTGTCGTGGTCCTGGGCGCGGCCGGTGGCGTGGGCCACTTCGCCGTCCAGGTAGCAGTCGCATCGGGGGCGGAGGTCATCGGCGTGGCACGATCGTCGAATCACGAGTTCGTCCGCGGGTTGGGGGCTGCCCACGTGGTCGACTACCGCACCGAGGACGTATCCGCCGCCGTCGCCAAGTTGGCTCCCAAGGGTGTCGATGCCGCGGTGGACACGGTGGGTGGCGCAGCACAGGCACAGCTGTCCGACATGGTTCGTCATGGCGGGCGGGTGGCGTCGTGCGTTCACGCAGCCGAGACCCCGGAATTCGTCGCGCGTCACCAGTCCTTCGAGTACAGGTTCTTCGAGGCGACCCCTAGCCGTATGCAGCGGCTCAACGAACACGTTGCGAGCCGTCGCGTTCGTCCGCGGATAACCCGCGAGTTGCCGTTGTCCTCCGTGGCGGAGGGGCATCGCGCCATCGATGCGGGCGAAGCAAGAGGCAAGATCGTCCTGAGGATCGATGACGCCTCCTGACTGCCCCCATGGTGTTGAACGGGCGAGTGGAGCGCGAAGCGTTCGAGCCGGCGCCGGCCGACTCCGGCGATGAGCAGGCGCGGTCCTGCATACGCCTCGGGCCGGGGTCCCGGCCCTTGAGTCCTGCGGCCTCATGGAGTCATGTCAGGTAGGCCGAGACTTCCGCCGGTGCTCACAGTGGCCGAGTGGCGGACGCTTGAGGGGTGGGCGAGTCGGCGCAGTACCGCGCAAGGCTCGTACCAGCGGGCGCACATCGTGCTGATGCGCGCAGACGGGATGGCGAACAGGTCGGTGGGCGCCGGGTTGGGGATCACCCGGGGGACGGCCGGGCGGTGGCGCAACCGGTTCGTCGCGCTCAACATCGCCGCCGGCAAGGTGATGGGCAAGGTCTCCGCCCGACACGCGACCGAGGACTTCAAGAAGTTCCTCGACGTGCCGAGCCGGCGGGTCGGGTCGGATCGGATCGACGTCGAGTACGTCGAGGAACTGGGCTTGGATGCGTTCGCCGACCAGGACGACCCGTGGGCCGGTGGGCCGGTGGCGGTGCCGCTGCGCATTCGCAGGTCGGACAGGGCGGCGAGGATCAGTTCGGCGGTGGGCCGTAGGGACTGGTTGCTGCCCGACTGGAGGCCGCGCATGCTGCACCGGCTGCCCAGGGCCTGGCGGACCTGGCGCTCGATCGGGCAGAAGACCCGCAGGGCCAGGCAGATCACGGCGATCAGAGTGGCGATGCGGCGGCTGTTCCACCGATCGGGCCCCTTGACGTCGCAACCGTCGACACATTCTGCACCACGGTGCAAAATAGGTGTCTGCACTGCGGTGCAAAACGAACATGGATCCGCGGCCGACGGCATTGGTTGACCCGTCGCAGGCTGTGAACTCACGAAGGGACCGGAGCAAGGGGCGTACCCAGCCGTCGTGTGCCGCGTGGACACAAACCCGACTTCCAGCAACTCGCCGTTGCCACCGAGGAGATCGTGACGTGATACCCAGCTACTCGAACGGACCCCACGACCTCGGCGGTGATTGTCATGCATGGCTGCTGCCCGACGGGCACTGGGGGGAGAGCAACACCGGCCTGATCCGGGGTGATGGGGAGTCCCTTCTGGTGGACACCCACCTGGACCTCGCCCACACCACGCAGATGCTCGCCGCCTTCAGCCCGCTGACAGCGGGCCATCCGATCCGAACGGTGGTCAACACCCACTCCGATGGTGATCACTGGTTCGGAAACCAGCTCGTCGCCGGTCCGGGCGTGGACATCATTGCTTCCGCTGCGGCGGCGGAACTGATGACGCCCACCGGTGCGATGGAGCTGGCGAAACTGTGGCATCGCGAGGACCAGGTGGGGGATTTCGTCCGTTCCGTAGCCGGCGGCTTTGCCCCGTCCGGGATCACCGCCACTCCACCGACACATACGTTCAGCGGGTCGTTGGAATTGAACATCGGTGGGCGGCAGGTGCGGCTCACGGAGGTTGGGCCTGCGCACACTCCAGGCGACGTCCTCGTCTACGTACCGGACGCGAAGGTGGTCTTCACAGGGGACATCCTCTTCATCGGGGCTGCTCCATTGGTATGGGAGGGCCCTTTGTCACGCTGCATCGCCGCCTGCGACGAGATCCTCGACCTCGAACTCGTCGCCATCGTGCCGGGTCATGGTCCGGTCACCGACAAGGCTGGAGTCCAGCGGGTCCGCGACTACCTCGCCTATGTCGAAGCGGAGGCCACCAAGCGCTTCGAAGCGGGGCTCAGCATGGAGGAAGCAATTGCGTCGATCGACCTCGGCGCCTTTGCCGACATGGCAGAGCATGAGCGCATTGCCGCGAACGTGCTCAACCGCTACCAGGAACTCGATCCCACACGCCCACGCGCCGACCGGCTTGAGCAGTTCGCGCACATGGCCGACTTTCATCGCGCAGCCGGCCTGAACTCGCACGGGACGATCGGAGAAGGCGCATGAAAATCGCCCGCATCAAGCTCGACGGGGCCACCACCATCGGCATCGTCGAGGGGGACAACGTACAGCCCCTGACGGTCACGGCCGACCTCGACGAACTTCTGATGGCCACGCCGGATGAGCGGGCGGACCTGGTAGGACGCCTAGCGGAGGGGAAGCAGGTCGACCTGTCCTCGGTGATGCTGCTGTCTCCCGTACAACCCAGGACCCTGAGGGACTACATCACGTTCGAAGAGCACCTCGAAGGGAGCCTGAAGGGACTCGGGATGACCCCCCATCCCGCGTGGTACGAACAGCCGGTCTTCTACTTCTCCAACACCAACGCCGTCATCGGCCCCGACCATCCGGTGGAGGTACCCCCCGGATGCCACAGGCTGGACTTCGAACTTGAGCTTGCAGCCGTCGTCGGGAAGCCCGGGAAGGACCTGACGCCCGAGCAGGCATCCGAACACATCGCGGGCTACACCTTGTACAACGACTGGTCTGCCCGTGACCTGATGACGCCGGTGATACCTCTCGGTCTCGGGCCTGTGAAGGGCAAGGACTTCGCCAACACCCTCGGGCCGTGGATCGTGACCGCGGACGAGCTCGCGCCGTATCGCCGCGGCGACCGCCTGGCGCTTGAGATGCACGCGGAGGTCAACGGTGTCCCCCTGCCCGGCGGGGGTGACAACTCGGCCAACATGTCGTGGTCGTTCGAGGAGATCGTCGCCTTCGCCTCACGGGGTGCCGAACTGTTGCCGGGCGACGTGCTGGCGGCAGGAACATGCGGGGGCGGATCCCTACTGGAGTACTGGGCCTGGACCGGCAGCGAGGACCCGCCACCGCTGCGTCCCGGGGACGTGGTGACACTCGTGGCGGAGGGCATCGGGACGGTCTCGAACCAGGTCGTGCCCGGGGCGACGCCGGTGAAGTTGCCACGGGCGCGAACGGCGAAGAATCGGCGTCCGCGGCCTTGGACCGAAGTCTCGGGTTCGTGACGCCTCGCCACCGGCGCCGAGCAGCGGGGTGCTCGCAGTCAAATCCCGGAGACCAGGATGCCTGTGCCACGCCCATCGGCTCGGATCGAGCCCGACGCGGACGGGAAGCACAGGACGGAACAGGCGAGGGCTGTCTCGCCGGGGTGGGTTCGCGGCCCGCACAACGCTCCGAGAGCAGTCGCGACGCCGGGTCCGCTGCTCCGACCATCGAATCCGCTATCAGTTGGCGCCACGCGTCCACGCCACTACAGAACGTCACAACAACGAAAGGCGAAGCGCGGTGAAGAAGACACTTCTGAAGAACGCCATGCTGGCGACAATGGATCCCTCGACCCGCGATCTCGCCGTGGGCGACCTCCTCATCGTCGACGACCGCATCGAGCGCATCGGGACCGGGATCGAGTCCGACGACGCGGAGGTCATCGACGCGACCGGGATGATCGCGAGCCCCGGTTTCGTCGACACCCACCGCCACGTGTGGCAGTCGCTGCTGCGCGGCGTCGCGGTGAACTGGAGCCTCTTCGAGTACATGGTCGAGATGAGGACCATGTACCCCGTCTGCTACCAGGTGGATGACGCCTACCTGGGCAATCACTACGGCGCACTGGAGGCGATCAACGCGGGCGTCACCACCCTCGTCGACCACTCCCACCTCCAGGTCTCCGCGGAGCACTCGGACGCCCTGGTCCGGGGGCTCAAGGACGCGGGGATCCGCGGCATCTTCGGCTACGGCGTCTACCGCAACCCTCGCTACACGCCGGGAGAGGCCATTGACCCATCCGCGATCATCGCCGAGATCGCCGGGCCCATCGAGGCGTTCCACCGCGAGAACGCGGCGCGTGTGCGGGAGGAGCACTTTCCGAGCAACGACGGGCTGCTGCGCTTCGGCATCGCCAGCAGCGAGTTCTTCACGTTCCCGAGCATGGAGCCGATCCTTGAGGAGCTCGTGTGGAGCCGGAAGCTGGAGCCCGCACGGATCACCTTCCACGCGGCCATCGGCCTCAACGACGACGGCAACATCATCGAGAGCCTGGCGGCTGCCGACGCGCTCGGCGACGACCTGCTGCTGTCCCACGGAAACTGCCTCACTGACGACGACCTGGCCCTGATCGCGCGGGAAGGGGGGTGGCTCTCGACGACGCCGGACACCGAGCTGCAGATGTCCGGCACGTTCCCGGTTCTGGAACGTGTGGTGAAGTCCGGGCGGATGCCCTCCCTGGGCGTCGACATCGTCTCGGCCTTCAACGGTGACATGTTCACCCAGATGCGCCTGTTGCTGCAGGCGATCCGCTTCCGGGACAACGAGCTGACCACCCCGGGTGGGCTGCCCAGCAGCGCCCGGTTTCCCGCTGCGAAGATGCTGGAGTACGCAACGCTCGGCGGGGCGACCTGCATGGGCCTCGAAAACGAGATCGGCAGCCTCACCGTGGGCAAGAAAGCCGACGTCGTCCTGACCCGCCTCGACGCCGTGAACACCGCCGCCCTGCGCGACCCGGTCGCCGCTCTGGTCTTCTACGCCAACCCTCATGACGTCGAGTACGTGTGGATCGACGGCGTCGCCCGCAAGCGCGCCGGACAGCTTCAGGGTGATTCCTGGGCCTCGGTGGAACGGCGCGTCCAGAAGGCGCGAGACGGCATCGACGAACGTTTCACCAGGATCGATGCCAGGGCGATGCGCAGGGCCTGGGAGCCCGTTTGGGGGCTGGAGCCCGGCGCCTCCGATTGACGTGGGGGGGGGATCCGGTGCGCGTCACCAGTTGCGGATGATCGCATGACGACTCCGGTTCGCCAGACGTGGGCGAACCTGTCGCAGCGAGTTGTCCGCGGGCGGCGCACGTTTGGGGCCCGGAAGCTCCCGGTCTGCGCGTGAGAAGCAGGAATCACGCGCTTGATCCCGCCGAGCCACGCCCCACCGCAGCAGAGCAGTTCGCATTCCCCGAAATCACCATGCCGGAGGTTCACCATGTCCGTGATCATCACCGTGGCAACGACAGGGCCGATTGCCACGAAGGCCGACAACCCCAGCCTCCCGACCAGCCCCGAAGAAATCGCAGCTGCCGTCGCTGACGCCTATACCGAAGGCGCCGCCGTAGCCCACCTTCACTTCCGCGACGCTGCGGGCCGTCCGACCGCCGATCTGGCTGTCGCAGAGCGCACCGTCGGCCTGATCAGGGATGCGTGCCCCATTCTCGTCCAGATCTCGACAGGAGTGGGGCTGGGAGTGGAGTTCGCGGAGCGCGAACGTCTCATCGAGCTGCGCCCGCAAATGGCGACTCTCAATCCGTGCACCATGACCTTCGGCGCCGGCGAGTTCCGCAATCCTCCTGCAGACGTGCGCCGGCTCGCGGCTCGGATGCAGGAACTGGGTGTCAAACCAGAAATGGAGATCTACGACACCGGGCACCTCGACGCCTGCCTTCGCCTCATCGACGAGGGGCTCATTTCCGGCAATCCTCAGTTCAGCATCGTCCTCGGAGTTCGAGGTGGCGCTGCTGCCACACCCGCGAACCTGCTGACCCTGGTCGAACGCCTCCCGGAGAACGCGGTGTGGCAGATCATCGCGATCGGCAAGGCGAACCTGCAGCTGACCGCCATGGGCCTGGCAATGGGTGGTAACGCTCGTGCCGGCCTCGAAGACACACTGTTCCTGCGCAAGGGGGAACTCAGCCCCGGCAACACTCCCCTGGTTCGCCGCACCGTCGATCTCGCGCGGGCCCTCGACCTGCCGACCGCCTCGGTCGACGAGGCCACCCGGATGCTGCAGCTGAATGCGACGCCTACATCCTGACGCCGGCGTTTTCGTCCTGGAGACCTGGCTCACCGAACGCGCCGGCCCCGACGAACTCACCGACGCCGAAGCCGACTTCGAGGCCGCAGACCCCCTGCCCCTGGCCCTGCCCCCGAACACCGTCCCGGCTATCGCCCCGTCGGCAGACCTCACCGGACGGCACCCGCCCCCGCGCATGACCTGACGTCCGGCCCGCACGACAACCACAGCCGACCACCGCGAGCCGACCGCCCAGGCCGGCGCGCACAGCCATACCCGTGCACCTGCCACAACCCCGCGACGCCGACCACGACGCCACGACCTGCGCACCCAGACCTCCCAACGAGCCCAGAAACGACGAGATCCCGTCCGATCGAAATGATCGGACGGGATCTCGTGAACCGCTTACGAGCTAACTCGCGAACAGCCTCTGCGGTGGACCTGAGGGGATTTGAACCCCTGACCCCCTCGATGCGAACGAGGTGCGCTACCAGTCTGCGCCACAGGCCCTTGCAACGAGTGAAACTTTAGCACTCTCCCGGCCGTGGTCGGAAATCCGTCAGCGGCTGGTCACGGGCGCGCGGACCCACGACGGCCGGGGGCCGTCGCGGGTCCGGTTACTCGTTGGCCGCGCGGGGGCGGTCGTCCTCTTCGTCGTACTGGTCGAAGAGCGGGGTCCTGCCGTGGTCGCGGGTGCGGCGCGGGGGTGGGGTGCGGGGGGAGGGTGCCGGGTCCGTCGCCGGTTCGGCCGTGGAGGAGCGGGCCGCGCTCCAGGTCTCCGGGTCGGAGACCTCCACGCCGCTGGAGGCGCGGGGGGCGACCGGGGCCGTGACGTACGTGGGCAGGGGCACCGGGACCGGCTCCCAGCTCTCGCCGCGGGCCGGGCCGTTTTCGCGCTGCTGGTCCACCCACTCCGCGTGGTCGGTCTGCTCGACCAGGGCGCGGCGGCCCGCCTCCTGGGGGGAGACCGTGGCGGCCGGCTCTGGCTCGGGGCAGGGTTCAGGCTCCTGTTCGGGCTCGTCGGCCCCGGGTGCGGAGGGCTGCCGGCGCGGGGAACGGTTCTCGCGCAGCCGCTGGGCGGCGGCCTCGGCCCGGCGCCGGTCCATGGTGAACGCGAAGCGACGCCGCTCCTGGCCGCGCAGATGAACGATGTACGTGCTGAGGAGTATGGCCGGGACCGCGGGCGCCCAGAGGAAGCCCAGACCGCCGACCGCCGCGACGACCGCGCCGAGGGTGAAGGCGAGGAAGAGGAGCATGGTGGTGCGCCGGCGGCGGGCGAGGACCTGGGAGCGCTGGGCGCGCCGGGCGCGTTCCGCCGGTGTGCCCGCGGGGCGCCCGCGCCGTCCGTACGCGGGGCGCTCGGGGGCGGGACGGGGCGCGGGGTGGGGTCCGGGGTCGGGCGCCGCCGGTCTGGGCTGCGCCGACCTGGCCGGTGCGGGGATGTCCGCGTGGGCGCTCAGCCGGACTTCGGTGTGGTCCGGAGGCGCGGCGAAGGCCCGGACGTCGACGGAGCTCATCGACTCCGTACGGCTCTCCGGTTCCGCGTCGGTCCCCGCCTCTTCGGCGGCCCGTCCCTGAAGCTCCTTGGCGTAACGGCGCTCCATGGCCGCCCGTCCGGACAGCAGCCGGATGGCGGTGCTGAAGCGTTCCGTCGGACGTGCCTCGTTCAGCTCGTCCTGCCTGCGGAGCCACATCGGCACCAAATAGGCGGCCCAGGCCCCGACGATGACTGCGTAGATGAGGCCGCTGCTGCTCACGGTTCACACCGTAGAGGGGTTCGCACGAGGGCATCGGCCAATTGGGCCGGTGTGTCGCACGATCCGGCTGATATCACGGACTTTTTTTGTGATTGTTCGTATCGGTTTATGGTCGTATGGAACGTAATATCGAATACTTGTTTTATTTTCTGGTCGTTCCCGGGCGTGCTCTGTGCCAGCGGTGGATCAGCCCCTCGGGCACCTCCTCCGCCGTGAGCACATAGACGAGATGGTCCCGCCAGGCTCCGTCGATGTGGAGGTAACGGGGCCGCAGCCCCTCCTCGCGGAAGCCGAGCTTGTCGACGACGCGGCGGCTGGGCCCGTTCTCGGGGCGGATGCAGATCTCGACGCGGTGCAGCCCCACCATCCGGAAGCAGTGGTCCACGGCGAGCGCGACGGCCGTCGGCATCACTCCGCGCCCCGCCACCTCGCGGTCCACCCAGTAGCCGACATGGCCGGAACACATCGAGCCCCAGGTGATCCCGGCGACCGTGAGCTGGCCGACCAGCCGCCCCTGGTACTCGATGACGAACGGCAGCATCCGGCCGGCGTTCGCCTCGGCGCGGAGATGGCGGACCATCTGGCGGTACGTGGGGCGCTGGGCGACCGGGCCGCCGGGGGGCGGCGGCGGAATCGTCGCCTCCCAGGGGCGCAGCCAGTCGCGGTTACGCCGGTTCACCTCCCGCCAGGCACGCTGGTCGCGCAGCCTTATGGGGCGGAGGGTCACCTCACCGTCCACCAGCATCGTGGGCCAGGCCGGGTTCATCCGGAGACGCGGGGGTGATCGCCGCCGCGGATCTGGTCCACCGCGTGGACGAGCAGCCGGTCGAGTACGGCGAGCCCGTCGCGTACGCCACCGGTCGAGCCGGGCAGGTTCACGATGAGGGTCCGCCCCGCGACACCCGCCAGGCCCCGGGAGAGCGCGGCGGTGGGGACCTTCGCGGCGCCCTCCGCGCGGATCGCCTCCGGGATGCCGGGGATCTCGTGGTCGAGGACGCGGCGCGTGGCGTCCGGAGTGCGGTCGGTGGGCGAGATGCCCGTACCGCCGGTGGTGAGGATCACGTCGTACCCGGCGGCCACGCCCTCGCGCAGGGCCTGTTCGACCGGGTCGCCGTCGGGGACGACCCGCGGGCCGTCGACGGCGAAGCCGAGCGCGCCGAGGCCGTCGGCGAGGAGCGGGCCGCCCTTGTCGGCGTAGACGCCCGCGGCGGCCCGGTTGGATGCCGTGACGACCAGGGCGCGGTACGGCGACCCGCCCGACGTTTCCGGGCGGCCGGGTGGCGGCGTGCTCATGCCGTACCCCCGGCGGCTCCGTCACCGGCCGCCTCCGGGCGGCTCCAGGTCCCGGACCTGCCGCCGGTCTTCTCCTCGACCCGTACGTCCGTGATGACCGCACCCTTGTCGACGGCCTTGACCATGTCGACCACGGTCAGCGCGGCCACCGAGACGGCGGTCAGGGCCTCCATCTCGACGCCGGTGCGGTCCGTGGTCTTCACCGTGGCCAGGATCTCGACCGCGTCGTCCGCGACCGTGAGGTCGAGCGTGACGCCCGACACGGCCAGCGGGTGGCAGAGCGGGATCAGGTCCGGGGTCCGCTTGGCGCCCATGATGCCCGCGATACGGGCCGTGGCGAGGGCGTCCCCCTTGGGCACCCCCCCGCCCCTGAGCAGTTCGACGACGCGCGGCGAGACCAGCACCCGGCCACTGGCGCGCGCGGTGCGCGCCGTGACCTCCTTGGCGGAGACGTCGACCATCCTGGCGGCGCCCGACGCGTCGATGTGGGTCAGGCCGTCCTGTCCCGTCTCGGTCAGGCCGTCCTGATCGCTCGAACCGCTCTCGTCGGCCTGCTGAGGGTGTCCGGGGGTCTCCCCCCGGGAAAACACGGTCATTCGCTGTGGCGCTCCCGGTCCGGGCCCGACAGGGCCTGTGTGGGCAGACACGGTACCGCCACAGCGGGGCGTCAGCCGATCAGAACCACCTCGACCTCCGTGCCGGGCTCGACGGAGACGGTCTCCTCGGGGATCACGATCAGCGCGTCGGCGTGGGCCAGGGCCGCCACGAGGTGGGAGCCCGCGCCGCCGACCGGGGTGACGGCGCCGGCCTCGGCGTCGTACGTACCGCGCAGGAACTGGCGGCGGCCCGCCGGGGACGAGAGCGCCCCGTCCGCCTTGAGGGGCGCTCTGACGGTCGGGCGGTGCAGGTCCTCCAGCCCCATGAGGGCGCGGATCGCCGGGCGGGCGAACAGCTCGAAGGAGACGTAGCACGACACCGGGTTGCCGGGGAACGCGAGCAGCGGGGTGTGCTCAGGGCCGATCGAACCGAACCCCTGGGGCTTGCCCGGCTGCATCGCGACGCGGCGGAAGTCGATCCCGCTGCCCGCCTCGTCCTCGTCCCCCACGGAGGAGAGCGCCTCCTTGACGACGTCGTACGCGCCGACGCTCACGCCTCCCGTGGTGATGACCATGTCGGCGCGGATGAGCTGGTCCTCGATCGTGGCGCGCAGGGTGTCCGCGTCGTCGGTGACGGCGCCGACCCGGTAGGCGAGGGCGCCCGCGTCCCTGGCCGCGGCCGTGAGGGCGAAGCTGTTGGAGTCGTAGATCTGGCCCTCGCCGAGCGACTCGCCCGGCTGGATCAGCTCGCTGCCGGTGGAGAGGACGACCACCCGGGGGCGCGGGCGGACCCGGACCCTGCCCCGGCCGATGGCCGCCAACAGGCCGATCTGCGGCGGGCCGAGGATCGTACCGGCCTTCAGGGCGAGGTCACCGGCGCGTACGTCGCTGCCGCGGGCGCGGACATGGGCGCGGGCCTCGGCCGGGCGGTGGACCCGTACCTCGCCGCTCGCGCCGGCCCCGCCCTGGCCGGCCGGGCGCATCGAGGTGGCCGGGCCGGCGCCCGTACCGCCGTCGGTCCACTCGACCGGGACGACGGCCTCGGCGCCTGGCGGCAGCGGGGCTCCGGTCATGATCCGGGCGGCCTGGCCGGGGCCGACCTCGGGGAGCGTGCCGCTGCCCGCGGCCACGTCCCCGACGACGGTCAGCACGGCGGGGAACTCCTCCGTGGCGCCCGTCACATCGGCCGTACGGACGGCGTACCCGTCCATGGAGCTGTTGTCGAACGGCGGCAGCGCGACCGGAACCGTGACGTCCTCGACGAGGACACAGCCCTGGGCGTCGAGGAGTTGCAGCTCGATGGGGTCGAGCGGACGGACCCCGGCCAGGATGTCCGCGAGATGGTCCTCCACGGACCAGGTCCGGTCCCGCCCGGGGCCCTCGGCCCGGGGCAGGGCCTCGCTCCCCGGGGCCCGGTCCTGCGCCCCGTCAGGCGCCCGGTCCGGCGCCCGCCCCTCGGGCCGGACCTCGGGCCGGTCCTCGGACGGGGCCGGGTCCGGGGCGTCTGCCGTGCTGCTCAAGTGCTACATCTCCTCGCTGACGTAACTGCGGAGCCAGGCCCGGAAGTCCGGGCCCAGGTCTTCACGTTCGCACGCGAGTCTGACAATGGCACGGAGATAGTCGCCCCGGTCACCGGTGTCGTAGCGGCGGCCCTGGAAGACGACGCCGTGGACCGGTCCGCCGACCTTCTCGTCCGCGGAGAGCTGCTGGAGGGCGTCGGTGAGCTGGATCTCACCCCCGCGGCCCGGCTCGGTCGTGCGCAGTATGTCGAAGACGGCGGGGTCCAGCACGTAGCGGCCGATGATGGCGTAATTGCTGGGGGCGTCGGCGGCGTCGGGCTTCTCGACCAGATCGTGCACCTTGACCACGTCGGAATCGCCCGTGGCCTCCACGGCGGCGCAGCCGTACAGGTGGATCTGTGCCGGATCGACCTCCATGAGGGCGATGACGCTGCCGCCCTCCCGCTCCTGGACCTCGACCATGCGCGCGAGCAGCGGGTCGCGCGGATCGATCAGGTCGTCGCCCAGCAGGACCGCGAAGGGCTGGTCCCCGACGTGCGGGGCGGCGCACAGGACGGCGTGTCCGAGGCCCCTGGGGTCGCCCTGGCGCACGTAGTGCATGGTGGCGAGGTCGCTGGACTCCTGGACCTTCGCGAGGCGCCCGGCGTCGCCCTTGCGGGTCAGCGCCTGCTCCAGTTCGTAGTTCCGGTCGAAGTGGTCCTCAAGAGGGCGCTTGTTGCGACCGGTGACCATGAGGACGTCGGAAAGCCCCGCGGCCACCGCCTCCTCGACCACGTACTGGATCGCCGGCTTGTCGACGACCGGCAGCATCTCCTTGGGCGTGGCCTTGGTGGCGGGGAGGAACCGGGTGCCGAGGCCTGCGGCGGGGATGACAGCCTTGGTGATCCTGGAGGGCGAATGAGTCATGCCGGGAGCCTATCCGGTGCTTATGGGCGGAAGATGATGCTCCGGTTAACTTTCGCCTCATACAAGCCCATAGGCGAGGTACGAGAGGTTTGTGATGCCCCGTGAGCGCCGACCTGCCCGACACGCCGGGAAAGAGCGTTCTGCGAAGTGAACTCCTCGCCGCGCGCCGCCTTCTCTCCAGTGAAGACGTACGAAAGGCCGCGCAGGTTCTCTCACGGAGGGCACTGGATCTGCCGGAACTCACCCGCGCCCGCACCGTCGCCGCCTACGTGTCGGTCGGACGCGAGCCGGGCACGCGCGCGTTGCTCGACGCGCTGCGCGCACGGGGCGTCCGGGTCCTGCTGCCGGTGCTGATGGCCGACAACGATCTCGACTGGGCCCCCTACGAGGGCGCAGAACGGCTTGTACGGGCCGGACGGGGACTGCTGGAGCCCGACGGGACCCGACAGGGCCCGGAGGCCGTCCTGGCGGCGGAGACGGTCCTGCTGCCCGGTCTCGCGGTGGACGGGCGCGGGATGCGGCTGGGCCGGGGCGGCGGCTCGTACGACCGGGTCCTGAGCCGGCTGGCGCGGGCGGGCGCCGCGCCGGCGCTGGTGGTGCTCCTGTACGCGAACGAGGTGGTCGCGCGGGTCCCGGAGGAACCGCACGACCACCCCGTACAGGCCGTGGTGACACCGGAGGGCGTCAGACGCTTCGGCACCGCCGCCGGCCGGACCGGCTCGTGAGGCGGGCCGGAGGCGCCTGCCCCGCTACGGCTCCAGCGTCAGCGTGTCCTTCGTGCTGCTCTGCACCGCGTTGGGGGTGAAGGACCAGTCCAGCAGTTCGCCCTTGGCCCACTTCTCCGTCTGGTCGGTGTAGTGCGCGCTGTACGCGTGCCCCGAGGCGCCCGTCAGGTTGATCCAGCGGGACTTGTCCCAGTCACCGACGTTGACGACCATCCGCATGGACGGCACCCAGACGACCTCGTAGCCGCCCGCCGCGTTCCAGCCGGTGGCGTTGACCGACGCCTCGCCGCCGCCGAGATTCCACGGGCCGCGGTTGAGTATCTCCTTGAGGAAACCGGGCCCTTGGGTGCCGAGGGTCTGGTTCTCCAACTGGAGCTGGTGCAGACGGCCCCAGCTCCAACTGGAGACGTCCTTGCCGAGCTTGGCCGTCAACTCCCAGCGCGCGTCCTTCATAGCGCGCTCCAGGAGCCCGTCACGCGTCGTCGTGGCGGTGTCCTTGCGGCTCTTCGGAGAGCTCCACCACTCGTTGTCCTCGTCCTTGACGATGCTGCGCACCACCTCGTACCAGCGGTCGCCGCCGTCCGGCTGCGCCTGGTCGGGGTCGCGCCGGCCGCACTCCCGTACGAGCTGGTCGAGGCCGTCCGCCGGGCCGGTCGAGTCGGCGGGGCGCACGTTGAGGCACTCGTCCTTGACGCGCACCTCCTTGGGAAGCTTGTTCCCGAAGGCCAGCTTGAGGACGTTGCGCCAGACCGCGTTGAAGTAGGCGGCGGCACCCGAGTCGGGCTCCTGGGTGTAGTCCCAGCCTTCGAGGAGCTTCTGCGCCTCGCGGATGGACGGGTCCGAGACATCGATCTTGAGCAGGTAGGGCATCAGCACCTTGGCGATCTCGCTGCTGTTGTCCATCTGCATGGTCTGCATGTCGTCGGTCGAGATCTTCCCGCCGTCCTTGGTCTTCGACTCGATCAGGTCGTTGATCCGCTGGCTGCGGGCGCCGTAGCCCCAGTCCTCGGTGAGCAGGTACGGGTACTTCTCCGCGTTCACGACGGCCTGGTTGGCGGTGACGATGTAGCCGCGCTCGGGGTTGTACTCGTACGGCAGCTCGTCGAAGGGGATGTACCCCTTCCACTTGTACTTCGGGTCCCAGCCCGGCGCCGGCATCGTGCCGTCGCCCTCGGCGCGTATCGGGATCCGGCCGGGTGCCTGGTAGCCGATGTTGCCCTTGGTGTCCGCGTAGATGAGGTTCTGCGAGGGAACCTCGAAGTGCTCGGCAGCCTTGCGGAAGCCGGTGAAGTCCTCGGCCCTGTTGAGCTCGAAAACGGCGTCCATGGACTTGCCGGGCTGGAGCGCGGTCCACTCCAGGGAGACCGCGTAGCCGGTGCCGCGGTCCGGGGCGACATCGCCGACCGGGGCCTTCTCACCGACCTTCTCCAGCTCGCCGTCGCGGTCGGAGACCACAGGACCGTGGTCCGTCGAACGGACCGTGATCTTCCTGCTCGTGCCACCGGCGACCTTGATGGTCTCCTGACGGGTCTTGAACTTCTTCTTCTGCGACCCGTACTGGTACGTGTCGCCGCTGACCTTCTCCAGGTACAGGTCGGTCACGTCCGCACCGAGGTTGGTGAAGCCCCAGGCGATGTTCTGGTTGTGGCCGATGATCGCTCCGGGCACCCCCGCGAAGGTGTAGCCGGCGACGTCGTACTTGCAGGTCGGCGAGACGCTGCGGCAGTGCAGTCCCATCTGGTACCAGAGCGAGGGGAGCTGCGGCGCGAGGTGCGGGTCGTTGGCGAGGAGCGGCTTGCCAGTCGTCGTGTACTCGCCCGAGACGACCCAGGAGTTGGAGCCGATGCCGCTGCCGTTCGGGCCGAGCAGGGCGGGGATCTCGTCCAGGGTGCTGGAGAGGGCGCCGAGCTGCGCTTCGAGGCCCTGCGCGGCGCCGGCGGCGCTGGAGGACCGCAGGGAGACGTTGGAGCCCGTGGCCGTTCCTGTGCCTGTGCCTGTGCCTGTGCCTGTGCCTGTGCCGTCGATGGTCGAGCCGGTGCCGGTACCGGTACCGCTGCCGAGTCCTGTGCCCGTACCGGCGCCGGTGCCGGTGCTGTCGCCGGTGGGCTCGGCCTCGGGGTCGTACGTGCCCGTCACCGGGTCGATCCCGCCCTCGCTGACGATGGGCTTGTTCCGGTCGTACGGGTACGACGGGTACAGGTCCTTGATCTGCTGCTCGCTCAGGCGGCTGGTCAGCAGCGAACGGTCGATCTCGTCCTGCATGTTGCCGCGCAGGTCCCAGGCCATCGCCTTGAGCCAGGCCACCGAGTCGACCGGGGTCCACTTCTGCGGCGTGTAGTCGTTGGTGAAGCTCAGGGCCGCGTACTCGACCGAGATGTCCTTGCCGTCGCGGCCCTTGAGGTACTCGTTGACCCCGTCCGCGTACGCCTGGAGGTTCTTCTTGGTCTCCGCCGACAGCTCGGTGTCGTACTCGCGCTGCGCGACTCCGCGCCAGTCCAGGGTGCGCAGGAAGGTATCGGTCTTGACCTGCCCCTTCCCGAACATCTCGGAGAGCCGGCCGGCGGTCATGTGCCGCCGTACGTCCATCTCCCAGAAGCGGTCCTGCGCCTGGACGTATCCCTGCGCGCGGAACAGGTCGGTGTCGCTGTTCGCGTAGATCTGGGGGACGCCGTAACTGTCGCGCCGGACGTCCACGGGGCCTGACAGGCCCTTGAGCGTGACGGTCCCCGCGGTCTGGGGGAATGAGGCTCGGACCGTACTGACGCCCCAGAACGCGCCGTAACCGACACCCGCGACAAGCGCCAGCACCAGGACGATCACGATCAGACGGGCGCGTCGCCCCTTCTTTTTGACGGAAGGGGGGGCTGTGTTGGCGGGCATCGCTGTCCTTCGAGGGGCAGGGTGGTCCTGGAATGCTGGAGCAACCATAGGCGCAGGGGTTCCGCGCCCCCGACGCGGTGTCATGTAGTGCGACTGATCCGACGATCACAAAATGATCACACAGAGATTGACACATGGATTCCTCGACGAATTCACCACGCTTCGCCCCTGTCGTACCGCCCCGTACGCCTGGCGCACCCCTCGACCGCGATGGAAATCACATCAACGCTCGTACTGGCGATCGAAAGCGTCAAGAAAACGTTAAAGATTAGGTAAGGTAACGAAGTACCGGCTCCCGGAGGAACGATCCGGCGTGCGCGAGGGGAAGGATCGGCCGCTGTCTGTTCACCATCTCAATGAACTGCTGCTCATCAGCTCGCTCGTGCTGCTGATCGCGGTCGCCGCCGTCCGGATCTCGTCCCGGAGCGGCCTCCCCAGCCTGCTGCTGTACCTGGGGATCGGTGTCGTCATAGGGCAGGACGGCCTCTTCCACGTGAAGTTCGACAACGTCGAACTGACCCAGGTGATCGGCTACGCCGCACTGGTGGTGATCCTGGCCGAGGGGGGCCTGGGCACCAAGTGGAAGGAAGTGAAACCGGCGCTGCCCGTCGCCGCCGCCCTGTCGACGGTGGGGGTCGCGGTGAGCGTCGGCGTCACCGCGTCCGCCGCCCACTATCTGATCGGCCTGGACTGGCGGCAGGCGCTGATCATCGGGGCCGTCGTCTCCTCGACGGACGCGGCGGCGGTCTTCTCCGTGCTGCGCAGGGTGCCGCTGCCGTCCCGGGTCACCGGGGTGCTGGAGGCCGAGTCCGGGTTCAACGACGCCCCCGTGGTGATCATGGTGGTCGCGCTCTCGGCGGCGGGGCCGGTCGAGCACTGGTACCTCCTCGTCGGCGAGATCGTCCTGGAACTGGCGATCGGCGCGGTCATCGGGCTCGCGGTCGGCTGGGCGGGCGCCTTCGGGCTGAAGCGCGTGGCACTGCCCGCCTCCGGGCTCTACCCGATCGCTGTGATGGCCATCGCGGTGTCGGCGTACGCGGTCGGCGCCACGGCGCACGGCAGCGGCTTCCTCGCCGTCTACATCGCCTCCATGATCCTCGGAAACTCCAAACTGCCGCACGCCCCGGCGAACCGCGGCTTCGCGGAGGGGCTGGGCTGGATCGCGCAGATCGGCATGTTCGTCCTGCTCGGCCTGCTGGTGACACCGCACGAACTGGGCGACGACTTCCTGCCCGCCCTGATCGTCGGCCTGGTCCTGACGGTGGTGGCCCGGCCGCTGTCCGTCCTGATCAGCCTGCTGCCCTTCCGGATCCCCTGGCAGGAGCAGGCCCTGATGTCGTGGGCGGGACTGCGCGGCGCGGTGCCCATCATCCTGGCGACCATCCCGATGGTCTCGCAGGTGCAGGGCAGTCTGCGGATCTTCAACATCGTCTTCATCCTGGTCGTCGTGTACACGCTGGTGCAGGGGCCGACGCTGCCGTGGCTGGCGAAGGCACTGCGGCTCGGGCGCTCCTCCGAGGCTTCCGACCTGGGCATCGAGTCGGCACCGCTGGAACGGCTGCGCGGCCACCTCCTCTCCGTGGCGATCCCCGCGGGGTCGAAGATGCACGGCGTGGAGGTGGCGGAACTGCGACTGCCACCGGGGTCCGCGGTGACCCTGGTCGTACGGGACGAGAAGAGCTTCGTACCGCTCCCCGCGACCGTGCTGCGCCGCGGCGACGAACTGCTCGTGGTGGCGACCGATCCGGTACGGGACGCGGCGGAGCGGCGACTTCGGGCAGTCGGACAGGGCGGAAAGCTGGCCGGCTGGCTGGGCACGGGCAACGGCGCCGGCAACGGTGTGGGTACGGGAGCGGGCGCGGGCGGCAAGCTCCCGTGACCGCCCGGTGGGCGTGAGACGGGCGCGGGGCGCAGGGTGCACGATGAGCGCTGGGCAATCACAGGCCTGCACTCGCTGTGATCGGGCTTTCTCAGGCACACAGGAACAGGTGCCTGTACGATGAAGGCGCAGGTGATCAACTGTTGCGACATCTGACACTGCACACCTGCATCTGACATCTACATCTGAACGTCTGCATCCAACATCTGCATCTACTGATCGACCAACTCTGCCTGACGCAGTGCTGGCGCGACCGTATGGCGGCCGTGGCTGTCCCCTCAGTGGGCCCTGGTATCTACCGCAGTTCCGCGCAAGAGGACAGCTCTCGGCTGCGCCCGCCCCCGTGACCGACGGAGGCCGTACAGGGGCGCGCTACCAGGTGGCAGAAAGGCATGGGCCGTGTCCCGCAACACGGTCGACACCGGCGCAGACACCGGCGCTGTCGAGGCGGAGGGCGCGACGCCCCGCCCGGGCTACGGACGGCTGCTGCGCACCCCCGGTGCCTGGACATTCCTGATCCCCGGCTTCGCCGCACGACAGCCCTTCGCGATGCTGACGATCGGCATCGTCCTTCTTGTCCAGCACACCACCGGCTCGTACGGCACTGCTGGTGCCGTCGCGGCGGTCACCGGTGTGTCCATGGCACTCTTCGCCCCGCAGAGCGGCAAGCTCGCGGACCGGTACGGGCAGCGTGCCGTCCTGGTACCGGGCGTGATGATCCACGCGGCGTCCGTGGCGGCGCTGGTCGCGCTCACGCTGGGGGGCGCTCCGCTCTGGGCGCTGTTCGCCGCGGCCCTCCCGACCGGCGCCTCCGTCCCGCAGATCGGCCCCATGGTCCGCGCACGCTGGGCAGCGCTGCTGGGCCCCTCCGCCCCGGCCCCCGGTCCCGGCCCGGGCTCGGGTTCGGACGCAGGCCCGGGCCCGGGTGCCCGGGACTCTTCGTCCCTGCTGCCGACGGCTGCCGCCTTCGAGTCCGTGACGGACGAATTCACCTTTGTCATCGGCCCTGTGCTGGCGACCGCGCTCTGCGCCGGAATCCATCCGGCCGCCGGACTGATCGCCGAGGCCACCCTCACGCTGGTGGGCGGGCTGCTCTTCGCGGCCCAGCGCGCCACGGAACCCCGGTCGGCCCAGCACGGCGGGGCGGACGGCTCCCCCGGGCCGCGCGTATCCGCGCTCTCCGTGCCCGGCGTACGCGTACTGGCTGTGGCCCTCCTCGGGATCGGTTCGGTCTTCGGCGGTATGCAGGTCTCTCTCACCGCGTTCGCCGAGGAGATCGGCGACCCCGGTGTGAACGGCCTCCTCTACGGGATCTTCGCGGCGGGCAACATGCTCGCCGGCCTCGTCTGCGGCGCCGTGGCCTGGAAGACAGGGCCGCGGCGCAGGCTGCTGGTCGGGTACGCGGCACTGGCCCTGGCCGCCTCCGTGCTCTGGACGGCGCACTCGGTACCTCTGCTCGCCGGCCTCGGGCTGCTGGTCGGCCTCTGCATCGCACCCGCGCTGATCACGAGCTACACGCTGGTCGAGTCGCTGGTGCCCGCCTCGGCGCGCACCGAGGCCTTCACCTGGCTGACCGGCGCGGTCGCGCTCGGGCAGGCGGCAGCGGTCACCGCCGCCGGACAACTGGCCGACGCCCATGGCGCGAGCGCCGGATTCCTGGTCCCGCTCGTGGGCACGGCGCTGGCCCTGGCCACCCTCGTGGCGCTGCGTTCGCGGCTCGCCCCGAAGGCCTCGGGACGGGTCAGCGCGCGTGGGATGAGTCACCGCACGCCGGTGACAGTGGACTGATCGCTCGGAATACGTCACTATGGAGCGTCGTTAGCACTCATTGAGTGAGAGTGCCAGGAGGAGCAAGTGCCGACCTACCAGTACCAGTGCACCCAGTGTGGCGAGGGCCTCGAGGCGGTGCAGAAGTTCACCGATGACGCCCTCACGGTGTGCCCGAGTTGCGAAGGACGCCTGAAGAAGGTCTTCTCCGCGGTCGGCATCGTCTTCAAGGGCTCCGGGTTCTACCGCAACGACAGCCGTGGCTCGTCGTCGAGCAGCGCGCCCGCGGCGGCGAGTTCCTCGGGGTCCTCCGGGTCCGGCGCTTCGGGTGCGAAGCCGTCCTCGGACTCCACCAAGGCCGCGGCGTCCGCCTCGTCCTCGTCTTCGAGCTCCGGATCCTCCTCGGGTGGGTCCAGTTCTTCGAGCTCCGGCTCGTCGAGCAGTTCCAGCGGCTCGTCGGCCGCCTGATTTTCCTCCTTTCACCGCCAGGGCCCCGCCGTTCCGTACGGTCGGGGTCCTTCGCGTACGGATCCGCCTCCGTGCACGTACGGATCCGCCTCCGTGCACGTACGGGACCTGCCTCCGTGGTCCCGACGGGCCCGTACCAGGTGCGGGTCGGCGAGTCCGGCTAGTGTGATCGGATGGCGAATGCAGAGATCGGCGTGATCGGTGGCTCCGGCTTCTACTCCTTTCTGGAGGACGTGACCGAAGTCCAGGTGGAGACCCCGTACGGACCGCCCAGCGACTCTCTCTTCCTCGGCGAGATCGCCGGCCGGAAGGTCGCGTTCCTGCCCCGGCACGGGCGCTCGCACGACCTCCCTCCTCACCGCATCAACTACCGCGCCAATCTGTGGGCCCTGCGCTCCGTCGGCGTGAGGCAGGTCCTGGGGCCGTGCGCGGTGGGCGGACTGCGGCCGGAGTTCGGCCCGGGCACACTGCTCGTACCCGATCAACTGGTGGACCGTACGAAGGCCCGTGCCCAGACGTACTACGACGGGCTGCCGCTGCCGGACGGCAGCGCCTCCAAAGTCGTCCATGTCTCGCTCGCCGATCCGTACTGTCCCGAAGGGCGCAGGACAACCCTGGCGGCGGCGCGGGGGCGCGACTGGGAGCCGGTGGACGGCGGAACGCTCGTCGTCATCGAAGGCCCGCGCTTCTCCACCCGGGCGGAGTCGCGCTGGCATGCGGCGATGGGTTGGTCGGTCGTCGGGATGACCGGTCACCCCGAGGCCGTACTCGCTCGTGAACTGGGTCTCTGCTACACCTCCATGACGCTCGTGACGGACCTGGACGCGGGGGCCGAGGCCGGTGAGGGGGTCTCCCACGAAGAGGTCCTCAAGGTCTTCGCCTCCAATGTGGACCGGCTGCGCACCGTGCTTTTCGACGCCGTGGCCGGACTGCCGTCGAACGAGACACGTGACTGTCTGTGTGCGCACGCGCTGGACGGGATGGACACCGGGATTCAACTGCCCTGATCCCGCTGTGCCTTGATTCCCGCCGAGCCTTGATCTTGGATTGCCCTGCTCCCGCTCGGACCATGCGCGGACGCGGGGAAATTCGCCGGGCGGAGCCCTGAACCACCCTTGCGGGTGAGGGAGTTATCCACAATCGGGAACTGATCCACAGGCCGCAGCAGGATCTCGCCGGGCGGTGCATCGTGAGGAGCGATCGCAGAACTTCTCACGTCAGGCGGTGTTCGCCATGTCCCGTTCGTTCGCGCATGATCCCTCCCGCGCGCCCGCGCCTCCCCCGTCCCCGCTCTCGTCGTTCTCCCCGCTTCCCCCTTTTCTTCCGTCCGGTGCCGCGCCCGAGCCGCGCGAGGTGCCACCCTTCGCCCCGCTGCGCGTGGGTGGATCGCGGCAGCGGCTGCGCAGGGCTCTGATGAAACGGCGGCGGGCGACGGCGGCCGGTCTGGCCGTGACGGCCGCCGCGCTGGCCGCCGCCGGAGCGGGTGGCGCGGCCGGCGGGACCGCGGGCGCCGATGCCCGTGCGGAGGCCGCCGCGGGCGCCCTGGCGTCCTCGCCGCCGCCCCGGCGGCAACGGGCGCCTCGGCCGGTGAGGATGGTGTCCGCGCCCGTGCGTATCGCCGACGCGGCTACGGTCCGGCTGCTGCGCCGGGGAGACCGCGTCGATGTGATCGCGTCCGCGGCACCGCCACCGGGGTCGGCGGGGATCGGGGAGGGCGGGCCCGAGGCGCGTGTGGTGGCTGTGGGCGCCCGGGTCTCCGATGTCCCCAAGGCTCCGGAGATCTCCTCGGACGGCGGGGCGCTGATCGTGCTGTCCGTGCCGCGCGCCACCGCCACGGCGCTGGTCGGCGCGAGCGCCACCTCACAGCTGGCGGTGACGCTGTGCTGATCCGTGCGGTGTGGAGTCGGGTAGTGCGGAGTCGGGTGGTGCGGGGCGTCGCGACGCGGGTGCGGCCGGTTGCGGGGCGGCTGCTCCGGGCCGGGGCGGAGCTGGTCCGCGCTGCGCGGACTCGTACTGGCGAGCTGCTACGTCGCCTGATCGCGTGTGCGGATTGGACAGCGCGGGCACGCGCTGCCGTAGGTTGCGGGACAGATTGTCACCCCTACAGCACATGTGAAGAAAGGCTCACTCGTGAGCGAGAAGAAGGAGAGCGTTCTCGAAGGCTTCAAAGCCTTCCTGATGCGCGGCAACGTGATCGACCTCGCGGTGGCGGTGGTTATCGGGGCAGCGTTCACCAACGTGGTGACCGCGGTCGTCAAGGGCGTCATCAACCCGGTGGTCGGCGCGTTCGGCACGCAGGATCTGAACAAGTACAGCTCGTGCCTCAAGTCGCCGTGCGAGACGAACGACGCCGGCGAGGTCGTCAAGGGCATTCCGATCATGTGGGGAACGGTGCTGAGCGCGGTTCTCACGTTCCTGATCACGGCAGCCGTCGTGTACTTCCTGATGGTGCTGCCGATGGCCAAGTACCTCGCCCGGCGCGCCAGGCAGCAGGCCGCCAAGGAAGAGGTCCAGGAGGTCATGGAGGTCAGCGAGCTGGAGGTGCTCAAGGAGATCAGGGACACCCTGGTCGCGCAGCGCGGCTCGGGGCAGAACGGCCCGGGACAGAGCACGCCTTAGCGGCGGGCCGTGCTGGAGCGGCGCCCCGCCCGGGGCGCTCGGCTCAGATGTGGTGGGGCGGCTTCTCGTCGAGGAAACGGGCGAGATCGGCGGCGCTGCCGCCGCTTCCGGCGGCGCGTTCCCCCCAGCCGTCGTCGGTGTCGTCCGAGGACTGCTGGTCCAGCGGATCGTCGAAGACCAGCGCGGTGGGCGGGCGCGGGGGCCCGGTCGGCCGCCGGGGCTCCGAGGGCTGCTCCGCGGGGGCCGGCTCGGGGGTGGGGGCGGTGCTCATACCCCCAGGGTACGGGGGCGCGTACGGAGCCGGGACGTGCGTGGACGAACGGTGGACGGCGCCCGCGCCCGGGATCGGCCGACGCGCGCGCGGCCCGCCTCCCGCCCCACCGTCGCCTCCGCCGCCCCACGCTCCGCCCTCCTCCGCCGGTTCTCCGGCGTCCAGCGCCTCACTGCCCGAGGCACGTGGTACGCATTGGGTTCATGGCATCGAATGACGCACTCACCGACGTGGCGGGCCTCCGGGTAGGGCACGCCCAGGTGGCCGGGGATCGCGCGCTCACCGGCACCACCGTCGTACTCGCCCCGGAGGGCGGGGTGGTCACCGCCGTGGACATACGGGGCGGCGGGCCGGCCACGAAGGAGACCGACGCACTCGACCCACGCAATATCGTCCAGCGCACGGAGGCCGTCGTGCTGACGGGCGGCAGCGCGTACGGGCTCGACTCGGCGTCCGGCGTGATGGCCTGGCTGGAGGAGCGCGGGCGCGGCATACGGGTCGGCCCCGACCCGGGTCAGGTGGTTCCCGTCGTCCCGGCGGCGGGCATCTTCGACCTGGGACGCGGCGGCGACTGGCGGATCCGGCCCGACGCGGCGACGGGGCGTGCGGCGGTGGAGGCGGCGGCAGCGTCGGAGGGCGGGGCGCCGGTCGCGGAGGGCTGTGTGGGCGCGGGGGTCGGCGCCCTCGCCGGACAGCTCAAGGGCGGCGTGGGGACGGCGAGTACCGTGCTGGACTCCGGAATCACCGTCGCCGCGCTGGTCGTGGCCAACGCGGCGGGCTCCGTGGTCGATCCGCTGACCGGCGTGCTGTACGGGCGTTACTTCAGCGGTCGTACGGAGTACCCGTCGTCTGAGGTACACCAGGCGGCGCAACGGCGACTGGCCGAGTTGAGCGAGCGGAACGGCCCCGCTCCGCTCAACACCACCCTGGCGGTCGTCGCCACCGACGCCGAACTGTCCCGTGCCCAGGCGCAGAAGCTCGCGGGGACGGCGCACGACGGCATCGCGCGCGCCGTCCGCCCCGTGCATCTGCTCAACGACGGGGACACAGTTTTCGCGCTGGCGACGGGAGTTCAGCCGTTGGCCGAGGGGAATTTGCTCGCTCTCAACGCGATACTGGGAGCGGGTGCTGATGTGGTGACCAGGGCGATCGTCTCGGCCGTACGTGCGGCGGAGGGGGTCGACAGCCCTGGCGGGACGTTCCCTTCGTACCGTGAGCTGTACGGGCTCGACTGAGGGGAGTGTCCGACGAGTTGGCAAGAGGCGCGCGGGAACTTCACGTACGCCCCCTTCGTTTTCCCAAACTTAGGACGCGATGTCAGCCCTAGGCACTACGTTATGCAATCACCAAGTGACATGTGGCGACGGCCTGGAGACCCATCTTGAACGATCCCTACGAGACAACCGAGACGCACCTCGAGCGACTCCTGGGTCGGGCACTCAACTCCTTCGACCTGCCTGACGCACTGGTCGATCGACTCGACCGTGCGCTGGCGCACGCCAGCTCGCTGTGTTCCGCGCACCACAGTGCGGGGCTGCATCGCGAGACGTACCGGCACACCTATCTGCTCAACGACGGCAGCGCGTTCAGCCTGTGGGAGCTGGTGCACAACACCGGCCGGGACGGCGCGCGGCTGCACGAGCTGTACGGGGACGAATCCGAGGCCCAGCTCGCGGCGGCACGCCTGTGCCGTCCGGGCAGCCCGGAGGCGCCGCGGCTTTCATCGGCCGATCCGGACCGGCAGGACGGCGAGGCGTACTGGGAAGAACGAGGATGCCTGGACGACGATCTCCGTGAGGAGGACCCTCGACATCGCGAGACGGCCCTGGACGATCTCGCGACCGATCTGCTCGCGGAGCTGGAGTCGGAGCGCACGGCCGAGATCGACGCTCATCTCGCGTTGATCCGCGGTTTGCGTGCGCTGCCCGCTCCGGCGCCCACGCCGCGGCACCGGCTCTACTCGCCCGACAACTCCCCGGACCACGCCCGCAGGGTGCTGCGCCGGGCGGAGAACGCGGACTGCCCGGGTGAGGAGACCAAGCTGCTGCTGAAGACGGCGTTCGCGCATCACATCACGCAGGTCTTCGGCCGGCAGTGCCAGGTCGAGGGCAAGGACGCGGGGTTCATGCTCTACGAGCACGCGTTCCTGCTGATCGACGGCACCGAGACGAGCCTGTGGGAGGTGGAGCACACGGCGACGCCGGACGGTCGGCACATGTGTGAGGTGTACGAGGCCGAACAGACGGCGCGCGAAGCCATGGAGCTTCGCGCGCGGGTCCTGTGAGGGCCGGCCGGGGCTGAGGGGAACCGGACCGGGAGGAAGGGGCGTACGGCCCGCCAGGGGTGGGACGGACCGTACGACCTGCCGGGAGGGCACCGGGGTGGGTCGGCGCGGGGCTCAGACGCTCGCCGGCACCTTGGCTTCCGCTCCGGCTCCGTCCGCTCCGCCCGCGCCGGTGGCTCCGGCGTCGGCGGCCTGGTCCGGGCGGCTGGTCTTCCTGGCTCCCTTGAGCAGGATGACCAGTCCGGCGGTGACGGCCGTACCCGCCGCGATCGCGATCAGGTAGAGGAACGGGTTGCCGATCAGCGGGATCACGAAGATGCCGCCGTGCGGGGCCCGCAGCGTGCACTCGAAGAGCATCGAGAGCGCGCCGGTCACCGCGCCGCCCGCCATCGCGGACGGGATCACCCGCAGCGGGTCGGCCGCGGCGAACGGGATCGCGCCCTCGGTGATGAAGGAGGCGCCGAGCACCCAGGCGGCCTTGCCGTTCTCGCGTTCGGTACGGGTGAACAGCTTGCCTCGTACGGTCGTGGCGAGCGCCATGGCCAGCGGCGGGACCATGCCCGCCGCCATCACGGCGGCCATGACCTTCAGGCTGCCCTCGTTGGGGTTGGCGAGACCGCCGACGGCGAAGGCGTAGGCGACCTTGTTCAGCGGGCCGCCGAGGTCGAAGCACATCATCAGACCGAGGATGACGCCCAGGATGACCGCGTTGGCCCCGGAGAGGCCGGACAGCCAGTCGGACAGGGCCTCCTGGAGCGAGGCGATCGGTTTGCCGACCACCAGGAACATCAGGAATCCGACGACCGCGGAGGCGACCAGGGGGATCACGACGACCGGCATGATGCCGCGCAGCGCGGCGGGCACCTTGACCCGCTGGATCGCCATCACCACGCCACCGGCGATCAGACCGGCGGCGAGGCCGCCGAGGAAGCCTGCGTTGATGGTGAGGGCGATGGAGCCGCCCACGAAGCCGGGTACGAGACCGGGGCGGTCGGCCATCCCGTACGCGATGTAGCCCGCGAGGACGGGCACCAGGAAGCCGAAGGCCAGGCCGCCGATCTGGAAGAGCAGAGCGGCCCAGCTCATGCTCTCCGTCCAGACGAAGTGTTCGGCGACGGAAGGAGCCTTGTCGACGGTGTAGCCACCGATGGCGAAGCCGAGGGCGATGAGGAGTCCGCCCGCCGCGACGAACGGGACCATGTAGCTGACGCCGGACATCAGCCACTTGCGCAGTTTGGTGCCGTAACCCTCGCCCGGCTCCCCCGCGTCGTCCACGGGCGAGCTGTGGGCGCCCGCGCCGGTGACCTCGCCGCGCTCGGCCTTGCCGCGCACCTCGGCGATCAGTTCGGCGGGACGGTTGATGCCGGCCTTCACGGCGACGTCGACCGTGGGCTTCCCGGCGAAGCGTTCCTTCTCCCGTACGGGCACGTCGTGCGCGAAGATCACGCCGTCGGCGGCGGCGATGACGGCCGGGTCGAGCCGACTGAAGCCGGAGGAGCCCTGCGGTTCGACGACGAGCTCGACACCGGCGTGCTGTCCGGCCTGCTCCAGAGCCTCGGCGGCCATGTAGGTGTGCGCGATGCCGGTGGGGCAGGAGGTGACTGCGACGATCCGGAAGACCTGATCCTCGGCGGCGCCGGCGGCCGGTGCCTCCGCCGTCGGAACCTTCGCCGTCGGAGTCACTGCCGTCGGAGTCACTGCCGCCGGAGTCTCTGCCTTCGGAGCCTTCGCCGTCGGTACCTCGGCCGGCGCCTTCTCCTGGGCGTTCCCCGCGGGCTCGTCCGGGGTCTTGGACGGTTCGGCCGCCGCCGGGGCGGTCGTCGTGGGTTCCGTCGTCGTGGGCTCCTCGCCGCGGATCAGGGCGGCCGTCGCCGAGGCGTCCGTGGCCGAGCGGAGCGCCGTGGTGAAGTCCTCGTTCATCAGGCGGCGGGCCAGGGCGGAGAGGATCGTGAGGTGCGCGTCGTCGGCGCCGGCCGGGGCCGCGATCAGGAAGATCAGGTCGGCGGGCCCGTCGGGGGCGCCGAAGTCGATGCCCCGCGCCGAGCGGCCGAAGGCCAGGGTCGGTTCACCGACGTGCGCGCTGCGGCAGTGCGGGATGCCGATGCCGCCGTCGAGCCCGGTCGGCATCTGCGCCTCGCGCGCGGCCACGTCGGCCAGGAAGCCGTCCAGGTCGGTGACCCGGCCCAGGGCCACCATTCGCTCGGCCAGCGAGCGGGCCGCTGCTTCCTTTGTCTCGGCGGCCAGGTCGAGGTCGACCAGGTCCGCGGTGATCATGTCGCTCATCGCGGGCTCCTTTGCTCGCTTATCGCGCGGTTCGGGTCCAGAAGAGGAAGGGGAACGGGAAGGAGGACGGGGAAGAACAAGGAGGTCATGAGGCGGGCTCCCTGAGCAGGCGGTCCAGCGGGATGTCGGCGGTCACCGTGACCGCCGCCGGGTCCAGGTCCCCGGGCGCCGGCATCACGCTGCCCGGGAGCTGCACCGCCGCCGCGCCGTGCGCGACGGCCGACGCGAGCGCCTCCGGGCCCTCGCCGCCCGCCGCCAGGAACCCGGCGAGCGAGGCGTCGCCCGCACCGACGTTACTGCGGACCGTGGTGACCGTGGCGGAGCCGAAGTACGTCCCCGTCTCCGCGACCAGGAGCTGGCCGTCCGCGCCGAGGCTGGCGAGGACGGAGGCCGCACCGTACGTGCGCAGCTCCTCCGCCGCCTTGACGGCGTCTCCGACGGTCGTGAGGGGGCGGCCGACGGCCTGGGCCAG
Source organism: Streptomyces sp. NPDC050509 (assembly GCF_044457965.1). NCBI lineage: Bacteria > Bacillati > Actinomycetota > Actinomycetes > Kitasatosporales > Streptomycetaceae > Streptomyces > Streptomyces sp. NPDC050509. Next base: position 287,040 of record NZ_JBITHL010000004.1, on the reverse strand, counting down.
TTCCTCGGCGTTCGGCTTGACGACGTCCGGCCGCTCGCGCAGGGCGGCCAGCAGCGAGGGGCCCGAGGTGTCGAGGGCGATCCTCGCCCCGGCGTGGTGGGCGCCGGCGACGAGTTCGGCGTACCACTCGGGGGCCAGTCCGCGCGGGAGGCTGCCGCAGCAGGCGATCCAGGCGGAGGAGGCGGAGTGGGTGCGGATCTGTGTGCGCACCACGGCGAGCAGCGACTCCGACTCGGCCGCGGTCAGCTCCGGGCCCGGCGCGTTGATCTTGGTCAGGGTGCCGTCTGGCTCCGCGAGCGCGATGTTGGACCGGGTCGCCCCCGCGACCGGCACCGGCGCGACCTCTATCCCCTGCCCGGCCAGCAGCTCGGCGACCAGCGCCCCCGGGGCGCCCCCGAGAGGCAGCACGGCGACCGTGCGGCGGCCGGCCGCAGCGACGGCGCGGGAGACGTTGACGCCCTTGCCGCCGGGGTCCATGCGTTCGGCCGTGGCCCGCAGCACCTCGCCTCGGTCGAGGGACGGGACCTCGTACGTACGGTCCAGGCTCGGGTTGGGGGTGACGGTGAGAATCATGCGGCGCTCCTAAACACACAGCACTTCGGTGCCCGCGGCCTCGACCGCCGCGACATCCGAAGGGCTGAGCCCGCTGTCGGTGATGAGCAGATCGACATCGGCGAGCGTGCCGAAGCGCGCGAAGTGCTCCTGGCCGTGCTTCGCCGAGTCGGCGAGCAGCACCACGCGCCGCGCCGCGCCGACGAGAGCGCGCTTCACCGCGGCTTCGGCGAGGTCGGGGGTGGTGAGCCCGCCTTCGGGGGAGAAACCGTTGGTGCCGAGGAAGACGACATCGGCGCGGATCTCCCCGTACGCCCGCAGCGCCCAGGCGTCGACGGCGGCACGCGTACGGTTGCGGACCCGCCCGCCGACCAGGTGGAGGTCGATCCCCGGGTGGTCGGCGAGGCGGGCGGCGACGGGCAGGGAGTGGGTCACGACGGTGAGCCCGCACTCCAGCGGCAGCTCCGCCACGAGCCGCGCGACGGTCGAACCGGCGTCCAGGATCACGCTGCCGTCCCGCGGCAGCTCCGCGAGCGCCGCGTGCGCGATGCGGTCCTTCTCGTCGGCGGCGGTGGACTCACGCTCGGCCAGGTCGGGCTCGAAGTCCATCCGCCCGGCCGGTATGGCCCCGCCGTGCACGCGGCGGACGAGGCCGGCCCGGTCGAGGGCCTTCAGATCACGCCGTACGGTCTCCGCGGTGACCTGGAACTGCTCGGCGAGCGACAGCACATCGACACGTCCGCCCTCACGGGCCAGGCGCAGGATCTCCTGCTGACGCTCCGGTGCGTACATGTGGGTTTACGTCCGTTCCGTGCCCGAACCTGTGGTTTCGGCGACACGCTACGCCCGCATTTCCAGAAAGTAAACAGATTCGGGCGAACTGCGGACACGATCGGTCATCCACTTCAGTCATCCCTCTTCGGCCCTCGCCTTGGCCGGGAGCGCGAACATCATGGTGAAGATGGCCGCGAGCACGGCCGCAACCCACCACAGGGCGTGCTGGAAGCCGTCGGCGAAGGCCACGCGCATCGCGTTCGCCGGCCGGTCGTCGACCACTCCGAAGAAGACCACCGACACCAGTCCGAGCCCCAGCGCGTTGCCCATCTGCTGCGTGGTGTTGATCAGGCCCGACGCCGAGCCCGAGTGTTCGCGGGGGACGCCCGAGAGCACCGCGTCCGTCAGCGGGGCCACGATCAGGCCCATGCCCGCGCCCATGACCAGCAGGGGCGGCGCCATCTGCCAGGAGGTGATCTCCAGGCCGTACCGCCCGGCCGCGCCGATGTAGAGCAGCAGCCCGGCGATCATCGTCAGCGCGCCCGTCTGGAGGACCTTGCGGCCGAAGCGCGGGACCAGTTTCTGTACGGAGAGGCCGGCCGCGACCGATACGGCGAGCGAGAACGGCACCCCCGTGAGCCCCGCGCGCAACGGGCTCCAGCCGAGGCCGATCTGCATGTACAGCGTCCAGACCAGGAAGAAGATGCCCATCGCGACACCGAAGGTGAGCTGGAGGGCGACGCCCGCGGCGAAACTCTTGACCCGGAACAGCGACAGCTCGATCAGCGGTGAGCCGTCCTTGCGCGCCTTCCTCCGCTCGTACGCCACCAGCACCGCCAGGACGACGAGGCTGCCGGCCATGCAGATGTGGCCCCACAGCGGCCAGCCCAGTTCGCGCCCGCGGGTGAGGGGGTAGACCAGCATCAGCAGCGCTCCCGTCACCAGCACCACACCCACCAGGTCGAGCCGGAGCGCCTTGGGCGCCTTGGACTCGACGATGAACCTGCGGCCGAGCAGCACCCCCGCCACGCCGACCGGCAGGTTGATGAGGAAGATCGGGCGCCATTCGAGGCCGAAGAGGTTCCACTGGGTGAGCAGCGCGCCGAGCAGCGGGCCCGACACGGCTCCGAGGCCGACGATCGCGCCGAACAGTCCGAAGACCTTGCCGCGTTCGTGGGCGGGGAAGGTGACATGGATGATCGACAGCACCTGGGGCACCATCATCGCGGCCATCGCGCCCTGGAGCAGCCGCGAACCGACCAGCATCTCGGGGCCGGTGGCGAAGCCGCAGAGCGCGGAGGCGACCGTGAAGCCGCTGATACCGATCAGGAAGAGCCGCTTGCGGCCGTATATGTCACCGAGACGGCCGCCGGTGATCAGTCCGGCCGCGAAGGCGAGCGCGTATCCGGCGGTGATCCACTGGATGGCCCCGAAGGTGGCGCCGAGGTCCCGTTCGATGCTCGGGATCGCGATGTTGACGATGGTGACATCGACCAGGTCCATGAAGGCGGCCGTCATGACCACGGCCAGGGCCAGCCAGCGGCGGCGGTCGCCGTCCTCCGGGCCCCGCCCCGAGGACGTTTCGGGGACACCAGGGACACCGGGGACACCGGGGACGCCTGGGGCAGTGGCCGGGGACGGGGCTGCCGAAGAGGTGGTGGGTGAGCTCATGGGGCACAAGCTAGGGAGCATCTAGGTCCGCCCATGTCCTAGATGCCGCGCACCATGGACGCATGACCGACACCCCGGCACGGCTCCTGAGGCTGCTCTCCCTCCTCCAGACCCCGCGCGAGTGGCCGGGCAGTGAGCTGGCCCAGCGGCTCGACGTCAGCGCGCGCACCATCCGCCGCGACATCGACCGGCTGCGCGCCCTCGGATACCCCGTGGAGGCCACGATGGGGGCGATCGGGGGCTACCGGCTGGTCGCCGGTACGGCCATGCCCCCGCTGCTCCTGGACGACGAGGAGGCCGTGGCCATCGCCGTCGGGCTGCGGGCCGGGGCGGGCCACGCCGTCGAGGGCATCGACGAGGCGTCCGTACGCGCCCTGGCCAAGCTGGAGCAGGTGCTGCCGTCCCGGCTCAGGCACCGCGTCTCCACCCTCCAGACGGCGACGACGCCGCTCACCCGCGGGGACGGCGCGACCATCGATCCCCACACCCTCACGGTCATGGCCGGCGCCGTCGCGGGCACGGAGCGGCTGCGCTTCGGCTACCGCTCCGGCGACGGTACGGAGACGAGGCGGCAGGTCGAGCCGTACCGCCTCGTCTCGACCGGCAGTCGCTGGTATCTCGTGGCGTACGACCTGGAGCGCGACGACTGGCGTACGTTCCGGGTCGACCGGGTCAGCGAGCCCTTCCCGACCGGCGCCAGGTTCCCACCGCGCGAGCTGCCCACCGGGAACGCGGACGCGGCGCAGTTCCTGAGCCGGTCCATGTCACGGTTGCAGCCCCGGATGGACGTGGACGTCACCTTCCGGGCGCCCGCGGAGTTCGTGGTGGCCCGGCTGCCGCCGTATCTGCCCGCGCCCACACCCACCGGGCCGGACTCCTGCCGGCTGCGCACGACCGTGACCGACTCGCTGGAGTGGTTCGCGCTGCGCCTGGCTCTGGTGGACTGCGAGTTCACCGCGCACGCCCCGGCACAGCTCACGGGGTATCTGTACGAGCTGGGGACGAGGCTGACCCGGGCCGCCGCACCGACGGGGTAGCGGGAGAAGCGGAGAAGGCCAAGAAGGCGGAGGAGGCACGGAGGACAGAGGGGAGCCCCGGCACCTGGGGGGGGTTGGTGCCGGGGCTCGTCTCTGGGGGCCGACGGATCAGCCGTCCCGTACCGCTCGGAGAGACAGTACGAGTAAGGGGGACACTACGGCCACAGAACGGCGACGTCACGCCGCCGCGTCGAAGCCGGTGTCCCGAGCCATCTTTTTCAGCTCCAGCAGCGCGTGCTTCTCGATCTGGCGGATCCGCTCCCGCGTCAGGCCGTGCTGCTTGCCGACCTCGGTCAGCGTGCGCTCGCGGCCGTCTTCGATGCCGTACCGCATCTTGATGATCGACGCCGTGCGCTGGTCGAGCTTGCTGATCAGGTCCTCCAGCTCCTCGCTGCGCAGCAGCGTGAGCACGGACTGCTCGGGCGAGACCGCGGAGGTGTCCTCCAGCAGGTCGCCGAACTGGGTGTCCCCGTCGTCGTCGACCGACATGTTCAGGCTGACCGGGTCACGGGCCCAGTCCAGGACGTCGATGACGCGCGCCGGGTTCGAGTCCAGCTCCGCGGCGACCTCCGTGGGCTCCGGATCGCGGCCGTGCTCGCGGTTGAACTCGCGCTGTACGCGGCGGATCCTGCCCAGCTCCTCCACCAGGTGGACGGGGAGCCTGATCGTGCGCGACTGGTCGGCTATGGAGCGCGTGATGGCCTGGCGGATCCACCAGGTCGCGTACGTCGAGAACTTGAAGCCCTTGGCGTAGTCGAACTTCTCCACCGCGCGGACCAGTCCCGCGTTGCCCTCCTGGATGAGGTCCAGCAGGGGCAGGCCGCTGCGCGGGTAACGGCGCGCGACGGCCACCACGAGGCGGAGGTTCGAGCGTATGAAGACGTCCTTCGCGCGTTCGCTCTCGGCGACCAGCGCCTCCAGCTCCTCGCGCGAAGCGCCGCGCGCCTCGCTCTCCACCTCTCCGTCGAGGATCTGCCGGGCGTAGACCCCGGCCTCGATGGTCTGGGACAGCTCGACTTCCTTCGCTGCGTCGAGCAGCGGCGTACGAGCGATCTCGTCGAGGTACATGCCGACCAGGTCGCGGTCGGCGATCTCCCCGCCTACGGCGCGAACACTGCTTGCCGCTTTCGCCCCGCCGGAGGCGGAACGACGGGCGACGGCACGGGTTGCCATGCGAGCTCCCTTACTGAACTGAGTAGGTCGCGACACCCTTCCGGGTGCCCTGCATCCGTTGGAAACAACGACTGGAATCCGGACAGAATTCCCATGGCGTGCATAGATTTTGTGATCATGCAGTACCCTGTGCCGCCGACCGAGTGACCCGCGCCCTCTGCCGGGCACAGAACCGCAGGTCAGGGCAGTTGCCGAGACGGATGCCGACCGCGCTCCGCGAAGAGCGCGACCGGCGACTTCAGCAGCTCCGGTCACTTCTTGAAGACGATTCGCATGCGGCTTTGGTTGCTCAGGGCGTCCCCGGACGCCCTCCGGACACCCTCGGACGCCCCCCGCACCCTCGCGACCGTCCGCATGGACGCCCGCACGTCCGCGCCTTCCCCGCCCCTCCCCGGGCATTCCCCGGCCCGGCCGAAGATCCTCGGCCGGAGATCAGCCGGAGGTCAGCCGGAGATCCTCAGCCGAACTGGACCGACCGCTTCGCCAGGCCCAGCCAGAAGCCGTCGATGACGCTCCTGCCGGTGCCCAGCTCGTCCTGCGCGGCGCCGAGCGTCACGAACAGCGGGGCGAAGTGTTCGGTGCGGGGGTGGGCCAGCCGGCCGGACGGGGCCTTGTGCTCGAAGTCGAGCAGGGCGTCGACATCCTGCGCCTGGAGGGCCCGCGTGCCCCAGTCGTCGAACTCCGCCGACCAGCCGGGCACGCCGCCGCCCGGGTGGCGCAGCGCGGCGAGGTTGTGGGTGAAGAAGCCGCTGCCGACGATCAGGACGCCCTCGTCCCGCAGCGGGGCCAGCTTGCGCCCGATCTCCAGCAGCTTGCGCGGGTCGAGCGTCGGCAGGGAGATCTGGAGCACGGGGATGTCCGCCTCGGGATACATCTCGACGAGCGGTACGTACGCCCCGTGGTCCAGCCCGCGGTCCGGCACGTCCTGTACGGGGGTGCCGGCGCCGCGCAGCAGTTTCCGTACGGAGTCGGCGAGCTCCGGCGCGCCCGGGGCGTCGTAGCGCACCTGGTAGTAGTGCTCGGGGAAGCCCCAGAAGTCGTACACAAGCGGTACGGAGACGGTCGCGCCCAGCGCGAGCGGGGCCTCCTCCCAGTGCGCCGAGACCATCAGGACGGCCTTGGGGCGGGGCAGCGTCGCCGACCAGGCCGCCAGCTCCCCGGGCCAGACCGGGTCGTCGGCCAGGGGCGGGGCCCCGTGGGAGAGGTAGAGGGCGGGCATGCGCTCGGCAACGGCGTTCATGGTGACTCCCGGGGTCATCCGTGTCGACGTCCACGCGTCCCCCACCCGGACGTCTACTTGAAAGCTCAAGCATTCATTACTTATCAGCTTAACCAGATCTAGTTTAATTTTCAAGAATGAGTAGAGTGGAGTACATGAGCATGGCATCTACCGGCAGCGGCGCCGGCCCAGGCGAGGACACCAGCGGAGAACCCGAGGCCCGGGCGGAGGAAACGCGCTGGCTGAGCGACGAGGAGCAGCGCGTCTGGCTGACGTACGTCCAGGCGACGACCCTGCTGGAGGACCACCTCGACCGTCAGCTCCAGCGTGACGCGGGGATGCCGCACATCTACTACGGGCTTCTCGTCAAACTCTCGTCGGCGCCGCGCCGCCGGCTGCGGATGACGCAGCTCGCCATGGAAGCCAAGATCACCCGCTCGCGGCTCTCCCACGCGATCGCGCGGCTGGAGGAGAACGGCTGGGTCCAGCGTGAGGAGTGTCCCTCCGACAAGCGGGGACAGAACGCGTTCCTGACGGACCAGGGCTTCAGGATGCTGCAGCGGTCGGCGCCCGGCCATGTCGCCGCGGTACGCCAGGCGATCTTCGACCGGCTCACCCCGGAACAGGTCGGTCAGCTCGGCGAGATCATGCGGGTGATGGCGGAGGGGCTGCAGCCCGAGGGGACGGGCGCGGATCTGCCCTGGCGCCGCTGACTCCGAGGATCCGGGGATCCGGGGAGTGGCGGCGCCAGGGCGGGCCGCGGGGGCGGCCGTTCCGCCTTTCGCTTCCGGCGGGTGCGTATCAGCGAGCGCGGGCCCGCGGGTGCGGGCCCGCGAGCGCGGGCCGGCGGGTGCGTGTCGGTCAGTGCATCGCGACCGGGACCTGCACCTCGTCCGCCGCCGCGCCCTCCTCACCGGCCGCGCCGGGAGCGCCTGTGGAGGAGCCGGGGCGGCCGGTGTTGATGAAGGTGATCGCGATCGTCGCCGCGACGGCGAGGATGCCGACCGCCCACCAGATGGCGCTGGAGAATCCGGCCACCAGGGCACGCATCTGGAGGAGCCGCTCGTCGCCCGCGGTGGCCGCGTGCGTGGCGAGGTACGAGGTCGTGGCCGAGGCCGCGATCGTGTTCAGCAGGGCGGTACCGATCGCGCCGCCCACCTGCTGCGAGGTGTTGACCATCGCCGAGGCGACGCCCGCGTCCCGCGGCTCGATGCCGAACGTCGCGAGCGACATGGCCGGCATGAAGGCCGTACCCATACCGAGGCCCAGCAGGAGCTGGCCCGGCAGGATCACACCCGTGTACGAGGAGCCGAGGTCGAGCCGGGTCAGCAGCAGCATGCCGACGGCCGCGACGAGGAAGCCGGGGCCCATCAGGTAGCGCGGCGGGACCCGGGTCATCAGCCGGGCGCCGATCTGGGTCGAGCCCGTGATCATGCCCGCGATCATCGGGAGGAAGGCGAAGCCCGTCTTGACCGGCGAGTACCCCTGCACGACCTGGAGGTAGTACGTCAGGAAGAGGAACAGGCCGAACATCGCGATGATGGCCAGGCCCAGCGAGAGGTAGACGCCGGCGCGGTTGCGGTTGGTCACCACGCGCAGCGGCAGCAGCGGGGCCTTGACCTTCGACTCGACGACCGTGAAGAGGAAGAGCAGGGCCACGGCCGCCACGAAGAGCGTGATGGTGACGGGGTCGCTCCAGCCGTCGGACTCGGCGCGCGTGAAGCCGTACACCAGCGAGACCAGGCCCAGCGTGGAGAGGACGACGCCGGGGATGTCGAGCGCGGAGCGGTTACGGCCGGAGGCGGGCTCGCGGATCACGAAGTACGCGCCGAGCGCGGCCACGATCGCGAACGGGATGTTGACGAAGAACGTCCACCTCCAGTCCAGGTATTCGGTGAGGAACCCACCGAGGATCAGCCCCACGGCGCCACCGCCACCGGCGATCGCACCGAAGATGCCGAACGCCTTCGCGCGCTCCTTGGCGTCGCTGAAGGTCACCGCGAGCAGCGAGAGCGCGGCGGGCGCGAGCAGCGCGCCGAAGGCGCCCTGGAGCGCGCGGGCGCCGAGCAGCATCGCCTCGCCGGTCGCGGCGCCGCCGATGGCGGACGCGGCGGCGAAGCCGATCAGGCCGGTGACGAAGGTGCGCTTACGGCCCCACAGGTCGGCGATGCGTCCGCCGAAGAGCAGCAGACCGCCGAAGGCGAGGGCGTAGGCGGTGATGACCCACTGCTTGTTGCCGTCGGATATCCCCAGGTCCTGCTGGGCGGAGGGCAGCGCGATGTTCACGATGGTCGCGTCGAGCACGACCATGAGCTGGGCCAGGGCGATGAAGATGAGCGCTTTCCAGCGGCCCGGGTCGGGGGCGGACAGGGCGCCCGGATCGGGAAGCCGCTTCTCGGCTGTTTTTGACATGGAGGTATCCACCTAAGGATGCAGAAAGGGCGAAACGTACGTAAGTACAGGCGACGCTGCGGGACTTACGAAGTCATGGCGGGCTGATGGCGACGGCGTGAAGCCGTCACGGGCAGCGCGTGGCCTTCTGGCGGGCCCTGCGCTGGGACGTGTAGGGAGACGTGTGAGTGAGACGCGTCAGTGCGATGCCTCAGTCAGTCGGTCAGTCAGTCAGTGCGATGCGTCAGTTGCGATGCGTCAGTGAGGTGAGTGGCGTGGCCGGTGCGAGGGACCCGCGGGGTGTGAGCGTCCGGTGCGGTGGCCGGGACGGCTCGGTCGCGCGCGGGCCTTGATCCGTTGTCGCTGGTTCTTCGCCTCTTCGGCTCTTTTGGTTCTTCGATTCTTGGTTCTTGGTTCTTTGATTCTTCTTTGACTCTTGGTTCTTTGGTTCAGGGGCGCGTCACGGAGCGGCGCGGCGCAGATCCTCCAGGGTCGCGGCCGAGCCGGGCAGTTCGGACCGGGCGGGGGCCTCCAGGCCGTCCAGGAAGAGCTGGAGGTTCCGGTGCACGAACCGGTCCATCGTGAGGCAGCCGCTGTCGGGCAGCGGCCGGGTGAGCTGGGAGAGCGCGATCATGAGGTCGCCGACCTCGACATCGGGACGGAGTCGCCCCGCCTGCCGTGCCCGCTCCATCAGCCCTTCGACGGCGCCTTCGAGGCGGCGCCGTTCGGCGTCCAGGTCGGGACGCCTCCTGTCGAACGCCTCGGAGAGCATCGGACAGAGCGCCCCGATCCGTTCGTCGGCCGCGGTGTGGGCGAAGCGCCGCAGCGCGGTGAACGCGTCGGGCTCCTCGGCCTCGATCCGCTCCGCCTGGTCCGCGACGCGGACCAGGACCGAGCGGACGACCTCGTGCGCGAGGGTGTGCCGGTCGGGGAAATGCCGGTAGAGCGTGGCGTTGCCGATTCCGGCCCGGCGGGCGATCTCGTCGAGCGGCGCCTCGGAGCCGTACTCCACGTACACCTCACGGGCCGCCGCCACGATCCGCTCCCGGTTGCGCAGCGCGTCCGCGCGCGGCCGGGGGACGCGGCGTGCCGCCGGTCCTACGGCCGCGGCAGCAGCGACGGCAGCCTCGATGGCGGCGGTGGTGGCGGTCACGTCGGGCCCCTTCCCAGCTTTCGGTTCCTCGGTCTGCGTGGCCCCCGGCGCCCGGGGACGTAGATGCAAACGGGGAACTTGTCCCCGGTTATTTCGGCCACCCGTGTGACCTGAGTCACATATCCACGTTTACGGCTTTTGCCCCGATCGGCGCACCCAGCGAGCGCCGACACACCGACCGACGGAGGGTGATCGAACGGAGGACAGCCGGGACGGCAGGCTGCCGAGACCGAAGGCGACCGTATGCAGCAGAGGCGTCTCATACCCATCACCGGCTCCCGCCGTCTCTGCGCCCTCGCCGGCCTCGCGACGCTCACCCTCGCCGCCCTGACCAGCGCGAGCGGTACCCTCCCCTCCCCCCACCGCGCCTCGTCGGGGCCCGGCGCGGTCAAGGACACGAGCCGCGGCCCGTGCCGCATCTCCGCCGCCACGGCCGTCCAGATGTCGGAGGGGCTGCCCACCCCGCCCGGCTACTCCCGCTCGACCGGCAGGATCCGCGCCCTCAACCTGATGATCGACTTCTCGGACGCGCCGGGCCCGGGGAAGGCGCTCGACCGGCTCGCCGAGTTCTTCCCGAAGACGTCGGAGTGGTTCAGGACCAGTTCGTACGGGCGCCTGGAGTACCGTGCCGAGGCGCCGATCAAGAACTGGCTGCGGATGCCGCTGCCGTTCGCGGAGTACGGGATAGCGCGCGGCGCGCCGTACGAACCCGGCTACCGGCAGCTCGTCGACGACATCGTGGCCGCCGCCGACCCGCGGGTGGACTTCACCGCGTACGACCTGGTCAACATCCTGGTGACGCCCAACGCCGGCCCCTCGGCCCTGGACACCGTCCTGTCCGTCACCTTCTCCGGCAACGCGGACGCCCCGCAGGCGGACGGTGTCCCGCTCGCCAACACGTCCTTCGTCTACAGCCGCCAGGACGACGGCTCCGGCTCGTACGGCGACACCGGCTACCGGGTCCTGCCGCACGAGAACGGCCATGTCTTCGGCCTCCCCGACCTCTACACGGTGGACGGCGGCGGCTCGGTCGGGCACTGGGACATCATGTCCGAGGACTGGGGCGCCAACAACGATCTGCTGGGCTGGCACAAGTGGAAGCTCGGCTGGCTCGACGACGAGCAGATCGGCTGCGCGTCGGGGCAGGGCAGCAGCGACTTCCTGCTCGGGCCGCTGGCGACGTCGGGCGGCCCCAAGATGGCCTTCGTGCCGGTCTCCCAGGAGTCGGGGTACGCGGTGGAGGTACGGACGCGGGCCGGCAACGACGAGGCGGTCTGCGAACCGGGCGTGCTGGTCTACCGCGTGGACGCCGCCGTGGACACCGGGCGGGGTCCGGTCACCATCGCGGACAGCAAGGAGAACAGCGGCGGCTGTACGCGGCGGCCGAACGTCCACGCGGAGCTGTCGGACGCGCCGTACCGGCCGGGGCAGTCCTTCGTGGACCGCGACAACCGCATCCGGATCTCGGTGCTCTCGCAGGAGCCGGACGACCACTTCAGGGTGCGGGTGACCCGGTCCTGACGCGCCCGTCGCCGAGGGTCGCGGTGACGCCGGTGGCGAACCAGCCGTCCCGGGCCGGGACCCCGTCCGCCGGTTTCCCGCCCCAGTAGCCGCGTACGAGGGACTGGCCGCGCAGCCACAACTCCCCCGCCCCGTCGACCCGTACCTCCGTGACGGGGGTGGGGCGGCCCCCGGCGAGCACGGCGCCGCAGGTCTCCGGCAGGCCGAAGGTGTCACCGGAATCGGAGACACCGCTACCGCTCCGCGGCCCGTCCGTGACGCGGAGCGCGCCGCCCGCCGCCATCGCCGCGTACACGCGGGTGAGCGCCTCGACGCGGGAGAAGGGGTACGTCAGCGGCGTGACCGGGACAGGTCCGAGGCCCGGGATCTCCCGGCGTTCGAGGGCGGCGACGGTGGCGAGGAAGCGCGCGTTCATCGCGGCCCCGGCCTGCGCGAGCTGCGTGGCGACGGCGCCCCGGAGCCGGCCGGACGGCCCCGGCACGTAGCTGATCGTGGCGTCGTCCTCGGCCCGCACCTCGACATCGGGCGGGGCGGTGTACCGACCGGCGGCGGGCAGGTCCTCGTACCGCTCGGTCCCCGCCTCCACCGCTCCCCCGTGGTGGCGGACGACGGTCCGTACGGCCCCCGCCCCCTGGCGCGCCGCCCAGCGCCGCACGCGCGGCAACCGCTCGCCGTCCACGAGGAGCACGCGCGGTGCGCAGTCGTCCAGCGCGTACGTGAACTCGTCCTCGGCCCATGTGGCGTCCAGCGGTACGGCGACCAGCCCGGCCAACTGGGCGGCCCAGAAGGCGGTCTGCCACTCGGGGCGGTCGCCCATCGCGAGGGCGGCGCGGTCGCCGGGCCGCAGTCCGTACGCGTCCACGAAGTGGTTGGCCAGGGCGGTGGCGGCGGCGAAGAACTCCCCGTACGTGTACGTGGATTCGGCGCCCGGCCCGGCGTCCGGCTCGGCGCCCAGCAGGAACGGCCGGTCGCCGTAGGCCCAGGTCGCCTCGACGAACTCGCGCAGGGTGCGCGGCCCGTCCGCGTACACGAGCGAGCCGTTCTCCGTCCGTACGGTGGCGAAGGGCGCCCCGGGCGCGGACAGCGCGGCGACGGCCCGGTCGGTGCGGTCGGCGTGCGGCATGGTCATCCCCCTGGGCGGTCGCTCGGTACCCTACGCCGGGGCCGCGTGATCGACGCGCCTGATCGGTGGGAGAAGCAGTGGCTGTGGAATTCGGCGAGGGCGCCCATGCCGCGCAGCGGTGGTCGGCGCGGGTCTCGCTGGCCGCCTCCGGTGCGGCCGTACTGCTGCCGCTGGGGTACGCGGGAGCCGCGGCCAGCCTGCTGCTGATCGGGGCCATCCTGGCGGGGACCGCGCTCACCGCGGCGGCCGTCTGGTGGGTCCTGACCCGTCGCGGGGCCGCCCGGGTGGGGGCGATGGTGCTGGCCGTGGCGACGCCGCTCACCGTCATCGCGGTCTTCGAGGCGGCGAATCTGCTGTGGCTGGTCCTGGTCTGTGCCGCGCTGTGGGCGGTGGCCGTCTGGACGGGCCGCACCGCGCTCAGCAGTACGGGCGCCACGCGCACCACCGCCATGAGGGAACACGAGACGCCGTCGCCCCGGCGCCCGTTCCTCATCATGAATCCGCGTTCCGGCGGCGGGAAGGTCGGCAGGTTCGGGCTGCGGGAGAAGGCGGAGCGGCTCGGCGCACAGGTCGTCCTGCTCGATCCGGACCACCCGCAGGACGTCGCCGCCCTCGCCCGTCGGGCCGCCGACGACGGGGCCGATCTGCTGGGTGTGGCGGGTGGCGACGGGACACAGGCGCTCGTCGCGGCCGTGGCGGCGGAGCGGGGGCTTCCGTTCCTGGTGATCTCCTCCGGGACCCGTAACCACTTCGCGATGGACCTCGGGCTCGACCGGGAGACCCCGTCGGCCTGCCTGGACGCGCTGACCGACGGCGTCGAGCTCCATGTCGACCTCGGCTTCGCGGGCGGGCACCCCTTCGTCAACAACGCTTCCTTCGGGGCGTACGCGGCGGTCGTGCAGAGCCCCGCCTACCGCGACGACAAGGTACGCACCACGCTCGACCTGCTGCCCGAACTGCTGACGCACGAGCGCGGCCCGCTGCTGACCGCCACCGCCGCCGACACCGGCGGGGCGCCCGTCACCGTCACCGGCCCGCAGGCCCTGCTGGTGAGCAACAACCCGTACCGCACGGAGGATCCGGCCGGTCTGGGCCGGCGCGAGCGGCTGGACGCGGGCGTGCTCGGGGTCCTCGGCGTACGGGTCGACAGCGCGGCGGAGGCCGCCGGGCTGCTGCGCGGCCGGCAGTCGGCCGGACTCACGGTCCTGACGGCCCACCAGGTCACGGTGGACGCCGACCGGGCGGAGATAGAGGTCGGCGTCGACGGGGAGGCGCTGGTGCTGCCCGCGCCCGTTCAGTGCCGCATCGAGCCCGGCGCCCTGCGCGTACGGGTCCCCAGGAACCGGCCCGGCGTCCCGCCGGTGCAGCCGCCCCTGGACCGGCGGCGGCTGCGCAAGCTGGCCGCGGCGGTCGGACGTACGGCGGTCGCACGGCGGGAGCGCCCCGCCGGGTAGGCGCGGCCACGTACGGGGGGCGGGCACCTCTAGCGCGGCGCGAGGGCGGCGAAGGCCTCGTCCAGGAGGTCGACCAGGTCCAGTCGGCCGTCGGACTCGCTCCAGTGGTCGACGGCGACGTTCAGACAGTCCAGCGCGGCGGCGACCCGGACCGACAGGACCAGCGACGCGGGCCCGTCGGAGCCGCCGCGCTCGGCGAGGGCCTCGGTCAGGGCCGGGCGCCAGCCGTGCTGCTTCTCCAGTTGCCGCGCGCACAGGGCCGGGGTGTCCTGGACGAGGCGCGCGATCGCGAGCGTGCCGGCCGGGTCCTGGCGGTACTGGTCGGCGACGGTGTCCAGCGCGCGCCGCAGCGCCGTCCAGTCGTCCTCGTCGGCGGGCCGGGCGCGCAGCGCGTCGGCGACCTGTGTGCCGTGCGTGTCGAAGGCGCCGAGGACGGCCTCCTCCTTGGTGTGGAAGTAGCGCAGGAACGTGCTGCGCGACACCCCCGCGGCGGCGGCCAGTTCGACCACCGTGACCTGGTCGAAGCCCTCGCGGCAGAACAGCTCGAAGGCCACCTGGGCCAGCTCCGCCCGGACGGCTGCCCGTGCGATGTCCCTGCTCGTGCGCGCGGAGCCGCGCGCAGCGCCCGGTCCGCCTGGTTCACCCGCTCCGTCCATCCCGCGATCGTACCTTCCCTCCGACCCTGGATTGCAGGAGTGAGTCACAGACTCTATTGTGACACTGAGTTTCACATAAGCGATTCGTGTTCACGATCGAGACGGAGATGCGGCACCATGTCCGAGAACCAGGACCAGAGCGAGTTGCGTTCCGAGCCCCCGGCCCAGCCGAACATCGAGACCCTCGGGCTCATCGGCACCGGCATGATCGGCAGTGTGCTGGCCCGCCTCGCCGTCGCCGCCGGCCTGAATGTCGTCCTGAGCAACTCGCGCGGCCCCGAGACCCTGGCCGACCTCGTCGCCGAACTCGGCGAGCAGGCGCGGGCGGCCACGCCCGCCGAGGCAGCCCGCGCCGGCGACCTGGTCGTGGCGACGATCCCGCTGCGCGCCTACACGCGGCTCTCCCCGACGGACCTGGCGGGCAAGGTCGTCATCGACACGATGAACTACTACCCGGAGCGCGACGACCGCATCGCCGAGCTGGACGCGGCCGAGCTGACCACCAGCGAGCTGGTGCAGCGGCACCTGGCCGGCTCCCGGGTGGTCAAGGCGTTCAACAACATCGACTTCCGCCGCCTGTTCACCAGCGCCCGGCCCGCCGGCGCCGCCGACCGCAGCGCCCTGCCCCTCGCCGGTGACGACGCGGAGGCGAAGGCGCGGGTGGCGCGGCTGCTGGACGTGCTCGGCTACGACGCGGTGGACATCGGTCCGCTCGCGGAGAGCTGGCGCAGCGAGCCGGGCACCTCGGTCTACGTACTGCCGTACATGGCGGCGCGACCCAAGGGGATGGACGAGGAGGCGACCGGACGCTGGTTCTTCGAGACCCCGGGGGTCACGCTCTCCGCCGACCGGGTCAGGGAACTGACCGCCACGACCGACCGCGCCCCGGCGGGCGGCAGCAGCACGGCCATCACCGACGACTGAGCCGGACGGGCCCCACGCGCGCGGGCCCGGTCGGGGCACGCGCACGGGCCCGTGGCGCGGACGACCGCACCACGGGCCCGTAAGGCCTCATCCCTTGAACCGCCTCAGCGCTTCATGTGCCTCAGTGCCTCAGCGCCTCAACACTTCAGCGCTTCATGTGCCAGCGGATCCAGCCCGCCTGTCCGCCGTCGACGAGCAGGTCGGTGCCCGTGATGTAGAGCGACTGCGGACCGGCCAGGAAGGCCACGGCGTCGGCGATCTCCCCGGGCGTGCCCGTACGGCCCGCGCCGCACGCCTGGACCATCCTGAGCATGTGGCCGTCCGGATCCGCGTCGGCCTCCGCCTTCGACATCGCGGTGGAGATGACCCCCGGGCTGACGGTGTTGATCCGGGCGCCCTTCAGGTTCCAGGCGAGCGCCGCGGCCTCCACCCGTACGTGGTTGGCGCGCTTGGCCAGGATGTACGCGGCCGTCGCGTCCTCCCCGACGGCGGCGACCGCGCCGAGACCGAGCAGTTCCTCCGCCGGGGCCGTCGCGAGGACGGCCTCGTCCTCGCGGCTCAGCGAGGCGTAGTGTCCGGCCATGCTGGAGACACAGACGAGCGAGGTGCCGCGGACGGCCACCCGCTCGAACGCGTCGATCACGTACACCGTGCCGAGCAGGTCGACGTCGAAGATCTTCCGCGACGACGCGGTGGCGGCGGCGACGCCCGCCGTGTGCACGACGGCCGTCAGCCGGCCCTCGCCCGCGGCCGAGTCCGCCAGCTTCTCGACGGACGCCCGGTCGGACACATCGGTGAGCACGCCCCGCACGGCGTACCCCTCGGCGCTCAACGCGTCGACGGCCCGGTCGAGTTGGGTCTGCGAGGCGTCGGCGAGGATCAGGGTCCGCCCGCTGCCGAGCCGCCGTGCGACGGCCGACCCCATGCCACCCGCCCCGGTGACCACCACCACGTCCCGCGCGTCGTCGTACGTACGCTCCTGCATGAACGACCTCTTTCTCGTTGTCCGGTGAAGGGGTGAAGGGCGGTCAGGCCGCCTCGGTGGCCCCGGCCGGTACGGTCTCCTGCCAGGAGGCGCCCGCCGCGATGGCCTGGCGCCACTGCCGGATCTCCTTGGGCGGCATGCCGACCGCGAGGGCCCCGGTCACCCGGTCCCCGGTGCGGTACGCGGCCACGAACCGGCGCTCCGCCAGGTCCCCGGCGACCACGGTGACCTCGTCGTGGCCGCGCAGGTAGCCGTACGCCTGGATCTTCATGTCGTACTGGTCCGACCAGAAGTACGGCACGGGCGCGAACGGCTTGCGCGCCCCGGGAGCGGCAAGCAGGTTGCGGGCGGCGGCCATGCCCTGCTCGGCCGCGTGCGTACGGTGCTCGATCCGCATGTCGACGCCGAACAGCGGGTTGTGCCAGCGGGCCACGTCGCCCGCCCCGTACACACCGGGGGCGGCCTCGCAGTACGTGTCGCACACCAGCCCGTCCCCCACCGTCAGCCCGCTGTCCGCCAGCCACTCGGTGTTGGGCAGCGATCCGACGGCGACCAGGATCTCGTCGGCCTCGACCAGGCCGCCGTCGGCGAGGAGCACGCCGTCCTCGGTGATCTCCTGTACGGAGACGCCGGTGCGCAGGTCCACGCCGTGCTCCAGGTGGGCCCGCGACAGCACCTCGCCGACCGCCGTGCCGACCGCGTGGGCCAGCGGTACGGGGGCGGGTTCGATCAGGGTCACGTGCGCGCCGAGCTGCCACGCCACGGCGGCGGCCTCCGCGCCGAGGAACCCGGCGCCGACCACGGCCAGCCGCCGCCCGGGGCCCAGCCGGTCCCGCAGCGCGAGCGCGTCGTCCAGGGTGCGCAGGACGTGGGCACCCTCGCCGGGCAGCCGCCGGGGCCGTACCCCGGTGGCCACGATCAGCCCGTCGTACGGCACCTGCGCGCCGTCCGCCAGCCGCACCGTACGGTCCGCGGTGTCCAGCCCGGTCGCCGCCACCCCCAGCCGCAGATCGAGGCCGAGGGCGTCGAGATCGGCGTACGGGCGCAGCGGCAGCCGCTCGGGGCTCCACTCGCCGGAGAGGATCTGCTTGGAGAGCGGGGGCCGGTCGTACGGGGCGTGCGGCTCCTCCCCGATCAGGGTGAGGGTGCCGTCGTACCCCTCCCTGCGCAGGGTCTCGACCGCCGCGAGCCCGGCGGCCGAGGCGCCCACGACCACGATCCGGTTCACTGCTCGACCAGTCGGATCGCGGCGGCCGGGCAGATCGCCACGGCCTCGCGCACCCCGTCGAGGAGGCCGTCGTCAGGGTGTTCCTCCAGCAGGATCGCGACGCCGTCGTCGTCCCGCTGGTCGAAGACCTCGGGGGAGGCCATCACGCACTGTCCCGCTGCTACGCATTTCGGCTCGTCCAGTTCAACACGCATGGTGTTCGCCTCTGTTCTGTTCGCTGTGGGGGGTTGATGGGGGGGGTGAGTTGACGGGGGGTCGTCGGGAGCGAGGGTCGGCGAGGGGTTACCAGGCGACCGGCAGGCTGTGCACGCCGTATGTCGTACCCGTGTGGTCGAACTCCAGATCCTCAAGGGCGGCGTCCAGCCGCAGCGTGGGGATCCGGCGGTAGAGCGTGCTGTAGACGACCTGGAGCTCCAGCCGGGCCAGGTTCTGGCCGAGGCACTGGTGCGGCCCGTAACCGAACGCCTGGTGCGTGCGTGCCTGGCGGGTCAGGTCCAGGCGCTGCGCCTCCGGGAACGCCTCCGGGTCCCAGTTCGCCGCGTGCAGGTCGAAGATCATGCCGTCGCCGGCCTTGATGACGACGCCGCCGATCTCGATGTCCGCCTTGGCGACGCGCCGTACCCCGGTCTGCACGATCGTCAGGTAGCGCAGCACCTCGTCGACCGCGTTGGCGACCACCTTCGGGTCGTCGGTCTCGCGCAGCAGGGCGAGTTGCTCGGGGTGCTGGAGCAGCGCCAGCGTGCCCAGGCTGATCATCGTCGCGGTGGTCTCGTGACCGGCGATCAGCATGGCGACGCCCATGTGGACGGCCTCGGTCCGGCTCATCTCACCGGCCTTGACCCGCCCGCCCATCTCCGAGAGGACGTCGTCGCCGGGGTTCTCCAGCTTCTCCCCGAGCAGCTTGTCCAGGTACGCCGCCAGCGCTCCGCTGACCTCGCGCGCCTTCTCCGGTGCCACCGAGCTGTCCAGCACCGTGCTGCTGCTGGTCTGGAAGAAGTCGTGGTCCTTGTACGGCACCCCGAGCAGCTCGGCGATCACGAGGGACGGCACCGGCAGGGCCAGCGCCTTGAGGAGGTCGGCGGAGGCCGGCCCGGCCAGCATCTCGTCGATCAGGTCGTCGACGATCTTCTGGATGGGCTCGCGCATCTTCTCGATCCGCTTGACGACGAACGGTCCGTTCACCGTCCGGCGCAGCCGGGTGTGCTCCGGCGCGTCCGTGTTCGTGATCATCCGCGGCGACACCGGGGCGATCATCGCCCGGTGCGCGTTGACGTACGGGAACCCCGGGTCGAGGTCGTCGTCGCTGACGCGGGAGTCGGTGAGCAGGGTGCGCTGGTCGGCGTGGCGGGTGATCAGCCAGGGCGTGCCGCCGTTCCAGATCCGCACCTTGGTGACGGGTTTCTCCGCGCGCAGCTCCTGCGCGGTGGGAGCCGGTGCCAGCGGGCACTGCGCGGCGCGCGGCATCGGGTACTCCGGCAGCGACTGGCCGCCGCCCGCGGGGCAGGTCAGGGTCTCGGTCATGGCGTCTCCTCCGTGCTGTGGGGGGCCGAGGTCCGGGAGGTTGAACAACTCGACTGCACCCCATGGAAAGGGAGTGGACTGACGCCCTCCAGCCAGTTACCTGACATAACCCTGACGTGACGCGAATCACATTTTGACGGGGGATCGTCCTGGTTCGTCAGGGATTGCCCGCAGGTAGGTCCGGCACCGTACCCGTACCTGTACCCGTACGGATCAGAGGGTCGGCCCGCAGGTGAGCAGGAGCGGGAGGACGGGCGCCGCGACCGACGCCGCCACGATCGCGAGCCAGGTCGCGCGGTGCGGCCTCGGCTGCGGTGCGAGGACCCGGCGCACCCGGATCAGCGTGCCGGGGCCGCCCGCGCCGAGTGCGCCACGTGGCGCCCGGCCCGCGGCGACCTCGCACATCGCGGCGGCCAGCGTCTCCCGGGGATGGCGGCGCAGCGCCCGGTCGTCCGCGGCCATCTCCAGCAGCAGCGCGGTCTGCGCCGTGGCGTGCCGGGCGAGCGGCAGGCCGGGGAAGGCGCGGGCGAACGCGTCGGCCGCCATGCGCGGCAGATGGTGACGGCCCGCGAGATGCGCGTGCTCGTGGGCGAGGACGGCGCGGAGCTGTTCGTCGGAGAGGACGTCCAGCGCGCCGCGCGAGACGACCACGCGGCGGCGTCGCCCCGGCAGGCAGTAGACGGCCGGTACGTCGTGCTCCACGACGGTGGCGCCGTACTCGGGGGCCGGGACGCCGACGAGGGCGAGCAGGTCGAGCCGGCGCTGCCGGGCCCGGCGCGAGCGCCACGCCGTGCGCAGCAGCCAGCCCAGCGGAAGGAGCGCGACCGCCACCGGGACCAGGAGGGCGACGTCTCCGCCGTCCGGGGACGTCGTACCACCGGCGGAGGACGGGGCGGAGGCGCCCCCGGGACCACCGGGACCACCCGGACCGGCCGGACCACCGGCGCCATCGGGACCGGCCGGGGCCTCCGCCGCCACGCCGCAGATGCTGAGCAGCCCGACGAGGCCCCGGTGCACATGCTCCTCGGTCAGCACCAGGTGGTACGCGGCCAGCGCGACGGAGACCACGAAGGTCACCATCAGCCCCTGCCAGGCCAGGACCGCCACGGCCGGGGCGCGGTGCGCCCAGCGCGCCCTCGCCAGCCCGTACGGCACCACGGCGCCCACCAGAACCGCGTACCCGGTCAGTGCCAGGGCCGCGATCACGCCCCGCTCCGCCGCTTCGCCGTCCGCAGGGCGGCCCGCAGCGCGTCGGCCTCCTCCGGCGTGATCTGCTCCACGAAGCTGACCAGGGCGCCCGCGGGGTCCGGGTTGCCGCCGAGGGCGTCCTGCATCAGGGCCGCCGTGTACTGCTGGCGGGTGCCGGTGGGTTCGTACACCCAGGCCCGGCCCTCCTTCTCGCGCCGGAGCATGCCCTTGCGGTGGAGGATGTCGGCCACGGTCTTGACCGTGCTGTAGGCGAGGGGGCGCTTCTTGTTGAGGTCGGTCAGCACGTCGCGCGCGGTGGCCGGCCGGCCCCAGGCCCAGAGGCGGTGCATGATCTCCGCCTCCAGCTCGCCAAGCTGTCGCACAACCGCTCCCCTCACTCCCGGACCGCTCATCGTAGCTTCCGGGCCGCCCCGGAACGAGAAGAGCCAATCGACTTAGCAGTACAGCAGAGTGGGCATCACCAACGGCCGCGTGGCACGGGAGGAGAAGGTCACCATCTGCGGCCGGAGCACCCATCCTTGGAACAGGAGAGCTAACCTGCTTAGTATTCGAACGTCAGACAGAAGGAGCTGCTCCATCGTGGCGTCCCACCGCCGTCCCAAGCCGCAGCGCAATGCCTACGGAACGATGCTCACGGCCACCGCCACGGCCGCGGTCGCCCTCTCGGCGCAGTCCGCCTCGGCCGACCCCCTCCCGGACCCGACCAAGAAGGGCGTCAAGGCGCAGGTCGACCGCCTCTACGAGGAGGCCACGCAGGCGACCGAGAAGTACAGCGGCGCGAAGGAGAAGGCCGGCACCCTCCAGAAGGAGGTCGACGCCCTCCAGGACGCCGCCGCCCGCAAGCAGGCGGATCTCAACGAACTGCGCGACCGTATCGGCACGATGGCCGCCGACCAGTACCGCAGCGGCGGCCTCGCCCCGTCCATGCAGCTCCTGCTCTCCTCCGACCCGGACGCCTATCTGGACCAGGCGACCCTCATGGACCAGCTCGGCGCCCGCGACGTGAGCGACCTCCAGCAGTTCCAGACCCAGCAGCGCGAGGTACGGCAGCAGCGCGCGCAGGCCGCCACGAAGCTGACGGAACTCAGTGAGACGCGGGCCGAGTTGGGCCGTAAGAAGAAGGAGATCCAGGGCAAGCTGGCCACGGCGCAGAAGCTCCTCAACACGCTCAGCGCCAAGGAGCGGGCCAAGATCACCGAGCAGGAGGACCGCGCCAACCGGGACAGCGCCCGCGTGGACCTGGGCAACGAGGCCAGCGCGTCGTCGCGGGGCGCCGCGGCGTTCGCCGCCGCCAAGAGCCGGGTCGGCATGCCGTACGTGTGGGGCGCCACCGGGCCCGGCTCCTTCGACTGCTCCGGTCTGACCTCCTGGGCCTTCAAGCAGGCCGGTGTCTCGATCCCCCGCACCTCGCAGGCCCAGGCGGACGCCGGGACCCGTATCAACTCCCTCGGCGACCTCAGGCCCGGCGATCTCATCATCATGCGCACCGACCTGAGCCATGTCGGCTTCTACGCGGGCAACGGCCAGATCCTGCACTCGCCCAAGCCCGGGGCGCAGGTCCGTTACGAGTCGATCGCGCGCAGCGGTATGCCGTTCATGTGGGGCGTACGTATCTGACGCACCGCCATCCCACGCTCCGTCACCTCACACGCCGCCTGCCGCCCGGCGCCAGGCGGCGTCGCGCAGCAGGCGCAGGCCGTTGAGGCCGACGATGACGGTGGAGCCCTCGTGTCCGAGGACGCCGAGGGGCAGCGGCAGATGGCCGGCCAGGTCCCAGACGACCAGGCCGGTGATGAACACGCCCGCGATGACCAGGTTCTGGACCACGAGGCGGCGGGCCGCGCGGGAGAGGGCGACGACGGCGGGGACGGTGGCGAGTTCGTCGCGGACGACGACGGCGTCGGCGGTCTCCAGCGCGAGGTCGGAGCCGGCCCGGCCCATGGCGACACCGGCGTGCGCGGCGGCCAGCGCGGGGGCGTCGTTGACACCGTCGCCGACCACGAGCACCCGGCGTCCGGCCGCCTCCCACTCCCGTACGGCGGCGACCTTGCCCTCGGGCAGCAGTCCGGCGCGTACGTCGGTGATGCCCGCCTCGGCGGCGAGGCGGGCCGCGGCGCGCGGGTTGTCGCCGGTCAGCAGCGTCGGCGCGGTGCCGGTCAGGGCGGTGAGGGCGGCGACGGTGGCGGCGGCGTCGGGGCGCAGCCGGTCCGCGATGCCCAGCACACCGACGGGAACGCCGTCGCACCGGACGAGGACCGCGGTACGGCCCCCCTCCTCCAGCTCAGCGACGGCAGCGGCGGCGCATTCGCCTGCGGGCGCGCCACCGTCCCCGGCGTCCGGGAGCCGGGACGGGGCGCCGACCGTGACCGTACGGCCGTCGACGACGGCGGTCACCCCGACGCCGGGCGCGGAGGTGAAGTCCCGTACCTCCGCGAGCGCCAGGCCGCGTGCGCGGGCGGCGCCGACGACCGCGCGGGCCAGCGGGTGCTCGCTGGGGCGCTCGGCCGCCGCCGCCAGGCCCAGCAGCGCGTCCGCGGAGAGTCCGGAGCCGGGCAGCGGGAGGATGTCGGTGACCCGGGGGGTGCCTTCGGTGAGGGTGCCGGTCTTGTCCAGGGCCACCGTGTCGATCCGGCCGAGGCGTTCCATGACGACGGCGGACTTGACCAGGACCCCGTGGCGTCCGGCGTTGGCGATGGCGGAGAGCAGCGGCGGCATGGTGGCGAGCACCACGGCGCACGGCGAGGCGACGATCATGAAGGTCATCGCCCGGAGCAGGGAGTCGGTCAGGTTCGCGCCGAAGCCCAGCGGGACCGCGAAGACGGCGAGGGTGGCGACGACGATGCCGACCGCGTAGCGCTGCTCGACCTTCTCGATGAAGAGCTGGGTCGGGGCCTTGGTCGCGGACGCCTCCTCGACCATCGCCACGATCCGGGCGATCACGGAGTCGGACGCGTCCCGTTCGACCGTGACCCACAGGGAGCCGGTCCCGTTGAGGGTCCCGGCGAAGACCTCGTCCCCGGTCGTCTTCGGTACGGGCAGGGGCTCGCCGGTGATGGTGGCCTGGTCGACCTCGCTCGCCCCGCCGGTCACCCGGCCGTCGGCCCCGACGCGCTCGCCGGGGCGGATGAGGAGGGTGTCGCCGACGACGAGGTCCCCGGTGGCGACGGTCCGCTCCTCGCCTCCGGCGTCCAGCCGGGTCGCGGTGGCGGGGGCGAGGTCGAGCAGTCCGCGTACGGAGTCGGCGGTACGCGCGGTGGCCAGGGCCTCCAGCGCGCCGGAGGTGGCGAAGATGACGATCAGCAGGGCGCCGTCCATCACCTGTCCGATGGCCGCAGCGCCGAT
The DNA here is from genome assembly GCF_044457965.1 of Streptomyces sp. NPDC050509. Classification (NCBI taxonomy): domain Bacteria; kingdom Bacillati; phylum Actinomycetota; class Actinomycetes; order Kitasatosporales; family Streptomycetaceae; genus Streptomyces; species Streptomyces sp. NPDC050509. Next base: position 263,107 of record NZ_JBITHL010000004.1, on the reverse strand, counting down.
CGCGGCGACGATCATGAGCAGGTCGACGTCGAGGGTCTTCTCCTTCAGCGCCAGCAGCCCCGCGCGGGCCGGTTCCCAGCCGCCGGTCAGGTAGGCCGCCGCGTACAGCGGGCCCCAGCTCCAGGCGGGGGCACCGGCCAGTTGCGCCGGGAGGGCGACCAGGAAGAGCGCCAGCGCCGTGGCCGCCCAGCGGGCCTCGGGCAGCGCGAGGACGCGGGTACGGCGACGGGGCGCGGCAGCACTCCGGCCGGGCTCGGCCGCGTCGGGGGCGGGGCGCTCGGTGAGGGCGGAAGACATGCGGGTTCCTTCGGCGGACGGCGGACGGCGGACGGCGGCACGGAACGACCCGCTCACCGTACAGGAAAGAATGAACACCTCTTCATTTGTGAGGGGGATGGGACGGCTGAGGACGACGGTCCCGGTCGGCGTGGACCCGTTCGATCCGTACGGGTTCACGTGCGGGCCAGACGACGGTCGCGGCGACCGCCGCGGTGAGCGCGAGGGCGCCGAGGACCAGGGCCGCGACCGGCAGCCCCGCGCCCGTGGCGAGCAGCCCCGCGAGGGGGTAGGTCAGCAGCCAGCAGGCGTGCGAGAGGGAGAACTGCGCGGCGAAGGCGGCGGGCAGCTCCGCGTCGCCGACGCAACGGCGGATCACGCGCCCGCCGGGCGTGAGGACGGCGGAGCAGGCCGCGCCGATCGCGGCCCAGGCGGCGAGGAACCCGACCCAGGCCCCGGCGCCGGGCGCGACGGCGCCGAGCGCGGCGACGGCGGCGAGGATCACCGGCAGGGCGAAGGCGGCGGGCAGCATCACGGCGCGGTCGTGGAACCGCCGCAGCAGCCGGGGCAGGAGCAGGGCGGTGAGCACGGAGCCCGCGCCGTAGGCGCCGAGGGCGAGAGAGAGGTCACCCGCCGGCCGGTGGAAGTGGTCGCGCACGAGGACGACGCTGTGGACGAAGACGAGGGCGCCGCCCGCGGCGACCGCGAGGTCGAGGGCGAGCAGGGCCCGTAGCCGCGGGGCGGCCCAGAACAGCCGGGCACCGAGGGCGACTTCGGCACGGACGGCACCCGTACGCCCCAAGGCACCCGCACACCCCGAGGCGGGCGGGCCGGCCGGGGCGGCCGGTCCGGGCAGGGCCACGGAGACGACGAGTGCGGCCGAGGCGAGGAAGCCGATGGCCGTACCGGCGAACAGCCGGTCGGAGGAGACCAGGGTCAGCAGCCCGGCGGCGAGGGCGGGGCTGAACAGGCTCTCCAGGTCGTAGGCGAGCCGGGAGAGCGACAGGGCCCGCGTGTAGTCGCGTTCGGCGGGCAGCACCTCGGGGATGGTGGCCTGAAAGACCGGTGTGAACGTGGCGGACGCCGCCTGGAGCAGGAAGACCAGGACGTAGATCTGCCAGATCTGGCCGACGAAGGGCAGCGCGAGCGCGACACCGGCGCGCGTGAGGTCCGCGGCCACCATCAGGGAGCGGCGGGGTACGCGGGCGGCGACGGCTCCGGCGAGCGGGGCGACGGCGACGTAGGCGACCATCTTGATCGCCAGCGCCGTACCCAGAACGGCGGAGGCCCGGTCGCCCGCCCTGTCGTACGCGAGCAGGCCGAGCGCCACGGTGGCCAGCCCGGTGCCGACGAGGGCGACGACCTGGGCGGTGAACAGGTGGCGGTAGGTGCGGTCGCGCAGCACGGACAGCATGGATCCCCGTCCCGGGTCGGCGGTGTGAGACCTCCGCCATCATATTCAACATGTGCGCACCTGAGCACATGTTGAGCGGGAAAAGGACCGGGAATCCGGGGCGGGCGGAAGGGTGCTGCCCGAGTCGCAGGTGCGGCCTCAGCCGAGGTCTCAGGTGCGGCCTCAGTCGTGGGCGTGGGTGCGGCCTCAGCCGAGGTCGCAGGTGCGGCCTCAGTCGAAGTCGCAGGTGCGGCCTCAGCCGAGGTCGCGGGTGCGGCCTCAGTCGTGGGCGGGCAGCGCGCCGATCTGGTGGTCGGCGACGTTCAGCGCCTCGTCGACCAGTCGGCGCAGATGGCCGTGGCGCAGGGAGTAGACCACGCGCCGGCCGTCCTTGCGGGCGGTCACCAGCCCGGCGAGCCGGAGCTTGGCCAGATGCTGGCTGACCGAGGGCCGGGCGGCGCCGCACGCCGACGTGAGGGTGGTGACATCGGCGTCCCCCTGCCCCAGCCGCTCCAACAGGGCCAGACGCGTACGGTCCGCGAGCAGCGCCAGCACCGAGGCGGCGACCTCCAGCCGGTCCCCGTCCCCGGCCTCCGGTACCTGCACAGGATGTGCACCTGCTGCACGCGGGCTTGATGCCATGCCCTCATCGTAGGGGCGGCGGGAGACAGTCGTGACGCGGCCGGGACGCCGAGTACCGCCACGTACGATGCGCCGGGAAGGGTTGGGGAGGATCAGCGTGAGCAAGCCACGGGGAAACGGCCGTACCGGTACGAGTAGGGGTACGGGTACGGGTGCAGGTCCCGGGCGGAGTGTCTGGCTGCGCCGACCGCCCGCCCCGCGCCAGGAGCCGCCGCTGACCCGGGAACGCATCACCGAGGCGGCCATCGCCCTGCTGGACGAGGAGGGCCTGGAGCGGCTGACGATGCGCCACCTGGCGGAGCGTCTCGGCGTCGGCACCGCGACGCTGTACTGGCACATCGACACCAAGGACGACGTCGTCGACCTGGCCACCGATGCCATCTTCGCCGAGGCGACGCTCCCGGACGACCACGACAGTGAGGAGAGCCACGACAGATTCTGGGAGGAGAACGTCGTGACCCTCCTCTCCGGATGCCGGGCCATGCTTCTGCGGCACCCCTGGTCGGCCGCGCTCCCCCTGCGTCAGCGGCCGTCGATCGGGCCGAACTTCCTCGCGTGGCTGGAGTTCCTCCAGGCGACACTGTCGCGGGCCGGATTCAACGCACAGCAAACGCAGGCAACCTGCTGGCTGCTGTACAACCATGTCCTGGGCTCCGCCGCGAGCCAGTCCAACCTCCAGTGGTCGAAGGATGAACGCGCTTCGGCACAGGAGCAGTTGCGCCGACAGCGGGACACGTACCCGACGCTCGTGGACTACGAGTACATGCTCGACGAGGACTGGGAGGCCAACTTCCACCTGGGCGTGAAGCTTGTCCTCAACGGCCTGGAGGCCCAGCTCCCCACCACCGGCTGACCCCGGACACGTACGACGACGGCGGCGCCCCTGTGCGGGTCACTTCTTGCCGATGTGCAGCGCCTCCTTGGCGAAGACCTGGAAGTAACCGGGCACGCCCTTGGTGGTGATGACCTCGACGCGGGAGTCGACGTTGAGGTTGTCGACCACCTCGCGCACCAGCGAGTCCGCGAGGTCCTTGCGCGAGGTGAACCAGCCGGGGTGACGGGTCCTGCTGATGATGTAGTCGGTGGTGGTCGTGGCGTCGAAGAGGCCGGCGGGACGGACGACCGTCCAGTCCAGGCCGCTGGCGCTCACGATCGCCTCCATGCGGCTCGTGTCCTCGTAGAGGGGACGGCCCATCTTGAGCAGGATCGGCACGATCACCTTGCGGAAGACGAACGCCTCGCCGGGCGCGTCCTCGTAGTTCGCCCCGATCGAACTGACGCAGACCAGGCGCCGGATGCCGTGCGCCTTCATCGACGTGATGACGTTCGCGGTGCCCTCCGAATAGACGGTCACCGGCTCCCTCGTGTACGGCACGCCGACGGTGGAAATCACCGCTTCATGGCCGGCCACCGCGCTGTGCGTCTCGTCGGGGTTCAGGATGTCCGCCCTGACCACGCTCAACCCGGCGCCGCTCAGCGGGAACGCGTCGGGCCGGCGGGTCACGGCGGTGACCTGGTGGCCTTCGGCGAGCGCCTGTTCCGTGGTCAACCGGCCGGTCGGGCCGTTCGCGCCGAAGATGACCAGTTTCACGAGTTCCTCCTGTGCGGGACGGCCTGGCGCGGTGCGGTGCGGTCGCACCGCGGCGGACATCGATCGAGCACTCGAACCACGTTCGAGTGCCGGATCAACGTACCACCGGCGCGCGGGAGTTCGGGGCCCGGCGGAGCCAGGCGCACGTTGCCGATCCGCAGCCGCCCCCTGGGTACGGATGGGCGATTCAGCCGGAGGCCATCGGCATACGGGTGACGGAAGAACGTTCCCTCTCGGTGGGCTGTCGCGCCGGGCACGGCACGGCTGCCATAAAGGGAATTCCGTTCGTACGACGGTCGCTCCCTACGCAGTCGCCACCGCGCGTCCAGGGACCGGTAAGGGGAGATCCCGCGCCCGACACCCTTGGTGAGGAACCATGAAGTCCACCGGAATTCTCGATTCCCTGCGCCAGACCCTCGGCATCCCCCGCCCCTCCACACCGTCCGACGCGCCGTCCGGCCGCCGCTCCACCGAAACGCGTCCGCTGGCGCTCGTCCACCGGGGCCGTACCCAGGAGGACATGGACTGCGCCGACACGGTGATCGAGCTGCTGGCCGGCGGCCCCTGGGGCCTGGACGTCCGCGCCACCGGCCCGCAGGGAGAACTCCCCCTGTCCAAGGACACCTTGGCGCGGGCCCGGCTGTACGCCCAGCCCGGCGGCGGTGACCTGACGCCCGCGTACCAGGAACTCAAGCAGCACAAGAAGGCCATCCGCCACTTCGTCAAACACGGCGGCTCCTACCTGGGCTTCTGCCTGGGCGGCTACCTCGCCGGACAGGACGAGGGCTTCGGCCTGCTCCCCGGCGAGATCGACCAGTACATCCACACGGAGGGCGCCACGGTCCACGGCGAGGAGAACACCCTGGTCGAGGTCAATTGGCGCGGACAGCCGCGCACCGTCTTCTTCCAGGACGGCCCCTGCTTCTCGCCCACGCCGGGCCCGGACACGACGGTCCTCGCCACGTACACGAACAACCGGGTCGCCGCACTCGTCACCTCGTACGGCGCGGGCCGCGTCGCCGTGGTGGGCCCGCACCCGGAGGCCACCGACGACTGGTTCGAAGACCCTCCGCTCCCGGTCCAGCACACCCACGACCTGGCACTGGACTTCGCCGGCACCGTACTGAACCCCTGAACCTCTGCCCCCCCCTGAGCCCAGCACCCTCCTCGGGCACATTTTCTTCACGGATTCATGCAACCTTTTCCACGGCTCCGCCGTCCGGGTCTGTATGCACGCGCCCCTACCCATGTCACCGCAAAGCACCAGAGGCAGCGCGTTGACGATGTCAACAGACTGAATACATAATAAATATCACCCCCTTCGTGTACGGTGACGACTGCCGCACTCTTCCCCTGCGACGATGAACAGTGCGGCAGCAGATCAGGGGGTCGCGTTCTGGTGCGGGACCGCGGGCAGAGGACAGAGGAGCGGCAGTGAGCCACGAGCTGGTCGACGGCAGATTCCGTATCGGGCACGTCATCGGCAGAGGCAACATGGGCGAGGTCCACCGGGCCGAGGATCTCCGGGTCGCCGAGGGATCTCCCGAGCGCACGGTCGCCGTCAAGACCATCCTGCGCCGCCGCACCGGCGTGCGGATCGACACCGGCGGCGACCCCAAGGCCGTGCAGCGCTTCGACCGCGAGGTGCGCATCATGCGCCGGCTGCGCCACCGGAACCTCACACGGCTCGTCGCGGGCGGCATCGCAGCGGACAGCGGTGATCTCCCGTATCTCGCCATGGAATTCCTGGACGGCGAAACGCTGCGCGACCTGATCGGGGAGGAGCCGCAGCTTCCCGTCGCCTGGGCCGCCGCGATCGGCGCCCAGATCGCCGACGGCCTCGCCGCCGCGCACGCCGCGGGCATCGTGCACCGCGACCTGAAGCCCGCCAACATCATGCTCACCCAGGGCGGCACGGTGAAGGTCCTCGACTTCGGCATGGGCCGCATCGTCGACGACCCGGACGAGGCCCGGCTGACCAGCACGGGGGTCAGCGTCGGCACCGCCCGGTACATGGCTCCCGAGCAGTTCGAGGCCAAGCAGGTCTCCCAGGCCGCCGATCTCTACGCGCTCGGCTGTGTCCTCTACGAGATGCTGGTCGGGGTCCCGCCGTTCACCAGCGAGTCCCCGTTCGAACTCGCCCGCAAGCACACCGGCGAGGACCCGACGCCCGTCGCCGGGATCCGCGGCGAGATCCCCGTCGAGCTGGCCCGTCTCGTGCACCGCCTGCTCGCCAAGGACCCGGCGGACCGCCCCGCGGACGCCGTGGCGGTCCGTGACGCACTGCTCCCCCTCGCCGCGACCGACGGTGATCACTCGCCGCTGCCGCACTGGGCCGCCCTGGACCCCACCCGCCCCCTGCGTGCTTCCACGGCCACCCGGGCACCCCGGCCCCCGGCAGGCGCGCCGAAGCCCGCGCCTGCCACCGCCTCCGGCGCCGGCATGGATGTCTTCGGCGTCCACAGGGAACTCATCAAGGACTACCGGTCCTTCACCGAGGGCGGCACCATCATCCGCGACGACCGCATCGAGGCGTTCGTCGAGGAGGACCTCGACAAGAAGTCGCAGTGGCCGAACCCCTGGCTGTCGCTCAACCCGTTCTTCCAGAACGGGGGCACGGTGGCGGAGCTGGCCGGGCAGAAGGTGCTGCACGACGAGTGCGCCCGCATCTTCCAGGCGAAGAAGACCGAGGGCGGCACCGTCCCCGACGGCCGCCCGCTGACGCTCCATCAGCATCAGCGCGATGCCATCGACGCCGCCGCGTCCGGTGCGTCGTACGTCCTGACGACCGGCACCGGATCCGGCAAGTCGCTCGCCTACATCGTCCCGATCGTCAACAAGGTGCTGCACCAACGGGACGCCGAAGGGCCGAAGGCGCCGAAGCGTGTCCGGGCGATCATCGTGTATCCGATGAACGCGCTCGCCAACAGCCAGCTCAAGGAGCTGGAGAAGTATCTGCGTGACGGGTACGGCGCGGGCCGCGAGCCCGTCACCTTCGCCCGTTACACGGGCCAGGAGGACGACGAGAAGCGCAAGGAGATCCGCGACAACCCGCCGGACATCCTGCTCACCAACTACGTGATGCTGGAGCTGATGCTGACCCGCCCGGCCGACCGGGCGAGTCTCATCGGCATGGCACGGGGACTGGAGTTCCTGGTCTTCGACGAGCTGCACACCTACCGCGGCCGTCAGGGCGCCGACGTCGCGCTGCTGATCCGCCGGGTACGCGAGGCCTGCCAGGCGAGTGACCTCCAGTGCATCGGCACCTCGGCCACCATGTCCACCGAGGGCACGGAGGAGGACCAGAAGCGGGTCGTCGCCGGCGTGGCGCGCACCCTGTTCGGCACGACGGTCCGGACCGAGCACGTCATCGGCGAGACTCTCGTCCGCGCGACCCGCGAAACGCCCGCCGCCGTGCCCGCCGAGCGCCTCACCTCCCCGGCCGCTCCCCGCGCGTACGCCGATCTCGTACGCGATCCGCTGGCCCGCTGGATCGAGACCCGCTTCGGCCTGGACACGGACAAGGCGACGGGGCGGCTCGTACGCCGCAAGCCGGCGCGGATCGAGGACGCGGCGGCGGAGTTGCACGAACAGTCAGGGGTCGGCGTGGACCTGTGCGACCAGGCCATCCGCGCCACCCTGGAGGCAGGTTCACAGGCCCGCCACCCGGTGACCGAACGGCCGCTGTTCGCGTTCCGGCTGCACCAGTTCCTCTCCAAGGGTGACACCGTCTACGTCACCCTGGAGGACAAGCTCTCCCGCTATCTCACCCGCTCCTACCAGCTCGAAAAGCCCGACAAAAGCGGCAAGTTGCTGATGCCGCTGGCGTTCTGCCGGGAGTGCGGCCAGGAGTATCTGACGGTGTGGCGGACCGAGAAGGACGGCGGCATCCGTTACGAGGCACGCCGGGACACCTCCGCGACGGGCGGGCGGCAGGGGGACGGCTACCTGTACATCGACCATGAGCGGGAGTGGCCGTCGAGCCTCCAGTACGCGGTGGACGACCGTCGGCTGCCCGAGTCCTGGCTGGAGTTGGACGAGAAGGGCCAGGAGGTCGTGAAGAAGTCGTACCGCGACCGGGTGCCGCGTGCCGTCACCGTCGACCCGCTCGGCCATGAGGGGCGCGGCGAGCTGAAGGCCGCGTTCGTCCCCTCCCCCTTCCTGTTCTGTCTCCACTGCGGGGTGGCGTACGAGCAGACACGCGGCCGGGACTTCGCGAAGCTGGCGACGCTGGACCAGGAAGGCCGTTCCTCCGCGACCTCGCTGATCTCGGCGTCGGTGGTGCGCCGGCTCAAGTCCGTGCCGGAGGAGGCGCTGGACAAGGAGGCGCGCAAGCTCCTCACCTTCGTCGACAACCGTCAGGACGCCTCCCTCCAGGCGGGCCACTTCAACGACTTCGTGCAGATCACGCAGTTGCGCGGGGCGCTGTACCGGGCTGCCCTGGACTCGGGCGAGGAGGGTCTGCGCCACGAGGAGCTGGCCTCCGCCGTCACGAACGCCCTCGCCATCGATCTGGCGGAGTGCACCGGCGAGCCCGATCTGGCGCCGGCGCTCGCCCGCAACGCGGCCCGGACGCTCCGCGACGTGGTCGCCTTCCGGCTCTATCTGGACCTGGAGCGCGGCTGGCGCATCACGATGCCGAACCTGGAGCAGACGGGTCTGCTGGAGATCGACTACGAGGACCTGGAGTGGGTGGCGGGGAACCAGGACCGGTGGGGCACCACCCATGCGACGCTGCGTGACGCCGACCCGGCGTTGCGGGCCGAGATCATGAAGGCGCTGCTCAACGAGATGCGCCGGTCGCTGGCCATCGAGGTGTCGGACTTCCACGACGACGTCTTCGACTCCTTGCAGCGGGCCAGCGAGGAGCGGCTGGTGGACCCCTGGGTGCTGTCGGCCGCCGACAAGCCGCGGGTCGGCACCGCTCATCCGCACCCCTCCCGCCCCGGTATGGACCGCTCGGATCTGTTCCTGTCGGCGCGCGGCAAGTTCGGCAAGTACCTGAGGCGCGCGGACCGTTCGTTCAAGGACCTCGACCAGAACGACCTCCAGCTGGTGATCGAGGAGCTGCTGAAGGTCCTGACCAAGGCCGGTCTGGTCAAGGAGGTGGAGGTCACCCCCCAGCGCGCGGGCCGCTTCCGCAGGCCCACCGGCCCGGCGGCCACGGGCTACCGGGTGGCCGCCCAGTCGCTCGTCTGGCGCGCGGGTACGGGCGAGAGCGGCACGCACGACCCGCTGACCCGTACGTACGCGAGCGGCGAGGGCCCGCGCGTGAACACGTTCTTCCGTGACCTGTACAGGGACGCGGCGGGCACGCTGTCCGGTCTGTTCGCCCGTGAGCACACCGCGCAGGTCTCTCCCGAGGACCGGCAGCAGCGTGAAGAGGCTTTCCGCAAGGCGGAGTTGAAGCTGCTGTACTGCTCCCCCACGATGGAGCTGGGCGTGGACATCTCGCAGTTGAACGCGGTGATGATGCGCAATGTGCCGCCCACGCCCGCGAACTACGCACAGCGTTCGGGCCGCGCGGGACGCAGTGGCCAGCCGGCGCTGGTCACCACGTACTGCGCGACGGGCAACAGCCACGACCAGTACTACTTCCGCCGCTCGGAGCGCATGGTGGCGGGCGCGGTGGTCCCGCCCCGCCTGGATCTGGCCAACGAGGACCTGGTCCTCTCCCATCTCCAGGGCATCTGGATCGCGGAGACGGGTCTCCGGCTGGGCCGGGCCATGTCCGACGTTCTGGACGTACCGGCTCCGGACAGCGGAGCCCACGTGGCGCCGGCCCTGGGCCTCCTCCCCGACGTCCTGGCCGCTTCCCTCGACGAGAGCGCCCAGCGCCGCACCATCGATGCCTCGCTCCGGGTGTTCGGCCCGCTGCTGGCCACGTTCGCCGACACCACCTGGTGGCACGACGACTGGATCCAGGACAGGGTCCGCTCGGCGCCTGCCAGGTTCGACCAGGCCTTCGAGCGCTGGCGCGAGCTGTTCCGCGCCGCGCTCAGGGACTACTACACGCAGAGTGAGCGCCGTATCGACTACGGCCTCAGGGACGGGGACCGCAAGCAGGCCAACACCCGCCAGCGTGAGGCCTGGACGCAGCTGAACCTGCTGATGAACGAGAGCGTCGACAACAAGTCGGTGCTCTCCGACTTCAACCCGTACCGCTATCTGGCCTCCGAGGGTTTCCTGCCCGGCTACAGCTTCCCGCGCCTGCCGCTCGCCGCGTACATCCCGAAGACCGGGCGCCGCCGTGGTGAAGGTGACTACCTCCAGCGGCCCCGCTTCCTCGCGATCCGCGAGTTCGGCCCGGGTGCGCTGATCTACCACGAGGGCGCCCGCTACCAGGTGACGCGCATCCAGCTGCCGCCGGACTCCTCGGGCGAGCTGACGACCGGCGAGGCCCGCCGCTGCGCGCACTGCGGCTACCACCACCCTCCGGAGGGCCGCGAGGACCGCTGCGGCTTCTGCGGCGAGCCGCTGGGATCGGCGACGTACGGCCTGCTGCAACTGCACACCGTGTACACCACCCGCCGGGAGCGGATCTCCTCGGACGAGGAGGAGCGGCGGCGCGCCGGATTCAAGCTGGAGACGTCGTACCGCTTCCACCAGCGTGACGCCACCGACAAGGGCCACCTGGAGGCGTCGGTCACCGATGGATCCGGTGACCGGCTCGCGGAGGTGGCGTACGGCGACTCGGCGACCGTCCGGATCACCAACACCGGCCGGGTGCGCGCCAAGCACGACGAACCGCCGGGCTACTGGCTGGACCTGGCGGACGGCCGCTGGATGAACGACAAGGACGCCTCCGAGGCGTCCGGCGACTCCAGCGAGCTTCCGGTGATCGACCCGGACGGCAAGGAGGTACGGCGCAAGAAGCGGGTCATCCCGTATGTGGAGGACCGGCGCAACATCCTCGTCCTCACGCTCGACGAGCCGCTGCCGGAGCCGATCGCGCTGTCCCTGATGTACGCGCTGGAGCGGGGCATCGAGGCCGCGTTCGAGCTGGAGGACGCCGAGCTGTCCAGCGAGCTGCTGCCGCCGGACGACGGTCCGCGCGGTCGCATCCTGTTCACGGAGGCGGCTGAGGGCGGCGCCGGCGTGCTGCGCCGCCTCCAGGCGGAGGACGACGCCCTGGCGAAGGCGGCGGCGCGCGCCCTGGAGATCTGCCACTTCGCGCCGGACGGCGAGGACGAGGGCGGCGAGAAGCACCGCCCGGGACGGGCCTGCGCGCTCGGCTGCTACGACTGCCTGCTGACCTACGGCAACCAGCTCAACCACAAGCTGATCAACCGGCATACGGTGGCCGGCCTGCTGGTGCGGCTCGCGTCGGCCACGGCGCGGCGCGCGTCCCGGGGCGAGTCGCGCTCCGAGCAGTACCGGCGGCTGCTCGCCGACTCCCCCGCCGAGCCGACGCCCGTCGAGGCGTCGGCCGCCGAACTCGCCGCGCAGGGGGACTTCCTGGGCTGGGCGAAGGCGCGCGGGCTGCGGCTGCCGGACGAGCCCGGCGCGTTCCTCACCGAGGCGAACGCGACGCCGGACTTCACGTACCGGCTGCCCGGTGTGAACGTGGCCGTCTTCGTGGACTCTCCGGCGAAGGAGCAGGACGTCTTCCGCGACGAGGACGCCGAGGAACGCCTGTTCAACGCCCGCTGGGACGTCGTCCGCTTCCCCCACGGGGGCGACTGGGACGCCATCGCCAAGGCCAACACCAACTACTTCGGCGCCGCCGCCGCCGACTGACCGCCCTCACCGACCGCCTTCCCGGAGAGCCCCCGCCCAGAGCGCCGGCGGACCAGAGACCAGAGGATTTGACGACCCACATGTCCCAGACTTACTCCACCGGTTCCCTGGTGAAGGCGCGTGGCCGCGAATGGGTGGTGCTCCCGGAGAGCAAGCCCGATCTGCTCGTGCTGCGGCCCCTGGGCGGTTCGGACGATGACATCGCCGCCGTGTTCCCGGCGTTCGAGACCGTGGACGAGGCCCGGTTCGATCCGCCGGTCCCCGACGACCTCGGCAACCAGCGGGCCGCCGGCCTGCTGCGTACGGCGCTGCGCGTGGGCTTCCGCTCCGGCGCGGGCCCCTTCCGCTCGCTGGCCGGTATCGCGGTGGAGCCGCGCGCCTACCAGCTCGTACCGCTCCTGATGGCGCTGCGGCAGAAGACGGTCCGTCTGCTGATCTCGGACGACGTCGGCATCGGCAAGACGATCGAGGCGGGCCTGGTCGCGAGCGAACTCCTCGCGCAGGGCGAGGCGACGGGACTCGCGGTGCTGTGTTCGCCCGCGCTGGCCGAGCAGTGGCAGCAGGAGCTGCGGACGAAGTTCGGCATCGACGCCGAACTGGTCCTCTCCTCCACCGTCTCGCGTCTGGAACGCGGCCTGGACCTGGGCCAGTCCCTCTTCGACAAATTCCCGCACGTCATCGTGTCGACGGACTTCATCAAGTCCCCGCGCCACCGCGACGACTTCGTACGGCACTGCCCCGACCTGGTGATCGTGGACGAGGCGCACACGTGTGTGGCCGCCGACGACACCTCGACGAGTACACAGAACCAGCTCCGGTACGAGTTGCTGCGCCGCGTCGCCGAGGACGCCACGCGGCATCTGCTCCTCGTGACGGCGACCCCGCACAGCGGCAAGGAGTCCGCGTTCCGCAACCTGCTGGGACTGGTCAAGCCAGAACTCGCTGACGTGAGCCTGGAGTCGGAGTCCGGCCGGCGGCTGCTGGCCCAGCACTTCGTGGCGCGCAAGCGGGCGGACGTACGCCAGTACCTCACCAAGGAGGACGGTCTCGGCGACGACTCGCTGGCCGAGCGCACCGCGTTCCCCTCGGACCGCTACTTCAAGGACGAGAAGTACCAGCTGTCCCCGGAGTACCGGGCCCTGCTCGACGACGCGATCGCCTACGCCGGTGAGCGGGTCGCGGAGGCGGGCGGCCAGGGCAAGCGGGAGGCGCGCATCGCGTGGTGGTCGGCGATCGCGCTGCTGCGCTCGCTGGTGTCGTCGCCACGGGCCGCCGCGAAGACCCTGCGGACCCGTTCGGCGGCGGCGATCGCCACCTCGGCGGAGGAGGCCGACAAGCTGGGCGCGCCGCTCACCAGCGACGCCGCCGACAGCGACGCCATGGAGGGCATGGACGTCGCGCCGGGCGCGGAGATCACCGAGGACGACCCGCGCTCCCGCCTGGGCGAACTCGCCGACCGGGCCGAGGAGTTGGAGGGCCCGGCCAAGGATCTCAAGCTCAAGGCCCTCATCAAGCACCTGAAGGCGCTGCTGGCCGACGGCCACAACCCGATTGTCTTCTGCCGCTACATCCCGACCGCCGAGTATCTCGTCGAGCAGTTGGAGAACGACAAGGACAGCGGCAGGCGCGGCCCGCTCGGCGCCAGGACGGTCGTCAAGGCGGTCACCGGCACGATCTCCCCCCAGCAGCGCATCGAGCGCATCGAGGCGCTGGCCGCCGAGGCGGGCGCGGACGCCGCCGCGCGCCGCGTCCTCATCGCCACGGACTGCCTGTCCGAGGGCGTCAACCTCCAGCACCACTTCGACGCCGTCGTCCACTACGACCTGGCCTGGAACCCGACCCGCCACGACCAGCGCGAGGGCCGTGTCGACCGGTACGGGCAGCGCCGGGACCAGGTCCGGGTCATCACGGTCTACGGCGACGACAACGGCATCGACGGCCTGGTCCTCAAAGTCCTGATCAAGAAGCACCGCCAGATCAAGAAGGACCTCGGCATCTCCGTCTCCATCCCCGACGAGCTGTCGACGGGCGTCACGGACGCGATCGTCGAGTGGCTGCTGATGCGCGGGCGCGAGGGCCAGCAGGATACCCTGTTCGGCTCCGAAGCCCTCGACACGGCCGCGGGCAAGGTGGAGAGCGACTGGAACTCGGCCGCCGAGCGCGAGAAGGCGTCGCGTTCGCGGTTCGCGCAGCGCTCGATCCACCCGGAGGAGGTGGCCCGCGAGGTCGTCTCGATCCGGCAGGCACTGGGCGGCGCCGGCGAGATCACGACGTTCGTACGGGAGTCGCTGGAGGCCCTGGGCGCGGTGCTGCGCGGTGGCGACGAGGAGTTCACGGCGCAGGTGGGCGGCACACCCATCGGCCTCCAGGACGCCCTCGCGTCGGCCATAGGCGCGGAGGTGATCGAGAAGGACCGCCCGATCCCGTTCCGTACGGATCCGGCGGTGGCGCGCGGCGAGGCGGCCCTGGTCCGCACGGACCCGGCCGTCGGCGCGCTCGCGGCCCATGTCCTGAACGCCGCGCTGGACAAGGACGCGCCGGGGGCCCGCCCGGCCCGCCGCTGCGGCGTCGTCACGACGGACGCGGTCGCCACCATGACGACCCTGCTCCTGGTCCGCTACCGCTTCCACCTCACGCTGCCCTCCCGCAACGGCGACAAGCAGCTCGTCGCGGAGGACGCCCGGCTGGTGGCCTTCGAGGGCTCCGCCAGGAACGCCGTCTGGCTGACACCCGAGCGGGCCGCCGAACTGCTCGACGCCACCGCGTCCATGAGCACACCGCCGCACTTCGGCACCCGCACGATGACCCGCACCCTCGACCAGCTCCCGGGCGTGAACGACCACCTGTCGGCGTACGGCGAGGAACTGGCCGCAGGCCTCGACGTCGCGCACCGGCGGGTGAGGACCGCGTCCGGTGAGATCGTCCGAGGTCTCTCCGTCACGGCCCAGAAGCCCGCCGACGTCCTCGGCGTGTACGTCTACCTGCCCACCCCAGCCGCCACCGCCACCGCGCCTGCTCCGGGAGTGTCCGCCTGATGTCCGCCACCACCCGCCACCAGGTGTTCACCGCCGTCCACACGGTCGGGGGGCTGCTGCCGGCCGACATGCTGGTGCGGATCTCCGAGGGCAAGGACGTCCCCGGGTCCCAGCCCGCCGACTACGGCCTGCCCTCGTCCCGTTCGGTACGCGACGAGGCCGAGCGCAGCTGGGAGTATCTGAAGCCGCTCTGGCGCGACCTGCGCAAGAACCTCCCCGAGGACCGCGAGACCGGCCTGCCCGCCACCGACCCGACCGGCCGCGCCGGCACCGACTGGCTGGCCCCGCTCTGGCGGGAACTGGGCTTCGGCCGCCTGACGCAGGTCGGCGCGGCGGGCATCACCGCCGACTCCGACACCACCAAGAAGTTCCCAGTCTCCCACCGCTCGGGCCACGCGCTCATCCACCAGAGCGCGTGGAACGCCGACCTGGACAAGCGGCCCGGCGGAACAGGCACGGTGCCGCCGCAGTCGATGCTCCAGGAGTGCCTGAACCGCACGGAGGCCCACCTGTGGGGCGTCCTCACCAACGGCCGCCAGTTGCGCCTGCTACGTGACTCCAGCGCGCTGGCCACGGCGTCGTACGTGGAGTTCGACCTTGAGGCCGTCTTCGACGGCGAGCTGTTCAGCGAGTTCGTCCTGCTGTACCGGCTGCTGCACGTGTCGAGGTTCGAGGTCGCGGAGAACGCGGCGCCGTCCGCGTGCCCGTTGGAGAAATGGCGTACGGAAGCCATCGCCTCCGGCACACGCGCCCTGGACCAGCTCCGCAAGGGCGTCCAGCAGGCGATCACCGCACTGGGCACGGGCTTCCTCCGGCACCCCGAGAACACGGCCCTGCGCGAGGACGTCCGCCCGAAAGCCCTCCAGGCCGCCCTGCTGCGGCTCGTGTACCGGCTGCTGTTCGTCTTCGTGGCCGAGGACCGTGACGCCCTGCTGTCCCCGAAGGCGGACCCGCTGGCCCGCGAGCGGTACGAGACGTACTTCTCGTCGTCCCGCCTGCGCGCCCACGCGCGCAGGCGCCGGGGCACGGCCCACGGTGACCTGTACGAGGCGCTGCGCATCGTCCTCACGGCACTGGGCAAGGAAGAGGGCCGGCCCGAACTCGGCCTGCCCGGTCTCGGCGGCCTGTTCAACGACACGGCCACGGACGCGCCGCTCAGCGGCCTGAAGCTGTCCAACGAGGCGCTGCTGACGGCTGTGCGCCATCTGTCGCAGGTTCGGGACGGCCGCTCGGGCCGCCGACGGTCGGTGGACTACCGGCACCTGGACGCGGAGGAACTGGGCTCCGTCTACGAGTCCCTGCTGGAGCTGGAGCCGAAACACAGCGCCGTCGAGCGCACGTTCACGCTGGTCGAGGTTGCGGGCAACACCCGGAAGACGACGGGCAGTTACTACACGCCGTCCTCGCTCATCGACTGCCTGCTGGACTCGACGCTGGACCCGGTCATAAAGGACGCGGTCAGGCGGGGCGAAGAGGCGGCCTCGGAGTCCGGCGCGGCCGACCCTTCCGAGTCGATCGTGAACGAGCTGCTGTCGCTGAGTGTGTGCGACCCGGCGTGCGGCTCGGGGCACTTCCTGGTCGCGTCGGCGCGGCGTATCGCCAAGCAGGTCGCGGCGGTACGGGAACGGAACCCTGAGCCGACTCTGGGCGCGGTGCGTCACGCCCTCCACGAGGTCGTCGCACGGTGCATCTACGGCGTCGACCTCAACCCGATGGCCGTCGAACTGGCCAAGGTCTCCCTGTGGCTGGAGGCGCTGGAGCCGGGGAAGCCGCTGGGCTTCCTGGACGCGCACCTGAAGCACGGGAACGGGCTGATCGGGGCGACACCGAAGCTGCTGCGAGACGGGATCCCCGACGAGGCGTTCATCGCCACCGAGGGCGACGACAAGAAGCACGCCAAGGCCCTGGAGAAGATCAACGCGCAGGAACGGGTCGGACAGAGCAGCCTCTTCGACATCGACGACGAGGCGGTGAAGGTCGTCAACACCGCGTTCGCGCGCGGGCTGCGGTCCATCACGCTGGCCCGGGCCGAGGTGTTGAAGGACGTATGGGGCCAGGAGGAGGATTACGCGAAGTGGTCCGGCTCCTCCGCGTACCGGACTGCCCAGCGTGTCGCCGACGCGTGGTGCGCCGCGTTCGTCTGGCTCAAGACGCCGGAGGCTCCGCGCGCGGTGACGCATGCGGTGTTCAAGGCTCTGGAGGACACGAGCGGCGAGGGTGTCGCTGCGGAGACGAAGGCCGAGATCACGCGCCTGCGCGAGCAGTTCACCTTCTTCCACTGGCACCTGGAGTTCCCGGAGGTCTTCTCCGTTCCGGAGAGCGGCCAGGGCGTGTCCCCGGCGACCGGGTGGGCGGGCGGCTTCGACTGCGTGGTGGGGAACCCGCCGTGGGACAGCGTGGACTTCCGTGAGCAGGAGTTCTTCGCGCAAAGGGCGCCCGAGATCGCCGAGGCCTCGCGTACGTCGGTGCGGAAGAAGATGATCGAGGCGCTCAAGCACCACTCGGAGACCGTGCCGCTGTATGAGGAGTTCGAGGCGGGCAAGCGGAAGGTCTACGCGGAGAGCCACTTTTTGCGGCGTTCGGGGCGGGTTCCGCTGACGGGGCAGGGGAACCTCAACACGTACTCCGTGTTCACGGAGACGGATCGCATCCTGCTGGCGCCGAAGGGACGGGCGGGGGTGATTGTGCCGACGGGGATCGTTACGGATGCGCGGACGCAGTATTTCTCCAAGGACCTGGCGCAGAGCGGGTCGATCGCCGTGCTGTACGACTTCGAGAACCGCGCTGGCCTCTTCCCGGCCGTGGACTCTCGTATGAAGTTCAGCATTCTGTCCCTCACTGGCCGGTCCCTGCGCGAGCCAGCGGCACGGTTTGCGTTCTTCTTGCATGCCCCCGCAGAACTGGACGACCCGGAGAAAACGTTCGCCCTCACGCCGGAGGAGATCGGGCTACTCAATCCGAATACTGGGACGCTTCCGGTATTCAGGTCCCGCCGAGATGCTGAAATTACCCTGGGGGTGTATCGGCGCCTTCCCGTACTTTGGGCCGAAGGTGCACCTCACGGCAACCCGTGGGGAATGGCGTTTCAAATGATGTTCCACACGAGCCATGACTCGGCACTGCTCCACCCTCAAGAGGAACTCGAAGCCTCCGGCTGGACGCTTGAGGACAACGTGTTCGTCAAGGGCAAAGCGCGAATGCTCCCTCTATACGAAGCGAAGATGCTCCACCACTTCGACCACCGATGGGCCACCTACAACGGCGGGGGAGATATTCAGCCGCTGTCACCGAAAGAGAAGGACGACTGCGACGCCCTGGCTCTGCCCCGGTACTGGGTGGCAGAGGAAGACACACCGTCAGGAAGATTCGACAAAAACGGCGAGGACATTACTGTTCCGGGTGTCCGTAGGCGTCTCGCCGAAAAGAAGTGGGCGCACGATTTCCTCCTCGGCTGGCGGGACATCTGCCGGGCTACGGATGAAAGGAGCATGGTCAACGCTCTGATGCCGAAAACTGGAGTGGGACACAAGTTCCTGCTGGCGATTTCCCTGGCGCCCGAACTCCTCGGAGCTACCTGGTCGTCCTTCGTTTTCGACTACGCGGCAAGGCAGAACCTTGGTGGCACTGCCATGAGCTTCTTCATCGTCAAACAGCTCCCCGTGCCTTCCCCTGAGCAACTTTCCCTCCACGCGCCCTCCATCGTGCCGCGTGTCCTCGAACTTGCCTACACGGCAACCGACATGAAGGGGTTCGCCATTTACGCGGGAGACATCGGCAGCCCCTTCCACTGGAACCAGGAACGACGCCAACGGATCCGCGCCGAACTAGACGCCCTCTTCTTCCACCTCTACGGAATCTCCCGCGAGGACGCCGATTACATCCTCGATACCTTCCCCATCGTCCGCCGCAAGGACGAAGCGAAGTACGGCTCGTACCGCACCAAGGAGCTGATCCTCGCCGAGTACGACCGCATGGCGGAGGCCGGGCTCACCCTGGAGAGCCCGCTGATCGATGGCGAGAACTACACCTCCACCCTCACACCGCCCCCGGGCCAGGGCCCCCGGCACGAGGCCCGGCCCGAGGCCGGTTGAGGTTCTACCGCCGTGCGGCTGGGCCCACCCAGAGGGCTCAGCCGCGTGCGGCGTGGCGAACGAACGACGTCCAGCCGTCGCGCCCGACCGCGAGGTGAGGTCGGGCCACGTCCTTGGAGTCCCGTACGCAGATGGCCTGTTCGGTGGCGGCGACCTCTACGCAGTCGTCGCCCTGGGTGCCGCTGTAGCTGGACTTGAACCAGGCGAGTTCCGTCGTCCTCATAGCTCTCCTCGGAGTCGCTCCAACAGACCCCGCGAGTCTTTGGGGTTCAGGGCCTGCGAGCGCAGTGTGTCATAGCACTGATAGAGGAGGCTCACCTCTTTTGCGTCGCTGATCAGGCGCCCGTTCTGCTGCCCTTCCGAGTACGCGAGCCGCCGACGCTCCGGAGTCTCCAGAAGGCGCATGGGGCCATCGAGACACGCGTGGAACTCCGCGTCCAGCGGCATAATCTGGAGCGTCACGTTGCGCGGGGCAGTAAGTTCCAGCACGTGGTCGAGCAAGCCCCGCGTCACCTCGGTTCCGCCGAGCCGCCGCCGGAAGATGTGCTCCTCCACGATGAAGCTGAACGGGACGTTCGGCCTCTCACTCAGCAGCTTCTGTCGCTCCAGTCGAGCGATGACCTGAGCCTCCAACTGGTCGTCCGAGAACGGCGGGATGCCGTTGTCGAACACGGCACGCGCGTACTCCTCCGACTGCAACAACCCCGGCACCAGCCTGCATTCATACGTGCACAGGCTCACCGCCACCTTCTCCAGCCGGGCCCACCGCCGGAACCACGCCGCCAGCCCCGCCTCGCCCCGCGTCAGGAACCTCGCCGCCTTCCGCAGCGCCCCCGTGTTGCCCAGCACCTCCTCCGCGCTCTCCACGAAGGACTGGTCCGGCATCCGGCGACCCAGCTCGATCGACTCGACCGTGTGTTTGGAGAACCGGACCACGCCCCCGAAGTCGGCCCTGCTGTACCCCGCGTGTTCCCGCAGGGCCTGGACGACGGCCCCGAAGGTGCGCAGGCTGTCCGAGGGGTCGGGCTCCCGGTGCACCTCGCCGTCCGTCAGGTC
The DNA here is from genome assembly GCF_044457965.1 of Streptomyces sp. NPDC050509. NCBI lineage: Bacteria > Bacillati > Actinomycetota > Actinomycetes > Kitasatosporales > Streptomycetaceae > Streptomyces > Streptomyces sp. NPDC050509. The sequence continues at coordinate 243,283 of NZ_JBITHL010000004.1, read as the reverse complement.
GTCGCCGTCCGTACTCTCCACGCCGTCCGTACTGACCGTCATGCGCGGCCACCTCCCAAAGTGGGTACGCGTACCTTTCGACACGATCAACTTACCCAGAGTGACGACGAGATGGCCGTACTTCGCACAGAAAGTGCCCGTACGGCGACGCAGCGTACGGACCTCGCCCCTGGAACGCACCCCCGCGCGCCCGTCACGGTTGCCCCATGAATACCCCCACACCCCAAATCTCCCTTTCCGCACACACTTTCGCCCAGCTGCTGTCGTCCTCGCGACGCGGCGCCCGCCTCGCCCGGCTGCTCGCCGTCGAGCAACTGCGCACCTGGGAGGTGTCACCCGTGGTCACCGAGCGTGTGGAGCAGATCGTCGCCGAACTCGCCGCCAACGCGGCGCTCCACGGCCGCGTGCAGGGGCGCGACTTCCGGCTCGCCCTCGCGCTCCACGCGGCGACCGGCACCGTACGCGTCTCGGTCACCGACGCACGCGGCGAGCAGCCTCCGCTGCTGCGCGGGGCGATCGGCACACCGGACGACAGCGAGTCGGGCCGAGGCCTGCTGCTGGTCGCGGCCCTCGCCGACCGCTGGGGTGTGGCCCCGTATCCGCCGAGCGGCAAGACCGTATGGGCGAAGGTGAGCCCACCGTCCTCCTGAAGCATCCATCCCCCAGGCCGGTTCGGTTGCCGACTCCCCTGTCGCGAGGCTCCGTTTCGCACGGCTGAAAGTCGGCACCCGATCTCACTCCAGGTGTAACCTCCGTTACCTTCGGAGAGATTGAGGGACGACCGTGATGACTCGGGGCTGGGAAGCCGATCCCTCTTCGCCGCTGGTGCGCCGCCTGGGAAAATCTCCCGCCGAACTCGGGACCACGGGCGGCGAACAGGGCTGCCCGGACGTCTGGGAACTGGAGAACGGTGACATCGCCATAGTGGGCCGTGACCTCACCGATTCCTACCTGACCCGCCTTCCCCCGGGACTTGCCGTCGCTCCGGACGAGCGGATCGTGGTCATCCCCCGCAGGACGGCCGTCGCGGCGAAGGCGGACATCCCTGATGCGTAGCCCGCAGGCCGACGGCCCCGGTCGGCGTCTCGCACTGGATGACTACATGGAGGACTTCGACCGCTATTTCTGGCGTTCCGGCCCCGAGGGGTTCTGGAAGCTCGAACGCCGGCAAAGCTTTCAGGAGCCCGGGGTGGAGAGCTGGGAGGCGTTCCACCGTGGGGACTGGGAGGAGTCCCTGGCGCTGCTTGAGGGACAGCGGGGCCATTACGAGGAGTACTTCGGCCGCATCGCCGGACACGGCTTCACCGTCCACCGTGTCCGCTGCGTGGAGGAGCCCCTCTCCCCGTACCTCCAGTGGGAACTCCATCTGCTGCACCTGAAGGCCCAGTGCGGGGAGGACACGAGGGTCCTCGGACGGGACGGAATCCGCCGGTACGAGGAGCGGCGCACGCTGCCGGAGCTCGTCGTGCTCGGTCCCTGGGTGATGTACGAGGTGCTCTACGACGACGAGGGAAAACTCGCCGGCGGCGTCCGCTTCGACGATCCGCGCGCCGTCTCCGAGTGCCGACAGGCGATCCAGGAAATGCACCGGTCCGGTGAGCCGTTGGCCGACTTCTTCAGCGGTCACGTCGCCCCGTTGCCGCCGCCGAAGCCGGCCGAGGAGCGGATCTGAAGTGACGTCGTGGAACGCGGCGGAATGCGGCCGGAACGTCCGAGGCCGGGGTGTGAGAGGTTCCGTCGAACGCCGGTCGCGAGTCAAAGGCGAGGTATGCGCGTCCTCCTGATTTCCTACTCCGCGCAGGGTTTTGCCCTGCTGCGCGGCGTCTGCGAGCGGGCCGGGCACGTGCCCGTCGCCTTTCTGCACGCACGGTCACTGCGGCCGGGCGGGCCGACACGGAGCGGTGCGGCCGATGTCGTGGGCGAGATCGTCGATGCGCTGCCGGACGGGATGGATCTGCTGATCCCCGGCCGGAAGAACATGCTGCCGCACATCATCGAGGGGTACGGGGCCGATCTCATCGTCTGCTACGGCTTCCCCTGGAAGCTGCCGCCGTCGGTCCTTCGGTCGACGCGTCTGGGCGCGATCAATGTGCACACGTCCATGCTGCCGAAATACCGAGGTCCGCTTCCGGTCAACTGGGCCATCAGGAACGGCGACAAGGAGATCGGCGTCAGCATCCACTGGATGGAGAGCGCGTTCGACACCGGCGGAATTCTGGCCCAGGAGGCGGGGATCGCGCTGGGCGACGATGTCGTTCCCCGGTCGCTGTGGGAAGAGGTCGACCGATGCATCGAGCGGCTTCTGCCTCTCGCGCTCTCGCGGGCCGTCACCGGGTCCCCCGGTACACCGCAGCAGGAAGAGGCCGCCACGTACGCGGGTTGGATGGAACCCGAGTTCTCGCGGATCGACTGGAGCAACGGCAGAGAAGAGATCCACAACCAGGTGCGCGCCTTCAGGTTCGGCAGTTCGGGACGGTCCGGCCCGGTCGCCACCGTGGACGACCGTCGGCTCCGGGTTCTGCGCACGTCGCTGGATCCGGCGGACGGCGTCGAGGTGATGTGCGCAGACGGGCCCGTGTGGCTCACGGAGACCGTACCGGTGGCTGACCCCGCCGTCCTGAACTGACAGCGGGCCGCCGCCCATCAGCTCGGGGCGGGTGGCGTCGCCTCCGCCAGGGAGCGCCGGTATCGCGCGAGCTTCTCCCGGATCACCGTCGTCCAGGGGTGCTCCGGACCCAGTACCCGCTCGCGCCATTCCCTGACGGCCTCCGCCTGATCGATCGCCTCCCGGTACTCGCCGACCGCGTGCAGGATGTTGCTGAGCAGGCTTCGTGCCGCCAGCGTGATGGGGTAGTCCGTTCCAAAGCGGTGTTCGTGCGCCGCCAGCGCACGGCGGGCCGACGTCAGCGCCTCGGCGTGCTGTCCGGTGCTGAACAGCGCTCCCGCGCAGTTGAGATCGGCCGACAGGGTGATCGGGTGGTCCGCACCGAGCTCACGGCGGCAGTCGGCGACCAGGTCCGGTCCTGCCGATACCTCGCGGTCCACTTCCGGTCCGGGAGGCAGTTCGAGCAGACACGCCCTCGCCTCCAGCGTGAGCGGATGCCACGGGCCCAGCAGTGCGGCTCGCCCGGTCGCCGCCCGGTGCATCAGCCGTACCGCTTCGCCCGGCCGGTCGAGCCAGGTCAGCGGGCGGGACAGATGGAGGCAGGTGGTCAGGGTGTCCGGTGCCTCGGGACCGCAGACCCGTTCGAGGTCGTCGAGCAGCTCGCGGTGGAGACACGCCGCTTCTTCGAGGCGCCCCAGACGATCGGTGGCCTTCCCGATCCGCTGCCGCAGGCGCAGCACCAGGACGTGATCGTCGCCCAGTCGCCGTCGTACGAGATCCGTCGCCTGTTCGGCCGCGGCCAGCGCGGAGGCGTAGTCGCCGGATCGATGCTGCGCCGTCACCAGACGCAGGGCGCAGGTGGCCGCGGACTCGGCGGTGCCGACCGTGATCTCGGGCCAGGTGATCACGCGGCGGAGCAAGGCCATGACATGGGGGGCGAGGACGGTGAGTCGGCTGTCGCGCAGGCCGCGTTCCGGAGACGCGGGGAGCGAGCGCAGCAGAATTCCGGCCGCCACGGCGGCGAGTCCGTCGCGTTCACCGGCCGGGGTGACGCGCGCGACGCTGTCGAGCAGTACCCCGTGCGTGCGCAGGCAGCGGATGTCGCCGGGAAGGAGTTCGGTGAGCGAGCGGTCGAGCAGTCCCCGAAGCGCCAGTTCCACCCGGTCGGCGGCCAGGGGCAGGTCGATCCGGGCATCGCCCAGCAGCGACAGGGGCAGCGGATCGTTCGACCAGCAGGCCAGCAGACGGAGCAGGGTGACGGCCTCGGGCAGGTTCTGCCGCACCAGGGAGTTCAGCGAGAGCTGCCAGGTTCCGCTGACCAGATGGCGCGAGTCGTTGTCCGCGTCCGTGGCGCCCCGGTCGATGAGTTCGATGGGATCAGGACGTTCCTCCAGACGACGCCCGTACTCCTCCATGGTCCAGGGAGCGATCACCTGGTGGGCCAGGAACCCGCCGGCCAGGGTGAGGGCGAGCGGCAGGCGGCCGAGGCGGTCGGCGATGGCGGCGGCGTCCTCGGCGGAACCCGTTCCGGGGGCCAGATCGCACAGGACCTGGGCCGCCTCCTCACGCGGCAGGACACCTACATGCAGCAGCTCGGCGGCGGGCCACCAGTGACCGGCGGCCTGCCGTGTGGTCACGAGGACGGTTCCGCGCGGGCTGGTGCGCAGCCACCCGCCGTCCCGCAGCACCGCCGGGTCGTCGGCGTTGTCCAGGACGAGCAGCCATGGCCGGTCGGACCGGTCGAGGTGGTCCCAGACCAGGTCGGCGGCGGCGCGCAGGCCGTTGCGCGCGGCCATCAGCTCACCGTCCAGAGCACCGCGGTCGGCGGCCACCGCGAGCATCCCGGCCCGCAGGGATGCCTGGTCGGAGGCGTTGACCCACAGGCCCACGCGTCCGCGTTCCCCGGTGGCATGGTCGAAGAGCGCGCACGCCACGGCCGTCTTGCCGCATCCTCCCAGGCCGTGCAGGACGAACACGGTGTTTCCGGCGCCCTCGGTCACCGCCTCCTTCAGGCGTCCGATCAGCTCGTCGCGATCCCGGAGGATGGCCGGTGCCCGGCCGACGGGGGGACGCCGCACCGAGTCCGGGCCGGTCCAGGCGGCGCCGTGATGGTGATGTTCGACGATGTGCTGGTCGCCGGAGGCCTGGTAGACGCGCCCCTGGTCACTGGCCCGGCCGTCGTTGCGGCCGGTCACGGCTGGTCGATGCTGAGGTCGCGGCCGGCCTGGTAGACGCGTGAGTCGCCGGAGGCGGTCGCGTGTTGGGTGACGTTCGTGGTGGCGAGTGCGCCAGGGGCGAACTCGGTCAGCAGGGAGCGCAGTTCCGCCACCAGCTCGGGGTGGGCGACGAGGAGACGGCGGACGCGGCCCCGCCACTCCGCCGCGATCTCCCGCTCGGCTTCCTCGTCACCGTCGGCCCGCGCGTCCAGGAGATCCCGGCGCGAGGTGTCGAGTTGGACGGCGACGTGCTCCTCGTTCTCCGGCCGGACACGTCGCCACAGTGCGAGCACCCCGTTCCGTACACCGTTCCACGCGTCGGTCGCCAGCAGTGACGCGATCGTCGTCCCGGCGGTGCCGGCTAACAGGGTGATCTCCGCGTCCATCCTTCGCCCTCTCTCGATCCGGCCCAGGCTACAACTCCTGGGAGCCGTGCGGTGTGGGCGCGCTCGCTCGGGCGAACGTGGGCACCTCGCGGACAAGGCGCCCCGCCCCAGGGGGACGATCAGGCGATCAGCGCGCCCAGCTCCTCGCCCTCGTCGTCCAGTGCGAGGCCCCCGATGTCGGCCTGCTGCCCGTCCACGTGTCCCTGCCGGTATCCGCTGCCGGTGAAGCGCGTACGGCGCGTCTTGCCGACCTTCGGGTAGTGGGAGGCGACTTCGGCCTTGACCTCGGTGGTCCGGTCGGCGAGGACCAGGGCCACGCTCCGCCCCCGCACGGCGGATTCCGTCGCGGCGGCCTCGGCGCGGTCGCGTTCGCTCTCCTCCCGGGCCGCGCGTTCGGCCTCGCCGATCCGCAGGGCCACGGCCCGGATGAAGCCGAGCATCCAGGAACGCTTGTAGGCGCGCGGCAGCTCCCCCGGCGGCCGATGGCGCGTGCCCGCGCGGTCGGCGCCTTGCAGCATCTGCAGGCGCAGGCTCGTGTACAGGACGTCCACGGAATGCAGGTCCGAGGTGAAGCCGAACAGATGAACCCGGCCCTTGTTCGCCTTGCCGCCGGGATAGATAGGCTGGCAGCGCATCGCGAAGGCGATGGCGGACAGGAGCCGCTTGCACTCGCGCGCCCAAGGGGCGACGACGTCGACCACCCGGTCCGCCGGCTTTTCGCGGGTGGCGGGGTCGTCGCCACGGAGCATGGCCTGTTCGATGCCGTACTTGGCCATGAGGGCCGTCGCCTTCTGCAGGAAGGCCTCCGCCTCGGCCTGGGTGGCCGCCGGATCCTCGGCCTGCCTGAGCATGGCCTTCACCTTGGCCAGTACGTCGGCGGGGAGCCGGGCGGGCTTGGGCGGCGCGGGTTCGGGCCGCGCGGGCGTCTCAGGGCTGTCCGGGCCGTTCGTCGTGGAGGTACGGTCCGACGGCTGCTCCTGTTCGTCCGTCTCGTCCCAGCGTTCCTCGTCGCCCGCTTCGGGGTCCGGCCGGCCCGTGGGCCCTTCGGACACGATCGCGTCCGCCAGGTCGTCGACGTTCGGTACCAGTGTCCGCAGGGCGTGCAGCGCGCCCGAGGACCATGCCTCGGCGTCGGCCTCCCGGATCCCGGCCCGCAGCGACCGGAGCGGTACGAAGGTGCCGTCCGCACCCCGGGTCATGAACTCCAGGCGCGCGTGGCCGAGTTCGGTGAGGGCCAGGAGTTCACAGAGGTCGGTGGCGCTGCGCCGGGAGTAGCGCGGCTCGATACCGGGCTCGGGGTACCAGTCGTCCGGTCCGGCCTGTTCGTTCCCTCCGTGCGGACCCAGCTCGTCGAACAGGCTTCCCTGAAACGCCACCGTGACATCGGCGTCCACGCGGATCGCGGAGGACGGGGCCCCGCCGGAGAGGGCCAGTGCGGCTGCCCGTTCCTGGGGGGAGGTGACGATGTGGTACCAGACCGGTACGGAGCCGCGCATGGCGTGCCAGGTGAGCTGCCCCCTGGCACAGCGCTCCGCGGCCTCTTCCGCGATACCGGTGTCCAGCGCGCCGTCCGTCCAGGCGCTTGCCGCGGGGGGCACGACACAGTCGAGGAATTCGGTCAGGTACTCGTTCCGGTCGCGGCAGTCGCGGGACGTGGCCGTGCGGAACAGAGTCCGCTCACCGGCCGGGAGCGAGCGGATCAGCGGATCGAGGACATCGTCGGCGTAGCTCCCGGAGTACTCGCGCAGCTCGGTCAGGAAGCCTTCCGTCGTCTGCGTCGCACCGCGCGCGTGCTTGTCACACCATTCTTCCAACTCTTCGACGTAGAGCTGCTGTTCGGCGATGAACGCGAGGTGTCCCGCACCCTGAAGGGCATCCTCGTACACGGCGAGGGAGTCCTCGATCGCCTCGGCGGTGCCGGGCCGCGACAGCACCGCCCGTGCGAGCAGACTCAGGGGTTCCGCGGCCTCGTCGTCCAGATGATCCGTCAAGGACGGGAGCGACAGACCGTTCTCGTACCGTGCCCGCCCGGCGAGCGAGAGGACGGCCGTATCCGCGACCCGGACACCCCAACGGGACACCAGCTCGTCGTCGGCCCGGCCCTGCCCGGCGGCTTCCGCCCGGTCGCGCCTCCAGAGTGCGAGGACGATTTCCTCCCACGCCCGTGCGTTCCACGATCGCAGCGCCGGGTCCTCGGTCGCCACGAGGGCGGAACGCAGCCCGCGCACCTCGCCGGCCAGGTCGTGGCGATGGGCGCCCGGGACCAGCAGCTCCAGCCACGTGACGCTCTCCGCCACAGGCTGGACGCGTGCCTCGTCGGCCGCGACGCGGCACAGGACCACGGCGCTCACCAGCCGCCGATCGCCCAGGTCACCGGGGATCAACGCATGCAGCTCCGGGCCGAAGTCGCTCAGCACCTCGCTCAACTCGGTGACCCTCGCCCGCAGCCACGCGTCCCGGGCCGAGCCGAAGCCCTCGACCGAGACCCGCGTATCGGCTGTGCTGTGCTCCGCCATGACGTCCACGCCCTCCCCATGAGCCCCACCGCGCCGAGGGACCCCGTCCGCACCCGCGATCAAAACGAGTTCAACATCCTAGGGGTGCGCCGGAACGACCGGCACGCCGTTGTCAGCGCGAGCATCTACTGTTGTGAGGATCTTCTGTCGAGGGGAGCGGGGACCATGGTCGACGAGCGTGTGGTGTACCCGGAGTTCCGGCTCCGGCTGCCGAACGGCGGTCCGGTCGCCGTCGGGCAGCAGACCCATGAGATGGGGACCAACGGCAGCCGGAAGTTCGTCGTCGGCCCGGGGCAGCCGGTACGGCCCGAGGTGGTGCCGTCGTTCCCCACGCGGGTGGCTTCCGCCCACCGGTTGCGCGAGGAGCTGATCCGGCAGGGCCGGATCGTACCGTCCACGACATGGCCGAGCTGGCTGGAGACCGCCGACACCATCACGTTCGGCTCCTCCTCCGAGGCGGCGGCGGTGCTGACCGGCCGCAGTTCCAACGGCTGGCTCGACTGGAAGACCCCGGACAACCGTCCCCTGGGGGAATTCATGCCCGGTCTGTGGATGGGCTCCAACCGCCCCTGGCTGATCCGCGGCTCGAACGTCACGGGGCTCGACCTGGTCCAGCGCCTCTGGCTTCCCGAGGGCCGGGTCTCGCTCGCCGCCTCCCGGCTCCGGCAGGGTGTGCGGCAGGGCACCAGCAAGGACGAGCTGCGCACCCTCGTCCAGGAGGACTACGACTCGACGGCCACGTACAGCCAGAAGCAGCAGCTCGTCGAAGAACTGCACGCGTTCCTCTCGCGCATGAGGCCCGGCGACACCGTGTGCACCATCTCCGGCGGGCGGCTGTTCGTCGGTGAGATCAGCGGCGAGGCGGAGCAGACGGAGTCCGAGGACCGGCGGTCCAACCTGCGCCGGCCGGTGGACTGGCAGCCGACCGGACATCCGTACGACGACCTGCCGGAGGAGCTTCAGCAGAGGCTGTCGATCCAGCACGACGTCGTCGACCTCGCCGCGGTCCAGGATCTGATCGCGGGGCTGGGCCTGAGCGACGAGGAACTGGCCGAGGAGGCCGAGGCCATAGAGCGCGACCCGAGCGTGGAGATTCCCGCGCTGGTCGCCCGCCGCGAGCCGGAGCTGCCGGACCCCACGGACGAACTCGCCGCCGAGCTGCTGGTACACGAAACCGAGTGGCTGCGCGAGGTGCGCGACCTGCTCGCGGACGAACGGCAGTTGGTGCTGTACGGGCCGCCGGGGACCGGCAAGACGTATCTGGCGCTGAAGCTCGCCGAGTTCCTGGGCGGCGGACCCGAACAGGTGAAGCTCGTCCAGTTCCATCCCAGTTACGCGTACGAGGACTTCGTCGAGGGCTTCCGGCCGAAGGAGGACCCGGACACGAAGGAGGTCGCCTTCCGGATGAACGCCGGCCCCCTGCGTGAGCTGGCCGACCTCGCGGGCCGCGAGGGCAACCGGCACATCCCGCACTTCCTGATCATCGACGAGATCAACCGCGCCAATCTGGCCAAGGTCTTCGGCGAGCTGTACTTCCTCCTCGAATACCGGAACAAGTCCGTCCAGCTCCCTTACTCCGGGGACGACTTCGCGCTGCCGCCCAACCTGTTCGTGATCGGCACGATGAACACCGCCGACCGCTCGATCGCGCTCGTGGACGCGGCGATGCGCCGCCGTTTCGCCTTCGTGGAGCTGTCGCCGCGTACGGAGCCGACGAGCGGGCTGCTGCGCCGCTGGCTGGCCCGGGAGGGCAAGGACGCCGAGCTCGCCGATCTGCTGGACGTGCTCAACTCCCGCATCGACGAGGCGGACTTCCGCATCGGGCCCTCGTACCTGATGAAGAAGGGCGTCCACCGGGAGGGCGGCCTGGAGCGGACCTGGCGGACGAAGATCCTTCCTCTGCTGGAGGAACACCACTACGGGGAAGGCGTGGACATCGAGAAGCGGTACGGGCTGGCGGCGCTGCGGGAGTCGCGGGCATGAGTGCCGGCGGCGCACCCGTGCCGGCGGTCGATTCCGTCCATCTCGTCGAACACGCGGCGGCCGTCTCCGTGCCGCTGGCGGACACCATCGGCCGGGCCCTCGCCGCCGGGCGCATCGTGGACGCGGCCCCGGACCCGTACCTGCCGGGCCGATGGTCGCTGCGGGCCGGGAGCAGAGTCGGGGCGGTGGCCGTCTCCACCCCGGACGGTGGCGAGCCGGTCACCGTCCGCATCACACCGAAGGTGCCCATAGCCCGGCTCTTCTTCCTGCTCGGTCACAGCCTCGACCCGAAGGGTCCCTGGCGTGACGGGCTGGTTTCGGTGGCCGAGCACCGCGAGGTACTGCCCGCGCTCGCCCACGCCGTGGAACGGCAGATGGACCGTGCCCTGCGACAGGGGTTGCTGCAGGGGTACCGGGCGGCGGAGGAGACCGCCCTCGTCGTGCGCGGACGTATCCGGGAAGCCGAACAGATGCGGCGGCGCTTCAGCATGACCCTGCCGGTGGAAGTGACGTACGACGAGTTCACCACCGATATCGCCGAGAACCGCATCCTGCGGGCCGCCGTCGAGAATCTGCTGCGGCTGCCGGGCGTCCCGCGCGAGGTGCGCGGCAGACTGCTGCGCCAGCGCGCCCGGCTGGCCGACGTCACCAGGACCGTACGCGGGCAGCCGCTCCCCGACTGGGCGCCCACCCGCCTCAACTTCCGCTACCACCATGCCCTTCACCTCGCCCACGCCGTCCTGGACGGAGCCTCCGCCGAACACGCGCCCGGCGGGCTCCGCGTCGACGGGTTCCTGTTCGACATGAACAAGCTCTTCGAGGACTTCGTGACGGTGGCGCTGCGGGAGGCGTTCAGGGACACCGGTCACACCGCCCGGCTCCAGGACGCCCACCACCTCGACACGGCCGCCGCGATCCGCATGAAGCCCGACCTCGTGCTGTACGGCGTGGACGGAGCGCCGTGCGCCGTGGCGGACGCCAAGTACAAGGCGGAGAAGCGGGGCGGCTATCCGGACGCCGACCTGTACCAGATGCTGGCGTACTGCACGGCTCTCGGCCTGCGCGAGGGGCACCTCGTGTACGCGAAGGGCAACGCCTCGCACGCCGCGCATCAGGTGCGTCACGCGGGCATCCTCCTCCACCAGCACGCCCTGGACCTCGACCAGGAACCCGCCGCGCTGCTCGCGGACATCGCGGCGCTGGCCCGGCGGATGACGGACACCGGCACGCGGGCCGCGAACACCCCGCGCGTATGATCGACTGCGGAGTGTCGGAGTGTCCGTCCAGGGTGGGGAGTTCACCGCGTGCCGCAGCTCGCGTTCGCCAACAGCTTCTGGGAGAGCTACGACGTCCTGGAGAAGCCCGTCAAGGCCGGCGTGCGCAAGGCGATGCAGAAGTTCCAACTGCTCACCGTGGGCGAACTCCACGCGGACAAGGGCCTCCACCTGGAGTCCGTGCACAACGCGCGGGACAACCGCATGCGGACCATCCGCGTCAACGACTTCTGGCGCGGAGTCGTCCTCGCACCGGACGACGGCAGTGATGTGTTCCTGCTCGTCAACGTCGTACGGCACGACGACGCGTACACCTGGGCCGCCAAGCGGCTGTACACGACGAACTCCGCGACGCGGGCGCTCGAAGTCCGCAATGTGGTCGCCATCGAGCAGCTGACCCCCGCTCTGGAGAAAGCGGCAGCCGCGGCCGACTCCCTGCTCTTCGCGACGTACTCGGACACCGTGCTGCGCGAACTCGGCATCGACGAACAGGTGATGCGGGCGGTGCGGACCATCGTCGACAAGCAGCAGCTCCAGGCGTTCGAGACGCTGCTGCCGGAGGATCAGTGCGAGGTGCTCCAGTACCTCGCCGAGGGGTTCAGCCCCGACGAGGTGTACCGGGACGTCGTCGCCGTACGCCGTCCCGTCGACGCGGGACCCGACCCGGACAAGAGCCTGGCCGTCGCCCTGGCCAACACCACGAGCCGTATCACCCTGGTCACCGGCCCGCAGGAGCTGGCGGACATCCTGGAGAAGCCGTTCGCGGCCTGGCGCGTGTTCCTGCACCCTTCACAGCGCCGGGTCGCCTACCGGGTGTCGTACGGCGGACCGGTCCAGATCACGGGCGGTCCTGGCACGGGCAAGACGGTCGCGGCCCTGCACCGCGTGAAGCATCTCCTGTCGCGCTCCCCCGACACCCGGGTGCTGCTCACCACGTACACGACCGCCCTGGCCGCCTCGTTGCGCGAGAACCTGTCCCTGCTCCTGGACGGCGATGACACACTGCTCGGCCGCGTCGACGTGACCACGGTCAACGCCTACGCGCACAGTGTCGTCACCCGCCTCGACGGCAAGCCCCCCTCCCCCGTGAACGACCGGGAGGAACGGCAGCTGTGGCAGCGGGTCGTCAAGCAGCTGGGGCTGCCGTGGTCGGAGCAGTTCCTGGCTCAGGAGTACCGGCACGTCGTCCTCGCTCAGGACCTGCGCACCGCCGACGCCTACCGCACCGCCTCGCGGCGCGGTCGCGGAAGCGCGCTGCCTTCCGCCCGACGCGACCAGCTCTGGCCCGCCGTCGAACTGTTCGAGTCGACGCTACGCACCCGGAGAGCCACCACGCACCTGAAGGTGTGTGCGCGCGCCGCCGACCTCCTGGCCGGGTCGGCGCCCACCCACGATCACGTCGTGGTGGACGAGGCCCAGGACCTGCACCCCGCCCAGTGGCGCGTCCTGCGCGGTGCGGTGGCCCCCGGCAGCGACGACCTCTTCATCGCGGGCGACCCGCACCAGCGGATCTACGACTCGAAGGTCTCCCTCGGCTCCCTGGGCGTCCCGGTGGCCGGACGCACCCACCGCCTGCGCGTCAACTACCGCTCCACGGAAGAGATCCTCGTCTGGTCCACGGACATCCTCAGCCCGGTGTCCGTCGGCGACCTGGGCGGTGAGGGCAGCGACAGCCTGGCCGGTTACCGCTCCCTGCTGCACGGCCGCAGCCCCCACACGGAGAGGTACGGCTCCGAGCAGGCGGAGGTCACGGCTCTCGTCGAGCGCGTCGAGGGCTGGATCGCCCAGGGCATCCGCCCTTCGGAGATCGGCGTGTGCGCCCGTTTCAACGTTCTGCTGGACAAGGCGTACGACAGGCTGGCGGCGGCCGGGGTGCCGGTGGTCCGGGTCAGGGACAGCCCGGGGCCCGGCGTGGACGGGGTGCGGCTGGCCACCATGCACGCCATGAAGGGACTGGAGTTCCGCTGCGTCGCCGTCCTGGGAGTGACGGCAGGCGCGGTGCCGTTCGCCCGTGAGGTGACGCCCGCCACTGTGGACCCGCTGCAGCACGACTCGGATCTGCTGCGGGAGCGGTGCCTGCTGTTCGTGGCCTGCACACGGGCGCGGGAGGCGCTGTCGGTTTCGTGGAGCGGTGCCGTCAGTCCGTTCGTGCCGCAGCCGAATTGACGCAGCGACAGGCCGGCTGAGGGGACCGACGAGCTGACAGCAGCTCAACTCTCCGGCTTGAGGGCCCCGTTGCCGAGACCGTCCCTCCCCAGACCGGCCACCTCCCGGCTCAGCTCCGCCACCCTGCGCGACCGCTCCTCGAACTCCTGGAGCGCACGGAAGGCGGCCCCGTACCGGCGCTGTCCGGTGATGTCCATCTGGGGGATGCGGGCGCCTTTTCCGTCGAAGCGGAAGGTACCGCTGGTGCTCGTGGAGCGCCGGGTGTTGGCCGCGCCGCGCAGGAAGCCCTGGAGGTAGTCGGTGTCGAGCTGCTCGCTGACCGAGACCGGTTCCGGATCTCCGTACTCGACGAGCCCGGCGCGGGCCAGATCAGCGACGCTGACGGCAGGTCCGTCCAGGGAACTGGGGCCCTCACCGGCGGCCAACACCGGCAGCAGCTCCGCCAGCAGCCGCACCTGCTCGGTCAACTCGCTGCGCAGGGCCTGGTATTCGACCGCGTAGTCGCGATGCGGCTCCGCCACGTGGCGGCCGGGTGTGAGGTCCACGGAGTCGTCGAGCAGATCGATCAGCGCAACCTCCGCCAGCCGGCCGGGGTCCGGTTCCAGGGGGCCGTCGGGATCGTCCGCCGTCAGATCGGCCATCCGGACGACGGTGACGGCATCGTCCGGGGTCCGCGGGCGGCGCAGGTGCCACAGGTGGACCGGGAGCGCGTGCGAGGCCGCGGTACCGGACGGCAGGGCGGTCACCTGTGTAAGGGCACCCCGCCGCACGAGCTCGGCGCGGATGCGGCGGCCCGCCTTGCGGTAGGCGACCGAGGCGGGCATGACCATGAGAACGCGACCGCCGGGCGCGGTGTGCGCGTAGGCGTGCTGCAACCAGGCAAGTTCGCCTTCCGCGCGCGACGGGATGCCGAACTCCCAGCGCGAGTCGAGCAGCAGGTCCTCCCGCCCCCAGTCGGGCTCACCCACCGGCGGATCGCAGACGACCAGATCGGCCCTCAGCTCCGCCCAGCGGTCGTCGCGCAGCGAGTCTCCGGTGGCGACGTCCACACCGGTACGTCCGGTGAGGCCGGCCCGCAGCTGCGCGAACCGGGCACTACGGGCGTCGGACTCCTGCCCCCGACGCGTGGGCCCGCGCTCGGGGCCGACGGCCAGGAGCAGCGTGCCGATACCGCAGGCCGGGTCGAAGAGAGTCGCGTCGGACGGCACCTCACCGGCGAAGTGGCGCACGGCACGGACGATGCGCGGCGAGGTGACATGGTCCGATCCGGCCCGCCGTACAGAGTCCGTGAAGCGCTCCGCGAGGGCACTCACCACCTCGGCCGGGCCGCTGCTCCCCGCCAGCTCCAGCGCGAGCCGGACCACGTCGGCCGGAAGCCCCGCGGGTGTCCGCCTCTCGGCGAGGAGGCGGGCGACATCCGCGAGCCCTTCGAGCATGTCGTCACCGTAGACTCCGCGCAGCGCCTGCCACAGCCGCACGTCCACCGAGACGTCGTGGCCCTTGCGCTGCCCGTCCAGCCAGGCCTGAACCTCGGTCAGGTCGAACAGCGGACTGCTGACACCGCCACCGGCCGGCGCGGGGAAGTCGTCGTAGCGCCGCCGCCAGTTCGAAACGGCGGCACGGGTGACGCCCGCCAGCCGGGCGATCTCGGAGCCGGTGACCAGCGGGCCGACCGGTGGGGCGGGGGTGTCCGTCATACCGGCAACCGTACACAAGCTCGATCGCGTCATCAACGCATGCATTCGTGGACGGCGTCAACACGCATTCAGTCACCCGACCGTGTACCAAGCTGTCGGCAGCCCGCCTGTTCCTGGGGCGATTCCTCGAAGAGAAGCAGTTGCTCGTCCTCGTCGCCGCGTTCCCGCGCCTCGGGTTCCTCCTCCAGTCCGGGCGCCGGGTACTTCGCCGGATCCGGATCCGCGACCGGAGCCATGTCGTCGCCCGCCGAAGCCTCCTGCTGCCCGCGCGTCGGCAGCACATACTGCTGGCCGAGGCCGGCCAGGTGGAGAGGCAGC
The DNA here is from genome assembly GCF_044457965.1 of Streptomyces sp. NPDC050509. Lineage (NCBI taxonomy): Bacteria > Bacillati > Actinomycetota > Actinomycetes > Kitasatosporales > Streptomycetaceae > Streptomyces > Streptomyces sp. NPDC050509. Next base: position 228,122 of record NZ_JBITHL010000004.1, on the reverse strand, counting down.
GGCAGGGCGAGCGCCTCGGGGTAGTCCGGCGGCTGACGCAACAGGTGGGCCGTGAGAGCCAGGGCCTGGGGGTCGTCGCCGTCCTCCTCGTGACAGCCGAGGACGGCGACTTCGAGGAGGGTGGGCATCCAGCCGACCTCACCCGTGTCGATGGTCGGCTGTCCCTTGCGCTTGCCCATCCGGATAGGGCGCGGGGCCAGCTTGTCCGCCTCGACGGCCGAGCTCTTGAACTGCACCGGCTTGGGAGTCGTGGAGTAGAAGACCCTGCCCGAGCCGTCGCCCTCGGGCAGCCACAGGTGGGAGGGCATTCCGTTGGGCCCTTCTTTCGGGTTGACACCCCACCACTGGGGGGTCTCGCGGTTCGTCGACGACCGCACGCGCAGCAGTCGCAGATCGGCGTCCAGACGGCGCGCTTCGGCGTGCCCGTCGCGGAGCCGGTCCGGGACCGTACGGCCGTCCTGGAGCCAGGTCCAGTGCGATCGGGCGTTCTGCGCGTCCACGAACAGCAGCGTCGGCTCCCGGCGCAGCGAGGCCCGTACCTTCTGCAGCCACTCCTCGGCCACGCGTCGCTGCTCCTCGCGGTCCGCGCGCCAGCTACGCCGCTTCCCTCCGGCCTGCTGCGCGTCCTCGGCCCCGCGCGGTGCAGGGACGAGAGGCCGGACCTCGGCCAGCCGCGTCAGCTTCAACAGCATCGCCGGATACGGCACCCAGGCGCCGGCGCCGTCGTCCGCGTCCGGGTCCCACCCCTGCACCCGGGCCAGGCCACTGCCCTGGGCGTGCGGGGTGACCAGCACCGCCACCGGGACATCGGCTGCCCAACGGGTGCGGGTGGTGCGGTTCTTGCGGACCATCCACACGGCCGCGTACCGCATCCCCTCGGGAAGGCCCTCCGCCAGACCGTGCTCGGGGTGGACGCGTGCGCCGAGCTGGCGCAGGCCGTCGTCCCAGGCCATCAGGGCACGATGGTGCTGGTTGCCGACCGTGTTGTAGCCCTTGACCTGCTGGGGGACAGCCATGAACTGGGTCACGAAGCCGGCGTCCGCGCAGCCGAGGCGGAGAGCGAACTTGGGATCGTGGTCACGGCTCGCGAAGTCCTCGGGACGGTCGATCTCCACGAGCGCCAGAGCCGGCGTCCCGCCGGTGCGGTCCCGGCGCAGCCACTCGGCGGTTTCGCTTCGGCGCGCGTGCACAGCCGCCGTGACGACGTCCCTGGTGCGCCGGACTCCCTCCGGGATGACCAGACCGCCGGTGAGGGCGACAGCCTCGTCGGCACTGTCGACACCGTCCCGGACAGGTCGGCAGCAGCGCAGCCGTACCGTGATTTCGGAGGCCTGCCACTCCAGCACGACCGGGTTCTCCGGGGTGGCGTCCCGGTGGGCGTCCTCGGTGGCTGTGCCGCCGTCGCCCTTGAGGCCGAGCCGCTCGACGAGTGCCGCGACGGCCGTCGAGCGCATCTCGGCGGTCTGCCACAGCAGCCGGGCCTCCAACACCGGGAGGCCGTCGGACGGGTCACCGAGGGCGGCGACGGCATGGGCGACAGCGGCCCGGCGCTCGGCCGTCCGCCGCGCCGCCTCCTGCTCCTTCTCCTCCTTCTTGACGCTCCCGGGCGGGGCGTTGAGGGGTTTCGCACCGGCGAGCGCGGTGTGCGTGAGCCGGGGGGCGGGGCGAAGCTGCTCGGGGATGGCCTGCTGGGCCCACTCGGTGAGCTGGGAACACTGGTTCGGCATCAGGCCGGCCTTCACCGCGTGGGAGCCCATGGCCGTGCGGTACACGATCCCTGCGCGGGCGTCACGCCGCAGCCAGCCCTCAGGGTCGGTGAGGATCGCTTCCACGTCCGGGAACGGCTCGCCGAAGGCGATGTCCGCCAGCAGCCGCGCGGGGCCACCGTCCGCCCAGCCGTCCTCGAAGGCTTCCCTCTCCTTGTCGAAGCGCCGCTCCATCTGCGCGACGGCGAAGCGCTCGCTGAGCGGGACGCCGGGCAGGACGGGGACGCGCGGGCGCAGCAGGACGGTCGTGCGGCTGCCGTACGGCAGATGCAGACGGGCGGACTTGACGCCGACGCGGGTCGCCCAGCGCCGGATCGACCAGTGCAGATGGAAGCGAGGCAGCGGATCGAACGGCACCGTGTGCAGGGTGATGTTGAGGACCACCGAGAACCACCAGGTGCCCGCGGGCTTGCCCGGCTCGTACGGCAGCGGCTGCGAAACGAGCTCGGCGCCCTTGTCCCTGGGGCCGCGGGGCATCGCCCGGAAGCGCAGGGACCCCGCGTCGTGCGGGTAGGGGCCGAGGCCGAGGATCCGCCGGGCCAGCCAGTCCGTGGTGAGCGTGAACTGGTAGGCCTGCGGTGCCGCGGTGCCGCCCCTGGTGAGGCCTCCCGTGAGGAGTTCCCGACGCGCCGGTTCCCATGCGGGCGGGTGCGCGGCGAGCTGGGCGCGGACGCTCTGGAGCAGTTCGCGGTGCTCGCGTTCGGGACGGAGTTCGCCGAGCCAGCGGTTCAGCAACGGGGTGAGGACATTCCGCGGCAACGGGTCGGGGACGTCCTCGGCGACGTACAGCCAGCGGGCCGGCTCGTCGCCCCGGTCGTGGAACGGCCGGGGCATCACCAGCACGTCCGGGGCGAACGCCTGGAGGACCTGTTCCAGGCGGCGGGTCGGCACGGTGCGCCAGGGATCGGCGTCCGGGTCGCGCCCGGCGTTGCAGAGGGTGAGGATCGCTTCCCGCCACTGCTCCGGGAAGGGCAGGACCCGGTAGTGGGCGAGGGTGGAAGCCTCCCGGCTCACGGGGGTCCAGGAAGCGGTCCGGGCATGGCGGTAGGTGGCGGCGGGCATGGTGAACTCCTGAACGTCGGCGGCGTACGCGCTGGTCTCGGCGGCGTACGCGCTGGTCTCAGCGGCGTACGTGATGGTCGAGGGTGCGCAGGGCATCGTGGAACGGCTCGTACAAGAGCCGGGCGACCACGGGATCGGCGGGGTCCTGGAACGTGGACGGGTCCGCCGTCGGCGAGAAATAGGGGGCGAGAGCGGTGCCCAGCGTTTTGAGCAGGCCGTCGGCGGCGGGCAGGGCCGTATCGGCGGTCGCGGGGGCGAGGGCGTGGGCGAGCTTGGGCGAGAAGGCGGCATCGACGAAGACCACCCGGGCGGGCACACCACCGCGGACCAGGCGGCCGATGACCTGCCACATGGTGACCAGCTGATCCCAGGCGAAGGCCCGCTTCTCCCATGGGGCCAGGCGGGAGTAGATGTAGCGGCGCTTCAGCAGGCGCCGCCACTCCTGACGGCCCTCCGTACGCAGGTTGCGGCCCGCCTGGTCGAGGTCGTGTGCCCGGGCCACCAGTTCGCCGAAGGTGGACGGACCTTCGCGCAGGTCGTCGCGGCGCTGGTCGCGCACGAAGCGGCATACCCAGTCGTTGATGGCGTAGATCGCCAGGGTGAGGTCGTCGGGGCGAGGGTGCGGCCGGGCGAGGAACAGTGCAGTGCCGAAGGCCGCGGTGGACCGCGCGTTGAGAATGTTGTGGCCGCGTTCCACCGCCATGAGCGGCGCGACCAGCACCTCTGCCGTCGGGTCCTCCGCGAACATGGCGAGATCTCCCCGGCGCAGGGTGGCCGCGTAGGACATGTCCGTACCGTCGAGCGCCAGGTCGAGGTCGGCGGCGTCGGGGACGAGCACGCGGACGCCGTCCTGCCAGCGGTCCTCACGGCGGAGGGTGTCGGCGACGGCGTACGCCTCCTTGTAGCTGCCCACCAGCAGGATGGCGCGTCGACGGTAGTCGTCGGCGACCTTGGCGAGTTCGAGGTCGAGCGGGCTGGAGGATCCGCCGGGTCCGAGGCGGCCGAGCCTGGCGGCCATGGCGCGGGCCTGGTCGATACGGGTCTTGGGATGCGTCCCGGACAGGAACATCGGCTTGCCGTTGTCCGCGTCGTAGAGGAAGTGGGTACTGAAGGTGGTGCGGCTCACCGCGTCCAGGGACTTCTGGGACGGCTTGAGGACGACCCCGACGGGCGCGAGGACATGGGCACGGGTGGATTCACCGGCCCAGCTCGTTCCGGACATCAGCACCACGTGCGGACCCGGACGATTGGTTGCCGGATCCGCGCCGAGGGTGGCGAGGGAGAGCAGCAGCTCGCGTCCGACACCCGCGCAGCGGAAGAAGCGCAGGGTGCCGCTGGTCCGTCCGTCCTCGTCGCGCTCCCGTTCGTCACGCAGGTACTGGAAGCCGAGGACGTTGCCCATGGGCGCTTCGGGAATGACGGGGGCGTAGTCCAGCGGGGCCCGGCGGGCGAGTTCCTTGCCCTGGCCGTCGAGGCGCAGGGCCGCCTCCACCTGGGGCCACAGGAAGGTCAGGCGGTCCAGGCGCTGGTGCAGCGCGGACAGCAGCAGGGTGAACTCCAGCCTGCGGCAGGTGAGGTCGTACCACTTGGTGTCACCGTCCCCCGGCAGGCCGGGAATGCCGTCGAGGAGGTCGAGCAGGAGTGCGTCCACCCGCTCCCGGCTGCGGGGCGGGGACTGGGTGTGCAGCAGGTCGTGGACCGTTGCGACCATGGCGTCGGTGAGCGTTCCGTGCGGGCCCCGGCCGCCCAGCGGGTCGTCGCGGAAGGTGTCCAGGAGGCGGGTCAGTTCGGTGCGGCGCGGGTTCTCGTGGACCGGGGACTCCGGTTCGGGGTCCTCGTCGCCATCGTCGTCGTATCCTTCGTACAGATCACGCTCGTCGGCCACACCGTCGGGGGCTTCGGCTCCGGCGGGCCGGTAGGCGTCCGGGCCCGGAAGTTCCCCGAACCAGTCGGCGAGCAGCTTCTCCTGAAGCGCCCAAGGGCTGAAGTACTCGGTGTCCACCCATTCGCACAGGTCCTCGTCGGAGATCAGCATCCGGTAGAGGCGGTCCGTGGCGACCGTGACGACGGCCAGCGCGGCGTTCCACCGCTCCACGTCGCGGTCGGTCAGCGGCAGCCGCCCGTACCGCGACAGCTCCTCGATCTTGTGGGTGTGGAGCTGGTCCAGCCAGGACTCGACGTCGGGCCGCACCAGCGTCGCGGACGGGGCGAACAGGTCATCGAGCCGCATCTGGACGGCGTCGGCCTCGTCGACGAAGACGATGTCGCTGCGGGTACAGGCAAGTTCGAGATGCCGCAGCCGCTCGTCGTTGAGGTGCGCGGGCACGGCGCTCTGGACGAGGCTGGCCGGGTTGGCGACCCAGATCAGGGCGTCGACCTGGCTGCGGGCGGCGCGATGGCGCGGGCACTCGGCCCAGATCGGGCAACCGTGCGAGGTGCCCTTCAGTTCGTCCTCGGGGCGCGGCCCCGGTTCCCTGGCCTCACGGGCCGCCGGGTCCCATACGCCGGGCAGACCCTCCGTGGGCTCCGGGGCCGCCGCCTTGCTCTTCTCGGGGTACAGAGCGGTGCAGGGCGCGTCGGCGTAGCGCAGCGGCTCGGCCGCCTCGGTGCCTCGCAGGGCGTCCACCACGCACACGGTGCTCAACTCGTCGAAACCATAAGCGTCGTGATCGAGGAGGTTGTCGAGGCCCCGCGAGGCGAGCCTCCGGTGGAGACGCTCCACATGGGTCTGACGGGCCGTCGGGCCGAGCACGGGTACGGCGGGCAGTTCGAGTTGGGTGAACAGCTCGCACAGGCGGAGCTGTTCGGCCACGTCACCCACGACGAGCGTGGTCCTCAGGCCCTTACGAGCCGCCCGGACCGCGACGAGCGTCATCAGGGTGCTCTTGCCCGCGCCGACCATGCCGACCAGATGCAGCAGCCCGTCGAGGCGAAGTGTGTCTCCGTCCGTGAAACCGCGGCCGTCGGCGTCACGCGGGGCGATCCGCAGCTCGGCCAGACGAGCGGCCCAGCGCCCAGGCCGTTCGACACCGGTCTCCCGCTCCATGTCGTCCATCCACCGTGCGGTGTCGTCGAGTTCGGCGCGGGTGATGTTCAGCGGTTTCGAGCCGCCGGGGCGGGCCGCCGCGAGGTCGTGGCCGGGCGGGCGCTCGAAGAGAAGCCCCTCGGGGATGGTGACGGACGTAGTGCGGCGCCGCTCACGGAAGTTACTGCGCCCGGCCGGGGCCAGGGACAACGGGCGGCGAGCGAAATCAGGCAGCGCCGCCAAGGCGTCGCCGTACACCGCGATACGGCCGGCGGCGACGGTGGGCCGCAGCGGACGCGGCGGCTCGCCGGATCCGGGCGACGGTACGTCGTAGGCACGCAGCCGCTCCGGAACCCGGCGATAGACGTCGAGCACCTGCTGCCAGGCGCGGCCCCGGCGCAACGTCCACAGCAGATGGCGGGCCGCGGCGAGCATGGTGTCGTGCTCCGGGGTGCGTGCCAGGCCCGCCGCCTTGGCGAAGGGGTAGCCGCCGAGCAGCGTGTAGGCGCCCTCCGCGGGCTCGTCCGGGGCGAGGCGTTCCATGAGCCGCAGGGCCAGTTCGGCCTGACACACCTGGACGGGCTTCACGCCGTCCAGCTCCGACGGCAACCCGCTCCAGACGCGGGCCAGTTCACGGCTCACCGGCTTGTGCCAGCTCTCCCTGTCACGCATCGTCGGTGTCTCCTTTCCGTGCGTGCAGACGGGCACCTGCCCGCGCGACGAGTTCGGCGTCGGTGAGCAGGGACACGTCCCGGGCCCGTGCGGGCCGTGCTCGTTCGAAGGCGGCGACGTAGCCGGGGCGGGCCAGAGTGCGGTGCTTCGGCACGGCCCAGAACGCCTCGTCGTACGGCGGGTCGTGCGGGACGGGCCGGGCCGAGCGGCCCAGGAAGACGGGATGCGCCCAGTCCTTGACGTCGACGGCCCAGCGGTGGCCGTCGGGGAATCTCACCAGCAGGTCGTACGCGTCGTAGCCGGGCCACATGCGTACGTCGAGGCCGAGCGCGATGAGATCGCGTTCGAGATCGGCCTCCGCGCGTCCCGGACCGGTGACGAACTGCCGCAGCGGGCGCTCCAGTTGGCAGAGCCCACCGGCGGTCTCCCTGAGGATGCGGCGCCCGGCCGGAGCCGGTCCCTGCCGTCTGCACCGGTCCCGCTCACACCACCAATCGCCTTCCGGGGAGGGGGAGAGCAGGGTGAGACAGCGCTCGCAGCAGGTGTAGGCGCCGTCGTAGAGGTAGGAGTCGGGGACCGACCGGTAGATCTGCCGGATCAGGCCTCGGACGGGTTCGAACACCATGTCCCCGTCCAGTTCGTGCATCTCGAAAAGAGTGAGGACCGGTCGGCGCACCAGCAGGCCGCGGAAGGCTGTGTACGCCTCCTCGTCGCCGTACTCCCGGCACATGCGCAGCGCGGCCCGTACGATCTGCCGGTCCCGGAACTCCACCGCCGCGTCCGGGGTACGCCAGGCCCACTCGTGACACAGCTCGGTGGGGCGCCCGGACTCCTCGTCCAGCAACCGGTCCTCGGGGCCGATCGCGTCGAGGGGCAGGCCGAGCGGCCACTCGGAGAGCGCAAGGGTGCGACAGCGGTCGACGAGTTCGGTGAGCCCGGCGGGGGGTTGTTCCCCGCCCAGCAGACAGGAAAGCACTGTCCGGTCCAGGGCGCGCTGCGCCTCGGGCGGATAGGGCAAGGTGAAGGAGTCCAGGCCGGTGGTGGCCTCCAGGACGATGAGCGCGCCGGCGAGGGTCCGCAGCAGGGGAACGCCGTCGTGGGCGGCCCATTCTTCGGCGGGCAGCGGGACGGCGTCGTCGAGGGTCATCGGAGAGCTCCCCCAGGGGTGTGGAGGGCGCCGTCACCGCGTGGGTTCCGGGCCGAGGTGCACCAGCGGCGGGCCTCGCAGTCGGCGCAGTCGACGTCGCGGGCGGGGGCCGCGGTGTACCTCTCGTCGGCCGCCCACCCGGCGGCGAGTTCCGTGATGACGCGTCGGGACTGGTCGAGCGTGACGGCGTCGAAGGGGTCGATCTCCTCCAGATGCGCGCCGTCCTGGCGCAGCACCTCCAGCTCGATGCGGGAACGGCGCGGGTCGCCGCCCAGCGCTCCGGACGCCATAAGGAGCACGGCGAGGGCGAGTTGGGGGTAGGTCCGCACGAGTTCACGCCGCTCGCCGAACCGGTGCGCGGCCGTCTTCGTCTCGCGTACGACCGTGCCGCCCCGGTCGGTGTGTACGAGGTCGCAGTCGGCGATGACGACTACGTCGGCGTCGGCGTCGTACACGGCGATCCGCCGCTGCGGCTGGACGGTTTCGTCCGCCGCCAGTCCGTCGAGAGGGCAGCGGCCCCGGTGATGGCGGATCATGGCGAGGGCGGCGGGCAGTTCCTCGGCGGACAGGCCGGGCAGGGCCTCGGGGAGTGGCACATACCGACAGGGCGTGCCGGTCCCGCCGCCATGACGCTCGTTCAGCCATGCGTCCACAGCCCGCCCCCGGCGGATCGCCGCGTTCTCGGTGCGGCCGTCCCTGAGCTTCAGTACGCGCGTGAGGTAGTAGCGGGCGGGGCAGTCCCGGTAAGCCCTCAGGTCGGAGACGGACACGCTGCGCCGCTTACGGGGGCGGAACGGGGCGGGCGCGCCCAGCAGTCCGGGCACACGTGGAACGGCCGGGCAGCCACTGAGGGCTTCGCAGCGGACGCAGTCCTGGCCCGGGCGTAACTCACGGCCGTCGGCAGCGCGCGACATCAGCGGCTTGGCGTGCTCACCGAACTGACGCCTGGCCTCCGCCGCATCCCAGTCGGCCAGCACCTGGGTGCTGCCGTCACCGAGTCCCACGCCGACGACCCGGACCCGCTGCGGCAGCACTCCGTGCCGGTCGGGCAGTTGTGCTCGTTCGCCGTACGGAAGGTCAGCCGGGATGCCGCCCGCTGCCACGTAAGCGGCGGCAGCGATCTCCGGCAGTGGCCGGTCGCGCTTGACGGAGCCCATGGACGGAATCCAGATCTCCCGCGAGGAGCCGTCCTCACTGGCGTACTGCCGTCCCCATGCGGTGCGTTCGTACCGATCGGCACCGCGGCCGTCCTGTTCGCGCAGCTGGTCCACCCCGACCCACTGCTTCTGCACAGGACGAGTGGCGGGCCGCCCGGCAGCCACGCGAACGCTCTGTTCACGGGCCCGGGCGGCGAGATACGTACCCGCCGCCTCCACGGCCCAGCGCACGTGCGCCTCGGAGCAGCGCCGCGTGTTCCCGGGGATCGCCGCGGCCTCGGCGAGGCTCCTGCCGTGATGCTCCACGGAGTCGACGAGGTTGCCCCAGGGAGCGAAGGGAAAGTCCTCAACCGGTTTGCGACGGCTGCGATCGGGCTGCTGCGTCAGCAGCGGCCTGGCGCGCAGCGCACGCCCGGCGGGGCAGGCGTCCGGCTCCTGACGCAGCAGCGGCAGGCCGATCCGGATCAGTTGATCGTCACCATCCACCTGGGGCGGCTTCCGAAACGCACTCATGAGTGACGCCTCCTTACGGCTCGGCCGAGCGGGACCATTCCAGCATGGAGGTAGAGTGTGAACACAGTCAAGCGATATGAATCCGCTTGGCGCGTTTCCACTACGCTGTGTGCGACCGATCACGGAAAGACACAGGAGGGGGTAGAGGCATGAAGCGTGGGCAGGTAATCGCCGAGAGATTCAAGGTCACCCATGCGCCCAAGAGCGGCGGCATGGGTACCGTTTACCGGGCCGAGGATCTGAGAACCGGCCAGATCGTCGCGGTGAAGTTCCTCGTCCGCCCACCGCGCGACTCCACGCCCGGCCATGGGGACCACTACGGCCGGCTCACCCCCAACGAACTCAAACGTTTCGAGCGCGAGCGGCAGATGCACGAGCGTCTGGGCGGGCACGGCGTCCCACGCCTCGTCACTTACGACTTCTACGGCGGACGGCCCTACCTCGTCACCGAGTTCATCGACGGCAAGAACCTGCGCGATTTCCTGGAATCGCACCGGCCCACCCTCACGGCCACCGCGGCGATCGTCGTTCAGTTGCTGCGGATTCTGGAACGGGTGCACGCGGCAGGGGTGGTTCATCGCGACATCAAGCCGCAGAACGTCATACTCGCCGAGTCCGGCGAGGTGTTTCTCGTCGACTTCGGCATCGCGCTTCCGGACGACCCCGACGCCACCCGGCACACCGAGGGCCGCACCCCGGGCAGCCTCGGCTACAAGGCCCCCGAGATCATCCTCGGAGAACGCAACCCCGCCCCGGCCGCCGACATCTACGGCGTCGGCTGTACGCTCTTCCGCCTCGCCACAGGCGACCGGGTCTTCAACGGCGCCTCCGAGCACATCATCGAGCAGCACCACTGCGACACTCCGGCGCCCCGGCTCGACGACCGCCTCCCAGGGCTTCCTCCCGGACTCGCCGACCTGGTGGCGCGCATGCTGGCCAAGGACCCCAGGTCGCGCCCCTCCGCGGGCGGCGCCGCCGCGGCGCTCGCGGCGCTGGTGCCCAGGCCCGGTGACCCCGGACCGGACCCGGCGCTCGAACCCGACCCCACCCGGCCCTTCCGCGCGCATCCCGACACCCTCGCGGCCACGCGCGTCCCGGCAGCCGGTCGGGGGCACAGCCGTCGGCCCGTCGTGCGCCGTCGGGCCCCCGGTGTTCCGGACCGCTCCGCCTTCCGGACACTGCTGGACGAGGCCGAGCGGGAACTGGCGCGCGGAGACGCGGGGCATCGGGCGAAGCAACTCGACGCGATGCTCCCGGAGGCCCGTGGCCCTTGGGGAGCCTGTGATCCGGATGTCGTACGAGCGCGCCTGCTGTGCGCGGACCGGCTACGGCACACGGGGGACTGGCCGGGTGCGGGCGCGCGATACCGGACGCTGGCACGCGACCTCGACGGCGCCGCGGCGGGGACGGCGGAGCACCACCGGTTGCTGGAGGCCCGGATCGGGGTGGCGGAGTGCATGGTCCCGGAGGAGGACAGCACGGATCGCGCCTTCCCCCTCTGGGAAGCCACCGTCCGGCGCCTGCACGTTCTGCTGCCCTCGCCACCGCGGCGGGTGGTTCGGCGGGCTCGGGAGTCCGGCGAGGAATTCGCCGAATGGGGTCACCGCACGGCCGTGGAGGCACTGCTGGACGTGCTGCCGAGCGACGTGCTGCCGCCGAGCTGAGAGCCGAGCCCCGATACACGGCCACGGATGCCGACGCGTACGCGCGGTGCCGTCGAGAAGTCCCGGTTCCTCACCAGGGCGGCGAGGGCCCTGTCCTCACTCCATGGTGACGTGCCCCACCGCCAGCAGCTCGGACAGTGCCCCGCTCAACGCACCCGAAACCGAGGAGAGTTCCGCGGCAGCCCGCTCGAACTCGACCAACTGCCGGTGAATCCCTCCGTACCGTCGCTGCTCGTCGAGCGGCAACCGCATCGCCCTCAAACGCCGTACGTCCACACGTGAACTGACCGATGCGTGCGTACCGGCCTGGCGCGCGTTGAAGCGCACTCTCAGACAGGCCGCGAGGAACCACGGGTCGAGCCGCTCCGGATCCACCCGAAGCCGTTGCAGATGCGGGCCGAGCACGGTCGGTGCCGCCGTCTCGACCCAGGCGTCGAACTCCGCGAACGTGGTGACGACCACGACGTCCCCGAAGCCGGTGACGGTCAGCCCTCTTTCCCGCTCCCCGCGTTCCACGTCGTCCGCGGCCATCCACCACTGTTCGATCCGCCCCTCCCCCAAGTGCCCGGCCATGAGCACCGGAACCCCGCGGTCAGGGCGGGGCCCACGTCGCAGCACTCCCTCGGGCAAGGGCTCTCCAGGCGTGAGCCTGACGGCATCGGCGGCCTCCAGATCCCCCACGCTCACGGCTGCGGGCGCCCGGGGCGGCTGCGTCGAGGCCAGGGGCCGCAAGGCCTGCCCGGCGTCGCGCACAGCGACCAGCGCATGGTCGAAACGGCCCCAGGATCTGTTCAGTTCGACGGCCGACGTGGCGACGGTGGGCGGCACGTGCCGGGCAGGGGTGAGGTCTGTCTCTTCCCCCAAAAGGTCCACCACCGGCACCGTCACGGCACCGGGCGGGACATCGCCCCGTACGGCGGCGAAGACCCGCTCCCGCACCCCGTCCCAGTCGACGACCTGTGTACCGCCCGCGGTTGCTGTGTGGCGGCAATCCGCCGCATCGACCAGCAGGATGCCCCTCTCATCCGGGTTCGCGTCCGCCGCACGAAGAACCCAGAGGTGCAGCCCCACCCCGTAAGGCGGTGCGGCACCGGGCGGCAGCGCGACCACTGCTCGCAGCGATCCGGCGCGCAGCAAACCGGCCCGAATCCGGCGGCCCGCCCGGCGCGAGGCCACGGCAGGCGGCAGGAGGACGACCGCTACTCCGTCCTCGGCCAGGGCGGATACGACATGCTGCACCCAGGCGAGTTCCGACTCGGTGCGGGGCGGCTGGCCGAAGAGCCAGCGCCGGTCCGTGGCCAGTTGCGCATGACCCCAGTCCCGTTCGTTGGCAGGCGGACTGCACAGGATGACGTCCGCGCGAGCATCGGCGCCGGGGTCGTCACGCAGGGTGTCGGCAATCGTGATGTCGACCTGCTCGTGATCCGCGACCAAGGCCAGCCGGGCCGCCGCGAGCCGTCCGAGGACAGGGTCGATGTCGAGCCCCGTGAGCCTCAGCGGCTCCCGCACCGACCAGTGCCGAACGGCGGCCAGCAGCAGTGTGCCGACGCCACAGGCCGGATCCGCCACACGGCGCACGGGGCGCCGCCCGCGGGTCTCGTCGGCGAGTTCCGTCATGAGGTCGGAGAGCGGGACAGGTGTCGTGGTGATCTGCCGGACATGGGTACTCAGCCAGCGCTCCAGCAGAACACGGAAGGTTTCCGCACCGCCGGCAGTCGGTCCCGCCCCCATGGCCTCGTACACCAAGCGGAGTTCACCAGGAGAAAGTTGAGGCACTGCATCCGGCCAGGGAGGCGGCGCCGCGGCTGTGGCGAGTCGCAGACCCGCCTCCGCGATGACCAGTCCCATGCGGTCACGGTCACCGAGCGCCTCGATGTGCGGCCACAACCGATCGAGAGCCCCGCTGGAGGCGCGCAGCTTGCCGCGGGTCAGCAGCCACTCCTCGACCGCGTCGAGTGCGAACTGCGGGCTGGCATCGCTTCCCCCCACGGAGACGGGAAAGTCTTCGAACCGCCGCCGCCAGTTGCTGACAGCCGCACGCCCCACTCCGGCGAACCGAGCGATCTCGGCGAGCGTCACCAGAACCCGCTCATCACGCTGCGTCATGCTGCCCTTCCCTGAATCCGGCACTCTGCCGCGTCACCTGGCGCGGCGAACCCCCACATATCTCATGGCGGATTGATTGACTTAGTTTTCAGTCTACTGTTCAGCCAGTCGGCCATGACTCAGCGGTCGCATCCACAACCCCACCGATCCGGACCCTACATCGAACACGTGAACGATTAAATGCCGCCTTCCGGAAGCGCTGCGCGCCGACAGTCCCGGACGCAACCATCAGCGCCCCATCCGCCACCCCGTTCAGGTCAGGCGGCCAACCGCCCAACACTTGACCTCGCCTCGCCTTCGTCTTCGCCTTCGTGGGCCTTGCGGACAATTGCTGAAGCGCAGGTCAGCGGCTTGTCGCGATGGGGCCCAGGAACGCCCCTCTTTGATTTCGGGAACGCGTGGGGCGTCTTCGCAGGTCAGTCCCCCTGATCCCTTCGGGTGCGCCTTGTCGGCGTGAAAACATGGCTGCGCGCCTGCCCGCCAACGCCGGTAGCTCGTTGGGACGTTGAGCCCGTAGGCCAGTTGGATGGACTTCTACCCCTCCCACGGGTCCCCGCGGAGCCCGCGCGGGTGGTCGCCGACGTGAGCCTTCGGGTACTCCGCGGCGTATGAGTCACCCGTCCGGCGACCACCACTCGCTCCCCGGTCGATCGAACGACAGCCCGGTCTGCCGCTCTCGGTGCGTCGTCCGCCCGCCCGGCTGTAAGGGTGTCTCCCGTGTATGGCGAGACTGACCTGCGACGGCTTCTGATCGACATGCGGCCGGAGATGAATCCGGGGCGCTACGTGTTCACCACTGTGGCCGGCGACATCCTGCCGGAGTGACCCCGGTCGTCACGGTGGCCGAACGCTAAGGCCTCACTCTGGTGCTGCGGCAGGAGGACGCCGAGGCGGCGGGGCCGGGGTACGACTACGTGGCCGGGTGGCTGGTCCTGCGGGTGCACTCCGCTCTGGATGCGGTGGGCCTGACCGCCGCCGTCGCCCATGAACTCGCTCGGGCCGGAGTCAGCCGCAATGTAGTGGCCGGATTCCACCACGAAGAGCGACCATCTCTTCGTGCCGTACGAGGTGGCGGACCGTGCCATGGACCTGCTCGAAGCGCTCTCCCGCAGATCGGCGGCCGACGTCGCGTAGTAGCCTCATTGGTTTGTCCGGGAGGGGCTTTCGAGGTGCTCGGAACGAGGACGCCGGGCCCCTACCGGGCGTTCCGGGCCCGTACGTTGTCCTTCCCGCCGTCGGGAGAGGACTGAGGAAATGACAGAAAGCGTGCGCGTCTCGGAGACCATCGAGGTGGTGGGGGCACGGACCAACAACCTCCGCGATGTCACCGTGAGCATCCCCAAGGGCCGGGTGGTGGCCTTCACCGGGGTCAGCGGCAGCGGCAAGACCTCGTTAGCGATCGACACTCTGCACAGCGAGGCCCAACTCCGTTATCTGGAAGGGCTCTCGCCGTTCGTCCGGCAGTACATCACCCAGCGCAACCGCCCCAAGGTGGACCGGATCCTCGGTCTCGGCGCCACCCTCGCCGTCGACCAGCGCCGGCTCAACCGCAACCCCCGCTCCACCGTCGCCACCATCACCGGTATCGACGGCCACCTCGGACTGCTCTACTCCCGGCTGCCCGGCATCGGCCCGGACGCGATATCCGGTGACGGCCATCTCAGTACCGCCCACTTCGACCGGCACACCCCGGAGGGAAGCTGCTCCGACTGCCACGGCGTCGGCGGACGCTGGCAGGCGCGGGAGGAACTCGTCGTCACGCACCCGGAGTTGCCCCTGTTCGACGGAGCCTCCCCCTGGTACGCGAAGTGGCGCTCCGGCGAACACGCCTTCATTCCCGCACTGGCCGAGAAACGCGGCGTGGACCTCGCACAGCCCTGGCAGTCGCTGCCCGAGGGCTTCCGGCGCGACGTGCTGCACGGCACGGGTGACGAGAGGATCGAGGCGACCGTCGACATGCCCAACAAGAACGAGACGTCCTCCTGGACGTACACCTCCAGCGAGCCGCTGCGCGGAGCGCTCGCCGAGGTGGAGAGGGTCTTCGCGAATGCGGCGACTCCCAGCGCCAAGGAGCGCTATCTGCCGTACATGCGCAAGATGCCCTGCACCACCTGCGGCGGCACCGGCTACGACGCGATCGCCCGGTCGGTACGGCTCGGCGGGCTCGCCTACCCCGAACTGCTGGAGGTCGACGTCCGGGAGGTACGCGCCTGGGGCGACCGGGTCACCTCCGGTCTCGACACCGGCCGGCGCGCGGTCGGCGAACCCCTCCTCCAGGACCTCGCCCGAAGACTCCGCGTGCTGGACCGCCTCGGCCTCGCCCATCTCCAACTGTCGCGCGGCGCGGCCACCCTGTCCGGCGGCGAACTCCAGCGCACCCGGCTCGCCGCCCAGCTCAGCACCGAACTCAGCGACATCATCTTCGTCCTGGACGAACCGGGCACCGGCCTCCACCCTGCGGACAAGGCCCATCTGCTGGACATCGCGCTGGAACTGCGCGCCGCCGGGAACAGCGTGCTGCTGGTCGAACACGACCCTGAACTGATCGCCCGCGCCGACTGGGTGATCGACATGGGACCGGGCGCCGGACGGCTGGGCGGCGAGGTGCTCGTCTCCGGCACCCCCGCAGACATCGCCGCGCACCCCCGCTCGCTCACCGGCCACTACCTCGCCGGGAAGGGACCGCGGCTGCGCCGTACCCGCCGGCCGGTCGGGGAGGGCACTCGCTGGGTGGAACTGCACGGGCTGTCCGCGCACAACGTGACAACGGACCTGGTCCGCTTCCCCGTGGGCCGGCTGACCTGTCTGACCGGGGTCAGCGGCAGCGGCAAGAGCAGTCTGCTCGGCGCGCTCGGTGCCGGGACGGAGGCGGCTTTGACCGGAACGACGGCCGAAACCGTCCGCCGGGTCGCCGGGAGCGAGCGCTTCAGCTGGGTCGCCGTGGTCGACCAGGAGCCGATCGGCCGGACACCCCGGTCCAACCCCGCCACGTACAGCAAGGCGTTCGACATCGTCCGCAAGCTGTTCTCGGAGACCGACGAGGCACGCAAGCGCGGCGTCAAGTCCTCCTGGTTCTCCTTCAACACGGCCAACGGCGGACGCTGCGAGACCTGTACCGGGTACGGCCGCAAGCTGGTCGACATGCACTTCCTGCCGGACGTGTGGGTGGTCTGCGACGCCTGTGAGGGCCGCCGCTACACACCGGAGGCCCTGGAGATCACCTACGAGGGGTTGACCATCGACGGGGTGCTGGAGCTGACCGTCGCCGAGGCCGTCGAACGCCTCACGGGACAGCGGCAGTTGGCGGAGGCGCTGGAGGCCATGGACCGGGTCGGCCTCGGCTATCTGCAACTCGGCCAGAACGCCACTCAACTCTCCGGCGGCGAGGCGCAGCGCCTGAAGCTGGCGTCGGCGATCCAGCGCGGATCGGCGGGGCGCAAGGCCGGACTGGTCGTGCTCGACGAACCCGTCTCCGGTCTGCACCCCTCCGACATCCAGCGCATGGTGGACGCCTTCGACCTGCTGCTCGACTCGGGCAACACCGTGGTCGTCGCCGAGCACGACATCCCCGTCGCGGCCTCCGCGGACTGGGTGATCGACCTGGGGCCGGGCGCCGGCCCGGACGGCGGCGCGGTCGTGGCCGCGGGTACCCCGGACCAGGTCGCCGAAGCCGACACCCCGACCGCGGGCTTCCTGCGCCGGTACACGGCGGGCCTGCCGCTGCTGGGCGGGCCCGGCGGCCACTGAGGCACCGGTGGCGCCCCGCGCCCGGCCGTCGCGTACACGGTCGGACGCGGGGCGACGCCAGTTCCACGACGGTGATGTCCGGGCCGGCGCCCAGCCGGACCGGCGGCCCCCAGAAGCCGGTGCCCCGGGTCACGTGGAGCAGGGTGTCCCCGTGCCGCTCAGCCCGGCGACGTCCGGGTTGGCCAGGGCAGTGAGATGGGTGAAGGGCCAGAGCCGGCCGCCGTGGGTGTGGCCGGGCAACTGGAGATCCACCTCGTAACGGGCGGCCTCCATGACCTGTGCGGGCTGGTGGGCGAGGAGGACGACGGCCCGGTGCCGGTCGCGTCCGCCGAGCGCGCCCTCGTAGTCCGGGCCGTCGTCGGGGTCGGCGCCGCCCCGGTGAACGTGAAGCAGGACACAGCGACACCGAACAAGGCTTCCACCGCGCCGAACACCTCCTCCAAATCCCCGACGCCACCCGCAGACACCAGAAACTCTACGGCGGTCGCGACGACAGCGAATCCGGCTTCTCACAACTCGACCGTTCCCTCTGGAACCGCCGCATGATCGCCTGAAATTGCAAATCTGCTGGTCAGCAGCCCTGGTCGTTAAGCTTCAGAAACGGACATCCCGGCTTCAGGGACGCGAGAGACATCTTCGCTGGTCACGGCTCTGTGCACCGCCGCCAACTGACGGCATGACCGTCAGCCTCACGTCGTCTCCAAGCCTGAGCTGTTTGCTGGGCCCCGGCCGGCCCGCACGCCCACTTCGAGCTGCACAGGGTTGCCTTTGAGGTGTCGCCAGTAGGAGTCGCAGCACCTGCGTACGCGACATTGGCATGCCAGATCGCCGGCACCAAATGAGATGAAGGATGGCCTCAGGTCGAGCGAGGATCGTTCCGTACTCGCCGACGAAAGAGCAGTTATGGCCGCAGGAGCTCGGCTTCGGCTCGGGCATGACCTGTTGGCGTCGCCTGGCCGAATGGATCCCCTGGAACACCAGCCGGGTCAGGATCGACAGGGAACCGGCGACAGCTGAATACGTGACCCCACCAGGGCTCACCCGAAGCTGTTATGGCCGTGCCCGCGCTGTACCTGTCCGGTATTCGCTCGGACTGATGCCGTGTTCCTTCTTGAACGCGGCGCTCAGGGCGAAGGCGTTGGCGAACCCGACGCGGTCCGCCACCGCGGAGAGCGTCTGGTCGGGTTCGCGCAGCAGGTCGGCGGCCAGGGCCAGGCGCCGTTCCCGCAGGTAGGTCATGGGTGGCTGTCCCACGAGGGTGGTGAAGCGGCGGGCCAGGTTGGCCCGGGACGCGCCGGTTCCGGCTGCCAGTGATTCCAGTGTCCACGGGTGGGCGGGGTTGCTGTGCATCAGGCGCAGGGCCGCTCCCACCACCGGGTCGCTGTGAGCCTGGTACCAGGCGGGGACCTGGGCACCGGGGCGGGTGAACCAGGCGCGCAGGGCGGTGATGAGCATCAGGTCCAGTGCCCGGTCCAGCAGGATCTGCTGCCCGGGCACCTCGCGGGTGATCTCCTCGAAGGCTGCCGAGCTGATCGGACAGGTGCCCAGTTCGGCTTCGATGACGGCCAGCGGTGGCAGCGCCGCGAGCAGCCGACCCGGCACACCGCCGTTCACGGTGTAGAGGCCGCTCAGCAGCAGCGTGCTGTCCGGGCCTGCCTCGCCCCAGGGGCCCGCGCCCGGAGCACGCCGCATCCGTCAGCACTCCTCCCGCACGGGTAGACCGTAAAAGGGCAGCTCAGCGGCGTGCAGGCGCATTGCCACACCTCGTAACTGTACCTTTCGTAAGGTACAGTTACGAGGTGTGGCAATGCTGAGGGAGAGGTGCGCGGGATGGTTCTGAGTACGAGGCGACGCTGGCTGCTGCTGACGGTGGTGAGCGCGGGGCTCCTGCTGATCACGTTGGACAACTCCATCCTGTACGCGGCGTTGCCGACGCTGGTGGAGGATCTCGGCGCGAGCGGTTCCGAGGGCTTGTGGATCATCAATGCCTATCCGGTGGTGATGGCGGGGCTGCTGCTGGGCAGCGGAACGCTCGGTGACCGGGTGGGGCACCGGAAGATGTTCCTGATAGGCCTGGTGATATTCGGGGTCGCCTCGCTGGCTGCCGCGTTCTCACCGACTCCGGAGACCTTGATCGCGGCACGGGCGTTTTTGGCCGTCGGTGCGGCGTCGATGATGCCCGCCACGCTCGCTCTGATCCGCGTGACGTTCGAGGACGAGCGTGAGCGCAATGTCGCCATCGCGATCTGGGGAAGTCTGGCGATCGTGGGCAGCGCGCTGGGCCCGATCGTCAGTGGGCTCCTGCTCCACAGCTTCTGGTGGGGCTCGGTCTTCCTCGTCAACGTCCCCGTCGTCGTCGCGGCGATCGTCGCCACGCTGTTCCTCGCGCCTCCCAACGACGCGGACCCCACCAAGCGCTGGGACCTGCTCTCCTCGCTCCTCGCGCTCGTCGCCCTGGTCGGCCTCGTGATCGCGATCAAGGAGACGGCGAAGACCGGCCCCGCACCCCTCACCATCGCCACCGCCGTGCTTGCGGCCGCTGTCGGCGGGTGGGCCTTCGCACGGCGGCAGCGCCGCCTGCCCTACCCCCTGCTGGACTTCGCGATCTTCCGCAACCGGGCGTTCCTCGCCGGAGTCCTGGCCGCCGGATTCTCCATGTTCGCCATCGCCGGTATCCAACTTGTCACCACCCAGCGCTTCCAGCTCGTGGAGGGCTTCACCCCGCTGCGCGCGGGGCTCCTCGTCGCCGCCGTCGCCGTGGGGGCGCTGCCGACGGCCATGATCGGCGGTGCCAGCCTGCACAAGGTCGGCCTGCTGCCCATCGTCGCGGGCGGTCTCGCCCTCAGCACCCTCGGCGCCGTGCTGGTCCTGCTGAACTTCGACACCAGCATGGGGCTGCTCATCACCGGGCTCCTCATCACCGGCGCCGGTCTCGGATCGGCCATGTCCGTGGCTTCCAGCGCGATCATGGGTAACGTCCCGGCACGCCGGGCCGGAATGGCCTCCTCCGTCGAAGAAGTGTCCTACGAGTTCGGCAGCCTCATCGCGGTCGCGCTGCTCGGCAGTCTCCTGACCGCCGTCTACACCGCGACCATCGACCTGCCCGCCGGGGCCCCGGCCAGTGCGCGCGACAGCGTCGACAGCGCGCTCGCACTGGCCGGGAAGGACAACGCGGCGTTGATCGCCGCCGCGTCACACGCGTTCGACAGCGCCTACTTCGCCGTCATGATCGTGATCACCGTCGTCATGGCCGCCGGCGCGATCGCCACGGGCCTCCTCCTGCGCCGACATGGCCCAGGATCAGCCCTGTCCACCCCCACGCACTACTGACACCCCCCGCCAGGGAGGAGCGCCCATGCGAACCAGCAAGCGAACCGAGATCCTCGAAGCGGCCACCCGCGTCGTGGAGCGCGAAGGAGTCAAGAGCGTCACCTTCGACTCCGTCGCCGCCGAAGCCGGCCTGACCAAAGGCGGACTGCTCTACCACTTCGCCTCCCGCGAGGACCTCGTCCAGGCCATCCACCAACACCTCGCCGACCAATGGGAAGCCGGCATGACGGCGGCAGCAGGCAAACCCGCCACCGAGGCCACCCCCATCGAACGGCTCACCGCCTACACCCGTGTCGCCACCCACAGCGCCACCCGGGCCGAGCTTCTCTTCATGCTCGAAGGAACGACGACCGCCGAGCACGCGGCCCCCTGGGACGCGGTGACGCAACGGTGGGCCCCACCCCTGACCGCAGACACCGACGACGCCGCCGCGCTCGACCGGCTCATCGCCCGCCTGGCAGCCGACGGCCTGTGGCTGTACGAATCCCTGACCACCGAACGGATGGATCCCGCACTGCGGGATGCCGTCGCCGAACGCATCGCCAGCACCCTCAACCACGACGACGCCTGAAATTGGACGCCCGCGTTTCGTGTCCGCAGGCCATCTTGGCTACGGCGTCCCCCAATGACGTCACCGTAGCCAGCCCACTTGGGCTCATCATCCGGTGATCGCTGCCCATGACCGCCCCAGCGTGCCGTACGGCCGGCTTGACTGCCTTTCCGTGCGAGATGGTGCCCAACAGGCGGATCATCACCCGAAGCTGTTTACCCACGATCCGGGTCGGGCCGTTGGACAAGTGGGCGATGGCCTCCGCCACGACCTCCTCCGGCCTGACCGAATGCGGGACCTGAGTCGACTCATCGGCCAGGCTCCTGCGGCTGACCAGCAGTCGGCGCAGCGTGGGCGTATCGGTGGGCCCGAATATCAGCGACAGGACATGTACACCCCTCCGTGCAGTTCCGTCCACAGCGCCGCCGAGTGCCCGCGACGGCTATGAGGCGGTCTCCGCAAGTAGGGGTGGCTCTGTTCACGAGAACGGGCTCTGGCTCAGCTTCTGTGAAAGCCGCAGCCCAAGCTGCTACGAGGGCGTGTTCGACACTCCACCCGACGTGCTGGCCGCGTCGATGCCGCTGGCCCAGCGCCTGGCGGCGGCCATGAGGACCGCGCTCGACGCCACAGGCGTCAACATCTTGAGTGCCAGCGGACCCGGATCGGAACAGTCGGTACCTCACCTGCACATCCACGTAGTGGGCCGAAGGGGTGTATCTGGGCCGGTCTGCGGGGTGGGCCGCTCTGATCGCGATCTTGCCTCGGCCGCCGGGTTAAGGTCCGCGTGGAAACGCTCCCCTGAGGCAGTTCCCGCTGCTCCCGCCGGCGTCCTTGGAGGCTCGCAGGTATGCCCCGTTCGTACGGCGGGCCAGCGAACGGCCGACGAGACTTCCTGGCCGGGCTCCCGTCGGGAGCGGCCGCCCTGCTCGCAGCGGTCGCTGCGGTGCTGAGCACGCTGATCATCGCCACGCCCGCCGCTGCGGCCGTGCCCAGTTGCAGGGTCGGGGCTTACGTCACCGACCTCTACGCGGTGGATCCGGTCGAGAGCACCGTGAACGCGGACCTGTGGCTGTGGAGCGTATGCCCACGCAAGGACCTTGCCGCTGTCCAGCGTCTCGAATTCACCAACGCGACGAAGACGACGCTGACCGCGCCTTCCAGCGAGAAGGTGGACAACGAGTACTGGACTCAGGTCAAAGTGTCCGGGACCTTCCGGCAGACCCTGAACCTGACGGACTTCCCGTTCGACAAACAGGTCGTCCGGATCCGGGTTGAGGAAAACAAACTGGACAGGTCACGGTTCGTCTACCGGGCGGATGCGAAGAACTCCACGTACAACCCCAGGATCCATCCCGGCGACTTCAAGATCACGCGATTCCGGATCGGCGTCGGTGACGCGCCCTACAGGACGAGCTTCGGCGATCCCCGGCTCAAACAAGGAGGCAGCAGTCACTACTCCCAGCTGGTGATCGAGTTCCAGCTCACCCGAGTGGACCTCACGAGTTTCGGCAAGCAGATCCTGCCGGTGTATGTGGCTCTCATGGTCGCCCTGATCTCGTTTCTGATCTGGTCGAAGGACAACGAGGTCGCCATGGTCGCACGGCTCGGGATTCTCGGTGCCGCGCTCTTCACGATCATGCTCAACCTACGGGCAGTCGACGAGGCGCTGGGCACCTTCCTGAACGTGACGCTGGTCGAAGAGATCCACTTCATGAGCCTGCTCTACGTACTGGTCGGTGTCGCCAACACCACCTACATCATGAAGCTGTTGACCGATCCCATGGCCGAACCGGCGGCGCGGCGCTTCAACAACCGCACTTTCGCCATCGCGACGGGCTTGTACCTCATCGCCAACATCGTCGTCATCGCCCTCACCGTGTCGTTCTGAGTCTCCGGGAGACGGTGGAGGCTCGCCGACGCCGTCGCATCCGCACTTATCCCCCCCAGTGCACTGAGCCGCGCGACCAGGTTCGCTGAGATGGAAGCCCGAATGGCTGGGGCCGTTGAGAAGACGACTCGATTGAGTGCGAAGGGACAGCAGGGCCCCCATCCAGCTTCGCCACCCACAGTCGCGACCGGGGCCCCCTGGTTACCCAGTGCTACATGCCACCTGGCGGTCACAATACGAGCACCGTGCCGTGAAGTCCCGAGGCGACTTCACCACGACCTCGGCTGCCTGGCTTTATTCACGAGTAGTGGTTCTGGCTCAGGTTGTGTGATCCGTGCACTGTGAGTGACGAATGAACTCCCTGGGGTGTCCTGGGAAGTTGCCTCAGAACGAGCAATGGCACGCGTGATTGGGCCGACAGTTCGTGGCTGTGAATGAGATCTTGTTCCGGCTGGAGGAGCTGCTGTTCCCGTCGACCGCGGACGTCGCGGTGCTGTCGGTAGACGTGAACATCGCGATGGTGCGTGTTGATGTGCGGTGCACCACCGTGGGCGCCTTGTGTCCGGGGTGTGGGGCGTGGTCCGCCCAGGTGCACGGCTCCTACCTGCGGTTTCCCGCTGATGTTCCGAGCGCGGGACGAAGTGTCGTCCTCCAGCTGCGGGACCGCCGGTTCGCTTGTCGGAACGTTGAGTGCGGACATCGCACGTTCGTCGAGCAGATACCTGGCCCGACCCGGAGGAATGGTCAGCGGACCGAGCGGCTCCGCTCGGCCCTGGCCGCGATCGGTCTTGCCCTCGCGGGCCGGGCCGGTGCCCGCCTGGCCGCCATCGTGGGCGGGGCGGTCAGCCGCAGCACAGTCCTGCGACTGGTCGCCGCGCTTCCCGAACCGGATTTGCCCGCCCCGCGGGTGGTCGGCGTCGACGAGTACGCCACCCGCAAGGGCCGCCGCTACGGGACCGTTCTTGTGGACGTCGAGACCCGCCGGCCCATCGACCTGCTGCCCGACCGGGAGTCGTCGACCTTGGCGGCGTGGCTGGCCCAGCGGCCCGGAATCGAGGTGGTCTGCCGAGACCGCGCACCGTTCTTCGCCGAAGGTGCCGCCATCGGCGCCCCGCAAGCCGTGCAAGTCGCAGACCGGTGGCACCTCTGGCACAACCTCAGTGAGGCCGCCGAGCGGAGCATCGCCCAGCACCGCCGATGCCTGTGCGTCCTAATACTCCAGCAGGATTTCGCTGTCTGACCTGTGGGTTTGGCTGGGCGGCCGGATTGTAGCGGGACGTGGAATGGTCAGGGGTGGTTTCACGGAGGCCGTCCCTCGATCGTGCGACAACGCCGCACGTAATGACAGCGACGGGGAAAGTGCCCCCGTGTGATGACGGAGCGTGCTGCCGAGCAGTGGGACCTGGATCTGGACGACCTCTTCGTGACCATCGGCCACCGTTTCAGCCGTGTGGAGCTGCGCCGCCGCATGCGTGACTACGTGCGCGGACTGCTCGCCCCGGTGGCCCGCAAGAACAGCTGGCAACTGGCCGAGCAGGCAGGCCACTCGACTCCTGACGGACTGCAGCACCTGCTCGCCGGCGCGAAGTGGGAGTCCGACGACATCCGCGACGACCTGCAGCAATACGTCGCTGACAAGCTCGGGGAAGACGACGGAGTCCTCATCATCGACGACACCGGCTTCATCAAGAAGGGCACCACTTCCGCCGGGGTCCAGCGCCAGTATTCCGGGACCGCCGGCCGTACCGAGAATTGCCAGATCGGCGTCTTCGCCGCCTACGCCACCGCCTGCGGCCGGGCTCTGGTCGATCGCGAGCTGTACCTGCCCAAGTCCTGGACCGGGGACCGCGAACGCTGCCGCCTGGCGAAAGTCCCGCACGAGCGGACCTTCGCCACCAAGGGCGAACTGGCCCGGCACATCGTGCTCCGCGCCCTCGCCTCACCACTGCCCATCTCCTGGGTCACCGCGGATTCCGCCTACGGACAGGAGAGCCGCTTCCGCCGGCTCCTGGAGCAGTCGGGCGTCGGCTACGTACTGGCCGTGCCCAAATCCCAGTTCAGCGTGGGCTGTCCCCGCATCGACGGCCTGTTCGCGCAGGCCCCGGACGAGGCATGGGAGAAGATCTCGTGCGGCGACGGCGCGAAGGGCCCGCGCGTCTACCACTGGGCGGCAGTTCGGCTGCCGGCTGTGGCTGAGTTCGACTACCAGGGGGAGGTCCCTCACCGGATACGGTGGGCGCTGGCCCGGCGCAGCATCCGCAAGCCCGACGAGATCGCCTACTACCTCGCCTACGCTCCGTTGGGGACGAGTGTTGTGGAGCTGGTGCGGATCGCCGGGTCGCGCTGGGCGATCGAGGAGTGTTTCCAGGCCGCGAAGAACGAGTGCGGCCTGGACCAGTACGAAGTCCGACGTTACCCGGGTTGGTATCGGCACATCACTCTGGCGATGCTCGCGCACGCCTTCCTCGCCGTCACGGCACACCGGGCCCGGGAAAAGGGGGCGGAACCGGTGAGGCAGCCGGGGCCGTCGGGCTCACCGTGGCAGAGGTTCGGCGACTCCTGGCAGCTTGTCGGCCCCAACCCCCGCACCTGCGCGGACGTCGAGGCCGACACCACGCGGTGAGCTGGTCGAACTGGCGCCGACGACGACAAGCAGTCGCGCGTCGCTGTCATTACGTGCGGCGTTGTCGCACGATCGAGGGACGGCCTCCGTGAAACCACCCCTGACCATTCCACGTCCCGCTACAATCCGGCCGCCCAGCCAAACCCACAGGTCAGACAGCGAAATCCTGCTGGAGTACTAAGTACCCCAGCGACCTGAAACGGCCGAGCCGGAGCCTGCACCGGAGCCCTCCGACTCACCTTGGCCGACCGGCCACCGGTTCGCCGACCGAACCAGGACCGTTCACGCCACGGTCCACGCCCTGGTGGAGGCGGGACACAGCCGCCGCGCGATCCAGCGGCAGCTCGGCATGACCAGCCGAACCGTCAAACGGTACGCGGACGCTGCCAGGCCGCCTCCTGGCAGAAAGAAGGCGGCGGCAACCGCGACGAGGGCGAGAGCGACACCAGCGCCTCAGACAACAACACCGACACCAGCAGCAAGGACGGCGGGAGCGACGACGGGACAACGATGGTCCTGGGCACCAAGTTCGTCGCGTTCTCCACCCGACACCGCGGCTACTTCCGCCGGGGCTTCCTCCGCTACCGCCACGTCCCTCACGACCACCCCGGCGGCGAAGCCGCCATCGCCCTGGAAACCGCCTGCGCCGTCCTCGACGCAGCCGACGGCTGTATGGGCGTCCTCTACGACGGCGCCTTCCGCGGCACGCACCGCGACATCATCGCCCGCCGCGGAAGACTCCTCATCAACAAACAGCACAAGGGCGCCCGCCCCCGCTACATCCGCACCCTCACCCACCCCCACTGTGCCCACGAACTCTGGTCCAAGAACGGACGCTTCCACGAACGCGTCTTCCTCGACAACGGCACCAGCACCCTGCTGCCCGCCCCTGTCCGCAAACTCGAACGCCGCCGCTCCGCCCACACCCACCGCTGGTACCACCTTCTGGCCATCCCCTGTCCCCGCGGCCCGCATGAACACCGCGAACCCGTCGGCATCACCACCACCCCCGGCGAACGTGAAGCAGGACACAGCGACACCGAACAAGGCTTCCACCGCGCCGAACACCTCCACCAAATCCCCGACGCCACCCGCACCCACCAGACCCTCTACGGCGGTCGCGACGGCAGCGAATCCGGCTTCTCACAACTCGACCGTTCCCTCTGGAACCGCCGCATGATCGCCTTCGGAGCCGAAGCCCAGAGCCTCGTCATCCTCGGCTTCGTGCTCGCCCAGAACACCACCAGCCACGCCCGCTACACCGAAGACCCCACATACACCGACGCAGACGCAGAAACCATCGACGACACCGGCCAAAGCCCGGCGCGCTGAGGCAGCCACCACGGCCCCGCCCACATCCGCTACGCTGTCCTGGTCTGCCCTCACGGGCAGCCCAGGACCTTGCCTCAACATGGACGAGTCATCACTCAGAGTATTCATCCACGTTTCACGCAAGGCCCGCCTTCGTAGCTCAGGGGATAGAGCACCGCTCTCCTAAAGCGGGTGTCGCAGGTTCGAATCCTGCCGAGGGCACCAGCCAAAAGGCCCCGGACCGATCATGGTCCGGGGCCTTTGACATCCACTTCTGACATCAACGCCGGCGATCACTGGCGACCGGGGCGCCTCTTGAGTAGCCGGTCCATGTGGCTGATCGCCTCGCGCTGGGTGTCGTGGACGACGTGCGTGTAGACGTCCATGGTGATGCTGATCTGGCTATGGCCGAGGATCTCCATCACGACGCGCGGGGCCACCCCCGGCAGCGGTGAGGATCGTGGCGCAGCCGTGCCGGGCGTCGTGCAGCCGGATGACCCGCAGGCCGGCCGACTCGGCAACGCGGGTGAAGGAGCGGTAGACGTTGCGTGGCTCGACGGCGTGGCCGGTCCGGGTGGCGAAGACGTATCCGCCCTCCTGCCACCTCTTCCCCGCTCGTTTCTTGGCAGCTATCTGCCGCATACGGTGCCAGCGCAGCGGAGCAACGCACATGGCGGGTAGCGGGACCGCCCGACGGCGACGCCCCTTGGGATCGTCGTCGTAGAGGACACCGCGCCGCCGCTGGGTCTGCTGACAGACGTGAAGGACGCGGTTCTCCAGGTCGACATCCTTCCAGCGGAGTCCGACGATTTCACCACGGCGCAGGCCCATGGTGATCGCGAGCACGAACGCGGCGCACAGCGGGTCCTTCCGGGCAGCCGCCAGAAACTCCAAGGTCTCGTCCAGCGTCCAGGGACTCAGCTCGCGGGACTTGGCGCGCGGCGGCTCGACAAGACCGGCCACGTTCCGGTTGAAGACGGACGTGTGACTCGTACTTGTCGTACGTGCTGAGCTTCCTGCGTGGCTTGATGATGTTGTCGCGCCAATACGGCAGCCACTCGGCGAGCTTGGCCGAGCGGGTGGGTACGGGGATGCCGCTCTCGGACTTGGCCAGCAGCTCACGGCGCTTGGTGTCGCACTCGGTCCAGGTCTTGCCGTAGGCGAACTTGCGGGCGCGGGTGCCGTCGGCTGGAGGACATGGACGGCGGCTTGATAGCGGCCATCCTTGCGCTTGGTGATGGTGCCCGCGCCGTTCGGGTTGCGCTTGCGCTGGGTGGCCATCAGGCAGCCTCCTGGATCTCATGGGTGATGAAGTCGCGCAAGGCGTGACCGGGGATGCGCCGGGCACGGCCGACCGTGATGGAAAGCAGTCGCCGGGATCGGATCAAGTCGTAGACCGTGAACCGGCCGAGGCGAAGCCGGGCCATCACTTCCGGGACGGTCAGCAGTTCATCGGCCATGAGAGCCGTCTCCCTCCGAGCGGTCTGCGTGGAGTAGGTCGGTGAGCCAGGCTTCGTCTCGTGTGAGGCCGTTTCCGGCGTAGTCCCAGCGGGAGAGGACGAGCGTGGAGAGCGCGGGTGCGTGGGCGTCTTCGCCGCGTGCGAGGGCGGCTTGGAGGCGCTGCCATTCGGCGCGGGCCTGGCGGAGGGTTCCGAGGGTGGTCGAGTAGCGGCGGGTCTTGGTGGAGAAGTGGCCGCGGAAGCCGAGCATGTGGGCCCAGGCGCGGAGGCGGAGGTGTTCGAGGTCGGGGCGTGCGCCGAGGTCCCAGCAGGTGCGGACGAGGCGGCGGGCGTGTTCGGTGAGGTCGGTGTGGGCGAGTTCGGCCAGGAGGCGGATGCGGTGGTCGAGGGTGCCGGTGGCGGTTTCGGCGCCCTTGGTGGCGTACTTGGCGATGTAGCCGGCCACGGCGCGGTCGGTGAGTTCGGTGCCGCCCGCGAAGTCGGCGCCCCGGATGGTGCGTACGTCGAGTTGGCGGCCGAAGGCGAACGTGTGCGCGTGGCCGTCGAGGACGGGTCCGGTGACGCGGGCGGCGAGGGTGGCGGATGCGATGGCGTCGGTGAGGAGTTCGGCGGTGGCCCAGGCCGGGGGTGGGGTGGCGCCGCCGTCGGGGCCGTCGATGCGGATGACGGCGTGGAAGTGGACGGCGCCGCGCCGCTGGTATTCGGCGACTTTGGCGAAGGAGACGCGGGCGTGCTGGCGGAAGGCGCGTTGGGTGAGTCAGGCGCGCTTGGCTGTCTCGCGGCGGAGGTAGATGGAGAAGCGCCGCCACAGGGCCCCGGCGTGGGCGTTCCAGAGCACCGCGGCTTCGTAGTCGTACGAGTTCGGGTGGAGAGGGGTGCCGAGGGCGGGATCGTCGGCGGGGTGGGTGGTGCCGCAGTGGCAGGCGGGGCGGCCGGTGGGGCGGTTGTGGACGGGGCCGAAGCTGGGGGCGGTGAAGGTGGCGAAGACTCGCGGGTGGTGCGCGACCTGTTCGGGGGTGCCTTTGCCGCCGCGTAGTCCGGCGGTGATCAGGTGGTAGGTGTCGCGACGGTAGGTCTTGGCGCAGGAGGAGCACCGGGTGGGGGACTGTAAAACGTTCGTCGTTTGACAGACCCCCCGACGAACTGTCGATCAGAGTGACGCGGGCGGGATGCTCTGCTCGTACTGGAAGACGTTGCAGGGGTCGTACTTCGCCTTGATCTTGCGCAGCCGCTCGAAGTTTTGTCTCCCCCAGTAGGCGGTCTCCCACTCCTGCATTCCGACGTTCGGCACGTTGACGTAGGCGCCGTCCACGTAGGGCCGCATCGCCTGGCTGAACTCGGCGGTCCAGGCCTGGCATGTCGAGGTGAGCGGGTCGCAGACGCCTGGTGTCGTTGAAGGAGTCCCCCAGGCTGCGCCGATCTCGCCGTAGAAAATCGCGTCGCGGTGCACGAACGACGTGCCGCCGCGGGGCTCCCTCTTGATCGCCCCGCCGAAGGCATCGACGAAGTAGTTGCTGTCCTCCGTGGGAGCGTTTCGCATGAAGTCGCCGATGACGTCGATCGCCTCCTTCGGGAACAGCTGCTTGGCGAACTCCGAGAAGAACTTCACGTTGGCGGGCTCTTGCGCGCGCGGGACCTGGGATCCCGCAAAGATGTCGCCCCAGTTACCGACCTGCACCTTCACATCGGGCGTACCGACCGACAGGATCGGGGCCAGCATCTCTTCGGCCTCTGCCGCCGACCCCTCCGCGAGCCACCCGAACAGCAGGATCTGGGACTTGTGGATCTCGACTTCGGATCCGAGACGGTTGTCGGCGAACGGTACCGTACGCTGCCATGCATCGAAGATCCCGTGCAGGTCCCCCAGGCCGTCCCAGGTCGCCTGCACATAGGCGATACGCTTGAGCGAGTGCACCTTGTAGGTGAGTTGCGTGACGATCCCGAAGTTGCCGTTTCCCGCCCCGCGGAGCGCCCACAGCAGGTCCGAGTGGTCATTCAAGTCGGCACGGATCACCTTGGCGCAGTCGTCACCCGACGGGACGACGACCTCGGTCCCGATCAGGCTGTCGCAAGCCATGCCGAGCCAGCGGTTGAGGGGCCCGAGGCCGCCGCCGACCGTCGCACCGACCAAGCCGACGCTGCCCTCACTTCCGGTCGTGACGGCAAGGTTCTGCTTGGCGAGCGTCGTCACCGCTTCCAACTGGGTCAGCCCGGCGCCGACCGTCGCGATACGGGCGTCGGTGTCGATCTGGACCGACTTCAGCTGGCTGACGTCGATCACGATGCCGTTGTCGACGTTCGACCAGCCCTCAAGGGCGTGGCGGCCGCTCCGTACGCGCAGCGCGACGTCGTGCTGCCGCGCCCACGTGAGGGCGTTCACCACGTCCTGGGTTTCCTGTGCGAAGACGATGACCAGCGGATAGTGAGAGAAGAGCTGGTCGTACCCGATTCGGTCATCCGTGTACGAGGCGTCCCCGGGGCGGACGATGTGGCCGGTCAGCTTCGCCGGCGGGCATCCCGGCCTTCCACTCGGGTCGCTCGCGGCCATAAGGCCCGGGGTGCTCGCGGCCGCGATATCCGGCGCGCCTGCGGCCGTAAGGCCCGGGACGACGACCGCCCCGACGCCGGCGGCCGCCGACGCCCTGAGCAGGTAGCGGCGAGAAACATCGCTCAAGGTCCAGATCCTCTCGATCGGGCTACCCCGGTACACGGCTAAGGGAGCCCTTATCTGCCCGCTGCCGGGCAGTCCTTTGTGGTTGACCTCCGCACGCTAAGGGGGTGGTCGTGCGGTGTTTCCCGACACGCCAATTGAGGTCGATGACAACAGCCTGAAGGAGTAACCCAGCGGATCTCGTCATAACCGGTTCGTGAGATCGCCGTTTGTTGTGCGCCGACTGTCGCTGTGACAGCGGTGACGGCAGTCCTGACGGCAACGACGGCGTACCGCGGCAGACCCGCACGCCCGTCGGCGGAATGGGGACCAGCTGCTAAAGCCTGGTTGAACCGGTGTGCCCGCACCTTCTGAGCGCCCGGTCGGGTTGGGCGGGTGAGTGTCAAACTGCGTGACAACGCCGACGCACGGCGGCGGACAACCGCGGACGTCTGAGGACCGTCACGACAGGTGAGAGACACACCGACCCAAGGTCAAACGCTCGCCCAACTTGCTTCGGGACCAAGAGGCCTCGCCCAAGGTCTCGCCGCCAGACTTCCACCGGCGCATCTTGCTCTGGTCGACGGCATGGCACCGCGGCTGAGGCCGGTGGGGGTACAGCGAGACACACGCGCGCCTGATCGGTCGGCATTCCCGCCGTCGTGGCTAACTGTCGTCGGCTGAGGCTCAGACCGACCAGACACTTCCAGAGGAGCCGTCGTTGCCGGTGAGAAGCTGGACCGCCGCGCAGATGAGGACGGACGCGACAGCCTTGCGGGACAGACCACCTGACATCCATCGCTGACATCAACGGCCGTGGACATGGGCAGTCCCCGGCACCGGAAGACGACCTTCCCACCTTCACGACCGGCCCTGCCCACGGTCCGGTGATCGAACTCCTAAAGCGGGGGTCGCAGGTTCGAATCCTGCCGAGGGCACAGAGAAACACCTGGTGAAAGGCCCTTCCGTCCAGCGAACGGGAGGGCCTTCGTGCGCGCGGCACGGTCGCCGGGGCGGGATTCGGTTTCAGGCGGCGTGCGGAGTGAAGGTGACGCGGGAGTCACCCTCGTCGATGGCCAGGTTCAGTGTGCCGTCCAGGGCCTTGGCCAGGCGTCGCAGCAACGGAAGAGTGGGCACGGTGTCGCCGCCCTCCATCCGGGACACCTGAGGCTGCGTCAGCCCGGCCCGCTCGGCCATGTTCGGCCTCGCAGACCTTCTGGGCCTGATGCGCACGTTCGACTTCCGCCGCCTCACGCATCCTCGTCCTACGGAACACCGTCAACAGAATGATCCGCTGTCCGGAGGCGAGCCAGTACGGGATGCGCACGGCCTCGCCGTCCAGTGCGAAGCGCAGCTCACGCAGCTTGCCGCCCAGGTGACGCGAGTACGGCTCACCAAGCGTCGTCGGCTCGTCCAGGAGACGGTCCGTCTTGTCCTCCACCCGCCGGTAGAGGCGGAACGGAAGCAACTCCCTTCACGAGCCTCCGCGACCCACGCCTCCCTCTGGCCACGCCGCGCGCCCGCGATCCGTGCGTGGCGTGGTGGGCGGGCCGCCGTCGTACGGGACTCCCGCTCGTGTCGCCAGGCCGGCGATCAGGAGTTCTATGCCGTAGTGGAACTCCACGTCGTGGTCGCTGACGGCCAGGTGGGGTGCCGTGGCGGACAGGAGGGGGTCTCCCGTCGCCGTGATCTCGTCGATCCGCTGTCGTACCTGGCCGGGGTCCACCGTGCCCACGGTGATGGCGGAGCCCAGTTCGCGCATGATCGAGCCGGACATGAAGGCGACGTAGCCGCGTAGGGCGTGGACCTGTTCCTCGGGTGTGAGGCCCAGTTCGGTGAGGGCGGCCAGGGCGGAGCGGATGGATTGCAGGGACGCGGGGGACTGTGTGGGGCGGACGCAGACCAGGTGGAAGGCCTTGGGGTGCTGTTGGGCGGCGGCGCGGAAGGCGATGGCGTGGGCCCGGATGCGGTCC
Source organism: Streptomyces sp. NPDC050509 (assembly GCF_044457965.1). NCBI lineage: Bacteria > Bacillati > Actinomycetota > Actinomycetes > Kitasatosporales > Streptomycetaceae > Streptomyces > Streptomyces sp. NPDC050509. Next base: position 195,478 of record NZ_JBITHL010000004.1, on the reverse strand, counting down.
TGCCAGGTGCCGGTGTCCGCTCCCGTGAAGTCGATGCGGGCGAGCAGCAGTTCGGCCACGCCGTTCAGGAGCGCTTCCTTGTTGGGGACGTGGTTGTAGAGCGACATGACCTCGACGTCGAGTTCAGTGGCCAGCCGTCGCAGGGAGAAGGAGTCGGGGCCGTCGCGGTCGATCAGCTTCAGGGCCGCCTCGGTCACTTTCTCCCGGGTCAGCCCGAGACGTCTGCCTCGGCCGGTGCCTCGGACGCTCATGGTCGGCCTCCTGTGCGCCGGATCGGTGTCCGGGCACCCCTTGACATCACTTACAGCGCAAGTCTAGCTTCGGCGAAGACATACGCCATAAGTGTTCTCTCCGTTCGTCGTTCAGGCCCCCCTGCCCGACCCGCGGTTCCTCCAGCCCACACGGCCTGAACGAACAGGACATCCCATGCTCACCGCCGAGATACGCGCGGCCCGCCAGAAGCTCGTCCTCGACCACTTCCGGGACGAGGTCCGCCAGGAGTGGGACGACGTCCTGTCGACGTTCCCGCATCCGCACTACGAGCTGATCCCGACCATGCAGGTCCACGACGGCGACACGGCCGTACGCGGCTACTACCACGACACCCGGGTCGCCTTCCCCGACCAGGACCACGAGATCATCGCGTTCCGTCACAGCGACGACGCCGTGATCGCCGAGTTCTGGCTGCTGGGCACCCACCTCGGCCCGCTCGGGGCCATCCCGGCCACCGGCAGCCGGTTCCGGGTGCGGATGACCGCGTACTTCCTCTTCGACGCCGACGAGAACCTGGTCTGCGAACGCGTCTACTTCGACACCCTGACCATGCTCAAGCAGCTCATCGGCGGCCTGAACATGAGGAACCCCAAGAACTGGCTCCTGGCGGCCCGCTGTCTCAAGGGCCTGCTCTCCATGTCCGGCGACGAGCCCCATCCCTCGCTCGTCAACACCACGTCCCCCGCCTTCGCCGACTGACGGCGAGGACCCGGCCATGAAGGTCCACCATCTCAACTGCGGCACGATGCTGCTGCCGACCGCGCACCTGGTCTGCCATGTCCTCCTCGTCGAGACGGCGGGCGGGCTGGTCCTCGTCGACTCCGGCCTCGGGCTGGAGGACGTCGCGGATCCCCGGCGGCGTTTCGGTCCTGCACGTCATCTCGTCAGGCCCGTCTTCCGGGCCGAGGAGACCGCCGCGCACCAGGTCGAGCGGCTGGGCTTCGCGCGGGACGACGTACGGCACATCGTCCTCACGCACGTCGACGCGGACCACATCGGAGGCATCGCCGACTTCCCGCACGCCCAGGTCCATCTCACCGCGGCCGAGGCGCTCGGATCCATGGTCGCCCCGTCCCGGCGGGAGAGGCTCCGCTACCGGCCGGCCCAGTGGGCCCACGGCCCGAAGATCGTGGAGCACAGCCCGGACGGCGAGAGGTGGCTCGGGTTCGCCGCGGCGAAGGAGCTCGACTCCATCGCCCCGGGCATCGTCCTCGTCTCGCTCCCCGGCCACACCCGCGGACACGCGTGTGTCGCGGTCGACACCGGCACCCGCTGGCTGCTGCACGCCGGTGACGCCTTCTACCACCACGGCACGGTCGACGGCCGTACGCCCGTCCCCGCCGCCCTGCGGGCCATGGAGACCCTCGTCGCCTGGGACCGGAGGAGGGTCAGGGACAACCACGCCCGCCTCGCCGAGCTGTACCGGCGCACGGATTCCGGTCCGGCGGACTCCGGTCCGGCGGTCTTCTCCGCCCACGACCCGGTTCTGTACGAGAAGGCTCGCGCCGGGGCGTGACGGCGTCGCGGTGTCGCGGCGTCAGGGGCGCGGGATCAGCCGGGCCTCGGTCAGCGGGTCCGGCCGGTTGTGCCCCGGGGCCGGCATGGGCGGGTCCGTGACGGGGGCCGTGGCGGAGGCGGAGGCCGGGGGCGACTCGGTGATGGGGCGCGAGCCCGTGGTCGTCGCCACGCGGTCGGCCAGCCAGCGCTGGCCCGGGGAACCGTCGCGGGGACGTACCACCACATCGGCGTCCGCGTCCCGTGAAACCGGGGTCACCGCGAGGTCGTCCTGCCAGCGGGGGATCAGGGTGCCCTGCACCGTCAGGTCGTACCGTACGTCGGCGGCGCGGGCCGGGCGGGTGGCGCAGCGGCCGAGGACGGCGACGCCGTCGACACCGCGGGAGTTCAGGCACAGTCCGGGCTCGGCGGCGCTGCGCAGGAGGCCGTCGTCCTCGTACGACCACTGCTGGGTGCCGACCGAGGAGCAGGTCGCCATCGTCGCCGCCGAGCCGAGCCGCGGCCGGGCGTCGCGGCTGTCCAGGCACAGGCCGTCCGCGGCGTTGCGCAGCCGGATGTCCTGCGGGCCCGTGGCCATCCCGGCGGGGTCGGGCGGGAGTTGGCCGTCCGCGCCCGCGGAGCCGGTGTGCGCGGGGTAGGGGGCGGACGCGCTGCTGGACGCGGCGGAGCCGTAGTCGTCGTGGGCGTGCCGCGCGGGCCACAGGCTGACGGTCAGGACGGCCGCGAGCAGGATCACCGAGCCGGCTCCCAGGCCGGCGACGAGGGCGCGGGTGGGGGCCGGCGACAGGGGGGAGACCCGGTTGAGCACGGTGAGCGCCGGCAGGAGCCGCTGCCGGCCCGGCGCCGAGTGGCGGCCGGCGGGACGCGCGGCGGCGCCGGCCCGGGGGTCCGCCGTACGGGCGTCGGCCCGCAGGTCGAGGTAGCGGCGGGCGCCCCAGCCCAGTACGGCCTCCGCCAGCAGGACGTCCAACTTGCCGTTGAAATGGCCGAGTTGGTCGGCGGCGTCCCGGCAGTGCGCGCACTCGGCGAGATGGTTCCGTACGTCGGGGAGCAGGGCGCCGCCGCGACGAATCGGTACATCGAGCAGACGGTTGTAATACCGGCATTCCGGCTTCGGGGCGATTTCGATGTGTGCCCGGAGACAGCCTCTCCGGAATTCCTCGCGCGCTTGTTCCAGTTCGATGCGCGCCGTATCGGTATCGAGGGCGAGCAATGCCGCCGGTACGGATATGGGCTCGGCCTCGACCTCGGTGTGCCACAGCAGGCACTGCGCAGTTCCCGACATCGCCCGAAAAGAGCGAACGGCGAGCTTGCGATGGCTCGCGTCGCGCGTCCTCGCCGCCCTCGTGCCACGCGCCACCGCCGGTCTCCCCAGTTCGGGAAGGAGATCCCTGATCGGTTCGGCCGACGACCAGGCACCCACCATGTCCCGTACGGTGACGAGCAGTTGAGGTCTCAGCGCGGCGCCGGGTTCGGCCCGGCCGAGGACTTCGAGCACCTGATGGAACGTCGCGGCGGCGACCACCGACGCGCTCTTCGCCGGGGAGGCGAGGCAGACCGCCGCGTAGTCGTGGACCGCTTCCCAGTGCCGCGCCATCAGCAGCGCCACGGGGTACGTGTCCCCCGTACCGGCTCTCGCCCGGAGTGCGGCGAGAAGGCGTGCGTCGGATTCCCCTGGGCCGGGGGACGGCTGGGGCGGACGGGCGGAGCGGGGCGGATAGGCAGGGCGTGGGGGGTGAGGGGGGTGCACAGAGATACTTCCTTCCAGGGCGCAATGTGACACGCAGAAGTTCTGGCCTGAAAAGCAGACCCTCGATTGGTACATACCTGTTCGGTATTGGCACTACGGGACGGCGCGGTCGGCGCGGTCGGCGCCCGTAATTTCGAGGGACGGAGCAATGGCAGCCATGGACCATGCACGAGGAAGTTCACCATTCCACAAGTGACTCGACGGAAACAAGACACATGGCAGATCGCTGTTTTGAAGGTAAGTCAATGTGTCCGCGCGGAGGGCGACTTATCCGTGGGTACGCGCAATGCCCGTGCCGTACCCGGCCGTTGACCTGCCGCTCAGAGCCCTGTGCGCACTCCGCTCCTTGCGCACAGCCGACGCCCTGCGCGCACACCACTCCCTGCGCGCACGCGACGCCCTACGCGCACTTGACCCGCATCTGCGCCGCGGCGTGGTGCGCCCCGAACCGCTCCTGGCTGCCCCAGTCCTGGCCCCGGTCGACCAGCCGTACGGAGAACACCTTCCCCTTGACCGGATAACTGCCCACCTGGACCAGGCTGCCGCGGTGCACGGTCTGGCGTACGCCGAAGGCCGCGTAGCCGGAGGTGCCGTCCGCCGGATCGGCGAGCACCTGGTAGACGGTGGGGTCGCCCGCCGCGTCGGCGTCGTGACCACTGTCCGGTACGTAGATCGCGAGGGCGCACTTCTTGTACGACGCGTCGAGCTTCCAGGACCAGACGGCGGTGGAACCCCGGTCGACGTTCGGGCTGCCGGACATCGGCACGGCGGAGAACCGGCCGTCGCACGAACCACCCTTGTAGCCGCCGGTCTTGACGGTGTACCAGGCGGCCTTGCCGTTCTCGAAGCGGCCGTGCTCGCGGTAGGTGCCGGTCGTACAGCCGGGGCCGGCCCACTCCCCCGTACCCGGTCCGTGGCCCGGCGCCGAGGCGGAGTCGGAGGGTGCGGGCGGGGCCGGGGCCGGGGGCGCGGACGGCCCCGGTCCGGCAGCCGCGCCGCCCGCCTGGCCCCCGCCCCCGCCGGCCGCGCCTTCGCCGCCGGCGCCGCCGTCGCCGGCGCCGCCGTCGCCGGCGCCGCCGTCGCCGGGGCCCGGGGTGACCACACCGCCCAGCCCCGGCAGCTCCGGGGACCCGATCCGCGACGGCTGCCCGTCGGCGGAGGGGCCGCGTCCGGCGTCGCCCCCGCCGCTCGTACCGACGACGGCGACCACCGCGCCCAGACAGCCGAGGGCCACCACCGCCACGGTGACCAGCAGGCGCTTGCGCGGGGCCGAGGCGGCGGAGGGGGCGGCCGGGGACGGTCCGCCGGGGCCCGGCGCGCTTCCCGGCGTCATCGTTCTGGACACCCAGAGGTCGTCGTCCGGCGGTGGCGGCTCATACGCACGGATCACGTCGTACTCGTCGGGCCCGCCGGTCCCGCGCTGTTCGCCCGGTACGCCGTACCCGCCCGCTACGCCGTACTCACTCTGCACGCCGTACTCGCTCTGTACGCCGTACTCACCCGGTACGCCCTGCTCGCCCCGGAACTCCTCGGTGCCCGCGCCACATACGGGACACTGCATGCCCGGCAGCGAGAGTCCATGGCCATTCCCGCACCGCTCACACCTCATGCCGCCTCACTATGGGGGATCACGGTGCGCTCCGGCAGCAGAAGACCACGATTGGTCTACCAATTCTCCGCCGCCCACTCCCGCGCCGCCGTCCCCCTCCGCCCCGCCGCGTTGACCTTGCCCCAAGGTCAGGGCGCAGCCTCCGCCCGCCGGGCCGAAGGAGGCCCGGTGACGGAGGATGGGGCCTCGTGGACGGTGTGGAATTGCTCACGATCGGTGAGTTCGCGGCGCGCTCGCGGCTCTCGCCCAAGGCGCTGCGGCTGTACGACCGGCTCGGCCTGCTCACCCCCGCCCGGGTCGACGCGGCCACCGGCTACCGCTGGTACCGCCCCGACCAGGTGGAACGCGCCCGGCTGGTCGCGCTGCTCCGGCAGCTCGACATGCCGCTGGCGCGGATCGCCGAGGTGGTTGTCCTGCCCGGCGAACGGGCGGCGACCGAGGTGGCCGCGTACTGGACCGACATCGAGGAGCGCCATGTCGTACGGAGCGCGCTGGCCGCCCATATCCGTGACCGGCTGTCAGGCAGGAGAACGCACATGTACGAGGTCAGGACCGTCGACGTACCGGAGCAGGCCGTACTCACCGAGCGCAGGCATCTGCTCGCCGACGAACTGCCCCGCTGGATCCCCGCCGCCCTCGGTCGGCTGACCGGGGCCGCCGGGGAGTGCGGGGGCGTGGCGGGCGCTCCGTTCGTCGTCTACCACGCGGCGGTGAGCCCGGACAGCGACGGGCCGGCGGAGGTGTGTGTCCCCGTCGCGGACGTGGCCGCGGCGCGGGCGTACGTGTCGGCTGCCACCGGCGCGGGCCGTACGACCGGAGTGCGCGTGGATCCCGCGCGGCGTCTCGCGTACGTACGGATCACCAAGGCCCAGGTGGCGCACCCGCAGATCCTCTCCGCGTTCGAGGCGGTGGAGGAGTGGATCGCGGGGCAGGGGCTGTCCGTCGGCGGGCCGTGCCGTGAGGTCTACTTCGCCGACTGGGACGCGGCGTCGGCGTCCGACGAGGTCTGCGACATCGCCTTCCCCGTGGAGTGAGCTCGGAGTGAGCTCGGGGTGAGTGCTGGGTGCGTGCGGGGTGCGTGCGGGGTGCGTGTGGAGGGAGTCCCCGCGTGCGCGGCGCGCTCTCCCGTGCCGGGAGGGGCGCTAGGACCACTGGCGTACCGCCGCCGTCATCGCCTCGATCGCGTCGCGCATGCGGGACGGGTCCGTACGGACCGTGCGGCTGACCTCCACGTGGAGGAACGGGACGTCCTTGTCCGCCGCGAGGACGCCCTGCTTGTTCTTGCGGCCCGCCAGCGGGCACTTCGCGGACCAGGCGCGGCAGACCCGGAAGCCGTCGTCGGACAGGGCGCGTGCCAGGGTGACGGCCTGGGGGCGGGCCGCCTCGCCCGCGCCGGTGGAGACGACGAGGTCGTGGTCAGGGGCGCTGCTGTCCGCGAATCCGTGCACCTGGATCCCGGGCATCCGGCGGGCGACCAGTTCGGCGCAGACGGCGTGGAAGACGGTGTCGCGGCGGTGCGCCACGTCGGCTGCCTTGCCCTCCCCCGCGGTACGGCGCGTCCCGGCGATCACCAGCACCCCGCCGGGCGTACCGCGCAGGACGCCGACGCCGAGCTGGTCGCTGTACGCGTCGGCGACGGGGTGCGGTACCTGTACGGAGAAGTGGACCGGGGCGTCGAGCGCCACGTACACGCGCCCCCAGCCGCGTACGTTCTCGCCCGCCCGGTCGGCGATCTCGGCGTACCGGCGGCCCGGCGCGTCGCTCGCCCCGGACGGGGCGGACCCGGTCGTGGCGGGTGCCCGTACGGTGTCGCGCAGGATCCGTACGCCGAAGTCGACCTCGGCCAGCCTGCGTTCGGCCGCCTCGTGCTTGCCGTCCACGTACAGCGCGACCCCCTCGGCGAGGGTGTCGCGCTGGGCCCGGTTCGGCGGCAGGTAGCGGGCGTCCGCCACCTTGGCCGTGGCGAAGTCGGCTATCCGGTGTTCCAGGTCGACCTCGGTGGCCAGGTCGGCGTCGCCGGTCCCGGCGGGCGGGGAGGACGTGCCGGAGGACCGGCCCAGCAGGGGGGTGACGATCACCACAACCACCGCGATCAGGGCTGCGACCAGCAGGCTTGCCATGATTGTTATCTTCACGGTCGGAGATCGTGTCATATGCGGGTCAAAATACCAGTGTGAAGAGATCCCTCCCTCTGTCCCGCGCAGTGCCCCGCACGGCTCTGCGCACGACGGCGCGTACCGCCCTGCGCGCCGCCGCGGTCCTCGCTCTCGCCACCGCCGTCGCGGGGTGTTCCGCACTCGGCTCGGGTGACGACGGCGGATCGGGCGGGAGCGAGGAAGCGAAAGGCGGCGGCCCGTCGTTCACGGTGGCCGCGGCCGGTGACGTACTGATCCACCCGCCCCTGATCGACCAGGCCGCCAAGGACGCGAAGGCGCCCGGCGGCAACGGCAAGGGGCTGGACTTCGGCCCGCTGATGGCGGGCGTGCAGCCGGTGATCAGCAAGGCGGACCTGGCGATCTGCCACATGGAGCCGGTGATCGCCAAGAAGGGCGGCCCCTACGAGGGCTTCCCGAACTTCCAGATCCCGCCGGACATCGCCGGCACGCTCAAGGACATCGGGTACGACACCTGCTCGACGGCGTCGAACCACTCGATCGACCACGGCCCCGCGGGTGTGAAGCGCACGCTCGACACCCTCGACGAGGCCGGTCTGAAGCACACCGGTTCCGCCCGCACCAAGGACGAGGCCGAGACGCCGCTGATCGTGGACGTCAAGGGGGTGAAGGTCGCGCAGATCTCCTTCGCCTTCGGCTTCGTCAAGCACGAAGTGCCCGCCGACAAGCCCTGGTTGGTCAACAAGACCTCCTTCAAGGCGATCGCCGCCGCCGAGCGCGCGGCGCGCAAGGCGGGCGCGGACGTCGTCATCCTCAGCATCCACTGGGGGCGCGAGCACCAGCCGGAGCCCAGCACCGCGCAGATGAAGCTCGCGAAGCGCATCGCCGAGAAGACCGGCATCAACCTGGTGATCGGCCACCACGCCCATGTCGTACAGCCGATGGAGAAGGTCGGCGGCACCTGGTTCGCCTACGGTCTGGGCAACCAGGTCGCCCGGCACGAGGTGCCCAGCGGTACGTCCGAGGAGGGCGTCATCGGCTGGTTCACCTTCACCAAGCGGGCCGGTGAGTGGGACGTGAAGGCGCAGTACGTGCCGACGTTCGTGGACACCCCGCCCGACCCGGAGGACCACGAGGACCCCGACAGCCTGCCGGCGGGGGCGGTCACGGACTACCGCCTGCTGGACCCGGCGCGGGCGGTCAAGGACGGCAAGGGCGCCGATGGGAAGAAGTTCACGCAGGAGCAACTCGCCCGCTACCAACTGGCCTTCGACCGTACACAAGGCACGATGCTGAATCGTGGTGCGGAGAAGGACGGGCTGACGCCCCTTCAGGCCCTGCCCGAGTGAGGGTGGGTGGGGGCGGGTGACCCGGGCGGGACGGACACGTTCCGCCGCACGGGGCCCGCGTTCCGCCGCATGGGCACAGCGTTCCGCCGCGCTGGGCCCGCATACCGCCGCACGGGCCCCGAATCGGCCCTGTTACCCACACGAACACCTCCTGTAACTCAGATCACACAAAAATTCGTTCGAGGTCGACACAACCATTCGTCGGTGTGACCGGTCCTCATATCGCGACGGGGGCTCGTACCGCGACGGGGAAGTGCTGTCACGCCCCCGTCCGTCCCCCACCGCGCCCACCTGCCGGTCGTGCGTTCCCGCGCGACCGCGTCCCGCTCTGCCCGCATGCCCGCACGCACTGTTCTGAGAGAGGTACCCGCATGGCCGGTTCGTCGGCGAAGCGGCGGCACAAGGTCCGCAAACGGGCCGATATGTCGCTCCTGGGCGGCATTCGTCCACCCATCGCGGCCCTCTCGGCCCTGCTTCTCGCGTTGGCCGCCCTCACCGCACTCGGCCTCGGCAACCCCCAGCGGGAGCCGCTGCCCGAGGCCGTCCTCACCTCTCAGCAGCACTTCGCGGAGGACGGCGCCATCGCGCTGCGCGCCTCGCTGGACGAGTCCATCACGGACCTCAACCGGACGGCCGCCCTCTTCAACGCGGGCGACCCGGTCTCCGCCGACACCGTCCTCGACAAGCTCGGCAGCGTCTACCAGAAGTGGCGCGGCTCGGCGGTCGTCGAGATCAAGTCCGGCAAGCTGCTGGCCGCGCGCGGCGAGAACGTACCGCTCCTCGCCATCGACCGGGACAAGCTCGCCGACGCCGACGGCCTCGCGCCCCGCATGGTCCGCCTCAAGAACGGCGAGACCCGGCTGCTCACCTTCGCCCTGCTCTCCTGGGAGGGGCAGCCGCAGCAGCTCCTGGTCACCTCGAACAGCCTGAAGTTCCCCGGCGTCAGCATCGGCAAGTTCCGGGTGATCGCCGTGGTCGACTCCGGCGGCCAGATCCTCAGCAGCGACGGCATCCCGGCGCCCGAGAAGATCCCCTCCGACACGGTCGAGGAGGAGGTCAAGCAGACAAAGAAGCAGCTCCGCTCCTTCGCCAAGCGCAGCGCCAAGAAGGCCGAGCAGAACCCGGTCAAGTCCAAGGAGCCCGGCTCCGGCGGCTTCCTCGGCGTCAGCGGGACGATGACGGGAACGCGGATCAGCGGTGAGCGCCCGATCGCCGGATACGCCTCGCTGGCCGCGCCCGAGGCGGGCGAGTCCACCGACGCGACCAGCCTCGGCCTCTCCGTCGTCTCCCTCGTGACCGTCCCCGAGAACACCAGCCGCGTGAACAGCCCGCTGTTCGGTCTGCTCTCGGCCGCCGCGCTGCTCGTCATCGGCGCGCTCGCCGTGACCCTGCTGCTCGGTACGGTCCAGCGCCCCCTGATCCGGCTGTTCCTGGAGAGCCGCCGCCTCACCCGCGGCGATCTGACCCGGCCCGTGACCGTGCCCCGCTTCGGCGAGACGCGCCGGCTCGGGCAGGCGCTGGACCGGCTGCGCCGCCAGCTCCTCGGCGAGACGCCCGAGGCGACCGCGGACGACGCGCCCGCGTCCGTGTCCGGTAGCGCCTCCGGCTCCAGCGGCTCCGGCAAGGCACCGCGGCGCCGCCGCGGACGCCGCGTCGGCACCCGCGCCCTGCTGGCCACCGGCGGCATCCTGCTGCTCGTCTGGTCCGCCCCGATGATGCTGCTGCTCAACCGCGCCGGCGACTCCGTCGTCGTACCGCAGCAGATCGTCAACGACCAGCGCGAGCGCACCGACACCCTCGCCGACCGGGTGCGCCGCGCCCTCAACGAGGGCCACGCCGACATCGTCTCCGTCGCCACGCTCATCGGCGACAAGACCGAGCCGGACGCCATGACCACCGTCCTCGAACGGACCATGCGCGAGCACCCGCGCTACGAGTCGATGTACGTCCTGTCCCCCGAGGGCGAGGTGCTCGCCAAGGCCGGTGAGACGCCGAAGCACCCGGCGGGACAGAAGCCGGGCGAGGCGCCCGTCACCCTCCTCGACACGGACGACACGAAGCCGCGCATCGCCGGATACGCCGAGCTGCCGGGCCGGGACGGCGCCGCCGTCGTCGGCGAGTTCCGCGTCGACTTCCTCAACTCGCTGCTGAAGCGGCCCGGCCTCGGCCAGGTGCGGATCGTCGACGCCGAGCGGCGCGTCCTCGGCTCCAACACCGGCTACCTGGCGTTCGAGAAGCTGCCGTCGAAGCGGCTCGACTCGTTCGTCGCGGGCACCAACCAGCAGGTCGGCCTGAGCGCCAAGCCCAGCAGCGTCCTCTACCGCAGCGGGGACGGCATCCAGATCGCCGCCGCCGCGCCCTTCGCGGGCGGCGGCGCGGCGAAGGCACTCGGCTGGACGGTCGTGAGCTGGCAGCCCGCCTCCGGTCTCGCCATCCCCGAGTACAGCGCGCAGAACCGTACGGTCCTCGCCGGGCTGCTCGGCGTCACGGCCGCGGCCGGCTGTCTGGGCTGGCTGCACATCATCGTCGTCCGTCCGCTGCGCGACCTGGCCAAGCAGGCCGAGACGCTGGCGGGCGGCGACCGCCGCACCGTCCTCTACCCGCGCCACCACGACGAGGTCGGCGCCATCGCCCGCTCCCTGGAGCTGCTGCGCCAGCAGCTTCTGGAGCAACGCAAGCGCGATGGCGCGCCGTCCGCCCTCGCCGGAAGGAACTGACCGACCGTGCTCTTCCTCTACTTCGTGCTGCTCGTGTGCAGCGCGATCCTGCTGATCGCGGGGCTCGTCGAACAGCGGCGGCACTTCACCAACCTGAACCGCATCCCCACCCGGGTGCTGGTCAACGGCATCCGCGGCAAGTCCTCCATCACCCGGCTGTGCGCGGGCGCGCTGCGCGGCGGCGACCTGGTCACCGTCGCCAAGACCACCGGCACCGCGGCGCGCTTCATCCACCCGGACGCCACCGAGGAGCCCGTCTACCGCAAGTTCGGCATCGCCAACGTGGTGGAGCAGATCGGGATCGTGCGGCGGGCCGCCGCGTACAACCCCGACGCGCTGGTGATCGAGTGCATGGCCGTGATGCCCGCGCTCCAGGAGATCAACCAGTCGAAGCTGATCCGCTCCACGATCGGTGTGCTGTGCAACGTCCGTGAGGACCACCTCGCCGAGATGGGCCCGACCCTGGACGACGTGGCGCGCTCGCTGTCGCGCTCCATGCCGGAGGACGGCATCTGCGTCACGGCGGAGAAGGATCGTTTCGACATCCTTCAGGAGGAAGCGGACGCCCGTAACTGCCAGCTCATCTACGCGGACCCCGACACCGTCTCCGACGAGGAGCTGCGCGGCTTCAGTTGGTTCACGTTCAAGGAGAACGTGGCCATCGCGCTGAAGGTCGCCGAGCTGATGGGCGTCGAGCGCGAGACCGCGCTCCAGGGCATGTACGACGCGCCGCCGGACCCGGGTGTCCTCTCCGTCGAGCGCTACCTCACGCCCGACGGCAAGAAGCTGCGGTTCGCGAACGTCTTCGCGGCGAACGACCCCGAGTCCACGCTGATGAACATCAACCAGCTCCTCGACCTGGGCGCGATCTCCCGCCCGCTCAACGTCGTCATCAACTGCCGTCCCGACCGCGTCGAGCGCAACGGCCAGATGGGCGAGATCATCCCCGAGCTCCAGCCGGAGAAGGTCTTCGTCATCGGCCACCCGGCGAAGAGCGCCATCGACGCGATCCCGGCCGAGTGGCGGTCGCACGCGGTCGACCTCGGCGGCGACAAGCGCGATCCCGAGGAGTTCATGCGCGAGCTGCTGGGGATCCTGGGGCCCGAGTCCTCGCTCGTCGCGATCGGCAACATCCACGGCCAGGGCGAACTGCTGCTGGAGCACCTGGCGGAGCTGCCCGCCGACGAGACGCCGGACCCGGAGGAGGGTGACGGAGGAGCGGGCGGGACCGGTGGGACCGGAGAGGTACGCACACCGCCCACCGCCGCGTCGGCCGCCTCCGCCTCGGTCACCCCGGCCGCCGACGACACCGTCGCCGTCCCGGTCGTGTCCGCGTCCGGGAACGCCCCGGCGCACGCCCCGCTCCTCGCACTCCCGCCCGCGCCCGCCGACGTACAGGCGCACGGGCAGGAGACCCCGCGGCCCGCCGCACAGCCCCGGCACGACGAGACCCTGGCGCTGCCGCGCTACGCCCCGCGCATCGACCCGTACCGCCCCTACTCCGAGGCGTACGAGCAGCGCTACCAGCAGCGGCCGGAGCGCGGCGCGTTCGAACCGGTCCAGATGCCGGGCCACCAGGACCATCAGGACCAGCACGACCAGCAGGAGCAGGCGCGGCAGTCCCCGTACGACCACCGCACCGCCTCAGGCGAGTACCAGGAGAACCCGGAACACCCGGAGCACCACGAGTACCCCTCGCCCCACCAGACCCCGCGGCAGAACCCAGGAGAACCCCGTTGATCCCCGCAGTCCTCACCCCCGAGATCGCCGCGATCGGCATCGGCCTGGGCCTGATGTTCTCCCTGATCTGCTACCTCACGACCAACCTCTCCCCCGGCGGCATGATCACCCCGGGCTGGCTGGCGCTGACCCTCGTCGAGGACCTCCAGCGCGCCGCCATGGTCGTCGGCGTGACCGTACTGACGTACGTCAGCACGCTGCTCGTCCAGCGCTTCGTGATCCTCTACGGAAAGCGCCTGTTCTCCGCGGTCGTCATGATCGGCGTGCTCCTCCAGGGGACCGTGATGATCGTGCTGTCGCTGGAGTTCCCCCTCATGTACGCCAACCAGACACTCGGCTTCATCGTCCCGGGTCTGATCGCGTACCAGCTCGTACGCCAGCCCAAGGGCGCGACCATCCTCGCCACCGGCACGGTCACGCTCACGGCCTACGTCGTCCTCACCGCCGGCATTCTGCTCGGCGCCCTGCCGTCAGCCTGACCCGCCCACCCACGGGAGCCGATTCGTCATGAGTGCCAAGTCCAAGAAGCGGGGCCGCCCGGTCCTGCACGCCACGACGGTCCTCGCGCTGCTGGCCGGCAGCGCCTATCTGACCGTAGAACTCCGCAAGGACGAGCAGGCCAAGGCGCCCGCCGTCCAGGCGATCACCGACACCCCCGGCAAGCTGCGGAACGGGGCCAAGGCCACGACCGGCGAGCAGTCCTGGGAGCGGCTGAAGAACCCGGAGCGCTCGGTGCTGCGCGGGGAGGACGGCGAGATCCTCGCCACCTTCACCGACGGCGCGCGCACCGCGACCCTCACCGGCCCCAGCCGCACCTTCGACGAGCCGACCAACACCAAGTCCCGGGTGGTCACGGAGGACTGGGTGCGGCTGATGCCGGAGGTGTGGACGGAGGGCGCCGAGAAGGAGAAGTGGTTCAAGGACTGGTTCAAGGAGTTCTTCGGCAGCGAGGAGGACGACATCTTCGCGTACGCCTTCCAGTACATCGAGGGCGCGCCGCTCAAGAAGGACGACGAGGGGGTCCCGTACACGGGAGACGCCAACTTCGGTCCGGTCGACGAAAGTTCCCCCGGTAACCGGCTGGAGCAGTCCGACTTCTACGACTACCTCGGCATCCCGTACACCTTCCGCGACGGCACCACCAAGCAGCCGCAGAAGGCGCGTTACCGCGCCATCGACTGCTCGGGCTACATCCGGACGATCTTCGGCTACCGGGCCCGCTACCCGCTGATGGTGGCCGACGGGGTCGGCGACGGCCTGCCGCGCACCGCCAACGGCATGACGCGCTCGGACGTCGGTGTGGACATCTACAAGCTGGGCGGCCCCTCGCCCTGGTACACGCGTCCTGAGTCCACCAGCAAGCTCCAGCCGGGCGACCTGGTGTTCTTCAAGATGGACAGGCGGACCAAGGACCGGATGGACCACGTCGGCCTGTACCTGGGCAACGACACCGAGGGCCACCAGATCTTCATCTCCAGCCGCAAAGAGGTCAACGGCCCGACGATGGGCGACCAGGGCGGCACCTCGCGCCTGGACGGCAACGGCTTCTACGCGGCGCTGCTGCGCGCGGCGAAGCGCCTCTGACGTACGTCACCGCGAGCGCCCCGCGCCGGACCGGTCAGCTCCGGGGCGGGGCGCTCATGCGTATATGCCGAGGGTCAGGCCTGGGCCGCGTACGAGAGGAAGCTGCTCCAAGCCGCTGGTGCGAGGGCGAGCTGCGGACCCTGCCGCACCTTGGAGTCCCGGACGTGGACGGTGTCGAGGCAGGTGGCCACCTCCACGCAGCAGTCGCCGGAGCCGCTGCTGTGGCTGGACTTGCGCCAGGAGAGGGCCACCTCGACGCAGTCGCCGTCACCGCCACTGCTGTAACTGCTCTTGAACCAGACCAGTTCCATGGTGCTCATCATGCTCCTCGCATTCGCCGCAACAGGCTCAGGGAGTCTTCGAGGGAGAGAGCCTGCGAACGCATCCTGGCATACCGCATCTGGAGCACGCTGACCTCTTTCGGGTCGGATACGAACTGGCCGCCTCGCTGGCCCTCGCAGTACGCGAACCACCGGTTCTCCGGGGTCTCCAGCAACTGCACCGGACCATCCAATCCAGCATGAGCCTCCCGCACCTGCGGCATCACCTGGATCTCCACATTCCGCAACTCCGCGATCTCCAGCACATGCTCGACGAGCCCCCGCGTCACCTCCGCCCCGCCCGTCCGCCGCAGGAACAGGTGCTCCTCCAGGATGAAGCTGTACGCCGTGTTCGGCCGTTCCCGCAGCAGCCGCTGCCGCTCCGCCCGCGCCGCCCACTGCGCCTCGATCTGGTCGTCGCCGAGGGGCGGCAACTGCTCCACGAACAGCGTGCGCGCGTACGCCTCCGTCTGCAAGAGGCCGGGAATCAGGCGGCATTCATACGTGTACAGATTCAGCGCCTCCGCCTCCAGCAGCGCCCACTGCCGGAACCAGCTCGCCAGCCCCGGTTTCCGCGACAGATGCTTTGCCGCGCCCCTGATCGCCCCGAATCCGTCCAGCACCTCCTCCGCCCGCTCCACGAAGGCCCGTTGCGGGAACCGCCTGCCCTGCTCGATCGAGGCCACCGTCTGCGGCGAGTACCGAACCCTCGGGGCGAACTCCTCCTGGGTCAGGCCCGACCGCTTGCGGAATGCCTTGATCACCTCGCCGAACGCCTTGAGGCTGTCCGACCTCTCCGGTTCCACTCCGGTGGGACAGGGGCCCGCCCCGCCGGGTCCACCGATCTCACCGGTCCCGTCCGTACTGCCGGTCTCGTCACTGCCGGTCTCATCCGCCATGCCAGGACACCTCCCGCACACCCGCCTCGACACACACCCCGAACCCGGACATGGTTACGTGGAGTTACCACACCCGTCCACCGTGTGTACCCGTACGCTGACTCAGCGTACGGGTCGCCGGACTGGTGAACCGGTGTTCGGCCGGGTCGGATTGGCGCCCTGACGCCAACGCCGAGGTTTCCGCGCTCACGGGTCACGCGCTCACGGGTTCGGCCTCGGTCGGTGCGGGCAATGTTCCGGGCTTGGGCTGGTCACCGACCCGAGTGCGCGGCCGACGGCCCGCCAAGTCCAGCACATGTTCCGGGAACCGGTCTGACGGCCGGAGGTCTCGAACACAGCGAAGCCCATGCAGTTGACTCAGGCCGCACGGGCTTCGTGGGACAGCAGTTGAACCGGCTCGGCCTATCGGCTGAGCCGCAGCGCCCAGCCGTCCTGGCCGTCGGCCAGATCCTGTCGGACCAGACGGGGCGTGTAGGTCTCGGGTGCGGGGCGGTTCGCGTCCTCCCACGCGGTGAGCCAACCGCGCAGAATTTCCAGGGAGGGGCTGTCGGAGCGGTCGGCCAGGATCGTGCCGTCCTGCTGGATGGCGGCTGCGGAGGTCGTCGTGGTGTGCCCGATGGCCCACAGGTCCGGGCGGAGTCCGGCCATGGTGAGGCGGGGGTCTGCGAGCGAGGCGGCGAAGGTCCGCCAGGACGGCCAGTCGATCTCCCGGCCGTACGGCGCGGTGTGCGCGCCCTTCAGCCGGTCCAGTGCGGTTCGGGCACCGGTGCGCATCTGGTCGTCCTCGTCGCGCCAGGCCAGGGAGATCCAGGACGGGGACGGGACGCGGTTCTCCCAGTCCACCCACCGGCCAGGCAGGTCGAGATCGCCTTTGGGTGAAGTCGTGGCCTCGATGTAGCCGCCGTTCGCCACCGACTCGACCTCGGGCCGGCCCTCGCGCACCACGATCTTCGCCACGACGGTCACGTTGGGCACGGCCGCGATCGGGAGCGGCGCCACGATGATCCCGCCGTCCACCATCTGATCCACCCATGCCTTGGGCAGGAGCGGAGGCGTGCACCAGGCCACCATCCGGTCGTACGGGACCCGGGAGGCGAAGCCTGCGGTACCGTCCGAGTCGTGGCATTCGACGTTGCGGACGCCGCGCTCCTGGTGGATGACTGCGGCCCAGCGAGCCAGGTAGGCGTCGATGTCGAGGCTGGTGACCTGCCCCGAAGCTCCGACGAGCTGCGAGAGCAGGGCGCCGGAGTAGCCGGAGCCGGTGCCGAACTCCACCACATTCATGCCCTCGCGCACGTCGAGCGTATTCAACTCGCGATGGATCACGCGGGGATTGGAGCGGTGGGGTGTGACGCCGCGTTCCTCGTGGTGGGTGTAGTGGTGCTCAGGTACGGTCTCGGCTGCTTGGGCGACGGTGGTCACGGGGCCACTCCTTCGAGGGGTGAGGTACGCGTATGCGTCAACTGCTCCAGGCGAGTGAAGGACACGCCAGGGTGATCGCACGGAGTTCAGATGGTCAGGGCTGTGTGGTGATGCCAGCCGGCGGCGGTGTACTCCCCGACCGGGCCGCCATCGGGAAGGGACGCCCAAGAGTGGTACTCGACCGGCGGCGGGGCGAAGCGCACGCCCAGGCACCAATCGAGCCGCTGCCCGACCAGTGCGGCGGCGAGGACCGCGCCGAGGGAGGTCTCCATGCAGGCGATACGCCCCGGCCACCAGCGGCCGGCATGCCGCACGGCCAAGACCTGGAACCGGGCCATCGACCACATGGAAGGCGTGCAGTCGGTACGCACACGCAAGGCCGTCAAGAACATGCGCAAGGACCTCGCCCGGTTCCGCGCCCGCGGGGTGCACTGCGCGGCAGAACTCGACGAGCGAGCGATCGACTTCCTCAGCGTCTAGGCTCTGGCAGCCCTTCCTGGTGTCCTTGTCGACACTCGCGAAAGAGATAGTCGTAGGGACGAGCGACAACGCCGCGTTCACCGTACTGAGGGGCCGTAGAGCACTACGGTCAACAGGTGAACGGTGACACCATCGAAGCCAGTTCAGCCGACCGACTGCGCACCCAGCTGATCGACCGTCTGGTCGATGAAGGACACGTGCGCACGCCCCGCGTGGAGGAGGCCATGCGGGCGGTGCCCCGGCACCTCTTCGTCCCGAACGCCCCGCTGGAGAAGGCGTACGGGAACGCTCCCGTGAACACCAAGTTCGATGAGAGCGGCGCCTCCATCAGCTGTGCCTCCCAGCCCGACATCGTCGGCATGATGCTGGAACAACTGGAGGTCGAGCCTGACCAGAAGATCCTGGAGCTGGGGGCCGGCACCGGCTTCAACGCGGGTCTCCTCGGCTACCTCGCCGGAGAGAAGGGGCATGTCACCACGATCGACGTGGACCGGGACATCGTGGACGGGGCACGTGCCGGACTGGCCGCAGCCGACATCCGCAACGTGGAGGTGATCCTCGGCGACGGAGCAGTAGGCCACGCTCCCAATGCGCCGTATGACCGCATCGTCGCCACGGTCGGCGCCCACGGTGTGCCCCACGCCTGGATCGACCAACTGGCCCCCGGCGGTCGGCTCCTCACCCCGATGCGCCTGCGCGGCAGCGTCTCGCGCTCGATCGCCTTCGAGCACCAGGACGGGGCCTGGCGCAGCGTCGGCAGCCAGATGAACACGTTCATGCCGCTGCGCAGGGGCATCGCCGACGACCCGCGCGTCTTCGTCCCCTTGGACCCCGACAACACCGTCACCCTCGTCACCAACGGAGACCAGACGGTAGCCCCGGAGGCCCTGAGCGACGTCTTCCGCCAGCCGCGCGCGGAGGTGTGGACGGGCGTCAACTTCCGGGGCCCGGAGTCGGCGGAGTACCTGGAGCTGTGGCTCACCTGCACCATGCCCAACGGCCTGAGCCGGATGCCCGCGAAGCCCGAAGCCCTCAAGAGCGGTCTGGTCACCGCGCCCTACGCGTCCTCCACCGCCGTCTTCGAGGGCTCAACGCTCACCTACCTCACCCGACGCCCGGCCGCCGAGAAGGCCCCCGACGGCGCCAACCTGTACGAATTCGGCGTCATCGGCCACGGCCCCGATGGCGAGGCACTCGCCGGAGCTGTCTCCGATCAGGTCCGCGCCTGGAACCGTGACTTCCGGAGCCGCGACGTCGGGTTCGAGATCCAGCCGCTCGACGCGGCGCCGCTCGCGCCGAAGCCCGGTCGCTTCGCCTTCGACAACGAGCTGAACCGCATCGTCATCGAATGGCAGTGACATGGACGTCGGTCAGACAGCACGGCGGTTCCCGCTGGTCGCCCGTCCGCGTCCGGCCTGCCCACCTCTTGCAGATCGGGTCCGTGAGATCAGTGACCTGGCTCGCGCCGCTGAACGCGACAGCGAGGTGAACTCCGCGACCGTCGTGCTGAACAAGGCGGCGCTGATCGCGAGCGACTGCGGCATACCGGATCTGGCGCGCGATCTGTGTCGGCGTCACACCGAGGTCTTCCTGCGCGCTCAACCCCTGGGCGCGCAGGAAGCCCGGTACGCGTTGGAGCCCCTGGTCAACCTGGCACGCCTGCGCATCCGCGACAGCGACGGGGATGCCGCGTACCTCCTGCTCGACGCATTGAACCGAGCGGTGAGATCGAAATCAGAAGCGGTCATCGACGGCCGCGCCGTGACCTTTCAGCACCTCACGGACTCAGCGGCCGGATATCAACAGGTGTGCCAGTGGCTGTGGACGGTTCTGCTCGGCGACGGCACCCGTGCCCTCGTTGCCGCTGGTCAATGGGACCGCGCACGGGCACACGTCGAGCAACACCACGGGGTAGGCCGGCGCCTCTTCGACGGACGTCAAGTGGAGGTGCTGGTCCGCTGCCTCGGTGGCCAGCCCACGGAAGCACTGGAATTCCTGAACAACAGCGCGCTGTCGGAGGATTGGGAACGCCCTGTCGCCGCGTGCCTCGCCGTGCTCTGTCTCACCGCAGCCGGAGAGTGCCCTGTCGGCCCCGTCGAGACCATGGTGGAGCACTACCTGGCACTCGACACCGCCCCCGAACTTGCCGTCTTCCGCTCCCGTGTCGGACTGGCCGTGCTCGATCTCTCCCCACGTCCCCAGCAGGCCGAAGCGTTCCGCCGCCTCAGGCACGAGGCAACGACGTACGGCGACGGGTACGTGGCGCGGGACATCCTTGCTCATCCGATGTGTCGCGAGCAGATGGACCGGGACGAGATCTGCACGCTGTCGGCCGCCGTCGCTTCGGCCGGCCTCGGCCAAGGCAGGATCCCCGCACCCTTGGAGCAGGACCTCTCGGACGCCGTGGCGATTAGCATTGGCGTGACGGAACGCCACCTTGCCCGGCGGCTCCACGCCGACTCGTGAAGGCCGCCGCGTCACCTGGTTGCTCAGGGCACGTACCGCTCCTGCCGCCGTACACGCCCGGAGAGTACGGCCTCGGTGGCATGGCCGAGTTTTCCCGGGAACCGGGCTGTTGGGTTCGTGCGCTCAGCGCAGTTCCTCCGGGCAGCCCGTCCCGCGCGGCAGCTTGTACGGGGCGGCCAGCCGGTAGACCCCGGCCCGGGGCGCGAGCAGTTCCGTCCACTCGTCGCCCTGCGCGGTCGGCTCGGCCTTCAGCAGACAGCCGTTGGGGTTGGTGAAGGTCTTCGGGCTGTTCCCTTCCGCTTCCCCGGCCGCCTCGGACGCTGGCGTCTCCTCCGGCGGCAGCACCCGGTTGCCGTCCTCGTCGACCAGCGCGAGCCACGGCGAGTACGGGATCCGGATCAGCACCCGCCCGGCCGACGGGACCTGGATCGTCACCTCTTCCGCGGCGGCCCG
Source organism: Streptomyces sp. NPDC050509 (assembly GCF_044457965.1). Taxonomy (NCBI): domain Bacteria; kingdom Bacillati; phylum Actinomycetota; class Actinomycetes; order Kitasatosporales; family Streptomycetaceae; genus Streptomyces; species Streptomyces sp. NPDC050509. Next base: position 174,787 of record NZ_JBITHL010000004.1, on the reverse strand, counting down.
GTCGACGGTCGCGGGCGGATCGGCGAGCGGGGTCGGGTCCTGGACGGCGAAGAGCTGCCAGTTGGCGTCGCCCCACAGGCGCTCCAGATAGGGCAGGCCCTTCTGGACCAGCTCCGCCTCCTGCGCGGCGCCGTCGTCGGACCTGCCCTCGGGCAGCACCACGTAGTGCACGGCCCAGCGGTCCAGCCAGTCGCGGTAGGTGGTCTCGGTCAGGGTGTCGTCGTAGAAGAGCGGGTTGCGCTCCATGTCCGCCTGCCGGTTCCAGCCCCGGGCGAGGTTGACGTACGGGGTGAGCGCGGAGGACTCGCGGTGGCTGCTGGCGGGGACGACCTCGACCCGGCCCGTCTCCGCGCCCCTGCGCTGCAACTGGTTGACCAGCGGCGCCAGCTCGCGCGCCCAGGAGGCGGTGGGGGCGGTCCGCACGATGTCGTCGACGCCCTTGAAGCCGATCCAGAAGTTCAGCCCGGCGAAGGCGACGACCAGCGCGTACCAGCGGCGTGAGCGCGGCGCGGTGTACGGCAGGGCGGCGAGCAGCACCACCCCGCCGACGATCATCGCGAACCGGGAGACGTTGGAGCCGATCTGCGAGTCGATCACGTACGTGAGCAGCACGCCGGAGCCGTAGACGGCCGTGGCGACCCGGACCGTACGCCACTCCCCGGGGACGAGGACGAAGGTGAGGACGGAGAAGAGGAACGGCAGCGAGGCCGTACCGACCGACATCGGCTGCGTACCGGAGAACGGGAACAGCCAGGCCGAGAGCGCCACGACCGCCGCCGGTGCGAGGCCGAGCGCGTACGCGCCGGGGCGGCGCTTGTTGAGGAAGAGCGCGGCGGCCACGACCCCGAGGAACAGCCCGGCCACCGGGCTGGCGGCGGTGGCGAGCGCGGCGAGCGGTGCGGCTGCGACGCCCTTGAGCCAGCGCTTGCGGCGCCAGCGGTGGGGCCAGCAGAAGACGGCGGCGACGGCGCCGAGCGCGAACATGATGCCGAGGCCGAAGGTGACGCGCCCGGACAGCGCGTTGCACAGGAACGCGAAGACCCCGGCGAGCGCGCACGCCACGGGGTTACGGACGGCCGGGACACGGACGAGGATCAGCGCGGTCAGGGCGGCGGAGACCGTCCCGGCGACCATCATCGTCGTACGGACGCCGAGGACCGACATCAGATAGGGCGAGACGACGCTGTACGAGACGGGGTGCATCCCGCCGTACCAGGCGAGGTTGTACGCGGAGTCGGGGTGGCGGCCGACGAACTCGGCCCAGGCGTCCTGGGCGGCGATGTCGCCGCCGCTGTTCGCGAAGAAGAAGAACCAGAGGACGTGGACGGCCGCGGCGACGAGGGTGGTGAACAGGACGGGGTGGCGCGGCACACGCTCCCGGAGGGCCCGGAACCGGCCGCTGGTGGGGGTGGGCCCCGGAGGCGGGTCTATTCGCGCCCTGGCGGCGGGCACCCCGGTGGCAGCGCCGCTGTCGGCGCGCGTCGGCTCAGTGGTCGTCACTGCGGCTCTCCACGTCTTCCCGTCCCCGTCGCACCCGTCGCACCGTCTCCGCGTCTCCGCCCGAAGCGCGGCGTGCCGACCCCCGGCATCCCGCAGGACGCCCGCATCGTCCAGGACGCCGATCCCGGGGCGCTCAGTTGCCCGGGGCGGCCGGCTGAGCGGATGACGGGGCGGTGCCCAACAGATGTCCGTTTCGCGACGCTAGCACGTATGACTGGCCCGTACGGCAGGCACAGGGCCTCCACGCCGGTGGCCCCGGAGCACGAATGCTCCGGGGCCACCGGTGTGGGCTCAGCTCCGCGGCCGGTCAGCCGACGCGGGTCACCTTCGCGCCGAAGCCGGGCTCGGCCTTGTCGCTCTGGAGGGCGACCGGGGCGGTCACCTGGCCGGGACCGGATCCGACGGTCAGTTGGCCGACCACCGTGCCCGCCGTGGCCGTCTGCGGGATCGTCTTGCCGCCGTCCGTCAGCCCGACGGAGATCTTCAGGCTCGGCCAGCCGGCCGCCTTCAGGTCCTTCGTGGCGACCACGGGCGTCTGACCGCCCAGGCCGTCGTCGACGTACCCGACCGTCTGCCCCTTCTTCACCACGGTCTTCGACTCCAGCAGTTCGCGGGTCGGGATCAGGACCTTCTTGCTCGCCGCGTTGACCGCGTCGATGATCGAGGGGCCCTGCTGGCCGAGGACGGCGCCCACGACGTACTGCTTCGTGCCGTCGACGTCCTTGGTCGCGGCGAAGAGCAGGTTGCCGCCGGCCTTGGTGGTGGTACCGGTCTTTATCCCGATGGCGCCGTTGTAGGGCACCAGGGTGTTCCAGTTGGGCCACGTCTTGCCGGACGGGTCGGTCCACGAGGGCAGTTGGGTGATCACCATCAGGCCCGGCATCTTCACCAGCTCCATGCCCAGCTTGACCTGGTCGGCCGCGGTGGAGACGGTCGTCGCGTCAAGGCCGGACGGGTCGGTGTACGTCGTGTCCTTCATCCCGAGTTCCTTGGCGGCGTCGTTCATCTTCTTGACGAACGCGTCCTGCGAACCGGCGTCCCAGCGCGCGAGGAGCCGCGCCACGTTGTTCGCCGACGGGATCATGAGCGCGCTGAGGGCGTCCTTCTGGGAGAGCTTGTCGCCCTCCTTGATCGTGTTCAGCGTCGACTCGTTGCCGGACTCGTCGTAGCCGCCCTCCTTCTCCGCCAGGGCGTCGACCGGGATCCGCGCGCCGTCCTGACCCACCTTCATCGGGTGGTCCCGCATGATGATGTAGGCCGTCATCGACTTGGTCACGGAGGCGATCGGCACCGGCTTCTGCTCACCGAACGTGTCCACGACGCCCAGCCCCGCCACGGACACGACGCCCTGCCCGTGGTCGGGCCACGGGAGTGAGGGCTTGTCGCCCTCGAAGGCGTACGTGGACTCCGCGGTGAGCGTGAGCTCCGGGTCGGGGAGCGGCCGTGCCGCCTGGACGATCGCGAAGACGACCACCGCGAGGAGCACCAGCGGCGTCCAGATCTTGACCCGGCGGACCATCGTGCGGACCGGGGTCTCCGGCGGGGCCGGCTTGTTGGTCAGCTCGGCGAGCAGGTCGAGCGGGGGCATCGGCGGCAACGGCTGCTGCCGGGTCCGCTCGGCCTCGGGGATCCGGGACGGCGCGGGGGCGGGCGCGGGGGCGGGCTTGGACGTGGCGGGTGCCGCCGGTGACGCGGCGGGCTCGGCCGACGCGGCGGGAAGGTCGTCGCGGCGCAGAGGGACGAACGTGCTCGTCCGCTCCGCCGGGGTCTCGTCCTTCCCTGCCTTCCCGGCCTCTGCGGGCTTCCCTGCCTTCGCGTCCTCCGCGGTCTTCCCGGCCTTCGCGTCCGTCCCGGCCTCGGCCGCGCCGGTCTCCTTGGGCAGCTTGAGCGCGGTGGTGGGCTGGTCGGTGGCGGGCTTCGGGAGGGTCCTGAAGACGGCGGTGGCCTGGTCGACCGGCGCGGGGTCGGGGTCGAGGTCGGGGTCGGGTGCAGTCTCAGGGTCGGACTTGGACTCCGGCTCCGCCTTCGACTTGGACGCGGACTCGGGCTCCGGCTTGGACTTGGCCTCGGGCTTCGGCTTGGACTCCGGCTCGGGCCGGTCGTCGCCGCTGTCGCTCCGGGACTCCTTCTTGGAGCCCTCCTTCGCGTCCTTCTGGGCGTCCTTCTGCGAGTCCTTGGGCTCCTGGGACTCCTGGGGCTTCTTCGGCTCCTCGGTGTCCTTGGAGCCCTCAGCACCCTTCGAGTCCTTGGAGTCCTTGGGGTCCGCCGACTCCTTCCCGTCGTCCTTCTTCTTCTCGTTCTTCTCGTTCTTCTCGTTCTTCTCGCCCTTGGCGGAGGTCGCGTCCCGGTCCGGGGAATCGGCCGATCCGGACTTCTCCGGCCTCGCCCAGGACGGTGCCGTGCCGCCGTTGCCGTCGCTCTTCAGCGTCATCGTCCGGTTGTCGGACTTCGGGCGCTCCGGTGCCGCCGTTATGCGGTCGCCGTCCGCTTCCCCTGGCCCCTCGGCCTCCGCCGGGCCGTCCTCGGACTCCGCCGTGGAACCCTCGGTGCGATTTGCGGTCGCAACCTTCGTCGAGCCCCCTGAGCCGGACTCCGGCCCGTCGGCCCCGCCGGCTCCGTCCGTCGCGGACGAGGCCGATTCACGGAAGACCGCGAGCCTCGGGTCGCGTTCGCCAGGAACCGCCTCCCCCGACGACTTCCGCTGATCCGACTTGTCGGGGGACTCGCCCGCCACCGCGTCTCCTTCATGTCTCATCCGACGTAAACCGCACTGTCCGAAGCATCTATCAGTGTCCCGCTCTGGGACCTCGGCCCGAGTGCTAGACGAGAACGACATACATAACGGTTCCCGCACAAAGTACCCAGGCACCCTCGACAGACCATTGTGAGAGGGGTCACCCTGTCATTCATCCACGCGGGGAGGCATGGATGGGCAGGAGCCGCAGAACAATTCCGGAGGAGCTTCTGCTGCTCGCTCTGGACCCGGCCACGGGTACCACAGCGCAGCCGCAGTCGCTCGACCTCGGCCTGGCCGGAGCACAGCTAGTGGAGCTGGCTCTGGCAGGACGGATAGCCCCTGACGGGGATCGTATCGCCGTGGTGATGCCACGGCCGACCGGAGATCCGACTCTGGACTCCGCACTGGAGCTGTTGCGCAGACGCGGCAGCCCGGTTCGGGCCGTCCATTGGATCGGCGGGCCCCGACTGGGGCTGCGCCAGACCTATCTCTCGCATCTGGAGCGGTGCGGCATGGTGCATGCCGTGGCGGGCCAGATGTGCGGAGTGCTGCCGACGACTCGCTACCAGGCGACGGAGACGGCGATCAGCCGGGAAATCAAGTCCCGGCTGGACAGTGCGATCCGCACCGGCGTTCCGCCGGACCCGCGGACCGCGGCGCTCGCCGCGCTGGCCCATGCGGTCGGACTCGGCAAGCACCTCTACCCCGGGAACGAGGGGCGCTCGTCGCGCTCCCGGCTCCGGGACCTGATCAGACACGACCCGATGGGCGGTCTCGTGGCGCACGCCGTGATGGACGTCCAGAACGGGGTGGGCGCACAGCCGCGCCGTAACCCGGCCCAGGGCGCGCCCAGCGCTCCGGTCGGCGCCCGGCCGGTCGGTGGCGTGCCCATGCAGCCGCAACGCGGTGGCATGGCGCGCGTACCGGCGCACTGAACACGGAACAGGCGCCGAAGCAGGCGCCGACTGACGCACCACAGCAATCCGCCGCACCGACGTCCCCAGACCCGGTTCGGGAGCCGCACAGGACGCGCGGGGCAGCCGGACACCCTCCGGCCGCCCCGCGCGTCGCGTATCGGCCATCGCGCAACGCGCGGGCCCCCGGAGGGTCCCGACCCTTGGCCACGGCCTGACGGGCCCGCTACAGGGCCTCCAGGCGGCCTCAGGCCGCCCCAGGCCGCCCCAAGGGGCTTGCCCGCCTCGCGCCCGGACCGGCGCGACGGCGCGCGTGGGGGCGCGCGGCCAGGCGCGCAGAACGGCTCAATCACCTCTGTAGCCATTTCCCAGCGCAGTCGGGACCTTTGGTGGCAGTCTGCTGAGCAGTAGATACGTACAGCTACAGCTACACAGCCGGAGGTGCAGTTTCCGTGGCGTCCAACGTCAATCCCACCGTCAGGCGACGCCGATTGGGCCAGGAGTTGCGCCGGCTTCGCGAACTCAAAGGCATGACGGCGGAGGAGGTCGCGGAACGCCTGCTGGTCTCCCAGTCGAAGATCAGCCGGCTGGAGAACGGCCGCCGTTCGATCAGCCAGCGCGATGTGCGGGATCTCTGCGGGGTCTACGAGGTCGAGGACAGCCGGATCGTCGACTCGCTTATGCAAATGGCCAAGGACTCCCGCCAGCAGGGCTGGTGGCACGCCTTCGGCGACATCCCGTACAGCGTCTACATCGGGCTGGAGACGGACGCGGCCTCGCTGCGCGTGTTCGAGCCGCAGGTGGTCCCCGGGCTGCTCCAGACCCGTCCGTACGCCGAGGCGCTGATCAACGGCGCGCTGCCGGAGTCCGCCGTACCGGATGTGGAGAAGCGCGTCGGGGTGCGGCTGCGGCGGCAGGACCGGATCAACGCGCCCGAGGAGCCGCTGCGGCTCTGGGCCGTGGTGGACGAGGCGGCGCTGCGCCGGGTCGTCGGCAGCCGCCAGCTCATGCGCGAGCAGCTCGAACACCTTCTGGAGCAGTCGCAGTTGCCGCATGTGACCGTTCAGGTGCTGCCCTTCGACATGGGCGCGCATCCCGGAATCACCGGGCACTACGCGATTCTCGAATTCCCCGACGCGTCGGACTCCAGCGTGGTCTACATCGAGGGCGTGACGAGCGACCTTTATCTGGAGAAGGCCAATGATGTGCAGCGGTACAGCGTGATGTACGAACACCTGCGCGCGCAGGCGCTGAATGCCGATCAGACGCGGCAGTACATCGCGGATATCGCGAAGGATTACGCCCGTTGAGCAGCCGTCACGTTGGTCCGGATTGTCGAACTGATCCGCTTTTACGCAGACGGACGAGGTAGCATACACCTCAACCAGCGTCCCTCGTAAGGCTATTCGGCCATAGACCATCCGGACGAGTGAATGCACGCTCCGCTCATCACGTGAGGCGAGTAGCGTCGATCATGCCAACAGAAGTTGGCGCTATTTCACCTCACTTGTTGAACCGGAGCGAATATGGCAATCCTTCAGGGCGCTACGGACACGTGGACGAAGTCCTCGTACTCCGGCGGAAACGGCGCATGCGTAGAGGTCAAGTCCCCCGTCGTCCAGGCCATTGCCGTGCGGGACTCGAAGGCTCCCGAGGGGCCGTCGATCTCCTTCGTCCCCAGCTCGTGGAACGCCTTCGTCCAGGAAATGGGCAGGGGCGCCACCGACCTCGCCTGAGGCCGGTTCACCCTGGCCATTGGCGCCACCTTGGCCGTCGGCAGCACCTTGGCCGTCGGCCGCGTTTCACCGCACCACAGACAGAGCCCTCTCGACCGGTCCGCCGTCCTGGCCGAGGGGGCTCGGCCATGCCCGGCCGCGCGGGACCCGCATCCCGCGCGGCCGTTCCGTTCCGTACGACCGTTTCGGGCCCGTACGACCGTCTCTGTTCGGTACGACCGGAGCCCGGCGGAAGGCGCCGGAGCCCGCTGACGAAGTGCTCGCTCATCGTGTGTGCGCGATCACGGTCACGACAACGCCACGGAAGGTCAAGAACAGGCAAAACCGTTCTACTTCCTGATCTGCGTTCATGTCCTTGACCGACGCACCCTTGACCCGCCGCCGCGCCAGGCGGTTCAATCCCCAAGTCCCCGCTCCCGCACGGGGTTACCGCCGACCGGAACGCACCCTCTGACGAAGTGCTCCGACGTTCAACAGGCGGACCCCTGGAGGGGTGACATGAACAGCCTCGACTGGATCGTGCTCATCGCGTATTTCGGAGTCATGATCGCGATCGGGCTCTGGTCGCACAAGCGCGTGGACAATGTCAGCGACTTCTTCACCGCGGGCGGCAAGATGCCCTGGTGGCTGTCGGGCATCTCGCACCACATGTCCGGGTACAGCGCCGTGATGTTCACCGGGTACGCGGGCATCGCCTATCTCTACGGCGTCACCTCGTTCGTGACCTGGTCCCTCCCCATCGCCATCGGGATCGGGATCGGCGCGCAGATCTTCGCGCCCCGGCTCAACCGGCTGCGCTCCCGGCTCCGGGTCGCCTCCCCGCTCGAATACCTCAAGAACCGGTACGACCTGAGAACGCAGCAGGCGCTCGCCTGGTCGGGGCTGCTGCTGAAGATCGTGGACGTGGGCGCCAAGTGGGCCGCCATCGCCACCCTGCTCTCCGTGTTCACCGGGATCTCCCTCAACCAGGGCATCCTGATCACCGGTGTCATCACCGGCATCTACTGCACCGTCGGCGGGCTGTGGGCCGACGCGCTCACCGAGCTGGGCCAGTTCGTCATCCAGCTCTTCGCCGGCATCGCGATGCTCGTCGCGGTCATGGGCAAGCTCGGCGGCTTCAGCGCGCTGTGGACGGTCTGGGACAAGCTCCCCGAGGGCCACGCCGAGCCGACGGCCGGGCCGTACACCGTGACGTTCCTGCTGGCGTTCCTCTTCATCAAGACCTTCGAGTACAACGGCGGCATGTGGAACCAAGCGCAGCGCTACATGGCCACGGCCAGCGCCCGGGAGGCAACGCGTTCGGCGCGGCTCTCCGCCGCCCTGTGGCTGGTGTGGCCGCTGGTGCTGTTCTTCCCCATGTGGTGCGCGCCGCTGCTGGTGGAGGCGCAGAAGCCGGACGCCTCCGACTCGTACGCCCTGATGACCGAACAGCTCCTGCCGCACGGTCTGCTGGGCCTGGTCATCGTCGGTTTCTTCTCGCACACCATGGCGATGTGCTCCTCGGACGCCAACGCCATCGCGGCGGTCTTCACCCGGGACATCGCGCCGGTGCTCTCCCGCGCGGCGCGCAGTTGGTCGGACCGGGCGGGGCTGCTGGCGGCGCGGCTGTCGACGATCTCGTTCCTCGCGCTGTCGATGGCGATCGCCACCCAGGTCAACTCGCCGACGTTCAAGGACATCATCACCGTCGTCATCAAGTGGGTGGCCGGGCTGATGGGGCCGATCGCGATCCCGTTCATGCTGGGGCTGCTCAAGCCGTTCCGCAGGTCGGGCCCGACGGCGGCGCTGGTGAGCTGGGCGATGGGGCTGCTGGCGTTCTGGCTGGTCAACTACCCGATCAACTGGGCCGTGGACGGCGGCGTACCGCTCCAGTACCAGGTCTCCGTACCGCTCGCGGTCTCGCTGGTGCTGTACGTGGTGATCGGCTTCCTGAAGCCGGAGGACACCCCGGAGCGGGACGCGCTGCTGGGGCGGATCGACGGGGACGGCCACGAGCCGACCGACGGCGCGGGCGACGCGAACGGGAAGGACGGCGGGATCAGCCGCGCGGGTAGCGGGACAGCCACCCCGACTCCGTGACGGCGGCGCTGTGCAGCGCCGGCCCCTGGGTCATCTCCATCGCGAAGTCGTCCGCGATCTCCAGCAGGGTGGGCCGGCCCTCCAGCTCCGCCAGCCAGGCGGGCGGCAGGGCCGTCTCGCCGTGCAGGGCCCCCAGCAGCGCCCCGCAGAGCGTGCCGGTCGCGGCGGAGGGTCCTTCGTGGTTGACGGCGAGGCGCAGCCCGTGGCGTACGTCCTCGGCGACGAGCGCGCAGTAGACGGCGACGGCGAGCGCCGACTCGGCGGTGCGCCCGTCGCCGAGCGCGGCGATCTGGTCCGGGCCCGGCACGCCCTGCCGTACGAGTTCGAGCGCCTGCCGCAGGGCCACCGTGACGGGCTCGTGGCCGGTGCGCGGGGCGATCAGCACGCAGGCCCGCTCCACGCCCGCCTCCAGCGTCCCGCCGCGCGCCACCTCGTGGACGATCACGGCGAAGGCGCCCGCCGAGATGAACGCCCCAGGGCAGCCGTGCGTCTGGACGGCGCACTCCAGCGCGAGCTGGCAGACGAGCTGCGGCTCCCACCCGACGAGCAGCCCGAACGGCGCGGACCGTACGAGGGCGCCCGCGTCCCGCGCGATGGGGTTCTTGGGCCGGTCCAGGGTGCCCATGACCTGGTCGCCGAAGCCGGTGAGGCAGGAGATCGTCGGGTCGCGGCGTACGTACAGCCACTCCTCCTGGGCGAGCCACCCGTTGTCCTTGCGCCGCAGGTCGGGCCCCCAGTCGCGCTGGGTCGCCGCCCACCGCAGATGCGAACGGTGCACGTCGGTGGGCGGATGCCAGGCCCCGGTGTCCCGGCGCACCTGGGCGCGGATCAGCCCGTCGACGGTGAACAGGGTGAGCTGGGTGGACGCGGTGACGGCGCCGCGCCGGCCGTACGCGGGGACGAGGTCGACGACCCCGTCACCGCCGTGGGCCGCCCTGATCTCGTCGAGCGTGAGCGTGGCGACCCCGGCACCGAGCGCGTCCCCGATGGCACCGCCGAGCAGGGCGCCCCGTACCCGGCTGCGGAAGTCCTGCTGCTCGGCACGACCCCAGATGGCTCCGGACAGTGTGCTCACACGTCCCCCTCCCCTGCCGGGCCCCCGATGTGCCTCCGCGCGACTGCGCAGCACTGTAATCGAACGGGAACAGCGGGTTGAGGGCGCACTCAGGCGCGCAGGGCAGGCCGCTCCAGATGCGTGGCGGCGCGCAGCAGCCACTCCACCGGTCCGATCCGGAACCGCCGCATCCACCAGGCGCTCCACACCACTTGTACGGCGAAGATCCCGACCGCGACGGCGAACACGGCGGCGTAGGGCACCCGCCCGATGAGACCGAGCCCCACCCCGGTGAAGACCAGCCCGCAGAGCAGCGACTGGCTCAGGTAGTTGGTGAGCGCCATCCGCCCCGGCCGCGCCAGCACCTCGGCCAGCCGCGCGCCGCGCGCGGTACGGAAGACGCTCAGCAGCGTGGCGACGTACGCGGCCGTGAGGAAGGGCGCGGTGACGAGGTGCGCGGCGGGCGCGAAGAGGTTGTCGGGCCCGGCGACGGTGTAGGCGAGCGAACCCGCCAGGCCGACCGGGAAGCCGACGAGCTGGATGAGCCGCAGCTTCCGCCGGTACGCGGCGGGGTCGGGGGCGGCGGTGTGGTCGAGCGCGCGGCGCTTGCCGGCGGCCAGCCCGACCAGGAAGGCGGAGAAGGCCAGCGGCCCCTGGAAGAAGAGGATCAGCGGAAGCGCGGTCGTCAACGAGTCCAGCCGTTCCCCGACGACGGACCCGAGCCCGCCGCGCATCGCCTCGGTGGCGGTCCGCCCGTCGGCGAGCATGGTGGCCCGCTCGGCGGCGGTGGGGGCGGCGGAGGCGCCGTCGATGACGGCCACGAGGACGGCCACCGCCAGGAAGATGAGCACGATCACCCCGGTGATGATCCCGGCCACCCACAGCGCGCGGCGCGGTGAGATGCCGCGTACGAGGAAGAGCACCAGGCCGAGCAGGGCGTACGTGACGAGGATGTCGCCGTAGAAGAGCAGCAACGCGTTGGCGACGCCGATCAGGAACAGCCCGCCGATCCGCCGCAGGAAGCGGGGCCGGAAGGAAAGCCCGCGCGCGGCGGCGGAGTTGAGCTGGAGGGTGAAGCTGTAGCCGAAGAGGAAGGAGAAGAGGAGATAGAACTTCGACTCGAAGAGGAACTGGACCACGCCCGAGGCGAGATGGTCGTGCCAGGCGGTCCTGGCCGGGTCGGGCATGTCCAGAAGGGTGTAACCACTCGCGAAGAACGGGACGTTGACCATCAGGATGCCGAAGAGGGCGAAGCCACGCAGCGCGTCGACATCCGCGAGGCGCGCGGTCGGGGCCTTGCCGAGTCCTGGTGCGCCCGGGAGGGCGGGCTCGGTCGGAGAGGGTGCTGTCATACCGTACGACGGTACGGAGCGGGGGCGGGCCGCCGCATCCGACCAAAGTAGCGCGGGCGGGTTTCTTCGGTCGGCCGCGTATCAGGCTCCGGCCTCAGCCCAGCGGGCGGCGAAGGCGTCGCGGGCGGCGGCCACGCGGGCTAGGCGGGGGCTCAGGGCGGCGGTGTCGATACCGGGGGCGTCGAGCAGCTCTCCAAGGTCGGAGGCCAGTTGCGCGAGGTCGTCCCACTCGGGCTCCGTGGCGAACAGGGCGACGAGAGCGGCGTCCAGCACTTCCCAGTCCCCGCGCACGGCCCCACTCAACACGGCTGTGTACGGGGGCATCTCGACCGCGAGGTCCTCGGCCTCCGCCAGCAGCCGCTCCAGCTCCCGCCACAGCGGGACCCCGGCACCCGCACCCTCGGCCACGGTCACCGCCATGGCCCGCTGGAGCGTGCCGGACACCGGATTCTCGGCGCTGTACCGCTCAGCCACCGCCAGCGCCTCGGCCCACCGTCCGGCACGGCGCAGCGCCTCGCAGCGATCGAACAGGGCGCCGTTATCGTCAGTGGTCAGCTCGTCCAGCCATTGAAGAGCCTCCCCGGGGCGGCCGAGAAGCAGGCTCACGGTCGCCGCTCCGCGCCGGGGGATGTCCGCGTGGTCTGTGTCCGGGTTCAGCGCGACACTCCGCCGGAAGTCGGCGCGGGCCTGCTCGGGACGGCCCACAGCCAGTGCGGTCGTGGCCCGGAGGAAGTACGGCCACGCGTCGTTCGCGTCGATCTCCAGAGCACGGTCCAGGTCGGCGAGGGCCTGGCCGTAGCGCCCACAGGCGTGGTGGGCCCTACCCCGCAGGCAAAGCGCCCAGTCGTCGCCAGGCCATTGGTTCAGCACCTCGGTGAGATCCGCAACCACCTCCTCGTAAAGTCCGGCGACCCACCGGGCTTGTGCTCGCACCCGCCGGATCCAAGTGGTGCCCGGATCCGCGTCGATCGCACGGTCCAGATCGGCCAAAGCGCCTGCCGTATCGTCCAGTTCGGAGCGCAACTGGGCCCGGTGCGCCAAGGCCCAGGCGTACTCGGGGTGCAGTTCGATCGCCCGGTCCAGATCGGCGCGCGCCTCGGTGTGCCGCCCCAGCAGATGGCGCACGGCCCCCCGGCCCGCCCAGGCCGAGGCGTGATCGGCGTCGATCGTCAGGACACGGGTCAGCTCCCGTTCCGCGTCCTCGTTCCGCTCGGCGACCCGGTACGCCTCAGCGCGCTCGGAGGCGATCCAGGCGTTGTCCGGCGCCAGTTCGACCGCACGGTCCAGATCCGCGAAGGACGGGGCGAGTTCCCCCATGTCGCGCAACACCCGGGATCTGCGGACCAGCGCCCACAGATAGTGGACATCCAGTTCCAGGGCACGTCCGAAGTCGGCCAGAGCGGCCGCATGCCTCCCCAGCCCGTGGTGGGCGGCGCCCCGGCAGGCCAGTGCGTAGGAGTTGACCGGGTCGAGTGCAAGGGCACGGTCCAGCAGATCGAGGGACTCCTCGCCCCGGCCCGCGAGCCGTAGTGTCTCCCCGTACTCCTCCAGGATCCACGCCGTGTCCGGGGCCAGTTCGTCGGCCCGGCGCAGATCAGCCAGGGCGGCGTCGTGGTCGTCGCCCGCCTGATGGGTGAACCCACGGCCGAAGTACGCCCGGGGCTCGTCCGGGTCGAGGGCGAGCGACCGGTCGTACTCGGCCAACGCCTCTGCGTACGCACCCGCCTCGCGCAGTTCCCGGCCCCGCACTCGGTGCGCCGCCGCCCGGCCCCGCATGTCCAGGCCCGCCCGGTCGAGCAACAGGCCCAGGGCCTTCCGTACGCCTTGCTCCTCGTCGTCGAGCACGGCCACCAGCCGCTGCCCCCACTCCCGGGCCGTCGCGTCGCCGGTGTCCTCGCCCGCCTCCGCCAGCACCTGTGCCGCACGCCGGGCCGCCGCCGAGCTCTGCCAGCAGCCGTCGACCACGTCCCGCAGCGCCCCGGGGAGCGCGCCGCGCGGACCCGCACACAGGCGGTGGTAGGTCTCCTCGAAGCGCAGCGCGCGCCATTCGGCGTTCTCCCACGCCTCGTCAGCGGGCAGGTCCGTCTCCGTCTCCGCGCGCCAGTCGGCGAAGCACGCGGCGAGCGCGGTGTGCCGTTCGCGCCAGCCGCGTGGGGAGCGGGTGCGCTGGAGGCGCAGCATGGGGGCGCGCACCACGCCGTGGTACGCGACCCCGCCGTCCTTGCGCGTGGCGAAGGGCAGCGTCCGCAGCCAGTCGTACAGCCCCGCCGCGTCCTCGGGCACGACCGCGCGGAAGACGTCCTCGTCCAGCCGGCGGGGCAGGGCGCAGGCGAGGGCCGCCGCACGCCGTACGGGGTCCTGTTCCCACTTGAGGAAGCGTTCGACGGCGGTGGCGCTGGGGTCGCCCACGTCGTCGGGGTCGGTGGGCTGGTTCTCCGCGAGGGTGGAGACGAGGACGGGCAGGCCGCCGGAGAGCCGGAGCACCTCCTCCACGACGGACTCGTCCGTGACCCGCTTCGCCGCGAGGAGTGTGCGCGCCTCCCCCTCCGTGAAGGGCGCCAGCGGCAGGCTGGTCGCGAAGTCCCCGTACCCGCCCCAGCAGGCGGTGTCGAGGGGGCGCTGGCCCGCGAGCGTCACCACGACCCGGCCGGGGAAGTCCCCGTACCGGCCTGCCTTGATCAGGTCGCGCAGCCAGGTGTCCAGGAAGGGCGCGGTGCGTTCGTACGTGTCGAAGAAGAGCGCGATCCAGGGGATGTCACGGGGGATCCCGGTGAGTTCGGTGATCAGGACGGGGGTGAGGACCTGGTCCGGCCTCAGGACGAGCTGGACGTCCTCCTGGTCGCGGAAGCGGGCGCTCAGGGTGGCGCGGAGCCGGTCGGCGCCCGCCGCGAGGTGCTGGGGGTCGACGACGTCCGCGAACGGTCCGACGACCGGGACCATCCGGAGCCCGATCATGCCCGCCGTGACGGCGGCGGTGGACCCGGCGGACGCGGCGGGGGGCTCCCCGGCTGTCCCCCCGGCCGTCGCCCCTGCGGCCGACTCGGCTTCGTGCCGCCGCTGCCGGTAGGTGGCGAGCTGCCGGTCGAGCTGCTTGAGCGGGTGCCCCTGCCGGCCGAGCTGTTCGGCGATCGCGGCCAGCGCCTCCGGGACGCTGCTGACGGACTCGTCCACGTACGCCGTCAGCGCGCCGCACTCCCGGGCGGCCCGCTCCAACTCCCGTACGAGGGAGGTCTTCCCGACGCCCGCGTTGCCGTGGACGTGGAACAGGTAGCGGTGCCGCTCGTCCTCGGGCGGGTGGCCGAAGTTCTCGCGGTAGGCGCCGAGTTCGGCGCCCCGGCCGACGAATCTGCTGCGGCGCGCGATGAGTTCGGCCATCGGCACCTGGTCCGCCTGCGCCACCCGCGTACTCCCCCGTGTTCGCCCGTTCCCGCCCGCTCGGTCCGCCGCTCAGTCTGCCAGCAGGGGCAGCAGCTCCGGCAGGTGTCCGTCCGATGCCGCCGCCGCCCTGACCCGCTCCTCGGGGACCTCTCCGTACAGCGTCGTGCGCGGCTTCGCCGGGCGGCCTGCCGCGTCCGCGATGGCGACCAGGTCCTTGACCGAGCGGTAGGAACCGTAACTGGAGCCCGCCATCCGGGAGATGGTCTCCTCCATCAGGGTGCCGCCCAGGTCGTTGGCGCCGGAGCGCAGCATCTCCGCCGCGCCCTCCGTGCCGAGCTTCACCCAACTGGTCTGGATGTTGGGGATGTGCGGGTGCAGGAGGAGCCGGGCCATCGCCATCACCGCGCGGTTGTCCCGGTCGGTGGGGCCCGGACGGGCGATGCCGGCCAGGTAGACGGGGGCGTTGGTGTGGATGAAGGGGAGCGTCACGAACTCCGTGAAGCCGCCGGTCTCCTGCTGGATGCGGGCGAGGGTACGGAAGTGGCCCAGCCAGTGGCGGGGCTGGTCGACATGGCCGTACATCATCGTGGAGCTGGAGCGGATGCCCAGTTCGTGGGCGGTGGTGACGACCTCGATCCAGGTCGCCGTCGGCAGTTTGCCCTTGGTGAGGACCCAGCGGACCTCGTCGTCCAGGATCTCGGCCGCCGTGCCGGGGATCGAGTCGAGTCCGGCCTCCTTGGCGGCCGTCAGCCATTCGCGGATCGAAAGGCCCGTGCGCGAGGCGCCGTTGACGACCTCCATCGGCGAGAAGGCGTGGACGTGCATACCGGGGACGCGCTCCTTCACCGCGCGCGCGATGTCGAAGTAGGCCGTGCCGGGCAGGTCGGGGTGGATGCCGCCCTGCATGCACACCTCGGTGGCGCCGACCTCCCACGCCTGTTCCGCGCGGTCCGCGACCTGGTCGAGGGAGAGGGTGTACGCGTCGGCGTCCGTACGGCGCTGGGCGAAGGCGCAGAAGCGGCAGCCCGTGTAGCAGACGTTGGTGAAGTTGATGTTGCGCGTGACGATGTACGTGACGTCGTCGCCGACGGTGTCGCGGCGCAGCTCGTCCGCGATCCGGGTGAGCGCGTCCAGCGCGGGCCCGTCGGCGTGGAGCAGGGCGAGGGCCTGGTCGTCGCTGAGCTTCGTCGGGTCGTCGGCGGCCTGGGCGAGGGCGGACCGTACGTCGGTGTCGATACGGGAGGGCACCATGCCGGGGGCCGCGGCCTCGCGCAGCGCCTCCCAGTCCCCGTACACCTCGTCGAAGTCGTCGCGCCGGTCGGCGGTGCGGCCCTCGGTGTCGATGGTGCGGTGCAGATCGGTGCGGCCGGTGGCGGTGAACCCCTCGTCCGGCTCCTGCCAGGGCAGTCCCGACGGGGTGACGCCCTCGCGTGCGAGCCCGGTCTCCGGGTCGGCGAGCGCCCGTACGTGCGGCATCAGGCGGGGATCGAGCCAGGGCTCGCCGCGCTGGATGAACTCCGGGTAGATCGTGAGGCGTTCGCGCAGCTCGAAGCCGGACTCGGCGGTCCGCGCGGCCAGTTCGTCGATGTGCGGCCAGGGGCGCTCGGGGTTGACATGGTCGGGGGTGAGCGGCGAGACCCCGCCCCAGTCGTCGATGCCCGCGCCGATGAGCAGCGCGTATTCGGCGTCCACCAGGTTGGGCGGCGCCTGGATCCGGGCGGACGGGCCCAGGATGTGCCGGGCGACGGCGATGGTCGCGGCCAGCTCCTCCAGTTCGGCGTCGGGCATGCCGCGCATGGCGGTGTCGGGCTTGGCGCGGAAGTTCTGGACGATGACTTCCTGGACGCCGTGGTACGCGCGCTGGATCCGGCGCAGCTCGAAGAGGGCGTCGGCGCGCTCCTCGTACGACTCGCCGATGCCGATCAGCACCCCGGTCGTGAACGGCACGTTGGACCGTCCCGCGTCCTCCAGGACCCGCAGCCGGACGGCGGGCTCCTTGTCGGGCGAGCCGTGGTGCGGGCCGCCGGGCTCGGACCACAGGCGGGTGGCGGTGGTCTCCAGCATCATGCCCATGCTCGGCGCGACGGGCTTGAGCCGCTGGAGGTCGGTCCAGGACATCACCCCGGGGTTGAGGTGGGGCAGCAGCCCGGTCTCCTCCAGGACACGGATCGCCATGGCGCGCACATAGGCGAGGGTGTCGTCATACCCCTCCGCCTCCAGCCACTCCCGCGCCTCGGGCCACCGGTCCTCGGGCCGGTCGCCGAGGGTGAACAGGGCTTCCTTGCACCCCATGTCGGCACCTTGGCGGGCGATCGCCAGGACCTCGTCGGGCGACAGGAACATGGAGTGCCCGGCCCGGCGGAGCTTGCCGGGGACGGTGACGAAGGTGCAGTAGTGGCACTTGTCGCGGCACAGCCGGGTGAGCGGGATGAACACCTTCCGGGAGTACGTGATCACCCCGGCCCGCCCGGCGGCCTCCAGCCCGGCGTCCCGCACCCGCGCGGCGGACCCGGCCAGATCGGTGAGGTCCGTACCCCGCGCCTGAAGCAGCACGGTGGCCTCGGCGACATCGAGCGCGACACCGTCACGGGCGCGCTTCAGAGCACGGCGCATGCCGTTGGCGGTCGGCTGTCCGGTCCCGGGGCCCTGCGGTGCGCTCGTAGTCATCCTCCGAGCATACGAGCGCCGGGGTGGATCTTGGTTGCGCGGCAAGAGGTGGCCTTCGTCTCCCCCTGCGCCTGAAGGGGCGTGCGACCGGTTTGCGACACTTCGGTCATGGACGCGGAGACGAGAACAGCAGGGGCACGAACGACCGGACAGGGGATACGGCCGCCCCGCCTGTCCCCGTGGCGGCTACGGGCCGCCACGGCTGCGGACGTGGAACCGGTGGCCGAACTGCGGGCCACGGTCATGCGCGCCGACCTGGAACGCCTCGGCCGGTACGACGAGCACCGGGTGCGGCAGCGGCTGCGCGACTCCTTCTCCACGGAGCACACCTCGATCATCGTCACCGCCGAAGCCGACGACGCCGACGCCGACGCCGGCGAGGGAGCGGTCGCGGGCTGCCTCACGCTCCGCCCCACCCCCGCCGGACTCCTGCTGGAACACTTCTACCTCGCCCCCCACCACCAGGGCCACGGGCTCGGATCAGCCGTCCTGCGTACGGTGCTGAGGCGTGCCGACGAGCGGAACACGCCCGTCCGCCTCAACGTCCTCCAGGGCAGCGCGGCCCGCCGGCTCTACGAGCGGCACGGATTCGTCCTGGAGTCCGAGGACCTGGTCGATGTCTTCATGCTCCGTCCGCCCCGCGCCTGACCGGCGCGTCCCGCTCAGTGACGGCCGGGCGTCGCCCCGACCCCGTACAGCGGGAGGTCGTCCGTGGCCAGATCCAGAGAGAACGGCACGGGCAGCGGGATCTCCTCGCCGTACTTGCCCCGCGCCATGTCCTGATACGCGCCGTCCCGGGGGCCGGTGTGCAACGCCCACGTACCGTGGCGGGGGTCGATGACGAGCAGCACCGCGACTCCGGCGACGGCGTACCAGTCGTTCTTCTGCGTGATGCCCCGGGCCTTCTCCGACCGGGAGATGACCTCGACCGCGAGCCCTACGTCCGCCGCGTCCGCGAGCCAGTTGTCGTCATCGTCCCAGGCGTCGGGCAGAACGATCAGGTCCGGTGTCGCGTAGTCGTCGGGGTCATCCGGCATGGCCACGGAAGAGACCTCATAGACGGCGAGTCCGTCCGGCAGGGCAGGATCCAGTTGCGCCCGCAGGCGCCTGATGACGCCCGCGTGCTTCCCACGCGGAGTCGGGGACATCACGAGGCTTCCTCCCAGGATCTGCACCCGCAGACCAGTCGCTTCTTCGATCTTCTCGGCGACCTCGCGCAGATTCCCCGGGCGCGGACGCAGCAACGGCACGACGGACATGGCTGGTGGCCTCCATCCCTGTGGCTCCGGCTCTTCGCCCGCGCGAACGGACACGATGGGAGGACCCGTGTCCCGCTCTGCGGTGTCTCCACCGTACCGCCACGCATAATCCTGGGCCTCGGACATCACGACTCCTTTCACCGGATTCCTCGCACTTGGTCACGCTACGTCACGCCACTGACACTCGGCCTCGCCACCCTTCCGCCCGCACTCCACCCACAGCAGCTTTCCGCGGTGCCCGGACTGCTCGCCGAGGCGGTACGCGCCCCAGTCGTCGGCGTAAAGCTGTACGAGCCATAACCCGCGCCCGCACTCCGGCAGGGCTCCCGTCGCGGGGGCGGATGCGGGCGGGGTGAGGAGGTCGCCGTTGAACGGGGGCGGGATCTCGGGGTTGCTGTCCCAGACACCGACCCGGAGCCGGTGCGGTTCCAGGGCGCGGATACGCAGGGCGTACGGGCCCGGCGCGTGCCGGTACGCGTTGGTGACCAGCTCGCTGGCCAACAGTTCCGCCGTGTCGGTCAGTTCGCTCATCCGGTGCGCCCTGACCACGTTACGGACGGTGCCGCGGGCGATTCCGGGGGCGCGGGGATCGGGCGGGAGTTGGAGCGTGTAGGCCCAGTGCGGGGATACGGTTTGCACGGAAGTCTCCGATCGCGGAGGGGATTTCCCCAGTTTGGGGATGCGAGGTGCGATGCCCGGTGACCAGGTCGCTCCGTCGAGCGGGGTGCTTCCAGGCGGTGGCCTGCCCCAGAGACTAGACCGCGAAAAAGGAATACTTGATAGCGTTCCAAGTAATACTCCCGCATCTCACTCGTGTGAGTGACCTCACCCGTACGGCCCGGAAGGCGAGTTGAACGATGGCAGCCAAGCCCGACCCCACGGCGCGGCGCGTGCGCCTGGGTGTTGAGCTGCGGAGACTCCGTGAGCGAGCACGGCTGACGTCAACCGCAGCCGCAGAGCTTCTCGGTACGCGACCGGGGCAGATCAGCAACATCGAGACGGCCCGGTTCGGGGTCGGCGGTGACCGCGTCCGCGCGATGGCCGTCGCCTACGGCTGTCGGGACGAGCCCTTCGTCTCCGCTCTGGTGGACATGACCCAGGACCGGACGCGCGGCTGGTGGGAGGAGTACCGGGGCGTTCTGCCCGCCGGGCTCCTCGACCTCTCGGAGTTCGAGCACTACGCCACCGGATTCCGGACGGTGCACACCGCGCACATTCCCGGCCTGTTGCAGACCGTCGAACACGCGCGGGAGATCTACCGCCAGGCCGTACCGTCGTTCAGTCCGCCGGACGTCGAGCACCGCGTCTCGCACCGGATCAAGCGCCAGGCCGTCCTGTACCGGGAGAACCCCGCTCCGTACCGGGCGATCATCCACGAGGCCGCTCTGCGCATGCAGTTCGGCGGCCCCGACGTGGCACGAGCCCAGATGCGCCAACTCCTCACTCTGGGCGAGATGCCGCACGTGACGATCCGCGTCATTCCCTTCGCGCTCGGGTCCTTCCCGGGGTCGGGGCAGACCGCGTACTACGGATACGGCCCCGTGCCCCCGCTGGACACCGTGCAGCTCGACCAGGCCCACGGGGTGGCGTTCATCGACGCCGAGACCCAGTTGAACCAGTACCGGCTGCTCTTCGAACGGCTGGACTCCGTGGCGCTGACGGAGACGGCTTCCCGCGACTACATCCACTCCATCGCCCAGCAGCTCTGACCTGAAGGGACCGCTCATGGCCACGGACCACTGGCAGAAGTCGTCGTACTGCAGCGAGGGCGACGCATGTCTGAGCGTCGCCGCGTCGCCCGGCCACGCGATACAACTCACCGAGACCGGCGACCCCGCACCATCCATACTCATGACCGGCCAGACCACCTGGGCCGGCTTCCTCCGCTCACTCAAGGAGTCCCACAGCCATGAGTGAACTGCACGCCGAAAACCTTGAAAGCCTGTGAAAGGGCGCACCGTGGCGGAGTCCACCTGGCAGAAGTCGTCGTACTGCGCTCAGGGCGAGGCCTGTCTGAGCGTCGCCGCGACGCCCGGCCGGGCCATACAGCTCACCGAGAGCGCCGACCCCGCGCGATCCATACTGGCGACCGACCCGGCCACCTGGGCCGGTTTCCTCCGCTCGCTCAAGGAGTCCCACAGCCATGACTGATGTACCCACCGGTCTCGAATGGGTCCGTGCCGCCCCCGAGGGCGACGAGGGGCCCGGGCCCTGGATCGAGGTGGCCGCCGGGGCCGGGGATCTGATTCATCTCCGGGAGACCAGCGACCCCGACAACATCGTCACCACCAACCAGGTGAAGTGGGAGGCGTTCGTGAAGGGCGTCCTGGCCGGGGAGTTCGACCACTTCGCCGAGCTGGGTGAGGGCGAGGACGGGGTCGGGAGCAAGGACGGGGGCGGCGGCGCGGGCTCGTCCTGAGTCCCGGACCGGCCCGCCGCACCGCGCCCGCGCCGCCGCCGCGCCCCCCGCGTCAGACGTACGGCGCGTACGCGTCCAGCGTGCGCAGGACCTCCGACTCGTCGGCCGGGGGCAGTTGGAGGACGACCTCCTCGATGCCCAGCTCCGCGTAGTGCGCCAGCTTTCCCTCGCTGGGCAGCGTCGCGTACGGGACGACCTGGAGGGTCTCCGGGGCGCGGCCCGCCTCCTCCCAGGCCGTGCGCAGCGCGGGCAGTGCCTCGGTCAGGCCCCGGCCGCCGATCGGGAGCCAGCCGTCCGCGCTCTCGGCGATCTGCGCGAAGAGCTTCGGGCCCGCCGCGCCGCCGATCAGGGTGCGCGGGTTGCCCCGTACCGGCTTCGGGAACGCCACGCTCGCCCGTACCGAGCCGAACTCGCCCTTGTACGCGGTCGGTTCGGCCGCCCACAGCGCGCGCATCAGCGCCAGGCGCTCGCCGGTGAGCGCGCGGCGCGTCGACCACTCCACGCCGTGGTCCGCGGCCTCCTCCTTGTTCCAGCCGAAGCCGACCCCGAGCGTGAAGCGTCCGCCGGAGAGGTGGTCCAGCGTCGCGATCTGCTTCGCCAGGTCGATCGGGTCGTGCTGCGCGACCAGCGTGATGCCGGTGCCGAGGCCGAGCCGTTCGGTGACCGCCGCCGCCTGGCCGAGGGCCACGAAGGGGTCGAGCGTACGGCCGTACTCGCGCGGGAGTTCACCGCCTGCCGGGTACGGCGTCGACCGCTCGGCGGGGATGTGGGTGTGCTCGGGCAGATAGAGACCGGCGAAGCCGCGCTGTTCCAGCTCCCGGGCGAGCCGTACGGGCGTGATCGTCTCGTCGGTGAGGAAGATCGTGGTCGCGATCCGCATGCGTCGTGCCTCCGTGGTCGGTAGGTCGAAGTCGCCGGTAGGTCGATGTCGCCGGTACGTCGATCGGTCCGCGTCACCGTACCCCTCGTGTTACTTGCGGGTAAGTGCGCGCCTGGCGCAATCCGTCGGCCGCGTTCCCGCCATCCGCCGACCGCCGGGCCTTGCGCCCCGGTTCACCGCGGGCTACGAGAGTGGCGGGACCCTCCTCTCTCAGACCCTCCACCTCTCAGACCCTCCTCTCTCACCTCTGGAGCAGCCGGTATGAGCCAGCCCCTCGGACGTCGCGGTCTCCTGGTGACGGGAGCCGCCACCGCCCTTACGTTGAGTACCGTGAGCTTCGCCCAAGCCAGTCCCGCTTCCGGCTCCCCGGGCGCCGACGGCAGACGGACCAGGACCGTCCGTGGCACCCTGCCGCCCGGCGCCCCCGACTTCGTCCATCTCCCCGTCGAGGTACCGCGCGGCGTCAACGAGATCCATGTCGCCTACTCCTACGAGCGCCCCGCCGTCCCGGCCGGCACCCCGGGCAACGCCCTCGACATCGGGCTCTTCGACGAGCGCGGTACGGAGCTGGGCGGCCGGGGCTTCCGGGGCTGGTCCGGCGGGGCCCGTACCGAGTTCTTCGTACGCGCCGACGCGGCCACCCCCGGCTACATCCCGGGCCCGGTCCGCGCGGGCACCTGGCACATCGCGCTCGGCCCATACACCGTGGCGCCGCAGGGGCTGCCGTACGAGATCACCATCACCCTCACCTACGGCGCCCCCGGCACCACCCCGGCCCCCGTCCACCCGCCCCAGCGGGCCAAGGGGCGCGGCCGGGCCTGGTACCGGGGCGACTGCCACATCCACTCCGTGCACTCCGACGGGCGCCGCACCCCCGCCGAGATCGCCGCGCTCGCCCGCGCGGCCGGGCTCGACTTCATCAACTCCAGTGAGCACAACACGTACTCCGGGCACCGCGCCTGGGAGGGCCTGTGGGGCGACGACCTGCTGATCCTCACGGGTGAGGAGGTCACCACCCGCAACGGCCATGTCCTCGCGCTCGGTACGGACCCCGGCACCTTCATCGACTGGCGTTACCGTGCCCGCGACAACCGCTTCGGGCGGTTCGCGCGGGAGATCTCCCGCGCGGGCGGCCTCGTCGTGCCCGCCCATCCGCACGGCACCTGCATCGGCTGCACCTGGAAGTTCGGCTTCGCGGAGGCCGACGCGGTGGAGGTGTGGAACGGCGCGTACACCCCGGACGACGAGATCTCCCTCGCCGAGTGGGACAACTCGCTGGTGGCATCGGTCCGTTCGGGCGGTACGGGCGGTACGGGGCGGACGTGGACCCCCGCGATGGGCAACAGCGACGCCCACCGCGACCCCGACCCGATCGGCACCCCGCAGACCGTCGTCCTCGCCGACGACCTGACCCGCGAGGCGATCCTCGCCGGGATCCGCGCGGGCCACAGCTATGTCGCCGAATCCGCCGCCGTCTCGCTGAGCTTCGGCGCGGCGGGCGGCCGGGGGCTCCACGCCGGTATCGGCGAGCGGCTGCGCGTCGCCCCGGACGCGCCGGTGACCGTACGCCTGGAGGTGACCGGCGCCCCGGGCCGCACCGCGTACTTCGTCACCGACCAGGGTCCGCTGTACAGCTCCGTGCTGCCGGAGTCGGGCCCTGGCACGGTGGAATGGCGTACGACCGCCTCGTACGCCGCCTACGTCCGCGCGGAGGTGCGGCACGCCCCGAAGGTGGCCGGGCTGCCGGGGGCGCTGGCGGCGTTCACGAACCCGGTGTTCCTCGGGGAGTAGGCACCGGGGCCGCGGGACGCTCCTGTTTCGGACGATTGGGCGGAGGGGGAAGGGAACAGGCGGAGGGGGAAGGGAGAGAGAAGAGACGAAGAGGGAGGTGGTGGGAGCACTCCGCCCCCTCGATCGACCCGTGACGCTTGAGCCACATGCGGTCCTGAACCTGTCGAGGGCTTGTGCAGAGCCTTACTCACTGCTGACGCACGGCCCACGACAAGGCAGACTGTGCGGGGCGATACCGGTGAGCGGCGGGCAGGGGGAGCTATGGGCCTCGACGGCGGGCCACGCGTACCGGAGCAGTGGGCTCCGGCCGCGCCGAGTGACACGGACAGGACCAGCGCGACCAGGCGCACCAGCGAAGCCAACGGCACGGGCACCACCCACACCGGCGCGAACGGCACGACCGGAGCCAACGGCGCCAACGGCACGGGGAGGACCCACGCCAACGGCGCCGGCGCCCGCGCGCTCAGCGGCACGGTGATCGACGACAAGCTGCTCAGCGGCAAGGCCGACAGCGTCGTGCCCGGGGCCCCCAACGAAGCCGGCCACCTGCGCTTCAGCGTGCTCGGTCCCGTCCGCGCCTGGCGTGGCGGCGAAGCGCTGGCCTCCGGTTCGCCGCAGCAGCGCGCCCTGCTCGCCTCGCTCCTCCTGCGCGAAGGGCGTACCGCCACCGCCGCCGAACTCATCGACGGGCTCTGGGGCGACGAACCGCCCTCGCAGGCCCTCGCCGCCGTCCGTACGTACGCCTCCCGCCTGCGCAAGGTCCTCACGCCGGGCGTGCTGGTCAGCGAGTCCGGCGGCTACGCGCTGCGGACCGATCCCGACGCGCTCGACCTCAACGTGGCGCAGGAGCTGGCCGCCGACGCGGACAAGGCGCGCGCCGCCGGCGACCGCGGCCAGGCGCGTTCCCTGATCAGCAAGTCGCTGAACCTGTGGGACGGCGAGGCGCTGGCCTCCGTGCCAGGACCGTACGCCGAGACACAGCGCACCCGGCTGGAGGAGTGGCGCCTCCAGCTCACCGAGGCGCTGCTCGACCTGGACCTGGAGGTCGGCGCCCACACGGAGGCCGTCTCCGAGCTGACCGCCCTGACCGCCGAACACCCGCTGCGCGAACGGCTGCGCGAGCTGCTGATGGTGGCGCTCTACCGGAGCGGCCGGCAGGCGGAGGCGCTCGCCGTGTACGCGGACACGCGCCGGCTGCTCGCCGACGAGCTGGGCGTGGACCCCCGGCCCGAACTCTCCGAGCTCCAGCGGCGCATCCTCCAGGCGGACGAGGACCTGGCGCGCCCGCCGGAGGAGCCCGAGCCGGTGCACTCCGTACCGCGCCCCGCCCAACTGCCAGCGACCGTACCGGACTTCACGGGCCGCGCCGCCTTCGTACGGGAGCTGGGCAACCGGCTGGCCACCGCCGAGGGGTCCGTCATGGCGGTCTCCGCGCTCGCGGGGATCGGCGGCGTCGGCAAGACCACGCTCGCGGTCCACGTCGCGCACGCGGCGCGCACGCACTTCCCCGACGGCCAGTTGTACGTGGACCTCCAGGGCGCCGGGACGCGCGTGGCGGAACCGGAGGCCGTACTGGGCTCGTTCCTGCGGGCCCTCGGCACTACGGATACCGAGATCCCCGACTCGCTCGACGAACGCTCCGCGCTCTACCGCTCCACGCTCGACGGCCGGCGCGTCCTCGTCCTGCTGGACAACGCCCGGGACGCCGCGCAGATCCGGCCGCTGCTGCCCGGTACGACGGGGTGCGCCGCGCTGATCACCAGCCGGGCCCGGCTGGTGGACCTGGTGGGCGCGCACCTCGTCGACCTCGACGTGATGTCGCCGGAGGAGGCCCTTCAGCTCTTCACCCGCATCGTCGGCCTGGAGCGGGTCACCGCGGAGCGCGAGGCGGCCCTCGACGTGGTCGCCGCCTGCGGCTTCCTGCCCCTCGCCATCCGGATCGCGGCGTCCCGCCTCGCGTCCCGCCGTACCTGGACGGTCTCGGTCCTCGCGGCGAAGCTCGCGGACGAGCGGCGCAGACTGGACGAGTTGCAGGCGGGCGATCTCGCGGTCGCCGCCACCTTCGAGCTGGGCTACGGCGCGCTGGACGACGCCCAGGCGCGCGCGTTCCGGCTGCTCGGTCTGGCCGACGGCCCCGACCTCTCGCTGGCGGGCGCCGCCGCGCTGCTGGACCTGGAGCAGCGGGAGGCGGAGGACCTGCTGGAGTCGCTGGTCGACACGTCCCTGCTGGAGTCGGCCGCCCCGGGCCGCTACCGCTACCACGATCTCGTACGGCTCTACGCGCGTGCGTGCGCCGAGCGCGACGAGCAGGACCCCTCGGAGCGGCGGTCCGCGCTCTCGCGGCTGCTGGACTTCTACCTGACGACCTCGGCGCGGGTGTACGCGCTGGAGCGCCCCGGCGACCGGCTCGTCGACCACCTGGAGCCGACGTCGTACGAGGGGCTGTCGTTCACCGACCGGCACCACGCGCAGGACTGGCTGTACGCGGAGGCCAACTGCCTGCTGGCGTGCGTACGCCAGTCCGCCGACGGGCCCGCCGCGGCGACCTCGTCCACGGCGACCGGCTCCGGTACGGACGCGACCGGTACGGACACGCTGCGCCGGGCCGTGGACCTGCTCTGGGCGTCGCTGGACCTCGGCGAGTCCGGGGCCAACGCCAAGGAGTACGAGGCGACGGCGACGGCCGTACGGGACGCCGCGCGCGCCTTCGGGGACGATCGGGCCGAGGGCCGGGCGCTGATCGCCCTGAGCAATGTGCACCTGGTGACGGGCCGGTTCGAGCAGGCCGACGAGGAGACCCGGCAGGCCATGACGCTGGCGGAGCGCACGGGCGACACGCTGACCGTCTGCTGGGTGAGCAACATCCGCGGCGCCATCGCCGTCTACCAGAACCGGTACGCGGACGGGGAGGCCCACTTGAAGCGCGCGGTGGCGGACTTCCGGGCCGCGGCGAACGCGCCCGGCGAGGCGTCCGCCCTCTGCAACCTCTCCCGCGCCCATCTCGCCCTGGGACGTACGGCCAGCGCGGTCGCCCTCGCCAAGGAGGGCATCCGTATCTACGACCGGATGGGCAACGCCCTGCGCGCCGCGAACGCCCGCTACGCGCTGGCCCTGGCCCTCACCAAGAGCGGCCATCTCTCCGACGCGGCCCAGCGGCTCTCGGAGGCCCTGGAGACCTTCCGCGACAGCAGGCAGCGGCTCTGGGAGGGGATGACCCTGTTCCGGCTCGCCGAGGTCGATCTGGCGGGCAGGCGCCCCGCGCCGGCCGCGTCCAACGCGGAGATGGCGCTGACCGTGCTGCGCGGCATCGGCGGCGAGTGGCGGCGCGCCCAGGTGCTGACCGCGCTCGGCCGGGCGCTGAACGGCATAGGGCAGACGGGGCGCGCCCAGGTCTGCTGGCAGGAGGCGCTGGGCATCTTCGAGGAACTGGGTTCCCCCGAGGCGACAGAGGTGCACAGCCTCATCACCTCTTCCGCGGTCGCGTAACCGCCGCAGCGGCCCCGCCGCACGACGGGGCTGGCCTGCACGTTCATCAATCGTTTAGCGGAACACGGCATTGTCGTCCACGTCGAATCCGTTGCGTCGGGGGGCAGACGGATCGATGTGAGGCCGAACCCCTAGGGTGGGCGGCCTTGAGACGCCCGTCCGGCTATTCGGGGGAACGGCCGGACGGGCCTCATGCCCCACCACATCGCTCTACACGAGGGAGTTCAGCCATGAGCGAGAAGAAGAGCGAGAAGAAGACCGAGCAGATCGTCAAGCCGCAGGGCGACACGCACATCACGGGCGAGCCGGACACCACGCCCAAGCCGCTCGACACGCACATCACCAGCGGTGACATCACCACGCAGGACACGCACATCACCAGCGAGCCTGCCTGATCAAGCCTTTTCGACGGGGGTATCGGCCGCGGCGGCGCGGAGGGGGAGCCGCCGCGGCCTTGGCGTGTCAGGGGCCGGAACCCCTGATACCACTTACCGATGCGCCGTCGGCGGTTGCGGCAGTGCCTACCGGAAAGAATTTCGACATGACACTTGAGATAACGCTCGCAAAGAGAATCCTGGTCACGGCCGCTCTGATCGTCACCGCGGGCGCGGCGGCGGCGTCGCCGGCCCTCGCCGGTGACATCCACATCACCGACCATCCTCAGGACCGGCATGTCACCGTCGAGCCGCAGGACGTCCACATCACCTGAGCCGCGACCCACCGACCGACGCGGAGAGGGCCGAGCATCGCGCTCGGCCCTCTCCTCCGTTGTGTGTCCTCGCCGCCGGTCAGGTGTCGAGCGCCGTGCTCACCGTGCACTTCTTCACGCGGGTGACCTGGCGCGGGCTGTCCATCGCCACCTTGACCGTCGTCGTCTCGCCGCTCTCCAGGTCGATCTCCGTCTCACCGGAGTCGATGACCCGGCCGGTGGCGTCCGTGAACGTCACGTCGATGTCGTAGCGGTCGGTCACCCCCGCCGCGGTCTCCACCCGTACGGTCGCGTACGTGACGGCCTTGCGCTTGCCCTTCGCCTTGCGGACGCAGGTGACGATCCGCGCCTCGACGCCGCCCGTGGTCGCCGTGGCGGCGGTCGTCGGCGTCGGGTCGTCGTAGCCGCTGTCGGACGAGCCGTTCTCGTCGCCGTAGTCGTCCTGATCGTTGTAGCGCGAGCCCGAGTCGTACCCCGACGACCCGTTGCTCTTCTTCGAGTTCGAGCAGCCTCCGCCGCTGCTGCCGCCGCTGCTGCTCGACTTCCCCTTGCTCCCGCTGCCCCCCTTGCCGGACTTGGCCGACGAGAACCCCGTCAGAGCCAGCACCACCACGACCAGTACGGCCGCGAACCTCAGACGTCGACGCATCAAGTCGAGTCACTCCCCCGTTGGACACGTATCACTCCCCGGTACCACCGAGGAGCCCATGAACCTGTCAAGTGCGCGCGACACCTTAGCAGCGCGTACGGACAGCCGCAGGCGCCGCATGGCGCACACCAGGCACCCGGCGTAGCGTCGGCACCTGGAGCAGGGTTCCGCACAGCCAAGGAGGCCGGGCGATGGTCCGCAACATCTTCGGTTCGATCCTCGCTCTCGCCGGGGCGGCCGCCGCTGTCTTCGGGCCGCTCCACGCCTGGTACGAGGGGCGGATCGGACGCGACTACCGTGTCGCCGACCTGTTCGACGGGGTCACCCCGAACGGGGCCGGGCTCTTCACCTCGCTCCTGCTGCCCTTCGCCTTCGCGGCCCTGGTCACCCTGGTCGGGGTGGTGGCGCGCTCGCGTCCGCTGGTGGCGCTGGCCGGGCTGATCGTCCTCGGCTTCACCGTGCTGTGGATGGTGCGTCAGGGGCAGGCCGCGGGCTCCCTCGTCATCAGCGGGGACGGTTCGGGCCTGGGCATCGGCGTCGCGTACACCGCGGGCGGCGGGGTGGCGCTGCTGCTGGCCGCGCTCCTCATGTCCGGCCGCAGGCGCGCCGGGCGCCTGGACCGGGAGCAGCCGCCCGCGTCCCAGCCGTACGACCCGCAGCCGTACGAGCCGCAGCCTTACGACCCCCGGCAGTACGAGCCGCAGGCCTACGGGCAGCCGCAGGGGTACGGACAGCAGCAGGGATACGAGCCGCAGCGGTACGACCAGGACCAGCGGTACGAACCGGACCCCTGGCCGCGGACGCAGGACGGGGACACGCAGTCCCTGCCCGTCACGGGCCGGTGGTACGAGGAGAACGGCGCCCCCGACCCCGGCCGCACCCCCCGCCCCGACGACCCGTACCGCTGAGGCCCCGTACCGCTGGGCCCCCCGGACCGCTGGGCCCCTCGTACCGCTGAGCCCCCGGACCGCTAGGGCCGTGAACCGCGTCCCGTCGCCGTCCCCTTGACCGCGTCCAGCGCGTACACGCACCGGTCCTTGCTGCACGCGTACACCACGCCCCGCCGCGCCACCGGCGACCCGGTGATCTCGCCGCCCGTCGCCAGCTTCCAGCGGAGCTGGCCGCCGCTCGCGTCCAGCGTGTAGAGCGCGTGGTCGGCCGAGCCGAAGTGGAGCCGCCCGTCGGCGACGACCGGGGCGCCGATGACCTCGCCGCCCGCCGCGAAGCGCCACTTGGGCGTGCCCGTGACCGCGTCCAGGGTGTACAGCGCGCTGCCGCTGCCGACATGGACGTTGCCGTCGGCGACCAGGGCCGGCTCGATCGACTGGCGGGACTCCGTGGCGATGCGCCAGCGGTCCTTGCCGGTGGCAGCGTCGAGCGCGTACACCGTGCCCAGGTAGTCGGCGAGGTAGACACCGCCGCCCGTGACGGCCGGGCCCGGCGCGAAGGCGGGCGGGGAGAGGAAGACGGCGGGCGCCTCGAAGTGCCAGCGGACATGGCCGGTGACGAGGTCGACGCAGAGCACGCGCGTACCCGCCGCGACGTACAGACATCCGTCGGAGGCGGGGCTCACCCGTACGGGGACACCGCCGCAGGAGGCCGCGTCGCCGATGGGGTACGACCACAGCTCGGTGCCCGAGCGCGCGTCCAGCGCCTGGAGCCGGGCGTCCTTCCACACGAAGACCGTGCCGTCGTGGATCGTGGGGCCCGACTCCGGGGTCTCGAAGTCAGTCTGGGCGCCCGCGATCTCCCACAGCCGCTCGCCGCTGGACGCCTCCCACGCCTGGACGCCGCCGCCGCGCGTGCCGGTGACGACCGTGCCGCGGTCGACCTTGAGGGAGTACACCCAGGAGGTGGTCTGGAGGCGCCAGAGCTCCGCGCCGGTCGTGCTGTCGAGCGCGTAGAGCGTGGGCCCGTCCGAGGCGTGGATACGGCCGCCGGACACCGCCATCGCCCAGGCGACGTCCCGGGTCTTGAACTGACGGCGCCCGCTCCCCACGTCCAGCGCGTGCACCTCGAAGGACGTGACGTAGAGCAGGTCCCCGTCGACGACGGGCGTCCCCCAGACGTCGTTGGACATCCGGAACCGCCAGGGCCGCCAGCGCTGCGCGTCGGCCGCCCCCTCGGGCGGCTGGGCGGGCGCGGGCAGGGGCGGTACGGGCGGGTGCGGCGCGGCGCCGTGGGGGGGCTCCGCGCCGAGCAGCCCGGCGGGCGGGCGGATCCAGCCGGTGGCGGGACCGGCGTCCGCGACGGCGTGCGCGTCCCCGACGCGCGGTCCGGGGCCGATCGGCACCGGCGCGCCCGGGAGCTGGACCGGGCTGGCCGGGTGCGCGGCGGCGGGCATAGCCGCGCCCTGCGCGACGGGCCGGGGCGCCGGCCGCCCGCCGTGCCCGGCGCCGTGTGCGCCGCCCGCGCCACCGGCGTGCGCACCGGCGGGTCCGCCGCCGCCCCGGCCGGCGCCGTCGGGGCGCCACGCGGCGTCCCAGTCGGGCGCCTGCGCGGGCCGCGGCGGCTGGTGCAGGGGCTGCGGGGGTACGGCCGGGGCCGCGGCCCGCGCCGCGGCGGCGACCCGGCCTCCGTTGCGGCGGCGCTCGATCATGGCGGTGGCGGAGTCCGGCAGCCAGGCCGACGCCGTACCGCTGTCGTCGCTGCCCGAGGCGAAGAGATGGGGCGCGAGCTGAGACTGGAGGTCGGCGGGCGAGGGCCGCAGTCCGGCGTCCATCTGCATGCAGGACTCGATGAGGGGTCTCAGCTCGTCCGGCAGCCCCTCCAGGTCCGGGCCCTCGCGCAGCAGCATGAAGACCGTCTCGACCGGGTTGGCCCCGTGGAAGGGGGCGTGGCCGGTGGCGGCGAAGACGAGGGTGGACCCGAGGGAGAAGATGTCGCTGGCGCCGGTCACGCTGCGCGAGTCACGCGCCTGTTCGGGCGACATGTACGCGGGCGTGCCGACGGCGACGTTCGTCATGGTCAGCCGGGTGTTGGAGACGCCGGAGGCGATCCCGAAGTCGATGACCCGGGGCCCGTCCTCGACCACCAGCACGTTCGACGGCTTCAGGTCGCGGTGGACGAGGCCGGCCCCGTGGATCGACTGGAGGGCCTCCGCGATCCCGGCGGCCAGCCAGCGCACCGCCTGGGCCGGCATCGGACCGCACTCGTTCACTATTTCCTCTAGCGAGGGCGCGGGCACGTACGCCGTGGCCAGCCAGGGCACCGCGGCCCGCGGGTCCGCGTCCACCACGGCGGCTGTGTAGAAGCCGCTGACGGCGCGGGCGGCCTCCACCTCACGCGTGAATCGGACCCGGAAGAGCTGGTCCTCGGCCAGTTCGGTACGGACGGTCTTGATCGCCACGCGGCGACCGGACGCCGAACGAGCGAGATAGACCAGCCCCATGCCGCCGGCCCCGAGCCGTCCCAGCACCTCGAAAGGGCCGATACGCCTCGGGTCGTGCTGCGTAAGCTGCTCCACTTGCCTGCCACCTCCCCGTACGGGCCACAAAGGTACGGCCCCGTGCCCCCCGATTCTTCCTGCCGGAGGCGGCGGTTGCGAACCCGGGGGCGGATCGGGGTGTCTCGTCCCGATCCGGACACCACATGCGCCTCGCATACCCGCCTACCGGGGATTCTCCCCCGGTTCCGGGGCCGAAGTCCCGTCGTCCGTCAATCGCCGGTCCGTTTCCGGCCCCGCCGCCACTTTCTGCGGGGCTCGGGCTCCGATACGGATTCCGGGGCCGATTCCGTCAGGGGCGGCTCCGGCGCATTCCGTTCCGGCGCCCGCTCCGAGTCTTCCGCTTCTTCCGCCCCCCGCGTGTTCTTTCCGTTCCCCGGCGCGTCCCGGCTCTCCTCCAGGACGGCGAAGGACGCGCCCTGGTCGTCCACCAGGACGGCCATCCGGCCGGACGCGATGGGGAAGGGCGGCGCGGTGATCCGGCCGCCCAGCCGGACCGCCGTACCCGCGGTCCTGGCGCAGTCGGCGACGGAGAAGTAGCTGAGGAAGTGGCCCGGCAGCTCCGCGGGGAAGGCGTCCGTGATCACGCTGCGCCCGCCGACGGCGCCCGCCGCGCCGGGGGCCGCGCCCGCCGGGTACCACAGCCGGAAGTCGACGCCGGAGTCCCCGCCGGGGACGTCCGTGCCCCGGAAGCCGAAGACGCCCTCGTAGAAGGGGTCCACCCGCGCCTTGTCCCGCGTGTAGACCTCCGTCCAGCAGAAGGATCCCGGCAGGCCCTTCTTCTCGAACCCCGTGTCGTCACCCGCCTGCCAGAGCCCGAAGACGGCGCCGGCCGGGTCCGCCGCCTGGGCCAGGACGCCGGACCGCCCCACCGCCACCGGCTCCTGGACGAGCCGGCCGCCCGCCTCGACGATCCGTCCGCAGAGCGCGACGGCGTCGGCGGTGGCGAAGTAGACGCCCCAGGCGGTGGGCATCCTGCCGTCCCGCTTGGCGACCAGTCCCGCGACCCGCTTCCCGTCGCTGAACGCCTCCGTGTAGTGCCCGTACTCCGCGCCGGCGCCCCGGCCGAAGGTCCAGCCGAACAGCTCCCCGTAGAAGCGCTTGCCCGCCGCCAGGTCGGGCAGCGACACATCCACCCAGCACGGCGTGCCATCCGCGAATGCGGCCATGGACCGGATCCTTCCCTGTGCGGCGCCGCGTACGCCACCGGCGTGTGGCGCCCGTCACAGCAAAGCTGGTGCGGGTTGGCCGGAAACGCAAGCCGAAGAAATCGAACAATTGGCTCATTGTCCCAGGGTGAAGCCGTCGCCACCCCGAGTTATCCACCGACGTTGTCCACAGGCTGTTGATAACACTAAACCTGTGGACAACCCGCGCCCCGGGCCCGGCTCGGCCGTGCGGGAGATGGCCGGTTCCCCATTTGCAGTCGGCCGAATCGCGCTCCGATCACCCCTCGGTAAGCTGACGACATGACAGGACAAGTGCGCACCGTCGACGGCCGCGTGGCTGGTCGACGCGGACAGGCGACGCGGCAGAAGCTGCTCGACTGCCTCGGCGAGATGCTCAGATCCTCGCCGTACCGGGACGTCAAAGTCATCGACGTCGCCCGTAAAGCGGGCACGTCACCAGCGACCTTCTACCAGTACTTCCCGGACGTCGAGGGCGCCGTCCTCGAAATCGCCGAGGAGATGGCCAAGGAGGGCACCGGGTTGACCGGTCTGGTCTCCGGCCGTTCCTGGGTCGGCAAGGCCGGGTGGCAGACGTCGGAAGACCTTGTCGAGGGGTTCCTCGATTTCTGGCGCAAACACGACGCGATCCTCCGGGTGGTCGACCTGGGCGCGGCGGAGGGCGACAAGCGGTTCAACAAGATCCGTCTGAAGATCCTCAACTCCGTGACCAACTCCCTCACGGAGTCGGTGGCGGAGCTCCAGTCCAAGGGACGCGTCGACAAGGACGTCAGCCCGGCGGCGGTGGCCGGTTCGCTGGTCGTCATGCTCGCCTCGGTGGCCTCGCACCAGAAGGGCTTCCAGAGCTGGGGCGTGAAGCAGACCGAACTGAAGCCGAACCTGGCCCTGTTGGTCCATCTCGGCATGACCGGCAAGAAGCCCACGAAGTAACGCGCCGAAACGATCCGGCGCACTGGCCGGCGGGCACGGTACGGGCGTGCCCTCTCTCCGTCCTGTCACGCCGACGGGGGTCATCCCACTGATCCCCGTCGGCGTTCCCGTACCAGGAACACGTACAGGAACGCGTACCAGGAACGCGTACGGG
The DNA here is from genome assembly GCF_044457965.1 of Streptomyces sp. NPDC050509. NCBI lineage: Bacteria > Bacillati > Actinomycetota > Actinomycetes > Kitasatosporales > Streptomycetaceae > Streptomyces > Streptomyces sp. NPDC050509. The sequence goes on along the minus strand of NZ_JBITHL010000004.1, from coordinate 140,461 downwards.
GATTGAATGTCCCGCATGGACGACAACGACAACGGCCACTCCGCGCGGAACCCCCGGGAAACCTCCCAGGACGTCTCCCAGGACATCTCCCAGGACACCTTCCGGATCCTGCTGCGCGCCCAGCGCGTCTGGGACACCGACGGCTCCCCGCTGCCCGCCTTCGACCCGGCCACGGCGCCCGGGGACCCGCTGACCCTGTTCCACCGGTGGTTCGCGCGGGCGGTGGCCGCGCACCAGCCCGAGCCGCACACGATGACGCTCGCGACCGCCGACGAGCGGGGCCGCCCCGACGTACGGACGCTGATGCTGCACGACGCGGACGACCAGGGCTGGCACTTCGCCTCGCACACCACCAGCCGCAAGGGCCGCCAGCTCGCCGCCCGCCCCGAGGCCGCCCTCGGCTTCTACTGGCCCACGCAGGCCAGGGCCGTACGCCTCAGAGGTACGGTGCGCACCGCGCCCCCGCGGGACGCCGCCGCCGATCTCCGCAACCGCTCGACGGGGGCCCTGGCCGCGGCCCTGGTGGGCCGCCAGAGCGAGGTGCTCGGCTCCGCACGGGAACTGGCGGAGGCCAACCGGACGGCCTGGGACCGGGCCCGCCACGACCCGACCGCCGAGGCGCCCACCTGGACGGAGTACGTCCTCGTCCCGGACGAGGTGGAGTTCTTCCAGGGCGAGGAGCGGCGCCGCCACGTACGCCTGCGCTACCGCCGCCCCGCCCAGGAGGCCCCGGCCGGCACCTGGGTACGCGAGTTGCTGTGGCCGTGACCCCGCGCCCCTCGCGCTGTCCGGTGGCGTATGTCACGCGTAGTGCCGGTAGATCGCCGACGCCACACACGCCGGCTTCTCCTCTCCCTCCACCTCGACCGTGAACGTCAGCCGCATCTCGACCCCGTCGCCCCGCACCTCATGGACCTCGTCGACGGTGCCGTGCAGCCGGATCTTCGCGCCGACCTTCACCGGAAGCGGGAAACGCACCTTGTCCAGGCCGTAGTTGATGCTCATCGAGACGGACTCGACCGCGAGCAGATCGGTGAAGAGAGGGATGATCAGGGACAGCGTCAGATAGCCGTGGGCGATGGGTGCGCCGAAGGGACCGGCCGCCGCCCGCTCCGGGTCGACATGGATCCACTGGTGGTCCCCGGTCGCGTCCGCGAAGGTGTTCACGCGGTCCTGGGTGATCTCCAGCCAGTCGGTACGGCCGAGATCGGCGCCGCCGAGAGCCTTGATCTCGTCGAGTCCGGTCACGGTGCGCAGGGCGTCGGTCATGCGAGGTCTCCCGAATAGGCGGTACGGATCAGGGGTTTGAGGAGTTTGCCGGTGCCGGAACGCGGCAGCTCGTCGGCGAAGACGACGGACTTGGGGATCTTGTAGCGGGCCAGCCGGCCGTCCAGCGAGGCGAGGAGGGCGTCGGCCGACACGTCGGCGCCGGGCGCGAGCACCACGACCGCCCGCCCCACCTCGCCCCACCGCGCGTCCGGCACCCCGATCACGGCGCAGTCCCCGACGGCCGGATGGTCGTGCAGGATCTCCTCGACCTCGGCGGGATAGATGTTCTCGCCGCCGGAGATGATGAGGTCCTTCACCCGGTCCACGATGGTGAGGTAGCCGTCCTCGTCGGCGACCGCCACATCGCCCGTGCGGAACCAGCCGTCCGTGAAGGCCGCGTCGGTGGCGTCCGGCAGCCCCCAGTAGCCGGCCATCACATTGGGCCCCTCGGTGATCAGCTCACCGCGCCCGGTGTCGTTCCCGTCCGGGTCGACGATCCGTACGTCGCCGAAGAAGTGCGGCACGCCCGCGCTGCCCGCCTTGCGCCCCGCGTTGTCGGCGTCGAGCAGACACACACCGGGCGACGCCTCCGTCATGCCGTACCCCTGGACGAACCGCAGACCCCGTTCCTCGTACGCGCGGATCAGCGACAGGGGGACCGGTGCTCCGCCGCACATCATCCGGCGTACGGACGACAGGTCGGCGTCGGGGAACCGTGGCTCGGCGGCGATCAGCCGGAACATCGCGGGGACACCGAACATGACGGTCACCCGGTGCCGTTCCACCAGATCGAGGGTGCGGGACGGCGAGAAGGACTCCTCCAGGACGAGTGTGCCGCCCTTGAGGAACGTGGGCAGGCAGGTCATGTTGAGCGCGGCCGTGTGGAACATGGGGGCGGAGAGCAGCGTGACCTCGTCGGACGCGAAGTCGCCGTCCACCAGGGTGTTGACGCTGTTCCAGGTCAGATTGGCGTGACTCAGCACGGCACCCTTGGCGCGGCCCGTCGTGCCGGACGTATACATGATCATGGCCCGGTCTTCGAGGGCGACCGGCTCGTCCAGTACGGGTCCGCTCCCGCCTTCGCCGACGACACGCTCGTACGCGGCGCCGACCGCGACGGTCCGGGCGGTGCCGCATCCCGCGGCGAACTCGTCGAACCCCGTGGTGTGTACGAGGAGCGACACGCCGGAGTCGGCGAGGCAGTGCGCCAACTCGGGTTCCGCGAGGCGGGTGTTGAGCGGGACGAAGACCGCGCCGAGGCGGGCCGTCGCGAACAGGGTCTCCAGAAAGGCCGGGTGGTTGGGGCCGAGGAAGGCGACCCGGTCACCGCGCCGCACCCCGGCCGTGAGCAGATGACGGGCGAGCCGGGTGGTGCGGTCGTGGAGCTGTGCGTAGGTGTACGAGGTGCCCTCGTGGACGACCGCGGTGCGGTGCGGCGTCTTGCGGGCGCGTCGTGCGGTCCAGGATCCGACGCCGTGATCGCGCATTGCGGAAGCTCCTTTGCGTCCCTTGCGTCCCTTGCGTCCCTGCGTGTGGTGGTCGGCGGTGCGGAGCCTGTCGGGCGACCTCGGCCGGACAGGCCCTCACTCCTCGGTGAGTCCCAGGAGGCGGGCCGCGTTCTCCTTGAGGATCAGGGGCCTGACCTCGTCCTTGACGGGCAGTGCGGCGAAGTCCTTGAGCCATCGGTCGGGCGTGAGCAGCGGATAGTCCGTGCCGAACAGCACCTTGTGCTTCAGCAGTGTGTTCGCGTACTGGACGAGCTGCGGCGGGAAGTACTTCGGCGACCAGCCCGACAGGTCGATGTACACCCGCGGTTTGTGCGTGGCGACGGACAGGGCCTCGTCCTGCCAGGGGAAGGACGGATGGGCCAGCACGATCGACAGGTCGGGGAAGTCGGCGGCCACGTCGTCCACGTACAGCGGGTTGGAGTACTTGAGGCGGATACCGCCGCCACCGGGCGCGCCGGCTCCGATGCCGGTCTGGCCGGTGTGGAAGACGGCGATGGCACCGGCCTCCTGAATCGCCTCGTACAGGACGTACGCGGCACGGTCGTTCGGGTAGAACGCCTGGACGTTGGGGTGGAACTTGAAGCCCTTCACCCCGAAGTCCCTTACGAGACGGTGGACTTCCTTCGCGCCCGCCTTCCCCTTGGCCGGGTCGATCGACGCGAACGGGATGATCACATCCGGGTTCTCGGCCGCCGCCTCGGCGATCTCCTCGTTCGGTACGGGCGGTGTCCCGGTCGCCGCCTCCGCGTCCACGGTGAACACCACGCAGGCCATGCGCCGTTCGCGGTAGTGGGCCGCGATCTCCGGGAGCGTGGGCTTGCGGTGGCGGCCGTCCACCTTGAAGTACGTGCTCGACGCCTCCTCCAGTTCGGCGGAGAGCGAGCCCTGCCCGCGCGAGGAGACCTCGGCGTGGGTGTGCATGTCGATCGCGGTGAGCGCGCCGACGTCCAGGCCGGTCATGGGTGATCCTTCCTGCGGAGTCCGGTCCGACGGAGTCCGGTCCTGCCGAGTCCGGTCCTGCGGGGACCGGGACCGGCAGGGGGCCCGGCCCTGCGACCGTGCGGTTCTACAGCGTCGGTGCGGGAATGCCGTACGTCTCCGGCCGGCCGCCCACCGAGGTCGGCCAGACCGCGGCGATCCGCTCCGCCGACCAGCCGCCTTCGGTGTAGGCCGCGCTGACCTCCTGCGGATGCGACCACAGCGACAGCTTGTCGCCGCCGATGCCGACACACTGGCCCGTGACCCCGGCGGACGCGTCGGACGCGAGGAACACCACCAGACCCGCGCAGTCCTCGGCGGTCCCGAACGCGAGCCCCTTGCGCAGCGTGTCGGGGAACGGCGTCCCGTCCTGCTCGTACGCCTCGATGTACGGCGCGAACAGGGGAATCGACTTCGTCATCTCGGTCGCCGCGTTGGGTACGACGGCGTTCGCGGTGATACCCGCCTTCGCCAGCTCCATGGCCCAGGTCCGCACCATCGCGGCGATCCCGGCCTTCGCCGCCGCGTAGTTGGTCTGCCCGAAGTTGCCGCGCTGCCCGGCCGGGGAGCCGGCGACGACGATACGTCCGCCCTCGCCCTGCTCCCGCATCCGGATCGCTGCGGCCCTGGCGCAGGTGAACGTGCCACGCAGGTGGACGTGTTGGACGGTGTCGAAGTCGTCGTCGGACATCTTCCACAGCACCCGGTCACGCAGCACACCCGCGTTGGTGACCATGACGTCGAGTCGGCCGAACGTGTCGACCGCCCGGTCCACCAGTGCCCGCGCCGCCTCGTCGGTGCCGACGGCGACCGGCTCGGCGACGGCCTTGCCGCCGTCCTCGGTGATCTGTTTCACCGCGGCCCGCGCCGCGTCGGCGTCCACGTCGTTGACGACGACGCACGCGCCGGCCGCGGCGAGCGCACGGGCGTAGGCGAGGCCGAGACCGCGTCCGCTGCCGGTGACGACGGCCGCCTTGCCGGAGAGATCCATGGATGTGTCTCCTCTGCGAAGGAAGGAGGGCGGGGCTCGCAACGCCGGACGTGCGGCGGAAGCCCCTCGATCTGCCGCGACGTTATGCACATCCCTTGCATCGGTCAATAGAGTGCGCAACATTGGTCCCGTTGCAGTGCCCCGACCAGGGGCCGTGAGGGGGAGACATGGGCGACGTGCGGACGCATCAGGAACAGCGCGGGACCGGCGGGGACGAGGTGGCGCCGCGACCCCAGTCGCTGATGCTCACCTTCCTCGGCAACTTCGTCCTCGGCGGCGACGTGTGCGTCTACTCCGGCAGCATCATCGAGGTCTTCGGACGGGCCGGCATCGGCGAACACGCCACCCGGTCCACCCTGACGCGGATGGTCAACCGCGGTCTGCTCCAGCGCCGTCGCGAAGGCCGCCGTATGTACTTCGGCCTCACCGAACGCGCCTCCGCGATCCTGCGCGACGGCGAGTACCGGGTCTGGAAGCGGGGCGCCGTCAACGACCACTGGGACGGCGTCTGGACCCTGCTCGCCTTCTCGCTGCCCGAGTCCTCGCAGCGCCAGCGCCACGACCTGCGCTCCCAGCTCGCCTGGGCCGGCTTCGGGCCGCTGATCGGCGGACTGTGGATCGCGCCCGGCACCGCCGACGTCACGACGATCACCGGGGACCCGGAACTCGGCCCGTACGTCCGGGTGTTCCGCTCCACCGCCGACCCCGCGACCGACATCGACCGCATGGTCCACGACACCTGGGACCTGGCGGCCACGAGCGCCGGATACCTGGCCTTCCGCGACCGGTGGACGGCCTTCGCCGACGGCCACGGCGCGCCGGGTCCCGACGCCCGCACCACTCCCGCCCCGGACACGGCGGCGGACGCCCTCTCCGTCAAGCTGCGGCTGCTGACCGAATGGCTCCAGATCGTCCGCGCCGACCCCCACCTCCCCGTGCGGCACCTGCCCGCCGACTGGCCCGCGTCCTCGGCCGAGGACGTGTTCCGGCGGGCCGACGCCCGGGTCGACGCGCCGGCCCGCGCACTCGCCGCCGAGCTGCTGAAGACGGTGCCGAACCCCGCGCGGGACCCGGCGCCGGGACCCGCGCCTCGCCCCGCGCCGGGCCCCGCACTCCCCGTACAGAAACGTTCGCCGACGTCTTGACTGCCGTCGAGACCCTGCCTAGCTTTCCCTTGGGGTGCCCCGATCTCCGCAGATCGGACGCGTCCGGGGCACGTCGAGACACGTCGAGACACGTCGAGACACGTCCGGGTACGCCCAGGTACCCCCAGGGCAAGGAGGCCCTCATGCAGCACAGCGCGGTCGCTCCGGCCGCCCCGGCGAATCCGTCCGTGACGGCGAGGGCCCTGCAGGTGCTGGAGTCCTTCACGACCGCCCGCCCCGTCCTGCGCCTCGCCGACATCTCCCGGCACGCGGGACTGCCCCTGACCACCACCCACCGACTGGTCAAGGAACTCGCCGACTGGGGCGCACTGGAGCGTGACCCCGACGGCGGCTACCGCATCGGGCTGCGCCTGTGGGAGATCGCCTCGCTCGCGCCCCGCGGGCTCGGCCTGCGCGAAGCGGCCCTGCCCCACCTCTCCGACCTGTGCCACCTGACCCGCGAGAACGTCCAGCTCGCCGTCAGAGAAGACCTGTCGGTCGTCTACGTGGAACGCCTCGCGGGCAGGCACGCCGTCCGGGTACTGACACGTGTCGGCGGCCGATTCGACCTCACCCCCACCGGCGTCGGCCTCGTCCTGCTCGCCCACGCGCCCGGGGACGTCCAGGAACGCGCCCTCGCCCTGCCCCCGCACCGGCACACGGAACGCACCCTCACCGCCCCGCACGACGTGCGCCGTGCGCTCGCCGAGGTCCGCCGCACCGGTGTCGCCGTCAGCGACCGCCAGGTGACGATGGACGCGGTGTCCGTCGCCGCTCCCGTCCACGGGCCCGGCAACACGGTGGTCGCCGCGGTCTCCGTCGTCGCCCACGCCGACACCGTGCGACCGCACGCCCTGGCCCCGCTCGTCACCCTCGCCGCGCGGGACATCTCGCGGGCGCTGGGCGCCGAGCTCGCGCCCGTCGCGGCAGCCGCGACGGCCGGCCCGCCCGCCTGCCCCCTGGCGGGCGGAGCGCCCGGCACCACCCGCCCCTCGCCGCCATGACCGACCTCACCCGCCCCACGACCCAGCTCGGCAACCTGGACCTCAACCTCCTGGTGACCCTGCGCGCGCTGTGCCGCGAGCGCAATGTCACCCGGGCCGCCCGGCGCCTCGGGGTCACCCAGCCCGCCGTCAGCGCCTCACTGTCCCGGCTGCGCCGGCACTTCGGCGACGAACTGCTCGTACGCGTCCAGGGCGCCTATGTCCTGACGCCCCTGGCCACCCAGGTGTCCGGGCAGGTCGAGACCGTGTGCGCCGCCGCCGAGCGGCTGTTCGCGACCGGCAGCGCCTTCGAACCGGCCGCCTCACGGCGCGAGTTCACCCTGCTCATGGCCGACTACCCGGCGACCGTCCTCGGTCCCGTGCTGTCCCGGCTCTTCGCCGACGAGGCCCCCTGCGCGTCCCTGCACCTCCAGCTCGTACGGGAGACACTCGGCCGCGACGTGGTCGAGACGATCTCCCTGGTCGACGGCATGGTGTCGCCGCCGCTCGGCCACTTCCGCACTCCCGGAGTGACGTCCCGGCCGCTGTTCGAGGACCGCTGGGTCTGTCTGGTCTCCGAGGGGCATCCGCTGGCCACCGCCGAGTCCTTCGGCGTGGCCGACCTCGCGGGGCAGCCCTGGGTGGTGCCCTACCACCGCGACGACGGCTACCCCTCGGCCGCCCCGGCCACCCGCCAGCTCAGCGCCCTCGGTATCCGCCCGCACATCGCCGTACGCGTCGAGAGCTACCGTGCCGTCCCCGACTTCGTCGCGGGCACCCGGCGCGTCGCCCTCGTGCCGGACCTGCTCGTCGCCGCGCTCCCTGGCACCCATGGGCTTCTGGCCCTGGACTGTCCCGTCCCGCTGGACCCCCTCGCCGAACACCTGTGGTGGGACTCCGGCCGCGACGAGGACCCCGCGCACTCCTGGCTGCGGAACCTGGTGGCACGGGCCGCCGCCTTACTCGGCCCCTGACCGAACCGGGCCGCCGGGCCGCCGCACCGCGGGCGGCCGGGGCCGCCGGGCCGCCGGGCCGCCGACCGGACCGTGGACGGCGGCCCCTTCGCGCGGTCCCTGCCATAAACGGCGTTGATACCCCGTAGTCAAACGCTCTATCGACCTGGGCATTCCCCCCGCAACCCCCGGTTTCCTACTGTGCCCGGCAGGCCGCGAGAGAGCCGTCCTCGCCGCCGCGTCCCGACTCGCCCCGCACAGGAGGCAGCCATGCCGCACGCACTGACCGAGTTGAAGGTCCACACCGTCACCAAACCCGCCGGCACCGTGAGTCACCCGCTGACCGCCGACGTCTGTGTCGTGGGCGCCGGTGTCGCGGGGCTGTCCGCCGCGATCGAGTCGGCCCGCCTGGGACGCAATGTCGTCCTCGTCGACAGCCTGCCCGTGCTCGGCGGCCAGATGGTCAACTCCCTCATCGGCCTGTTCTGCGGAGTGTTCGGCAACGGCCCCGCCTACCGCCGCCTCACCCGCGGGATCTTCGACGACATCCTCACCGACCTGGAACGCTCCGGGGACCTGCACCACAACCGCGGCCACACCGTCACGGTCACCTACGACGAGGTGGCACTCGGCCGCTGGATCGAACGGCGCGTCCGCGACCTCGGCATCCGCGTCGTCCTCGGCGCGTCCCTCACCGGCGTGACCCGCGAAGGGCGCCGGATCACCGACGCCGCCTTCGCCACCCGCTACGGCACCGTCCGCGTCACCGCGCCCGGCTTCGTGGACGCCTCCGGCGACGCGGCCCTCGCCTGGGAGGCCGGACTCCCCTGCCGCCTGCCGGAACGCACCATCTACGGCTCCCAGCAGATCGTCCTGGAGCACCTGCGCGAGGAGCACCAGCCCGGACGTGACGAACTCGCCGACCGCGTCCACGCGCGGGCCGACGCCTACGGACTGCCGCGCCGGGACGGCCTCGCCTTCTTCTTCCCCGGCCGGGGCACCGCCGTCCTCAACATGACCCACATCCCCGCCCCCCTCGACCCGGTCGAGGCGTCCGCCGCGCAGCTCGAAGGACGGGATCAGGCCGACCGGGTCGTGGAGTTCCTGCGCGCCGAGTTTCCGAAGGCGTTCGGCGACGCCCGGGTCCGCGCGTACGGATTCCCGGGCCGCCGCCAGACCCGCTGGCTCAAGGGCGTGCACCAACTGTCCCTGGACGAGGTCCGCGCCGGCACCCGGTTCGACGACGCGGTGGCCCGTACCGCCTGGCCCGTCGAACTGCACGACCGGGCCGACGGCTATGTGTGGGAGACCTTCGACGCCGACCACGTCCACTACGTGCCGCTCCGATCCCTGCTCTCGCCCGACTGCGACAACCTCGTGGCCGCCGGGCGCTGCGCCGACGGGGACGCCGCCGCCCTGTCCAGCATCCGTGTCATGGGGCCGTGCGCCGCCATGGGCGCGGGCGCCGCGCACGCCCTCGATCTGGCGGGCCCGGACGGCACGGTCCACACCGTGGACCGCACCGCGCTCCGTTCCCGGCTCGCCCCCAACGTGGACGCCTGAGGAGCCTCACCATGACCGAACTCCACGACGCCGACGCGACCGCATCCGGCACCGAACCCGCCACCGAACCCGCCACCGAACCCAGCACCGAACCCGGCACCGAACTCCGCAGCAACTACCCGGCCGGCAGCTCCCTGTGGGCCGTGCGGCGCGCCCAGTGGCGGGCTCTGGGACTCACCGACGAGGACATGGCCAAACCGAAGATCGCCATCGTCAACTCCTCGTCCCAGCTCGCCACCTGCTACAGCCACCTCGACGGGATCGCCGCCGCCGTGAAGGAGGCGATCGCCGAGGCCGGCGGCATCGGGTTCGAGATCCGCACGGTCGCGCCCAGCGACTTCATCCACAGCGCGGGCGGCCGGGGCGGCTACATCCTCTCGGCCCGCGATCTGATCACCCATGACATCGAGGCGGCGGTCGAGGGCGCCCAGCTCGACGGCATGGTGTGTCTCGCCTCCTGCGACAAGACCGCGCCGGGGCAGCTCATGGCGGCGGCCCGGCTGAACCTGCCCACGGTGATCGTCGGCTGCGGCTACCAGCCCTGCGGCACCTTCGCCGGGCGGCACTGCGACATCGAGGACGTGTTCCTCGGCGCCGGGCACCACGCCCAGGGCCGTATCGGACTCGACGAGCTGACCGGCATGAGCGAGAACGCCGTGGCGGGACCCGGCGTCTGCGCGGGCATGGGCACCGCGAACTCCATGCACATCGCCTGCGAGGCCCTGGGCATGGCGCTGCCCGGCTCCACACCCGTACTCGCCGACAGCCCCCGTATGTGGGCCGACGCGCGCGCCGCCGGACGCCGGATCGTCGGTCTCGTACGCGAGGACCTGCGCCCGCGCACCCTGCTCACCCGGGGCGCGTTCACCAACGCGGTGACCGTCATGCTCGCCGTCAGCGCGTCCATCAACTCCGTGAAGCACCTCCAGGCGATCGCCGAGGAGGCCGGAACCGGAATCGACGTGTACCGGCTGTACGAAGAACTCGCCGACATCGTCCCTCTGTTGACCGCCGTACGCCCCAACGGGCCGCACAGCATCGAGGAGTTCGAGGCGGCCGGCGGAGCGGCGGCCGTCCTGCGGGCACTGCGCCCGCTCCTGCACACCGACGCCGTGACCGTGACCGGCCGTACCCTCGGCGACGAGCTCGCCGCCGGTGAACGGGACGCGCCCAGGACCACCGGCGCCTCCGAGGTCGTCCGTCCCCTGGACCGCCCGCTCGGCCGCCGCCCCACCATCGTCCTCGTCCGCGGCAGCCTCGCCCCCGCGACCGGCATCGTGAAACTCGCCGTCGACGAGGACCGCCCGACGGCCTTCACCGGCCCCGCCCGGGTGTACGAGACGCCGCAGGACGCCCTCGACGGGCTGCGCGACGGCGAGGTCAGGCCCGGTCAGGTGCTGGTCCTGCGCGGACTCGGCCCCAAGGGCACCCCCGGCATGGGCATGGCGTCCCGGCCGGTGTTCGCACTCGACGGCGCCGGGCTCACCGGGCAGGTCGCCGTCGTCACCGACGGGCAGCTCTCCGGCCTCGTCAACAAGGGCATCGTCGTCGGCGAGGTCTCCCCGGAGGCCGCGGACGGCGGACCACTCGCCCTCGTCCGGGACGGCGACACCATCTCCATCGACCTCGCCGCCCGCCGCGCCGACCTCCTCGTACCCGACGACGAACTCGCGGCGCGCGCGGCCGAGGCGGCGCCCGCCCAGGACAGCCACCCGGCGACGGGCTGGCTGTCGGTGTACCGGCGCACCGTGCGTCCGCTCCAGGAAGGCGCCGTTCTCGTACCCCGGACCCGAACCGCCGCAGAGCACTCCACCGAAGGAGGACGGCCCGCGTGAAGCTCGACGACACCGACAAGGCGATGCTCGACGGCGCCGAGGGCCCGGCCGTCGCCGCCGCGATGGACCTGCTCGTCCGCTACGGACAGGCCCTGGACGCCGAGGAACTGTGCGACGTGCGCAATGTCGCCGGCACCATGACGCAGCCCTCACCGATCAAGGCCCGGCTCGTCCGTGAGGGCGGCTGGCACAAGGCGTACGCCGTCCTCAACCTCGACAGTGACGGCGACTTCACCATCCCCGACATGAAGGTGCCCACCTGCCAGCTCCAGCAGAGCTTCGGGCCCGACGCGGAAGGCGTCGCGCCCTACCCGCAGGAGCTCATCGCGCTCCAGTCGGACGCCGAGGCGTTCTACGGGCGCAAAGGCGTGAACATCCTCGCCACCTGCACGCCCTATCAGGTCGGCAACATCCCCGTCCGGGGCGAGCACCTCGCCTGGATGGAGTCGTCCGCCGTCGTCTACGCCAACTCCGTACTCGGCGCGCGCACCAACTGCGAGGGCACCGCGTCCACCGGCGCCGCCTCGCTCACCGGCCGCATCCCCTGCTGGGGCAACCACCACGCCGCCAACCGGCTCGGCACCCACCACATCGAGGTACGGACAGCCGTCTCAGGACCGCTCGACTGGGGCATGCTCGGCTACTTCGCGGGCGGCCTCGTCCAGGAGGAACGGCCCGTCGTCACCGGCGGGTTGGCCCAGCCCGATCTCCTCGACCTCAAGCACTTCGGGGCGGCGGCGGCCTCCTCGGGAGGTGTCGAGATCTACCACCTGCCCGGCATCACCCCTGAAGCACCCACCCTGGAAGCGGCGTTCGGCGGGCGCCCGGCCCCCGAGGCCGCCGTCTACGGCGCCCGTGAGCGGGCCGCCGTCTACGCGGACCTCAACTCGCAGGGCGACAGCACCGACGTCGGCTTCGTCCTCCTCGGCTGCCCGCACGCCTCCCTGGACCAGGTCCGCGACACCGCCCGCCTGCTGGACGGCCGTCGCCTGTCCTCCGGTACGCAGTTGTGGCTGATGGTGCCGCGCGCCCTGCGCACCACGGCCGATCGCAACGGCTGGACGCGGATCATCGAGCGGGCCGGCGCTCGGGTGCTGACCGACTCGTGCCCGGCGATGTCCCGTTCCGCGCCGCCCGGCACCAAGGTCTTCGCCACCGATTCGGCGAAACAGGCCCACTACCTGCCCGCGATCCTCGGCATCGAGGCGTGGTTCGGCACGCTCGCGGAGTGCGTGGACGCCGCCGTCACAGGCCGCTGGAAAGGAGAACTGCGGTGATCCCCGATTCCGTCACGCCGCCGGAGGACCCGGAACACGCCCTGGTCCTGCACGGCCGTACCGTCGTCCCCGGCGTCGCCGAGGGCGAGGCCCTGGTGTCGTACGAGACGATCTCCGGCTGGGGCGGCATCGACCCGGCGCGCGGCGTCGTCATCGAACGCCGTCACCCGCTGTACGGGGTGTCCTTCGCCGGCAAGGTGCTGGTCTTCCCCGGGGCCAAGGGGTCGTCGGGCTGGGCCGGTTTCTTCCAGGCGACCCGGCTCTCCGGCACCGCACCCCTCGCGCTGGTCTTCGTGACGATCACCTCCAAGGCCGCACTCGGCGCCGTCGTGACCCGCGTCCCCACCGTCACCGGGCTCGACCGGGACCCGCTGACCGTGATCCGTAGCGGCGACCGGGTCCGCGTCGACGCCGACCACGGCACCGTCACGGTGCACCCCGCCTCCCCGGTCACCGTCCCCGTACCACCGGCTCATGACTCCGCAATGACGAGGAGACGTCCATGACCACCCCACCCACCGTGCCGCTCGCCCCCATCGTCGAAGGCCAGCGCCGCAACCGCAGCTGGCTGCTGATGTACGGCGTCTGCTGCCTCGTCACCTTCCTCGACGGCTTCGACTTCCAGATCCTGTCCTTCGCCGCCACCTACCTCAAGAAGGACTTCGACCTCACCGGCACCCAGCTCGGCACCCTCGGCACGGTCGGCCTGTTCGGCACCATGATCGGCGCGTTGATCATGGGCTATCTGGCGGACCGTATCGGCCGCCGCCCCACCATCATCGTCTCGGTGGTCGGGTTCGGCGGATTCATGCTGGCGTTCGCCTACGCCGACACCTACGCGCACCTGTTCGCGCTGCGGATCGCCTCCGGGATCTTCCTCGGCGGAGTCCTCCCGCTGACCTGGGCGCTCGCGGCCGAGTACGCGCCCAAGCGGTTCCGGGCGACGGGCGTCGCGATCATCATGGTCGGCTACACGCTGGGCGGCGCCGCCGGGGGTCCGGTCTCCAACTGGCTTATTCCCGAGCACGGTTGGCGTTCCGTGTTCGTGCTCGGCGGGGCCTGCTCGCTGCTCACGGTGGTGGCGATCTGGCTCTTCGTCCCCGAGTCGGTCCGCTTCCTCGCGCTGCGCGCCCGGCCCGGCAGCGACGAGCGGATCGCCGGCATCCTGCGCCGGCTCCAGCCGGGACTCTCCCTCGCCCCCGGCACCCGTTTCGTCACCGGCGACCCCCAGGAGGCCGCCGCGTCCACGGGGTTCAGGCCGTCCGCCCTGTTCCGTGGCCCGCTCGCCGCCATCACACCTCTTCTCTGGTCCGTGTATCTGCTGTCGTCGGCGCTGATCTACTTCATGGTCTTCTGGACGCCGATGATCAATGAGCGCATGGGCTTCAGTGTGAGTGCCGCCGCCACCATCGCCGCGGCGGCCAGTGTCGCCGGAGCGCTCGGGCAGCTCGCCATCAGCCGGTTCGTGGACCGCAAGGGCGCGGGCGTCATCCTGTGGATGCCGTTGGCCGCCGCGGCCTGCATGCTCACCCTCGGGCTCGGGGCGCTCGTCCCCGCGATGTACGTCGCCTTCATCATCAGCGCCAAGATGTTCGTCAACGGCGGCCACGGCGGCATCACCAGCATCGCCAGTACGTTCTATCCGACCGCGGTCCGTGCCAACGGCGCCGCCTGGGCCTCGTCCGTCGCCAAGATCGGCGCGATGGTGGGTCCTTGGCTCGGCGGTGTCCTCCTCGACACCGGGATGGGTGCGCGGGGCGCCTTCACGGTCTTCGCCCTCTGCCCGGTCCTGATGATCGTGCTGCTGTTCGGGCTCGGCCGGGCTCAGCGGCGGCTGCCACCGGACGCCGAGGGCGCGCTCGCCACGGAGCCTCCACCGGGGCCGGTGCCCGCCCCCCGCCCCGTGACCCAGCCCTGACCCTTCCGCTGAGCGGAAGAGCCCCTGGGCGGGGGCGCCGCCCCGCAGCACCCTGGACACGCCCCTCCCGACCCGGCACCGTAAACCCGCACAGCGCTAGGGAGTTGAGTCAACGATGACCAACGCGACCAACGCGGCCAACACGGCCACCGCGACATCGCCGTACTTCGCCCGCAACCAGTGGTACGTGGCCGCCTACGGCACCGAGATCGGGCGTGACCTGTTCACGCGGACCGTGTGCGGCGAGTCGATCCTGTTCTGGCGGACCGGGGCCGGCGAGGTGACCGCCATGGCCGACCGCTGCGTCCACCGCCGGTTTCCGCTCTCCGAGGAGCCGAGCCGCCTCGACGGCGACACCGTGGTGTGCGGCTACCACGGCTTCACGTACGGCGCCGACGGTGTCTGCGTCAGCGTCCCCGGCCAGAAGCGCGTCCCCCGTACGGCCCGGCTGGCGACGTACGCCGTCAAGGAGCGGGACTCCTTCGTCTGGGTCTGGATCGGGGACCGCGACCGGGCCGACGAGAGCCTGATCCCGCGCGCGCCCTGGCTGGACTCGGAGCGCTACAGCACCGTGTGCGGCATGGAGCCGCTGGCCGCCCGGTACGGCCTGCTCGTGGACAACCTCCTGGACCTCTCCCACGAGACGTATCTGCACGGCGGCTACATCGGCACCCCCGAGGTCGCCGAGACCCCCATCACCACCGAGGTCGACGACGCGGCGGGCGTCGTCCACGTCAGCCGGCACATGGACGACGCGGCCTGCCCGCCGTTCTACGCCAAGTCCACCGGCATCGAGGGCCGTATCACCCGCTGGCAGGACATCGAGTACCACGCACCCTGCCTCTACCTGCTGCACTCGCGCATCGCCCCCGTCGGCACCCCAGGACCCGCCGCCGACGGCAGTGACCCGGACGCCTTCCACGTCGAGGTCGTCTACGCGATCACTCCGGAGACCGAGCACACCACGCACGACTTCTGGGCCGTCGCCCGTGACTTCGCCCTCGGCGACGAGGAGGTCTCCGCGTTCCTGGCACAGAACAACCGGACCGTCGTCCTCCAGGACGTGGTGGCCCTGGACAAGCTGGAGACCGTCATCGCCTCCGAACCCGAGGGCACCCAGGAGCTTTCCATCAACATCGACACCGGCGGTCTGGCCGCCCGCCGCATCCTGAAGCGGCTGGTCAAGGAGGGCGCCGCACCGGGAACGGCGGCCCTGCGATGAACCCGAACCGGATGCTCCGGGGCGACACCGTCCACCGGGTCGTCTGGATCCCCGGAAGCGACCGGCTGCGCGGCTGGTGCTGGTGCGGCGAGTCACGCGAGAGCGACGGTCCCGAAGAGCTGTGGGAGTGGCTGCTCGCCCACCCCGGGCGCCATCCCCGCGCCGACGCGGCGCCCGTTCCGCCCGTAACGCCGGAGGACCACCGATGACCAGCACGGACCGCGCGCCCGAGGCCGAACTCGACCTCGTCGTGGCCCGCCGTACGGACGAGGCCGACGGAGTCGTCTCCCTCGTCCTGCGGCGGCCCGACGGGGGCGACCTGCCGGTCTGGGAGCCCGGAGCCCACATCGACCTGCTGCTCGACGGGCCGGACGCACCCGCCGGGGCCGCCGGGCCCGGGGGGCTGACCCGCCCGTACTCGCTGTGCTCGTCGCCGGGCGACCGCCGGGCCTGGCGCATCGCGGTCCTGCGGGAGCCGGCGGGGCGCGGTGGCTCCGCCCGCGTGCACGACAGGCTCGCCGAAGGTGACACCGTCCGCGTCCGCGGCCCCCGCAACCACTTCGCGCTGGCTCCGTCACCCGCGTACCTCTTCCTCGCGGGAGGCATCGGGATCACCCCGCTGGTCCCGATGGTGGAGGAGGCCGAACGGCACGGCCGGACCTGGGAACTGGTCTACGGGGGCCGTGCCCTCGGCTCCATGGCCTTCCGCGAGGAACTGCGCGGGCGGTACGGGGACCGGGTGCGGCCCTGGCCCGAGGAGACCCACGGGCTGCTCGACCTGGACACGCTCCTCGGCACCCCGAGGCCCGGCACACTCGTGTACTGCTGCGGCCCGGAACCCCTCCTGACGGCGGTCGAGGAAGCCTGCCGGAAGTGGCCGGAGGGCGCGCTGCGCGTGGAGCGGTTCACGCCGGGGGAACAGACCGCGCCCGTGCTGGACGGAACCTTCGAGATCGATCTCGCCCGTACCGGACTCACCCTCGCCGTACCGCCCGGGAAGTCCGTGCTCGACGTGGTCGAGGCGGCCGGTGTCCAGGTCCTCACATCCTGCCGCGAGGGCACCTGCGGCACCTGCGAGACAGAGGTCCTGGCGGGCGAGGTCGACCACCGTGACTCCCTCCTCACCCCGGCCGAACGGGCCGCGAACGACACCATGATGATCTGCGTGTCCCGGGCCGCCTGCCCGAAACTGGTCCTCGACCTGTGACCCACACCCGCCGGCACGGAACGGGGCGTGACCGATTCGCAACCGGTTTCCTTGTTGACCGGCACCCAACAAGTGTCCGGGAGCCTACGCTCAGCTTTCATGTGTGCCGATTCCGCCCTCGCCGACGACCGTCCCGTGTACGTCATCGGAGGGGGCCCGGGCGGGCTCGCCGCTGCCGCCGCCCTGCGTCAACAGGGCGTACGGGCCGTCGTACTGGAGAAGTCGGGCGCCGTCGGGACCTCCTGGCGCGGCCACTACGACCGGCTGCGGCTGCACACCACGCGCGCCCGCTCCGGGCTGCCGGGGCTCAGGATGCCGCGCTCCTTCGGGCGTTGGCCGGCGCGCGCCGATGTGGTGCGCTACCTGGAGAAGTACGCGGTCCACCACGGTCTGGACATCGTCACCGGCGTCGAGGTCACCCGGATCGACCGCTCCCCCGACGGCTCGGGATGGCTGCTGCGCGCCACCGGCGGCCGGGAGCTGACCGGGCGCGCGGTCGTCGTGGCCACCGGCTTCAACCACACGCCCCGGCTGCCGTCCTGGCCGGGCCTGGCGGCGTACGAGGAGGCGGGCGGCACGGTGCTGCACGCCTCCGCGTACCGCGACCCCGCGCCGTACGCCGGGAAGGACGTCCTGGTCGTCGGCGTCGGCAACACGGGCGCGGAGATAGCCGTGGACCTCGCCGAGGGCGGCGCCGCGCGGGTGCGCCTCGCCATCAGGACCGTCCCCCACATCCTGCGCCGCTCCACGCTCGGCTGGCCCGCGCAGATGACCGGGATCCTGGTCCGCCGGCTGCCGACCCGGCTGGTCGACCTGGGAGCCGCGGTCCTGTGCCGGATCGCGCTCCCCGACCTGTCGGCGAAGGGGCTGCCCCGCCCGGACACGGGGCTCTACACGCGGGCGCGCCAGGGTGCGATCCCGGTGCAGGACGTGGGGCTGATCAAGGCCGTACGGAGAGGGAGAGTCGAGCCGGTGGCGGCGGTGGAGTCCTTCGAGGGGAACGAGGTCGTCCTGGCGGACGGCTCGCGCGTCACCCCCGAGGCCGTCATCGCCGCGACCGGCTACCACCGCGCGCTGGAGGGCCTGGTGGGCCACCTGGGCGTACTGGACGCCCGGGGCCGCCCGGTGACCCACGGCCGCAGGACCCCGAAGCAGGCGCCCGGCCTGTACTTCACCGGCTTCACCAACCCCATCAGCGGCAACTTCCGCGAGATGGCGCTCGACGCGCACCGCATCGGGAAGGCGGTCGCCCGCCGGACCCGCGGCAAGGCCCGCGCGGGCGGGTCCCGGCCGGCAGCCGCTACGCCACCGCCGGCCGGCGCCTGATCACCAGCGCCATCAGCGCCGCCACCGCGCACAGGGCGCCCGAGGCGTACCAGACCACGTCGTACGAGCCGAAGACGTCCCGTGCCACACCGCCCGCGAAGGCGACGACCGCCGCGCCGACCTGGTGCGAGGCGAGGACCCAGCCGAAGACGATCGCGCTGTCCTCGCCGTAGTGCTCACGGCACAGGGCGAGCGTCGGGGGGACGGTGGCGACCCAGTCCAGGCCGTAGAACACGATGAAGAGCACCATCGACGGGCTCGCCGGGTGGACGGTCGGCGCCAGCAGCATCGGCAGGAAGAGCAGCGAGACGCCGCGCAGCGCGTAGTAGACGGCGAGCAGGCGGCGCGCCTCGTAGCGGTCGGTGAACCAGCCGGAGGCGATCGTGCCGACGACGTCGAAGACACCGATCACCGCGAGCAGCGAGGCGGCGGCCGTGATCGGCATGCCGTGGTCGTGCGCGGCCGGTACGAAGTGGGTCTTGACCAGGCCGTTGGTCGAGGCGCCGCAGATCGCGAACGTACCGGCGAGCAGCCAGAAAGGACCCGTGCGCACCGCCGACGCCAGCACCGACAGCGCCCGCCGCGCCGCGCCCCGCACCGGTGCGGGCTTCGGGGTGAACTCCGGGGCGCCGTAGGCGGAGAGGCCCACGTCCGCCGGGTGGTCGCGCAGCAGCAGCCAGACGAACGGGACGACCGCGAGCGCGGTCAGCGAGACGGTGACCGCGGCCGGGCGCCAGCCGTGGTCCTCGACCAGCCAGGACAGCAGCGGCAGGAAGACCAACTGCCCGGAGGCGCCCGCGGCCGTCAGCACGCCGGTCACCAGGCCGCGGCGGGCCACGAACCAGCGGTTGGTCACCGTCGCCGCGAAGGCCAGCGCCATCGAGCCGCTGCCCAGGCCGACCAGAACGCCCCAGTACATCACCAGTTGCCAGGCCGTGGTCATCCAGACCGTCAGCACCGCGCCGACCGAGATCATGGTCAGCGCGACGGCGACGACCTTCCGGATCCCGAAGCGGTCCATCAGCGCGGCGGCGAACGGCGCGGTCAGCCCGTACAGCGCCAGGTTGACGGAGACGGCGAAGCCGATCGTGCCGCGTGACCAGTCGAACTCCGCGTGCAGCGGCTCGATCAGCAGACCGGGGAGCGAGGCGAAGGCGGCGGCGCCGATGATCGTCACGAAGGTGACGGCGGCGACGGACCACGCCCGGTGGACCCGCCCCGGCGCGCGCGGGGCGCCCAGCGGCGGGAGGTCCTTCAGAGGAGCCTTCGGAGTGGCTTTCGGAGTGCCCTTCGGAAGGTCGTTCGGGAGGTCATTCAGAGGATCCTTCGAGGGGTCCTTCGGCGAGAGATCCGTTGACTGTGTCACGTCAATCAGCATCGAGCGCGGGCCCCGGTCGTACGAGTGGCCCGGAGGACACCCTTCGCTAGGATCGGGCCATGGCCCACCGACCGCACCGCACGTCACACCGCCCCGAGCGTCCGCACCACACCGCGCGTCCGCACCGTGTCGTCGTGCTCGCCCTCCCCGGCGTCATCCCCTTCGAACTGGGCATCCCGCAGCGGATCTTCGGCCGCGCCCGCGACGCCACGGGGAAGCCGCTCTACGCGACCGTGACCTGCGGGGCCGGGGCGCCGGGCCCGGTCCCCACCGACGCCGACTTCGCGATCCTGCTGGAGCACGGCCCCGAGGCGCTCGCCACCGCCGACACCGTCGTCGTCCCGGCGTCGTACGAACTCGGCCCCGTCTACGAGGAGGGCGTCCTCACCGACGAACTGGCCGCCGCCCTCGCCCGTATCCGGCCGGGCACCCGCCTGGTGTCGATCTGCACCGGCGGCTTCGTCCTGGCCGCCGCCGGGCTCCTCGACGGGCGGCCCGCCACCACCCACTGGGCCTCCGCCGACCGCTTCCA
Source organism: Streptomyces sp. NPDC050509 (assembly GCF_044457965.1). Lineage (NCBI taxonomy): Bacteria > Bacillati > Actinomycetota > Actinomycetes > Kitasatosporales > Streptomycetaceae > Streptomyces > Streptomyces sp. NPDC050509. The sequence continues at coordinate 120,376 of NZ_JBITHL010000004.1, read as the reverse complement.
GCGCCTGTTCCCGCGCGTCGCGGTCGACCCCGACGTGCTCTTCATCGACGACGGCGACGTGCTCACCTCGGCCGGGGTCGCCGCCGGGATCGACCTCTGCCTGCACATCGTGCGCCGCGACCACGGCGCGGCGGTCGCCAACGACGTCGCGCGCCGTACGGTCGTCCCGCCCCACCGGGACGGCGGCCAGGCGCAGTACATCCGGCGCCCCGTCCCCGAGCCGCACGCGGCGACCACCGCGGCGGCGCGGGCCTGGGCGCTCGCCCGCCTCCACGAGCCCATCCAGCTACGGGACATGGCCGAGCGGGAGTCCGTGTCCGTACGGACGTTCACGCGCCGGTTCCGCGAGGAGGCGGGCGTCAGCCCCGGGCAGTGGCTGCTGCGGCAGCGCATCGAACGGGCCCGTCAGTTGCTGGAGTCGACGGAGCTGTCGGTCGACCAGGTGGCGCGGGACGCCGGGTTCGGTACGGCGCAGTCGATGCGACAGCATCTCCAGGCGGCGCTGGGTGTCCCGCCGACGGTGTACCGGCGTACGTTCCGGGCGGGCACCCCTTAGGCGGGCGCCCCGAGCCCCCTGGATGGTCGCTGCCTAGGCCGGGCGCGGGACGCCGTACGACGGCTTGCGGGGCGGGGAGCCGTATCCCGCCGTCGCGCCGTAGCCGCCGGAGGCGTTCGGGGAACCGCAGCCGGAACCGGCCCGGGAACCGGCGTCGGACGCGCTCGCCGGGCCGCTCGCCGTACTCGGCACGCCCGTGGCACGCGCCGTCGCGCCCTGGGGCTCGTCGGGGCCGTCCGCCGCGCACCCCGGTGCGCCCCGGTCGACCTCGCACCAGATGCGCTTGCCCGCGCCCTCCGGCTGCCATCCCCACCGGTCGGCGAGGCCGTCGACCAGTTCCAGGCCGCGGCCGTTGGTGTCCTCGCCCGCCGCGTGGCGCGGGCGGGGCGGGCAGGCGCTGATGTCGGCGACCTCCACCCGTACGGTGCCCGCCTCCGCCGCGCCCGAGCCGAAGAGCATCCGCAGCACGGCCGGACAGCCGGTGTGCACCACGGCGTTCGTGACCAGCTCGGAGATGAGGAGGATCAGCGTCTCCGCGACCGGCTCGTCATCCCCCATGCCCGAACCGACGAGCCTGGATCTGGCCCATCTGCGCGCCCGCCCCACTTCCGCGGGGTCGGGCCCGATCTCCAACTGAACCTGAAGCACCTGCACCGCTCACACCATCCGAACCGGCGGACACATCGCCTCGCGCCTCGACAGGGTCCTCGACGAGATCACCCAACGTGATTCCCTTACGGGACAGCATGGTTGACGTACAGTCACCGCAACAAGCGCTTCGGGCATATTCCAGCGCGAAGGAGTAGGCGTGGTGCATACTGTGCGACGCACGCTGCGGGGAGTCGAACACGGGCGTGCACGGCGCATTCGCGGCGCCCGAGCGGCGCACTTGCACGACGCGGGAGCCGCCGTACCGGCAACACCGCGCCCTTCGCGCCTCACTACCTCTCGCACCCAAGGGAGCGTACCGGAGCCCGGTGGTGACTCCGGCGTGTGACGGCGAACCGTAAGGACACAACCCGGTATCGACCGCGGCGGTCGGCCCCTCACCACGTACGGTGACGCATCAGAGGGCTGAGGCCAACGCTTTCCGTACGGTCGGAACCGGACACACAGCGGCTCAGGACCGGTTCGATTCGGTCCTGAGCCGGTCAACTTCCGTGGCGTGTCCGGTCCGATCAGGGCTCCGGCGTCACGTAGTACGCGGCGAACCCCTTCAGGATCTCCGCCTCGCCGATCCTGCCGTCGCCGTCCGCGTCCAGCTCGCCGGCCGCCCGGGCCGCCGCCTCCGGCTCGACCCCCAGTACCCGCAGCGCGCGTTCGGCCGCCGCCGGGCTCACGGAGCGGCCACCGGCGGGCGCCGCGCCGTCCCCGCCCGCGACATCGATCGCGGCGCTCACGAACGGCCGGGCGATCTCCGCGAACCGCTCCGGGTTGTCGCGCAGCCGCTTCACCGCGCCCGTGACGAACTCCTGGCGGCTGACCCGCTGGTCACCGTCCACGTCGGCGATCCCGGCCATCCCCTGCCAGAACGCCTCGGCCCCGCTGTAGAGCGCCTGGCCCTTGTCGCAACGGGCCGTCGTGCCGAACTCGGCGAGCAGCGCCGCCGCGGCCCCGCTGAAATCCTCCCGGTCGATGTAACCGCTGCCGTCCTGGTCGAATGCGGCGAACCTGGAGGCGATCTTGCCCTCGTATTCTGCGCTGTCCATGCCGGGAGCGTACGACGGCGGAGGGCCGCCGTGTGTCCGCTTGCCCGGAAGGCCTACGGAGAAAGCGCAGATGAACGGGGAGTGGAGGGGCCCGGAAGACTACGCCGACAGCGGTTGCGCCTGGGTGTCGACGGCGCTGGGTACATCGGGGAAGACGTCGAAGAGCCGGCGTACGCCGAGCGCCGCGAGAACGCGGTTCACGTGCGAGCCCTCCTCCGAGCCCCGTGCGGGCAGGATGAGACGGAGGTTGCCGCGACAGGAGTGGAGCAGTCTGCGGGAGGCGATCAGTACGCCGACACCGCTGGAGTCGCAGAAGAACACATGCGAGAGATCGAGCACGAGTTCGTGCTGTCCCTCGGCCACCGCGTCGTGGACCCGCTGGCGGACCTCCGGCGATGTCACGAGATCCAGCTCGCCGGTGATGTGCAGGACGGTCCACGCGCCCTGCTCGGACTCGTTCACCTTGAGCGTCACGCGTCTGATGCCCTTCTCCTCGGCGGATGGGACGATCCGGAAGTATTGCTTCCTGGTCGCCTCTGCCCCTTTAGCCGTGGCCGAAACTTCGTGGGGCGGCGTACGGGGACGTGCTGGTCGGCGTATGGGGCGCACTTACCGCAAAGGGGCGTGCGCTGTCGGTGGTGCCCACTACATTCGACGAGACGACGGGGTCCTGACTTCGGCATCATGAGGGAACCGAAGAGGGCCGGGGGAACAGGGCGAGGGCCAGAGGAACAGGGCTGGGGGTCGGATGGCGAAGAACACACCGCCCCGCTGGGACCGCAGGATGCAGCAGCGGCTCGCGCGGGGCGAGGCTGCGGCGCTCGGTGAGCTGTACGACCGGTACGCGTCCCTGGTGCACAGCCTCGCCCACCGCGTACTGGACGACGACGACGCGGCGGACCGCGTCACCCGCGACGTGTTCGGCCACCTCTGGGAGAACCCGGACACCTACGATCCCCGGCAGGGCTCCCTGCGCTCCTGGGTGGCGAATGTCACACAGGATCTCGCCGTGCGGCGGCTCCGCGAGACGGAGCGCCGGGCGTTCGAGGCGAGCGGCGAGGGCACCACGGAGGAGATGGAGCAGAAGATCCGCCGGGCCTCGGCGGCGGCCCGTGCGGACTACATCGTCAGGTCGATGCCGAAGCCCCTGCTCAGCGCGTTGGAGCTGGCGTACTTCCAGCGCCGGGACTGCCGTCAGACGGCGGAGGACCTGGGCGTCACGGAGGACGAGGCGCGGCGCCGGCTGCGGCTGGGCCTGCAACTGCTCTCCACGGCCAACAGCCGGACCGGGGACGGTCTCCCGCCGCCGGAAACCGGGCGTTCCCGGTGACCGGCCCGCTGGACGGCGGCTCCCACGACGGCCGCGACCCGGGCGAACCGACGCCCTTCCTCCGGATACCCGGCCCGAGGCCGGCGGGCGACGACCAGGCCCCGCCGGAGCCGGAACCGGAATCGGAATCGGAACGGGAATCGGCGCCGGACCCCGCACAGGAGTCCGCACCCGCACCCGCGCCGACACCCGCACCCGCCCCGGAGCCGACACCCGTCCCCGCACCCGAAATACCCCCGCTCACCCACAAGGTGCTGAAGTCGCTCCTCGGGGCCTGGGCGCTCTCCGCCTGCTCGGCCGCCGAGACCGGGCTCGTCGAGGACCACCTCACCGAGTGCGCGCCCTGCGCCGAGGAGGCGCTGCGGCTGCGCGACGCCGTCGGGCTGCTGCACGCCGAGGGGAATCTGGACCTCGACCCGCTGCTGCGCTCCCGTGTGCTGGAGGACTGCCTCGGCCGCCGCCCCGCCCGCGTTCCGGTGCCCGGCTGGGCCGCTCCGTACGACGCCGAGACCGCCCGGCTCGACGCGCTGCTCCGTGACATCGGCGCCCAGGACTGGCACGCGCCCGTACGGCTCCAGTGGTTCGAGAACGAGCGGGCGGCCTTCCGCAGGACGACGGTCGCCGGGGTCATGGGCCATCTCATGACCGTGGACGGCGTGGTCGCGGCGGCCCTCGGGCTGGAGGACCCGCTGGGCCCCGGGGCACCGGCCGGCCCCACCGACCGTACGGAGGCCTTCTGGCGCGCGGCGACGCCGCCGCCCACCCGCGCGCTCCACGAGCCCTGGCGCGAGCAGAACCACGCCCTGATCCGTACGGTCTCCTTCGCGGGCCGGGGTGTGGCCGAACTCTCCGTGACGTACGGGGAATTCGCCCTTCCGCTGCGCGACGCGCTGCTGGAGCGGGCCTTCGAGTGCTGGATCCACGGCACGGACATCGCGGAGGCGGTGGCCTACCCGTACAAACCGCCGAGCGGGCCCCATCTCCGTTCGATGATCGACCTGGGCGCGCGGCTGCTCCCGGCCGCCCTCGCGCTGCGCCGCCGGGCGGGTCTGGCGGGCCCGGCGCAGCAGCTCGTGGCGGCGGGCTCGCCCGGCAGGTCGCTGCATCTGCTGGTCGAGGGGGTGGGCGGCGGCGACTGGTACATCCCGCTGGACTCCCCGGCGGCGGTCGGCTGCCGGGAGCTGTCCGTGGGCCAGGTCGCGCTGGACGCCGTCGAGTTCTGCCAGGTGGTGGCCGGGCGCGTCTCGCCGGAGGACGCGGCGGCGGGTCAGGACGGCGACCGCGAGGCGATCAGGGACGTGCTGTTCGCGGCGGCGGCGATGAGCCGGCTCTGAGCCCGCCCCTCCGAAGAGCCGGTCCCCTTCGGGCCTCGGCTCAGGCGAAGACGACCGTACGGTGGCCGTTCAGCAGGATCCGGTGCTCCGCGTGCCACTTCACCGCGCGCGCCAGGGCCTGGCACTCCACGTCCCGGCCGATCGCCACGAGCTGCTCCGGTGTGACCTGGTGGCCGACGCGCTCGACCTCCTGCTCGATGATCGGGCCCTCGTCGAGGTCGGCCGTCACATAGTGCGCCGTCGCGCCGATCAGTTTCACGCCCCGCGCGTGCGCCTGGTGGTACGGCTTCGCGCCCTTGAAGCTCGGCAGGAAGGAGTGGTGGATGTTGATGATCCGGCCGTTGAGCTGCTTGCACAGGTCGTCGGAGATCACCTGCATGTAGCGGGCGAGGACGACCAGCTCGACCTGCTCGGCCCTGACCAGCTCCAGCAGCTCCGCCTCCGCCGCCGCCTTCGTGTCCCTCGTCACCGGGATGTGGTGGAAGGGGATGTCGTACGAGGCGGCGAGCTCGGCGAAGTCCGTGTGGTTCGAGACGACGGCGACGATCTCCACCGGCAGCGCGCCGATGTTCGCCCGGAAGAGGAGATCGTTCAGGCAGTGGCCGAACCTGCTGACCATGAGGACGATCCGCATCCGCTCCTCGGGACGGTGGATCGCCCAGTCCATCCGGAAGGAGTCGCCGATCGCGGCGAAGCTCGCGCGCAGCTTCTCCACGGTCACCGGCTCCTCCGCCGAGAAGTGCACCCGCATGAAGAAGAGCCCGGTGTCGTGGTCCCCGAACTGCTGGCTGTCCTCGATGTTGCAGCCGGTCATGAAGAGATAGCTCGACACGGCGTGCACGATGCCCTGTTTGTCCGGGCAGGACAGCGTCAGCACGTACTGATCGGTGCGGTCCCGGTGGTCGGTGCGGCCGGACGGGGCAGGCGTGGCGGAGGGCTGCGCGGCGGTGCTCATGACCACAAAGGATCCCACATCGCCGCGCCGCCTCAGGCGGACCGCGTCATGATGCGCAGCACGTCCAGGGTCTGCGGCGGCGCGTCCGGGTCGTCCCCGTCGCCCGCCGCCAGCCGTACGTGCGCCTCGCGGGCCGCGCGGACCGCCTCCGGCCAGCCGTGGTGCTCCAGGTAGGCGGAGACGGGCGCGTCCGCGCCGACCTGGTGCATGATGCGCAGCACCCGCAGCACGGCGAGATCGACGAGCGCGGCCTCGCCGGAGTCGCGGAAAATCGTTCCGACGTACTTCTCGGCGGACCAGTTGTCGAGCCAGGTGTCCTCGACCAGCCGGTACACGGCGTCGGTGACGTCCCCGTACCCCTCGCGGCCGGCCAGCCAGCACTCGTGGTGGAAGACGGGATCGGAGAGCATGTGCAGCGCCGAGCGCACGTTGCTGCGCCAGCGCCACCACGGCATGTCGTTGAGCGGCATGCCGCCCATGGTGGGGGAGCGACGGCCGCGACGGGAAGGGTTCTCGGAAGCTGGCTGCACAGCCCCGACTTTACGGTCCGCCGGGCGATGTCACCTAGGGCCCCCGGTGTTCACCTCCACGTCACCCACCGTTGAAGAGCGCTCACTGCGCAGTTCCCCGCGGGACGGGAGCGTGAGGAGCTATGACCGGTCGGCGACGTTTCTCCTCCTTCCGCACCTTCCAGAGCGGTGCGCTGTTCGCCGTCGCCACCCTGTTGTCCGGCTGCGGCATCCTGCCAGGGGACTCCGGCGGCTCCCGGACCCCTGTCACGGTCATGACCTGGGCGCCGATCGACACCAACGCGACCAATCTGCCCGGCATGCCGGCCATGGCGCAGGCGTACGCCCGCTGGGTCAACTCCTCCGGCGGCATCGGCGGCCACGAGCTGCGCGTCCTGACCTGCAACGAACGCAACGACTCGGCGGGCGCCGCCGAGTGCGCCCGCCGGGCCGTGAAGGCGAAGGCCGTCGCGGTCGTCGGCTCGTACAGCCAGTTCGGCCGTGAGTTCATGGCACCGCTGGAGGCCGCGGGCATCCCGTACATCGGCGGATACGGCATCAGCGAGGAGGAGTTCACGAGCTTCCTCTCCTACCCCGTCAACGGCGGGCAGGCCACGCTCCTCGCGGGCAGTGGCCGGCAGGTCGCGCGCAACTGCGCCCGTACGGCGCTGGTACGGCCCGACACCATCGGCGGCGACAAGCTGCCCGACCTGATCGACGCCGGGCTCTCCCAGGGCGGTCGCGGGCCCGTCTCCGACATCCGCGCGGCGGAGGACGCCACCGACTACACCCGGCGGGCGGAGCTGGCGCGCGAGCGGGCCCGGGACGGCGGCTGCGTCACGGCGGTGCTCGGGGACCGCACCGAGACCTTCCTCGACTCCTACCGCAGGCTCCCCGAGGACGGCAGGTCCATCCGGGTCTCCTCCGTGCTGGGCAGCGTCGACCAGTCGCTCATCGACCGTACGGGCGGCAAGGACGGGATCTTCGAGAACGCGTACCTCACCGGCTGGTACCCCGTGGCGAACGACCGGGCGTGGGGGCCGATGCGCGGCGTGATCGACCGGTTCGCCTTCGGGAACAACGACATCGACCCGACGAACCCGGGCACGCAGACCACGTGGATCGCGTACACCGTGCTGAAGCAGGTCGTCGAGTCGCTCGACACCGACGAGATCACCCCCGAGAAGATCACGGACACCCTGGACCGGGGGGTGGAGGTGAACACCGGCGGCCTCACGCCGACGCTGCGCTGGCGGTACGAGGACATGCTCGGGACGCCGAACTTCCCGCGGATCGTCAACGGGGACGTGACGTTCCAAGTGGTGAAGCAGGGGCGGCTGGTGAGCCAGCGGAAGGGCTTCGTGGACGTGGGCGAGACGCTGCTGGGCGGCGCGGCCCGGTAGCCGTAGGGCCGTACGGCCCTACGGCCCTACGTGGAGCCGGTCGCGCCGGGCGGGAGGTACGGCTCCCCACCCGGTGACTCCCCTGCCCCGTGACTGCCCCGCCCGGTGACTGCCCCGCCCGGCGGACCGCGTCGTCAGAGCTGCGTCGGGGCCCGCTTCGTCAGGTCGTACTCCGTCGCGATGCTGTTCCACAGCCCCGACGCCTTCTTCTTCGCGGCCGTCGCCTCGCCGCTCGCCCGGTCGCCCTTGGAGCGCTCCGAGGTGACGCGCGCCTGGCCGTCCTTGCACCCCTTCTTCTTCCCGACCTGCTTGGCCCACGCCGCGTAGTGGTCGTCGGCGGAGGCGGACGCCTCCCACGCGTCGGTGAGGGAGGACGTCAGCTCGGTGTGGCCGGGCAGCTTGTCCACCGTCAGCGCGTCCAGCCGGGTCACCAGACCGCGGCGCTGCTCGGCGGCGGCGTGCAGATCGGTGGCGGCCTGGCCGAGGTTGTCGCAGGACCTGATGGAGTTGACAGCGTTGATCACCGACTCACGGCTGCTGCTGCTGTCGGCGAGCAGCTTGTCGAGCTCCTGGGCCTGCGTCTTCACCGGGTCAGGGGCGGCCTGGGTGGTCGACTCGGTGGCCGGGGGCGAGGTCGCCGACGCCACCGTCCTGCTGTCGTCCTGGGACGGGTCGTCGTCGCCCCCGCCGCTCATCAGCGCGCCCGCGCCCAGACCGAGGGCGACGATGCCGGCGGTGACGGCGGCGATCAGCGGGACCCGTGAGGACGTACGGCGGCCCGCGGAGCGTCCGCGCGGCTCGTGCGGCCCGGGGCCGCCGGGCGTGGCGTGGGCGCCGTACGGCGGGGACGGGGGCTGGGGTTGCGGCTGCGGCTGGTATCCGGCTCCGCCGCCCCGGGCGGCCCGCCGGCCGCCGACGGGCGGCGCCGGGGTCTCGATCCGGGGCATCTTCTGGGTGGACCCGGACGCCTCGCCGTCCGAGCGGAAGAGGTTGTCGAACTCGGCGGGCGGCGGCCGGTCGCCGGGGGCGCCGGGCCGTACGCCGTACGGGGCCGGTCCCGCGGCGGCGGGCGCGGGCCCGGCGGGGACGGGGGCGATGAACTGCGTGGCCTCCGCGTCGGAGCCCCGCGCCGCCGCGACGGGCGGCAGGAACTGGGTCGCGTCGGCCGCGTTGCCCTGACTTTCGGGCGGCAGCACGCCGGGCCCCCGCGAGCCCGGCGAGGCGGCCGGGACCGGCGGGATGAACTGGGTGGCGTCCGCGTCACCGAGTCCGGGCGCGGCGGCGACGGGCGGCAGGTACTGGGTGGCGTCCGCGCTGCCGGGCGCGGGCGCCTCGGCGGGCAGCGGCATCGGCTGCCCGTAGCCGCCCTGCTGCGGGGGCTGGGGCTCCCCGTACTGCTGGGGCGGCTGGGACTGGGGGTACGGCTGGGGCTCGGTGTACGGCGGGGTCTCCCCGTACGACTGGCTCTCCCCGTACGCCTGCGTCTCCCCGTACGGCGGGGGCAGCGGCTGCGCGGGGGAAGGCGGCAGGGGCTGCCCGTACGCCTGCTGCGGCGGCGGGGGCGCGTCGTACGGAGCGCCCCCCGGTCTCCCGTACGACGGCGTGGGCTCCGGCGCGCCGTAGGCCCCGTACGGTTCCTGGCCGCCCTGCGGGGAGGACTGCTGGTAGGGCTGCTGGTGGGACTGCTGGTAGGGCTGGTCGTACGACGGTGATCCCGCGGGCGCCCCGTACCCCTGCGGCGGGCCCTGCGGTATGCCCTGCGCTCCGTGGGGCGCGTGCGGGGCGTGCGGATCCTGCCCGTACGCCTGCTGCGGCGGCTGAGGCTGCTGCGGCTGCCCCCACGGCTGGGCGCCCGGCTGGTGGGCACCCGTCGGCGGCAGCGCGGGCGGCACCGGCGTCGGTGCGGGCGGGGTCTGGTCCGCGGCCGAGCCGGGGATCCAGGGCCCGCTGCCGTCGCTGGGCAGCACGACGCCTTCGTGCGCGGGGCGAGCGGCGGGATACTGCGGCTCATCCCCTTGTCCGCTGTGCGTCACCGGGACTCCTACGTGTGGAACGTCTGGACCTACCGAATCGTCGGTTCACGCTACCGGGTGAATCGCGCCTTCGAACACGCGCGTCGGGAGGGTGTCGGACCGGTAACGCCCCGACCTGCAAAGACGCAGGTGGAGGGCGTGAAGTCGTACGCGTCCCAGCGGAATTGACCGAGGGCACGGTGTCCGCACCGCGCCCTCACGACACCCCCACGAAAACGCCGCGCCCTGCCCCCACCGGGCCACGCGGGAATCGGGCCACGCTGAAATCGGGCCACCACCCACGGGACTCGGGCGGCCCGACCGGCCCTCAGGCCGCCTGGATCTCCAGCCGCGCCCCGAACTCCCGTACCGCGGGCTCGTCCCCGTACGGCTCCAGCCGCTGCTGGAGGTCCTCCAGATACTCCGCGCCCCGGCTGGAGCGCAGCGTCCCCAGCAACTCCACGGCGCGCGTGCCGGTCCGGCACGCCTGCTCCACCTCGCGCTGCTGGACCTGTGCCGTCGCCAGCAGGACGAGGCCGATCGCCCGGCGCCGCGCCCGGGACTCCGGGTGGCCCTCCAGCGCCGCCGAGGCGTGCCGCGCCGCCGCTTCGGGGCGGCCCAGATCCCGGTAGCAGTGCGCCAGTTCGTCGGAGAGGTAGGCGTGGTCGAAGTGCTCGATCCAGTCCGGGTCCTCCCCCGCGCCGTCGTCCACGTGCTCCAGCGCCGTGATCGCCCGGCCCGCCGCCGCCTCGCAGGTACGGGTGTCGCCGAGCAGCGCGTGGCCGCGCGCCTCCGCCGCGTGAAACATGGCCTGGGCCCGCGGCGGCACCTGACCGCGCGTCCCCTCCTGCGCCGCGCGCGCCAACTGGGCGATCTCGCGCGGGTTTCCGAGCTGGGCGGCGAGATGGCTCATGGACGCGGCCAGGACGTACCCCCCGTACCCCCGGTCCCCGGCGGCCTGGGCGAGGCGCAGCGCCTGGATGTAGTAGCGCTGGGCGAGCCCCGGCTGGCCGGTGTCGACCGCCATGTACCCGGCCAGTTCGGTCAGCCGGGACACGGCGGAGAAGAGCCGGCGGCCGACCGTCTCCCGGTACGAACCGGCCAGCAGCCCCGCCACCACGCTGTTCAGGTAGTGCACGACGACCGGCCTGACATGGCCGCTGCCGAAGCGGTGGTCCAGCGCGATGAGCGCGCGGGTCATCGCCCGTACCGCCTCGACGTCCGAATCACCCACCCGCGCCCCGGTGTTGCGCGCGACCGCCGAGTCGGCGCCCGTGATCAGCCAGTCCCGGCTGGGCTCGACGAGCGCCGAGGAGGCCACCGCCGAGCCGGAGAGGAAGTCCCGGCGCCCGACGTCGCTGCGCCACAGCTCGCAGACCTGCTCGATCGCCCCCATGACCGTCGGCGAGAACTGGAGGCCGACCCCCGAGGCGAGGTTCTTCCCGTTGGCCATGCCGATCTCGTCGATCGTGACCGTACGGCCCAGTTTGCGGCCCAGTGCCTCGGCGATGATGCCCGGGGCCCGGCCGCGCGGCTGCTGGCCGCGTAACCAGCGGGCCACCGATGTCTTGTCGTAGCGCAGGTCCAGCCCGCGCTCCGCTCCCACCATGTTGACGCGCCGCGCGAGCCCGGCGTTGGAGCACCCGGCTTCCTGGATGAGCGCCTGGAGCCGTTCGTTCGGCTGGCGCGCGACGAGTGGCCTGGCTGCCAATGGAATACCCCCTGTGGCCGCAGTGATCAACTCTGTGAACACTGCCCGGCAAATGTGCGGAGAATGCGCATGTTCGGCAATAACGCAAATAATCTAGGTCTTTCCGGAAACCTCCATGACCACGGCCGGCCCACGACCGAGCACCGGTCGTGCGCGGCCCTGCGCTGCCCATATGGTGTCCGACCCCCGAGGGTGGTTACCCGCGTACCGCTCCACCCCTTCCCGCGCGCCCCCATACATGCATCGATGCGCCCCATTTGCGTGATCAAGGCGCGTGGCGCGCCGTCTCGCGCCCGTAACCCGTGCTGGTGGCGGGAGTTGTGCTCTGCGTGGAAGAGACCATCGGAGTCACGGACACCGCCCGGATCCCCGGGCAGCGGGGCGACCTGCTGCTCGACAGTGCGGTGCGGTACGCGGAAGAGCGGCACTGGGAGGTGTTCCCCGGCACCCGGCTGGTGCCGGTGGCCGGCGGGGAGCGGTGCTCCTGCGAGCGGACGGAGTGCGCCTCCCCGGGGGCGCACGCCACGGGCCCCGAGTGGGCCGGCCTGGCGACGGGCAGCCCGGCGGCGGTACGGAGGCTGTGGTCGAAGCAGCCGGGCGCGTCGGTCCTGCTGCCGACGGGGCGCGCCTTCGACGTGCTGGACGTACCGGAGTCGGCGGGCTTCCTGGCGCTGGCCAGGATGGAGCGGATGGCGCTGACGCTGGGCCCGGTGATCCGCACCCCGGACCGGCGGATGGTCTTCCTCGTGCTGACCGGCGGGGCGGCGAAGGCGGACGCCCTCGTACGGCAACTGGGCTGGGCCCCGGAGTCGGTCGACCTGGACGCGCGCGGCGAGGGCCACTACGTGGCGGCGCCGCCGACCCGGGTGGGCGGCAGGGGCGCGGTGCAGTGGGCGTGCGGGCCGACCCCGGCCAACCGCTGGCTGCCGGACGTGGCGGAGCTGATCAGCCCGCTGGCGTACGCGTGCGGCCAGGAGGCGGCAGCGGTACGGGCCCGGCGCGGGCGGGGCGGGAACGGGCAGGGCGGGAACGGGAACGGGTACGGCGGGAACGGGCAGGGCGGGAACGGGAACGGGAACGGGTACGGCGGGAACGCGCGGGGCGGGAACGGGTAGGCACGGCACGGCGGGGGCAGGCGCGCACGGCGTACGTAGGGTGGTTCCCGTACTCCCGGAAAAGGGATGTCAGGGAATTACGGGACACGGGGAGGTCGTGCGTCATGCCGGACCGGACAACACGAGAGGCGGGGTCGGTCACGGCGGCGGCCGTGCGGGTCGAGGGGCTGTGGAAGCGCTTCGGTGAGCAGATCGCCGTCGCGGGCATCGATCTGGAACTGCCCGCCGGCCAGTTCATCGGGCTGGTCGGACCGAACGGCGCGGGCAAGACCACCACCCTCTCCATGATCACCGGCCTGCTCCGTCCCGACCAGGGCCGGGTCGTGGTCGCCGGACACGACGTCTGGCGTGACCCGGCCGAGGTCAAGGCGCGGATCGGGGTCCTGCCGGAGGGGCTGCGGCTCTTCGAACGGCTCTCGGGGCGCGAACTCCTCGGCTACAACGGACGGTTGCGGGGGCTGCCGGGACCCGAGGTCGACAAGCGGGCCACGCAGCTCCTCGACGTGCTCGACCTGGCGGGCGCGCAGCACAAGCTCGTCGTCGACTACTCGACCGGCATGCGGAAGAAGATCGGACTGGCGGCGGCGCTGCTGCACAACCCGCAGGTCCTCTTCCTGGACGAGCCGTTCGAGGGCGTCGACCCGGTCTCCGCGCAGACGATCCGGGGCGTCCTGGAGCGCTACACCGCCTCGGGCGCCACCGTCGTCTTCTCCAGCCATGTCATGGAGCTGGTGGAGTCGCTGTGCGACTGGGTCGCGGTGATGGCGGCGGGCCGGATCCGCGCACAGGGCACCCTCGCGGAGGTACGGGGCGACGCGGCGTCCCTCCAGAACGCCTTCCTCGAACTCGTCGGCGCGCAGGGACAGGGCGGCGGGGACCACCTCGACTGGCTGGGCGGCGGTACGCGATGAGCACCGCACCCACAGGCCCGGCCACTCCCCCGCTCACCCCCATTTTCGTACGGCTCAAACTCTCCCTGCTGCGCAACGGACTGCGCCAGTCCTCGGGCCGTACCGCCGCGTACGTCGCGACCGTGGTCCTCGTGCTGCTGGTCACGGCGGCGCAGGTACTCGGCCTGGTGCTGCTGCGCGACACCGCCCATGTGGACACCGTCGTGGTGCTGCTGACCGCCGTGCTGGCGCTGGGCTGGGCGGTGCTGCCGCTGTTCTTCCCCAGCGGTGACGAGACCCTGGACCCGACGCGGCTCGTGATGCTGCCGTTGCGGCCGGAGCCCCTGGTACGGGCGCTGCTGGTGACGTCCCTGGTGGGGATCGGGCCGCTGTTCACGCTCTGCCTGCTGACCGGGTCGGCCATCGCGACGGCGCACGGCGCGGGCGCGGCGGCCGTCGCGGTCCTCGCCGTACCGCTGGCGCTGCTGGTGTGCGTCGCGCTCGCGCGGGCCGTCGCGGCGGCCAACATCCGGCTGCTGACCTCGCGCAAGGGCCGCGACCTGGCCGTGCTGAGCGGACTGGTGATCGCCGTCGGCGTCCAGATCGTCAACTTCGCCGCGCAGCGCCTGGGCGACGCGGGCGGCCTCGCGGCGCTCGACCCGGTGACGGGCGTCGTACGGTGGCTGCCGCCCGCGGCGGCGCTCGGCGCGGTCGGCTCCGTGAGCGAGGGCGCGTACGGGCGCGCCGTGGCGCAACTGCTGCTGACGGGCCTCGCGCTGGCGGCGCTGCTGTACGCGTGGCAGCGGTCGCTGGTGAAGCTGATGACGGCCCCGGACGGCTCGACACTGGGCGCCGGGCAGCAGGGCCGCAGGGAGGCGACGGCGGGCCGGGGCCCGGGACGCCTGCTGGCGGCGGCGTTCCCCGAGGGGCGTACGGCCACGGTGATGAAGCGCAGCCTGCGGTACGTGTGGCGCGACCCCAAGACGAAGGCCGCGTGGGCGACCTCGCTGGCGATCGGCCTGATCGTGCCGCTGTTCAACGCGCTCCAGGGCACGGGCACGATCTACTTCGCGTGCTTCGCGGCCGGCATGCTCGGCATCCAGATGTACAACCAGTTCGGCCAGGACACCTCGGCGTTCTGGATGGTCGCGCTGACGATCTCCTCGACCCGGGACGCCTACCTGGAACTGCGGGCGCGGGCACTCGCCCTGCTGGTGGTCACGCTGCCGTACGCGACGCTGGTCACCGTCGCCACGGCGGCCGTGCTGGGCGACTGGACCGCCCTCCCGGAGGCCCTCGGCCTCTCCTTCGCCCTGCTCGGCGCGATGCTGGCGACAGGCGCGGTGGCCTCGGCGCGCTTCCCGTACTCCATCCCCCAGGACAGCGGCTACAAGAACGTCGCCCCGGGCCAGGCGGGGCTCGCCTGGATCTCCATCTTCGGCGGCATGCTCGGCGCGGCCCTGCTCTGCGCCCCGGTCCTCGCCCTGACGATCTGGCTCCACCTCACGAACCTGGGCGACCGCACCTGGCTCCTGCTCCCCGTGGGCACGGCGTACGGCGCACTGATCGCCCTCGGCGGACTGCGCCTGGCGGCCCCGCAGACGGCGACACGCCTCCCGGAGATCCTGACGGCGGTCAGCAAGGGGTGAGGGGGCGGGGGCGGGGCGTTTCCGTAGCCGCCCCGCCCCCGCGCGGTCAGACGGCGCCGAACTGCCCGGCCCTGACGCCCGCGACGAACGAGGCGAACGCACCGGCGGGGAAGTCCAGCACCGGGCCGCGCGGATCCTTCGAGTCACGGACGGGGACCATGCCGCGCGAGGCGACGAGGTTCGCCGCGACTTCCACGCAGTTGCCGCCGTTGTTGCTGTACGAGGACGTGAACCAATGAGGGGATTCGGTCGTCACGGGGTGCCCTCTCCCAACTAACTGATCTCAGACGGCGCCGAACTGCCCGGCCCTGACGCCCGCGACAAAGGAGGCGAACGCACCGGCGGGGAAGTCCAGCACCGGGCCGCGCGGATCCTTCGAGTCACGGACGGGGACCATGCCGCGCGAGGCGACGAGGTTCGCCGCGACTTCCACGCAGGCACCGCCGTTGCTGCTGTAGGAGGACTTGAACCAGTGCAGGGGCTCGGTCGTCACGGGGTATCCCTTCGGGCCTTGTTGATCATGGCCACGGATGCCGCCTGTGAAGCGGCTTCGGCCTGTAGTTGATGGTAGGCCGTCAACAAGGGCTGGATGAACCTCATATCGCGCTCCAGTCGCCCTTGCAGTGCGGACTCGGCGTAGGCCATGAGCGAGCGGTCCGGCATCGTCAGGATGTAGAGGGGCAGATCGAACGCACGCCGCTCGCCGAGATCGTACGGAGCCACTTGGAGGACCGTTGAGGGCAGTTCGGCGAACGCCGCAAGCCGGTCGAGCTGCTCAGCCATGACTCCGGGGCCGCCCACCGGCCGCCGAATGCAGCTCTCGTCCAGCACTGCGTAGACCAGAGGTGCGGGAGTTCGCTCCAGGGACGCTTGCCGCTTCGCGAGTAGCGCCAACCGTTCTTCTGCCTGCTGCTCTGTGATCGCGCCCCGTCGCACGGCGCCCGTGGTGATGGCTGCGGCGTATTCGGGGGTCTGGAGCAACCCCGGAATGATGCCCAGCTCAAAGAGCCTGATCTCTGCCGCGCGTACCTCGTGAGCAACGAACTCCGGGAAGCCCTCAAGTATCGCGGTGTTCCTTACGGCGCGGCTCTGGCGTTCGAGCCTGTCTCCGGTGCCGAACACCCTGTCAGCACTAGCCGCGAAGCGATGAGTTGGCGGGCGCCGACCAGTTTCTACGGCAGAAATATGTGTCCCGGTGCACCCCATGCGTGCCCCTAGCTCGTCCTGCGTCCAGCCGTGCTCGTCCCGCAGCGTGCGTAACCGCTGGCCGAAGCGCGCACCGGGCGATCCTTCGGGGTCAAGATCCTTACGGTTCACCATCCGGACAACCAACTCTCCGATCGGTCCACACAAGTTGAGGATTCCCCAACCCTAAGCCACGCTGACCGCTCTGGGTAGTGGATTCACTACGGAGAGGAGTGGTCGTGTCCGAAAGGAGCGTTCCCGCCGAGCGGCGGGAGCCCCCGCACGTCCCAACCCTTGGCACGCTGATGGTCGACGCACAGGAGCGGGTCGGTGAGTTTCGGGGTGAGTGGTGCGGGCTCTGGTCCCTGCGTGCCGTAACCGGCGGTACGGAATGGACTGTTGCCCCCGAGGGTGTGCGGCCGGCGAGCCCCGGAGAGCGTTTGCGGGCCCAAACCGCCCGCGCGAACGCGCGAAGCAGGGGTGAGGTGCTGTGACCTCCCCGGCCGGCCGCCCGTCCCGTACGACGCCCGAACTGCGCGTCGGCACGGCGGTGTTCGATCCCCGGGCGGACATGCCGGGTGTCATCCGGTCCTTCGCCGGATCGGCGGCCTGGCTGATCCGCCCCTCGGGCCACACCTGGCAGGCGACGCTGGTCGCGATCCGTCCCGCGACCGAACGGGAACGGCTGCAACTGCGCGCCCTGGCCGCTCTGCACCGCAAGCAGCAGGGGCCTGCGGGGAAGCGGAGGTGAGTACGCGCCTCTACCACGTGACCGTGACCGGCGAGGGTCCGGTCCCCGGCACATGGGTACGCGTCGTCCTCGCCGCACGACAGACTGTGTCCCCGGACCTGGCCCTCTCGTTCCTGCGCTGCCAGGCCCGGCGCATCGCCGACGGACTCGACCCCGACCCGTGTTCCCCGTGGGCCCCGCCCGGTGTACTCGTTCACGAGGAAACCCCCGCTACCGACGCGCCCACCGAACTCCGGTCCTGGTGCGACAACTTCGAGGCGCAAGCGGCGGCGCGCAACCAGCTCCTCGCGGGCGCCGCGTTCACTCTCCGCGCCGTCGACCCCAGCGGGCGGTACACGCTCACGGTGCTGCCCGTGCACGCGCCCGCGTACGTACCGCCCCTGGCGCCCCGCACCCGTCGCCGACGGCACCGGAAGCCCCGATGGTTCGACCGGTTCCGGCGACCGGCCGCCCGGATACCGGCCCCGTTTCGCTGCGCCGTACAGCGCTTCCCGGATGCGGTGGCCCGGTGGTGCATTGCTCACCGCGCCCCGCCCCCTCCTGGGTTTGATGTTCGCGGTTCCGGGGCGAGCGTCAAGGGCGCTCCTTCGTCGCGTCGGCTGCGCCGATGTCGCTGCGCTCCACCCTTGACCCTCGTCCCTCCACCGCTGGTAGAGCAGTGGGGAGGGGGCGGGGGGAGGGGTCCCCTGGGGGCCATGCTCGTTGCTGAGGCCGGCCCCAGGCTGCCGGGCCGGCTCGCCCTGCGGGGCGCGCGGTCGTGGAGTGGGGTGGCCCGGCTCTCGTCAAGCGGCTCTCCACCGGACGTGCGCTGAGACTCATGCCCCGCTGGTCACCCGCCGTGGGTGGCCGGTGGTGATCGACCCGGGTGAGGCATGGTCGGGCCGGAAAGGCGGCGCGAGGGTGCCGGTGAGGGTGACGGCGGCCCCGGATTCCTCGATCGGGTGCCAGGAACTCCCCAGAACGGGACTCCCGGCACACGGTTTCCCCGAGAGCCGCCTCCCTCGTCACATCAGTCACATACGTCACTCCGCTTACGTCTTACGCCACCGGAGTCCGCCCGACATCCTCTTCCCACCCACCATGAGTGACCAGCGGGGCATGCACCCCCACCCACACCCGGAGGAGAGCCGCTTGACGAAAGCCCAGCCGCCCCACTCCACGACCGCGCGCCCCGCAGGGCGAGCCGACCGGCCAGCCTGGAACGGACCCCAGGGACATCGGTGTTTCCCAGGGGACCCCTCCCCCCCGCCCCCTCCCCACTGCTCTACCAGCGGTGGAGGGACGAGGGTCAAGGGTGGAGCGCAGCGACATCGGCGCAGCCGACGCGACGAAGGAGCGCCCTTGACGCTCGCCCCGGAACCGCGAACATCAAACCCAGGAGGGGGCGGGGCGCGGTGAGCAATGCACCACCGGGCCACGCCCGTCACACCTCGGCCCGAACCCGCACCCACCACACCAGCGCAGCCAACGCCCACCCCCAGCCCCCACCCCCGGTCACTCGCCCCCGGTCACCCCGTCAGCACGCCCTCCAGGAACGGCTCTATCGCCGCCCGCCACTCCTCCGGGCGGTCGTAGTGGACGAGATGGCCCGCGTCCGGCACCTCCGCGTACCGGCCTCTCGGGAGCACCCGGACCATTTCCTGGGCCTCGGCCCTGCCCAGCTCGCCGTCCAGGCCTCTGACCACCAGCGTGGGGCACTGGACCTGGGCCAGTTCGTCCCAGTGCGCGTCATGGACCCAGGTGTCGCGGGACGTCATCATCTGGCGGCGCGAGAAGACCGGGCGCCAGCCGTCCGGGCGTTCGGCCATGACCTCCGCGAAGAAGTCCCCGCGGGCCGGCGTGGGGCGCTCCAGCCAGGGGTCCTCCTCGCCGAACCACTTCCGGACGTCCGCGAGCGAGGCGAACGGCACCGGCCAGGTGCGGAACCAGTCGCCCCACTCCCGCTGGGACGCCGCGCCCAGCGCCGAGGCCCGCATGTCGCAGATGACCAGGGCGCGGACCAGGTCGGGGCGCTTGGCGGCCAACTGCCAGGCCGTGAGCGCGCCCATCGAGTGGCCTATGAGCGTGACGGGCGCGAGGCCCAGCCGCTCGATCACGGTCTCCGCGTCGTCGACGTACGCCTCGCGGGTGAAGGGGCCCTCCGGCGGCTTCTCGCTGTGGCCGTGGCCCCGCTGGTCGAACGCGACCACCCGGTGCCGGGCCGCGAGCCAGCGCGCCGTGCCGTCCCAGTGCGAGGCGCGGCCCATCAGGCCGTGCAGCAGTAAGACCCCGGAGCCGTCCACCGGGGAGCCTGCCGTGGCCCCCGGCGGGTCGGCGAACTCCCAGGCAGCGAGACGTACGCCGTCCGTTCCGGTTACATCGATACGCCGCACCATGCGTCCCGGCACCCCCTTCGGTCCCACCGACTCGCTCACGGACTCGGGGCCCGGGTCCCGGACCGACCGGTCCTGGACCCGCACCACGCCAGGCTATCGAACTCTTATTCGAACACGCGGGTCTCGTGTGTAACACCGCTCGTTCGAGTGACCACGCTCCAGGATTGCCGGGCGGCCTCCAGGGGAGATCTTCTCCGGGAGGCGGGCCGCTCGGGGATGACGGTCCGAAGGGGACGACCCTGGGAGCTCGGGGCTCCGGGTCGGCGTGGGGGCGGCCGGGCTCCGGTGCCGCGAGGCGCCGGGGCCCGGCTCGCGAGAAGCGCGCGCCGGGGCGCGCCGCCACCGGCCCCCGTCGCCGTACGAGCAGATCACGCCACGCATCAGCCGTCCCTCCCCCGCCGCCACGGACGCTCCCCACGTCCGCCGCGTCACCCCCCGAGCGCCCTCGGGCGCCCTCACCACCGGCAGCCCGCGACCGGGTCCGCCGGTCTCAGCGCTTGGCTACGAAGACGTGCGACGCCACCTCGGACACCAGCTCCGCCGCCTCGCCACTGCTCCCTACCAGTACCCCACCAGGCGACTCCGTCACACTCACCACAGAGCCGGGCTGTACGCCCGCCCGCCGCAGGGTGTACATGAGCTGGGCGTCCGTCTGGATCGGCTCACCGATCCGCCGTACGACGACGGTCTTGCCCTCGGCGCCCGGATCCAGCTCCGCCAGGCTCACCATCCCCGCGTCGAGGAAGGGGTCGGCCTCGGCCTTCTCGCCCAGCTCCTCCAGCCCCGGGATCGGGTTCCCGTACGGCGACTCCGTCGGGTGGCGCAGCAGTTCGAGCACCCGGCGCTCCACCGCCTCGCTCATCACGTGCTCCCAGCGACACGCCTCGGCGTGCACCTGCTCCCACTCCAGGCCGATGACATCGACCAGGAGGCATTCCGCGAGCCGGTGCTTGCGCATGACGCGCGTCGCCAGCCTGCGCCCTTCTTCCGTCAGCTCCAGATGCCGGTCGCCCGCGACCGTCACCAGGCCGTCGCGCTCCATCCGCGCCACGGTCTGGCTGACCGTCGGGCCGCTCTGATCGAGCCGCTCCGCGATCCGGGCGCGCATCGGGACCACACCTTCCTCTTCCAGCTCAAGGATGGTGCGGAGATACATCTCCGTCGTGTCGATCAGTCCGGACATTCGTGCCCCTCGAATAAATCGTGCGCTGGCCCTGACTCAATTCTGACGCATGCCACCGACAAGCGTGCCTCGCAGGAGAGCACGGTCCTTGGGACAGTCGCGCGGAGGCCGCGCGAAGACCGGCCGGGGAGACCCTGCGGAGCCGGGCCCCTCCCGGGCGGACAGCGGTGCGGACAGCGGTATTGACAGAGCAATGGTCCAGACCTCAACGTGATCCGCGGCACAGACATTCCCGCCCGGGAACCCGCCCCTGATCCCCACCTCCGGAAGGGGCTCCTCGATGAGCTCGACGAGCGAGAGCAAGCCTGCCGACCAGTTCTTCGACGCGGCGATCGGCCTGCTCCGGAGGGTACGGGAGGAACAGTCCGGGCGGATCGCCGCGGCCGGCACCGCGGTCGCCGACACGGTCGCCTCCGGGGGCCGGCTCTTCGCCTTCGGCGCCGGGCACTCCTCGCTCGCCGCGCAGGACGTCGTCTACCGGGCAGGCGGCTTCGCCACCATGAATCTGCTCGTCGTCCCCGGCGTCGTCGGTGTCGACGTCATGCCCGCCCCGCTCGGCTCCGCGCTGGAGCGGGTGGAGGGCCTGGCGGCGGCCGTGCTGGACTCCAGCCCCGCCACCGCCGGGGACCTGCTGGTGATCGTCTCCCTCTCCGGGCGGAACGCGCTGCCCGTCGAGATGGCCATGAACGCGCGGGCCCTGGGGCTGACGGTGATCGGGGTGACCTCCGTGGCGTACGCGACGCAGACGCGCTCCCGGCACCGCAGCGGGACGTTCCTGAAGGACCACTGCGACATCGTCCTCGACAGCGGGATCGCGGTCGGCGACGCGGAGCTGACGGCCCCGGGCGTAGCGGCGCCGTTCGCGCCAGCCTCCACGGTCGTCACCAGCGCCCTGATGCAGGCGATGATGGCCGCGGGCGCCGGGGAGCTGGCCGGGCGCGGCATCGAGCCGCCGCTGCTGCGGTCGGGCAATGTCGACGGCGGCACCGAGTGGAACGGCCGGGTGATGACCGAGAACCGGGACCGGATCTTCTACCGGCACTGATCCGCCCGCTCCTCCACTCTCTCCCGCTCCTCCGCTCTCTCCACTCCTCCCGTTTCTCCACGCCTCAGCTCCGCCGCGGCCACGACGCGCCTCGAAGCAGCGCTCCGACGCCTTCCGCGACACACGCCCGAAACTATCGCCGGGACGCGCCCGGGCGCCTCCGCGTCACCAATGCAACGTTCTTTCGCCCGCGCGACGGGATAGCCACGGGACCCCCGGTGAATACCGGGGTCTGCGGGAACCGTTCGCATGAACTCTGCTCGCACACACGATCCAGAACCGCCACTTTGCGTCACGAAAGGAACACTTGGCGGAATTTTGAGCTTTCATCTACAGGTAATGTTCAGGCAAAGTGGTGGAGGCTGCGGTGCTGCATCATTGGAGCTTCGGCACCGGGCATCCGTGTATCCACGTATCCACGCGAAGGAAAGGGCGAGCAGTGAGATTCCGACCGAGCCACGCGCTCACCCCGAGACGCAGGATTCACGCCGCCTGACCGGCCGGCTCTTATCCCGCTCTTATCTCGTTTCACCCCCCACTGACCCGACCACACCGCGCCCCGGCAAGACCGGGGGTGCAGGAGGCAGGCCATCATGAAGTCACTCATCGACCACGCCCGTTCGTTCTCCGTCCAGGTGGCGGAGCGTCCCGACGAGTTCCGTGAACTCGCCGCGGGGCAGGCGCCCCAAGCCCTCTTCATCACCTGCTCGGATTCCCGAGTCATCCCCTCCCTCATCACCGGCGCCCGCCCGGGGGAGCTGTTCGAACTGCGTACGGCGGGCAACATCGTCCCCTCGTACGACGAGCAGCGGCCCGGCGGGGAGACCGCCACCATCGAGTACGCGCTGCGCGTGCTCAACGTCCGCGACATCGTCGTCTGCGGTCATTCACACTGCGGCGCGGTGGGAGCCATGGTGCGCGGCGACGACCTGTCCGCCGTCCCGGCCGTGCGCGGCTGGCTGGACAACTGCGCGACCGGGCAGCCCTCCGCGCGCGAGCTCGCCCACGCCGTGCAGCAGCACGCCGCGGCGCAACTCGACACCCTGCGCGGCTATCCCGCGGTACGGGAGCGGCTCACCGACGGGCAACTCTCGCTGCACGCCTGGTACTACGAAGTGGACACCGGGGCCGTGAGCAGCCACCGGCCCGAGCTGGACGGGGACTTCAGACCGCTGTGAGCACGGCCCAGGGCACGACCTCAGCCACGGCAACCGGCCGTGGCTGAGGTCGTCCGACCCTGGCCGCACCACGTCGTTCGTCCCCGTCTCACAGCTAGGACACCCTCATGCTCACCCTCTTGAAGGACCGCCAGGTCCTCAGGCGCGACATCCTCGCGTCACTCGTCGTCTTCCTCGTCGCTCTGCCGCTCTGCGTGGGCGTCGCCGTCGCCTCCGGGGTGCCCGCCGAACTCGGCCTGGTCACCGGCATCGTCGGCGGCATCGTCGTGGGCTTCCTGCCCGGCAGCTCGCTCCAGGTGAGCGGCCCCGCCGCCGGGCTCACCGTCCTCGTCTACCAAGCCGTCCAGGACTTCGGTCTGGGCGCGCTCGGCGTCATCGTCCTCGTCTCCGGGCTGCTCCAGCTCGCGCTCGGGGCGTTCGGCCTCGGCCGCTGGTTCCGGGCCATCTCCATCGCCGTGGTGCAGGGCATGCTGGCCGGCATCGGCCTGGTGCTGGTCCTGGGCCAGGTGTACGCGATGGCCGACACCCCCCAGCCGTCCGGCGGCATCCCCAAGCTCACGGGCCTCCCGGGGCTGGTCGGCGAGATCTTCACGAACGGTACGGCGCTGACCGCGTTCGCCGTCGGCGCCGGTACGGTCGCCGTCCTCGTCCTGTGGCCCAAGCTCCCCGCGAAGGTCCGCGTGGTGCCGGGACCGCTGGCCGCCGTGGCGCTCGCCACCGGTGCGACGCTGCTGTTCGACCTGTCGATCGCCAAGGTCGAGGTGAAGGGCCTGCTGGAGTCCGTCAGCCCGCCCGGGCTCGGCGACTTCAGCCAGCTCGGCGGCGTCGCCGTACTCGGCACCGTCCTCGCCTTCACCCTGATCGCCTCGGCGGAGAGCCTGTTCAGCGCCGCCGCCGTCGACCGTATGCACGACGGGCCGCGCACCGACTACAACAAGGAGCTGATGGCCCAGGGCGTCGGCAACACGATCTGCGGCGCGCTCGGCGCGCTGCCCATGACCGCGGTCATCGTGCGCAGCGCCGCCAATGTCCAGGCGGGGGCGCGCACCTCGCTCTCCCGGATCCTGCACGGCGTGTGGCTGCTGCTCTTCGCGGCGCTGCTGCCCGCGGCGATCGGCGTGATCCCGCTGGCGGCGCTCGCGGGCGTCCTGGTGCACGCGGGGTGCAAGCTCATCCCCGTGAAGGACCTGGCCCCGCTGTGGCGGGAGCACCGCGGCGAGGCCGTGATCCTCGCCATCACGGCGATCGCGGTCCTGGTCACCAACCTCTTCGAGGGCGTGGTGCTCGGGCTGCTGCTCGCGGTGGTCAAGACGGCCTGGGAGATCTCGCACCTCCACGTCGACGTGCGGGAGCTCACCGGCGGCCGGCTGGTGGTCTCCGTGACGGGGAACGCGACGTTCCTGCGGCTGCCCCGGATCATGGAGCAGCTCGAAGCGCTGCCGAAGGACAAGCCGATCGAGCTGGACCTGTCGGGTCTGCGCCATGTCGACCACGCGTGCCGTATCGCCCTGGAGAACTGGGCACTGCGGCACAACGACGCGGAGACCGAGCCGGTCACGATGCTGCCGCCGGTGGCGGCGGCGGAGAACAGCTCGGGCACAGCCTGAGGTACGGCGCCGGACGGCTCAGCCTGTCCGGCGCCGTGTCCGTACGGGGCGTCCGCCTACCGCTCGGGAGGTTCCCGGCCCCGGCGGCTCCCCGCTCAGGCGTTCCGGGTTCAGGCGCTCCCCGCTCAGGCGTCCGTGTCCGGCAGCAGGGCCCTGAGGTCCAGGCAGGCGGCTATCCGTACGGTCACGTCCTCCGCGTACACCGCGTCGGGCCGTTCGAACTCGGTGCGGCTCGCGCCCCTGAGGAAGGTCACCACGCCCAGCGACCTGCCGCGGCTGCGCAGCACCGTGCACAGGGCGTGGACGGAGTCCTCCGGCCACTGCCGGGACGCCGCCCACACGGGCGCGGGCACCGGCTTCGGCGGCGGTGCGCCGGCGGCGCCGTACGCGTCGCCGCCGCCGTTCGCGCCGTTCCTGCCCGTCGGGGCGCTGGCCCGGACCGAGCCCGTACGGTCCATCGCCTGGAGCGCCGGATGCCCGGCCGCGTACCGCACCGGTAGGGAGCCCGACCCGGTCGGCGTGCTGGGCCCCGAGGCTCCGCCGCCCGGCGTGGCGACCGTACGGACGAGGCGTACGGGACCGGACGCACCGGAAGCGAGTCCTCCGGGGCGCCGGCCCTCCGCCACCAGATCGATCAGGGCGTGGTCGGCGAAGCCCGCCAGCGCGAAGTCCAGATAGACCGTCGCCGCCTCCATCGGGTCCTCGCACTCGGCCGCCGCCCGGCCCGCCCGGTGCAACTGGCTGCCGCGGAACCGCAGCCGGTCCGCCTCCTGCACGGCCAGCTTCTGCTCCGTCACGTCCTGGAACATCCAGCCCACACCCAGCGGAACCGGCTCCTCCGCCAGTGGTGACGCCAGCCGCAGGAAGCCGCACCGCCAGCAGCGCCGCCGCTCGCCGTCCGGGGTGCGGACCGTCATCCACAGCTCGGCGACGGCGGACGACGCGCCCTCCGACAGCACATGGTGGAGCGCCGACTCCAGCTCCTCCACGCCCTGTGTGATCAGCTCGCCCAGCGGCCGTCCCAGCACGGAGGCGCGCCCGGAGCCGAGCAGCCGCGCCGCGTGGACGTTGACGACGGTCGGCCGCAGATCGACGTCGACGAGGACGACACCCCAGGCCGCGTCCTCGAAAAGCGCTTCGCTGAGCGCGATGGACCGTTCGAGGTCGATCTGCTCATGGACCTCGCTGAAGGCGCTGTACACCCCGGCGGGCTTGCCGTCCGCGCCGCGCATCCCGGACGACTGCGTACGGATCAGGACCCGGCCGCCGTCCTTGCGCAGCAGGGCGAACTCGTCCACCTGCCGGTCGGGGCCGTCCATCACGGCCATCAGCCGCGCCTGGACCTCGTCCGCGTCGGCGGTCCGTACGGCCCACCCGGCGAAGCCGTGCCGGCCGACGGCCTCCTCGGCGGACCAGCCGAGTATCCGCTCCGCCTCGCGGTTCCAGTGCGTGATCACGCCGTCCGCGTCGAACGCGCAGAGCGCCGCGTCCATCCCGTCGAGCAGCGCCGCGAGCAGATCGGACCCCGGCCCGTCCCGGCCCGGCGCCGCCCGGCCCCCGGATCCGGCGCCGGCGTCCGCCCCGGAAGCGGACCCCGGTTCGTCCGGCCCGGGAGCATTGGCGGTCTCACTCCGAGAAGCACTCATGCTGGTACCCCCTGCGGGACGTCTCCGCCTGTGCCGCTGACTCTGCTGCCGCACCTACGATCATTCAACTCGATAGTGGCCCACCTCACACGTCGTTCCCCGAAATCGTCCCCGATCACCGGCTCCGGAAGCGACCCGTTAATTGGGTTGAGCGGTGGCGGTCCGCTTCCTAGAGTGGTGAGCACACCGAAAGGAGGTGATTCGGAAGTGATTTCTTTCCGGACTCGTGAGGTGGCTGCGGGCTGACAGCCCGACGTCGCACTCCGTGCGGAGCCGGTGAACCCGCCGGCCCAATCCACAGCAGTCACCGCCCCGCAGGCTCGCCGGTACGTCCGGCCGGCTCCTCCTCGGAGGAACCAGAGCCTGCGGGGTTCTGCTGTTCTACGGGGCTACGGGGCCAAGCCGTTACGGGGCTACGGCGCCAGGGGCTACGGGCAGAGCCGTTCCACCCGCCAGCCGGGCCGCCCGTCCGGGCCCTCACCGTGGACGTAGCGCAGCCGGTCGTGGAGCCGGTTCTCGTGGCCCTGCCAGAACTCGACCGTCTCCGGTCTGACCCGGAAGCCGCCCCAGTGCGGCGGCACCGGGACCTGCTCGCCCTCCGGATAGCGGGCCGCCAGGGCCTCGTACCGCTGGAGCAGGTCCTCGCGGGAGCCGATCGGGGTGGACTGGTCGCTGGCCCAGGCGCCGAGCTGGGAGCCGTGCGGGCGGGTGCGGAAGTACGCGGCCGTCTCGTCGCGGCCGGTCCGGACCGCCGTGCCCGTGACAATGATCTGCCGGGACAGCGGATGCCAGGGGAAGAGCAGCGAGACCTGGCGGTTGGCGGCGATCTCCCGGCCCTTGCGCGAGGTGTAGTTCGTGAAGAAGACGAAGCCGCGGCCGTCGTACCCCTTCAGCAGCACCGTGCGCGAGGACGGGCGGCCCTCGGGGGTGGCCGTGGAGACCACCATCGCGTTCGGCTCGGAGAAGCCGCAGGCCGCGGCCTCCTCGAACCAGCGGGCGAACTGGTCCATGGGAGTGGCGGCGAGGTCCATGTCCAGCAGGGGAGTGGTGCGGTACTGCTCACGCATCGTGGCGGGATCTGCGGGAACGGCGGGAGCGGCGGAAGCCGCGGAGGATTCCGGGGTCTCGTGAGGCACGGGATCATCCTGCCGCAGGGCCGAGTTTGCCCCGCACGGAGGACCGCCAACCCTCGGGGGACAAAATCTGGCAGTGTGCCGGTTATCACGCGCCGCCGCGTCTTTCCGTACCGTCGAAACCCGCCAAAATCTGGGGCAGGCCGACCACACCCCTGTGGTCCTCCCCACCACTCAGGCACCACCCCACACGTCACCACCTCACATGTCGCCACCCCACATGTCGCCACCGCACACGTCACGACACCGCACACGTGACGCCGCACACCACGCGAGGAGCCGCCTGATGTCCGACTTCGACACCTCCTTCGTCCCGGGACTCGAAGGCGTCGTCGCGTTCGAGACGGAGATCGCCGAACCGGACAAGGAGGGCGGCTCCCTGCGCTACCGGGGCGTCGACATCGAGGACCTGGTCGGGCAGGTGTCCTTCGGCAACGTCTGGGGCCTGCTGGTCGACGGGGCGTTCAACCCCGGTCTGCCGCCCGCCGAGCCCTTCCCGATCCCGGTCCACTCCGGGGACATCCGTGTCGACGTCCAGTCCGCCCTGGCCATGCTCGCGCCCGTCTGGGGGCTGAAGCCGCTCCTCGACATCGACGAGCGCACGGCCCGGGACAATCTGGCGCGCGCCGCCGTGATGGCGCTCTCGTACGTCGCCCAGTCGGCCCGCGGGCAGGGGCTGCCGATGGTCCCGCAGCGCGAGATCGACCAGGCGCACTCGGTCGTGGAGCGCTTCATGATCCGCTGGCGCGGCGAGCCGGACCCCCGGCACGTCAAGGCCGTCGACGCCTACTGGACGTCGGCCGCCGAGCACGGCATGAACGCCTCCACCTTCACCGCCCGGGTCATCGCCTCCACCGGCGCCGATGTCGCCGCCGCGCTCTCCGGCGCCGTCGGCGCGATGTCCGGGCCGCTCCACGGGGGCGCGCCCTCGCGCGTCCTCGGCATGATCGAGGAGATCGAGCGCACGGGCGACGCGACGGCGTACGTCAAGCAGGCGCTCGACCGGGGCGAGCGGCTGATGGGTTTCGGCCACCGGGTGTACCGGGCCGAGGACCCGCGGGCCCGGGTGCTGCGGCGTACGGCCCGGGAGCTGGCGGCGCCGCGCTTCGAGGTGGCGGAGGCGCTGGAGAAGGCCGCGCTGGAGGAGCTGCACGCGCGCAGGCCCGACCGGGTGCTGGCGACGAACGTGGAGTTCTGGGCGGCGATCGTGCTGGACTTCGCGGAGGTCCCCGCGCACATGTTCACGTCGATGTTCACCTGCGCCAGGACCGCCGGCTGGTCCGCGCACATCCTGGAGCAGAAGCGGACGGGGCGGCTGGTGCGCCCGTCGGCGCGGTACGTCGGGCCGGGGACGCGCGACCCCCGGGAGATCGACGGGTTCGACGACATCACCGGGATCGTCTGAGCCCGCCGGGATCGTCTGAGCCCGGCGGGGCCGTCCGAGACCGCCGGGGCGGGCGGCTTTCCCTCCGGGGCCGCTCAGCCCAGCGTCGCGTCCAGGATCCGCGCCCACTCGGCCACGACCCGCTCGCGCCGCCGCCGGTCGTCCGTCAGCAGCGTCGCGAGCCCCAGCCCGCGCGCCATGTCCAGCAGCCCCTGCACCGTCTCCCGTACGCCCGGCACGGATTCGTCCGCGCCCAGCAGCTCCACCGCGATCCGGTGCGTCTCCCGGCCGATCCGGGCCTCCAGCTCGGTGACCCGGGGCCGTAGCCGCTCCTCGTCCGAGGCCGCGACCCACAGGTGGAGCGCGGCGCGGAACAGCGGGCCCGTGTAGAGGGCCACGATGCCCTCCACCGCCGCGCGCCGGTGTCCCGGGCCCGCCGGGACCAGGGCGCGCAGCGCGGCGGACCGTTCCTCCGCGACCTGCTCGACGGCGGCCGTGAACAGGTCCTCCCTGGTCGGGAAGTGGTGCTGCGCCGCGCCACGCGAGACACCCGCCCGCTCGGCGACGACGGAGACCGTGGAGCCCGCCCAGCCGTACGCGGCGAGGCAGGCCACGGCCGCCTCCAGCAGCCGCTGCCGCGTGGCGCGGCTGCGCTCCTGCTTCGGCCCGAACGCCATCGCCTCCGGCGCCGTCGGCGGTCCCGGCGGTCCCAGTCGCCTCGGTGGCCCCTGTGACCCCTGTGACCCCTGTGGTTCTAGATCACCCATGCCGCGTCCCGCCGTTCGAGGAACGCCGCGATGCCCTCGCGCGCCTCCGGCGTCATGAAGAGCGTGGCGGAGCGCTGGACGAGGTCCTCCGCGTACCGGTCGAAGGCGTCCAGGACATCGACCGTCAGCAGCCGCTTGGACTCCGCGAGCCCCTGCGGCGAGGCGGCGCGCAGCGCGTCGAGGACGGGGGCGAGCGCGGCGTCCACCTCGTCGGCGGCCTCGGTGATCAGCCCGGCCGCGACCGCCTGTACGGCGTCGAAGCGCTCCCCGGTGAGGACGTGGCGGGCCGCCGCGCGCGGTGAGATCCGGGGCAGCAGCGGCAGCGAGATCACCGCCGGGGCGACCCCGATCCGTACCTCCGTGAACGCGAAGTCGGACGTACGGTCGGCCAGCGCGAGGTCGCACGCGCCGAGCAGCCCGAGCCCGCCGGCCCGGACATGGCCGCTGACCCGCGCGACGACGGGCTTGGGCAGGGCGACGATCTGCCGCATCAGGCCGACGAAGGTGTACGGGTTGGCCGGGGCCTTGAGGTCGGCGCCCGAGCAGAAGGTGGTGCCGGTGTGCGTGAGCACCACCGCCCGTACGGCCGGGTCGGCGCCGCAGGCCGCCAGCGCGTCGGAGAGCGCGTCGACCAGCCGCGCCGACAGGGCGTTGCGGTTCGCGGGCGAGTCGAGGGTCAGTGTGGTGATGCCCCGGTCGTGGGCGGTCGTCACCAGCGCGTCCGGGGGCTCCCGGGATTCCGTCGGCCGGGCGGACGGTGTGTTCGGTGTCACGTGTTCTCCCTTTCGCGGTCCCGCACCGTACGCTCCCGCACGTCCCGCTCCCGCGTTTCACGGTCCCGCGCTTCACGCTCCCGTGTTTCACGGCCCCGCGTTTCACGGTCCCGCAGTTCCCGTCGGAGAATCTTGCCGGACGCGGCGCGCGGCACGCCCCCGACGAACTCGACCCGGCGGACCTTCTTGTACGGGGCGACGCGGTCGGCGACGAACCTCATGACATCGGCCTCGGTCAGCTCCTCCGCGCCCGCGCGGCGTACGACGAACGCCTTGGGCACCTCGTTGCCGTCGTCCTCGTACACCCCGATCACCGCCGCGTCCGCGATGGAGTCGTGGGTGAGCAGCAGGGCCTCCAGATCGGCCGGGGCGACCTGGAAACCCTTGTACTTGATGAGTTCCTTGACCCGGTCGATGACGAAGAGCCATCCCTCCGCGTCCACCCGTCCGACATCGCCGGTGTGCACCCAGCCCGCCGGGTCGATCATCCCGGCCGTGGCCTCGGGGCGGCCGAGGTAGCCCTTCATGACCTGCGGGCCGCGCACCAGGATCTCGCCCTCGGCGCCGGGGGCGGCGTCGCGTTCCGTCCCCTCCTCGGCCGACAGGTCGAGGAGGCGCATCTCGGTGCTGGGCAGCAGCTTGCCGACGGTGCCGGGCGGCGGGTGCTCGGCGGTGAGCGGGACGACATGGCTGCCGGGCGACAGCTCCGTGAGGCCGTACGCCTGCCGCAGGGGCGGCAGGCCGAGCCGTGCCGCACAGGCGGCGGCGAGCGGGCGGGCCAGCGGGGCGGCGGCGCTCAGGACGTAGTCGAGCGAGGAGAGGTCGTACCGGGCGACGGCCGGGTGTCTGGCGAGGGCGAGCACGATGGGCGGGGCCACGTACAACCCGTTGACGCGGTACTTCTCGATGGCCGCGAGGAACTGGTCGAGGTCGAAGCGGGGCAGGACGACGACGGTCGCGCCGTGCCGCAGGGGCGCGTTCATCAGAGCGGTGAGGCCATATATGTGAAAGAAGGGCAGTACGGCCAGGATCCGGTCGCCGGGGCCCATCCCCATGACGGGTTCGAGCTGCGCCAGGTTGGTGGCGATCGAACGGTGGGTGAGCATCACGCCCTTGGGGACGCCGGTGGTGCCCGAGGAGTACGGGAGCGCCGCGACGTCCTCGCCGGGGTCGATGGCGATCTCGGGTAAGGGTGCGGACGACCGCGCCAGGTCGAGGACCGAGCGGTGTCCGCGCGCCCGGTCGCAGACGAAGATCTCCTCGATCCCACCGACCAACTCGGCGGCTCTTCGGGCCACTTCGAGTAACGGCGAGACGGTGACGATCCAGCGGGCGGCGGAGTCGCGGAGCTGGGCGGCGAGTTCTTCCGGGGTGGCGAGGGGATGGGCGGTGGTGACGGAGGCCCCGGCCCGGGTCGCCGCGTAGAACACCGCCGGATACGCGACGGTGTTGGGGCTGTGCAGGGCGAGGACATCGCCCTTGCACACCCCCGCGTCGGCGAACGCGGCGGCGATCCGCCGGTGCGCGGCGTCGAGTTGGGCGTATGTGGTGGACACGCCGGTCGTCCCGTCGATGAGCGCGACGGTGTCGCCGTACGCGGCGGCGCGGCCGAGCACGGCCTCGTGGATGGGCAGATCGACGGCCGGGACGTCCGCGTACTCGCTGCGGAACACATGGACCCCGTGGCCCTCCCGGACCCCGTCAACCCCGTGGTGCACCATGGCGGATCCCCTTCGCTGCGGGCTCGGCGCGGACGGCCGCACCGGGGGTGCGGGGCGTCGGCGTCAGGAGGGCCAGAATCGCCTGTCTCAGTACGACTTGGGGAGACCCAGGGACTGGTGGGATACGTAATTCAGGATCATCTCGCGGCTGACGGGCGCGATCCGGGCCACACGGGCGGCGGTGACGAGCGACGCGAGACCGTACTCGCGGGTGAGACCGTTGCCGCCGAGGGTGTGCACGGCCCGGTCGACGGCGCGCACACAGGCTTCCCCGGCGGCGTACTTGGCCATGTTGGCGGCCTCGCCCGCGCCGGTGCCCTCGCCCGCGCCCCCTCCCGCGCCACCTTCCGCGCTGTCTCCCGCGTCGTAGAGGTGGGCGGCCTTGCGCAGCATCAGCTCGGCGAGTTCGATCTCGATGTGGGACTGCGCCAGGGGGTGCGCGATGGCCTGGTGGGCGCCGATGGGCGCCGCCCAGACCTGGCGGGTCTTCGCGTACTCGACGGCGCGGTCGAGCGCGTACCGCGCCATGCCGAGGGCGTACGCGGCCGTCATCACGCGCTCCGGGTTGAGCCCGGCGAAGAGCTGGCGCAGCCCGGCGTCCTCGTCGCCGACGAGCGCGTCGGCGGGCAGCCGTACATCGTCGAGGACCAGCTCGAACTGCTTCTCCACGGCCTGGAGTTCCATGTCGATGGGGGTACGGGCGAAGCCGTCGGCGTCGCGCGGGACGATGAAGAGGCACGGCTTGAGGGAGCCGGTCGCCCCGTTCCCCGTACGGCCCTCGGTCCGGCCGACGACGAGCGTGGCGTCCGCGATGTCGACGCCGGAGACGAAGACCTTGCGGCCGTTCAGGATCCAGCCGTCGCCCTGGTCGTCCCGGCGGGCGGTGGTGGTGATGCGGTGGGAGTTGGATCCGGCGTCGGGCTCGGTGATGCCGAAGGCCATGGTGCGGGAACCGTCGGCGAGGCCGGGGAGCCACTGCCGCTTCTGGGCCTCCGTACCGAAGCGGGCGATCACCGTGCCGCAGATGGCGGGCGACACGATCATCAGCAGGAGCGGACAGCCCGCCGCACCCAACTCTTCGAGCACCAGCGAGAGTTCGGCGATGCCGCCGCCTCCGCCGCCGTACTCCTCGGGCAGGTTCACGCCGAGGTAGCCGAGTGCGCCGGCCTCGCGCCACAGGGTCTCGCGGTCGTAGCCGCGCCCGTGGCGGCGGCCGAGGGCGGCCACGGCGGCGCGGAGCGCGGTGTGCTCCTCGCTCTCGGCCAGGAAACGGGGGATCGTGCCGGTGCTGGTGCGGGTACTGGTGCCGCTCATGAGGGATCTTCCTCCGGTGCGTCGGTGGCGGTGACGACGGCGAGCAGGGCACCGACCTCGACCTGGCGGCCGGGGACGGCGAGGAGTGCGGTGAGCGTGCCGGAGGCGGGCGCGACGACGCGGTGCTCCATCTTCATGGCCTCCAGCCAGACGAGCGGCTGGCCCGCACCGACCCGCGCCCCCTCGGTCAGCCCGTCCGCGACCCGTACGACGGTCCCGGGCATGGGCGCGAGCAGCGAACCCGCCTCGGCGGTACGACCGGGACCGGCGAACCGGGGCCGCGCGAGCAGCCGGTAGGCGCCGGTGGCGGAGTCGACGTGCACCTCGTCGCCGTACGCGGCGACGTCGAAGTGGCGTACGACACCGCCGATGCGGAGGCTGACGCGGGAGGGCGAGACGGCGATGACCCGTACGCCCCCGGAGCCCCCGGAGTCCTCCGCGTCCCCTGGGTTCCCGGCGCCCCCGTTCCCTCCGGCTTCCCCTGCCCCTCCTGCCTCGGCCTCGACCACGTATCCGTCGCGGGTCGCCCGGTAACGGACCTCGTGGTCGCCGTACGTCTTGCTCTGCGGCGCCGACGGTACGTTCCGCCAGCCGCCGAGCCGGGCGGGGACCCCGCCGCGCAGGGACCGGGACGCCGCGTCGGCGAGTGCGGCGGCGACGGCGGCGTGCCACGCGCCGGGGCCGGGGTCCTGGGCGGTCAGGGCGTCCAGGTGGCGGCCGTAGAAGCCGGTGTCGAGGCGCCCCGCGGCGAAGTCCGGGTGGCCCAACGACCGTACGAGCAGCTCCCTGTTGGTGACGGGACCGTGCACCCTGGCCCGGCGCAGCGCGTCCCGAAGGCGGCGCAGGGCAGCCTCCCGGGTGGGCGCCCAGGCGATGACCTTGGCGAGGAGCGGGTCGTAGTGGACGCCGATGGTGTCGCCCCCGGTGTACCCGGTGTCGAGACGCAGCCGGGGCGCGGCGACGCTCCCGCTCCGGGCGATGCCCTCGTCCCCGGCGGCATCCCCGGCCCCCGGGGTGACACCGCTCCCGGCGGCATCCCCGGTCCCCGGCACCTCCAGCGTGTGCAGGCGGCCGGTGCGCGGGGCCCAGCCGTCCGCCGGGTCCTCCGCGCAGAGTCGCGCCTCCACCGCGTGCCCGCGCGCGGCCGGTGGCCCCGGCGGGAGGGCGGCGCCCTCCGCGACGGAGAGTTGCAGGGCGACCAGATCCAGGCCGAACACCTCCTCCGTGACCGGGTGTTCGACCTGGAGGCGGGTGTTCATCTCCAGGAAGTACGGGCGTCCGCCGTCCGCGATCAGGAACTCGACCGTGCCCGCGCCCCGGTAGCCGACCGCGCGGGCGGCGGCGACGGCCGCCCCGGCCAGTTCCGTACGGAGCGCGTCGGGCAGGCCGGGCGCCGGGCATTCCTCGATCACCTTCTGGTGGCGGCGCTGGAGCGAGCAGTCGCGGGTGCCGAGCGCCCACACCGTGCCGTGCGCGTCGGCGAGCACCTGCACCTCCACATGGCGGGCCCCCGTCACATACGGCTCGGCGAAGACCTCGCCGTCCCCGAACGCGGCCCGCGCCTCCGCCGACGCCGCCGTCAACTCCTCCCCCAGGTCGCCCAGTTCGCGGACGATACGTATACCGCGCCCGCCGCCGCCCGCCGCCGCCTTCAGCAGCAGGGGCAGCTCGGCCCCGGTGGCGGCGGCCGGGTCGACGGGCGCCAGCAGCGGTACGCCGGCCGCCGCCATCAGCCTCTTGGCCCGGGTCTTCGACGCCATCGCCGCGATCGCCTCCGGCGGCGGCCCGATCCACACCAGCCCCGCGCCGAGGACCGCCCGCGCGAACTCCGCGTTCTCGGAGAGGAATCCGTACCCCGGATGGACGGCGTCCGCGCCCGCCGCGAGCGCCGCCGCCACGATCAGGTCGCCGCGCAGATAGGTGTCGGCGGGCGCGGCCCCCGGCAGCCGTACGGCGGTGTCGGCGTCCCGTACGTGCAGCGCGCCCGCGTCGGGGTCCGCGTACACGGCGACGGTCGAGATCCCCAGCTCACGGCAGGTGCGGAAGATACGGCAGGCGATCTCGCCCCGGTTGGCGACGAGCAAGGACTCGATCATCTGGACCTCACAGGGGATCTCACGGAACCTCACAGGACCGCACGGGACCTCACATCCGGAAGACGCCGAAGCCGCCGCGCACGCCCTCGACCGGGGCGCTGTGCACGGCGGACAGGCACAGGCCGAGGACGGTGCGGGTGTCGCGCGGATCGATGACCCCGTCGTCGTACAGCCGCCCCGACAGGAACGCCGGCAGCGACTCGGACTCGATCTGCCGCTCCACCACCGCGCGCAGCGCCGCGTCCCCCTCCTCGTCGTACACCTGGCCCTTCGCCTCGGCCGAGGCGCGCGCCACGATCGACAGGACGCCCGCGAGCTGCTGCGGGCCCATGACGGCGGACTTGGCGCTCGGCCAGGCGAAGAGGAAGCGCGGATCGTAGGCCCGGCCGCACATGCCGTAGTGGCCGGCGCCGTAGGACGCGCCCATCAGGACCGAGAGGTGCGGGACCTTCGAGTTCGCCACCGCGTTGATCATCATCGCGCCGTGCTTGATGATGCCGCCCTGCTCGTACTCCTTGCCGACCATGTAGCCGGTGGTGTTGTGGAGGAAGACGAGCGGGATGTCGCGCTGGTTGGCGAGCTGGATGAACTGCGCGGCCTTCTGCGACTCGGCGGAGAACAGCACCCCCTGCGCGTTGGCGAGGATGCCGACCGGAAAGCCGTGCAGCCGGGCCCAGCCCGTCACCAGGCTCGGCCCGTACAGCGGCTTGAACGCGTCGAA
The DNA here is from genome assembly GCF_044457965.1 of Streptomyces sp. NPDC050509. Taxonomy (NCBI): domain Bacteria; kingdom Bacillati; phylum Actinomycetota; class Actinomycetes; order Kitasatosporales; family Streptomycetaceae; genus Streptomyces; species Streptomyces sp. NPDC050509. The sequence continues at coordinate 84,324 of NZ_JBITHL010000004.1, read as the reverse complement.
GTCGGAGCCGTCCACGATCCGGGCGACGACCTCGTGCGGATCGAAGGGGATCCTCAGGTCGCCGGGGACGATCCCGAGGAGCTCGTCCTCGTCGTACCGCGGCGGCTCCACCGGACCCGGACCCGGACCCGGCGCCGGATCCGGTTGCGCCTTGCGCCAGTTGAGGCGCGCGACGATGCGCCGGGCCTGCCGGATCGCGTCGGGCTCGTCGCGCGCGAAGTGGTCGGCGAGCCCCGACGTACGGGCGTGCATCGCGGCGCCGCCCAGGGACTCGTCGTCGCTCTCCTCGCCCGTGGCCATTCTCACCAGCGGCGGCCCGCCGAGGAAGACCTTCGACCGCTCCTCGATCATGACGGTGTGGTCGGACATCCCGGGGACGTACGCGCCGCCCGCCGTGGAGTTGCCGAACACGACGGCGACGGTGGGGATCCCGGCGGCGGAGAGCCGGGTGAGATCGCGGAAGAGCGCCCCGCCGGGGATGAAGATCTCCTTCTGGGAGGGGAGATCGGCGCCGCCCGACTCGACCAGGCTGATGAGCGGGAGGCGGTTGGCGTACGCGATCTCGTTGGCGCGCAGCGCCTTGCGCAGGGTCCAGGGGTTGGACGAACCACCGCGTACGGTCGGGTCGTTGGCGGTGATCACACACTCCACGCCCTCGACCACCCCGACACCGGTGACCATGGACGCACCGACGGGATACTCGCTGCCCCAGGCGGCCAGCGGGGAGAGCTCCAGGAACGGGGTGTCGGGGTCGAGCAGCAGCTCGACCCGCTCCCGGGCGAGGAGCTTGCCGCGCGCGCGGTGGCGGGCGGTGTACTTCTCGCCGCCGCCCGCGAGGGCCTTGGCCTGCTCGGCGTCGAGCCGCGCGAGCTTGGCGAGCATGGCGTCGCGGTGGGCCGCGTACTCGGCGGAGGTGGCGTCGAGGGCGGAGGGAAGCACGGTCACTGCGGGACCTCCGGAGATCTGGCGATCAGCGACACGGGAAGGTCGACATGGCGCGAGCGCAGCCACTCCCCCAGCGCCTTGGCCTGGGGATCGAACCGGGCCCGTGCGGCGACGCCCTCGCCGAGCAGCCCCGCGACGGTGAAGTTGACGGCGCGGAGGTGCGGCAGGAGATGCCGCTCGACCGTCAACCCTGCGGCCTCCGGGAGGAGTTGGCGGAACCGGTCGACGGTCAGCTCATGCGCCAGCCACCGCCACGCGGCCTCGCTCTCCACCCAGACCCCGACGTTGGCGTCCCCGCCCTTGTCACCGCTGCGGGCGCCCGCGACGGCCCCGAGGGGGACGCGGCGGGTGGGCAGCCCGGCGGGCAGCGGCTCGGGAAGTCCGGGCGGTGACTCGGGAGCGTCGTCAACGACCGTGCTGCGTAAGGCAGTCGGGATGGCGAGACGGGTCCCGTCCGGCAGTACGGCCATCTGCGTCACCTCGTCCGCGTCGATGTACGCCGCCTCGAAGACCCCGTACGGCGCGCCCTTGCCCGGTGGGGCCGTCACATGGAAGCCCGGGTAGCTGGCGAGCGCCAGTTCGACCGCCGCCCCGGTGACCGCCCGTCCCACCGCCTCCGGGTCGCTGTCGCGCACGACGAGCCGGAGCAGGGCGCTCGCGGTCTCCTCGGTGGCGGCGTCCGGCCGGTCCGTACGGGACAGCTCCCAGCGGACCTCGGCCGGGCGGCGGCGCGCGGCCGGCGCGGCCGATACGGCCGATGCACCGGGCGCACCGGGCGCGGCAGGCGCGCCGAGGGCGTCCTCCACCTGGGCGCGTACGAGGCGGGCCTTGGCCTCGATGTCGAGTCCGGTGAGGACGAAGACGATCTCGTTGCGCCAGCCGCCGATCCGGTTGAGCCCGACCTTGAGCTCCGGGGGCGGCGGTTCACCGCGTACGCCCGTGATCCTGACGCGGTCGGGGCCCTCCTGGTGGAGCCGTACGGTGTCGATCCTGGCGGTCACGTCGGGGCCCGGGTACCGGGCGCCGCCGGTCTCGTAGAGCAGTTGGGCGGTGACGGTGCCGAGGTCCACGACCCCGCCCGTACCGTCGTGCTTGGTGATGACCGCCGATCCGTCGGCGTGGATCTCGGCGAGGGGGAAGCCGGGTCGGCGTACGTCGTGCCGGGTGAAGAAGGAGTAGTTCCCGCCGCTCGCCTGCGTGCCGCACTCCAGCACATGCCCGGCGACGACGGCGCCCGCGAGGGCGTCGAGGTCGGGTCCGGGGTCGGGTCCGGGGCCGGGGCCAGGAGTTGGGCCACGGCCGGGGCCTGGGCGGTCGGCCGGTCCCGCCTCGTACCAGCCGAAGTGGGCGGCGGCGGGCCCGGTGACCAGCGCCGCGTCCGTGACGCGCCCGGTGACGACGACCTCCGCGCCGGCCCGCAGACAGGCGGCGATCCCGGCGCCGCCGAGGTAGGCGTTGGCGGTGAGGACGCCGTCGCCCCACTCCCGCCGCCGCAGCAGGTCGTCGCCCTCGACATGGGCGACCCGTACGGGCACACCGACCCGCTCGGACAACTCCCTTACGGCGTCGGCGAGTCCGGCCGGGTTCAGTCCGCCCGCGTTGGTGACGATCCGGACGCCCCGGTCGCGGGCCAGCCCGAGCCCTTCCTCCAACTGCCGCAGGAAGGTCTTCGCGTACCCCGCGCGCGGGTCCTTCAGGCGGTCGCGGCCGAGGATGAGCATGGTCAGTTCGGCGAGGTAGTCCCCGGTCAGTACATCGAGGGGCCCGCCGGTGAGCATCTCGCGCAGCGCGTCGAAGCGGTCGCCGTAGAACCCGGACGCGTTCCCGATCCGCAGCACGCGGGGGCGGGGTACGCCAAGGCGGGGTATGCGGGGACGAGGTATGCCGGGACGAGGTATGCCGGGACGGGGTATGCCGGGACGGGGTATGCCGGGACGGGGTAATCCCTCGCCGCCGCCCACCCCGCTCACACGCCCCGGCCCGGTAAGCCCCTGGGCGCGCGGCCCGCCCCCGGCGGCCCGGCGAACGCCTGCGCGATCTCCAGCCAGTGGTCGGCGTCGGCGCCCTTCGCCCGTACGGCGAGGTCCGCGCGGTGGGCCCGTTGCGTCACCAGCAGACAGAAGTCGAGCGCGGGCCCGGTCACGTACTGGCCGGCCTCCTCGGGCCCGTACGCCCACAACTCACCGCTCGGCCCGGTCAGTTCGACACGGAACTGCTCGGCGGGCGGCTCCTCGCCCCGTACGAGATGGGCGTAGTCGCGGGCCCGTACGCCGATTCTGGCGACATGCCGCAACCGCGCCGTCGGCGTACGCGTCACACCGAGCGCGTCCGCGATGTCCTGGCCGTGCGCCCAGGTCTCCATCAGCCGGGCGGTGGCCAGGGAGGGGGCGCTCATCGGCGGCCCGTACCACGGGAACCGCGCACCGGGCGGGGCCTTGTCGAGGGCGGCGCCGAGGCGTTCACGGCCGTCGCGCCACCGGGCGAGGAGTACGGGGACCGGCTGTGCGGCCCCGGCCCGCGCGGCCTCGTCCACGAAGGTGGCGGGGGCCCCGGCGGCCCGCTCCGCCTCCACGGCGAAGGCGCCGGGGTCGGTCACGGCGAGCAGCGCCACGGCGTCGGTCCAGGCGAGGTGGGCGATCTGGTGGGCGACGGTCCAGCCGGGGGCGGGGGTGTCCCTCGCCCACTGCGCCTCGCCCAACCCCCGTACGATCAGGTCGAGTTCATCGCTCTCGGCCTTCAGGTCGCCGAACACGGCAACGGCGTCGGACACGGATGCGCTCCCCTCGGGGCACGGCGGTGTGCGTGTCCCGGAGCATGGCAGCGCCCGCACAAACAAGCAAGCATGCTTGCTTTACTTCGCTGCCTTCGCCGCCTTCGCCACCCTCTCCGCCTTCGCCACCCTCTCCGCCCCTTCCACCTTCGCCGTCCCTTCCACCTTCGCCACCCGCGTCCGCTTCCGCGTCTGGGTGCGTACGGCGCCCATGCTCGCCGCGATGACCAGCGCGATCGCCAGCGCGTCGAGCGTGGCGAGCGCCTGGTCCAGGAGGAGGAAGCCGCAGGCCGCCGCGATCCCCGGCTCCAGGCTCATCAGCACGGCGAAGGTGGGTGCGGGCAGCCGCCGCAGCGCGAGCAGTTCGAGGGTGTACGGCAGGACCGACGACATGAGCGCCACCACCAGGGCCAGCCCCAGCGTGGACGGCACCAGCAGCTTCGCCCCCGACTCCACGATCCCCAGCGGCAGGATGAGCAGCGCGCCGACCGCCATGGCCAGTGCCAGCCCGTCCGCCTGCGGGAAGCGGCGGCCGGTGTGCGCGCTGAAGACGATGTACGTCGCCCACATGGCGCCCGCGCCGAGCGCGTACGCGACCCCGACCAGATCGAGCCGGCCGAAGTCGCCGCCGCTGAGCAGCACCACCCCGCCGAGCGCGAGCACCGCCCACAGGAGGTTGACCAGCCGCCGGGAGACGATCACCGAGAGCGCGAGCGGGCCGAGGACCTCCAGGGTGACGGCGACGCCCAGCGGGATACGTTCGAGCGCCTGGTAGAAGAGGCCGTTCATGGCGGCGAGCGTGGCGCCGAACGCGACGACGGTCCCCCAGTCGGCGCGCGCGTACCCGCGCAGCTTCGGCCGGCACACGGCGAGCATGACGAGCGCGGAGAGCCCGAGCCGTAGCGTGACGATGCCGAGGACGCCGGTACGGGGCATCAGCATGACGGCGACGGCCGCCCCGAACTGCACGGAGAGCCCGCCGGCGACGACGAGCGCGACGGGCCCGAGGGCCCGGCGCCGGGAACCGGAGGCCGGGCCGGAGCCGGGATCCGCACCGGAACCGGCCCTGTCGGCGACCCCTGCCGCAACGGCTTCGGGCACCGGCACGGCAGCACCCACGGCGGCGGTACGCGACTCCTCCACCACAACCCCTTCCCATCAGTAGTCGGTAAGTCAGCCGATCGGCCAGTCTCAGCGGTACGACGACAGTCCAACACACTGGACGCGCGATTCAAAATAATATACTTCTCGGGCCGACCACGCCTGGACGCGTCCACCGTCGCACCGGGACGGTTGAACCGAAACCGCCGCAGGTCCGTACAGTCTGGCGGCGGTCCGGCCCGACGGGCCCGGTCCGCCGTGCCACCAAGGGTTTCGCACGGAAGGACCTTCAGGTTGTCGCTCTGGACGCGCGCTCGCCGCCTGCTGAACACGGACGGAGCGACCACCCAGGAGGGCCCGACGCCGACCGGGCCCCCGAAGGACGAGCCGGACGGACCGCCTGCGGACGCCACCGTCCCCGACGAGGCGGCGGCAGTGGAGGAGCAGGCCGCGCCCGTCGCCGTACGGGACCGGTACCCGGTCCTGGTCCGGGCCGGGTCCTGGACGCTCACCGCCCTGGCCGCCGTGCTGGTCCTCCTCGCCCTCCTCCTCCCGAACGAGACCCCCCTCATCACCCCCCGCGCCTTCGCGCACATACCGGTGGAGGCGATCATCGGCGCCGCCGTGCTGCTGGTCCTGCCGCCCAGGGCGGGCCGGGTGGCGGCGGCGGTCGCGGGCGCGGCCCTCGGTCTGGTGACGCTCCTCAACTTCCTCGACATGGGCTTCCACACGGTCCTGGACCGGCCGTTCGACCTGGTGCTGGACTGGATCCTGTTCGACGACGCCGAGTCGTTCCTCCGGGACACGCTCGGCCGGGCCGGTGCGATCGCCGCCGTGATCGGGGTGGTGGTCCTCGCCCTCGCCCTGGTCGTCCTGATGACGCTGGCGGCCGTACGGCTGGCCGGCCTCCTGGTCCGCCACAGCGGTGCGACGACCCGTACCACCCTGCTGTTCGGGACCGTGTGGGTCACCTGCACGGCGCTCGGCATACAGGTCGCCGGGGCGCCGGTCGCGTCCAGGACGGCGGCCGATCTCGTACAGAACCACGCGGATCTGGTGAGCGCCGGACTGAAGGACGGCAAGCAGTTCGCCAAGGAAGCCGCCGTCGACCACTTCCGCGACACCCCGGGCGACCAGCTCCTGACCGGGCTGCGCGGCAAGGACGTCATCTTCACGTTCATCGAGAGCTACGGCCGCAGCGCCATCGAGGACCCGGCGATGGCGCCGCAGGTGGGCGACGTGCTGGCGGACGGGACCGCCCGGCTGAAGGCGGCCGGGTTCGCCTCCGAGAGCGGCTTCCTCACCTCGCCGGTGGCGGGCGCGGGAAGCTGGCTGGCGCACTCCACCTTCATGTCCGGCATGTGGGTCAAGAACCAGCAGCGCTACCGCAGTGTCACGTCGAGCGACCGCCTCACCCTCACCGGCGCCTTCGGCCGCACGGGCGACTGGCGGACGGTGGGCATCATGCCGGGCGTCACCCGCTCCTGGCCGGAGGGGAAGTTCTTCGGCCTGGACCACATCTACGACTCGCGGGACATCGGCTACCGGGGCCCGAAGTTCAGTTGGTCGCCCGTACCCGACCAGTACAGCCTGGACGCGTACGAGCGCCTGGAGCACGGCAAGAAGGACCGCGAACCGCTGATGACGGAGATCGTCCTCGCCTCCAGCCACAACCCGTGGTCGCCCATCCCCGAGATGGTCGGCTGGGACGAGATCGGTGACGGCTCGGTCTACCACGGCATCAAGAAGGCGGGCACGGACCCGAAGGAGGTGCTGGCGGACCCCGAGAAGCTGCGCACCGAGTACCGCCGGGCCATCGAGTACTCGCTGACCAGCCTCATCTCGTACGTGGAGAAGTACGGCACCGACGACACGGTCCTGGTCTTCCTCGGCGACCACCAGCCCAACGCGACCGTCACGGGCCCCGGCGCCGGCCGCGACGTCCCGGTGTCGGTCGTCGCGCGCGACCCGGCGGTCCTGGACCGGATCTCCGACTGGGGCTGGCAGGACGGCCTGAAGCCGGGCCCGGACGCCCCGGTCTGGCGCATGGACACCTTCAGGGACCGCTTCCTGATGGCGTACGGGCCGCGACCGCAGGACGGCAAGCCGTCGCGGTCCGACAAGGTGGCGGCGGGCGGCCGGACCGAGGAGTGAGCGGGCCGGAACGGCGCACAGGTCAGCCGGTGGTGACGGGCGCCCACTGCCGGCTGAGCCGGAGGACGTCATCGACCGTGCGCCGGTCGGTGCTCCTGCGATGCGGGGACACGGGACGGGACCGGGCCCCGATGAGCAGTCCCGTCCGCCCGTCGAGGGAGGCGTCGGTGGCGGCGAAGACGGACGACCGGGCGGCCACCGACGCGGGGCCCGAGGTGGAGCGTTCGATGGCCAGACGGACCAGCGGCCACACCAGGCGCAGCCCCGGCGAGACGATCGCGGACGAGCCGGCCGTGCCGTTGCCGGTCATCTCGGTGGCGGCGCCGCCGGGATCGGCCGCGAAGACCGAGACGCCGGTGGAGCGCAGGCGCTCCGCCAGGTCCAGGGTGTAGGCGAGGTTGGCGAGCTTCGCCCGCCCGTACCAGTGGAGGCCGTAGTAGCCGCCCGGTGGCTCGACGGCGTCGAACCGGGGCTTCGCGGCCCGGACGGCGGCGGAGTTGACGTTCACGATCCGGCTCGGCCGCGCGGCGCGCAGCGGGTCGAGCAGAAGCTCGGTCAGCAGGTACGGCGAGAGGTGGTTGAGGACGAAGGACGCCTCGATGCCGTCGACGGTCCTCCGGTGGTCCGCGAACATCCCGCCCACGTTGTTGACCAGGACCTTCAGCGGCCCGTCGGCCGCCAGCCGCCCGGCGAGCGTCCGTACGCCGTCCAGCGACGCGAGGTCCGCCGCCACGAACGCGGGTTCCGCCGCGGGGGCGACCGCCTTGATCCGCTCCAGTGCGCGGGCGCCGCGGTCGGCGTCGCGGCCGACCACGGTGACGGAGAGCCCGGCCGCCGCCAGCCCCACCGCGGTCTCCAGCCCGATCCCTCCGGTACCGGCCGTCACTACTGCCCGCTGCTCCACAGGGCCGCCCTCCACCGTATGCATTATCGGATAGCTATCCGCTTGACGTCGGGGACGGTAGCACAATCGGATAGCTATCCGGTTAGGGAGGAGTGCGGCGGCGGCGGGCCAGGTCCGTCCCCGGCCACGGTGGTTCAGGTGGTGGCGCCTCAGCGCGGCGGGCGCAGGCCCTCAAGAAGGACGTCGAGGTAGATCTCGACATACCGGGGGCCGCTCTCCCCGGAACGTACGGCGTGGTCGATGCCGCACAGCAGACGGCGTACGTCGTCCGCCTCGATGTCGGGCCGGATGACACCGGCGCGGCGGGCGCGGTCGAGCAGTTCCGCGACCGCGCCGTCCAGCTCGGCCCTCAGCTCCGAGGTCCGCGCCTCGGCGTCGCTGACGGATTCCAGCACGGCCGCGAATCCGGGATCGTCCGACAAGCGGTCGAGAGCGAACCGCAGCAGGCGGTGCAGCCCCGCGCGGGGCCCCTCCTCCGCGGCGGCGGCCCGCGCTTCGTCGACAAGCGCCCGGAAGCGCTCCACCGACAGCGCTTCGACCAGGGCGTGGCGGTTGGGGAAATGCCGGTAGACGGTCCCGACGCCGACCCCCGCGAGCCGGGCGATGGCGTTCAACTGGAGCGAGTCGTCACCCGCTGCCACCTGCTCACGGGCGACCCGCAACACCCGGGCACGATTGCGCGCGGCGTCCGCGCGCAATGCCGTTCCCGCTGTCGCTGCCGTCCCCGCTGTCGCTGCTGTCCCCCGCTCGGCTCCCGGTGTCACGGCTTCAGCATAACGACGGGCCGCGGCCGGGCCTGTGTTCCCCGGCCCGCCGTCGCTCAGCGCGATCCCGGCCCCGCCGTCGCTCAGCGCGGCTCCCGGATGCCGTCGATGATGCGGGTCCAGTTGTCGCCGCCGTGCCCGTCCTCGATCGCGCGCCGGTAGTGGGCCCGCACGGCCAGGGGGAGCGCGAGGTCCAGGCCGAGCGACGTGCTGGTCTCGACGATGTGGTCGGCCGTCGCGCCCATCATGGTGACCGTGCTGAGGGTGCCGGGGTGCTCCCCGGCGTCCAGCGCGGCCCCGGGGGTCTCCTCGCCGGCCCGGTGGATCGCGCCGATCGAGTCGACGAAGGGAAGCAGCTCCCGCAGTGTCTCCTCGGCCTTCATGCCCGCGGTGCCCAGCATCGCGGTGGCGTGCATCAGCGCGGACAGGGTGGAGAGGAAGACCGTGAGCTGGGCCTGGTACATCATCTGGGCGAGGCCCGGATCCTCGCCCAGATGCTTCGGCGTGCCGAGCAGGGTCAGCGCCGCCCGGTGCCGCTCCATCGCCTCGGCGGGGCCGCTGTAGTAGACGGAGGACGCCACCGTGCCGACCATCGGCGCCGGGACCATGACACCACCGGCGAGGAAGGCGGCGCCGTACCCCTCCGCCCAGGTCGCCGCCTCGCGGGTACGGTCCGGGGTGTCGGAGCTCAGGTTGACCAGCGTCCGGCCGGCGAGCGACGCGGTGGCGCCGCCGAGGACGTCGTACATCGCCCGGTAGTCGGTGAGGCTGAGGATCACGAGGTCACTCGCCCCGACCGCCTCGCCGGGTGTCGCCGCGCGCGTCGCCCCGAAGGCGACGAGTCCGTCGGCCCGGCTCGCGGTGCGGTTCCAGACGGTGACCTGGTGGCCGGCGGCGAGGAGGACGCGGGCCATCGCCTGCCCCATCGGGCCGAGTCCGATCACGGTGACAGCGCTGTTCTGGCGAGTGGTGTGTCTCTGTTGTTCGTTCACCCCTCCATGCTCGGAGGGCGCCCCTATTCTCGGAAGTACCCACTATTTTCTGCGGTACTTACCTTCTGGTAAGCCGTACACACCTCCAAGTCACCTTTGAGCAAGGGGATCAGCGATGGCCAGGACGTCGAGACGCGGGCCCTACATCTGCGGCATCGACGCCGGGCTCGATGTGGTGAGCGGCAAGTGGAAGGGGCTGATCCTCTGGGAACTCGACGCCCATCGCGTACGCCGCTTCGCCCAACTCCGCCGCGGGCTGCCGGGGGTGAGCGAGAAGATGCTGACCCAGCACCTGCGCGAGATGGAGGCGGACGGTCTCGTACACCGGCGGGTGTACGCGGAGGTGCCGCCACGCGTCGAGTACTCCCTGACCGAGCACGGGCACACGCTCAACCAGGCGCTCGGGCCGCTCGGCGCCTGGGGAGTCGAGCGGATACGGCGCGAAGGCTCCGACATGGTCGACGTGGCCGAGACCTCCCACGGCGCCGACGCCGTCTGAACGGACTCCGGCCTCACTCCAGTCTGATCCGGGCGGCCACCGGCAGGTGGTCGCTGCCGGTGGCGGGCAGCGTACGGATATGGGCGACCGTCCCCGAACGGGCCATGACCTGGTCGATCCTGGCCAGCGGCAGGGCGGTGGGGAAGCTGAAGGCCATGCCCCGTTCCGCCACGTTCAGCCGCGAGGTCAGCGGGGCGAGACCCCGGTCGTCGACCGTGCCGTTGAGGTCGCCGAGCAGAATCACCGCCTTCACCTTCTCGGCGGCGACCGCCTCCCCCAGCAGGCCGGCGCTCTCGTCCCGCAGGGCGGACGCGAAACCGCTCGCCCCGACACGGATCGAGGGCAGGTGCGCGACGTACGCGGCGACCTCGCCCCGCGGTGTGCCGACCACGGTCCGCAGCCCGCGGCTCCAACCCTCCCCGATCCCCCGGGGTTTGATGTCCAGCAGCCGGGTATCGGCCAGCGGGTGCTTCGACCAGAGTCCGACGGTGCCCCGGACCTCGTGGTGCGGGTAGTCCGGGGCGAGGGTCTTCTCGTAGACCGCCAGCGCCGGGGGCACCAGCTCCTCCAGCGCGATGAGATCGGGCTCGGCACCGGCCAGGGCACGCGCCGTACCCGCGGGGTCGGCGTTCTCGTCGCTGACGTTGTGCTGCACCACGACCAGGTCACGCGGGCCGGAATCGGGGGCGGGCAGCAGCAGCCCGCCGAAGAGGTACGTCCACGCCGCGACCGGCAGGAGCAGGGCCACCAGCGCGAGGGCCGAACGGCGCAGCAACGCCAGGCCGAGCAGCACCAGGACCACCAGGCCGAGCCACGGCAGGAACGCCTCCAGCAGACTCCCCAGCCGCCCCACGGAGTTGGGCACAGCCCGGTGGAACGCCAGCAGCCCGGCCGTCACCACCGCCAGCCCGGCAAGCACCCGCCCCCGCCGCCACGCCGACCGCCCCTCCGCGCCCTCCCCCGCACCGACCACGCGCCGGAGCACCGCCGTCACCGTCGACGGCGATGTCGACGTAGCACCGCTGTCCGCCCTTACCTGCTCCACCATGGCTTCCCGTCCACTTGACCTTGTCCTTCAAGACGAGTCGCCGGGCCGATCAGTTTCGGCTTCCGTGAGCACGTGCCCCACTCGGCAACGCCAAGTGGCGCGGGTGCGTTGACTTTGGCGTGTCCGGGGCCGCGTGCTCCGTCACATATCCGCCGTCTCGCTCCCGGCCGGCGTGAACCAGACGGCTTTGTGGGTGGGCGAGCAACCCCCGTAGATCGTCGCGCCCCACGCCACGGCAAGCCGCGCGACGAGCAACAGCCCCTGCCCCTTCTCCCGTTCGACGTCGACGGCGGGCGCGGGAGCGCCGGGTACGGGGAGAGCCCAGGGGTTCTCGTCGGCGACGCAGACGGTGACGCGTTTGCGGTTCACCGTCACATGAACGCGGATCAGGCGCGTACCGGAATGCCGGTGCGCGTTCGTCACGATCTCGGTGACGCACAGGCGCGCGTCGTCCACGAGACGGAGATGCCGGCTGACGCCGAGCAGCGACGTGACGAAGTCCCGCGCGATCTTGGGCGCGACGACGACCTGGTGCGGCGCAGGCTCGACGATCCGGTCCAGGTCGACCGCGCCCGCGCCGAGGTCGAGGACCCCGCCGACCACGGCTGGGAGAACATCGTGGCGGGGGACGGACATGACCGGATCATGGTGTCCTCGACCCGCAGCCACGGCCATGAGGGCGCCACGCTCGCCGAACTCGCCGGAACGCGGGGCATGGCGCCGTTCGAGGTGATCGTGCATCTGCTGCGCACCGAGGACCTCCAGGTGCACATGGTCGACTTCTCCATGGACGAACGGGACGTCGAGACGGTGCTGCGCGCCCCGCGCACCAGCGTGTGCACCGACGGCCTGCCCGTCGGGCTGGGCGGCAAGCCGCATCCTCGGCTGTACGGGAGCTTCCCCCGGGTGCTGGGCCGGTACGTGCGTGAGCGCGGCGTGCTGGACCTGCCGACGGCCGTCCACAAGATGACCGGGCTGACCGCGGAGGTCTTCGGGGTGCCGGACCGCGGACGGCCGGCGCCCGGCCTGATTGCCGACCTGGTGGCGTTCGCCCCGTCCACGGTCGGTGAGACCGGGACGTACGCCGACCCCCGGCGCACGCCGGCCGGCATCCGCTGGGTGATGCAGGCCGGCCATGTCGTCGGGCTGGTAGTAGTCGCCGGGGTCGAAGCCCTGCTCCGGGCGCGGCGACAGGTCGGCGAGGTCGTGGGTGGCGATGAGCAGGGTGCCATCGGGGGCGACGGCGGCCGGCAGGCCCCGTGGCGCCGCGTGGTCCGGTTCGCGCCGGAGCGGGAAGTACCGGGCGCTACCGGCCCGCCGACGACGTACAGCCGCTTACGCCACCGTGCCGGCGACGCCCGTGCGGCCCTCAGGGACGCCGGCGATCGTCACGATGACCTGCTCGCGGACGCTCTCGCCGAGCACGCCGACCAGGGCGTCGGTGATCGCGGCGACAAGCCGGGCGGGAGCGTCCGGGATCTGCGGGAGGTGGTAGGCGGCCTCGCGCATGCTGAGGGTGACGAGCGGGGCGTCGTTCCCGGTGGGGACGCCGCCGATGCCCCGGCGGTGCTGCGGGACGCCGATCAGGTCCACCCCGACCAGACGGCGGAAATTCTCGCCGAAGACGGCGCCGACCGCGTCGGTCAGGGCGCCGATCAGCTTGGGTTCGACCGTCCCGTCGAGGGCTTCTTCGCGGATGTGCACGCTGAAGTGCGGCATGGGTGGGATCTCCGTTCACGCCGGTACGCAGGCGATACGTAGGATGGAGAGAACTTTACTTTGCAAGCAAAACACCTTTGAGGTCAAAGGTAAATAGCCGGCTGGCCAAGAGGCTCTGAACGGCCGAGAGGTGAGGAGATCGATGCCTGGCGATGTCGACGACGCCGTAAGGGCCCTGCTGCTGCTCATGCCGCGCATGGTGGGCCGGGTGAAGAAGATCCCCGTGCCCGAGGAGCTGCGGTCCTTCCCGCTGGCGCCGCGCCACCTCTCCCTGCTGTCGAATCTGCTCCTCGACGGGCCGATGGCGGTGAACGAGCTGGCCGCCCGGCTGGAGGTCGCACCGACGACGGTCAGCCTGCTCATCGGCGACCTGAGCCGGATGGGAATCCTGGAACGGCGCGAGGACGAGACGGACCGGCGCCGGCGGATCATCGGCATCGCGGCCGAGCGGCTCCCCGCGATCCGGGACTGGCTCGCCCCGGGCGCGGCGGCCTGGCGGAAGGCGCTGGCTCCCCTGACGCCCGATCAACGGCGGATGTTCGTCGACACCCTGCTCGCGTACGAGGCAGCTGTCAGCGGCGAGGAACAGGACTGAGGCACACCCGGGAGCGGGGCGACGGGCCAGGGGTCAGTCGTCCAGCGCCTCCGCCAGTACCTCCGCCAGGTGCCGGGCCCGGGTGCCGTCCAGTTGGGCCAGTTGGGTACGGCAGGAGAAGCCGTCCGCCAGGATCTCCGTACCGTCCCCGGCCGCCCGGACCGCGGGCAGCAGTTGATCCTCGGCGCAGGCCACCGATACGTCGTAATGGCCTTTCTCGAAGCCGAAGTTGCCCGCCAGGCCACAGCATCCGCCGCTCAATGCGCCGGTCAGGCCCGCTCGTTCGCGCAGCCGGCGTTCCGCCGCGTCGCCCAGGACCGCGTGCTGGTGGCAGTGGGTCTGGCCCGCGACCGCGCGGTCCAGGCGCGGTGGCCGCCACTGCGGGGCGCACTCCTCCAGCGTCTGGGCGAAGGTACGGACGGACGCGGCGAGGCGGGCGGCGCGGGGGTCGTCGCCGAGGAGTTCCGGGAGGTCCGTGGTGAGCGCGGCGGCGCAGCTCGGTTCGAGGACGACGACGGGGAGGCCCGCGTCGAGCAGCGGTTCCATCACGTCGAGGGTGCGGCGCATGACCGTACGGGCGCGGTCGAGCTGGCCCGTGGAGACATAGGTGAGCCCGCAGCAGACCCTGCCGCCACCGCCGCCCCTGCCGCCCCCTGCGTCCCCGCTCCCCGCCCCGGCCCCCGGTGTCACGAGGTCGAGGCCCGCCGCCTCCAGCACCCGTACCGCCGCCTGTCCGACCGACGGCGACAGGTACTCCGTGAAGGTGTCCGGCCACAGCACCGCCTTCGGCCCGCCGCTCCTCGCACCCTCGCGCTCGGCCCGCCGCCTGCGCCGCAGCCACCGTCCGAACGTCTGCGGCGCCAGCGCCGGGATCGTCCGCTCGGGGGCGATCCCGCCGAGCCGCTTCGCGAGCGCCGCCAGGGGCCGTACCCGCGCCGCCGCGTTCAGTACGCGGGCGAAGGGCGCCGCCAGCCGGAGCCAGAGCGGCAGCCATCCCATCGCGTAGTGGGCCGCCGGGCGCCGTCGGCCCGCGTAGTGGTGGTGCAGGAACTCCGCCTTGTACGTGGCCATGTCCACGCCCACCGGGCAGTCGCTGCGGCAGCCCTTGCAGGACAGGCACAGGTCGAGGGCGTCCCGTACCTCCGTCGAGCGCCAGCCGGCGTCCACCACCTCGCCCGCGAGCATCTCGTGGAGCAGCCGGGCGCGTCCGCGCGTCGAGTGCTGTTCCTCGCCCGTCGCGCGGAAGGAGGGACACATGACGCTCTCGCCCGAACTGGGCCCTGCCACCCGGCACTTGGCCACGCCCACGCAGCGCCGTACGGCCGCCGAGAAGTCGCCTCCGCCCGGTCCGTCGTGCGGGTAGCCGAACGCGACGTCGACCCGCTCGCGCGGCAGTACGGAGAAGCGCAGGTTCTCGTCGAGGCGGGCGGGACGGGCCAGGACGCCCGGGTTCAGGCCGCCCCGCGGGTCCCAGACGTCCTTGAACTCTCCGAAGAGGCCGACCAGTTCGTCCCCGTACATCTTCGGCAGCAGCTCCGCGCGGGCCAGCCCGTCGCCGTGTTCGCCCGAGAGCGAGCCGCCGTGCGCGGCGACGAGTTCGGCCGTCTCCTCCGAGAAGCGGCGGAAGCGGCGTACGCCGTCCTCGCTCAACAGGTCGAAGTCGATACGGACATGGATGCAGCCGTCGCCGAAGTGCCCGTACGGCGTGCCGCGCAGCCCGTGTTCGCCCAGCAGCGCCCTGAACTCCCGCAAATAGGTGCCGAGTCGGGCGGGCGGGACCGCGCAGTCCTCCCATCCTGGCCAGGCCTCGCTGCCGTCCGGCATGCGCGTCGCCGTGCCGGCCGCGTCCTCCCGTACGCGCCACAGCGCCCGCTGCCCGGCCGGGTCGGTCACGACGGCGCCGTCGAGCGCGTCGGCCGCGCGCACGATCTCCTCGGCGCGGGCGCGCGCCTCCGCCGAGGTCGCGCCACCGGTCTCCACGAACAGCCAGGCCCCGCCGCGCGGCAGGTCGTGGCCGCTGCGCACCAGGTCCTCGGCCATGCCCTCGACGGTGAGCGGACCGTACGGGAGCAGCCCAGCGGCGGCCTCGGCGGCGGCGCTCTCGTCCGGGTACCCAAGTACGGCGAGGGCGCGGGCGGCGGGCGACTCGACGAGCCGTACCGTCGCCTCGGTGACGACGCCGAGGGTGCCCTCGCTGCCGCAGAAGGCGCGGGCCAGGTCGGTGCCGTTCTCGGGGAGGAGCGCGTCGAGCGCGTACCCGGAGATCCGGCGGGGCATCGCGGCCGGGAAGCCGGTGCGCAGGAGCGCCAGGTTCCGGTCCACCAGCGCGCGCAGCCCGGCGGGCGCGCCCATCGGCGGGGATCCCGCGCCGGAGTGCGTGCCGGATCCCGCACCGGAGCCCGCGCCAGGACCCCAGCCCCGGCCCAGGCGCAGCGCCTCGCCCCCGTAGGTCAGGACCGACAGCTCATGGACGTTGTCGGCGGTCGTGCCCCAGGCCACCGAGTGCGATCCGCACGAGTTGTTGCCGATCATCCCGCCGAGCGTGCACCGGCTGTGGGTGGACGGATCGGGGCCGAAGGTCAGTCCGTGCGGGCGGGCGGCGGCGCGCAGATCGTCCAGGACGACGCCGGGCTGGACGACCGCCGTACGGGCCCGCGCGTCCAGCGAGAGGACGGAGCGCAGATGGCGGGTGAGGTCGAGGACCACCCCGACGCCCGTGGCCTGCCCGGCGATCGACGTGCCCGCGCCGCGCGGCACCACCGGTACGCCGTGCTCTCCGCAGACCGCGAGGGCCGCCGCCACGTCCGCCGTGTCGCGCGGCGCGACCACGCCGACCGGAACCCGGCGGTAGTTGGACGCGTCCATGGTCATGAGTGCCCGTGCGGCCGCCCCGAAGTCCACCTCACCGCGCATGGCTGATTTCAGCTCCTGCGCGAGGGCGGAGGACGTATAGAGCGCCGCTGCTGTCGATTCACGCTGCTCAACCTGATCGGCCATGTCTCCAGGATGCCCCCGGAGTGCGGGCAGATCGAGGTTTTCGATCTCCACCACCCCGGGACGGGAGAAGAAAGCGGACAGGAACCTCCCAATCTGATCGTCAATTCTCATATAGTGGCCACCGTTTGAGCACGTTACGTAGTCCTCCCCGCGGTCCCCCGGGAATCCCCGGACGGTTACCTGAGGGGTACTCCGCCCGCCGCACCCCCGTCCCCGTCCCCGTCCGCCCTGCTCCTCCCCCCACCGCTCCGTCTCCGAGGTAGCCGAATTTGCGCCGTTCACTCCGGTTCACCGCACCGGCCCTGCTGATATCGGCTGCCGTCAGCGGCCTCCTCTGCCTGTGGGCCGTGTCCGACGCCCCCACCGCCGTACGGACGCCGCTCGCCTGGGGCGGCGCCGCGGCGCTCGTCGCCGCCGTCACCGCCGTCGCGCACCTCACGGCCGTCCGTGAGCAGCTCCGCGAGCGGAACGCCCGGCTCGCCGCACGTATCGAGCGACTCGAAAGCGACGCCGAGCAGGCCGCCGAGGACGTACGGCACGCCGTCGCCGACGCGCGGCGCGGCGCCGACGCCGTCTCCCGCAGCGAGTCCCACCGCGCCGCCGCCCTCTCCGCCTGCGCCAACGCCGCCGGGCGGATGCAGGCGCTCGCGACGGGCATGCTCGCTGACCTGCGCCAGATGGAGCACCGTCACACCGACGAGGACGTCCTCGGCGATCTGCTCCACCTCGACCACCGCACCGCGCAGGCGGGCCGGCTCGCCGACTCCCTCGCCGTGCTGACCGGCGCGCGCTCCGGGCGGCGTTGGGCGAAGCCGATCGTGATGGAGTCCATCCTGCGCGGCGCGATGGGCCGGATCAGCGGCTACCAGCGGGTACGGCTGCACTCGACGAGCCAGGTCGCGATCGCCGGGCACGCCGCCGAGGGCGTCATGCACGCGCTCGCCGAACTCCTCGACAACGCGGCCAACTTCTCGCCGCCGACCGCCGAGGTCCATGTGTACGTGGAGGAGGTGCCGGCCGGGATCGTCATCACCGTCGAGGACAGCGGCCTGGTGATGAGCGACGTCCAGTTGCGCCGCGCCGAACAGGCCGTCACGGCGGTCCCGTCGGACCTCAGCGGGCTGTCGGGCACCCGGCTCGGGCTGGCGGTGGTCGGCCGGCTGGCGCGCAAGCACGGGCTGACGGTCTCGTTCCGGCCGTCGGCGCGGGGTGGTACGGGCGCGCTGATGATGCTGCCCCAGGATCTGATCACGCAGTTGCGCCCGGGAGCCCCGGCGGCACCGGCGGCACCGAGGCCAACGACGGCATCGGCATCGGCGGCACCGGATCAGGCGCCCCCGCCGAGGGAGGAGCCGACGACAGCGGGCCCGGCGGCTGCCCCGGCGCCGGACGCGCCGCCGCCCGCCGCCCCTGCCCCTGCCCCCGAACCGGCCCCCGAACCCGCCGCGAAGCCCACCCCGGCCCCCGCGCCCGCCCCCGAACCGGACCCGGAGCTGGGCGAGAGCGGGCTGCCCAAGCGGCGCCGGGGCCGTACCCTCGCCGCCTCCATGCGCCGTACCGGCGAGGGCGCGTCCGCCGCGTCCCCCGCACCCACGACACCCGCCACGAGCCCGGCCGTCCAGGCGGCCCGGTTCAGCAGCTTCCGCAAGGCCGTACGGGACAACCCGCAACGCCCGGCCACGACCACGCACCCGGATCCGGAAGGCGATTCCCGATGAACGGCACCCCCACCGACGAGAAGCTCAACTGGCTGCTGGAGAACCTGCTCCAGCGCACCCCCGGCACCCGCCACGCGCTGGTCCTCTCCCGGGACGGCCTCAGGCTGTGCCGTACGCCCGAACTCTCCGTCGACCAGGCCGACCAGCTCGCCGCCATCGCGGCCGGCATCCAGAGCCTGTCGCACGGCGCGTCCGTCGAGTTCGGCAACGGGCAGGGCGGCGTACGGTCCGCCATGGCCGAGTTCTACGGCGGCCTCCTGCTGATCGTGGAGGCCGGTGAGGGCGCCCATCTCGCGGTCGTCGCCGCCGAGGACTCCGATGTCGGCCTGGTCGGGCACAACATGAGCGAACTCGTCGAGCAGCTCGGTGAACACCTCAGCACACCCCCGCGGTCGGCGTCCTCGTCCCCGACCCCGAGTACCACGGGCACGGGCGCCACGGGCTCCGTATGAGCGGCTCGGGTCCCGGCGGACCCTCCGGGCGCCCGGGGCGCCCCGGCCGGGACGAATCCCCCGACCGGCTGTACACCCTCACCGGAGGGCGCAGCCGGTCGGACTCGGACATGTTCGACCTGGTGACACTCGTGGTCGCGGAGTCCGATCCGACCCCGGGCATGCAGTCGGAACACGTCACGATCCTGCGCATGTGCCAGACCCCGACGGCCGTCGTGGAGATCGCCGCCCAGCTCCAACTGCCGGGCAGCATCGTCCGGATCATGCTCGCCGACCTGCTCGACACGGGCCGGATCAGCGCTCGTCATCCCCGTACGGATCGCTCGGCCGGCCGGCTGCCCGATCCCCACATCCTGGAGCAGGTGCTCGTTGGACTCCGCAACCTTTGAACGGCCCACCGGCTCTTCGCCGGGCGGTCCGTCCCTCGCCAGTACCGCCGACAACGGTCTGAAGATCGTCGTCGTCGGTGGTTTCGGCGTCGGGAAGACCACCATGGTCCGTTCCGTCAGTGAGATCCGTCCCCTCAACACCGAGGAGACGATGACCCGCGCGGGCGAGGGGATCGACGAACTCGCCGACCTCGACGGGCTGCGCCGGAAGACCTCGACCACGGTCGCGTTCGACTTCGGCCGGATATCCCTCGACAAGCGGTCGGTGCTCTATCTGTTCGGCGCCCCCGGGCAGGAACGTTTCTGGTACCTCTGGGACCGGCTCTTCTCCGGAACGCTCGGCGCGGTGGTCCTCGTCGACACCCGCCGGCTCGCGGACTCCTGGTACGCGATCGACCGCCTGGAGCACCACGGCACGCCGTTCATCGTGGCGTGCAACGACTTCGGCGGGCCGCTCCACACGGAGGAGCAGATCCGCGAGGCGCTGGACATCGCGTCGGACGTGCCGATGGTGGAGTGCGACGCGCGGGACCGTTCGTCCAGCAAGTACGTGCTGATCACGCTCGTGGAGCACCTGCACACCCTGTCCGCCCTGGCCGAGAAGAACGCCGCGGACACGATCGACCCGTCCTCGGAGGGCATGCAGTGACGACACCGGACCAGGACACCGGCAGCGACGGGACCGGAGCCGGCCGGGCCGCGTGCGGCGGGTTCAGGAACGGGGCCGTCCCCCTCGGCAGCCCCCGCCACCGGACCGACCCCACCGGCCTCTACCGGGAGCTGCGGCGCGACCACGGCTCCGTCGCCCCCGTACTCCTCGAAGGGGACCTCCCGGCCTGGCTGGTCCTCGGCTACCGCGAACTGCACCAGGTCACGAACGACCCCGCGCTCTTCAGCCGCGACTCCGCCCTCTGGAACCAGTGGGACCACGTCCCCGACGACTGGCCCTTGGCACCGATGATCGGCCGCGACCACGGGTCCATCCTCTACACCGTCGGTGAACAGCACCGCCGGCGCGCCGGGATGATCAGCGAGTCGCTGGAGGCCGTCGACCCGTTCGTCCTCAAGCGGTACGCCGAGGAGTTCGCCGACGAGCTCATCGACGGCTTCTGCACCGAGGGCCGTACGGAGATCATCTCCCAGTACGCGAAGCTCCTCCCGGTCCGGGTGCTCGCCAGGATCTACGGCTTCCCCGACGAGCAGGGCCCCGCCATCGTCAAGGCGCTCAACGACCTGACCGACGGCAGCGCGGGCGCGCTGGCGGGCCAGCGCTTCCTCGCGGAGTCGGTGGCCACGCTGCTGCGGGAGAAGCATGTCGCGGGCGGCCAGGACGTCGTCTCCCGGATGCTCCGCAACACCCGCGGCTTCACCGACACCGATGTCACCGAGGACCTGATGGTGATGATGGTGGCGGGCCACCAGCCCACCGCCGACTGGATCGGCAACTCGCTGCGGCTGATGCTCACCGACGACCGCTTCGCCGCCTCGCTCTCCGGCGGCCGGCACAGCGTCGCCGAGGCCATGAACGAGGTCCTCTGGGAGGACGCCCCCACCCAGAACGTCGCGGGCCGCTGGGCCACCCGCGACACCAGCCTCGGCAATCGCCACATCAAGGCCGGCGACATGCTCATCCTGGGCATCGCGGGCGCCAACTACGACCCCCAGGTCCGTACGGACAGCTCGACGCTCACCGGCGGCAACAACGCCTACTTCTCCTTCGGGCACGGCGAGCACCGCTGCCCGTTCCCGGCGCAGGAGATCGCGGAGGTCGTGGCCCGCGCGGGCATCGAGGTGCTGCTCGACCGGCTGCCCGACATCGACCTCGCCGTCACCGCCGAGTCGCTGACCTGGCGCCAGTCGCCCTGGCAGCGGGGGCTCGCGGAACTCCCGGTGCTCTTCACCCCCACCCCGGTGTACGGCCCGGCGTACTGACCCCCTGCCCCGTACTGACCCCTGACCCGTACTGACCCCCTGACCCGTTCGGCTGCTGACGAATCGCTCACGGAGGCACGGTATGAACTGTCCCCACGCACACCGGACCGGTCCCGCCCCGGTCGTGCTGGATCCGCTCGTCACCGACCTGAACGCCGAGAGCGCCGCGCTCCGGGCGGCCGGCCCACTGGCCCGCGTCGTGCTGCCCGGCGGGGTGCCCTGTTACGCGGTGACGCACCACGCCGAGGCGCGCCGGCTCCTCACGGATGCCCGGCTGGTCAAGGACATCGACGTCTGGAGCGCGTGGCAGCGCGGCGAGATCCCGCTGGACTGGCCGCTGATCGGGCTCGCCAACCCCGGCCGTTCCCTGCTGACCGTGGACGGGGCGGACCACCGCCGGCTGCGGGCGCTGGTCGCGCAGGCGCTGACCGTACGCAGGGTGGAGCGGCTGCGCGCCCGTATCGGGGAGCTGACGTCCGCCCTGCTGGACGGCCTCGCCGAGCAGCCGCGGGGACCGGTCGACCTGAAGGCGGAGTTCGCGTACCGCCTGCCCATGAGCGTCATCAGCGAGCTGATGGGCGTCGACCCCGCGGACCATCCCCGGCTGAAGGAGCTGTACGAGAAGTTCTTCTCGACGCAGACTCCGCCGGAGGAGGTGCCGCGGATGATGGCGGACCTCGGGGAGCTGTTCGCCCGGGTCGTCGAGACCAGGCGCGGGGCGCCGGGCGACGATCTGACCAGCGCGCTGATCGCCGCGTCGGAGGACGGCGACCGGCTGACGGCGGACGAGATCCGCAACACCCTGATGGTGATGGTCGCGGCGGGCCACGAGACGACGATCACCCTGATCGTCAACGCCGTGGTGGCCCTGGAGACCCACCCGGAACAGCGCGCGCTCGTGCTGGCGGGCACGATCCCGTGGGAGAACGTGATCGAGGAGACCCTGCGCTGGTCGTCCCCCACCTCGCACGTCCTCTTCCGGTTCGCGACGGAGGACATCTCCGTCGGGGACACCGTCCTCCCTGCGGGTGAAGCGCTGATCGTGTCGTACGGGGCGATCGGCCGCGACCAACAGCAGCACGGCCCGGCGGCCGGCGGCTTCGACGCGACCCGCACCCCCAACCGCCACATCTCCTTCGGCCACGGCCCGCACGTCTGTCCGGGCGCGGCCCTCTCCCGGCTGGAGGCGGCCGTGGCCCTGCCCGCGCTGTACGCCCGCTTCCCCGGCCTGCGCCTGGCGGTACCGGCGACGGAGCTCCGCAACAAGCCCGTGGTCACCCAGAACGATCTGTTCGACCTCCCCGTCCACCTGACGGGGGCGTGAGCGAGGAGCGAGGAGTACCGGCAGGGGCCTGAGCGGGGTGTGAGCAGAGGTGTACGCGGGGGTGTGCGCAGGGGTGTGAGCGGGGTGTCTCATCCGACGGACACGTTTCCGTCCCGTTTCGGGAACGGCTAGGCTCCGGCCCGTGGCCGATATCCAGATTCCCGCTGACATCAAGCCCGCCGACGGCCGTTTCGGCGCAGGCCCCTCCAAGGTGCGGACGGAGGCGGTGGACGCGCTGGCCGCCACCGGTACCTCTCTCCTCGGCACGTCCCACCGGCAGGCCCCGGTGAAGAACCTGGTCGGCTCCGTACGCTCCGGAGTGAGCAGCCTCTTCTCGCTGCCCGAGGGGTACGAGGTCATCCTGGGCAACGGCGGCTCCACCGCCTTCTGGGACGTCGCGACGCACGGACTGATCGACAACAAGTCGCAGCACCTCTCCTTCGGTGAGTTCTCCTCCAAGTTCGCCAAGGCGGCCAAGCTCGCGCCGTGGCTGGCCGACCCGACCGTCATCTCCGCCGACCCCGGCTCGCACCCGGACCCGGTGGCCGAGGCGGGCGTGGACGCCTACGCGTTCACCCACAACGAGACCTCCACGGGTGTCGCGGCGCCCGTCAAGCGGGTCGCGGGCGCCGACGAGGGATCGCTGGTCCTGGTCGACGCGACGTCCGGCGCGGGCGGTCTGCCGGTCGACATCACCGAGACGGACGTCTACTACTTCGCCCCGCAGAAGTCCTTCGCCGCCGACGGCGGCCTGTGGATCGCCGTCTTCTCGCCGGCCGCCCTGGAGCGCGCCGCCCGTATCCACGGCTCGGGCCGTCACGTCCCGGAGTTCTTCTCGCTGCCGACGGCGATCGACAACTCGCTGAAGAACCAGACGTACAACACCCCGGCGCTCGCCACGCTCTTCCTGCTCAACGAGCAGCTCACCTGGCTCAACTCCCAGGGCGGCCTGGACTGGGCGGTCGGCCGCACGGCCGCCTCCTCCCAGAACCTGTACGGGTGGGCCGAGGCGTCCAAGTACGCGACGCCGTTCGTGACCGACCCGGCGAAGCGCTCGCAGGTCATCGGCACGATCGACTTCGACGACGCGATCGACGCGACCGCTGTGGCGAAGGCGCTGCGCGCCAACGGCATCGTCGACACCGAGCCGTACCGCAAGCTCGGCCGCAACCAGCTCCGCGTGGCGATGTTCCCGGCGATCGACCCGGCGGACGTCGAGGCCCTGACGACCTGCATCGACTACGTCATCGAGCGTCTCTGACACCATCGCGGCCGCTCCGGCGGCTCTCGTGGTCCGTACGGGCCCCGGCGCTTGTGGACGCTGTCCTGTGCGCGCCGGGGCCCGTCGCTCATTTCCCGAGCCCCTGGAACCTCCTCACCGCGAGGGGGACGAATATCGCCGTCAGCACCAGCGGCCAGGCCACCGACAGGAACATCGCGTGCTCCTCCGGCCAGGAGCCCCCGCTCGCCACCGGGTTGCCGAACAGCTCGCGCGTCGCCGTGACCGTCGCCGACACCGGGTTCCAGACGGCCACCGCGCCCAGCCAGTCCGGCATCAGCGAGGGCGCCACGAAGATGCTGGATATCGTGGTGACCGGGAAGGCGACGGCGAAGAGATTGCCGGCCTGCTCGGGGCCGGGGACCAGCAGTCCCAGCCAGACCCCCACCCAGATCAGCGCGAAGCGCAGGAGCAGCAGCAGCCCGAACGCCGCCAGCGTGTTCAGCACGCCGCCGCTCGAACGCCAGCCGATCACGAGCGCGGTGGCGGCCAGGATCGTCAGCTCGGCGCACGCGGTGATCAGGTCGCCCACGCCCCGTCCCGTGACCACCGCTGAGGGGGCCATCGGCATCGACCGGAACCGGTCGATGACCCCTCTCGTACGCTCCGTGGCCACGATGGCCGCCGTGTTCATGAAGCCGAAGGCCATGGTCATGGCGAACATCCCCGGCATCAGGAACTGCCGGTAGTCCCCGCCGCCGGGCACCCGCATCGCGCTGCCGAAGACATACCCGTACAGCAGCACGGAGATGATCGGGAACCCCAACTGCCAGGCGATGGCGGAGGGTTGGTGCTGGAAGTGGGTGAGGTAGCGCCGTACGACCGTCCAGCAGTCGACCACCGCCCAGTACGCCCGGCCGCGATCGGCCCCGTACGCATCATCCGCCACGTCGGCGGTCCTGTCCTTCAGGGTGGCGCTCATGCCGCCGCCATCTCCTTTCCCGTCAACTGGAGGAAGACGTCGTCCAGGCTCGGCCTCCGCAGCCCGATGTCCTCCACCGCGATCCCCTCGTCCTGAAGCGTCCGCGCCACCTCTGTCAGCGCCGCGACCCGGTCGCGCACCGGCGCATGCACCCGCCGCTTCTCGTCGTCCGTCTCCACCCGCGCGTCACCTCCCGCGCCCCGGGCCACCGCCCGCACCGCCGCCGGTATGTCGCCGGCCTCCCTGACCACGACCTCGATCCGGTCGCCCCCGACGGTGTTCTTCAGCTCGGCCGGGGTGTCGTCCGCGATCGCCCGGCCCTGGTCGATGACCGTGATCCGGGAGGCCAGCCTGTCCGCCTCCTCCAGATACTGCGTGGTCAGCAGCACGGTCGTGCCGTCCGCCACCAGCGCGCGCAGCGCCGCCCAGACCTCTCCCCGCCCGCGCGGGTCGAGCCCCGTCGTCGGCTCGTCCAGGAAGAGGACCTGCGGGGCGAGGATCATCGACGCGGCCAGATCGAGGCGCCGCCGCATCCCGCCGCTGTATCCGCCGACGCTCTGGTCCGCCGCGTCCGCCAGGTCGAACCGCTCCAGCAGCTCACCTGCGCGCAGCGCAGCGCGTCTCCCGCCGAGATGGAAGAGCCGGCCGAACAGCTCCAGATTCTGCCGCCCGGTCAGAATCTCGTCGACCGCCGCGTACTGCCCCGCCAGCCCGATCCGGCTACGGACCGCTCGCGGGTCGCGCGCCACATCGACGCCCGCCACCTCCGCCCGTCCGCCGTCGAACCGCAGCAGGGTCGTCAGGGCCCGGACCGCCGTCGTCTTCCCCGCCCCGTTGGGCCCGAGCAGCCCGTGCACCGTCCCCCGCCGCACCGCGAGATCGAAGCCGTCGAGCGCCCGCTTCTCCCCGTACCGCTTCTGAATGTCCTCCGCCAGAACCGCGTGTTCGCCCACAGCCACCACAGCCCCCCTCTTGTCACCGGTCTCCCGACCGAACTGAGTACAGCGTACCCACAAAAGAGTACGCCGTACCCATTTTTTTCGGGAGGCATTAAACTGACCCCATGACCTCGACCGAAGAGAGCGGCAGCGGCAATCCGGCACGCAGTCTCGAACTCCTCTGGGACACGGGCGAGCGCCCCAGCCGAGGACCCAAACCCGGCCTCACGCTGGGCCGGATCGTCACGACCGCCGTCGCGCTCGCCGACGCCGAGGGCCTCGACGCGGTGTCCATGCGCCGCCTCTCGACCGAGCTGGGCACGGGCACGATGTCGCTCTACCGCTACATCCCGGGCAAGACGGAGCTGCTCGACCTGATGCTCAACCACGTCCAGGGCGAGACGGAGGATCCGCCCGGCGGCATCGACACAGGCTGGCGCGCGGCCGTCGAGGCGACGGCGCGCGCGACCCTCGCCCTGCACCGGCGTCACCCCTGGCTGCTCTCGGTCAACCAGGCCAGGCCCGTCCTCGGACCCAACGCGGTCAGGGGACTGGAGAAGACCCTGTCCCGCCTTCAGGACATGGGGCTGAGCGACCCCGAGCGGGTCTCGGTGATCATCATGGTCGAGGGCTATGTGATCGGCACGGCGCGTACGCAGGTGCACGCCATAGAGGCCGAGAAGATGAGCGGCACCACGGACGAGGAGTTCTGGAAGGCCCAGGAGCCCTTCCTGTCCAGGGCCATGACCAGCGGCGTGTACCCGGTCATGGCCGGGCTCTCCGAGGAGTCGTTCGGCTCCGACTTCGACCACTTCGAATTCGGGCTCCAGCGGCTGCTGGACGGCCTGGAGGTCCTGGTGGAGCAGCGCACGGCACGGCAGCAGGCGCGGCCACCGGCGCAACCACAGCCGCAACCGCAGTCATCGGAC
Organism: Streptomyces sp. NPDC050509; assembly: GCF_044457965.1. Classification (NCBI taxonomy): domain Bacteria; kingdom Bacillati; phylum Actinomycetota; class Actinomycetes; order Kitasatosporales; family Streptomycetaceae; genus Streptomyces; species Streptomyces sp. NPDC050509. The sequence goes on along the minus strand of NZ_JBITHL010000004.1, from coordinate 57,953 downwards.
GCCGTCGAGCGGCGCCCGTAACGTCTGCGTCCCTGTCGCCTCAGCCCTTGCGCCGCAGCCGCTTGTAGCCGAGGTACAGAACCGCACCGGCCGCGAGGACGATCGCCCCGAACGTGGCGTTCCCCGTCTTCTCGGAGGCGGTACTCCCCGTACCGCCGCCACCGGATGAGGAACTTCCGCCTCCGGAGGACGCGTTGTCGCCGGATCCCTTGTCCAGGTCCACCCGTACGACATCGCTCCGGCTGCCCTCCGAGCCGAACATCAGCGCGCTGCCGTCGGTCGTGTACGTCACCGACTCCGCCTGCCGCTGGATGGGCGCCCGTACGCGGTGGTCAGCACCGAGCCGGCCGTTCTTCCAGGCGTAGGCGCGGGCACTGAAGTACGAGCGGAGCGTCAACTCCTCGCCGTCCGGGGAGAACGCCCCGTCCGTCACCCACGGCACCTCGCCGATCCGCCGGAAGGTGTTCGTACCGGACGAGGACAGCTCCGCCGGGCCCTCGTACAGCCCGCCGCCGTCCTCGTTCTTCGACGCGATGTAGACGCGCCCCGTCTGGGGATGGACCATCATCGCCTCGGCGTCACGCGCCCCGTCGGCGTACTTCACGGTGAACTGCGTGGCCCGCACCGTCGCGTCCTTGAGCTGCTTCGGCTCGGGGAAACGGTAGATCCAGACGTGGTCCCAGGTGCCGTTGAGGTTGTCGCCGATGTCACCGACGTAGACGTTCCCGTCGGACCCGAGGGAAATGGCCTCCACGTCCCGGGGCTTGCCGACGCCCCGCATGGTGATCGTCGCGACGGTCTCGCCGGTACGGGAGTCCACGGCGTACACCTGTGGTCCGTCATCGCTGTCGTTGTGCGTCCAGTACACGCCGGGGTGCAGACGGCTGGCGGCCAGTCCGCTGGACTCGGTGATCCGGTCGTCCTTGATCGTGAAGCTCTGATCGGGCTTCCCGTCGTCGGCCACGGCGGCCGTGGCCGATCCGAAAACGAGCAGCACGAACGCGGAGGCGGAGGCGAACACGGCCGGCAGTGCGGCGACAGCTCCGGAACGGCGGCCAGGGCCACGCGAGGGAAAACGCATTCCCCCAGCCTGCCACCCCGCGTAGCGTGGCGTGCCATGACCTCCGTCCCCGCCGCCTCCCCCGTCCACCCGCCCGTCGAGCCCTACGACCACGGCCTGCTCGACGTCGGCGACGGCAACCGCGTGCACTGGGAGGTCAGCGGCAACCCCCGGGGCAAGCCCGCGCTCGTCGTCCACGGCGGCCCCGGGTCGGGCTGCACCCCGTACGCCCGGCGGCACTTCGATCCCGAGCGCTACCGCGTCGTCCTGTTCGACCAGCGCAACTGCGGGCGCAGCACCCCGCACGCGAGCGATCCCGCCGCCGACATGCGCCACAACACCACCGACCATCTCATCGCCGACATGGAACGGCTGCGGAACCATCTCGGGATCGAACGCTGGCTGCTGTACGGCGGTTCCTGGGGGTCCACACTGATCCTCGCGTACGCGGAACGGCACCCCGAGCGCGTCTCCGAGATCGTCCTCTCCGGTGTCACGACCACCCGGCGCTCGGAGACCGCCTGGCTGTACGGGGGCGCCGGCCGGCTCTTCCCCGAGCAGTGGGACCGCTTCCGCGACGGCGCCCGGCAGGAGAGGACCGACGAACGGGCCGCTGTCCCCGAAGGGCTGGACCACCGTACGGCCGCCGCCCTTCCCCTCGTCGCCGCCTACGCCCGTCTGATGGAGAGCCCCGACCCCGCCGTACGGGAGCGGGCCGTCATCGACTGGTGCGCCTGGGAGGACGCCGTACTCTCCCAGGAACCCCACGGCTCCCCCACCCCGTACGCCGATCGGCCGCCGCTCCAGCGACAGGCGTTCGTCCGGATCTGCGCCCACTACTTCGCCCACGGCGCCTGGCTGGAGGAGGGCGCCCTGCTGCGCGACGCGGGACGGCTGGCCGGCATCCCCGGCGTCCTCGTCCACGGGCGGCACGACCTGGCCGGGCCCCTCGGCACCGCCTGGGAGCTGGCGCGGGCCTGGCCGGACGCGCGGCTGGTGGTGATCGACGACGCGGGCCACAAGGGGAGCGAAGCCCAGCGCGGCGAAGTGCGGGCCGCGCTCGACGCGTTCGCGGACTGACCCATCGACAGACGGGCCGATCCGCCGCCCGCTACCTCACAAGGACCTCAGACGGACCTGACGGACCTCACGAGGGGGTTCCGCCCGCGAACACCACCTGGGCCCCGAGGTCGCACCAGACCGTGGACGTACCGCCCGAGGCGGCCCGGTTGCCGAAGTGCCGGTAGACGAGATCGCCCTTCTTGCAGTCGACGACGCCCGTGAAGGTGGACCCCTGGCAGGTGATGGCCGCGCCCTTGTGCCCCCCGCTTCCGGTCAGAAGCCGGTGGCTACAGGAGAGCGCGGCCCGGGATTCCGGTGCGGCCGTCGCCGGTGCGGCCGTCGCCGACGCCGCGGCGGCCAGCAGGCCGCCCGCGCCGAGAGCGAGCGTCGCGGCGACGGCGGCGACGGTGCGTCGTGTACGAGTGATCAAAGAAACCTCCGGTGTTCCGATGCGAGGACGGACGGACATGAGGGCCCGTGCTCGGCCGCTCGGAGAGGAGGTTGATCACGAAAGGGGGCCATCATGCCCAAACCGCGAACAATGGCCCGAAAGAAGCCGATCGGCTGATTTACGGTCACTCGTAAGTGAACGGGCCACGACCCGTCGGACCGATGACAACAGGCCGCCACAAGGCGTACCCACTCTTGCCTTGAGTGCGCTCGAACGAGTTGGGTGTGGAGTCATGGAGTACACGCAGCTCGGACGCACCGGACTCAAGGTCAGCCGACTCGTCCTCGGGACGATGAACTTCGGCCCTCTCACCAACGAGGCCGACAGCCACGCCATCATGGACGCCGCGCTCGACGCGGGTATCAATTTCTTCGACACCGCCAATGTGTACGGCTGGGGCGAGAACAAGGGCCGCACCGAGGAGATCCTCGGCACCTGGTTCGCCAAGGGCGGCGACCGCCGCGACAAGGTCGTCCTCGCCACCAAGGTCTACGGGAACATGGGCGGCGACGGCGACCCCTGGCCCAACCACGACAAGCTCTCCGCCCTCAACATCCGCCGCGCGGTCGACGCGAGCCTCAAGCGGCTCCAGACCGACCACATCGACCTCTACCAGTTCCACCACATCGACCGCTCCACCCCGGTCGAGGAGATCTGGCAGGCCATCGACACCCTGATCCAGCAGGGCAAGATCCTCTATGCGGGTTCGTCCAACTTCCCCGGCTGGAAGATCGCCCAGACCAACGAGACCGCCCGCCGCCTCGGCTCGTACGGCCTGGTCAGCGAGCAGTGCCTCTACAACCTGGTCGAGCGCCGCGCCGAGATGGAGGTCATCCCGGCCGCGCAGGAGTACGGGCTCGGGGTCATCCCGTGGTCGCCGCTCGGCGGCGGTCTGCTGGGCGGCGTGATCAAGAAGGAGGTGCAGGGCGGGCGGCGCGCCGCCGGCCGTTCCGCCGACGCCCTCGCCGACACCGCGACCCGCGCGCGGATCCAGTCGTACGAGGACCTGCTCGACAAGAACGGCATCGACCCGGGCGAGGCGGCGCTGGCCTGGCTGCTGACCCGGCCGGGGGTGACGGGCCCGATCGTCGGCCCGCGCACGCTCGACCAGCTCGAATCGGCCGTACGGGCCGTCGATGTCACGCTGTCCGAAGAGGTCCTGTCGGAGCTGGACGAGATCTTCCCCGGCCCGGGGCCTTCGCCGGAAGCCTTCGCCTGGTAGGAGCCGTCAGCGCGGATCCGTAGGTACAGACACGCGTCTGTACCTACGGCGACGAGTGACGAGGGCGGCGGTCGGCCGGGCCCTGTCCTGAACAGGGGCTAGCCGACCGCCGCCGCCACGGCGATGATCGCGAACATCAGCACGAGCACGGCGGCCATGATGCGGTTACGGGTTTTCGGGTCCACACGTCGAGACTAACGGCCGGGTCCGACAGAACCGCCGCCCGGGTGCCCCCGACGGCCCCGGCCGAGCGGGCGGCGCGCGATCGCCTCGTACCGCGGCTGCTCCCCCGCCACGCCCGAGACCGGCAGCCGGCTCCGTACGAGAACCAGCTCGGACACGTCCCACGGCCTGCCCTCGAAGCCGCTCAGGGCCTCGACGTACGGCCGGAGGTCCACGCCGTCGGCCGTGCGGCCACGCGCGAGCGTGAGGTGGGCCCGGTAGGAGCGGTGCTCCTCCATCGGCACCCCGGACCGGCGCGCGGCGGCGTCGGCACGTTCCGCGAGGAGCCGGAGCTCGTCGATGCCTCCGGCGGCGCCGGCCCACAGCGTACGGCCGCCGAAGTGCCCGCCACCGCGGACCCGGAGCCGGAACGGCTCGGTCCGGTACGCGGCCCGCTCCAGCCGTACGGTCAGCTCGGGCAGCAGCGCCTCCTCCACCTCGCCCATGAAGGCGAGCGTGAAGTGCCGCCCCTCCTGCCCGGTCCACCGCAGCCCGTCGGCCCCGGGCAGGTCGCGCAGGCGCCGTACGACATCGGCCAGTTCGGCGGCGGCAGCGGCGGGCGGCAGGACGGCGGCGAACAGTCTGAGTGTCGTCGGGCTCATCGTCGGACTCATGGAACGATTCTGCCGGTCATATGACAGACGGGGCGTTACCCGGTCACCGTGCGTATCGTTGTACCGCGCGGCTACCGCATCCACGCGGGAGCGGGGAGGAGCGCCGGATGACCGTCGTGGACGGGGGCGCCGAGCTGACGCTGGACAGGCTGTTCGACGCGCTTGAGGAGATGCCCGTCCCCGGGGGAGTGAAGGTCGAGATTGTCGAGGGGAACATCTTCATGTCGGCGCAGCGCCAGGTGCACTGGGAAATCACCCTGGACATCATCGAGCAGTTGCGAGCCGCGTATCCGCGGAAGCGTCTGGCATCCGACGTACGCATCGACTATCCCGGGCACTTCAACGGCTTCTGCTCCGATGTCGCTTCCTTGGCGGAGGGCTCCGTGCAGGACGACAGGGGGCGCTGGCGCCATGAGGATGTCGAGTTCGTCGTCGAAGTCGTCTCCAAGAGAACCGCGGTCAACGACTACGGCTCCAAGAAGATCGCGTACGCCACCGCCGATGTCCCCGCCTATCTCGTCGCGGACCCCTTCACCGGCCGCTGCCATCTTTTCACCGGGCCGAAGAACCGCGAATACACCACTGAACTGAGCGTCGCGTTCGGCACGGACATCAACCTCGGCGCCGTCAGGACCGGCTTGGTCCTGAAGACCGACGAGTTCCCCCGCGACTGACACAAACGGTGGTTCCGGTCGACCGGAACCACCGTCGTCACTCACGGCTCACAGGCCACGGCTCACGCCGCCGTCGCGAGCTGTTCGCGTTCCTCCTTCGGTACGAACTCCATGTGCGGCCGTCCGCCGCGCAGGTCGACCTTGAGCCGTACCCCCACCACCCGCGTGAGGATCAGGCCGATCGCCGCCGCCGCGAGCAGGGAGACCACGCCGCCCGTGGCGAAGCCGACGCGGGCACCGTACGTGTCGGTGACCCAGCCGAGGAGCGGGCCGCCTATGGGGGTGCCGCCGACGAAGACCATCATGTAGAGGCTCATCACCCGGCCTCTCATCGCCGGGTCCGCGGCCATCTGGACGCTCGTGTTGGCGCTGATGTTCGTCGTCAGTCCGATCATGCCAATCGGCAGGAGCAGCAGCGAGAACATCCAGACGGACGGCGAGAAGGAGATCACGATCTCCAGCAGGCCGAAGGCCATCGCCGCCAGGATCAGCAGCCTGACCCGGCTGGAGCGGCGGCGGGCGGCGAGCAGGGCGCCGGCCAGGGAGCCGGCGGCCATCAGGATGTTGAAGAAGGCGTAGAGCCCGGCTCCGCCCTCGAAGACCTCGTGCGCGAAGGCCGTCAGCCAGATCGGGAAGTTGAAGCCGAACGTGCCGATGAAGCCGACGAGGACGATCGGCCAGATCAGGTCGGGACGGCCGCGTACGTAGCGGAGCCCTTCCCTGAGCTGCCCCTTCGCGCGCGGTACGCGGACGGACCGGTGCAGCTCGTGCGGGCGCATCAGCAGCAGCCCGATGATCGGGGCCAGGAAGGAGAGGCCGTTCAGCATGAACGCCCAGCCGCTGCCCACGGTGGTGATCAGCACACCGGCGACCGCAGGGCCGACCAGCCGGGCGGACTGGAAGTTGGCCGAGTTGAGGCTGACCGCGTTGCGCAGTTGGTCCGGGCCGACCATCTCGGAGACGAAGGACTGGCGGGTCGGGTTGTCGACGACCGTGACCATGCCGAGCAGGAAAGCGAGCAGATAGACGTGCCAGACCTGGACATGTCCGGAGAGCGTCAGCACGGCGAGGGAGACGCCGCACAGGCCCAGCGCGGCCTGGGTGAAGAGCAGGAGCTGACGCTTCGGGTAGCGGTCGGCGATGACGCCGCCGTAGAGGCCGAAGAGCAGCATCGGCAGGAACTGGAGGGCCGTCGTGATGCCGACGGCGGCGGAGGAGCCGGTGATGCTCAGGACCAGCCAGTCCTGGGTGACACGGGACATCCACGTACCGATGTTGGAGACGACGGCGCCCGTCGCGAACAAACGGTAGTTGCGGATCTTCAGCGAGGAGAAGGTTCCGCCGGTGGCCGGCTTGCTCTCGGCGGAGTCGTCACCGCCGGTCGAGTCGGTACCGCCGACAGGTCCGGTGCCGCCGGTCGAGTCGGTCGCTTCGGTACGGCCGTTCGGGTCACGGTGACCGGTCAGGCCGACGGGAGAGATCGGTTCGGTGGGGGAGATCGGTTCGGTACGGCCGAGGGGACCGGTGCCGTCGGTGGAGCCTATGGAGTCGGGGTCGTCCGCCTCGGGGACGGTGCCGTCGGCGAGCGTGCCGACCGGGGTGGGGCCCTCAGGCGTGGTGCTCTCAGGGGTGGTGCTGTCGTGGGTGGATTGCGGTGCGGGGGCGGAGTCTGCTCCGGATCCCGTACTCAATGGGGGTTCGCCTCCTTACGGCGCGCGGTCTACAAATGGGCGAGCTTCTCCAGCACGGGAGCGGCAGCGCGCAGCTTCGCCCACTCGTCCTCGTCCAGGCCCTCGGCGAGGGTCGCCAGCCAGACGTTGCGTTTACGGCGGCTCTCTTCGAGCATCGCCTCGGCCCGCTCGGTCTGGCTGACCACCTTCTGCCGACGGTCGTCGGGGTGCGGCTCAAGCCTGACAAGACCCTTCGCCTCCAGCAACGCGACGATGCGGGTCATCGACGGCGGCTGCACGTGCTCCTTGCGGGCCAGCTCGCCCGGAGTGGCGGAGCCACAGCGCGCGAGAGTACCCAGGACCGACATCTCGGTCGGGGACAGCGACTCGTCCACACGTTGGTGCTTCAGGCGCCGGCCCAGCCGCATGACGGCGGAGCGGAGAGCGTTCACGGCGGCGTCGTTCTCATGCTCGTCACCGTGGGGCAGGTCAGGCATGTACTTAGCTTAACTCATTACCCAAGCTAAATACCACCGGGGCGCAACACGACTCTCGGCCGGATTCCCTGGGGTCGAATCACTCGTACGAGTGAGACTGAGGCAGAAAGTGACCCGCCGGGCGACGCGCGCGCCCGACCCTGGTGCGTATGGGATCGACAGTGCTCAGCCTGCGGATCGACGGTGAGCTGCTCGACCGGCTCCGCCACCATGCCGCCATACGCGGAATGAGCGTCCAGGACTATGTGACCCGGACGCTCATTCGTGACGACTTCGACGAGCGCTTCAAGGCGGCCGTCGACGAGACCGAGCGCTTCTACGGCGGCGTGCAGTAGCGGTAGCAGTAGCAGTAGCAGTAGCAGTAGCGGAAGCGGTAGCAGTAGCGGGCCGGGGGACCCGGCGTGCGCCTCAGGTCAGGCCCAGCGCCGGCATCGCGTAGTAGAAGACGAAGACGGCCGAGACCGCGTACAGCGCCGCCGGTACCTCGCGGCCCCGCCCGGTCGCCAGGCGCAGCACGCTGAAGGTGATGAAGCCGATGCCGATGCCGTTGGTGATCGAGTAGGTGAACGGCATCATCACCATGGCCAGGAAGGCCGGCACGGCGATCGTGAAGTCGCTCCAGTCGATGTCCCGTACGGAACCGGCCAGGATCAGGAAGCCCACCGCGATCAGCGCGGGCGTCGCCGCCTGGGACGGGACCATCGTCGCCAGCGGTGTGAGGAACAGCGCCACGGTGAAGAGCAGGCCCGTCACGACGGACGCCAGCCCCGTCCTGGCCCCTTCGCCGACGCCCGCCGTGGACTCCACGTAACAGGTGTTGGCCGAGGCCGAGCCCGCGCCGCCCGCGGCGACCGCGATGCCGTCGACGAAGAGGACCTTGTTCATCCCGGGCAGGTTGCCGTTCTTGTCCATCAGCTTGGCCTCGTCGCCGACGCCGAGGATGGTGCCCATCGCGTCGAAGAAGCACGACAGCAGCACGGTGAAGACGAACAGCGCCCCGGTGAGGACGCCGACCTTCTCGAAGCCGCCGAAGAGGCTGACGTTCCCGATCAGGCCGAAGTCCGGGCTCGCGACCGGATTGCCAGGCCACTTCGGGGCCGTCAGGCCCCAGCTCGGCACCTTGGTGACCGCGTCGATGATCATCGCGAGGGCCGTCATCGCGACGATGGAGATCAGGATCGCGCCCGGCACCTTGCGGATGATCAGCGTGAGGGTGAGCAGCACGCCGATGGCGAAGATGAGGACCGGCCAGCCGTGCAGATGCCCGTTCCCCCCGAGCTGGAGCGGCACGGTGGTCCGGGCGATGTCCGGGATACGGGAGACGAACCCGGAGTCGACCAGCCCGATCAGCATGATGAAGAGGCCGATACCGATCGCGATGCCCTTGCGCAGCCCGAGCGGTACGGCGCTCATCACGCGCTCGCGCAGACCGGTGGCCACGAGCAGCATCACCAGCAGACCCGCGAGGACGACCATGCCCATCGCGTCCGCCCAGCTCATCCGGGGGGCGAGTTGCAGGGCGACGACGGTGTTGACGCCGAGGCCGGCCGCGAGGGCGATCGGCACATTGCCGATGACGCCCATCAGGAGCGTGGAGAAGGCGGCGGTCAGCACGGTGGCGGTGACGAGCTGGCTGTTGTCGAGCTGGTGCCCGTACATGTCCTTCGCGCTGCCGAGGATGATCGGGTTCAGCACGATGATGTAGGCCATCGCGAAGAAGGTGGCGAAGCCGCCACGTATCTCACGGCCGATCGTGGAGCCGCGCTCCGAGATCTTGAAGAAGCCGTCAAGTCCGCCGGACGACTGCCCGGGGGTCGGCGGCTGGGCGTCGGAACCGACCGGAGCGGTGGCCGAGGAAGGCATGCGGAACCTCAGACGTCGTACGAGGGGAGGGGCGGGTGGTGGGGCGGTACGGGCGGCACGGGGCAGAGCGGGGACTGCGGCGAAACTTGATCAGACCGATGTGTTACCGATGTGTTCATCGGGTTTCCATTGATGTTCAAACGCATGGATGTTCACCGAACAAAACCAGACACCCACAAACCGTTTCAGTATGAACAGATCGTAAGAAGATCGCTATCTCCGCGCGTAGACCCTTGAGCCGCCTGCTCCCCGTCCTCCGCGCACCCCCACTTACACTGATCCCATGACCGGTTCTACGCCCCAGCGCGCCGCGCCCGAGCCTCTGGAGGGGCCGGTCGTCGGCACCGTCACGGGCGGCACGATCATCTGGTTCGCCCTCTTCCTCCTCCAGCTCCCCTTCTACGGCTGGTACAGCGAGCACGGGCACACCTGGTGGATCTGGACCTGCCTCGCCGGCGCCGGACTCGGACTCATCGGGATCTGGTACGTACGCGGCCGGGACGCGGCGCTCAAGCGTGCTGCCGCTGCTGCGGAAGCCGACGCCGAAGCCGACGCCGAGGGGACCACAGGGCCCGACGAGGACGGGCCCGGCGCCTCCGGCCCGTAGGGGCGTGCCCCTTACGGCTCCGCCCCGGCCCGTAGTGCCCAGGGACGATTCCGCACCCGAACCGTCGTCCCGGGGTCTGATCTTCGCTCCGGCCGGCGGGTGGCGGGGCCCTCCCCACCGTACGGTCGGAACATGACGCAGCGGGCGAAGATCAACACCGACGGCGCGGAGCCGGACGGCACGGAGCGGGGCTCCCCGGCCCCCACCACCCCCGCCATCGACGCGGGCGCCGAGCTGGACCCCGTACACCCCATGACGCTTCCCCCGCCCGCCGGCCGGCACACCGGGCTGACCGCCGCCGAAGTGGCGGAGCATGTGGCGCGCGGGGAGGTCAACGACGTACCCGTCCGCAGCAGCCGGTCCGCCGCCGAGATCGTCCGGGCGAACGTCTTCACCCGATTCAACGCGATCATCGGCGTGCTCTGGGTGATCATGTTCTTCGTCGCGCCGATCCAGGACACCCTGTTCGGCTTCGTGATCATCGCCAACACCGGTATCGGCATCATCCAGGAGCTGCGCGCCAAGAAGACCCTCGACGGGCTCGCGGTGATCGGCGAGGCGAGACCGACCGTACGGCGGGACGGGGTCGCCGCCGAGATCTCCACCTCCGACATCGTCCTCGGCGACCTCATCGAACTGGGCCCCGGCGACAAGGTCGTGGTCGACGGCGTGGTGGCCGAGGCCGACAGTCTGGAGATCGACGAGTCGCTGCTCACCGGCGAGGCGGACCCGGTGCTGAAACGTCCCGGCGACCCCGTGATGTCCGGCAGCTTCGTGGTCGTCGGCGGGGGCGCGTTCCAGGCGACGAAGGTCGGGCGCGACGCCTACGCCGCGCAGCTCGCCGAGGAGGCGTCCCGCTTCACGCTGGTCGACTCCGAGCTGCGCAACGGCATCAGCACGATCCTCAAGTACGTGACCTGGATGATGATCCCGACCGCGACCGGGCTCATCCTCAGCCAGCTCGTCGTCAAGCAGAACGACTTCAAGAACTCCATCGCCAGGACCGTCGGCGGGATCGTCCCGATGATCCCCGAGGGCCTGGTGCTGCTGACCTCCGTCGCCTTCGCGATCGGGGTCATCCGGCTCGGCCGGCTCAAGGTCCTCGTCCAGGAGCTGCCCGCCATCGAGGGGCTCGCGCGCGTCGACGTCGTCTGCCTCGACAAGACGGGCACGCTCACCGAGGGCGGGATGGACGTCAGCGAGCTGCGTCCGCTCGGGGGTGCGGACGAGTCGTACGTACGGAAGGTGCTCGGCGCGATCGGGGAGTCCGACCCGCGCCCCAACGCCAGCCTCCAGGCGATCATCGACGCGTACCAGGACGAGCGCGGGCGGTGGCCGGTGGCGGCGGCGCTGCCCTTCTCGTCCGTACGGAAGTACAGCGGCGCCGCGTTCGAGGAGTTCGAGGAGAGCGGCGAAGGAGCGGACGGCGCCACGACCGGGAACGGCGACGGACTCTCCCGCTGGCTGCTCGGCGCGCCCGACGTACTGCTGCCCTCGGACGATCCGGCGCTCGCCGAGGTCGACCACCTCAACCGGCAGGGGATGCGCGTCCTGCTCCTCGCCCGCGTCGGTACGGGTGTGAGCGCGGGCGGTCCCGACCTCGACTCCCCCGAGGCCGTGTCCGGCGCCGAGGCGACCGCCCTCGTCGTACTGGAGCAGCGGCTGCGGCCCGACGCCGCCGAGACCCTCACGTACTTCGCCGACCAGGACGTCGCCGCGAAGGTCATCTCAGGCGACAACGCGGTCTCCGTCGGCGCCGTGGCCGGAAAGCTCGGTCTGTCCGGCGCGGAGCAGACCGTCGACGCCCGGCATCTTCCCGCCGAACGGGAGGGGATGGCCGAGGCGCTCGACGCGGGGGCGGTCTTCGGCCGGGTCACCCCGCAGCAGAAGCGCGACATGGTCGGCGCGCTCCAGTCGCGCGGGCACACGGTCGCGATGACGGGGGACGGCGTCAACGACGTCCTGGCGCTGAAGGACGCGGACATCGGCGTCGCGATGGGCTCGGGCTCGGAGGCGACCCGGGCCGTCGCCCAGATCGTGCTGCTGAACAACAGCTTCGCGACGCTGCCTTCGGTGGTGGCGGAGGGCCGCCGGGTCATCGGCAACATCACGCGGGTGGCGACGCTCTTCCTCACCAAGACCGTCTACTCGGTGCTGCTGGCGATCCTGGTGGCGTGCTTCCAGGTCGAGTACCCCTTCCTGCCGCGCCATCTCACGCTGCTCTCGACGCTGACGATCGGCATCCCGGCGTTCTTCCTGGCGCTGGCCCCGAACAGGGAGCGCGCCCAGCCCCACTTCGTCCGCCGGGTGATGCGGTACGCGGTGCCCTCGGGCGTCATCGCGGCCGTCGCCACGTTCACCACGTATCTGCTGGCCCGGCACTCCTACACCGGCCCCGACTCGCTCGGCGCGGAGACCAGCGCGGCCACGCTCACGCTGTTCCTGGTCTCCATGTGGGTGCTGGCGATCGTCGCGCGCCCGTACACGTGGTGGCGGATCTGCCTCGTACTGTCGATGGGGGCGGCGTTCCTGGTGGTGCTGGCCGTACCGGCGTTGCAGCACTTCTTCGCGCTGAAGCTGGTGGGGACGACGGTGCCGTGGGCCGCGGTGGGCATCGCGGTGGTGGCGTCGGTGGCGCTGGAGATGTGCTGGCGGTGGGTGGGGCGCAGGTTCCCCGCCGCGTAGGGCGTACGGGCCCGGCAGGCGCTGGGCGTACGGGGCCCGGCGGCGTCAGCCTGCCGGGCCCCGCCGTGATCCGGTGCTAGTTGACGGCGACGTAGTCACCGGTGGCGTTGACCGCGGGGGTCGAGGCCGTACCGGCGAAGCTCCAGCGCCAGTAGCCGGCGACCGTCGTCCTGGTCGTGGTGGTCTTCAGCGTGCCGGTGCCGGAGGTCTTGACCGTCTTGACGTCGGTGTAGGTGCTGCTGTCCTTCTTACGGAACTGGAGCTTCACCGTCTGGGTGGCGTAGCCCTTGTAGGTGGCGGTCTCCCAGTTGGCGCGCGACAGCTTGCCGGTGACCGTGAGGGTCTTGCCCTTCTTCACGGGCTCCGGGGAGGCGTTGACGGTCAGCTTGGAGAGCCGCTGGAAGCGGATCTTGGTGAACTTGTCGTTCTGGACGTCCGTCCCGCCCTTGGCCAGCACGGCGGCGCCGACGTTCCAGTACGTGGCGTCCGTGTTGATCAGCTGGCCGGGGTCGACCGTGACGGTGAGCGTGCAGGTCGAGGTGGTGGCGTTGGCGGCCTTGCACGTCGCCTTGTCCTCGTTCTGAACGAAGGCGAAGGCGTCGTCGTCATCGAGGTTCTTGCCGATCCAGAGGATCGTGCCGGCGTCGGCGATGCCCGAGGCGTGGGACGCGGTGATCGCGATCGTGACCTTCTTGGTGGCGGTGGTGCCGACGACGATCGGCTTGCCGCCGTTCACCACCGTCTTGGTGATGACCGGGGCGGCGGCGGCCTTCGCCGCGGCGGTGAGTCCGTTGGCCTTGGCCTTCGGCGCGGCGGCGCCGTGCTGGGACGAGAAGCCGTAGTCCGGAGCGGACGGACGGTCGCCGCCGGGCGCGCCGGACTGCGCGGCCTGCGAGGCCGGCACGGCGAGAGCGGACAGGGCCAGGGCGCCGGAGACAGCGGCAACAGTGGCACGAATACGCATGCGTTCCCCAAGTGGAGAAGGGGCCCCGCGGTGCGTCGTTCGTACGGCGGGGCCCATCTGGTCTGTGAGCCTGGTGACTCGACAGACCAGACGAGGTACGCATGTGAATAGTTGTACGGAATCATGACTTTCTTGCGAAGATCCCAAAATCAGCCGACGAACCGACGGATCCGCTGACCGGCCGATCAGCGGATCGCGCGGATCGCGCCCCCGGCCGATCAGTCGAACCAGCGGTCCCTGGCCAGCTCCTCCGTACGCGACAGGTCCTCCAGCAGCGCCGCCACCTCGAAGCGCCGCGGCCACTGCCCCGCCGCCCACGCGAGCCCCGCCGCCACGCCCTCCAGCGTCGCCGCGTGCAGCACCCCGTCCGGGGTGCGGCGCCAGTCCAGTTCGGCGCCGCCCGCGACCAGTTCCTCGTGCTCGACGTACGTGGCGGGTGTGGCCGGGCCCAGCAGGGCGCGGACCGCGTCGGGCACCTCGTGCTCCTCGCCGCCTTCCGCCGCCTCCCCCGTCACCTCCGCGACGACCGTCTCACCGAGCCGCCGCACCTGGAGCAGTTCGGCCAGCTCCGCGAAGCGCGTCGGCGCGACCGGCAGCAGCGGCAGCCCGCCCGCCAGCGGCAGCAGGTCGGGGGCGTCCGCGATCACCGCGTCCGCCGCGTCGACCACCCGCACCTCGCCGTCGACCACCGCGCGCAGTTCGTCCGGCAGGGTCACCTGGTCCGGGTCGAGGTCGGCCAGGGCGGTGTAGAGCGCGTGCAGTTGCCCGGCGCCGACCTCCCGCTCCGGGTCCGCGAGCCGGCCCAGCAGCTCGGCGGCTCCGCCGGGCTCGTCCAGCAGGGCGGCGACGGAGGTCCGTACGCCCAGGGCGCGCAGCACCTGCGCGTCGTCAAAGCCGGTCGCGTCCACCGCGTCGTACAACCCGGCGAGCAGCGGGTCCCCGGTGGCGGAGCGCAGCCCGGCGGGGCGCCGTCCGTCGAGCACGGGGTGGTCGCGCAGCCACCACGCGGTGTAGGACCGTACGCTCTCCGTCGTCCCGTCGGGGAGCAGGATCCGTACGGGCTGGATGAGCGCGTCGCGCAGCGGCGGCCGGGCGAGCAGGGCCAGCGCCTGGGGCCACGCGTCGTCGTCCACCAGGTCCAGGTCGCGTACGGCGACGATCTCCGTGGCGACCGGCGGTACGGGTGTGTCGGGCAGCCGGTCCAGGACGTCCTCGCACCAGACGTCGACGGAGTCGAGCAGTCCGGCGTCGTCGGGTTCGGCGAAGTCGCCGTCCCTGGGCTCCAGTTCGTCGGGGTCGAGGACGACGTCCGTGGCGCGTACGAGGGCGAAGTCGGCGAGGACGCCACAGGCGGCGAGGGGCTGTTCGCCCCAGCGTTCGGCCAACTCGGCATCGCAGTAAGCGAGTTCGTCGGAACGTACGACGGAGGCGAACGGGCTTCCCGGCAGGACGAGTTCACCGGCGGGCGCCAGTTCGCCGTCCTCGTCGGTGAGCGCGAGGGCGCCGAGCCACGGTTCGTCGCCCGCCTCAAGTCCCGCGTCCCGTACGAGGGTCAGCACCAGTTCGGCGAGCTCCTCGGCGTCCGGGGTGGTGGCGTCCTCGTCCCACACCTCGCCCGCGTCGAGCGAGGCGGCGACCGCCGCCCGTACCTGAGGGGTCGTCAGAACGGCGCGGGGCGTGGCCGGGAGCGCGCCCAGTTTCTCCAGCAGGGGGTGGGCGGCCTCGGGGTGGGCGACCTTCAGCCCGAGCCGCGCGAGGTCGGCCGACCCGGCCCCCTCGGCTCCGTCCTCCCCGCCGGGCAGCGGCAGCAGCACCTGGCGCGGCCCGATCGTCGTACGGCCGTCCGCGAGCGGCACCGGCAGCCCGGAGAGCCGGTCGGCGTCCACGCCCGCGAGGGAGTCGTACAGCCGGTGCCACCAGGCGGGCGGCCGTTCGACGCCCGCGATGCGTTCGATGGCGTCGCCGAGGGGCAGTCGGCCGACCCCGAGCGTCCGCAGCTCCGGGCGCCGTTCGAGCCCGGCGGGCAGCAGGGTCGGCAGCACCTCGGCGAGCACCCGTACGGTGTCGGCGCCCGCGCCCTCCACGACCTCCGCCTCGAAGGGCCGCAGCGCGGCCGTCCCCTCCTCCTGATCGTCGTCGGGAGCCGACGGGACCGGCGGGACCGCCGGGGTGGCCGGGGTGAGGAAGGCGATGCGCGGCAGCCGCTCCAGGATCGCGGCGCGCAGGCTGCCGTCCAGCTCGCCCTTGCCGAGCGGGCCCGGCACGAGGTCGAGGAGGCCGGTGGAGTTGGGCTCCCAGCCGGCGAGCAGTTCGGCGTACGCGTCGGCCGCCCGCGCGACGAGGAAGTCGGTGAGCGGGCCCGGCGCGGGGTGGCGCCGCGTGGTGTCCAGCGGGAGCGTGGCGATCAGCAGCGCGGGCACGCCGAGGGGTTCGTCGGTGGGGGTCGGGGCGTGCACGACCGGCGCGGTGCGCGGCCGGGCCGGGGCGCCCTCGGCGTCCACGGGGACGGCCCAGGTCACGGCCCAGTGCGGGCGCAGCCGCTCCTCCACGGGCCGCCCTTCGAGGAGGGCCGCCCCGGTGGCCCCGTGGTGGCTGACCACGCGCCAGCGGCGCACCTCGCCGCCACCGTCCGCACCGCCCGCGCTGTCGTCCACGACGACGTACGAGGCGTCCTGCGAGCGCCGCACCACCCGCTCCCCGTCCGGGGTTTCGACCGCGACCTCGGAGAGCCCGGCGAGGGTCAGCAGCAGCGCGTCGTCGACCCCGGCGAGCAGCCGCTCCACGAGCGCGGTCGCGGCGGCGTCGCGCAGCGGCAGGATGACGACGGTGTCGTACCCGTCCGGGGCGGTGCCCTCGGCGGGCAGCGGCAGCCGCAGCAGCGGTACGTGGCCGTCGCGGCGCCGCAGTTCGTCCCCGAGGCCGGGGCTGGCCTGCGCGGTCACCCCGGCCAGCTCGCGGGCCTCGGCGAGGGACCAGCGGACGCCGCCGTGCCGGCCGATGACGGCGGGCTCGTCGCTGACGGCGAGCACGGCGGCGAAGCCGACGCCGAACCGTCCCACGGCGCTCTCGTGCCCCTCGCGCTTGGCGGAGGCGCGCAGGGTGGAGAGCGACTCGACGCCGGTCGCGTCGAGCGGGGCGCCGGTGTTGGCGGCCACGAGTACGGCGGGCCCGTCGGCGGTCGCGGGCCGCAGCGTCAGCCGCAGCCGCCCCTCGACCCCGGCGCGCGCGGCGGCGTCGGCGGCGTTCTGGGCCAGCTCGACGACGAGCCGGTCCCGGTAGCCGCCGAGGGCCAGGTCCTCCTCGGCGTTGGCATCCTCACGGAACCGCGCGGGGCCGGCCCCCCACGCGTCCAGCACCCCACGCCGCAGCCGCGCCGTCCCGAACGGGTCGGCCCCCTCGGTCGTCCTGACGCTCACGCTGTGACTCCGCTCTGTTCTGGTCTCCGCGTACGTTCTGGTCTCCGCGTACGGGCCCGAACGTACCGCGCGGCGCGCTGCGGTGGGGGTGCGGGGCGGCGGGCCACACGTCCGAGGTCGTCCCGGATCCGAGCGGCGGGGCTCGGCCGGGGTCCCGGCTGGTCCATGGTCCGTCCCGCTCCGGGCCGGGCTCTCCCGAGCGGATCGCGGACCACCGCCCGGAGCCGGCGCACGCCGTCGAGCGGCTGCCGCCCGGGCGGTGGGATGTGCCGACGACGTGCCCGGTCGAGGCCCGCCACCGTGGTCTCGATCGATAACGTATCGACTGAACACGCGGAGGTAATGTGGCCTCATGACCGCCGACGTCCCTCACAGGACCACCACCTCGCGTGCGACCGGCCGTCCAGGAGATGCCTCGCCTTTCGCCCTGGGCCTGTTGCTGCGCCGGGCGCACTGGCACGCAGCCGCGGTGATGACCGAGGCGCTCCGGCCGCTCGGCATCGAGTTGCGGCATTTCGCCGTACTGATCGTCCTCATGGACCGCGGGCCCACGGTGCAGCGGGACCTGGCGGTGGCTACAGGGTCGGACAAGGCGGGAATCATGCGGGTCGTGGACGATCTGGAGCGTAAGGGGCTGGCCGTACGCAAGGCCGTTCCCGGGGACCGGCGGGCGCGGGCAGTGGAGATCACGCCCGAGGGCGTCGAGCTTTTCGACGTGGCCCACGCTTCGGCGGAGCCGCTGTCGGAGCGTCTGGTCGCCGAACTGGGGCCCGGCGAGCCCGAGCGGCTGGCGGATCTGCTGACCCGGATCACCCGTCACACGGACGGAGAGGCGTAAGCACGCCCGCACGGCGGTCGGCCGGCGCGCGGGCGCGCTTTCCGCTCGGGCGGCTCTCGTGGCGAGCCCGGCCCGGAGGTTACGCGGCGAGGCGCTCCGAGAGTTCCTTGGCCTTGGCGCCCGCGTCCTCGAACGCACGCTTGCGGGATGCCTCGTAGAGGGGGACCAGTTCGGACATGTCCGGCTTGCTGGGGGCCATGGTGAGTTCCGGAACGATGAATTCGAGGTCCATGCCGAGGGTGTTCTTGAGGACGGCCTCCAGGTAGTTCTGGACGAACTCGTAGCCCTCGCGCGGGGTACCCGGCGCGAAGGACCCGCCGCGGCTGGCGACGACGACGACCGGGGTGCCCTGGGCGGAGCGGGTCTCGCCCGCGGTGCGGCCGAAGAGGATCACGTTGTCGAGCCACGCCTTGAGGGTCGACGGGATCGAGTAGTTGTACATGGGGGCGCCGATCAGGACCGCGTCCGCCCGCTCAAGCTCCTCGATGAGCGTCGCGCGCACGGCGAACGCGGCGGACTGCTCCGGGGTGTGCGCGGACGAGGCGGCGAAACCGGCGGTGTGCGCGTCCGCGGTGATGTGCGGGACCGGGCTGACCGCGATGTCGCGGTAGATCACCGTGCCCTCCGGGTGCTGCTCCTCCCATACCTGGCGGAATGTGTTTCCGACCGAACGGGACGAGGACTTTTCGCCGGGAAACGCGGACGAATCGATGTGCAGCAGTGTGGTCATGGGCTTTCTCCAGAGAGCGGGGCCGGGGGAGGTCATCACGGGCCATGGATGCACGGCGAGATTAGTTACACTCGCAACAGTATTGAATGATACTATCGCACTCACAACGGAGCTGGATACCGAGCAGACGGAGGCGGATGATCTTGGATGTCTACGAGGCGGTGACAAGCCGACGAGCCGTGCGCGGGTTCACCGGCCGCCCCGCCACGAGGGAGGTACTGGAGCGCGCGCTGTCCGCCGCGGCCTGGTCACCGTCCGCGTCGAACCTCCAGCCGTGGCACACCTACGTACTGACCGACGAACCGCTGGCCGAGCTCAAGAAGTGCACAGGCGAGCGCGTGACCTCGGGTGACCCGTGGGACGAGCCGGAGTACGAGCAGTACCCGCCCGCGCTGAAGTCCCCGTACCGCGAGCGCCGGTCCGCCTTCGGGGAGCAGCGCTACGGCGCGCTCGGCATTCCCCGCGAGAACATCGAGGCACGCCAGAGGGCCGCCGCAGGCAACTGGGACTGTTTCGGCGCGCCCGCCGCCCTGTTCTGCTACATCGACCGCGCTATGGGCTCACCCCAATGGGCCGACGTCGGCATGTATCTGCAGACCGTCATGCTGCTGCTCCGAGCCGAAGGCCTGCACAGTTGCGCACAGATGGCATGGGCGAAATATCACCGGACGGTCGCGGAGGTCCTGTCACCCCCGGACGAGCTCATCCTCTTCTGCGGCATGTCGATCGGCTTCGAGGACGTCACGGTGGATGACACCCGCACCGGCCGGGCGCCGCTCGACGAGACGGTCACGTTCATCGACGGCCGCTGACACCGTCCGCTCCCGGGCGACGAACACCCCGCTCCCCACGGTCGACCCGATGCCTCGGACGAGCGTCTCCTGTGGCGTGGTCCGATCCACGCTCACATGCTGGCTCCAACACATCTCACACACCTCACACACCTCACACACCTCACACACCTCACGACGAAAGGCATGTCATGAAGTTCGCTGTCATCGGCGGTACCGGGCTGATCGGGTCGCAGGTCGTCAAGAACCTGAACGCCGCCGGGCATGAAGCGGTACCGCACTCGCAGTCCACCGGAGTCGACGTCATCAGCGGCCAAGGGCTGGACGAGGCGGCGGCGGGAGCGGACGTCGTCGTCAACCTGACGAACTCCCCGACCTTCGACGAAGCATCCCCGGACTTCTTCCGGACCTCGATGGACAACCTCCTGGGCGCGGCCAGGAAGGCCGGCATCGGCCACTTCGTCATCCTCTCGATCATCGGCACGGACCAGGTGCCCGAGCTGGACTACTACCGCGCCAAGACGCTCCAGGAGAACCTCCTCGCGGCCGGACCGATCCCCTACTCGATCGTCCGGGCGACGCAGTTCATGGAATTCATCGACACGGTCCTGTCCATGACCACCGACGGCGACACCGTCCGGCTGCCCGCCACACCGATCCAGCCCATCGCCGCCAAGGACGTGGCCACCGCGGTGGCGGACGTCGCCGCGGGCCCCCCGCTGAACGGCATTCACAAGATCGCCGGCCCTGAGATCTTCCCCCTGGACGAGCTGGGCCGGATCACCCTGTCCCGAAAAGGCGACAGCCGTACGGTCGTCACCGACCCCACCGCCGGCATGTTCGCCGCCGTGAAGGGCGACGTCCTCACCGACGGGCACGCTCACCTCGCCCCCACCCACTACGCCGACTGGCTCTCCTGACTCACACGGACCCGAGAGCGCGCGCCCGTCGTGCAGTCGGCGGCGCGCCCGAAGACGCCGGGGGTCACCCCGAACGACCGGACGAACCACCGGTGGAAATGCGCCTGATCGGCGAACCCGGACAGCGCGGCGGCGTCGGCCGCCGAGTGGCCCGCGACGAGAAGACCCCGGGCCTTGCGCAGCCGGAGCAGGCGCTGGTAGTCGCTGGGCGGTATCCCGTACACGGCGCGGAAGGCCCGGTAGAGGGCGAACCGGCTGCACCCGGCGGCGTCCGCGAGGTCCTGAGCGGTGAGATCACGCCCGTACGCCTCGTCCAGCAGCGCCCGCACCCGGCGGGCCGCCATCGTCCGTCCGCCGCCGGACAGCTCGCGGGGCGCGGCGGAGCCCGTACGCGACGACGCGTTGCGCCGGACCATCGCCGTCACGGCCGCGGTCAGCCGCTCCTCCCGTACGAGCGGATCGGCGCCGCCGACAAGCGCGGGGTGCAGTCTGCGCAGCGCGCGGGCGAGCACGGGGTCGTCGACCACGGGCCGGTCGAAGCGCGGCATGCGTGCGCGCCCGCCGGTGATGTCGTCGAGCAGGTCCCGGACGACCTCGGGCCCGATGTGCATGATCCGGTAGGTGAAGCCCAGCTCCTCGGCCATCAGGACGGCGTCGGGGCGGCCCATCGGCACGCCCCGGGACTCGTCAGGTGCCGAGGTCCTCGATGATCTCGCTCACCTGGCTGTTCACCTTGGGGGCCCACCCCGCACGCAACGGCGCCAGCCGGGCGACCGCCGCGCCCAGCCATTCCGGGTCACCGAGGCGGTGCAGCGCCTTCGCCTCGGACGCCTTCTGGAACAGGGCCTTGACCACGAGAACGTGCGGGCCCGTGTAAGGGCGCTCGTGATGGCTGTAGTTCACCGACCATCCCTCGTACGGATGGCGCAGGAGCCCGTGTACGGAACAGCCGCTGCGGCCGGTCTCCAGGGGGCCGCCGCCGAGCGCGCCCATCACCCCCATGGCGCGCGTGGCGTGCCACGCACGGAAGGTGGCCCGGATCTTCAGCTCCACGAACCTGGACCAGGGGACGACGGCGTCAGGTGCCGGTGCGCCGAACTCGTGGCGTTCCAGGCCTTCGGCGGTGAGGACCAGGCAGGAGCCGCCCTCCCGCTTCGGGTCCCCGATGATCCAGCGGTCCCCGACCAGTTCCAGTGGTCCCAGATGATCCGTCATGATCCCCCCGTCGGTCATGCGCTCGCGCCCGCTCAGCTCTCGCGTGTTCTCGCGTAGTGGCGGGAGGCCTTGGCCCGGTTGCCGCAGGACGCCATGGAGCACCAGCGGCGGGTGCCGTTCCGTGACGTGTCGAAGAAGTGCAGGATGCACGCCTCGTGCGCGCAGCCCCGGATCCGGTCGGGGGCGGCGCGCAACAGGTTCAGGTAGTCGTGCGCCGCGGTCCAGGCCGCACCCCAGGACGGGTCCTCGAACTCCGTCTCCTCCCCGGGCCCCGCGGCGGTCAGGGTGGCGCGGATCCGGCCGTGGCCGAGTACGGCGTCGACGCGTTCGATGCCGGCCGCGCCGCCGGGGCTGTCGACGGCGGAGGCGAGCGCCTCCCGGGCGAGCAGCACGTGCTCCAGTGACGCGGCGTCGGCGGGGAAGCGGCGGTCGAGCCCGTTGCCCGCGAGCCAGATGCGCAGCCCTTCGGTGCCGGTCAGCAGGTCCTGGCGTACGCCGTCGTACATCCAGCGGGTGTTCAGCAGATCCAGCGAGACGGGCTCTCCGGTCAGGGGGCGCGGGTCGGTCGCCGGCATCCGTGGCTCCTCGCTCATGTCCGTACCCCCTCCAGTCGGCTAACCACTCAAGGGTATGTGATGGGTTGACCCCCTCCCCTCTAACCCTTAAAGTCCCATTCAGAGGTTAGCCTGAAGCGATCGACCCGATGGAGATCGAACCGAAAGCGAGGGGGTCCGCCATGACGGCGACCAGCACACTGCGAGCCGGCCACGTCGGCCTGAACGTCACCGATCTCGAACGCTCGCTCGACTTCTACGGGGAGGTGCTCGGATTCGACGTGCTCGGCGAGGGCAGCGACGAGGGCCGGCGCTTCGCTTTCCTGGGGCAGGACGGACAGCTCACGCTCACGCTGTGGCAGCAGGCGGACGGCGCGTACGCCCCGGGCCTCGCCGGGCTGCACCACTTGGCCTGGGAGGCCGGGACGATCGACGAGGTGAAGGCGTTCGAGGCCCGGCTCCGCGAGCGGGGTGTGGGCTTCGCGTACGACGGGATCGTCGCCCACCAGGAAGGCGCGCCCTCCGGCGGCATCTTCTTCCACGACCCGGACGGCACACGGCTGGAGATCTCCGTACCCACGGGTGCGGCGGGCGCGCCCGCTCCGTCGGCAGCCGCACCGACCTGCGGATTCTTCTGAAGGACTGAGGGACTGAGGAGCCGAGAGGCCAAGAGGATGAGGAGCTGAGGACCATGGATCCCTACCACCAGGGCTCGCGCGCCGTGCAGACCCGCGTCGGCGTACGCGAAGCGGCCGACCACGTCGGCCGCTCCATCGGGCAGGACATCCGTGACGTGGCCGCGGCCTTCCTCGGTCTTCAGCCGATGCTGGTCATCGGCGCGGCGGACGGAGCAGGCCGCATGTGGAGCTCGCTGCTCACCGGTGCGCCCGGTTTCGTACGGGCCACGGGCCCTCGGCGGATCTCGGTCGCGGGCGGCCTGCCGGACGGCGACCCGCTCGCCGCGGCGCTCGCGGCCGAGGGCACGGCGGTCGGCACCATCGCCCTCGATCCGCGGACCCGCCGCCGTATGCGCCTCAACGGCACGGCCGGGCCGACAGCGCGCGGGTTCGCGGTGGAGGCCGAGCAGGTCTTCTCCAACTGCCCGAAGTATCTGCAGAAGCGGGACCTCCAGCGGGACCAACACGAATCCGTCCCCGCCCGGTCCGGTGCCGTGCGGCACGGCCGGGAACTCACCCCCGGTCAGGAGAGGTTCATCCATGCCGCCGACACCTTCTTCATCGCCACCGCGTCGGCCGACGGCGCCGACGCCAGCCATCGCGGCGGCAACCCCGGATTCGTCCGGGTGACAGCGCCGAACGCACTCTCCTGGCAGGACTACGGGGGAAACTCGATGTTCCTGACCCTGGGCAACCTTGAGAACGATCCGCGCGCGGGACTGCTGTTCCTCGACTGGAGCACCGGCACCACGCTCCAGCTCTCCGGCACCGCGACCACCGCGTTCGGCGCGCACGGCCGCACCAACCGCTTCACGGTCGCCGAGGTCGTCGAGACCCCGCACGCCAGCCCCCTGCGCTGGTCCGCCCCCGAGTACTCGCCCGCCAACCCGCCCCTGTGAGCAGAGGAGCCCGCCATGACACCACCGCCACGGCCACCGTTCCCGCCGTTCGACGAGCAGAGCGCGATCCAGAAGGTCCAGGCCGCTGAAGACGCGTGGAACACCCGCGATCCCGAACGCGTCGCGCTCGCCTACACGGAGGACTCGGTCTGGCGGAACCGGGACACCTTCCTCACCGGCCGGGCCGCCATCGTGGCCTTCCTGCGCGAGAAGTGGGCCCGCGAACTCGACTACGCGCTGCGCAAGGAACTCTGGGGGTTCCATGGCAACCGGATCGCGGTGCGGTTCCAGTACGAGTGCCACGACGCGGCCGGCCAGTGGTGGCGCGGCTACGGCAACGAGCTGTGGGAGTTCACGGACGACGGGCTGATGCGCCGCAGGGAGGCAAGCATCAACGACGTCCCCATCGCCGAAGCGGACCGGCGCATCTTCGGCCCGCGCCCGGCGACCGAGCTGGGCGCCCCTCTCCCGCTCCGCTAACCTCGTGCGTCGTTCGTTCGTTTGTCTGTTTGCTTGTCCGTTCGTCTGTACGGAGGGGGCGCGTCGGTGCTGGAAAGTGATGAGCAGGCTGTTCTGGACCGCATACGGCAAGGTCTCGTCCACACCGAGTCCGAGGCGGCGTTCCAGGCCCCGCGGCGACGTACCGACCTCATCTTCGCGTACAACCACACCCCGCCGGGCGACACCGACACCCGCAGGTCACTACTGGTCGCGATCCTCGGCTCGGTCGGCGAACGCACCATTCTGAACGCGCCGTTCAGCGCCGGCTTCGGCAGCAACGTCCATATCGGCGACGACTTCTTCGGGAACGTCAACCTCGCGTTCGTCGACGACGTCGAGATCCGCATCGGGGACGGCGTCATGATCGCCCCCAACGTGACGCTCACGACGACGGGACATCCGGTCCACCCGGCGCGCCGCGCCGACTTCGGGCGGTTCTCGGAGCCGATCGTCATCGAGGACAAGGTGTGGATCGGCAGCAACGCCGTCGTCCTGCCGGGGGTCCGTATCGGTTACGGATCGGTCATCGGCGCCGGCAGCGTCGTCAGCAGGGACATCCCGCCCATGGTGGTCGCGGTCGGGACGCCGTGTCGCGTGCTCCGCCCCATCACGGACGCCGACCTGACCACGCGTACGACCGCCGCCGACCCGTCGATCGATTGACTTTCGATAGATAGCTATCGACAATCGATACATGAATCACCTCTTCATCGGCATGCTCCGGGTCGGTATCGCCGCAGCGATCATGTTCGGCCTCTTCGGCCAGATCGTGGTCATCCCGACGACGGCAGCCGACGAGGTCGAACGCTTCCCGCCCTACGGGCCGTTCGCCGTGCCGTACGTGACGGTGGCCATCATCGGCATCGCCTGCGTCCAGGTCGCGCTCGTCGCCACGTGGATGCTGCTCGACATGGTCCAGCGCGACGCGATCTTCACGCCGCTGGCCTTCCGGTGGGTCGACGTCATCATCGGATCCTCGGCCGTGGCGACGCTGCTGGCGCTCGGGGTCACCGGACATCTGGCCGTGTTCGGCATCCCCTCGCCCGGTGACGGCATGGAGCTCATCGGCGCGCTGGGCGCGGCGACGGTGACCGCCGGCGTGGGGGCGGGGTTCGCGATGCTCGTCGTCATCATGCGAAGCCTCCTGCACAAGGCGACGGATCTGCAGACCGAGATCGCCGAAGTCGTCTGATGGCGATCATCATCGACCTCGACGTCCAGCTCGCCCGACGCGGCCTGTCGGTGGGCGAGTTCGCCGCGGCCGTCGGCATCACGCCCGCCAACATCGCCGTGCTGAAGAACGGCCGCGCCAAGGCCGTACGGTTCACGACGCTCGACGCGATCTGCCGCACCCTCGACTGCCAGCCCGGTGACATCCTGCGCTGGGTGCCCGACGAGGCCCCGGCCAACCACTGACCCAGCCCCGGTAGGCCGTGTCCGGAGCCCGGCCGTCCGGTCGCGACCGGTCCTCGCCTTGACACCCCGTCACTTTGCCCAATTCACAGGCGGCTGACAGTCGACGTCCCTACGGTGCCGTGCCCATGACAGACAACAACGATCCCCTCATCCGGCGCCGCACCGTACTGCTCGGGACCGGCGCCACGGCCGCCGCGCTCACCGTCGCCGCCGCCGGCACCAACAAGCTGACGACGACGGAGAACGGGGCCGGCCGCACGGCCCCCGTCGCCGCCACGGCCGTCTGCACGCTCACCAAGGAGCTGACGGAAGGCCCGTACTACCTCGACGGCGCCCTCGTCCGCGCCGACCTCACCGAGGGCAAACCGGGCATCCCCCTCAAGCTGACCCTCACCGTCGTGGACAACAGCACCTGCGCGCCCCTGAACCGGGCGCTCGTGGAGCTGTGGCACAGCGACGCGCTCGGCGAGTACTCCGGCTTCGTCGGCAACAACGGACATCAGGAGCCCGACAACGGCACCTTCCTGCGGGGTGGCGTGCTGACCGGCAGCGACGGCATCGCCCGCATCACGACGATCTACCCGGGCTGGTACCGCGGCCGGTGCATCCACTTCCACGCCAAGGTGCACACGAACGTCACGCTGACCTCTGACGGCTCCTTCAGCGGCGGGCAGGAACTGCACACCGGCCAGCTCTTCGTGGACGAGGCGATCACCGCGGCCGTCGCCCGTGTCTCGCCGTACTCGACCAACACCGTGCCCCGCACCACGCTCGCGCAGGACGGCATCTACGGCAACGGAGGCGCCGCCGCGGGCCTCATGACCGTGACCGGCTCCACCACCGCCGGCTACACCGGCAGCCTGACCCTCGGCATCGACCAGAGCTGACCCCCCACCATCAGGGCGTCGGCGCCCCCGGGGACGCCGACGCCTGCCCCGTCCGCAGGGGGCAGGGGTGTTGGGGGCGGTGGGGGTGGGGTCCGCAGGCGATGAGGCCGAGGTGGAGGAAGCGTCCGCCGGTGGTCCACCAGCCGCCGACGAGGTCTTCGCGGGCGGTCAGTCGCCGGACGATCTCACCGGGGTCGGGCGCGGGGGCGTAGGTGCCGGTGAGGATGCCGGTGTGCTGCTGGAGTTGTTCGGTGTACCAGGCGGCGGCTTCGGTGGGCCGGGGGAAGGTGGCCCGGACGTGGGCGGACGCCTTGAGGAGCCAGTGGGCGGTTTCGAGGGGCATGACGGGGGCGGTGGGGAACTCGGGGTGGCCGGGGCGGCGGTGGGCGTCGCCGGGTGTGACTAGGAGGGTGCCGTGGCCGTGCCAGAGGTAGGCGTGGTGGTGGGGTGACATGGATCTCCCTGGGGGCGGCCCCGTCCCGGGTGGGTTCGGGGCCGCCGTGTCGTTCTGGCGCTCTTGCTTACCGGCGTCCGCAGCCGTCGCCGTCGCCGCAGCCACCGGAGGGGTTGGAGTCGTCCTGGTCGCTGTCGCTGGTGTCGTCTCCGCCGTGCTTGACCGGGGCGGTGGGGTGTCGCATCGTTGGCCTCCTGTGCCGTTGGGTGCAGTTGCCGGGCCCGTTCGTTCGGGCCCTGTCCCGTTCCGGCCGGTCGTTCCTTCGCCGGGAGTACCGGCCGGAGCGGGGGTTCGAGGGGCACAGCAGGAGGCGTAGGCGTACGGGCCTACCGGTCGAGGTGATCGCTGATAAGGCTCACGACGAACACGACCAGCGCCGCCGACGCCAGCACGGGCACCAGCGGAGAACAGCGGTGCCGCGACGTCACCGGACGCCCCGCACACCCACGTCCCTCCGCCGTAGGTACGTGAGAAGCGCGCGCCGCCAGTCCCGCGAGGCGGGCCTGCGGGTACACAGAAGCGGAGGACACCGGGGCCGCGCCCAGCCGGACGCGACGACACCGGCATACGGCCCGGCCACGGAGGCGGCCGGCAGCCCGGCCCCGGCCCGCCCGGCCCCGAACCCCGCACCGGCGGCGCCCCGTTGGCTGCCGGATGGCCCGCTCACCGGGCCACCTCGGCCCACACGGCCTTCCCGAACGGCCGATCCGCCACACCCCAGCACTCCGCCAGCGCCTCGACGATGATCAGCCCCCTGCCCCGGTCACGCTCCTGCGACGCCCCCCGGAACCGGGGCCGCCGCCGCACCGGATCCCGCACCTCCACCCGCACACACGCATCCATGACCGCCAGCACGACCAGCACCGAATCCCCCGGCTCCGTCCCGTACCGCACCGCATTCGTCACCAACTCCGAGACCACGAGCTGAAGATCGTCCACAT
Organism: Streptomyces sp. NPDC050509; assembly: GCF_044457965.1. NCBI lineage: Bacteria > Bacillati > Actinomycetota > Actinomycetes > Kitasatosporales > Streptomycetaceae > Streptomyces > Streptomyces sp. NPDC050509. The sequence continues at coordinate 30,123 of NZ_JBITHL010000004.1, read as the reverse complement.
GCCTCTCACCCGTCTCCGGCACATGGAACGCCACGAACTCACGCACATAGGCACGGGCCGCCCGCACCGACTCGGGGGCGCCGACGAGCAAGAGCTGAGGCGGAGGCCCGATGAGTACGGGCAGCCGAGTGTCCTTCTTTGGGATGAGGTTCACCTGCGTCAGCCAACCGCCCCGGCAGCGGTCTTCCCAGGAAGCTGAAGGACATCAAGCCCTGCCGACGACCGGAAACTTTTACCTACTTGCCCACCACATGACAGCTCCTGTCCCACATCGCTACCTTTGCGGGATGACGCGGAATACGCTTCTGGCAGCACGAATGGCAGCGGCCGGCCTCACCCAGCAGGAGCTCGCAGACTCGCTCAACCTGCGCATCGAATCCTTCACCGGCAGGACGGGAACGGTGACCGATCGTCATGTACGGAACTGGATCGCCGGAAAAACCAAGGCGCCAAGAGCACGACAACGCCGAGCACTTGAAGAGGAATTCGGCTGCTTGGCCGAAGAGTTAGGTTTCGCGGCCACGGCCTGTCGCTCCAGCTCGTCAACCACGTCAGTGCATACGGAGGATCCTGTGCGGCGTCGCGCATTCGCCGGGACCGCTGCCGCAGTCGCGGCAGCAACCATATTCCCCTCTCCATCCGACGCCGCTACGCGGCGCGTCGGCATGGCGGACGCCAACCGTCTGGAAGCCGCTTTCGCGGAGCTCATCGCCGCGGACAACCAGCACGGCGGTACAGCCGATCTGGAGACTCGCGCACTCTCCTTCGTGCAGCGCGCCCTTGAGTTACAGAAGGCCGGGCACGCCTCCCAGCGTGTGCGCTCACGCCTCTACTACCTCGCCGCAGCATTCACCGGCACCGCCGTGTGGGCGGCGCTCGACGCACGGCGGCCGGACCGTGCGGAGCGCCATATCGACCGGGCCATGACTCTGGCAGGGCTCGCCGGCAGCTCCGACATACAACTTTTCCTGTGGGGGCATACGGGGATCCTGTTCAATCAGCAGCAACGCCGGAAAGACGCGCTCGCAGCGGCCGATGCGGGTCGTGCCACACAAGCATGCCGCCGAGATCCGCTGATGCGTTCCCTGGCGGCTTCGCGACTTGCCGTGAACCAAGCCAATTCCGGGGATCATCTGGCGGCCCTCCGCAGCTTCGACCTGGCCGTCGACTCCTTCTCACGAACAGACCTGACGGAACCCCGGCCCACCTGGCTCGGCTTCTACGACCAGTCGGAACTCTTCGGTCTCGGTGCCCTCGCGATGGCGTATCTGGGGCGCCACGACCAGTCCGAGGCGTACCTTCATCGCACCCTCGCCGTGCTGCGTCCCGAATGCGTCCGTAACCGCCAGTACTACACCGCTCATCTGGCGCTGGCACAGCTTCGGCAGCACGACTTCGAGCAGGCCTGCGTCACCGCCGCATCCGTACTGGCCCCCGCAGGAAAAGGTGCACCGACCGGACGCACCGGCCACTTGGCAGCTGCTTTCACCCGCGAGTTGTCCACCGCAGCGCCCGGAGCTCGTACCACCGCCCTGTGGACCGAGCGGTACGCCACCACACAAGGAGGTCACGCATGACCGTCGTTGTCGAGTTGTACACCGCCGGGCAACTGCCCCGGATCCGGCAGACGATTCTCGATCTGCACTCCGAGGTCCGTCACCGGGACTTCGGGCTGACCGGACCCTTCCACGACGTCGAACGGTTCGACGAACGGCTCACCGCCTACGCGGCGCGTCCCGGGTGGACAGCGGCCCTTGGGCGGGACGGTGATGAGGTCGCAGGCTTCTGCTTCGGCATGGCCCTTGGGGCGGGTACCGGCTGGTGGAGTTCGATGACAACGCCCCTGCCGGGCGCGTACACCCGTGAGGACGGCCGCCGCACCGTCGCTCTCAACGAGATCGTCGTCCGCAAACAGTGGCGCGGCCGGGGCGTCGCCCGCCGGATTCACGACACGTGGCTCTCCCGGCGTACGGAGGAACGTGTCACCCTCCTCGTCGACCCCACCGCCGGCAACGGCGCCGTACAGGCCGTCTACGAGGCATGGGGCTACGAGAAGGTCGGCGAACAGCAGCCCTTCCCCGACTCTCCCGTCTTCGCCTCCATGACCAGGCCCCTCACCCGGGCTGGAGACCGCAGTCGTCCATGACCAGGCCGAGCCCCGGTACCGGTCCCCAAGGCATACATGGCCATGTACCTGCCGAAAGAGACCCGGCATTACGGTCCAAGGCTGAACAACTCGTGATCCACCGGAGAGGACTGGCCGCATGAGCGATGACCGGCACGCCAAGGGTTCCGTGAGCTACCTGATGGAGATGGGCGCCCTGAAGCGCTCGAAGCGGTCGGGCTGGTGGATCGTGGGAGTGAAGGACCCCGAGACGATCGCCGAGCACAGCTTCCGTACCGCGGTCATCGGCTCCGTACTGGCCATGATGGAGGGCGCCGACCCCGCACGCGTCGCCCTGCTGTGCACCTTCCACGACACCCAGGAGACGCGGGTCGGTGACATCCCGTGGATCGGCCGCCGCTACCTCGACGCGAAGAAGAACGAGACCGTCACCGCCGACCAGGTCGCCGACGCCCACCCCGCCGTAGCCGCAGGCGTGCAGGCAATCGTCGACGACTACGAGAACGGCGACTCCCTGGAAGTCCTGGTCGCCCATGACGCGGACCAGCTGGAGTGCATGATCCAGGGCCTGGAGTACCTCGAACAGGGCTACCGCAACGCCCAGGAATGGGTCGACAGCACCCGCGCGAAGCTCAAGACCGCCTCAGCCATCGAACTCGCCGACGCCGCACAGGGCATGTCCTCGGCCGATTGGCAACGCACCTACCTGCGCCAACCGTAGCTGTCGCTGCGACCCACCCCGCTACCCCGAGTTCGTCACCCGTCTCCATGTACCTGCGGGAGGAACCTCCATGCGCGTCGGCATCACCGGGCACCGTGCTCTGGCCTGACGGCGCCACACGGTAGCCGGACACCGGGTCGGCCGCGGTCGGGTCTCGGTTCGGGTGCCGGGGGTACGGAGGGGTAGGTTCCGTACGAATGTACGAGGATGGCCTTCACCCCTGGAACCCGTGCGTCGCTTCCGGCGGAGACGAGCGGCGGCGGCGGAAGCGGCCTGGGCGGTGGGTGTGCCGGGGCGCTCGTGCTCGTGCTGGAGGTCCTCGTCGCCCTGGTGATGGGCGTGTTCCTGCTGGCGCGCGGGTGGGATCGGGCGGTGGCGGGCGACGGGCCTCTTGGAACCGTTGTCGAGGCGCCGCCGATGGACTGGACGCCCACGGTCTGGTGCGCCGTGTTCACGCTCGCCGTGGTGTGCGTCGCCGTGGGCTTTCTGCGGACCGGGCACCCCTACGCGGGCGGCGCCCAGTTGTGTGTCGCCGCGTTCGCGCTGCTCGTCACGCTCGGCGTCTGGAACGACGCGTACGACCGCGCCCATCCGGCGCCGCTGCCGCCCTGCCCGACCCGCGCCGGGGTGCTGTGCGAGCCGCGGCTCACGGAGAGCACGGGCGGCCCCGGCCGCTCGGGGCACCAGTGCCGGAGCGGCGGGGACAGCCAGGAGTGCGCGGACAGCGGGGGGGGTGAGCCCCGCCGGAACGGGCCCTGCCCGCCCCGCCTACGAGTGCCCCAGATCCTCCGTGTCCCCGTCCGGCGCCGCGCCCGTCAGGACCGAGCCGCTGTCCCGGGCCGGGCGGAGCGGGAAGGCGTCCGCGCCGACCGAGTCCAGGACCGGGGGCGCCGGGCGCAGGGGTTTGGGCATGACCGCCGCTTCCGAGTGGCCGCCGCAGCCGTACGCCAGGGAGACGACGCGGCCGTCCGCCGGGGAGAACTCGTTCGCGCAGACGCCGAACGCCTGGCGCAGCGAGCCCGCCAGGGGCAGCAGGAAGCCGCAGGAGACGCAGGGAGCGGGTGCCGCCTGGGCCATGGGGGTCTTCGCGCCGAAGGACTCGTCCCAGCGGTCGGCGGCCACGTGGAGCCCGTAGCGGGAGAGGACCCGCGCCCGGCGCATGCCCAGTTCCTCGGCGACCGCCGCGATCGTGCCGCGCGCGGGCACGGCCGGTGCGGCGTCGGTGCCGGGCCCCGCCAGGTCGGAGGCCAGGCCGGCGGCGTCCTCGGCGGCGACCTCGGCCGCGTCCTCCGCCTCGACCAGGTCCGCGAGGTTCCGCGGGGTGACCTCGGGCACCACGGAGTTCGGCGGGGGCATGTCCTCGCCCGAGTAGCCGGGCTCCAGGCGCAGGTCCTCCGCCTCGGTCGGCAGCAGGTCGCCGGGGCCCATGTCGCCGGGGCGCAGCCGCTCGCTCCAGGGCACCCATTCGGGGGCCAGCAGGGAGTCCGAGCCGGGCAGCAGCACCGTTTCGTCCAGCGTGACGTTCTTCGCGCGGGAGGCGCGGGCGACCGTCACCGCCCAGCGCCAGCCCCGGTAACCGGGTTCCTTGCACTCGAAGAAGTGGGTGACGACCCTGTCCCCGTCAGCCACCGCCGTGACATGTTCCCCGACCACACCGGGGGCGGCGGCCTCCTCGGCAGCCGACCGGGCGAGGTCTACCGCCTCGGCGCACAGACGGTCAGGGATTCGGCTTCGCGTCGTCGCAGCACTCACAGGTCTCGCTTCTCTCCTACGCCGTCTCACGGGTGCGCCGGCCGAATCGCGATGTACGAGCCGAGGGCGGAGCGGACCAGAGGGCCGCATCGACGTCCACGCCCGATCTCTCCTCGGGCACGCCTACTGTCATCCATTCTGCGGGATGACAAAGAGGCGCGCGGCCGAGAACAACCGCCGGTGGCGCGCTACGCACGCTACCCTCTCCGTCGCCCGCCGCCCACCTGCACGTCGCCTTTCCCGCGCTTCGGGCCACTCCGCAACCAGGCCGTAACCGAGTGGAACCCCACGGTGAGCTGTGGAGGAGGCTCTCCCGACCGGCCGGGTGAGTTCCCCGGCGTCCTACGGTACGGGCGCGGCGCGACCGGGACGGGGGGCAGACGGGACACGGGAGCCTGACGCCCCGCGCCCCGGCCTCGTGCCCCGCGCCCCGGCCTCGTCCAGGTGTACGTGTCCCCGTCCCCCGCCCGGGTGTATCCGCGCCGGGCGTACGCGTACCCGGCGCCGGCCTGGGCAGACGGCGTCGGGTGAACATCCTCCGGCCCTCCGGCGGCCCGTGCCGGCTCCTCCGTCGCGGGACTGTCACGGCCCCGTCATCCGCCGGATCGGTTCGCGCCAGAGGCCCTTGGGGCACTATGACGAGGTGGCAGCCGTAAGGTCGTCCGACGCGTACGCGTCCGACGGCCCGCTCCGGAGGACCGGGCGGGCCGTCGGACGAGCGCTGCGCCTGCCGTTCACCGCCTCCGCGCGCGGGATCAGGAAGGCGACCCACGCGCACGGCGCGGGCGAGTCCGGGCTCGGCAAGCTGATCGAGCTGCACGCAGTGAACGGCGCGGGCGATGTCATGATCACCGTCGCGCTCGCCTCGACCGTCTTCTTCTCCGTGCCGACCGACGAGGCGCGCGGCCGGGTCGCGCTCTACCTCGCCGTCACGATGGCGCCCTTCGCCCTGCTCGCCCCGGTCATCGGCCCGCTCCTGGACCGCCTGCCGCACGGCCGCCGCGCCGCCATGGCCACCGCCATGCTGACCCGCGCCGTCCTCGCGATCGCCATGTCGACCGCGGTGATCACCGGGGGCCTGGAGCTGTATCCGGCGGCGCTCGGGGTGCTGGTCGCCTCGAAGGCGTACGGGGTGGTGCGCAGCGCGGTGGTGCCCCGGCTGCTGCCGCCGCGCTTCTCGCTCGTACGCGCCAACTCCCGCGTCACGCTCGCCGGTCTGCTGGCCACCGGTGTGGCGGCGCCGATCGCCGCCGGGCTGCATCTGATCGGGCCGCGGGGGCCGCTGTACGGGGCCTGTCTGATCTTCCTCGGCGGTACGGTCCTGGCGTTCACGCTGCCGCCCACGGTGGACTCGGCGAAGGGGGAGCGCAAGGCCCGGCTGGTCACCGTGGACCACGGCAGGAACGGCCGGGGGGAGAAGGAGCGGCGGCCCACGCTGCGGACGGTCGGCCCCTCCGTACTCCACGGTCTCCAGGCCAACGCCTCGCACCGCCTCCTCTCCGGCTTCCTGACCTTCTTCCTCGCCTTCCTCCTGCGCGAACACCCGATCGCCGGGCAGAACGCGGCCGTCTCCCTCGGCATCGTCGGTGTCGCGGCCGGCGCGGGCAACGCGCTCGGTACGACGGTCGGCGCCTGGCTCAAGGCGCGCGGCCCCGAGGTGATCATCGCCACGATGCTGGGCATCGCCCTGTTCACCACGGTCCTGGCGGCGCTGCTCTTCGGCGGCGTGATGATGGCGGTGCTGTGCGCGGTCGCCGGGTTCTCGCAGGCGCTGTCGAAGCTGTCCCTGGACGCGGTGATCCAGCGCGACGTCCCGGAGGAGGTACGGACGTCCGCGTTCGCCCGCTCCGAGACGCTGCTCCAGATGTCCTGGGTGGTCGGGGGCGCGATCGGTATCGCGCTGCCGCTCAACGGGGTGCTGGGGATGGGCGTGGCGGCGGGCATCCTGGCGCTGGGGGCGCTCGTGGCCGTACGGGGACTGCTGACCACGGCGCGGCGCGGCTCGCCGCACCCGCGTGTGGCGTGAACCGGGGCGGGCGATAGCCTTCCGCCCATGACCGTTGCGTTCTTCTCTGGTAGGTACCGCCGGGCCGGCGCCGCCCTCGGCGCGGTGTCCGCCGGACTCCTCGTCCTCGCCGCCTGTGACAAGCCGACGCCGCTCGCGACCGTGACGGTCAACAGCGACTCGGTCAACACCGAGGCGGCCTGCTACAACGACGGCAAGGCCATCAAGGAGGCGGACATGCAGCCTTGCCTCAACAAGAAGGCCGACAGGACGCTGACGGTCGCCGTGGACGACAAGATCCGCTTCGGTGTCGACCCGGAGATCGCCGAGCGCGGCTGGACACTCTTCATCAACGGCCAGCCCGCCGAGCAGGAGCCGTACAAGAAGACGTACCGGACCATCCCGGCCAGCGCGTTCTTCTCCAGCCAGACCGGTGAGACGACCAACGAGACGCAGGTCAGCGTGGTCGAGACCTCGGGCAAGTCCCTGACCGGTGTCTGGCACTTCCAGTTCAAGAAGAGCTAGCTCCCGCTTCTGCTCCCGCTCCTGCTCCTGAGCCGTCCCGGTCGTCGCCGGCCGACCCCGCCCCTCGCTGATCCGCCCCTGACCGTCGCTTCGAGAGGTTCCGTCATGCGTGTACTGGTCGTGACGGCCGTGGCGGCGGAGGCCGACGCCGTGGCCGCCGGGCTCGGCCGGTACGCGGCCAGTGGGGTACGGGAGCTGACCGGCGGTTACGAGATGACGGGCCACGCCCAGTACACGCCGCGGCCCGGCTCCGTGCAGATACCGGTGATCGACGTCATGGCGGGCGGGGTCGGCCCGACGGCCGCCGCGGTCGCCACGGCGACTGCGCTCGCGTCCTCCCCGTACGACCCTCCGTACCATCTCGTCGTCTCGGCGGGGATCGGCGGCGGCTTCGCGCCGCACGCGCCGATCGGCTCGCTCGTCGTCGCGGACTCGATGGTCGCGGCCGATCTGGGCGCGGACTCCCCCGACGGCTTCGCCGCCGTCGACGAACTGGGCTTCGGCCGCTCCGTACACCGTCCGCCCGCCGAACTCGCGGCCAGGATGGCGGCGGTGCTGAACACGGACCCCGCCGTCCCCGCGCTCCTCGCGCCCGTCCTGACCGTCTCGACGGCGACCGGCACGGCCGCGCGTACGGCGGAGCTGACCGCGCGTCATCCGCGGGCCGCGGCGGAGGCGATGGAGGGGTACGGGGTCGCGGAGGCCGCCGCCGTCCACGGCGTACCGTGTACGGAGGTCCGCGCGATCTCGAACGCCGTCGGCCCGCGCGACCGCGCGTCGTGGCAGATCGGCCGGGCGCTGGAGTCGCTGCGGAACGCGTTCACCCTGCTCACCCCCGTTTTCGAGGAGCCGTCATGACGCCCTCCACTTCCGCTTCCACGGCGCCGCTTCGGATCGCGTACTCGCCGTGCCCGAACGACACGTTCGTCTTCGACGCCTGGGCACACGGCCGGGTGGCGGGGGCGCCGGAACTCGACGTCACGTTCGCGGACATCGACATCACCAACGGCATGGCGGAGCGCGGCGAGTTCGACGTCCTGAAGGTCTCGTACGCCGTACTCCCCTGGATCCTCGACGAGTTCACGCTGCTGCCCTGCGGCGGCGCGCTGGGCCGCGGCTGCGGTCCGCTGGTCCTCACGAAGGAGCCGGGCACCGACCTGACCGGGAAGACCGTCGCCGTACCGAGCGAGCGCTCGACGGCGTATCTGCTCTTCCGGCAGTGGGCGGCCGACGTGGTCCCCGGCGGGGTGGGCGAGATCGTCGTCCTGCCCTTCCACGAGATCATGCCGGCGGTACGGGACGGCAAGGTGGACGCCGGACTCGTCATCCACGAGGCGCGCTTCACCTATCAGAACTACGGGCTGCACTGCCTGGCCGACATGGGCGAGCACTGGGAGTCCACGACGGGCCTGCCGATCCCGCTGGGCGCGATCGTCGCGAAGCGCTCCCTGGGCGAGGACACCCTGCGGCTGCTGGCGGACTCGGTCCGCCGCTCGGTCCGGATGGCCTGGGACGACCCGGAGGCGTCGCGTCCGTACGTACAGGAGCACGCCCAGGAGATGGACCCGGGCGTCGCGGACCAGCACATCGGCCTGTACGTCAACGAGTTCACCGCGGACCTGGGCGAGGACGGCTACGCCGCCATCCGCGGCCTCCTGACCCGCGCGGCGGCGGAAGGCCTGGTTCCGGCCCTCCCGGCGGACGCCCTGCGTTTCGTCTGAGCCACTCCCTCGGCACGGGTCGGGGAGGCGCGGAAGAAGGCCGGAGCGGGGACGTGACGCCATGTCGGTGGGACATGAGGTGACGTGCGCGCTCCGGCCTTCGGGGTACGGCTACGGGCGTGAGGCGGCCGGCGGTCAGACGTCCAACTGGTCGGCCACCGCGCGGAGCAGGCCCGCGATCTTCGCGCCGTGGACCTTGTCGGGGTAGCGGCCCCGCTCCAGCATCGGGGTGATGTTCTCCAGCAGCGTCGTCAGATCCTGCACGATCGAGGCCAGTTCGTCCGGCTTGCGGCGCTGGGCCGCCGCCACCGAGGGCGTCGGGTCGAGGACCGTCACGGAGAGCGCCTGGTCACCGCGCTGGCCCGCGACGACACCGAACTCCACACGCTGGCCCGGCTTGAGGGCGTCGACTCCGTCGGGGAGGACCGACGAGTGGACGAAGACGTCGCCGCCGTCGTCGCGGGAGAGAAAGCCGAAGCCCTTCTCGCTGTTGAACCACTTGACCTTGCCGGTAGGCACGTCTGTCCTCGTCCTTGTACTCGTTGGGGCGCTGGCGCGCGCGAAACGGCTCTGGATAGCACTACAGCGGGTCGTCGACCCGCCACACCCAAGGCTAATGGCCCAGGGGCTGGTGACAAGACGTTGCCGGACGGTTCCTGTCCGCTGCCTTCCGCAGGGAACTACCCTGGTGAGGTGACTGCTACTCCTGCACCCCGATCAACAGGCCGGCCGATGGGCTCCGCGCGCGACGAGGCCGGACCCGGTGACGGTCTGGTCCGGGCCGGTGCGATCGTCTTCATCCTCGGTGCCGTGGCCACCCTCGTCACGGTGACGCCGCTGTTCCTCGGCTCGGACCCGTTCCCGACGATCGCCTACGCCGTCTCGATGCTGATGGGCGTGGGGTTCGCCGTCGCCGGCGCGGGCGTCCTGCGCTCGGTCGCAGCCCAGCGCAGCCGCGACAAGGGCTGAAGGGCCGGGTACGTCAGAGCGCCGTCGAGTTGCCGACGTACCCCTCCAGCCAGGCCGGGAACGCCGTCAGATCCGTCAGGACGACGTCCGCCCCCTCCGTACGCAGCTCCTCCTCGTCGCACGGACCCGTCGGTACGGCCACGGAGAGCGCCCCCGCCGTACGCGCCCCGCGCACATCGCCGGTGTGGTCCCCGACGTACACCGACGCGCCGTGCTCGCGCAGCGCCTCGCCCTTGGCCTCGGCCCACAGCCAGCCGATGACCGCGTCCGGCTCGATGCCGAGGTGGCCGAGGTGGAGCTCGGCGTTCGGCTCGTGCTTGGCGGTGACGACGATCGCGCGGCCACCGAGCGCCTGGACTGCGGCTATCGCCTCGCGGGCGCCGGGCAGCGCCAGGGTCGGGGCGATGGCGAATGTGGGATAGATCTCCCTGTACCGGTCGCCCATCTCCGCGATCCGCGCCTCGGGGAACCAGTGCCTCAGCTCCTGGTCGAGCGGCGGGCCTAGCCGGCTGACGGCGAGGTCGGCGTCGATGTGCACCCCGGTCTCGGCGGAAAGCGCCTGATAGACGGCGTGGATACCGGGCCGTGAGTCGATGAGGGTCATGTCGAGGTCGAAGCCGACCACCGGCCCCGGACGGTCCGTACGCGATGCCGCCGATGCCGTGGATGCCGTCGTTGTCGTCGATGTCGTGGAGGGTGCCATGCGGGCCATTCTGCCCGGGGCGCCCGCGGGCAGGTCGGCCCCGTGAGGTGGCTTGATCCGGGTGCTTAGACTTAGCCAAGCCTTACCCACTCTCTCCGCCAAGCCTTACCGCCCTCTCCGACGTCTCCGCCCCCGACCGCGCCGACCGCCTCCGATGGGTTCCGATGCCAGTCGCCGTCGTCCCGACGACCCCGCCGCCCCGTACCGCAAGGGGCGGACTCGTCGTCCGCCGGATCGGCTGGACGGTGGCCGGGGTCGTGGCCGTCCTGCTCGCGGTCCTGCTGAGCCTCGCCGTCGGGGCGCGGGCCGTCGCCCCGTCCACCGTCGTCGACGCGCTGCTGGGCACCGGGCACGGGGACGACGCCGAGGTCATCCGCCAACTCCGCGTCCCGCGCACGCTGATCGGGCTGATGGTCGGCGCGGCGCTCGCCCTCGCCGGTACGGCACTCCAGGGCATCACCCGCAACCCGATCGCCGACCCCGGCATCCTCGGCGTCAGCCAGGGCGCCTCGGTGGGCGTCGTCCTGGCCATCGCCTTCGCCGGGGTGCACACCCTGACCGGCTACGTGTGGTTCGCGTTCGCGGGCGCGGGCGTCGCCTCCGTCGCCGTGTACGCGATCGCCGCCCGGGGGCGCGGCGGCGCGACCCCCGTCAAGCTCGCCCTCGGCGGCGCGGCGATCAACGCGCTGCTGGTGTCGGTGACGATGGCGGTCCTGACGACGAGCGCGGCGACACTGGACGAGTTCCGCTTCTGGCAGGTGGGGTCGCTCGCCGGCCGGAACGCCGAAGTGGCCGGTCAGGTCTGGCCGTTCCTGCTCGTCGGTACGGTCCTGGTGGTCTCCGTGGCGCGTGGTCTGAACGCGCTGGCGCTCGGCGAGGACGTCGCGAAGGGGCTGGGCCAGAACGTCGGGGCGGTACGGATCCTGGGCGGCGTCGGCGCGACCGTGCTGACGGGCGTGGGCGTCGCGGCGGCGGGGCCGATCGCCTTCATCGGGCTGGCCGTTCCGCACATCGCCCGCGCGCTGGTCGGCACCGACCACCGCTGGGTGCTCCCGATGGCCGCGCTGATCGGTCCCGTCATGCTGCTGGTCTCCGATGTGATCGGCCGGATCGTCTTCCCGCCGAGCGAGGTTCCCGCGGGGGTGATGACGGCGCTGATCGGGGTGCCGTTCCTGGTCACGCTCGTACGGCGGAAGGCGGTGCCCGCGTGAGCGTCACGACGAGGACCCCGGTGGACGCCGTACCGGCACGGTCCGGCGTGCGGCCCGCCGGGTACACGCGGATACGGGCCGCGCGGGCGTCGTTCCTGCTGCACCGGCGCTCCGCCGTCGCCGCCGCCGGGCTCGCCGTCCTCCTCGCCGCCGTGTGCGTCGCGTATCTGAGCGTGGGCGAGAGCTTCGTACCCCCCGCCGAGGTCCTGAAGGTCCTCACCGGGCAGCCGTCCGCGCAGGAGCTGGTCGTCGGGACGCTGCGGCTGCCGCGCATGGTGGTCGGGCTGCTCGTCGGGCTCGCGTTCGGCGTCGCGGGCGCGCTGATCCAGACCGTCGCCCGCAACCCGCTCGCCAGCCCCGACATCATCGGCGTCAGCCAGGGCGCGAGCGCGCTCACGGTCGGCGCGATGACCTACGGGGTGACGTCCTTCTCCGTACTCCCCTATCTCTCCGTCACCGGTGGGATCGTGGCGGCGGCGCTGGTGTACGTCTTCGCGTGGCGCGGTGGCCTGCACGCCACGCGCTTCGTGCTCATCGGGATCGGCTTCGCGATCGCGCTGCGCTCGATCACCACGCTCTTCCTGACCAAGGGCGACTACCTGGTCGCCCAGCAGGCCCAGGTCTGGATGACGGGCTCACTCAACGGGCGCGGCTGGGACGTGGCCACACCGCTCGGCTGGGTGCTGCTGGCTGCCGTGCCCGCGGTGGCGTGGGCGGCGTACGCGCAGCGCACGGTCTCGATGGACGACGACACCGCCACCGCGCTCGGTGTACGGCTCGGGCGCGTCCGGCTCGGTCTGGTGCTGCTCGGTGTGGTGCTGGCGTCGGTGGCGACGGGCGCGGCGGGACCGGTGGACTTCGTGGCCCTGCTGGCGCCGCAGATCGCCCGGCGCATGACGCGTACGGCGCAGATCCCGCTGGTGTGCTCGGCGCTGATGGGCGCGGTGATCGTCGTCCTGGCTGATCTCCTGGCGCGCAGGCTGTTCTCGCCGACCGAACTGCCGGTGGGGGTACTGACGGCGGCGGTGGGCGCCCCGTATCTGATCTGGCTGATCATCCGCGGACGCACCGCGGGAACCGGCACGGGAGGCAAGGGATGAGCAAGCTCGTCGCGCGTGAGCTGACGCTCGCCTACGAGGACCGTACGGTCGTCCACGCACTGGACCTGGCCGTACCCGACGGGCGGGTGACCGTCATCGTCGGCCCGAACGCCTGCGGCAAGTCGACCACCCTGCGCGCGCTGGGCCGGCTGCTGCGGCCGAAGGGCGGTTCCGTCCTGCTCGACGGTACGGAGCTGGCGCGCATCCCGACCCGGCGGATCGCGCAGTCGATCGGCCTGCTGCCGCAGTCGCCGGTGGCGCCGGAGGCGATCACGGTCGCCGACCTGGTCGCGCGGGGCCGGCAGCCGCACCAGCACTGGTGGCAGCAGTGGTCGGACGAGGACGAGCGCGCGGTGACCGACGCGATGGCCCGTACGGACGTGACCGCGCTCGCGGAGCGGCCGGTGGACGAGCTGTCGGGCGGGCAGCGCCAGCGGGTCTGGATCGCGATGGCGCTGGCCCAGGAGACGGAACTGCTCCTCCTGGACGAACCGACGACCTTCCTGGACATCGCGCACCAGGTGGAGGTCCTGGACCTGGTACGCCGCCTCAACCACGAGCAGGGCCGTACGGTCGTGATCGTGCTCCACGACCTCAACCAGGCGGCCCGGTACGCGGATCACCTGGTCGCCATGAAGGCGGGCCGCATCGTGGCGGAGGGCGCGCCGGGGGAGATCGTCACGGCGGAGCTGGTACGGGAGGTCTTCGGGCTGGAGTCGGTGGTGGTCCCCGACCCGGTGACGGGGTCACCGCTGGTCGTGCCGGGGGCGCCGTACAGCCCGAAGGCCGGGGAAGCAGGGGCGGACGGGAACGCCGTGGTGGCCGGGGGCGGATCAGCCGGGTGACGCCGTTCGGCCGGCCGCGCACTCGAAGGCGTGGTGCCCGCTGGACAGCCGCTCGACGGAGAGCACGCCGAAGTCCGCCGCGCTCAGCAGCGCGCGCAGATCGTCGTGGCGCCCGAAGCTGCGGGTCTCCTTTCCGCAGATCACCGTCTGGAAGAGGGAGTGGGCCGCGTCCGATTCCGTCTCCAGGAGCGGTTCCATCACGATCAGCCGGGGCCGCGGCACCCCCGGGGCGTGCGTCCGCGCGGTACGGGTCATCGCCCGGCGTACCGCGCTGAGGATGCGTACGCCGCCCTCGTGGGACCAGTCGTGCAGGACGTTCTTGAGCAGATAGAGGTCACCTCCCTCGGACACCTCCTGGAAGATGTCCGAGGGGTGGAACCTGAGCCGGCCGGCGAGGGGGTGTCCGGCGGTCGCGGCCAGCCTGGCGTCCGCCCGTTCGCAGACGCTCGGCCGGTCGACGCAGACGCCTTCCAGGTGCGGGTTCCCCGTCAGGATCGACATGATCATCGTGCCGTCGCCGCCGCCGACATCGACCACCCGCCGCACCCCGGAGAAGTCGAACCGCTCCACGAGCGCGGCGGCTGCCGGAACCGCCAGCTCCGCCATCGCCGCGTCGAAGACGCCTTCCGCCTCCGGGGTGCGTCCCAGGTACTCGTAGAGCGGGACGCCGAAGACCTGCTCGAACCCGGACCGTCCGGTACGGGCGGTCTCCAGCAGCCCGCCGAAGGCGTCGTCGTACGTCTCGGCCAGCAGGATGACGAAGTTCCGCAGGGATCCCGGGTGATCGCTCCTCAGCGCGGCGGAGCCCGCCGCCAGTCCGAAGGCCCCGTGGCGGTCGCGCTCGAAGATCCCGCACGTGACGAGCACCTGGAGGAGGAGGGGCAGTACGTCGCGGTCGGCCCCGGTGCGTTCGGCGATCTCGTCGGCCGGCAGGAAGCCGCCGTCCAGCACATCGGCGATACGCAGCCTGGCCGCCACCGCCAGTACGCGCGAGGCGCAACCGCCCCCCGCGATCTCCATGAGACGCGTGGCGTCCCCCGGGGCTTCCCCCGGAGCTTCCTCGTGGCCGATCCGTCCGTCGCTCACAGTACGCCGCCTTCGCCTAGGCCGTCCGCAGGGCGCCAGGAACAACGAGGCGGAGGGACCGGGAGAAACGGCCCGGGACGCCGGACGGCCCACGTACATGTGAACACCCGCGGCCCCGTACGGATGAACCCGCGCGCTTCCTGAGGCGCCGACCGCCGCTGGTCGGCAGGGTGTTCACGGGCGACCACGGAACCCGAAGATGGCGAGGAAGACCGTGACAGCTACCGCCGACCCCCCGGCCGACACCCCTTCGACATCGACCGCCGACCAGGCGGACCAGGGCCCCGGCTATCCGATGGAACGCACCTGCCCGTATCAAATGCCCACGGGCTACGAGCTGTTGCGCGCGGCCGGGCCACTGTCGCGGGTGAGCCTGTACGACGGCCGGCAGGTCTGGCTGGTCGCCGGGAACGCCGAGGGGCGCGCGCTGCTGCCCGACCCGAGGCTCTCCTCCAACACCGACCACCCCGACTTCCCCTTCCTGACGGAGCGGCTCGGCTCCCAGCGGTTCGCCGCCCTCCCCCTGATCGGCACGGACGACCCCGAACACGCCCGCCAGCGCAAGCTGTTGACCTCGGGCTTCGGCATCCGCCGGATCACCGCCCTGCGCCCGCACATCGAGCGGACCGCCGAGGCGCTGCTCGACCGGATGCTCGCCGAGGGCGACCGGGCGGACCTGGTCCCCGCCTACACCCTGCCGCTCGCCTCCGACTCGACCTTCGCGCTGCTGGGCGTACCGGAGGAGGACCGCCCCCGTCTCGACGCGTGCTCCCGGCGCGCGCTCTTCCCGGCCGAGGCGGACGACGCGGACTCGCCCGCGCTGGCGTTCCAGGAAATCCTGGGCTATCTCCGCGACTTGATCGCGCGGCGGGCGCGGGTGCCCGGCGACGGGCTGATCGACGACATGATCGCGAGCGCCCGGGACCACGGCTCCACGGACCACGGCGGTGTGGATCTGGAGGGGCTGGTGACGATCTGCTCGGTCCTGATGGTCGGCGGCAACGAGAGCACGTCCAGCACGATCGCCACCTCCGTCCTGGCCCTGCTCGAACACCCGGACCAGCTCGCCGCGTTGCGGAACGACGCGTCGCTGACGGCGGGCGCGGTCGAGGAGTTGACCCGGCTCATCTCGGTCACGGACGGTTTGCAGCGGGTGGCGACGGCCGACATCGAGATCGCCGGGCGGACCATCAGGGAAGGTGACGGCGTGATCATCTCGACGATGCTGATGAACCGGGACCCGAGCGCCTGGGAGGATCCGCACCTCCTCGACATCCGCCGGAAGGCGGGCCGCCATGTCGCTTTCGGCTACGGCATCCACCAGTGCGTCGGGCAGAACCTGGCCCGCGCCGAGATGGAGATCGCCCTCGACACCCTGCTGCGCCGCGTTCCGTCCCTCCGGCTGGCCGTCGCTCCGGAGCAGGTACGGGGCAGCGTCCCGCACGCGCTGCTGGGCGGCGTGGCCGAGCTTCCGATCGCCTGGTAGCGCCGACGCCATGGCCACCGGCATGCGGATCGGCATCGACACCGAACGGTGCATCGGCGCGGCGATGTGCGTCCTGCACGCGCCCGCCGTGTTCACCCAGAACGACGACGGCGTGGCCGAGCTGCTGCCGGAGGACACGGGCGGCGCGGGGGACGCGGACCACGCGGACCACGGGAACGATCCGGCGGTCCGCGAGGCCGTGGCGACCTGTCCCGTCCAGGCCATCACCCTGCGGTAGCGCCACCCGACGCGCACACGGACGCGGGCCTAGCGCGCGGTCTTCCGCCGCGCGCGCCACACCAGGTACAGCGCCGAGGACACCGCCGCCGTACGGAGCACCACCGGCCAGACCCCGGACAGCGCGTCCGCCATCCCGTCCTTCGGGATCACCTCGCCCCACCGGCCGTCCGTCCGGCCCCAGATCCAGACCAGACCGCCGGCCGCTGACACGCCCGGGAGGCCGAAGACCGCCCACTTCGCCTCGGCGCGGGAGAGGGTCCGGGAGGCGTACGCGAGGAGCCAGCCGCCGCCGAGCGCCAGCCAGGAGCCGAGGAACGCGCCCGCGACCAGCAGGGCCGCCGCCAGCAGCAGGAACGGGTTGGACAGGCCGTTGCCCTTGGCCTTGGCCTTGGCCTGGCGCGGCCGGGGGCGGAGCCGGAGCCTCCGGCGGCGGGGTGTGCCGCTCTCCGCGTCCTCCGGGGCCTCGGTGGCCTCCGTACCGGCGCCGTCCGCGCCGTCCGCCGCCGACTCCGGATCCGTGGCCTCCGCCGGCTTCGCCGTCCTCTTCGGCGGTGGCTTGAGCATGTCGGGGATCTCGACCCCGCCCACGAAGCCGTGCGTCGGCTCCATCGACAGGTCCGCCATGCCCGCCGGCCCCGGGGGGCCCTGCTCGATCCGCCACCAGTCGGGCTGCCGGTGCGCGCGGGGCGGTGTCCTCGGCGGGGCGGGCGGGGCGGGTGCGGAGGCCGCCGGGGTGGCGGGGGAATCCGACGCCTGAGCGGGAATCCTGGGCCCCGGGTCGGCCTCCGGACCGGTGTCGGGTACGCCCACGGGAGGCGGGACGAGGGGCGGCGCTACGGGCGGGGGCTCGGTGGGCGGGGCTTCCGGCGGCTTCGGCGGCTCGGGCGGCCTCGGCTCCGTGGACTCCTTCGGCGTCGCGGGCGCCTTCGCCCCCTTGGCCCCCTTCGCGTCCCTGGAACCCTTCGGCTCCCTGGATCCCTTCGGTCCCAGCAGGCCGAGCCCCTTCGCCAGCCCCGTCCGCTGCACCGGTACGGCGACCTCCGGCGCGTCCGGGGCGCGCGCCGCCGCCGTATCGCCGTCCCGTCTGGCGGCCTCCCGTACCACCACGTGCGGTTCGCCCAGCCGTCCCAGGATCCGGCGGACGGCCGCGGGGCTGTCGGTGCCGAACTTCCCGCGCTGCTTGTCGATCTCGTTGCGCAGCGTCGAGACCAGCCGCATCCGGTCCCCCGAGGGCAGGTGCTGCTGCTGGGCCGCGTCCCCGACGCGACTCAGGTAGTCGTAGACGAGCTGATCGCTCTCGATCCCCACACTGTCCTCCGCACACACGCACCGCACACCCCGGGCAGGCGTGACCACCGCCACCACGGCGGCCACAGCGCGATGGTGTCGAACTCCTCCCCCGTGCGTCCACCCCGTACATCCGGTACGAAGCCGGTACCAAGCCAGTACGAAGAACGCCGGAGGACGCCGGAGAACGCCGGAAATCCACCGCACCCCGGAAAACCCGCGGCCCGCCCCACCCCAGGTACACGAGCGGTGGGGCCTTCACGGGCTAACGTGGAACGGATGGGGACCCGCGAAGGCTGAGCAGGAGGCGCACGTGCCCGAAGGAACCGGCGGTACGCCACCGCGCACGCTCGCGGAGGCCCTGCGCACCCAGGGGGACGACTCGCTCGCCGCCCTGCTGCGCGCCAGGCCCGATCTGCTCAACCCCGTGCCCGGCGACCTGTCCCAGCTCGCGACCCGCGCCGGAACCCGCGCTTCCGTCGTACGGGCGCTGGAACGGCTCGACCGGTTCACGCTCCAGACCGCGGAGGCGCTCGCCGTGGCGCCCGAGCCCGCGCCGTACGACACGCTGCGCGCGCTGCTGACCGGCGACGAGGGCGACGAGCGGATCGAGGCGGCGCTGCCCACCGCCGTGGCCACCCTGCGTGACCAGGCGCTGATCTGGGGCGCCGACGACCGGCTGCGCCTCGTCCGTACCGCCCGCGAGCTGCTGGCGCCGTCCGCCACCCACCCCTCGCCGACCGGGCTGGGCCCGACCGTCGCCGAGGCCACGGCCGGGATGTCGCCGGGCCGGCTCCAGGAGATCCTGACCGCGACGGCGCTGCCCTCCACCCACGACCCGGTCTCCGCCGTCGCCTCGCTCACCGCGCTCTTCATCGACCGGACGCGTATGGCGGCGCTGCTCGACACCGCGCCCATGGAGGCGCTGTCGGTGCTGGACCGGCTGGTGTGGGGGCCGCCGTACGGCGAGGTGACGTCGAGCCCGACCCCGCCCGTGCGCTGGCTGCGCGACCGGGGGCTGCTGCTGCCCGCGACGACGCGGACGGTCGTCCTGCCGCGCGAGGCCGCGCTCCATCTGCGCGCCGGGCGCGCGCACCGCAAGCCGGAGCCCGCGGCGCCCGCGGTCGCACCGCGTACGGAGGGGGCGGCTTCCGGGTCGGCCGCCGCGCGCGCCCAGGCCGGCCGGTTCCTGCCGCCGGCCGCCCGCGCGGAAGCCGCCCGGCCGGAGACCGCCCGACCGCAGGTGGTGGACAGCACGGCCGCGGGCCAGGCGTTCACCGCCCTCGCCACCGTCGAGGAGCTGGCCAAGGACTGGAACGAGGGCGGCCCGAACGTCCTGCGGGCCGGCGGGCTCTCCGTACGCGACCTCAAGCGCACCGCCACCGCCCTCGACGTCACCGAGCCCGTCGCCGCTTTCTGGGTCGAACTCGCCTACGCGGCAGGGCTGTTGGCGTCGGACGGCGAGACGGACGAGCGGTACGCGCCGACCCCGGCCTACGACGACTGGCAGGAGCGGCCCGCGCCCGAGCGCTGGGCCCACCTCGCCGGCGCCTGGCTGACGGCGACCCGCACGGCGGGCCTGGTCGGCAGCCAGGACTCCAAGGGCCGTACGCTCGCGGCGCTCGGCACGGACCTGGACCGGGGCCCCGCGCCGGAGGTACGGCGGCGGATCCTCGAACTCCTCGCCACCCTCCCCGCGGGCACCGCCCCCGACCCCGAGTCGCTGCTCGCCCGGCTGCGCTGGGAACGCCCCCTGCGCGGCGCGTCCGCCGCCGGCCGCTCGGACGACCTGCGCGGGCGCCTCGCGGCGTGGACGCTGAACGAGGCGGAGATGCTGGGGATCACGGGCCGGGGCGCGCTGTCGTCCCACGCCCGCGCGCTGCTGGACGGCGACGGCCCGGATACGGGTACGGGTACGGACCGGAGCCCCGCCCACCAGTCCGCCCACCAGGCCACCCGCCTCTCCCCCGCCGGGCTCCGCGCCGCCCACGCCCTCGCGCCGCTCCTGCCCGAGGCCCTGGACCACGTACTCCTCCAGGCCGACCTGACCGCCGTGGCACCCGGCCCGCTCCTGCGCCCCCTCGCCGAGCTGCTGTCCGTCGCCGCCGAGGTCGAGTCGAAGGGCGGCGCGACCGTCTACCGCTTCACGCCCGGGTCCGTACGGCGCGCCCTGGACGCCGGGCAATCCGCCTCCGACCTGCACGAATTCCTCAAGAACCACAGCCGTACGCCCGTACCGCAGCCGCTCGCCTACCTCATCGACGACGTGGCGCGGAAGCACGGCCATCTGCGGGTCGGCGTGGCCTCCGCGTACGTACGGTGCGACGACGAGGCCGTGCTCGACGAGATCCTGGCCGACAAGCGCTCGCAGGGCCTGCGGCTGCGCCGCCTCGCCCCGACCGTGCTCGCGGCGCACGCGGACGCGGGGGCGCTGCTCGAAGGGCTGCGCACCATGGGGTTCGCGCCCGCCGCCGAGTCCGCCGACGGCGATGTGATGATCACTCGCGCCCACGCGCACCGCACCCCGCCCCGCGCGGCGCCGGTACCGGTCCCTGACGGGCCGCCCACGCCGGACCGGACGCTGCTGAGCGCGGCGGTCCGGGCGATCCGGGCCGGGGACATGGCCGCGACGGTGGTCCGCAGGCCGGTGCCCGAGCCGACGGTGTCCGGATCGGCCACGCTGTCGGCCGCGGCGGCGATGTCCGCCGGTCTCTCCCTGGCCGACGTGAACGGGGCGCTCCCCCGGACGACGTCCGCCGAGACGCTCGCGACCGTCCAGGCCGCCGCCATGACGGGCTCGGCGGTCTGGATCGGCTACGTCAGCGCGGACGGCGCGGCCAGCCAGCGCGTCATCGCGCCGGTACGGGTGGAGGGCGGTTACGTGACGGCGTACGACCACACGGCCGACGAGGTCCGTACGTACCCGCTGCACCGCATCACGGGCGTGGCGGAGCTGGCCGACGACCCGGCCTGAGCCGCCGGAGCCGGGCGGACAGGGGTGCGGCGGGCTTCTCCACGGACACCTTCGGCTTCCCGCCCCCCGGCCCGGACCCCGGCTCCGGTCGAGGCCCCGGCTCCGGCCGCGGGGCGTTCAGCATGTGGAACCGCCGCGAGACCCACCGCCCCAGCAGCAGATACGCGATCAGCGCGCCGCCGGTGTTCAGGATCACATCGTCGATGTCGAAGGCGCGCCCCTCGACCATCGCGCCCTGCGCCAGCTCCACCAGCGCCATCACCACGGCGGTCAGCACCAGCACCCGTACCATCCGCAGCCTGCGCGGCATGAGCAGCGGAAGGATCACCCCGAAGGGCGCCCCCATCAGCAGGTTTCCACCGATCTGCTTGCACGCGGCGAGGAACGTGTAGTCCTCGGCGTACTGGAGCAGCGAGTGTCCGGGCCGGAGGTTGGACCCGGCGAGGTCGGCGGAGACCGGGGACGGTGTCAGCGTCATCTCGGCCAGCACGGCGGCGAACCCCACCAGGGCGACGAAGGCGACCGCCATGATCAGGGCCCGGAGCGCGCTCCGGCCCCAGGAGCGCCGGGGGACTCGTGCTTTCCGCCACCCCTGCGCGCCACGTGAAGTGTCCCCGGGAGCGGCCTGCGCCGGCCCGGTCCGTTCCGTCTCAGCGGTCATAGCCACCTGATGCCCCCGCCCCGCCGGGATACGCGGTCCCCGGGCGGGTGCCTGATACGCCCGGGTGCCGGATCCGCGCGGGCGGCCGATCGACGCGGGTGCCGGATCGGCGCGCGATGCGCGACACTGGTCGTTTGGCATCCGGATGCCCTAGGGCGCGTATCGGGTCGTGATCAATCTTCGGGATTCGTCCTCGCGGCGGGCCCTGAACCGGTAGATCTTGTGGCGTGACGCGTTCCCCCTCTTGGGACCTGGCAGAGTCCGTCCCCACGCTCAGGAAGGCACTGTCCGAGACGGACGGGGACGCCCTCTGCGAACTCGTCGCAGAGACAGTCGAGTTCACAACCCGCGACGGTGCGACGCTGTCGTATTGCCGCCCTTCTATCAAGGTCATCGGCCCCTGGCACAACCCCGACCAGCACGCCACCTAGAGCTCGCAGCCACGGAGCGTCACGGAGTCCACGTACGTTTCCGAAGCTCGATCGCCGGTTACCGAAAGTCATATTCGGCGCGGTACGGCTCCGTCCTGCCAGCGGTACAGGTCGCGCAGCAGGGAAATCTCAGCGCCGTGATGGATCAGCTCCCTGTTGACGTGCAGGACTCTGTTCTCCATGGGAAACCGCTCGGGACCCACCGTGGGCGGATTCTCCAGGTCAGCGTCCGAGAGCTCGCGGACCCCCGCGTTCCATCTCCCATACATCTCATCGAGCTGTTTCAGCGCCTCGTCAGCGGTCCCCGCGTAGGCGAATGTCTCGGAGTCGACGTCCTGGCCGCCGAAGTACCATCCGACCCGATAGCCCAGGCAGGAGACGATGATGTGCGCCAGCCGCCAGGCAATCGTGGTCACCGGCGCCGGCTCCGGGCCAGGGGACGCGAAGTCCATCGTCCACTCTCCCGAACCTTCCGACATCGGTGCGGCCGACGTACCACGTGGTCGGATGCTCCAGCAGCCGCGCACCGGCTCCCAGAAGTACTCCTCGTCGGTAAGACCCTCCAGCCGTGGCCGCAAGTTCTTGCGCCAGTACCAGTCCGACTGCTCCGCGAGCCGTTCGCTTCTTGTCATTGCCGCACACTACAAACAACGAAGATCTTGCTGCGCCCCTCGCGGACGCCGTCGCCGGCCGTGGGCCGCCCGAGATCAGCATGAGTATCCCGAGCAAGCGCCACGCCAGAGCCTCCGACCTGCATGTTCGAAGATGGCGAAGACTCCCTGAACACGCAGCGGCGCCCCCACCTCGTCCATCCGGTGGGGGCGCCGCTGCGTGTGTCCGGTGACGTCGGCGTCAGCTCTGGCTGTCAGCCGCCTCGGTCTCCCGTTCGCTATCCTTCGTCGCTGCCGCCCGCCGCATGTGCCCCTCCTCGCCGAAGTACACCGACAGACGCGACGTGTCCAGCTTCTTGCCGCCACGCCGCGCGCGTGCCACCTCCACGTAGCCGCCCGCGTTCAACAGCAAATCTCGCTTACCGGCCACGTCCGAACGCTTCCACTGCTCGGCGTGCGTCTCTCCGGTCGGCTCCGCCTTCACGCCGCCAGGCTTCGCCGTTCGCTGCCTCTCCTTCAGGGTCGCCAGTCGCTCTTCCAGCTTGGCGTACTGCTCCGCGTACCGGATCGCTCCGTCGTCGCCTCTGAACAGGCCCCGGTCATAGCGATCCTTTTGCAGGTCGGCCAACGCTTCCTCGGCCTGCCTGATCTGCGGGCGGAAGTCCTCGCCCACCTCCTGGACCATCCGCATCACGGAAAGGTGCCCGTACCTCGCGAGGAACTGCTCGGTGACGTACTCCTCGGTGGTCACCCCGGCCACGGTCGGCCCGTAGCACTTCACGCCCGGCTTCTCCTCCCCCTTCGCCGCCCGCTGGCGGTACTTCAGAGGGCCGATGCACCGGTACCGAAGCTGACCGTTGCGCCCGCTGAAGGTGTACATGCGCTCGCCGCAGACTGCGCAGTGCATGATGCCGCGCAGCAGCGACGTCCCCTCCCGGCGCTTCTCACCGGGATTGGCCCGGCGCTCCAACTCGTCCTGGAGCGCCTGCCAGGTGTCCGTGTCGAGGATCGGCGGGCGGTTGACCAGCGGCAGGCCGTCCGTCCGCAGGATCGGCCTTCCGTCCTCGATGACCTGGCCGAGCAACTGGGGGTTGCCCAGAAGGCTGCGCAGCGTCGTCGTGTACCACTGCTTGGAGTCGCTGCGCTTGCCTGTGGTCTGGCGTGAGGCGTGGCCGGGCGACGGGACGCCCTCCTTGTTGAGGTCGTTGATGATCTGCATCAGCGAGTCCTTGGTCAGGACCCGTTCCACGATCCGCTTGATCGTCTTGGCCTCGACCTCGTTGACCGCGAGGACCTTGCCCGCCCCGTTGGGGTTGGGGACAACCATGTACCCGTACGGGACCCGACCGCCGGTGTAGCGGCCCTCGCGGCGCAGGTGCTCGTGCGCGCTGGACACCCGCATCCCGATGGTGTCGGACTCCAGCTCGGCGAAGACCGCGATCACCTTCGCCATGGCCCGGCCCATGGACGACGTGAGGTCGAGCGGCTCCGTCGCCGACGCGAGCGCAACGCTCTGGTGCTCGGCGAGTCGCATGATCTCCGCGAAGTCGACCGTCGAGCGTGCAAGCCGGTCGATCTTGAAGAACACAATCACGTCCAGCTCGGCGAGCCTGGTCAGGATGCGTTGCAGTCCCGGCCGGTCGAGCCCGCGCGAGAAGCCCGAGACATCGATGTCTTCCTCGGCGGCCACGACCTCCCAACCGCGTGCCTCGCACAACGCTTCACAGGCCGCGCGCTGGCGTTCCGGCGAAGTCGTCTCGTCGGTTTCGCGCGATAGGCGAACATAGATAGCGGCGCGCATCCCCGGCGCGCCGGCCGGGACGCCCTTCCGGCGTCGGGCGCGGGGCATAGCCCGTGCTGTGACAGGCGTTGTTTCTGTCATGAGACGACCTTATATCCGGAGGTATGTGTGTCCTGCCTAATCGTCCAGAGCGACAAGACGTTGCTGCTCGAAGTCGATCACGACCAGGCCGA
Organism: Streptomyces sp. NPDC050509; assembly: GCF_044457965.1. Lineage (NCBI taxonomy): Bacteria > Bacillati > Actinomycetota > Actinomycetes > Kitasatosporales > Streptomycetaceae > Streptomyces > Streptomyces sp. NPDC050509. Next base: position 5,696 of record NZ_JBITHL010000004.1, on the reverse strand, counting down.
CGCCTGCCGTCGTGCCATCGCGCCCTTCGCCGAACTGGAGCGCGCCCCCGAGCACATCCACACCTACCGGCTGACCCCGCTGGGCCTGTGGAACGCCCGGGCCGCCGGGCACGACGCCGAGCAGGTGGTCGACGCGCTGGTGGAGTTCTCCCGCTACCCCGTGCCGCACGCCCTGCTCGTGGACGTCGCCGAGACGATGGCCCGCTACGGGCGGCTCACCCTCTCCAAGCACCCCACCCACGGCCTGGTCCTGACCTCCACCGACCGGCCCGTGCTGGAGGAGATCCTCCGTTCCAAGAAGGTCCAGCCGCTGGTCGGCAACCGGATCGACCCGGACACCGTCGTCGTGCACCCCTCCGAGCGCGGCCAGATCAAGCAGACGCTGCTCAAGCTGGGCTGGCCGGCCGAGGACCTGGCCGGTTACGTGGACGGTGAGGCGCACGCGATCGAGCTGGACGAGTCGGGGTGGGCGCTGCGGCCGTATCAGAAGCAGGCCGTCGAGGGGTTCTGGCACGGCGGTTCCGGTGTGGTCGTGCTGCCGTGCGGGGCCGGGAAGACGCTGGTCGGGGCGGGTGCGATGGCCCAGGCCAAGGCGACGACGCTGATCCTGGTGACCAATACCGTCTCGGCCCGCCAGTGGAAGCACGAGCTGGTGAAGCGCACGTCGCTGACCGAGGAGGAGATCGGCGAGTACAGCGGTACGCGCAAGGAGATCCGGCCGGTCACGATCGCCACGTACCAGGTGCTGACGACGCGCCGTAAGGGCATCTACCCGCACCTGGAGCTGTTCGACTCGCGCGACTGGGGCCTGATCGTCTACGACGAGGTGCATCTGCTGCCCGCGCCCGTCTTCAAGTTCACGGCCGATCTCCAGGCCAGGCGGCGGCTCGGGCTGACGGCGACGCTCGTACGGGAGGACGGCCGCGAGTCGGACGTCTTCTCGCTCATCGGGCCGAAGCGTTTCGACGCGCCGTGGAAGGAGATCGAGGCGCAGGGGTACATCGCTCCTGCGGACTGTGTCGAGGTACGGGTCAACCTCACGGACAGCGAGCGCCTCGCGTACGCGACCGCCGAGACGGAGGAGAAGTACCGCTTCTGCGCGACGACGGCGACGAAGCGGAAGGTGACGGAGGCGCTGGTGCGCAAGCATCAGGGGGAGCAGACGCTCGTCATCGGCCAGTACATCGACCAGCTCGACGAGTTGGGCGAGCATCTGGACGCGCCGGTCATCAAGGGCGAGACGAGCAACGCGCAGCGCGAGAAGCTCTTCGAGTCGTTCCGGCAGGGCGAGATCTCGGTGCTGGTGGTGTCGAAGGTCGCGAACTTCTCGATCGACCTGCCGGAGGCGACGGTCGCGATCCAGGTCTCCGGTACGTTCGGCTCCCGCCAGGAGGAGGCCCAGCGGCTCGGCCGGGTGCTGCGGCCGAAGGCGGACGGCCACGAGGCGCGCTTCTACTCGGTGGTCGCGCGCGACACGATCGACCAGGACTTCGCGGCGCACCGGCAGCGCTTCCTGGCGGAGCAGGGGTACGCGTACCGGATCGTCGACGCGGACGAACTCCTCACCGAGGGGTGAGGGGGCGGCCCCGGGGGGACCGGGGCCCCGGCAGGGTGGACAGGGGCCCGGTGCCGGCGCGGGCCCGGGTGTGCCGCCAGGCCGTGTGGGCCAGGAGGGCCAGGGCGCAGAGCGCGTACGGGGAGATCAGGGGCTGCTGCCACCACGGGAGCCGCAGGGCGGGCTCGCCCTCGTACGGTACGGCCCAGAAGCTCCGCGCCGTCCAGACCGCCCCGGCGAGCGCGGCCGTGCGGAGGCGGCGTTCGGCGAGCAGGGCCGCCAGCAGCGGTACGCACCAGACCCATTCGTGCGACCAGCTCACCGGGGTGACGAGCAGCGCGGTCAGGGCGGTGAGCAGGACGCCCCAGCTCTCCGACCCCGCCCGTAGGACGGCGCGGCGGGCGGTCCACAGTCCGGCGGCGGCCGTGAGCAGGGCCGCGACCGCCCAGACCGCGCCCGGCTCGGGGGTGTGCAGGAGGCGGGCCAGCAGTCCGTGCAGGGACTGGTTGCCGGCGGCCCACGCGGCGCCTGCGCGGTCGGTCCGGAAGATCTGGTTCGTCCAGAACTCGCCGCTGGCGTACGGGAGTACGAGCATCCCGAGCAGCACGGTGCCGGTCAGCGCGGCGAGGGCGGTCAGCCCCTGCCGTACCCGGGACGTGAGCAGCAGGTAGGCGATGAAGAGGGCCGGGGTGAGGGTGATGCCCGCCGCGATGCCGAGGGCGAAGCCCTTGCCGAGGGCGTGGTCGGGGCGCGCCAGGTCCCACAGGACGAGGCAGGCGACGGCGAGGGTGATCTCGCCGAGGAGAATGGTCCGGGCGACGGGTTCGAGCCAGAGTCCGGCGGCCACGGCCAGGGTCGCGGCGACCGCGTATCGGGTGGCCACGGGGGCGGTGGAGGAACGGCCCACCAGCCGGAGGGACAGCCGTACGAGCAGCGCCAGCAGCGCGATGTTGCCGAGGACGAAGGCCACTTTGAGGGCGCCGGCGGAGAGCCAGGTGGTCGGTACGAAGAGGATCGCGGCGAAGGGCGGGTACGCGGTGCCGTCGAGGCCGGTGCCGTCGAGGCCCGATCCGTAGGGACCGGATCCGCCGGGGCCGGGGCCGTACAGCTCGATCCCGTAGGGGTCGTCCCCGCCGAGGACGGCGGCGCCTTCCGCACGGTAGACACGGGTGTCGGCCAGCGGGACGGGCCGGGTGACGCAGACGGTGGCGAACACGGCGAGGGAGAGGACGAGCGCGCCCACTGCGATGAGTGAGCGAGAGGTCACGGTCCGGTAGGTCACGGCCGCGACCCTAGTGGATCAGCGACGGTGCTTGATGCCCGCCTCCTCCGCGTACTCCCCCATCACGGCCACGTTGAACGCCGTGGTCAGGAAGACCTTGGCCGCGCGCAGCGTGTTGCCGACCGGGTGACCCGGGTGGGGGACGGAGCCCGTCGCGGTCGCACCGGGAAGCGGCGCGCTCTGCGGGGCGTGGACCGGGGTGAAAGTTGCTGTGCTCATGTATCCATGGTCGCTCCGGCGCCTGTGGAGCACATCGGCCCTTGGTTTGAACCTCATGTGAGCCCGTGTACGACTTTCGGCCAGGCGGGGTCCCCTGAGGGATGGACCTCGTGCTGTACCACGGGGTGACGGCTCCCGCGCGGCGAAAAGCATTCGCCCGGCCGACGTCCGCTGGCTACACTCCTGCACCTTGCCCGCCTCCCTCCTCTGGGAGCGCCGTCGTCCGGACGGAAACCGGACGGCCGACCGCCATGACGTGAGCCACGCCGGAACGGAACCCGCCGCCCGGCCGTCCCGCACGTACGGACCCCGTACGGCGCCGGACGGACGGAGCGCGGCCCGTCGGCGTGCGTACAGCCCCGGAGGCAACACCGTGCCCGCGCCACTCGACCCCCCTGGCCCCCTCGCGCGCGAACGCGCCCACCTCGGCGCCTCCCGCTCGGCCCTGCGCGCGATGCGCGAGGACGTGCAGGCCCTCGACATCCGCGATGTCACCGCGAACTGGGTCAACGCCGCCGTCCTCCAGTCCCAGATCGACGAGCGCGTCAAGGCGCTCGCCGATCTCGCCCACACCCCGCTCTTCTTCGGCCGGCTCGACTATCTGCACGCCGTCGGCGCGGAGGAGGCCGAGGGCGCCGAGGGGGAGTCGTTCTACATCGGGCGGCGGCACGTCCACGACGCCGACGGCGACCCCATGGTGATCGACTGGCGCGCCCCCGTCTCGCAGCCCTTCTACCAGGCGTCCCGGGGGAAGCCGCTGGACGTGGCGCTGCGCCGCCGCTTCGGTTACACGGCGGGTGAGCTGACCGCGTACGAGGACGAGCACCTCTCCGACCCGACGGAGGCCGACACCTCCAGCAAGCTGCTCCAGGCCGAGATCGAGCGTCCGCGCGTCGGCCCCATGCGGGACATCGTCGCGACGATCCAGCCCGAGCAGGACGAGATCGTCCGCAGCGGTCTGGGCGGCACGGTGTGCGTGCAGGGCGGGCCCGGCACCGGGAAGACGGCCGTGGGGCTGCACCGGGTCGCGTATCTGCTGTACGCGCACCGCGAGCGGCTGGCCCGTACGGGAACGCTGGTCATCGGGCCGAACGCCTCCTTCCTCCACTACATCGAGCAGGTGCTGCCCACCCTGGGCGAGTTGGAGGTGAAGCAGGCGACGGTCGCGGATCTGGTCGCGGCCGGCACGGAGGTGCGCGGCACGGATCCGGCCGACGCCGCCGTCATCAAGGGCGACGCCCGGATGGCGGAGGTGCTGCGGCGGGCCGTACGGTCCCACGTCACGCAGCCGACGGAGCCGGTCGTGGTGGTGCGCGGCTCGCGGCGCTGGCGGGTGCCGGTGCACGAACTCACCGAGATGGTCGAGCAGTTGCTCGCCCGCGACATGCGGTACGGCGCGGCGCACGAGGCCCTGCCGCAGCGCATCGCGCACGCCGTGCTGGTACGGATGGAGGAGGCGGGCGAGGCGCCCGACGACCGGGTGCAGAACGCGGTGGCGCGCAACCCCGCGGTGAAGGCGGCGGTCAAGTCCGTCTGGCCGCAGGTGGATCCGGCGAAGCTGGTGCTGCGGCTGCTCGGCGACGCGGAGTTCCTGGCCGTCCACGCGGACGGCGTACTGAGCGCCGACGAGCAGAAGACGATCCTGTGGGCGAAGCCGGCGCGGAGCGTGAAGTCCGCGAAGTGGTCTCCGGCGGACGCCGTGCTGATCGACGAGGCGGGCGATCTGATCGCCCGTACGCACTCGCTCGGCCATGTGGTGCTCGACGAGGCGCAGGACCTCTCCCCCATGCAGTACCGCGCGGTGGGCCGGCGCTGCTCGACCGGTTCCGCGACGGTGCTGGGCGACCTGGCACAGGGCACGACACCGTGGGCGACGTCGAGTTGGGCGGACGCGCTGCACCACCTCGGCAAACCCGAGGCGCTGGTGGAGGAGTTGACGGCGGGCTTCCGCGTGCCCCGCGAGGTGATCGCGTACGCGTCCCGGCTGCTGCCCGCGATCTCGCCGGGGCTGGCGCCCGTGGCCTCCGTACGGGAGTCGCCGGGATCGCTCGCGGTACGGGCGGTGGCGGAGCCCGCGGAGCTGGACGCGGCGACGGTCGCGGCGTGCCGGGAGTCGCTGGCGCACGAGGGGTCGATCGGCCTGATCGCGGCGGACGCCCGGATCCCGGCGCTGGCCCAGGCGCTGACGGCGGCGGGGCTCGGGTATCTCGCGCCGGGCGAGGAGACGAACGCCGAGGCGCGGCTCACGCTCGTACCGGCGTCGCTGGCGAAGGGGCTGGAGTACGACTACGTGGTGCTGGACGAGCCGTCGGCGGTGGTCGACGGCGAACCGGACGAACGGACGGGGCTGCGGCGGCTGTACGTGGCGCTGACGCGAGCGGTGTCGGGGCTGGTGGTGGTGCACGCGGCGGCGCTTCCGGAGCAGCTCACCGCCGCTTGAGGGGCTTCCTGAGGGGGTGGGGTGGGGTGCGGCGGGGGCGCCCCCCGCGCCCCCCCCCCCCCCCCCCCCCCCAGGGCCCCCCCCCCCCCCCGCGGCGCCCGCCCCCCCCCCCCCCCCCCCCCCCCCCGCCCCCCCCCCCCCCCCCCCCCCGCCCCCGCCCCCCCCGCCCCCCCCCCCCCCCCCCCCCCCCCCCCCCCCCC
>NZ_JBITHL010000003.1:0-726294 GCF_044457965.1 Streptomyces sp. NPDC050509 | reverse complement strand
GGCCGGCCCACATCTCGTGGGTCCCAAAATCCCCCCCCCGCGGCGCCCCCCCCCCCCCCCCCCCCCCGGGGGGGGGCGCCGGGGGGGGGCGGGGGGGGGGGCCCCCCCGGGGGGGGCCCCCCCCCCACTTCCGTTCACCCGCTCCTACTGGCCGAACAGCGGCCGTCTGGAGTTGGTCGGGCCGTCGCCGGGGAAGCCGTCGCTCTCCCCGCCCCCGTCGGTCGGGGTCACGTCGTCGCTGGGCTCGGGGGCCGTGGGCAGCGTGATCGACGGTTCCGGGCTCTCGGGCCCGGTCGTCGTGTCGGACGGCTCGGGCTCCGGCGAGGTGGTCTCGGACTCCGAGGGCGTCGGGGTCGGAGTGGGGGTCGGCGTCGGGGTGGACGGCTCGACGGTCGGGGTCGGCTTGACGGGCTGCGTGACGTCCAGGTCGAACTGGGCGTCGGAGCCGCCGCCCAGCGCGCCGCGCGTGTAGTCCGCCCAGATCCTGGCGGGGAAGCCACCGCCGTTGGCCCGGCCTGAGTTGGCGGTGCCGGTCAGGGTGACCTGGCCGCCGCCCTCCTTGGGGGACTCGCCGAACAGGGCGACGACCGTGGTGAGCTGGGGCGTGTATCCGGCGAACCACGCGGACTTGTTGTTCTCGGAGGTGCCGGTCTTGCCCGCCGCGTCGTAGTCGGTGGTGTCGGCCGCGCGTCCCGAGCCGTTGTCGACCACGCCCTGGAGGACATGGGTGACGGTGTCGGCGGTCTCGCGGGCGACGACCTGGGTGCCGACCGGGTCGGCGAGTTCGACCGTACGGTCCTTGTGGTCGGCGGACTTCACGATCGACGGCGTGATCTTCTTGCCGTGGTTGTCGAGCGTCGCGTACACCCCGGCCATGTCCCAGGTGGAGGCGTTCATCGTGCCGAGGGTGATCGCGGGCCGCTCCGGGAAGCCCTTGTCCCGCATGCCCATCGCCAGGGCGGTCTTCTTGACGGCGGCGGGTTCGACGTCCACGACCATCTGCGCGAAGACGGAGTTGATGGACTGGTTCATCGCGGTCTGGACGCTGACGTCCCCGTAGTCCTCGTCGTCCTCGTTCTCGGGGGCGAACGGGGTGTCGCTGCCCACGACCGGCCGCTTGCTGGTGCCGTCGTAGATGGTGCCGGTGTCGATCCTCCGGCCGTCCTGGGTCTCCGCGCCGTTCTCCAGGGCGGAGGTGAGCACGAGGGGCTTGAACGTCGAGGCCGGCTGGTAGTCGGAGCGGGTGGCGTTGGATATCCAGTGTTCGGTGGCGCCCGTTCCGCCGTAGAGGGCCACCACGCGCCCGGTCTTCGGGTCGACGGAGGTCGCGCCGGCCTGGACCGTCGCGTCCGTGGTGTTCTTCTTACGGTCGATCTTGGACTCCAGCTCCCTGTCGACCGCCTTGACCAGGGACTGCTGCCGCTTCTTGTCGATGTTGAGGGTGATGGTCCAGCCGCCGCGGGCGATGTCCGCCTTGTCGACGCCCTGACGCGCCAGTTCGTCCTGCGCCGCCTCGACGAGGTAGCCGGTCTGGCCCTCCATGCCCGGGGCCGCCTTGGGCTCCCGCGGTACGGGGAACTTCAGCCCGGAGCGCTCGGAGGCGTCCAGCCAGTGCTGTCCGACCATGTTGTCGAGCACGTAGTTCCACCGCTCGGTGACGAGCTTCTTGCCGTTGGCGGTGGCCTCGGACCAGTTGTACTGGTTGGGGGCCTGGAGCAGCGAGGCGAGGTACGCGCCCTGCGCGACGTTCAGCTTCGACGCGTCGACGCCGTAGTACGCCTGGGCCGCGGCCTGGATGCCGTACGCGCCCCGCCCGTAGTAGCTCGTGTTGATGTAGCCGGCGAGGATCTCGCCCTTCTTCTTCTGCCGGTCCACCTTCAGGGAGATCACCAGCTCCTTGAGCTTGCGGGTGACCGTCTGGTCCTGGTTCAGGTAGTAGTTCTTGACGTACTGCTGGGTGATGGTCGAGCCGCCCTGCCTGCCCTTGCCGGACAGGGTGTTGATGACGCCGCGGGCCGTGCCCTTCAGGTCGATGCCGTTGTCCTTGTAGAAGGACTTGTTCTCGGCGGCGACGAAGGTGTGCTGGACCTGCTTGGGGATCTTCTCCAGGCCGACGATCTCGCGGTTGACCTGTCCGGTACGGGCGAGGATCGTGCCGTCGCTGTACTTGTAGACGTTGCTCTGCATCTCGGCCTGCGCGTTGGCGCTCGGCACGGGGACCACCAGGTAGAGCACGAACAGCCCACCCATGCCGAGCAGGCAGAGGACGAAGAAGGTTCCGAGGAGTTTCCGCAGGGTGAAGAACCGGCGTATGCCGCCCTTCCGGCCCGTCCGGCGCGCGTCCTGCTGCCGGGCTCTTCTCTCGTCCGCTCGGCCCATCGCCGTGTCGCTCCGCTCTCGTGTCAGGTCACCCGTCGGGTCGTCCGTTCGAGCTCGTTCGCGGCTCTCCCCCGCCGGAATCAGCTCAGAAAGCTAACACCGGCGCCTGTGACAAAGGCCAACCGATCCGGTCTTTTGGGGCGTGACAATCAGCACCTACCCCAATGGAACCGACTCCTCAGGGTGCCAAAGGGTTGCCGGAAGAGATAATGTGTAATCACAATGCTAGCCACCGCCTCTCGGCGGGGCAGATCGGAAACGGGGAACGAATATGGCCTCCACCAGCACAAGTACCGGCACACCCGGCGGGCGGGACACCGCGGGCACCGTCGACGGCGCTCCGAAGATTCCCGACCCACAGGTCAGAGAATTCGCGGCGCACAGCATCGGCGGCGGGCTCGCGCTCCTCCTCGGACTGCTCGGCGTCGTCGTCGGCACGGTCCTGGTCGTCGCGGGCGCCGCGGCCGGCTCGGGCGGGGCGAAGGCGATATTGATCATCGCCGGCGTCCTGGTCGCGGTCGGCGCGCTCTTCGCGATGGGCGGGCTGAACATGGTCGCGCCGGGCGAGGCCCGGGTCGTCCAGCTCTTCGGCCGGTACCGCGGCACGATCCGTACGGACGGACTGCGCTGGGTGAACCCGCTGACCTCGCGCACCGAGATCTCGACGCGGGTACGGAACCACGAGACGGCCGTCCTCAAGGTCAACGACGCCTACGGCAACCCGATCGAGCTGGCGGCGGTCGTGGTCTGGAAGGTCGAGGACACCGCGCGGGCGACCTTCGAGGTGGACAACTTCCTGGAGTTCGTCTCCACGCAGACCGAGGCGGCCGTACGGCACATCGCCATCGAGTACCCGTACGACGCCCACGAGGAGACCGGGCTCTCGCTGCGCGGCAACGCCGAGGAGATCACCGAGAAGCTCGCCGTCGAACTGCACGCCCGGGTCGAGGCGGCCGGCGTCCAGATCATCGAGTCCCGCTTCACGCACCTCGCGTACGCGCCCGAGATCGCCTCGGCGATGCTCCAGCGCCAGCAGGCGGGCGCCGTCGTCGCGGCCCGCCGGCTGATCGTGGACGGCGCGGTCGGCATGGTCGAGGCGGCCCTGACCCGGCTCACCGAACAGGACATCGTCGAGCTGGACTCGGAGCGCAAGGCGGCCATGGTGAGCAACCTGCTGGTCGTGCTCTGCGGGGACCGCGCGGCGCAGCCGGTCGTGAACACGGGCACGCTCTACCAGTGACCGAACCCGAGCGCCCCGAGCGCGGATCCGAGCAGGCCCGCAAGCCGGGCCCGAGCAGCAGGCCGGAGCGCAAGCAGGTGCTGCTGCGGCTGGACCCGACGGTGTACGACGCGCTGGCGCGCTGGGCCTCCGACGAGCTGCGCAGCGCCAACGCGCAGATCGAGTTCCTGCTCCGCCGCGCCCTGGGCGAGGCGGGCCGGCTCCCGGGCAACGCGGCCCCGATCCCGCGCCGGGGCCGACCGCCCAAATCCCGGCAGGAGCCGCCGGAGACCGATTAGGCGGCGCGGGGCTCCCTGGGATTCGGGGAGCCCCGCCCCGCACCGGCAGCCCCGCACCGGCAGCCCCGTAACGGGAGCCTCCGGACCCCGGAAACTCCTCTATACACGCGATGTAGAGTGCGCTCCATGTCAATCGGCCACACCCTCCTCGGGCTCCTGGAATCGGGGCCGCGCCACGGCTACGACCTCAAGCGGGCCTTCGACGACCAGTTCGGCCAGGACCGTCCCCTCCACTACGGGCAGGTCTACTCGACCATGTCCCGGCTGCTGAAGAACGGGCTCGTCGCCGTCGACGGCGTCGAGAGCGGCGGCGGCCCCGAGCGCAAGCGGTACGCGATCACCGACGCCGGGGTCACCGATGTCGCCCAGTGGCTGGCCCAGCCGGAGAGCCCGCAGTCGTACCTCCAGTCGACCCTCTACACGAAGGTCGTCATCGCGCTGCTCACCGGCCGCAGCGCCCAGAGCCTGCTCGACACCCAGCGCGCCGAACACCTGCGGATGATGCGCGGCCTGACCGCCCGCAAGCGCGACGGCGACTTCGCCGACCAGCTCATCTGCGACCACGCGCTCTTCCATCTCGAAGCCGATCTGCGCTGGCTCGAACTAGTGGCGGCGCGGCTGGACCGGCTCGCCACGGAGGTCAGGCCGTGACGGCCGCCCCCGAGGGCTCCCTGCTCGTCGCCCGCGAGCTGAGCAAGGCGTACGGATCGACCCGCGCCCTCGACGGCGCGGCGTTCTCCATCCACCCCGGCGAGGTCGTCGCCGTCATGGGCCCGTCGGGCTCCGGCAAGTCGACCCTGCTGCACTGCCTCGCCGGGATCGTCCTGCCCGACGCGGGCACGGTCACCTACCGGGGCCGCGACCTGACCGGCATGACGGACGCCGAGCGCTCCGCCCTGCGCCGTACCGAGTTCGGCTTCGTGTTCCAGTTCGGCCGGCTCGTACCGGAGCTGACCTGCGTGGAGAACGTGGCGCTGCCGCTGCGTCTGGCCGGGGCCCGGCGCAAGGCCGCGGAACGCGCCGCGCTGGAGTGGATGGAGCGGCTGGAGGTCGCCGACGTGGCGGCCAAGCGGCCCGGTGAGGCCTCCGGCGGGCAGGGCCAGCGCGTCGCGGTCGCCCGCTCCCTGGTCACCTCGCCGCACCTGATCTTCGCGGACGAGCCGACCGGAGCCCTGGACTCCCTCAACGGCGAGCGGGTGATGGAGCTGCTGAGCGAGGCGGCCAGGTCCACCGGCGCGGCCGTCGTCCTGGTGACGCACGAGGCGCGGGTGGCCGCGTACTCGGACCGCGAGGTCGTCGTACGCGACGGCAGGGCGCACGACCCGGAGTGCGCCCTCGCGCACGGGGCGGGCCACGCCGCATGACGGTCCGGCACCCACCGGCGGCCCCGCCCGCTCCCCCGGGCCGCCTCACCCTCTGGGCGCGCGATCTGGCGCTGGGCGTACGGTTCGCCGCGGTGGGCGGGCGCGAGGGCTGGACCCGTACGGCTCTGACCGCTCTGGGGGTCGGCCTCGGGGTCGCCCTGCTCTTCTTCGCCGCGTCCGTGCCGCACGTGATCGACGCACGGGCCGAGCGCTCGGACGCGCGCACCACCGCCGATGCGACGGCCCGCTCCCCGGTCCCGCGCGCGGACACGACGCTCCTCCACCTCGACGTCTCCACCGAGTACCGCGGCGACACCGTCCGCGGCACACTGCTCCGCCCCGACGGCGCCCACCCGCCGGTACCGCCCGGCGTCGCCGAACTGCCGCGCCCCGGCGAGATGGTGGTCTCCCCCGCCCTGCGGGAGCTGCTCGGCTCGCCCGGCGGCGCGCGGCTGAAGGATCGCCTCGGCCACCGGATCGCCGGCACGATCGGTGACCACGGCCTGAGCGACCCGTCCGAACTCGCCTTCTACGCGGGCAGCGACACCCTCACCCCGGCCAAGGGCGGCACCAGGACGGCCGGTTACGGCTTCGCCTCCGCCCCCGTCACCCCGGACGGGGTGCTGGTGGCGCTGATCACCCTCATCTGTGTCGTGCTGCTGGTGCCGGTGACCGTCTTCATGGCCACCGCCGTACGCTTCGGCGGCGAGCGCAGGGACCGCAGGCTCGCCGCGCTGCGGCTGGTGGGCGCCGACATCAGGACGACCCGGCGGATCGCCGCCGGGGAGGCCCTGTTCGGCGCGGTCCTCGGGCTGCTGACCGGGGTCGCGCTCTTCCTCGCGGTACGGCCGTTCGCCGGCGGGATCCAGGTGTGGAACCTCAGCGCGTTCCCCGCCGACCTCGTGCCCCTCCCCGGGGTCGCCGCGCTGATCGTGGTGGCCGTACCGGCGCTGGCGGTCGCCGTGACGCTCGTCGCGCTGCGCGCGGTCACCATCGAGCCGCTGGACGTCGTACGGGACACCGGACCCCGTGCCCGTCGGCTCTGGTGGCGGCTGCTCTTCCCGGCCGCGGGCCTCGCCGTCCTCGTCCTGATCCGGACGGGCCGAACCGGGGACGGCGGGCGCCTCCCGGGGGACGCCGTCCCGTACATGGCCCCGTATCCGATCGCGACCGGCGCGGTCCTGCTGCTCGTCGGGCTGACCGCGCTGCTGCCCTGGCTGGTCGACGCCGTGGTGGCCCGGCTGCGCGGTGGCCCCGTGTCCTGGCAGCTCGCCGTGCGCCGGCTCCAGCTCAACAGCGGCGCGGCGACGCGCGCGGTGAGCGGGATCACCGTGGCGGTCGCGGGCGCCGTCGCCCTCCAGATGCTGTTCGCGGGCGTCCATCAGGACTTCCGCGGCACCACCCGCGAGAACGCGGCCCGCGCGAACCTGGACGTCGAAGCCCCGTACGGCGATCCGGCGCTGGCGGCCCGCCTGACCGACCGTCTGGAGGCTCTGCCGGAGGTCGGGACGGTCCTCGCCGTCACCGAGGAGTACGTGGTCAGGCCGGGCCCCGTGGCGCGGGGCGCGATCCAGCCCACCAGCTCCCTGACGGTCGCCCCCTGCGCCACCCTGCGCAGGCTCGCGGCGCTGCCGTCCTGCCGCGACGGGGACACCTTCGTCGCCCACATCCCCGGGAACGGGGAGCAGAACGACTGGGCCGACGAGACGGCCCGCCCCGGCAGGCCGGTCGACCTCGACACCGGCTCCGGCTCCGCGGAGGACGGTTCGAAGCCGCTGCTGTGGACCCTGCCCGCGTCGGCCCGTACCGTCCAGGCGCTCCCGGGACTCCACGGCACACGGGAGACGGGCATCCTCGCCACCCCGGCCGCGGTCGACCCGCGCCTGCTGACCGGCTCACGGACCCGCGCCGTACTCCGGATGGCCGACCGGAGCCCCGCCGCCGAGGAGCGGGTACGGAACGCCGTCGCCCAGGTGGAGCCGTCCCTGCGGGTGGCGAGCGCCCAGGTGGTGGAGCGGGACAAGGCGTACGCCAGCGCGCGGACGGCCCTGCTGGTCGCCGGTACGGCCACGATGGCGGTGATCGCCCTGAGCATGCTGGTCGCGCAGATCGAGCAACTGCGGGAGCGCAGAAGCCTCCTGTCGGCACTGACCGCCTTCGGCACCCGCCGCTCCACCCTCGCCTGGTCGGTGCTCTGGCAGACCGCCGTACCGGTGGTGATCGGCACGGCCCTGGCGACGGCCGGCGGGCTGGTCCTGGGCGTCGTCATGCTGGACATGATGGGCAAGCCGTATACGGGCTGGTGGGCCGGTCTGCCCCTGGCCGGCGCGGGCGCGGTCGCGATCCTCCTGGTGACGGTGGCCACGCTGCCCGTGCTGTGGCGCATGGTGCGGCCGGAGGGCCTGCACGTGGAGTGACGCCCTGGTGGCGCCTCCTCAGCGGGGCCCTCTCAGCCGGGCCCCCGCCGCTGCCCCGGTACGTGGTCCCGTACTGGGTCCCGTACTGGGTCCCGTACTGGGTCCCGTACGGGCCGGGGCGCGGCCACCCGTACGGGAAGGTCCCGCAGCGCCGCCCGGAGCGCGTCCGCGAACGCCGCGAACTCCTCGCCGCGGGCCGCGCCCGCGCGCATGGCCAGGGCGATACGGCGGGAGGGGGCCGGGGCCTCGAAGCTGGCCGTGGCCAGCTGGCCGCCGCGGCCGGTCTCGACCTGTACGGCCGTACGGGGCAGCAGCGTCACCCCCAGGCCACCCGCGACGAGTTGGACCAGGGTGGAGAGGCCCGCCGCGGTGGTCGTCGCCGGGATGCCGTCCGTGCGGCCCGCCTCGCGGCAGATGTCCAGGGCCTGGTCGCGCAGGCAGTGGCCCTCGTCCAGGAGCAGCAGCGGCAGCTCGCGCAGCGCCTGGCGGGGCAGGTCGTGGCGGCCGGCCAGGGGGTGGCCGTCCGGGGTGACCAGGACGAAGTCCTCGTCGAAGAGCGGCAGTTCGGTGACGGTGGGCTGGCCGAGCGGTACAGCGAGCAGCAGCAGGTCCAGCCGGCCCGTGGTCAGTCCGTCGAGCAGGGAGGCGGTCTGTTCCTCGTGCACCTGGAGATCCAGTTCCGGATAGCTCCCGTGCACCAGCCGCAGCACCGTCGGCAGCAGGTAGGGCGCCACGGTGGGGATTACCCCGAGCCGCAGTATCCCGGTGAAGGGGGCCCGTACGGCCTCGGCCTCGTCCAGCAGCGCGCCCACCTCGCGCAGTACGGCGGCGGCGCGGTCCGCGAGCCGTTCGCCCGCCGGGGAGAGCAGTACCTTACGGGTCGTACGCTCCACGAGTTGGACGCCGAGGACGTCCTCCAGCGCCGAGAGCGCGCCGGAGAGCGCGGGCTGGCTCATCCCGATGGCCGCCGCGGCGTCACGGAAGTGGAGATGCTCGGCGACGGCCGCGAAGGCGCGCAACTGGGACAGGCTGGGCTGTTTCCCCCGCTGGGGAGTTGGTACGACGGCCACTGATAGGTACCTCCGATCACGGCGACCGAGTCTAGCTATTTCTGTGATCAATACCGAATGTGCCACCATCAGTGATAAGCCCAACCCCCCGGAAAGCCTCAAAAGGTACTTTCCTCCCTTGCAAGGAGAGCGCGTGCTCACTGTTGGTGACAAGTTCCCCTCGTTCGAACTGACCGCCTGCGTCTCGCTGGAGAGCGGCAAGGAGTTCGCGACGATCGACAACAAGACGTACGAAGGCAAGTGGCGCGTCGTCTTCGCGTGGCCCAAGGACTTCACCTTCGTGTGCCCGACGGAGATCGCGGCCTTCGGCCGGCTGAACGACGAGTTCGCCGACCGCGACGCCCAGATCCTCGGCTTCTCCGGCGACTCCGAGTTCGTGCACCACGCCTGGCGCAAGGACCACCCGGACCTGACCGACCTGCCCTTCCCGATGCTCGCGGACTCCAAGCACGAGCTCATGCGCGACCTGGGCATCGAGGGCGAGGACGGCTTCGCGCAGCGCGCCGTCTTCATCGTGGACCCCAACAACGAGATCCAGTTCACGATGGTGACCGCCGGTTCCGTGGGCCGTAACCCCAAGGAGGTCCTGCGGGTCCTGGACGCGCTCCAGACCGACGAGCTGTGCCCGTGCAACTGGACCAAGGGCGAGACCACGCTCGACCCCGTCAAGCTCCTGTCGGGCGAGTGATCGCGGATGTCACTCGATGAGCTGAAGTCGGCGCTGCCGGAGTACGCCAAGGACCTGAAGCTGAACCTCGGTTCGGTCATCGGCAACAGCGAGCTGCCGCAGCAGCGGCTCTGGGGCACGGTGCTGGCCTGCGCGATCGCCTCGCGCTCCCCACGCGTGCTCCGCGAACTGGAGCCGGAGGCCAGGGAGAACCTGAGCCCCGAGGCGTACACCGCCGCCAAGTCGGCCGCCGCGATCATGGCGATGAACAACGTCTTCTACCGGACCCGGCACCTGCTGTCGGACCCGGAGTACGGGACGCTCCGCGCCGGCCTGCGGATGAACGTCATCGGCAAGCCGGGCGTGGAGAAGGACGACTTCGAGCTGTGGTCGCTCGCCGTCTCCGCCATCAACGGCTGCGGCCAGTGCCTCGACTCGCACGAGCAGGTGCTCCGTAAGGCGGGCGTGGACCGCGAGACGGTCCAGGAAGCCTTCAAGATCGCCGCGGTGATCCAGGCTGTCGGTACGACGCTGGACGCCGAGGCGGTCCTCGCGGAGACCGTTACCGCGTAACGGCGCACGGTGCACACGCACATCGCCCCGCCGGACCTGTGACGGTCCGGCGGGGCGATATTGCGTGTCCCAGGCAGGCCCTTCCTGGCCGTACGGCCATCACGTCTTGAGCGCGGCCATCAGGGCCCTCATGTCCTCGACCAGATCGGGCTCGATGCCGGAGAGGTCCAGCGGCTCCGCTTCCTGCATCTCACCGGTCCGGGGGTCGGCCACGGAGTCGCTCACCGCGTAGATTTCGGGCCGAGGGCCCGCGCGGCCCCCTTCCCGTCAGCGCCGTCGCCGTCCTCCCCCGCCGGCTCCGGCTCGGAGATCATCCGGGGCCGTCCCCCGCCTCCGCCACGGCGGGCGTGGCCGAGGGACGCGGGGCGGCCGGGGCCGGCGCGTCGGAGGACTCCGGGGTCCGGGCCCCCTCCGAAGCCGACGCCGGGGCCGGGTCCGGAGCGGCGGTCGGGGCCGGAGTCGGCGCGATGGTGTGGGCCGTCGCGCCGTGCGGCGGAGGCGTGTTCCTCAGCTCCTGCTCCTGGCTGTACGCGCGGAGGTAGCCGACGACCGTGTTGGTGACCGCCACCAGCGGTACCGCCACCACGGCCCCGCCGATGCCCGCGACCAGACCGCCGACGGCGACCGCGAGGACGACGGCCAGGGCGTGCACCCGTACGGCCCGGCCCAGGATGAAGGGCTGGAGCACATGGCCCTCGATCTGCTGCACGCCCAGGACGACGAGCAGCACCATCAGCGCGGTGAACACGTCCTGCGTGACCAGCGCGACGACCACGGCGAGCGCGCCCGAGATGACCGCGCCGACCAGCGGGATGAACGCGCCCAGGAAGATGATGACCGCGAGCGGCACGGCGAGCGGCACGTTGAGGAAGTAGAGCCCCAGACCGATGAAGATCGCGTCGATCAGCGCCACCAGGACCGTGCCGCGCACATACGCGGTGAGGGTGTTCCAGGCGCGCGGTCCGGCGCCGGCGACGCCCTCGCGGGCCTGGGCGGGGACGAGCTTGAGCGACCAGTGCCAGATCTTGCGGCCGTCGTACAGCAGGAAGAGCGTGGAGAAGATGGCGAGGAATACGCCGGTCAGCAACTCGACGATCACGGTCACGCCCTGGAGACCGGCGGAGGTGATCGCCTCGGTGTTGGCGCCGACGGCGTCGCTCAGCGTCTTCGCGATGCCGTTGATCTGATCCTCGGTCACATGGAACGGGCTGTCGAGCAGCCAGCGCTTCAGCTCGTTGATGCCGTCCGTGACCCGGTTGGAGAGATCGTCGATGTTCTCCATGACCTGCCACACCACGAACCAGCCGACCAGCCCCATCAGCACGAAGCCGGAGATCGCGGTGAGCGCGGTGGCCAGCCCGTGGGGCATTCCGCGCCCCCTGAGCCAGGCGACGGTCGGCTGGAGCAGCGCGGTGATCAGCAGGGCGATGACGAAGGCCATCACGACGAGTTGCAGGGAGCTGATGACGCGCATCAGCACCCAGAGCAGCCCGCCGAGGACCAGCAGCCGCCAGGCCGCCTCGCCCGCGACGCGCATCCCCCAGGGGATGGCGGTGGCGGGATCCGGTTCGGGGGCGGCCACCACGGCGGGTACCGGGGCCCGGTCGGGAGCGGGGGCGGCGGGCGCCTGCACCGGGGGCGGCGGGGCGCTGTCCCGTACGTCTCCGGTCGCGGCCCGTTCGTCGGCGTCGGCGTCGGCCTGGGCCTGGCGCTGGTCGAGGCGCTCTCCCATACGGGTCAGCTCCGCACCCACCTGACCGAGCCACACTGGCAGTCTTGACATGAAGCTTCCACTTCCCCCCGTCTTGCTCTCCACGCCCACTCCCCGGAGCCTGCTCGACTAGAACCGTACAGGGGAGAAGCCCCCCACCGTAGGACGGCGGGGGGCTTCCCGGGGTTGAGCGCCGCGAGCACCGCGAAGGGCTCGGGGGTGGGTCTAGTACCAGTTGTTGGCCTGCCAGAACGACCAGGCGCCACAGGGGCTGTCGTACCGGTCGTTCATGTAACCGAGGCCCCATTTGATCTGGGTGGCCGGGTTGGTCTGCCAGTCGGCGCCCGCCGAGGACATCTTGGACCCCGGGAGCGCCTGGACGAGACCGTACGCGCCGGAGGACGGGTTCTGCGCCTTGTAGTTCCAGGTCGACTCGTGGTTCACGATGTTGCTGAAGCACTGGAACTGGTCCGCGGGGACGATCGACCGGGCGATCGACTGGACCTCGGAAACCGTGTAGGAGCCCTGCTGCGGGAAGGAGCCGGAAGTGGAAGTGGAACGCGTCTCGTCGCGACTCGCGCGCTCCTCCGCCTCCTTCTTCTTTTTCTCAGCGGCGGCCTTCTCCTCCGCCTCGACCTTGTCGTCGGCGGCCTGCTTCTTCGCCTCGGCGTCCTTCGCGGCCTGAACACGGGCCGATTCCTCGGCGGACTTCCGAGCCGTGGTGTCGGCGGCGGCGGCCTGGGCGTCCGCCTGCTGCGTCAGCGAAGCGGTCTGCACCTGGGCCTGCTGGCCCGCGGGGATTTCTGCGAGGAGCGTCATGTCCGCCGCGGTCGCCTCAAAATTGTCGCCCGAGGTCTGGGGGTCGCCCGAGGCAACACCCACCACAGCGCCGACGGTGGTGACCGCGGTGGCAGAAGCCACGGCAAATCCCCGGACCGAGATCCGGCTCACACGGTGTCCTTCCAGCATCGCCCGCATACGTGACCTCGCGGACGCGATCGTGCCCCTGGCACTGGTCTCCGTACAACGTGGGTCACGGGAGACACGGGCCCGGTGGACAACCCCCTTGCGGGGAGTGCCGCGTGGTGCGCGGGCGGCATGCGGCGGCAGCTTTGGAGTTGTGTGGTACCGCACCCTGATGGTGCGTGTGTGCCGCATGCGGGGCCTGACGGAAGCAAGACTCTGCCGGAAGGTAACGCCGGGAGGCAATTCTTCGTTGCGTGGGAAAGCTCACATGCCGTTTGCCCCGGCAGTTTCAAGGAAATACCGGCACGGCACAGCGCCGCCCGGATAAGCTCTACGGCTTCTCCGGGCGGCGCCAAGTGTGGTGATACGAGGTCAGATCTGGCCGTCCTCCAGCATTTCGGTCACGAGCGCGGCGATCTGCGAGCGCTCGGAGCGGGTGAGCGTGACATGCGCGAAGAGCGGATGGCCCTTCAGCTTCTCGACGACGGCGACGATTCCGTCGTATCGGCCCACCCGCAGATTGTCGCGCTGCGCGACGTCATGGGTGAGCACCACACGGGAATTGGCCCCGATCCGGGACAGAACGGTCAGCAGAACGTTCCGTTCGAGGGACTGGGCCTCGTCGACGATGACGAACGCGTCGTGCAGGGAACGGCCGCGGATGTGCGTGAGCGGCAGCACCTCCAGCATGCCGCGCCCCAGCACCTCCTCGATCACGTCCCGGCCGGCGACCGCGGAGAGCGTGTCGAAGACCGCCTGCGCCCAGGGGCTCATCTTCTCGGCCTCGGAGCCGGGCAGATAGCCCAGCTCCTGGCCGCCGACCGCGTACAACGGCCGGAAGACCATCACCTTCTGATGCTGTCTGCGCTCCAGCACCGCCTCCAGGCCCGCGCAGAGGGCCAGCGCCGACTTCCCGGTGCCTGCCCGGCCGCCCATCGAGACGATGCCGATCTCCGGGTCGAGAAGGAGGTCGAGGGCGATGCGCTGCTCGGCGCTGCGGCCGTGCAGCCCGAAGGCCTCGCGGTCGCCGCGTACGAGCCGGACATTGCCGTCGGAGGTGATACGGCCGAGCGCCTTGCCGCGCTCGGACTGGAGCACCAGGCCGGTGTGGACCGGCAGATCGCTCACCTCGGGCACATAGAGCTTCTCCTCGGAGAAGAGCAGGTCCACCTGGTCGGCGGCGAGCGTGACTTCGCTCATCCCCGTCCAGCCGGAGGCGTCGGTGATGGCGAGTTCGGCGCGGTACTCCTCGGCGAGGAGACCGACCGACGACGCCTTGATGCGCAGCGGCAGGTCCTTGGAGACGACCGTGACGTCGTACCCCTCGGCCTGGAGGTTGCGCGCCACCGCGAGGATCCGTGAGTCGTTGTCCCCCAATCGGAAGCCGGCGGGCAGGATGCCGGGATCTGAGTGGTTGAGCTCGACGCGCAGCGTGCCGCCCAGATCGCCCAGCGGAATGGGGGCGTCGAGACGGCCGAACCGGATACGGAAGTCGTCCAGCAGGCGCAGCGCCTGCCGGGCGAAGTAGCCGAGTTCCGGATGGTGCCTCTTGGCCTCCAGTTCCGTGATCACCACGATGGGGAGCACTACTTCGTGCTCCTCGAAGCGGGACATGGCATTCGGATCGGCCAGCAGGACGCTGGTGTCGAGAACGTAGGTGCGCCTGTCGGGCATGCGGCGCTTTGTGCTGGTCACCACGGAAGGACGTACCCCCTCGGATGAGGTCGGGGTTGCGACGGCGTCGCGGGCGGGTGGGCCGGGCTCGGGCCCCATGCGCGGGCCGAGCTCCGGCCCTCCATGTCGCCCGTACGACGTGGCGCACGGTCGTCCTGGTGCAAAGGGCCTCCCGGGCGGACGGCCCCATGCCGTCCGCTGAGATGCGATGTCCACGGACCTGTCTTTTCGGACATCGACCTGGGGGAGGTATTCCCTCGAACACGCGCCGCCATGCCACGGCATACGACGGACGGTGGGTGAACCGTGGGTGAAGTGCCCTGGGCCCGCAGCCGGCGGAGCCGGAACGGAGGCCGGACGGGGCGCGCGCGGGCAGCGGCGGACACCTGGCCGAAACAGGTGCCGCGGCCCTACGGAGGCCTTGTGGGGTACGGGGAAGGTCAGGTTCCGTAGCGGCGGTGACGGGCCGCGTAGTCACGCAGGGCGCGCAGGAAGTCGACCTTGCGGAACGCGGGCCAGAAGACCTCGCAGAAGTAGTACTCCGAATGGGCGCTCTGCCAGAGCATGAAGCCGGAGAGACGCTGTTCCCCACTGGTGCGGATGACCAGATCGGGATCGGGCTGACCGCGTGTGTAGAGGTGGGAGGAGATCAGGTCGACGTCGACGATCCCGGCGAGCTCCTCGAAGGAGGTGCCCTTGCTCGCGTGGTCCATCAGCAGGGAGCTGACCGCGTCGGCGATCTCCTGCCGGCCGCCGTAGCCCACGGCGACATTGACGAGTATCCCCTCGTTGCCTGCGGTGGCCTGCTCGGCCTCCTTGAGGACGGTCTGCGTCTGGGCGGGCAGCAGGTCGAGCGTGCCGACGTGGTGCACCCGCCAGCGGCCGTCGGCCGCCAGGTCCCGGACCGCGTTCTCGATGATGGCGACGAGCGGGGCCAACTGCTTCTGAGGACGGTCGAGGTTGTCCGTGGAGAGCATCCACAGGGTGACGACCTCGACCTTGGTCTCGGAGCACCAGCCGAGCAGTTCCTGGATCTTGCTGGCGCCGGCCTTGTGGCCCTGCTCGGCCGTGCCGCCGGAAGCCTTCGCCCAGCGACGGTTGCCGTCCAGGATGACGCCGATGTGCTTCGGCACCTGGGCGTGGTCGAGGCGGCCTTCCACCCGGCGCGCGTAGAGCCGATACACCAGGTCGCGCACGTTCACTGAGTCCACCCTCTCGATTCCGTGGGGACCGGCGCGTCCGCTGGCGGGATCCTGGGGCCGGCCCGGGGACCCCGAAGCCGTCACATTACTGCGGACCCGGGGCGGTCACCCAACTCGGTCTGTCACAAGTCCGTGATAAGGAGGGAAGCATGACCAATTCCCCCTCTTATCTCGCGGCCGACGACCGGTACGACTCCATGGAGTACCGCCGCAGCGGGCGCAGCGGCCTGAAACTGCCCGCGATCTCGCTCGGCCTCTGGCACAACTTCGGTGACGACCGGACACTCGATTCGCAGCGCGCGATCCTGCGCCGCGCCTTCGATCTCGGTGTCACGCACTTCGACCTGGCGAACAACTACGGGCCGCCGCCGGGATCCGCCGAGCTGAATTTCGGCAAGATCTTCGCGCAGGATTTCTCAGCCTATCGGGATGAACTCGTCATTTCGACCAAGGCCGGATATCTGATGCATCCGGGCCCTTACGGCGAATGGGGTTCCCGTAAGTACCTGCTGTCGTCGCTGGACGCCTCCCTGAAGCGGACGGGCCTGGACCACGTCGACATCTTCTACTCCCACCGCTTCGACGCGAACACTCCTCTTGAGGAGACGATGGGGGCGCTGGCCTCGGCCGTCCGGCAGGGGAAGGCGCTGTACGTCGGGGTCTCGTCGTACACCTCGGAGCAGACCGCCGAGGCGGCGCGGCTGCTGAAGGAGATGGGGGTCCCCGCCCTCATCCACCAGCCCTCGTACTCGATGATCAACCGCTGGACGGAGGACGACGGGCTGCTGGACACGCTGGAGACGGCGGGGATGGGGTGCATCTCGTTCGTACCGCTCGCCCAGGGGCTGCTGACGGACAAGTACCTGAAGGGCATTCCGGAGGGGTCACGGGCCACCCAGGGCAAGTCCCTCAACCCGGATCTGCTCTCGGACGAGGTGGTACGGCGGCTGCGCGGGCTGGACGAGATCGCGCGGCGCAGGGGCCAGTCGCTGGCGCAGCTCGCGCTGACGTGGGTGCTGCGTGACCCGCGGATGACCTCGGCGCTGATCGGCGCGTCCAGCGTGCGGCAGTTGGAGGAGAACGTCGCGGCGCTCGCCGCGCCGAAGCTGTCGGCGGAGGAGCTGAAGGAGATCGACGGCTTCGCCGTGGACACGGCGGGCACGAACATCTGGGCCGGCCGAAGCTGACATTCCGTGACGCCCGGGGCTGACACGCTGTGAGCGCCCGGCTCGTGCGCGGTCCACGCGCCGGGCGGGCGCCGGGCCGACGAACGGGCGGCGGGGAGCCCGTACGGGAGCCGGAGCGGACGGAACGGGACCGGGGACGGAGCCGGGGCGAGGGTTCCGGGCCTGATCGGGATCGGGCCCGAACCTGGACCGAACCCGAACCGGACCTGGACTGGACCAGGGCCGGACCTGGACTGGACCAGCTCCGGACGACGACGGGGCGAGGGACCGGCGAGGGCGGAAACGGAACCGGGGCCCGGTGGGGTCTCCTGCCCCGGCCCGTTGACCGGACCGGGACAGAAAACGGGCCGGTCCGTGGGGGGGGATACGGACCGGCCCGAGGGGGGGTTTCCACCATAACCCTTCGTGAGGGATCGTGGGGCCCCTCGTGCAGCAAGATGACGCTCCGAAAGCGGCGGCCCGTGGCGTGAGGCGCCCGCCACCAGGCTTTTCCAGCGACGGCCGACAAAAATGGCGAGTAGTCGCCATGTCGTGTCGTCCCTCTCAGGAGCGATTTCCGGGGGCTTCACCTTGACGCGGAGCGCTCCCCGGGACTGCGGAGCTCCCCGGGACCGGGGCGTTCCCTGGGACAAGGGAGCCCTCCGGGACCGGGAAGCTCTCCGGAACGCCGGCGCCCCGCCGGGCGGGACCCGCGGACGCGGCAGAGCGCTCGGGGCGGACCGCCTCGATCAGGAAGCGGCTCGTCGTCGCCACGAAGGGCCCCTCGGCCTCGATCAGGCGATGCAGCTCCGCCAGCCGGTCGGCGTACGCCTCGACGGTGAAGCCGGGCACCATCCAGACGACCTTGCGCAGGAAGTAGACGACGGCGCCGATGTCGTGGAACTCGGTGCGCAGGGACGCCGTCCGCAGATCCACGACGTCGAGACCGGCCGCCTCCGCGGCGGCCACGGCCCGCCGGGGATCGCGCGCGGACCGTGCCTCGGGCGGCTGCGGCCCGAGGAAGTACTCGACGAGTTCGAAGACGCTCGCCTGACCGACCTCCTGCGAGAAGTACCGGCCGCCGGGCCGCAGGACCCGCGCGATCTCGTCCCACCACACGCGGACCGGATGGCGGCTGACAATCAGGTCGAAGGAGGCGTCGGCGAAGGGCAGCGGAGGCTCGTCCGGGTCCGCCACGACGGTGACCCCGCGCGGGCGCAGCAGCGCGCCGGCGCGGGCCAGGTTCGGCGGCCAGGACTCGGTGGCGACGGTGAGCGGCGGCAGCTCGGGCACGGAGGCGAGGACCTCGCCGCCGCCGGTCTGGATGTCCAGGGCGGCGGAGGCGTGCGCCATCCGGGCGGCCATGGAGCGCGCGTACCCCCAGGGCGGGCGTTCCTCGGTGGCCCGGCCGTCGAGCCAGGAGAAGTCCCAGCCGTCGACGGACACGGCCGCGGCTTCGGCGATCAGCTCTTCGAAGGCGGGCATGGGGGCGATGCTGGCAGGACGGGGAGCGGTGGCGCGAACGTTTTTCGTACGGTCGCGGGCGGGCCTGACAGCGTCGAGAGGGTCAGGCGGAGACGGACAGGGCGCCGAGGAGGAGGCCGAACAGCGCGCCGACGATCATGAACGGGCCGAATGGGATCACCGACTTGCGGCCCGCCCGGCGCAGCAGCATCAGTCCGACCCCGTACAGCGCCCCGAGCAGGAATCCGGCGCAGGCGCCCACGAAGAGCACCGGCCAGCCGTACCAGCCGAGGACGACGCCGAGGGAGAGGGCGAGTTTGACGTCGCCGAAGCCCATGCCGTTCGGGTTGATCAGGAACAGCACGAAGTAGCAGCCCCCGAGGACCAGCCCGCCGAGCAGCGCCGTCGTCCAGGAGCGGCTGCCGTCGCCGCCGTCCCCGCTCCCGGGGACCAGCGCGGCCAGTCCGAGGAGTACGGCGGAGGCGAGGGCCAGCGGCAGCGTGAGCTGGTCGGGGAGGCGGTGGACGTTGCGGTCGACCAGGGCGAGCAGCAGGGCGAAGGGCGCGAGCAGCAGCCAGACGGCCAGCTCGGGGCGGGGCCCGGTGGCGGCGGCGAGGGCGGCGCAGGCGAGGGCGCCGAGGATGGGGACGAGGAGAGAGGGCGCATAGCGGACGAGCGAGGCGTCGGGCGCGCCGGAGTGGTCCGGGGGGGCGGTTTCGGAGGTGGCCGACGCGTCGACGGCTCCAGGTGCTCCGGGTGCTCCAGGTGCTCCGGATGCCGCGACCGCCCCGGCGTCGCCGGATGGGACACCGCTCGCACCGCTGGGACCGGGCTCGCCCGATTCCGTATCCCCAGGGCCCGTGTCCCCGGAACCCCCGGTGCCGGCGGCCTCGCAGCTCGGGCATCTCGCCGTGCCGAGCCAGCCGCCGGCAGGCCCGGTGATCGGGTGTCCGTCCTGGCAGCGGTCGCGCCACGGGTCGCCCGGCTCGACGGAGAACCTGTACGCCGCGCGCGGCAGCAGCACTCCCGTGGCGGCGCCCCAGAGAGCGGCGAGGACGATCAGCGTGGCGTACACGTCACCGACCCTAGGTCCACCGCCGGGCCCGGTCATGGGTCCAGGGGCCCACTTCCCCGCGCCCCAGGACCCAGATACGCCCGTGGAAGCGGCCACCGCCGTACCAGGGCGCTACGGTCTACGGCCATGGGTACATGGCGAAACGGCAGGGGACGGCTGACGGTCGCGGGGCAGGACACCCCGGTGGAGGTGGAGCTGGAGATCGCCGCCTCGTACGGGACACGGCGGCGCGGGCTGCTCGGCCGGACCGGGATCGACGGGGCGCTGCTGATCACGCCGTGCAACAGCGTGCACACCTTCCGGATGGGCTTCACGATCGATGTCGCGTATCTGGACCGGTCGTTGAAGGTCGTCCAGGTCCACACGATGAAGCCGGGCCGGCTCCATCTGCCGCGGCTGCGGGCCCGCCACGTACTGGAGGCGGAGGCCGGGGCGATGGAGCGGTGGGGGCTGCTGCCGGGAACCCGGGTGAGCGTTGACGTACAGCAGCCCGCTTGACCCCCGCTGACGTCCTGTGGCCTTACAGCAGCCCGCTTGACCCCCGCTTATGTCTTACGGCCACTTACGTCCCACGGCCTTACAGCAGCCCTTCCTTCGCGGCGACCGCCAGCAGCGGGACCAGGGCGAACAGGGCGGTGCCCAGGCAGATCAGGGCGGGGACGTAGACCGGGCCCCAGTTGCCGGGGCCTGCGATCGTGGCGCGCTTGTGCGGGGACCTCGGGTCGTAACTGACCCTGACCGGCGCCCCCACCTCGTGGCCGAACATGCCGGGCCGGTCCTTGAACTCGACGGCGGTGCCGTCCTCCGTACGGAACGCGAAGACGAACTCGGGGTGGGAGCTGGGCGACCCGCCCGCCACACCCGAGTGGGTGGTGACCCGGCGGTCCACGCACCGCCCCTCGGCCCGGTGTCCGCCCCGGAGCAGGGCGAGCACCATCAGGACCCGCCGGGCGCAGTACACGGAGACAGCGAGGGCCGCGGCCCCCACGAGCAGGAAGAGCGCTTCGATCCCCACGCCGTACTCCGTTCTACTTGAGGGAAACGCCGGCGACGATGTCCTTGATGTCCTTGTCGGACAGCAGCCCCTTCTCGGCGTTGACCGTGATGAGGTACGGCCGGTCCTTGGTGTCCAGGCCGGCGATCATCACGCCCGCGAGCTTCGTGCCCTTGGGAGGCTGCCCCTCCGCGCCGGTCGAGGTGGAGGTCCAGTCGACGCGGCGGGCCTCGGCCGTGCCGTCGGGCCCCGCGACCTCGATCTCGGTGGTCTCGGAGGGGGTCGCGCCGAGCTGGACGCGCGCCTCGGCGGCCGTACCGGCCATGTCGGCGTCGTTGATGCCCTGCCCGTAGTCGAACTCGACGTAGATCGAGCCGACCGGGGCGCCGTCCTTCGTACGGACGGCTCCCGCCGCGTCCCCCTCGGCGAGGTCCGCGGCGGCGACCTGCTTGAACTCCGCCGGATGCGCGACGGTGAGCCGGTCGGTCGTCAGGGTGGACCAGCCCTGCGGGGTGGTCGCCCCTTCCTCGCCGCCGGTTCCGCACGCGGTCAGGAGCGCGGCGGCGAGGCCGGCGGTCACGGCCGTGCGTACGCCGCGCGTCCGCTTCGAGGCGGTCACCATCGAGGCGCTCGCCTTCGAAGCTGTCGGCTTCGGCATGGACTTGAAGATCATCCCTGAGTTCCTCACTGGTACCGGACCGGCGGGGGTCACTTGGCGCATCACTTGGCGCAGTAGCTGTACGGCACGTAGTCCCGCTTCCCGTCCCTCGGCGCGCCGAGGAATTCGGCGTCCTTGAGGGTCTCGGACTTGTTCTCCATCGAGATGGAGGCTCCGATCGAGATCCCCAGGTTGAGCTCGAAGCCGTACTCCTGCGCGTCGGACAAGCCATCGTACGTTGTCCTGCTCGACTTGCCCTTGTCGAACAGGAGCTGCCCGAAGGGGTCGTCCGCGCCCGGCCGGGAGGTCGGGGCGTTGGTGTCCAGCAGGTACTCGAAGGCCGCGGTGTGGTCGCCGCCGCCGTCCAGCCACGCCTGGCCGACGGCCCGGTCGGCGTCGCCCTGCGCGCCCTTCTCGAAGGCGATGGTGTTGGTGACGACGCCGATGTCGCTGCCGCCGGAGTTGTCGGTGTTCTTACCCTTTCCGCCGCGCTTGTCCTTGCCGTCCTTGCCGTTGTCGCCGCCGACCCCGCCGGACTGGCCGCTGAACGTCTCGGTGGTCTGGGTGAAGTCGATGCGCAGCAGTTCGCCGGTCTTCTGGTCCCGGGTGACGGTGACGGTGGCCGAGCGCTCGCCGGTGAGGTGCTTGCCCTTCTTGGCACCGCCCGCGTCCACACCCGCGCCGATCGTGCCGTCCGCCTTGACGGAGTAGGTGTACGACTTGGTGCCGCGGAAGTCGTCCTTGGTGACCAGGGCGTCGCCGCTGATCTTCACGTCCGCGCCCAGCTTGCCGCTGAGCGTTCCCTCGGCGTCGGAGTTGATCGACAGTTCGCCGCCCGCCTTGCCGTACACGCCGACCGAGGCCTGGCTGATGTGGCGGTCCTTGAGCTTGTCCTCGACGCGGTTGCGGATGTTCTCCTCGTCCTTGAGGGCGCCCTTGCCGAAGAGGTAGAGGATGCTGTCGCCGACGCTGGCCTCGGCGCCGCCCGGGGAGGTGCGGCGCATCTCGTACATCTTCAGCTTCTCCAGGTCCTCGCGGAAGGACTCGGCCTCGTCCCGGCTCTTGAAGACCCAGGTGTCGCCGTTGCTGACCTTCACACCGGCGCCGAGGTCGACCGAGCCCGTACCGAGCTTGCCCATCTTGCCGCCGAAGCCCCCGGTGACGCCCGCGCTCGCGGAGTCGGTGAACGTCGTGTAGATGAGCTGGTCCTTGTCGTCGACCTTGCCGTCCTCGTTGACGTCGTAGTTGGCCCGCATCGTCTTGTCCTGGAAGCCGTAGTCCTGGCCCCACTCGAACCAGCCGAGCTTGGCCTTGCCGCCCGCGGTGTCCGAGATCGTGGATATCGTGCAGAGCGGGGGCTCGAAGTCCTTGTCGGCGAGCGGCTCGTTGTCGTCCTTGCCGTCCCCGCCGGACGCGCAGGCGCCGCCACCGCTGCCGCCGCCGAGGGCGGGGATGGCGCAGCGGATACGGTCACCGATGGAGCCGCCGATACCGGCCGCGCTGACACCGAGCACGAGGGCGACGACGACGATGATCGCGCCCAGGTACTCCAGGGCGGTGGCCCCGCCGTCCGATCTGAACCGGCGCCGCGCGCCCTCCGTACGTCCCCTGCTCATCGCTCCCCCTCGCGTATGCGGTCCACGGCGTATCCGGTGACCGCTCCGGCCACGACGACGGCACTGGACATCAGCAGACCTTCGACGGACACCCGTTCCCACCTGATGGCGAGGTTCAGGACCTGGGCGAGGACGGGCACCGTGAAGACGGCGAAGGCGTGCCGTACGGGCAGATCCCTGAAGGGTTCGCGATGCGCGCGCGAGGACGCCCAGGCGCCGAGTGCCACGCAGACGGCGTTCGGCAGATGGATCACCAGCAGCCGGCCGCCGAACGTTTCCAGCCGCTCGGCCGACCCCAGCGTCTCGTAGACGTAGGTGACTTGGAGGTACGAGGTAAAGGCGAGCACGACAAACCCCGCCGCCCAGGCGACGGCCATCGCCGGCAGCCCACCACTCTCCGGCGCCGCATACCCGTAACCGGCTCCCCGGTACGGCGGCCCTCCTGTCCCACGCATCCGCGCTGCCCCCTGTGTATTGGCCGGAATCGACCGGTCCACCGTAGGGGGGAGAGGAAGGCGAGGTCGTGGGCCCCTGGGCCCAGAGACAGGCCCAAACGCGCGTGCGTGTGGCGAGAACTCGCGCTGCCTACCGGGCGCCCGAGGCGAGCTTGTCCGCCCGAGCCGCGCTGATCGCGGCGGGGATCTGGGGGGTCTTCGCGTCGACGAGGTTCGCGGTGCGGTAGGTGGCTACGGTCGCCCCTGTGCGCACCACCTGGAAGACCAGCGGCACATCCTCACCCGGCGCCGATGCCGGTGTCCACCAAGGCCCCGACGATCGCCACGACGACCAGAACCAGACCCGGATACTCCAGCCCTGTCTGTCCCGACTGTGTCGATTACCTGAGCCCCAACGACCGTGCTCGGGTTCGGGGATGTCGTGAGACGGGGCGGTTTCTGGTGCTCCGGGCCCGACTCCGCAAGAGAGGAGGCATACTCCCGAGGCTAGACAAATGGTTGCATTATGCCGTGGGCCCTGGGGACCCAATTCCTCAGCCACCAAGGCCTGAACCGTCTCCCCGACGAAGTCCACCGGATTCATCTCACATGGCTGCCGGGTGCCCAGGTCGAACGCGTCGGCGGGGCCGGTGCCGTGCGCACCGGGGTCGGGTGAGGAGCGCACCGAGGTCCGTGAGGAGCGTGCCGCGACGGGCAAGGTCTGCCCCGAAGGAGGTCGACGCGACGTGGCGAACGGCATGACGGACGGACGGGCTGGCGACCGGCACGGCGCGGCACGCGGCGACGTCCGCCGGTCGGCGCAGACAGGCGACGGCGCCAGGGCCTGCGAGGCCAGGGTTCGGGCTCCCCGTACAGGCACGAGAACTCCGTACGCTTCCGCACGCCGCCGATGTCCGTGTAACCCACCGTGCCGGTCCACCCGATCTGACACAAAATGAGCGCATGAATCAGCATGTGTTCGGCAGCGGGCTTCGATGACCCTGGCCGGGGCCATTCGTCGAATGATCCCGCGCACCGTGGCCGGTCAGATGTTCGCCCTGCTCGTGGTGATGGTCCTGCTCCTGGGTGCGGGCGCCGTGTCGGCGCTGGTCGTGCAGGCGGGCAACAACAGCGAGGACGTGGCCCGGGTCCGCGCGCTGGCCGTCGCCGAGACCTTCGCGCACTCGCCGGGGGTGCTCGCCGCGCTGGAATCTCCCGATCCTAGCGCGACGCTGCAGCCGATCACCGAGGTGACCCGGCGCCGGACCGGCGTCGACTACATCGTCGTGACGGACACGAAGGGAGTCCGCTACACCCACCCCGACCCGGCGGAGATCGGGAAGCGCATCACAGGCCCCCTCTATCCGGCCACGGCGGGAAGAGCGTTCACCGACAGGGTCCCGGCTCATACGCTGCCGTCCCCGTCGATCCGCGCCGTGGTCCCCGTGTTCGACACGAAGGGCTCGGTCGTGGCCCTCGTCAACGCGGGGGTGACGATCGCGGACACCTCAAGCACGGTCAACCGGCAGCTGCCGACGCTCCTCGGCGGCGGCGCGGGTGTGCTCGCGCTGGCGACCGTGGGCGTGGCCGCGGTGAGCAGACGGCTGCGACGCCAGACCCGCGGGCTCGATCCGGCCGAGATCACCCGGATGTACGAGCACCATGACGCCGTTCTGCACGCCGTCCGGGAGGGCGTCCTCATCGTGACCGACGACGGCCGGCTGCTGCTCGTCAACGACGAGGCACGCCGCCTGCTCGATCTGCCGCCCGACGTGCCACTGCGCGACATCACCGACCTCGGGCTCGACGAAGCCCTCACCGGGCTCCTGGCCGAAGGACGCGTCGCGACCGACGAGGTCCACCAGGCGGCAGGCCGCTTCCTGGCCGTCAACCAGCAGCCGACGCGCTCGGACGGGCGCGCGCTGGGCAGCGTCGCCACGCTCCGGGACACCACCGAACTACGGGCTCTGGTCGGCCAGGCCACCGAGGCCCGCGAAACCCTCACCCTCCTCTACGACGCCAGCGTGAGCATCGGCAAGACGCTCGATCTGACCCGGACCGCCGAAGAACTCGCGCAGGCCGCCCTCCCGCGGTTCGCCGACTTCGCCACGGTGGACCTGTTCGATTCAGTACTGGAGGGGGCGGACCCGGCGCGGGAGAGGGACGAGCTGCGCCGGGCGGCCGCGGCCGGGGCACGCGGACAGCGTGCCTTCTTCCAGCCGGGCGAACTCGTCGGCTTCCACCCCTACTCACCGCAGGCCCGGAGTCTGGCAAGCGGGAGGTCGGCGCTCGAAACGGATCTGGCCGAGGCGTTCGTGGGGAAGGGCCAGGACCCCACACACGCCGAGTGGCTCCGGGCGCACGGGATGCGCTCGCTGATCACGGCTCCGCTGCGCGCCGGGGGCGCTGTCCTGGGCGTGACGAGCTTCTACCGTGGCGAACGGCTCCCCCCTTTCGATGAGGAGGACGTGTCCACCGCCGAGGAACTGGTGGGACGCGCCGCGCTCAGCATCGACAACGCCCGCCGCTACGCCCGCGAACACACCATGGCCGTATCCCTGCAACGCAGCCTGCTCCCGGGGGACCTGCCTCAGCAGAACGCGGTCGAGGCCGCGTACCGGTACGTCCCGGCCCGGTCGGGGGTGGGAGGGGACTGGTTCGACGTCATCCCTCTGTCCGGTGCCCGCGTCGCCCTCGTCGTCGGAGATGTCGTCGGCCACGGGCTGCACGCCGCCGCCACCATGGGCCTACTGCGTACCGCCGTCCTCAACTTCTCGGCGCTCGACCTGGCGCCCGACGAACTCCTCACCCACCTCGACGAACTCGTCGCCCGCCTTGACCAGGAAGAGAGCCACCGCGGCCGCGAGAGGGGAGCGGCATCGACCGGCGGTACGGGGGTCATCGGGGCCACCTGCCTGTACGCGATCTACGACCCGGTCTCCCGACGCTGCACCCTGGCCCGCGCCGGCCACCCGGGGCCCGCGATCGTACGCCCCGACGGCACCGTCGCCTTCCCTGATGTGCCGGGGGGACCGCCGCTCGGTCTTGGCGGTTTCCCCTTCGAGGTCATCGACATCGACCTCGCCGAGAACAGCAAGATCGTTCTCTATACCGACGGTCTCATCGAGAGCCACCGGCAGGACATCGGTATCGGTCTGGAGCGGCTGCGGCAGGCACTCGCCCATCCCGACCGGTCCCCGGAGCGGACGTGCGACGCGGTACTCGACGCGCTTCTGCCCGCCGATGCGGCCGATGTGAGTGACGATGTCGCTCTGCTCGTCGCCCGCACTCGCACCCTGGACGCCGAGCACTACGTGGCCTGGGACGTACCGGCCGATCCCGCCGCCGTCGCGGATACCCGCGCCGGCGTCACGAGGAAGCTCTCCTCCTGGGGGATGGATGAGGTCGCCTTCACCACGGAACTCATCGTCAGCGAACTCGTCACCAACGCCATTCGCCACGCCATCGCCCCCATCCAGCTGCGCCTGGTGCGCGACCGCTCACTCATCTGCGAGGTCTCCGACAGCAGCAGCACCGCCCCCCATCTGCGCCGCTCCACCGCCGGGGACGAAGGCGGACGGGGTCTCTTCCTCGTGGCCCAGCTCACCGAGCGCTGGGGCACCCGCTACACGTCACGCGGAAAGACGATCTGGGCCGAACAGATCCTGCCTTCCGCCGGGGCCGCTGAGCCCGCAGAGCCCACTGAGCCCACTGAGCCCGTAGAGCTCACCGACCCCACACATACCGGTGAGCCCGCCGGGCCCAACGAGCCCGCCGCGCGGTGAGCGCGGTGGGTACGGCACGCACGGACGGCGCGCCGGGAGCTCGGATCGTCGGCCTTCTCCAGGAACGATGTGGTCCTCGGCATTCCTGA
The DNA here is from genome assembly GCF_044457965.1 of Streptomyces sp. NPDC050509. Lineage (NCBI taxonomy): Bacteria > Bacillati > Actinomycetota > Actinomycetes > Kitasatosporales > Streptomycetaceae > Streptomyces > Streptomyces sp. NPDC050509. The sequence goes on along the minus strand of NZ_JBITHL010000003.1, from coordinate 699,472 downwards.
CCCTCTGCGCTGCCCTATCGGCGGTCCCGCCATCCGTACACCGGTACGGCACCATCCCGGTGCACGGGTCACGGCTGCTGCTGCGCGAAAGGGCCGAAGATCCCCCGGAGACGGGATGCCTCCCCGACGACCACGCCGGTCACGCCGGTCGAGCTCACGGCCGGCCTGTCTCGCCAGGTCGTACCCAAGGAAGCCTGACCGGGCGGCGATGCCACCACCAGCCGCAATCGGCGACCGCCGAACCCGACATGGCCAGCCGCCCCAGCAAATCTCCGCCGTCTCCCACCGTATGCGCGAGGAACACCGCATCGAGTACCTCGACCGCGCGGGCGAGGGGCTCCCGCAGCTCTGCCGGTGCGGTCGTCAGCCGTACGTCGAGGTGGTCACGGGTCTGCAGGTCCTGCACGTACGACTCCAGCGGATAGCGCCCCGTCGGCGCCCAGTCACTCGCCATCCGGCGGACGAGCCGCTCCCACAAGAGCAACCATTCTCTCGCCTTATTCGACGGGTCTTCAGCCCGTGCGACCCGCTCGGGATCCACAACAGCGACAAATGCGTCCGTTGTCGGAGTCGCGATCTTCTCCTCTCTGAAGATTTCCGGCAGCAGATCGACCCGAGCCAACGGAAACCGAGGGACGGATGCCTCAACTACCGAGACCGTGTAGTCGATGTCAGGGCCGTCCGCCTGCTCGACCCGTGCCCGAGCGACCAGGCCGTCAGGTGTGACAAGCCAGTAGGCGGAGGGAATGACCTCCTCCGCGTGCCACAGCAGAATCGTATTCAGACGCTGCGAGAGTGCGGCCGCCAACTCCGCCGTAGCAGGAGCTTTGCGGAACTGCTCCCCGAGTTGAATTTCCAGCAGTGCGGCCAGATCTCCATGCACGATGGCATAGTCACACAGCACCAGAGCCTCCCAGTCCCGCCCCTCCAGGCATCCGTCCGCGTCTGCCGTATCCACCGTGGCCGGGTCCACGTTCAAGACTTCAGCCAGAACACCGCCGAGAACACCAGGAGGGAACATGTCGGAGACAAGAAGGTTATAGATCACTTGTACGTTCCTTCATATATCGCCTTGGCCTTGGCAACTCGCTCCGGATGATTAGTAAAACGGGGATTCCTCTTCAGTTGAGGAGAAGCATCGACATCACCCTTATACTTCGCAACCTCGATGAGCGCGGCATATTCATGCGTATCCATCTCAACCATACCCGGACCCGATTCAGGGTAGACCCTACCCGTATCCTCGACTCCGTACGTCCGCCCGTCAACCTCGTACCGATTCCCATCTTTCAGCAGCTTGGCTTTCCCTTCGGCGATGGCCTTGATATCTGCGTCTATCTGCTTCTCGTAACCACGCAGGATGACGGTATTCTTTGCCGCTTGCGGCTTTTTCTGATGCGCCACACCTCTGAGATAATGGCGATCATTCGGCCGCTTCAGCACCAGCCCCTTCGCAGGACCAGAAATGTCATCCCTGGCCTGCCATTCACATCCATTGTTGTTGTGGACGAGGACATTCGCAGAACCGATACCAACATAGTAGGTGTGAATTCCAGCGACAGCCAGGTCATACGTGGTTCGGCGCTGAACGTATCGGGAGACCGCAGCCACCTGAATGGATACCCCCGCGGAGGTCCTCAGTTGGTCGCCGACACGCACTTCTCCGGCATCGGCCCAGCGGCGCCGGTCAGAGAGCCAGAACGGATGCGTGTCCGTGGCAACCAACTGGTGCACACGGCTTCTCGTCCGGACCGTCAGAACCGTGAAGTCCTTGTCGTCCCTTGTAGTGAACGTCCGCGTCACGGGACGCTCAGCCGTAACGCCTGTCAGCGGATCCGTGGCAATGACTTTGTCGCCGACATACACATCCTCAATGGCGCGACGTGAGCCGTCCGCCATCAGTACCGGGGTACCGGGCAAAAAGCTGTGGCTTACGGGGCACGCGTCCAGCTCTTTGTCCGGCTTCTTCGGTTCCTCGGCGTCTGGCTTGCGCTTGGCGTCAGAAGCCTTGTCCGCAGCCTTCTTGGCGTCCTTGCCCAGCTTGCCGATTCTGCCGATCAGCTTGGCTTCGCCATAGCCGGGGATGAAGAGTGAGCCGACGTTCCAGCCGACCGTACCCACCGCTCGGCCGTAGTCGCCCTTGTCCCACATGTCGCGGACTTCGTCGCCGACGAACACGTCGTCCACGACCTTCACGCCGGTCTTGCCGGAGGCCTTGCCCCAGTCCCAGACGGCGCCAAGATAGTTGCCCTTGTCCCACTTGTCGCCGGCATCCTGAGAGTCCTTGTTCCACTGAACACCCAAGCCCTTGCCGTATTCCTTGAGGCCGTCCAGGGCGTCGAGCGGATGCATGATCGTGTCGAAGGTCCCGGTGACATCGCCCCAGAAGCCGTCGACAGCGGCCCCCTTGAAGAAGCCTCCTACTTGCTTGACCCCGCAGGAGAAGAACCCCCACCCGCTGCAATCGTCGCCGTCTTCCTTCTTCTCCTGATCGCCCCCTTTGCTCCCACCCCCCTTTTCGCCTTCTCCCTTGACCTCATCTTCAGCGGTCGTGACATCGCCCGCGCCCGGTTCGTCGGCCGAGGCACCCGGGCCGCCCGCCTCTGTATTCACGTCCGCGTCGCCGCTCTCCCCGCCCGAGGTGGAGGTGGGGCACGCGCTGCCGCTGAGTTCGCAGACCGCCGACTGAAGGCCATCGGTGATCCGGCCTCCCACCCCGGTCGCGACGAGGCCGCCGATGATGGCGACGACCACCACGACCAGCCCCAGGTACTCGGCCGCCGTCTGGCCACCGTCCGTACGCCACTTGATCATTCGAGCGAGCCGGAACGGACGGTGCTCGGCCCGGTCGAGCGGCGCGAGCAGGAACCATTCGCGTGACGGACGGCGGCACAGCAGCACGATGATGACGACGGGCAGCATCAGTTGCGTCAGCCCACGCCCGCCCCCGTCACCGAGGGTCTGCAACGCGCCGACGAGGAGCCAGCCCTGGACCGCCAACAGCCCCCATCGGACCCGCGCCCCGCCCGTCCACGCCCACCGGGTCAGCAGCAGTCCGACGACCCCGGGCGCGGCCGCGTACGCCAGCAGGCCCAGGAGTTGACCATCCACCTCGTCCACGGACGCGGCGGTCATCAGCGCCCCGACCCCGCCCAGCACCGTCAGACCGAACAGCACGCGGACAAGAATCAGCGCGACCTGAAGCGGCCTCGGCAGCGGCTGCCGCCCAGAGCCGTACGCGAACACCCCTGGCGGGATGGACGGAGCGGCGACTCCCCCTATGCCTGACATGACTGGGCACCCACTCCTCAACGACGCGCGACGACTCGACCATCAGATTCAAGCACGTTCGCGATCGCGAATCATGGGCCCTAGGACCCAAAGCCCTTTGGGCCCTAAAACCCCTACATCATGGGCGCTTTGGAGCCGATCCGAGTACCTGAGCGGGTTGTTCTCTATGGTTACTCAGGCAATTTCCAAGTTAGATCGACCCCGGTTCAGGCACGCATCCCGCATCCGTCAGGGCGCCGACACGGCAGAAACGCCCAGGCCTTGACCCTCGCTGCGGCGGCTCCGCCTCAGCCGTTCCCCACTCGCCGCCACAGTCACCGACCATCGCAGCGAGCAGCCAGAGCGCACCGCGTCGGCGCTCCTCGCAGACGCTCACGTCGTCGGGGTCGATGTGGTGCGGATGCTGGTCCCAGAGGACGAGCCGGACAGCGCGGCTGGTGGGAGCGGTACCGAGGCAAACTGCCCGCCGGATTGCTCGATATCGCGGAACTGGAGGCCAGCGCCGTGCGCCTGCGCTCGGCTCATTCGGTGGACATCCCGGGAATGCTCCAAACCACCGACCATGCCCTCGCTGTCTTCAGAGTTGTCGTCCCTGCTCTGCCTGAGCCTGAAGCAGCCCTGCGACTTGCGTACCGCATCGAACGGCAGGAGCTTCTGGACGGCGCCAAGCCGACCGCATACGTGGGCGTGATACACGAGGCGGCGCTGCGCATGCAGTTCGGCGGTCGCGCTGTGGCCCGTGCCCAGCTTGATCACTTGCTTGCCACGTCCGAGCGCGCCCACATCACCCTGTTGGTGGTTCCCTTCAATGCCGGTGCGTTCCCCGGCGCAGGGCAGACCGTCAACTACGCGGAGGGGCCGGTACCAAAGCTGGATACCGTACAAGTCGACAGCACACACGGGCCGGAATTTGTCCATGGAGAGACACAGTTGGACAAGTACCGGGCACATCTCGACTGGATGGAACGGATTGCCCTGTCGCCCGAGAAATCTCGGGCCTTCATCCACGACATCGCACGCCAGCTCTGAGGGAGGACGTCTCATGGCCGAGGTCAACTGGGAAGAGCCGTTCTGTGGAGAAGGAGCAAGCTGCTTCCGGCTCGGAACGGACGCTGACGGCAACGGCTACATCTCCATACTCGGCCAGGAGAACCACTACCTCAGCGACAGCCGTGATGCCCTGCGCAATCTGATCCGCGAGAGCAAGGCCGGCAAGGCCAACCATCTGCTCTGGGGGCACGCAAAGCGGCGGATCTGCACGGGAGTTGCAGATCCGCCGCTCAGATGTAGGGTCTCGCGGCACACGTCATAGGGCGTCACGCTGACCTGCTGTTTCTCAGGCTCTTGTCTCAGGACAAGTGGCATTTCCTCACGACCCCTTTGGCGCTCATGACGGACCGGCGGCGATGTACTGGCGGGCGGCCTTCCAGACCTCTTCGAATTCCTCGGAGGTGAGCGGCAGCGGGTCGTGGCCTTCCCACTCGGAGACGGGCAGTTCGGCGGTGATCCCGAACCTGCTGTCGTACTCGTCGAGACGGCCCGCGCCGTGGGCACGCTGCCATTCTTCGAGGGAGGCTGCAGCGATCGGGGTCAGTTCAGGTCCTTCGAGCTCGATCTGTCGGATCACCCAGCCTGCGGCATCGACCTCGAAGTAGAACCAGGTGTCTTCCTCGTCCCAGTAGCAGCGCATCCATGTAGTCACCAGCCAATGGTCCCAGTGAGCGTTCTCCCTGCACACCGAGGTGCTGTCAGCGCCACGGTGTAGGACCACGCCATGCTGAAGGTCCTGACCGCTCTGCTCGGCTGGGCTGCCGGCGGGACGGACTGGAGGAGCGACTTCATGTGGAACAACATCGGCTCGGAACTCACGGCCTGAGTGCTGGCCCCTCAGTGCGTAGTGACATTGCGCAGGGCCGCGTTCGAACCATGCTGGAAGATGGGGGCGTGCTGCCCTACGTCTATCGCGTTACCAAGTACGACCCCGCCGACCGTGATGAACACGGCCACTACACCGGTGCCGAGGACACGGTCAGCGACCACGGCCAGATCGAGGGTGCCTACCTTCAAGCGATCGAGGCGTTCGCCTCAGACACCGGCATCGAGCGCCTGGCCGTGCGCGAGCCGCACCTCCAGGCGCCATTCGTGAGCTTCGGGCTGGAGCCACCCATGGACGGCGTCGGGCTGGACGGTCTCTTTCCGACCAGGCCGGATGGTTTCCACGATGGCGCGGAGGTGTCGGTCGATACCGCGATAGATCTTGTACGGGTCATGCTGCGCGACGGTGGCGCCTGGTGTCGGCTGGAGGTAGAGGACACCTTCGCCGTGCACGTGGGTTGGGACCAGTACATGTACATCGGCAGCAGTCGGCCCTGCGAAACCGCGGTGGCCCGAACCCGCGCGCTCGGGTTGTTCCCGGAGCGGATCGACGCCTCTCCGTACGACTTCGAAGCCGAGGACGAAGGCCCCCAGCGACCAGCCGACGACGAGTTCTGGGCCAGTCTGCGCTGGTCGATGCAAGGGAGCAATGCCAGAGTCCTGGAAGAGCAATACGCCCACAACTCCGCGCGATGGCACCGCCTCACCCCCGACAACATCGACACGGTCCGCGCCGGGCTCGCTCCCCGAGCCCGGCTGGCTATATGGCCGGACCTGTCCTCCGACATCGACGCGGTCCTCGCCACGCTCCCCGCCGAGGGCCACGTCGAGTGTGTCTGGCAGGACAGAGATGGGCGGATACACAGCGCCAGCGCCGACGAGGACGAGTTCCCAGAGTTGCCCGCCCGTCTCTCCGGCGCTTCCGCCGCAATGATCCTGTCCATGTACGCCGACGAACGCGTCCCGCTGCTCGCCGCCGTCCTGCCCGACAGTGACGGAGTGGTACGGGCCCGCTGGGAGATCGACCCCACCCCGAGCACCCGGAAATGGGCCTTCCTCCAGACTCTTCGCCGAGATGAGATCGTCACCGGCCGGGTGACACGGATCGCCGATTTCTGGGTCACTTTTGTGGACGTCGGCGGCTTCGAGGCGATGATCAATATCCCTGAGTTGTCATGGCGTCCCATCAACCACCCCTCCGACGTCGTTGCCGTCGGCCAGGAGATCAGCGCCGAAATCCTCGACGTCGACCCGATCCGCGAACGGGTGTCACTGTCACTCAAGGCCCTGCACGAAGACCCGATGCCACTGCTCGCCGGGCAGATCGGCCAGACCATCATCGGTCGCGTCACCAAGCTCGTACCGTTCGGCGTCGTAGTACGCATCGAAGAGAAGGAGAACGGCTTCGAGGGGCTGGTGCACAACACCGAACTGGGCGACGGGCACCCGGACCATCCGCAGTTGGCCGTCCACGTCGGCGACGCACTCCCCGTGAAGATCCTGGAGATCGACCCGACTCAGCGCCGCATCACGCTCTCGCACCGGCAGGCGATCTCTGCCCGCCGGGACGAACCCGGCACCTGATCAGTCCAGGTCTTCCGGGTCCTGAGACCACCACCCTCGATCAGCCTGCCAGTCCTGGAGCCAGGACACGAAGTCGACTTCCGGTTCTGCTTCCTCTCCCGCATCGGCATAAGGGGCCGCGCATCCATCCCCCAGCCACCAGACCCGGCCGCGTTGAGGCCCGGTCACTATGAGTATCCAGAACTCACGGCCTCGGTTGCTGCCCAGGAGAATCGATCCGTGTTTGATAAACGCCACGGAGTACGGGTGAGTGCTGGTCGTGGTCGTAGTAGTCGTACTCCCACTGCCATTCCTCCTTGAGGGGGAATGGCACCGCGGGCTTCCGCAGCGTCGTGCCATCGAATGGTTCGGGGCTCAGCCAGCACTCGGCTTCCCAGCGCTGCCAGCTCTCGGGGAGATGCCCCAGTGGGAGCACCCCATGCGGGGAGGAGGGGTCATCCCAGGTACCGTTCGAGATTTCCGCGACAAACGTGCGGTATGGCTCCGGCAGTTCAAGGGCATGCTCGGCTTCCCATGCCCGAACACCGGGCCAACCAAGGGGAGGGCGCCGGAGGTCGTGAGGAATAGCGCCCCTGATGGCGGACATCGCAATGCGGAGTCGCTGCTTGGCGAGGTCTGTCATGGAGTGTCACGGAGATAGAGGGCAGCGAGCCGCGGGAGTCGACGTCGCATCTCACCGGGGTCGTCAAAGTCGAAGTCTTCACCCAAGTCTCCGGAGTCCTGTTCGGAACCGCCCCGGGTGGCTCTGCATGCGTCCCAGGCCTCGTAAAAGTCCTCTTCATCGCCGGTAACGTGCTTGAACGCCTCACTGGCGGCGTAGTTGACCTCCTCGTAGAAGAGAGCCTCGTCACGGTGCACCTCTGCGGCGGCGATCACTGCCGGGTGCTCAGCAAGACTGTCCGGGTCAGCCGCTGCCTTCTCGTACCAGTCGCGGCCCAGCGCGATCAGGCCGGCGCGGAAGTCCATGAAGCTGTCGTCCGAGCAGCCGCCGCCGATGAGGTAGGCGGCGGCCCACATGTCCCATCGGTACACAGCGTCATGCACCTCGTCGAAGCGTGGGGCTTGACCCCGAACTGGGAAGCGCCGTTCTGCGGCGAAGGCAACTCCTGCTTCCGCATAGGCACGGACGAGGAAGGCAACGGCTACATCTCCGTACGCGGCCAGGAGAACCACTACCTCAGCGACAGCCGTGATGCCCTGCGCAATCTGATCCGCGAGATCAAGGCCGGCAAGGCCGACCATCTACTCTGAGGGCACGCAAAGGGGCGGATCTGCATGTCGTCGCAGATCCGCCGCTCGGTGTTCGCGCCATGAGGGGTGAGAGCCTACGACTCCCCACCGCGCGGGAAGGAGACCTCCACGCGGCGGTTCTTCTTACGGCCTTCTTCTGTGCTGTTGTCCGCGATCGGGTAGTCCTCGCTGTATCCCCGGACCTCGTAGGTGATACCGGAGTTGGCGAGCTCCTCGCTGAGCACCTTCTGGACCGCGTCCGCACGCTGCTTGGAGAGGACCTTGCCATGCTCGTAGGAGCCCAGGTCGTCCGTGAAGCCGAAGACTCGTATCTTCGTGGCGTTCTGCTTCTTGATCTCGTCGGCAATCGCGGTGATACGGCCGTTCGCCTTGCTGCTGAGCGTCGCGCTGTCCTTGCCGAAGAGGACCTCGGCCTGGAGTGCGAACTTCACGGTTTCGTTGGTGTCCTCGCGACGCTCTTCACCGCCCTGGTCCTCGACGATGGACTTGATGTCCAGCACCTTGGCGGGTGCGAGGGTCGCCCCCTTGGCAAGCTTGAGCCCTGCGGAGTTCGCATCGATCTGTACGGGCGGCTCGGCTGAGGCCTCGGTGCCGGGGGGAGTGCTCGGGCCGTCGTCGGCTTGCGCACCCGAGGCGCCAAGCACAGTCACACCGGTGATCAGTACGGACGTCGCGATCGCTGTCGTGAGCGAACGCGACACGGTCGCCCGCATGGTGAGGGAAGTCATCGCGACGATCACCCGGAGATCTTGATCGAGGTCGTGGCAAAGGAGGGCAGCATGAAGTCGACCACGGTTGTGTCCGCCGGCGGCGCGGGGAACTGCATGAAGACCGGCACCGACTCCCCGGCACCGACCGACTGGATGCCCATGGTGCACAGGCACCTGCCGTCCGTGTCACGAAGCACGTAGTAGCGCTTCTTGCCCTGACTGTCGACCAGGGTCCCCCCGCTCACCGCGTTTCCGCTTCCGCTGATGATCTCCTGCTCGTTCCCCCTCCAGCTCGGAACCTCGTAGAAAGCCTTGTCAGTGGTGTTCTTCATCTGGCCCGACACCGTGACAAAGCCGCCCTTGTCCCGAACCACCGAGTTGATGGTGTACTCCATGCCACTGGCACCCTTGACCACGGCGAGCTTCGCATTCGGGTCCACCTCGTCCCCCGCAGCGGTGTCCCCATTCGGAGAGCTGTCGCCAGAGGGCTTCGACGACGCGGTCTCCTTGGCTTTCGCGTCCCCGTCGCCGCTTCCGCAGCCAGCCACGGTCAGGGCCAGGGCAGCCGCTATCGCGGCCGCCGCCACTCCCCTACGGCCCTTCGTGGTGCGCCGAATGCTCATGTCTGCTTTTCCTTTGCTCGTCATTCGCTTGTCAGTTCACGTCGACCAAGTGCACGGTGAAGAGGGTGCTGCTCAGCGTGTCCCAAAGGTCCGGTTCGCTCGGATCAATGATGACGTCGCCACCACCGTCGCAGTTGAATTCGATCGGCTTCGGCTTGTCGGCCTCTTCGTCGCCCGTGTCCTCGCCCTCGCCGGGGGAAGCACCGTCGTCGGGGGAAGCACCGTCGTCGGGCTCCTTCTCGGGCAACGAGCAGCGGAACTCGACCACCGCGGTGGCCGTCGCCGTGGCACGTTTCCGCTCCGTACCGGGAATCACGGACTTGCCCACGGTGTAACGGGTCTCGACCCCTATGGTGATCTCGTCTCGCAGGAAGCCGAGCCTCGTGTCGCAAGCGGTCACGTCTGAGCGGTTCTTTCCCGCGAGTTCCCTCGCCGCGGCACACGGACCGTTCTCGAAGAACTTGTCGCCCTTGAAGAAGTCGTCCAGACCGCCCGGGCGCAGCAGGGCTCCGAGGAATCCCGTCCCCATCTCGTCCCGGGCCTCTTGAGCCGCGGCGAGCGCTGCGGCGTCAGCCGCCCCTTGGGCACCGTTACGTACCGCGGACGCCTTGCCGACCGTGAAGAAAGCGAACGCGACAAAGAGCAGGCCCGCCACCATCACAATGTAGATGGGGAAAGCCTGCCCTCGGTCGCTGCGGCGTCCTGCGCCCATCAGCCAGCCTTGACCTTGTCCACCTGCTCGGTGATCTTCCCCTGGATCTTGCCGCCGATGCCCGAGGCCACGATGCCACCGATGATCGCGACGACCACCAGGATGATGCCCAGGTACTCGAAGGCGGTCTGACCGCGGTCCATGTTGGCGTAGCGCTTCTGGATCCGCGTGACCGCGGTGTTCGCCCAGCCGTTCACGCGGATCTGAGTGTCGACGGCGGCCTTCAGCATGGTGTTCTTCGACATGGGGTTCCCCTCCAGGTTCGGCCGACCGCCTGCCGGCCGACGAGTACGTCTCTTCGGTGCCACTTCCGTTACCGGCTTCCTCCTGGCCGGTTCCGTTGGCGACATGAGAAACGTACGCCGGAACACCGGGTGCACCAGAGGGTCCCAGGGCCCAATGCCGGGCCCAAAGCGGGGCTTGGGCCCTCCCGGGCGACTGCTGGGCCCGAAGGCCCAGGTCGGTCGACCCGTCCGGACTCGCGTCCGCACGCATGTCCGCACCCATACCCGAACGGGAACGCCGCAGGTCGTTCGGGTCGCTCACCCCGCCCCGCCCGGTCACCTCGCCCCGCACACCGGTCCGTTCAGCCATGGCCGACCGCCCCCCTTCCCGCTCCCCCGCCCGGCGTCGTGCCGAGCCACTTCGCTATCGCCTCGCTCCGGCTGCCGCAGTGCAGCTTGGCGAAGATCCGGTTGATGTGGTTCTTGACCGTCTTCTCGCTGATGAAGCAGGTGGCGGCGATCTGCTGATTGCTCATCCCGGACGCGATCAGATCCATGATCTCCACCTCCCTCGAACTCAGCCCGAACTCTTCCCGGTCGTGGCCTGCGGGGGCACTCTGCGGTCCACCCCTAGACTGTGCCACATCCGATTGCATGTGCGAAACCTTTTGAGAGAATCGAGGCGCTCCCGGCACCAACTCGTCTGCCATTTGGCCAGTTCTGGCGCCCCGAGGCGAGGGAACGCCCGGAAAGTTTGCATGTGCATTCGCATCATGATGCGGCGGTCGGACCGGGGGCTGCGGGTCCCCACCGTAGGGGACTCCCGTCGCGTACACCGTGCCCAGCCCCTCCGGGAGCGGACGGCCCTGGGTCGGGGCCGGGCCGCTGCGCATGTGGTCCAGCAGGGCGTTGGCCGCCGTGGGCGTGAAGTGGGCCCGGCCCTGCTTGATGTCCCGTACGGCCGCGACGAGCTGGTCCGCGGTGAACTCGCCGTGGACCAGGTAGCCGCCGGCCCCCAGTCGCAGCGCCTCGTGGACGATCTCGCTCTCCCGGCTGTACGTCAGCATCATGACCGGGGATATCCGCACGAGGTGCGGCAGGGCCGAGATGCCGTCGACACCCGGCATCCGTACGTCGAGCAGGACGACGTCGGGGCCGGTCCGCTGGGCCACCTCGTAGGCCTGGCGGCCGTCCGCGGCCTCGCCCACGACCTGGATGTCGTCCCGGCCGGAGAGCAGCACCGTGAGCCCGGCGCGTACGACCGGGTTGTCGTCGGCGACGACCACCCGCAGGGGTACGGAGGCCATGGGCCCCGGGAAGTCCGGCAGTCCTGTCGCCTCGACGGCGGGCGGAGGAGCCTGCAGGGGTATGGAGGGCAGTGGAGAGTGAGGAGCCCCGTCGTGCGCCGACGTGTACTGGGACGCATGACGTGGCGTGGGCTGCTGCCCTGAAGTGCGGGAAGGGTCGTCCGGCATCGTGCGGTCTCCTCTCTGGGGAAACGGGAGCGGGAGGTCGAAGGTGTTCAATCGTGTTCGGGCGGTGGCGCCGAGCGGAGCGCCACCAGCGGCAGGTCGACCCGTACTTCCGTACCGACCGCCGCCTTGCCTTTGCCGATACGGATACGGGCCCCGATCCCGGCGGCCCGTTCGACCATCCCGACGAGGCCGAAGTGCCCGGCCCGCCGGAGGTCGTCGAGGGTGGTGCCGGGTGGGAGCCCCCGGCCGTTGTCGTAGACGCTGATACGGAACTGGTCACCGACGGTGCCGGCGGACACGTCCACGGTCTCCGGTTGTGCGTGGCGGTTCGCGTTCTCCATCGCCTCGGAGGCGATCGTGAGCAACTGCCTTGCCACCGCGTGCGGCACGGCAGGTGCGGTCTCGTCACCGAACTGTCGGAACGACACCTTGAGGCCGCTACGGTGTCCGAAGTCTTCCGTACGGGCGGCGAGTTCGCCGATGACGGCCACGCCTCCGTCGAGCCCGGATTCACGGCGCAGGTCCGAGAGCAGCTCCCGCGACTCGCCCGCCGCGCGGCGGGCCGAGCGTGCGACCAGCTCGGCCTGCTGCCGTACGGTCTGGGCGTCCATCCGTCCTGCGGAGCTTGCGAGCCCTTCGGCCGCCATCGCCAGCCCGTGCAGCGTCTTGGCGACCGAATCGTGCATCTCCCGGGCGAGCCGGGCCCGTTCCTCCTCAATCGCCTCGCTCACGGCGAGCCGCGCCCGGGTCTCGGTCAGTGCCTGGCTGGCGTTGCCGAAGCGGAGCAGCAGGCCGCGCAGCGTGACACCGACCGCGCCCGCGATGACGCAGAAGCCGGGGAGGAGGAGCGCCGTGGTGAGGGTCGCTTTCAGATCCACGTTGGTGACATAGACCACGCAGAGAATCGCGATCTGGAGTGCCGAGAAGAAGACCGCGCCACGCCAGCCGTAAACAAGACCCGCGAGCAACGGAGTGCAGACGGTGACATAGCCAAGAGTGGAATCGGGGGTGGCGGTGATCAGCAGCAAGGCTCCGAACAGCGCGTCCGCTCCCAGCAGCCAGGAGTGCTTGAGCAGCAGCGGGCCGAATCGTTCCCAGTCGCGGAAGAGGACGTACGAGCCCATGAACGTGACGAGGACGGCCCCGCTGACCAGGACCGTCGGCACACCGGGCGCGGTGCCCGCCAAGGCGAACGGGGTCGCCATGGCGATCATCGCCAGCCGGAATCCGAAGACCTGGCGGCACATCGCCTGGAGCGCGTTGATCTGGATCGGAAGCGCGGGAGTTGACTCCTGCTCGGTGGGACTCAGGCGTAGTTCCGCACCCAACCCGGCTCGCAGCCGGGGCAGTTGAAATGCCATGTGCCTGACACCCCCTTCTTTGCGACGTCGCGAGCGAGGCGGCATCTCAGCCGCCCAGATTGCCGAAGTCCACGTTCGCGCCGTAGTAGAAGCCCACAGTGAGCAGCAGCAGCGTGCCCGGGAGCAGGAACGAGGTGACCGCGAAGGTCGCCTTGGGGACAGCCTTGGCTGCCTTGCGCCGTGCGTTCTGGGCGTCCGTACGGCGCATGTCGTTGGCGATGGCGATCAGCGTGTCGACGATCGGCGCGCCCAGTTCCTCGCCCTGCTGGAGCGCGGTGACGAACATCGCGACCTGCTCGGAGTCGTTGCGCTTGCGCAGTTCCTCGAACGCCTGGCGGCGGCTGACCCCCATGTCCATCTGGCGCAGGGTGATGCGCAGTTCGTCGGACCAGGGGCCCGCGTACTTCTCGGCCACCCGATCGAGCGCCTGCCGGAATCCGAGGCCGGCGCTGACGACGACCGCGAGGACGTCGAGGAAGTCGGGCAGGGTGCGTTCGATGTGGTCCCGGCGGACTCGGATGGCGGACCAGATGCCCGCCTCGATCCAGAAGATGCCGAAGAGGACCATGAGCAGGGCCGGAAAGACCTGTCCACGGATGATCATCGAGAACGCGCCGGCCACGCCCAGAGCACCGTAAACAGCGCGCCGGGCGGCGTAACGGTCGATCGTCAGACCGCCCGGGTTGCCCGCCAGGTCGATCTGGCGGCGCTTCTTGTTGACCTGTTTGGGGCCCATCATCCGCAGCACGGCAGGGGCCCAGCGCATACCGAGCCGGTCGATGCCGGAGCCGACTGCGCTGGTACGGGTGGACCCGACTTCCAGGGCGATGGCGAGGTCACCGGGCAGTTTGGCGTCGGCCCGGTACATACGGATGCCGTGGATGGCACCGTACACACCCAGGCCGATCACGAGCGCGAGCAGCAGTTCCATATCTGCCTCTCCCCTCAGATGTCGATACGGGACAGGCGGCGGATCACAACGAATCCGATGGCATACAGCACCAGCGAGGCGATGACGGCGACCTGGCCCGCCAGAGCGCCGGTCATACGGTCGAGCGCACCCGGCATCACGGCGTTCAGCAGGAGCAGCGCGGCGAAGCCGAACGCCGGAACGGCGTACGCGGTCACCGTCACCTGTGAGAGCTGGGTCTTGACCTCGCGGCGGGTCTCCTTGCGCTCCTCCAGTGTCTCCGTGAGGTTGCGCAGCGAACTGACGACCGTACCGCCGGCCCGGTTGGAGAGCACCAGCGTGGTCACCAGGACGACCAGTTCACGGGAGGGCAGTCGCTCGGACAGCTCGCCGAGGGCGTTGTCGAGGGACTCCCCCATGGCCAGCCGCCGCGCGACCCAGCTCAACTCCTCGCCCGCCGGTGCCTCCAGTTCGTCGGCCGCCATGGCGATGGACGTACGCAGCGCGAGTCCGGCCTGAGTGGCGTTGGCGAGGATGCGGGAGAGCTCGGGAAGCTGGTTGATGAAGCGCTCGGTGCGCTTGATGCGCTGCCAGTTGAGGAAGGTGTTCGACCCCCACAGTGCCGCGAGCCCGGCCAGCGGTCCGAAGAAGGACGTCAGCAGGGAGGACGCCGTCAGCCACAGCACGACCACAGCGGCGATCATGTAGACGAAGTACTCCCCCGGAGTGAGGTCGAGGCCGGTCGCGGCCAGCTTCAGTTCGATCTTCTTGCCGATTCTCGTCCTGCGCAGCCGGCGATCGATGCCGCCGAACCGCTTTCTCCGGCCGACGATCGGTATCTGGCCGGTGGTCGAGAGCCGGTCGACGAGCGCCTGGCGCTGGGACTTGCCCGCCGCGTAGGCGTGCACGCCCATGACGCCGAACAGGCAGCACAGAAGCGTGACGCCGATCGTGGGGAGAACGAGATTGTCCATGACGGGCTACCTACTTGGCCTCTCGGGTGAGGAGCTGTTCTTCGGACTCGGCGACTCCGAAGGCCTGGGGAATGGGCTGGTTGGCCATGTAGAGACGCTCGGCCACGCGTCGCGGAAGCGGGAAGTACTGGAAGGCGCCCCGGATCCGTCCGTCGGCGTCCATGGGGCGGGCCTTGAAGCGGACGGCGCTGACGATGCGGTACGCGTCACTGCCGTGGGAGTCGAGCACCGCGATCTCGGTGATCCGGCGGGAGCCGTCGGCGTGCCGGGTGAGCTGCACGATCACATCGACGGCGCTGTTGATCTGGTCGTGCAGCGCCTCGAAGGGGATCTTGATCTCGGACATCGACGCCAGGGTCTGGAGACGCATCAGCGCGTCCTCCGCGTTGTTCGCGTGGACCGTGGCGAGGGATCCGTCGTGACCGGTGGACATCGCCTGGAGCATGTCGAGGGACTCACCGCCTCGGACCTCACCGACGACGATACGGTCGGGGCGCATACGCAGGGAGTTACGGACGAGGTCGCGGATGCTGATGTGTCCCTTGCCCTCGACGTTGGCCGGGCGGGACTCCAGCCGGATGACATGGGCCTGCTGGAGCTGGAGTTCGGCGGAGTCCTCGATGGTGATGATGCGCTCGCCCTCGGGGATCAGCCCGGAGAGCGCGTTGAGCAGGGTCGTCTTGCCGGTGCCGGTGGCGCCCGACACGATGATGTTGAACTTCGCCTGGACGAGCGCGGACAGCAGGAGCACCATCTGCTCGTCCAGCGAGCCGAAGTTGAGCATCTCGTTCAGGGTGAAGGCGCGGGGGAACCGGCGGATGGTGAGCGTGGCGCCGGTCAGGGAGAGCGGCGGGATGATGACGTTGACACGCTCACCGGACGGCAGACGGGCGTCGACCATCGGGTTGGACTCGTCGACGCGCCGGTTGACGGTGGAGACGATGCGCTCGATGGTCTGCATGAGCTGGTCGTGCGAGCCGAAACGCATCGGGAGCTGTTCCACCCGGCCGCCGCGCTCGACGAAGATCTGATCGGGCCCGTTCACCATGATTTCCGTGATCGAGGCGTCCTCCAGAAGAGGCTCCAGAATGCCGAGGCCCAGGGCCTCGTCGACGACCCGGCGGATGAGCTGGGCGCGCTCGACGGTGGAGAGCACCGGGCCCTCGCGGCTGATGATGTGCCCGAGGACACGCTCCAGCCGGGTGCGCCGGTCGGCGGCCGCCAGGGCGGACATCTCGGCGAGGTCGATCTCTTCCAGCAGCTTGGCGCGGTAGGTGACGACGAGGTGACTGTCTTCCCCCGTCGCGCCGTTCTCCTCGGGGGAGGTGATCCGTGCCCGCAGGCTCATGGTGCGTAACTCCTCGGTGGTGCTGACCGGTGGTGCGTTGGTGCGGTTGGTCCCTGAGCGGAGTCTCTCCGCATCGGTCAGCCGCGGGGCATGGTCGAACTGCGCTTGACCCAGCCCCAGTCCTCGATGCCCGGAACCACTGAGGGGATCTTGACTTCCGCGGTGTACGTCACGTTGTCGAGACCCCGATGCGAGAAGCGCATCTTCCCGTTGTCACGGGACAGCCACTCACTGGTGGCCCTGCGGCCTGCCACCTCGGGGTCCAGCTCCTGGTCCAGCACGTCCTGGCTCGCCGTCCGCGCGGCCACCCGGGCGGCGGTGCCCGCCTGGTTCACGGTGTACGCCACGATCCCGATCTGGATGGCGAAGAACCCCACGAGCAGCAGTAGGGGGACGAAGCCCAGATACTCAAGGGCGACCTGGCCGGACTGCCGGCGGCGGCTTCGGCGGCTTGTGACGTCTTTGCGCTCTGCCATGGCTTCAGTTCTCCTTGACGGACGCGGCTTCGCCGTCGACCGGGAACGGGAAATTCAGCACACCCGGCACCATCACCGGGACATTGAGCGTGATCGTGGCGCGATAGAGGCCGCGCTCCCCGTCACACCCGTACCCCACGCCGTCGGTCCAGGCACTCGGCAGATCGTCCCGCGCCGCTCGCTCGCACGCCGTCTGCTGGGCCTGTGCGGTGCCCTGCGTGCCTGCGCCCGCGCGGGCTCCCATGTCCGCCGCGTTCCCCGCCAGGATGAACGTGTACCCGATCAGCGCGCACTGCCAGAGCGCCACCAGGAGCAGGATGATCAGCGGCGTGACGCCCACGAACTCGATGGCGGTCTGTCCCCGGTCGCGGTCCCGGCCGTGTGCCTGTCGCCGCACGAGGGCCGCCCGGATCCGGGCGTGGCGGCGCCGTACCGTCCGGCCCGTGCCGCCCACCTCGTACCCCGGCCTTCGCCGACCGGGTCGTTCCCCCGAAGCGCACATGGTCAGCCATTCCCCTCTTTGGATCCGGAGCCGGAGCCGGAGCCCGATCCGCCTCCGCCGCCTCTGCGGCGGCGGGTGCCGATCGCTCCTCGGTCGTTGCGGAACTTGGAGTTCTTTTCGGCGGTTTCGGGGATCTTCACCAGGCCCAGTTCTCCGGCCAGCCCCCACAGTGCCTGCTTGACGACACTCTTGCTCTCCAGTTCGTGCAGCCGGCCCGCGTCCACCACGCTCTGGAGTTCCTTGAAGTTGGCGGGGACCGAGGAGGTCGCCAGCCGGGTGCCGGTGATCTTCTGGATCAGGGGCGGCTGGATCTCCGTGGCGCGGCTGTAGCGGTTGACGACCGTCGTGGTCTCCTCCGCCTTACGGATCTGGAGCCGGTCCCACAGCCGTACGATGCGCTTCGCGCCCCGTACCGCGATCACGTCCGGTGTGGTGATCAGGAGTGCGGTGTCGGCCATTTCCACGGCGGCGGCGTTGGCGCCCGTCATCTGCGTACCGCAGTCGACGACGACCACCTCGTACCGGGAGCGGAGCGCGCTGATGATCTGGCGGACCGCGCGGTCGGTGACCTCTTCGCCGCGTTCGCCCTCGCCGGGGGCGAGGAGCAGGGCCAGGCCGCTGCCGTGGCTGAAGACCGCGTCGGACAGGACGCGGGGCGAGATGTCCGTGATGGCGGCCAGGTCGACTATCGACCGGCGGAACTGGACGTCGAGGTACGAGGCCACGTCGCCGGCCTGGAGGTCCATGTCGACCAGGGCCACCGTTCTGCCGGATGCCTGGGCGGCCAGGGCGAGCTGGATCGAGACGAGGGTCGCGCCCACCCCGCCCTTGGCTCCGGTGACCGTGACGACGGTGCCGCCAGGGCCCGTGAAGACATCGCCGCCGTGGCCGAGGTGGCGGCGGACGCCGACCGACCACTGGGCGGCGGCCTGGAGCCGGTTGGCCAGTTCCTCGTAGCTGAGGGGCATCGCGACCAGGCCGCGGGCGCCCGAGTCCATGGCTGCCGCGAACAGGCCCGGGCTGGCGTCGGCCGTGACGAGGACGACCCCGACCGCGGGGAAGCGGAGCGCCACCTCGCGGATCAGCTCCAGCGCCGGGACCGGGCCGATCCGCTCGTGCACCAGCACCACTTCGGGCAGTTCGTCGAGCGATTCGCCGGCGAGCCGGGCGAGCAGGTCGATGAGTTGCGTCGAGTCCGACACCGGCGGCGCCGGCTCCACGTCGGGGAGCTGGCTGAGCAGGGTGGTGATGGATCTGGCCGCGTCGGCGTCCCCGACGGCCGGGATGATCCTCGTGGACATCAGTACCTCACTTGTCCTTGCCGAGCTCGTACGTGCGTTCGCCGGGACGGAGCGTGGTGTCGCTGCCCGGAGCGACGAGCGCGAGGCGGACGTGCTGCGCGAAGGACTCCGCGTACGCGATGCGCTGGGCGTCGAGGGTCTTGAGGGCGAAGGTGATCGGGACCGCTTCGGTGGTCTGGTTCTTGGATTCCCTGCTGGGCTCCAGCGCCGTCAGCTTGCCGACGTCCAGAACCTTCGCGTTGGAGACGATGATTTTCGACTGGGCCGCCGCGCCCTGGCTCTCGGCCGCGAACGTGGCGAAGACATTGACCGAGGCACCCGGGGTGATCTTGCCCGCCACACCCGTGGCGGCATCGATCATGATGGCGATCTCCTGCTCTCCGGGCTGGAGGGCGGGACGCTTGACAATCATGTCGTTCTGGAGAAGCGAGCCCTTGCGCAGTTGGGTGATGGCCACCTTGCCGCCGACCTCGGAGAGGTTGGTGACCGCATTGTCGGAGAGCCAGCGCTTCGGCATGGTGATCTTCTCGAACTGGTCATTCCGCAGGACCTCGTAGGGGGCCACGTCCGACTTCAGCCGGTAGGCGACCACTTCGGGGCCGACCTTCGAATTCACGTCGCTGATCACGGAAAGGACGCCTACGAACGCGGCGAAGGCACAAAGGACGGAAAGGAGCAGAAGTATGACGCCACGGCGCTGGCGGGAGTTCATGAACCGTACAACCTCGATCGGGGACGTCGGTGGGGAACGGACAGGAGCGGGTGGGCGGTTGTGAGAGCGGGTGGGGGGCTGTGGTGCGCGGGTGGGCGAGTGTGAGCGGGTGGGCGAGGCGGGCGCTGCGGTGGGAAGGGACTGCCGCCCACTGCCCAGCAGTGTCCGCCTGTTGTGTGACACATGTCTGCAGGGGCTCTGTACCGGTTCCGTTGCGGCTCCGTGGCGGTCCACGGCTCCACGACTACGGCTCCTGACGTACGGGAGCCCCATCATTCAGGACACCGGTTGGCTGAGATTGGTTCTCGGGAGTGTGCAACGGCGAGGAACAGAAACCACACCGGTCCCCTATCAGCTCCATTCCGCACCAATGACACCGCTCACGCCGGACGGATGCCACCAACTGGTACATCACGGAGATGTCCGGAAGGTGTGCGGCGAATTCCACCAGTTTGCCGGTTCCCCACCAGCGCGCCGAATCCGCGGGCAGTTCGGCCTCGGACACCCCTGCGACCTGCCAGGCCGGGGCGAGCGTCTCGGCGACCCAGTCGGACTGCGACTGCCCGCGGGCGACCAGGAGTTGGGTGGCGAAGTCGGGGCCGGTCAGTTCGCCGGATCCGATCTTGATGAGCTGCGGCTGCGGGGTGGCGACCACACCGAACTGCGACCCCGGCACCCAGGACCTGGCGTGCGCCTTGAGGCTGACGGGGACGCGGTCGAGTTTGGCCACGGAGCCGAGCAGCGCGCCCGCGTGGATGTAGTGGGACAGCAGCCGGGCGGCCGAGGCGACCACACCGGGGCTGAAGTCGCATATGGACAACTGGCGCAACTGGCGTACGAGCACGGCCAGCCCGAGCGGCGGGAGATCCGATCTGAGCAGCGCGACGCGGTCCGTCTCCAGGACGGACCGCACGGCGTGCAGCCGGCGTTCGTACGCGGCCGGGATCGAGGACGGGTAGACGGCGACGACGTAGCCGTTCTGCTCGACCAGCATCTGCATATCGGTGAGGGCGTCCTCGAACGGCTGCGCCTCGGGAGGCTTGAACGCCGCGGCGGTGGGCGTCTGCTGGTCCTGTGCCGGCAGCACCAGGTCGGCGCTGGTGACGGCGATTGCGGTCGACACGTACTGATTCCCCGTTTCCATCCGGTAACCGGCGGAGCCCGCCGGGAACCGCGGGCCGCCTACTGCTGAATACACCCGCGTCGGCACTTTATCCAGCCCAATCCGCGACTACCAAGCTTTTC
This sequence comes from Streptomyces sp. NPDC050509, assembly GCF_044457965.1. NCBI lineage: Bacteria > Bacillati > Actinomycetota > Actinomycetes > Kitasatosporales > Streptomycetaceae > Streptomyces > Streptomyces sp. NPDC050509. Next base: position 678,898 of record NZ_JBITHL010000003.1, on the reverse strand, counting down.
ACCAGACGGAACGCCATAAGGGTAGATAGGCAGCCGAATTGGACAAAACGATGCGCCGGTATCGACCATGGGCGTGGACGTGAACTGTGGGGATTCTCTGTGCATCACATCCGCCACCGCCTCCACTCGAATGTGAAAACGAAACAAGTTCACTTTGCCGAAGTTTCAACGTCATAAACGTTTCACCGCGTGGACGGCCGACAGCCCGACCCCGCTCACCGCCACAACTCCATTGGCCTGAACCAACTTTACGCCCGGCGAACAGGGACTCGGCAAGAGCAATCGCTTCGATCTTCGCCGCGGGCACGGTTCAGGTGCCACTCGGGCGCGACCGGGCACCGAGGCGGGCGCCGAACGCGTCGGCGCCCGCCTCCCAGCCCCGGCCTCCCGCGGAACGGCCTACCAGGGAATGTCCCGTACCTGCTGGATGCACAGCACGATGAAGAGCAGCCCTCCCGCCGCCAGCATCACATTGCTCAGGATCCCGTTGCGCCACTCCGCGGGGGTACGGGAGGAGTTGAGCAGCCAGATCAGGGTGAGCGCGAGGAACGGCATGAAGAAGGCGCCGAGCACGCCGTAGACCACGACCAGGCCGAAGGGCTCGTCGAGGAAGAGCAGCGAGATCGGCGGGAAGGTCAGCCACAGCAGATACGCGCGGAACGGCAGCGAGCGCTCCCGCTCACCGGACGCGACCTCCTCGACCGCCACCCCGGCCCCGGAGGCGCCGGACGCCGCCGCGCGGTCCTCGCGGACGCGCTCCACGAAGTCCGCGAACATCAGGCTCACGCCGTGCCACACCCCGATGAGCGACGAGAACGACGTGGCGAAGAAGCCGACCAGGAAGAGCTTGGCGGTGGTCGGGCCGAACCGGTCCTCCAGAATCGCGCCGAGATCGATCAGGCCCCGGTCGCCGGAGGTGAGCGCGAGGTGGGAGGAGTGCAGCAGCTCAGCGCCGACGACCAGCATCGCGACGACGAAGAGCCCCGTGGTGATGTACGCGACCCGGTTGTCGAGCCGCATCACCTTCATCCAGGTGGGGTTGGTCCATCCCTTGGCGTTGACCCAGTACCCGTACGCGGCCATGGTGATCGTGCCGCCCACCCCGCCGATCAGCCCGAGCGTGTAGAGCAGCGAGCCGTCCGGCAGGACCGGGGCGAGCCCGGCGAAGGCGTCGCCGAGGTCGGGCGCGACGCGGATCGCGACGTACACGACCACCACGAACATGATGCCGATCAGGACCGTCATGACCTTCTCGAAGACGGCGTACTGGTTGAACCAGACGAAGACCAGGCCGATCAGACCGGTGATGACCGCCCAGGTCTTGAGCCCGGGACCGTCGGGGAAGAGCGCGACGATCGGGAGCGCGCTGGAGGACATGGCGGTCGCCCCGTAGACGAAGCCCCAGATCACGACGTACACGGCGAAGTATCCGGTGGTCCACCGGCCGAGGCTGCGCCAGCCGTCGAAGAGGGTGCGTCCGGTGGCGAGATGCCAGCGGCCCGCCGCTTCGGCGAGGGAGATCTTGACGACGCAGCCGATGACCGCCGCCCACAGCAGGGTGTAGCCGAACTTGCTGCCTGCGATGAGTGTGGCCACCAGGTCGCCCGCGCCGACGCCGGTCGCGGCGACCACGATTCCGGGGCCGATGTAGGTCCAACTCGACCTGCGGGGCCGGGAGATGGTGGTGCCGGCATCGTCCGTGCCGGCGCCACCCATGCCGGTCTCCGTTGTTCCTGCCATACGTATCATCGCCTCCCGCTCGTCTCGTTACGTGACCCAAGTCACCAAAGCCGGGTGACGATCATCGCGCAAGAGGGCCTGCGGTGAGGGTTCGGTGGGCGGGAGGGAGGCGACGGGCCCTAGCCTTTGTTTCGGTTGGGGTGTTGAGGCATCGGTGGTCGTCAGCTGTCGGCTGGCCGAGGTGTTTTCTCAGTTCGGGCATGGTGAGGTCCCGGCGCGATGGTCGGGCGCGAGCCCTCGTCGTGATCGAACAGGGACAGTTGTGCTCCGGAGTGCGGTCGCTCCCGGCGCACGATGATGCGGGCGAGTCCCGCGTCGATGATCCCCCGAGGCGGCACCGGGGGCATTCGCTGGTCGCCCGTCCCGTCGGACGGCCCTGCGGGCTTTCCATGGGGAAGCAGCAGATGCGTGAAGCACCCCCCGGGGCCTTTGAGCGACTGCGCTCGGTGGCGATCGACGGGGCCGCCCGGGCCGGGACCGTCTCCCTCCCGGCCCGGTGCGATCCGACAGGCCTACGCCTCCCGGAGCTCGGGCGGCAGCGCGGCCCCGGGCACGTTCTGGAACGCCACGGGCCGACGGAAGCGCCGGATCGCCGCCGTGCCGACGGATGTGGTGGTGGGCGCGGTCGAGGCGGGCCAGGGGCCTCCGTGCTGCTGGGCGTCGCTGACGGTGACTCCGGTGGGCCACTCGTTCCAGATGACGCGGCCCGCGTACCGGGCTAGCAGGCCGAGCATCCGCAGCCCGTCTGCGTCGTCCGGGCTGCCCGCCTGGACGGTGCCGGTCAGGGTGCCTTCGAATCCGGCGAGGGCGGCCTCGACCTCGTCCGGCGACCGGTAGGCGACCAGCAGTGACGCCGGGCCGAAGACCTCCGTGGCAATGAGCGAGGGGTCCGACCGCACGACCTCGGCGGTGGTCCGCAGCAGGACGACATCGGGCTCTCCCGCGCCGCCGGGGGTGCGCCGGGCGACCTCGACACCGTCACGGGAGGACAGGGCTTCGAGGGACTGCGTGTACCCCTCTCCGATCCGCTCGTTGAGCATCGGGCCCGCGCTCACCGCGGGCAGTGCGGCGAGGAAGGCGTCGGCGTCGGCGTCGGGGACGAACACCACACCCGGCTGTGTGCAGAACTGGCCCGATCCCAGCGTCAGTGACGCGGCGAAACCCGCGGCGATCTCCTCGGAGCGTTCGGTCCAGCCTGCCGGGGTGACGATGACCGGGTTGGTCGAGCCGAGTTCTCCGTAGAAGGGGATCGGGTCGGGGCGGGCGGAAGCCTGATCGAAGAGGTACCGGCCGCCGCGGGTGGACCCGGTGAAGCCGACGGCCTTGATCCGGTGGTCCCGCACGGCGTCGACGCCGGCCTGCTCGCCCTCGACGAGCTGGAGCAGGTCGGCGGGTGCACCCGTGGCGTCCAGGGCCGCCCGCGCGGTGGCGGCCGTGAGCCGGGAGAGTTCCGGGTGGCCGGGGTGGGCCTTGACGACGACGGAGCACCCGGCGGCCAGGGCGCTGGCGGTGTCGCCGCCCACGACGCTGAAGGCGAAGGGGAAGTTGCTCGCGGCGAAGACCAGCACGGGACCGAGCGGGACGGTGGTGCGGCGGATGTCGGGCCGCGGGCCCATCGGCCAGTCGGGGTCGGCGTGGTCGATGTGGATGTCGTCCAGCGCGCCCGAGGCGAGCCGCTCGGCGAAGAGCCGGAGCTGGAAAGAGGTGCGGCGCAGCTCGCCGGAGAGGCGGGCCTCGGGGAGGTGCGACTCGCACTGCGCGACGAGTACGAGGGTGGCCTGCGCCGCGTCGAGGGCGTCCGCCAGGGCGGTCAGCCAGCGGGCCCGGTCGGTGGGCCCGGCGGCGCGTGCCGCGTCGGCGGCGGCGCGGGAGCGGTCCAGGACGGTGTCCAGGGAGGGCCCGGCGGGGCCGTCCGGTGATGCGCCGGGGGCGGAGGGCGGGGGGACGGTTCCGGCACGGCCCTCGGGGGCGGGGCGCCGGGTGTGTAAGTGCTCACGATGAACCTCGGAAGGGGTCAGGTGACGATGGAGTGGGAGGCCATGTCGGCCAGCGTCCATTCCTCTACTTCGACCAGGTGGACGGCTGCGGCTTCCTGGGCGGCGGGGACGTCGCGGGCGGCCATGGCGTCCAGGATTTCCAGGTGCCTGCGGGTGGATCCGGCGAGGCGGTGGGGGCCGGTGGCGCCGAGGACGCGCAGCCAGTAGACGAACGGCTCGACGGACTCCCGGGCGGTGATCAGTCGGGTGTTGCCGGTGGCCTCGATGATCTCGCGGTGCAGGCGGGTGTCGCTGGCGAAGAACGGCTCGTAGTCGCCGTGCTCGGCGGCTCGCATCGCCTCGACGGCCTCCTCTCGCAGATCGGTGATCTGCGCGACGGGCATGGCCTGCGCGGCGACGCCGGTGGCGAGCCATTCGAGGGCCTTGCGTAGCTGGCACACCTCGTGGACGTCGTGGCGTGTGGGCCGGGTGACGAAGGTGCCGGAGCGAGGGCGCGTCTCGACGAGCCGGTCGTGCTCCAGGCGGACCAGCGTGTCACGCACCGGAGTGCGTGACACGCCGAACTCGCCGGCGATGGCCTGCGGGTCGATCCGGGAGCCAGGCGCGTACACCCCGGTCGTGATCCGGTCACTGAGGATCGAGTAGAGCTGTTCGGAAATCGACTCCACGACCAGGGGGTTGCTCCCGCGACGGCCGCGGGCGGGCGTGGTGGCCATGATCCTCTCTCTGCTCTTCTCGTTCGCGTCCTGCCGGACGACTCTGTTCGGACGGGCCGTCCCGGACGGACCGTGCGGTGGCGATCGTTCAGGGGATACGGACTCGCGGCTCAGTCGATCAGGTTAGCCGCTCGCAGCGCCGTCCTGATCCGGTCGCGCTCGGCCTCGGTGGCGGGCTTGAAGGGGCGGCGAGGCAGGCCCGGCGAGCGGCCCAGCAGCTCCAGCGCGGCCTTGAGGGTGGCAGGAAGGTTCGGGGCGTCGATGGCCCGCCAGACGGTGAGGATGCGCTCGTGGAGTTCGAGGGCCTTGGTGTGGTCACCGGCCTGGACGGCATCCCACAGCTCGACGCTGAGCCGGGGGGTGACGGTCGGGATGGCGGCGAGCGCGCCGTGGGCGCCCATCACGAACGCCGGGTAGTGCAGGTCGTCGAGGGCGGCCAGCACGGTGAAGCGGTCGCGCAGCCGGTGCAGCAGGTCGGCGAGGAGGTGGATGTCGCCGCCCGACTGCTTCACGGCGACGACCTGCGGCACGTCACGCAGCAACTCGATCGTCTCCACCGGGACCAGGGCCCAGGGGACGACGTTGTAGAGCACGATCGGCAGGTCGGTGGCCTCGCCGATCTCGCGGTAGTGCGCCACGGTCTCCTCGGGCGACGGTGCGAAGACGTAGTGCACGGGCGTGACCTGGAGCGCGTCCACGCCCGCGTCCTTGAGGGCCAGGGAGTACCGCTTGGCCTGCGCGGTGGAGTTCTGGATGACGCCACCGATGACCGGGACCCGGCCGGCGACCTCGTCCACGACGACCTCGCAGATCGCCACGCTCTCCTCCAGCGAGAGCGTCTGGCCCTCGCCGGTGCTGCCGCAGGCGCAGATCGCGGTGACGCCCTGCGCGAGCAGGTACTTCACCTCGCCGCGCAGCAGGCCGAGATCGATCTCGTCGTTCTCGTCGAACGGCGTGACCACGGTGGAGATCATCCCGCCGAGCTGTATGTCCTTCACGTGCTCCTCCAGGGGTATTGCCGCATCCAGACTGCAAATGTAATGTCTGATGCATCAGATATTAACACGCGGTCCCGTCAGGAGTACCGTCGCTTTCCAGACAAGGCAGGCATCCTGCTCAGCGCGACGGAGCCGACCGCGTCACCCCGAGCCGCAATCCATCGCAACGGAGCGAGCATGCCTGAACCCGCCTCCACGCCCGCAGCGCGGGCGTCCCTGCGCAAAGTCGTCACCGCAAGCGCGCTGGGCACCACCGTCGAGTACTACGACTTCACCCTCTACGCGACGACCGCGGCCCTCGTCTTCGACAAGGTCTTCTTCCCCGACGCGTCCCCGCTGGTCGGAACCCTCGCCGCCTTCGCCACGTATTTCATCGGCTACCTGGCGCGCCCCCTCGGGGGGATCATCTTCGGCCACTTCGGTGACCGCATCGGACGCAAGAACGTCCTCATCACCACCATGCTGATGATGGGCCTCGGCACCTTCGCGATCGGCCTGCTGCCCAGTTACGACAGCATCGGCATCGCCGCTCCCATCCTGCTCGTCCTCATCCGCCTGATCCAGGGCCTGGGCATGGGCGGTGAGTACGGCGGCGGCGTCCTCATGGCGCTGGAGTACAGCCCGCCGCGCCGCCAGGGATTCTTCACCTCGCTGGTGCACATCGGCACCCCGGCCGGCGTCCTGATCCCGGTGGGCCTGGTGACCGTCCTGGACAGCACGCTCCCCGCCGGCTCCTACGACTCCTGGGCCTGGCGGCTGCCGTTCCTCGTCAGCGTCCTACTCATCGGCGTCGGAGTCTGGATGCGGCTGCACGTCACCGAGAGCCCCGAGTTCGTCAAGATGCGTGAGGACCGCGAGGTCCAGAGCCTGCCGGTGCGTGAGGTCCTCACCCGCCGCACGCGTACGGTCATCCTCTCCGTGCTCGCCAAGATCGCCGAGAGTGGCCTGTTCAACATCTACTACGTGGTGGCCATCACCTACGTCACCGCCGAACTCGACCTGCCCAAGGGGCCGGTGCTGCTGGCCGTCCTCATCGCCTGCGCCGTCGAGTGTCTCACCCTCCCCTTCTTCGGCGCCCTCTCCGACCGCATCGGCCGCCGCAAGGTGTACGTCGCCGGAGCCGTCTTCCAGGCCGTCCTCGTGCTGCCCTTCTTCCTGCTGATCGAGACCGGCGAGTTCTGGGCGTACACCGTGGGCATGACCCTCGGACTCGGTGTCGGCCATGCCGCGATGTACGGAGCCCAGGGCGCGCTGTTCTCCAACCTCTACCCGGTCAACGTCCGCTACACCGGCCTGTCGCTCACCCAGCAGATCGGTGCCACCCTCGGCGGCGGCCTCTCCCCGCTCATCGGCACGGCGCTGCTGTCCGCCGGCGGTGGCCACTGGTCCTGGCTGATCGTCTACTGCGTCGGAGTGGCCGTCCTCTCCGGCCTCGCCGCCTCGCGCCTGCGGCAGGGCGAAGTGGACGCCGCCCCCGACACGGTGACCGCCGAGCACCGCCCCGAAAGTCCCGAAAGGACCCAGGTCGCGTGAACCGCCTCTTCCTCCCCGCCGACCATGCCGTCGAGCACGCCCTGAACGGACTGGTGCTCTCCCACCCCGGTCTGCTGCGGCTCAACGAGGACCCGCTCTACGTCGCCGCCCGGGAGCGCCACCCCGGCCGGCGCGTGGGACTCGTCTCCGGCGGCGGCTCCGGCCACGAACCGCTCCACACCGGATTCGTCGGCGCCGGCATGCTGGACGCCGCCGTACCGGGCCGGGTTTTCGCCTCCCCTCACAACCGGCAGATCCTGGAAGCCTCCAGGGACGCCGCCGGCGTGGACGGCGTTCTCCACATCGTGAAGAACTACACCGGCGACCGCATCAACTTCGGCATCGCCGCCGAGCGACTGCGCGCCGAAGGCATCGCGGTACGCCGGGTCCTCGTCGACGACGACCTCGCCACCGAGAGCGACGAGACGGCGACCGGCCGCCGGGGCACGGGTGCCACCGTGCTGGTCGAGAAGCTGCTCGGCGGGGCGGCCGACACCGGCCTGGGGCTGGACGAACTCGCCTCGCTCGGGACGGAGTTCGCGGCCTCCTCCCGCAGCATCGCGGTCGCCTCCCGCGCCCAGACCTCTCCCTCGCAGGGTGGCGAGGCCTTCCAGCTCCCCGACGGCACACTGGAGTACGGGATCGGCATCCACGGCGAGCGCGCGGTCTCCACGCTGGAGCACCCCGGCTTCGAGCAGCTCGTCGACAAGATGACCCGCCAGCTCCTGGAAGCCTTGCCGCAGTCCACCGGTTCCGTGCTGCTCCTGGTCAACGGTCTCGGCGCGACCACCCTGCTGGAGCTCCACGCGATCCACTCCCGGGTGGCGGGACTGCTGGAGGAACGAGGGCTCGACGTGGCCGGGCGGCTCGTCGGCACCTTCGTACCCGCCCTGGACATGAGCGGCTTCTCCCTCACCCTCACCGCACTGCGCGACGACTGGCACGCCTACTGGCAGGCCCCCGCCCGCACCCCGGCCTTCCCCGCAACGGAGTCCCACCGATGAGCACCGACGCCCGGACCGTCCTGACCGCCTTCGCCGAGACGGCCCGTACCGCCCACCCGGCCCTCACCGCACTCGACCAGCTCTCCGGCGACGGCGACTTCGGCGACAACCTGCGCGAAGGGCTCGACCGGGTGACCGGCGCCCTGGCCGACCAGCCCGCCGAGCCCCCGTTCGCGGTGGCCGCGTCCGTCTTCCTCGACGAGGTGGGCGGCACCAGCGGCCCCCTCATCGGCCTGCTGTTCCAAGAGCTCGCCCGTGCCCACGCCGCCCACCCGAACGACGGCCAGGAAGCCTGGCGGACCGGAGTACGGGAGGGCCTGGCCGCTATCCAGCGCGTAGGCGAGGCCGAACCCGGCGACCGGACCCTGGTGGACACCCTCGCCCCGGCCCGCGACGCCCTGGAGTCGGACGCGGACCCCCGGAGCGTGGCCGAAGCCGCCCTGGAAGGAGCCCGTGCCACCGCCGCACTCCGCGCCCGCAGGGGCCGCGCTTCCTACGTCGGCGAGCGCGCCGTCGGCTCCCCGGACCCGGGTGCACTCGGAATCGCTCTGCTCTTCTGGTGCCGCGCCTGGAGCGCGGGCGACGCACCGGGCGAACTGACCGACCACCTGTCCGGGGTTGGTGCGTAGCCTGGAACGAGTCCGGCGTCTGGCAGCCGCTGCACGAGGTGATGCTGGTCGAATTGAATGCTGCAGCACCGTCCCGTCCGTTCGCGGCCGGGGCGGTCGGTCACCCGCGGCGCAAGGTGCGGAGCCGCCGCCGGAGTACGGGGTGTCGGTGAGGAACACCTGATGGCGCAGGCACTCATCGTGATCGAACAGAGACAGCTGTGCTCCGGGGTGAAGCCGCTCCCGGCGCACGATGATGCGGGTCACGGCACCGACATCCTCATCCGTACCGACAGTGCCTCGCCATCACCGGGCAGGTCCGCCGCGCTCCGCGCCATGCCAGACCGCCTCTGGCGTCCCGCCCTGGACCAGGACGGGACGCTGCGTGACGGCGCCGAGACCGCCGAGCTGACCGGCATGGCCGGTCTGGACGGCTATCCGGCCGGCACGCCGGTGAGCGTCGGGGATCTGCGCGAGCGCCTGGTCGAGCACTGTGACGTGATCGGCGGCGGTGTCGGCGCCTGCGTTCCCGGGCCGCAGTCGACCGGACAGCGGCTCAGATCACCAGGCTCAGCAGCGCCGCCACCACGAACCCCGCCACCGACAGCACCGTCTCCAGTACCGTCCAGGACTTGAGGGTGTCGCGCTCCGATATCCCGAAGTACTTCGCGACCATCCAGAACCCCCCGTCGTTGACGTGCGACGCGAAGATCGAGCCCGCCGAGATCGACATGATGATCAGGGCGAGGTGCGCCTGCGGGAGCCCCTGGCCCTCGACCAGCGGGACGACGATGCCCGCCGTGGTGACGATCGCGACCGTCGCTGAGCCCTGCGCGACGCGCAGCACGACCGAGATCAGCCAGGCCAGCACGATGACCGGCAGGCCCACGTCGTTGAAGGTGTCGGCGAGCGCGTCCGCGATGCCGCTGCCCTTGAGGACGGCGCCGAAGACCCCGCCCGCGCCGACCACCAGCAGGATGTTGCCCACGGGCTTGAGGGAGGCGGTGGAGACCGTCTCCAGCGAGCCGCGCGACCAGCCGCGCCGGATGCCCAGCAGGTAGTAGGCGAGCAGCAGCGCGATCGTCAGCGCCACGAAGGGGTGGCCGAAGAACTCGATGACGGAGCGGAGGGTCGAAGGGTCGAACGCGATGGACGAGAAGGTCGCGAGCAGGATCAGGATCAGCGGGGTGCCGATGATGGCGAGGACCGTGCCGAGCGCGACGGGGGTCTCCCGCGGGGTGACGCCCGAGGCGCGCTGTTCGGCGGCGACGGCGGCCTTGGCCTCCTCCGCCGCCTCGACCATGTCCTGCGGCACGTCGACGAAGAGGCGGTTGCCGATCCACGCGGCGTAGGCCCACGCGGCGAGTACGGCCGGGATCCCGACGACGGTGCCCATCAGGATGACCCAGCCCAGGTCGACCTCGAAGAGCCCGGCAGCGGCGACGGGGCCGGGGTGCGGCGGCAGGAACGCGTGCGTCATGGAGAGCCCGGCGAGCAGCGGCATCGCGTACAGCAGGATCGATTTGCCGGAGCGCTTGGCGGCGGCGTACACGATCGGCGCCAGGACGAAGATGCCGACGTCGAAGAAGACGGGGATACCGAAGACGACCCCGGTGACCCCCATGGCGAGCGGGGCGCGCTTCTCGCCGAAGAGCCGGAGCAGCCGGGTGCTCAACACCTCGGCGCCGCCGGAGACTTCGAGGATGGCGCCGAGCATCGTGCCGAGTCCGATGATGATCGCGACATGGCCGAGGATGCCGCCCATCCCCGATTCGATCATCGATACGGCGGCGGACTTCTGGACCGTGCCGAAGAGTTCGGTGACGGAGAGTCCGGCGGCGAGGCCGACGGCTATGGAGACACCGAGCAGCGCCACGAAGGGCTGGAGTCTCACCTTGATGATCAGGACGAGGAGCAGGGCGATACCGAGGGCGGCGACGGTCAGCAGACCGGCGGTTCCGCCGATGAGGAGCAGCAGGCCACCCGTGTGGGGTGGGGTGGCGGGGACGGGCGCGTCAGCGGCGAGCAGCATGGGGGCCTCTGGACCTCTGGTCGGGGCAGGACATGGAGGATCGCGGAGCGGCGAGTGCTGTGTGCGGGTGCTGCGTGCGGGTGCTGTACGGGTGCGGTGTGCGGGGAAGCGAAGAGAGAGGCGGGGAGGGCCGGGGGCCGCGGGCTCAGCCCAGGACGGCGAGCGCGTCGATCTCGACGAGGAGGCCCGCGGGCAGCCCGACGTAGACCGTCGTCCGGGCGGCGGGCGGCTGCGTCAGCCCCTGCGCGGCGAAGTAGGTGTTGTAGATCTCGTTCATCTCGGCGAAGTGGTCGACGTCCGTGAGGTAGACGCGCACCATCATCGCGTCGTCCCAGCTCGCGCCGCCCTCCTCCAGGATCGACTTGACGTTGTCGAGGGTCTGGAGCGTCTGCTCGCGCAGGGTCGGACCGGCCGGCGTCGGCGGCTGCCCCTCGACGGCCGGGAGGAAGCCGACCTGGCCCGCGACCTGAAGGATGTTGCCCTTGCGGACGCCGTGCGAGAAGCGCGCCGGCGGGATGGTGTGCGTGGCGGGCGTCAGCGCGGTCTTGCCGGTCGTGCCGGGCTTGTCGGTCGTGCCGGTCCGGTCGGTCTGCTCGGTCATCGGGCTTCCTTGTCGGGGTGGGGTGCGGTGCCGGAGTACTCCCGGCTGATCGCGTCGGCGGTACGGCGCACCAGCGGGAGCAGGGCGAGGAGTTCGTCGGCGCCGACGACTACGTTCGGCGCGGAGACCGACATCGCGGCGACGACCCGGCCGTCCGTGCCCCTGATCGGGGCGGCGACGCAGTTGATGGACTCCTCGTGGCCACCGAGGTCGGTGGCCCACCCCTGTTCGCGTACGGTCGCCAGTTCCTTGAGGAAGGCGACCGCGTCGGTCGTCGAACGGGGCGTGTACGCGGGGTAGTCGAGGCGTTCCGCGACGGCGCGGCGCTCGGCTTCGGGAAGGTCGGCGAGGAGCAGCTTGGCGACGGCGGCGACGGTGATCGCGACCGGTCTGCCGATCCGCGAGTACATCCGGACCGGGTAGCGGCTCTCGACCTTGTCGATGTAGAGGACGTCGCCCTCCTCGCGCACGGCGAGATGGACGGTGTGGCCGCACTGTTCGTTGAGCGCGGCGAGATGCGGGTGGGCGATCTCGCGCACGTCCAGGTTCTCGACGGCTTCCTGGGCGAGCGCGAAGAGCCGGGCGCCGAGGCGGTAGCGCTGGTCCTGCTGGCGGTGGACTAGTCCGTGCTCGTGGAGCGTACGGAGCAGCCGGAGCGCGGTGGACTTGTGGACGCCGAGCCGCTCCGCGACCTGCCCGAGGTCGGCGGGGCCCTGGGCGAGCAGCGGGAGGATGCTCAGCGCGCGGTCGACGGTCTGGCTCATGCGGTACGTACCTCCGGCTCGCCCGCGCCCGTCCAGCCCGGTCCGAGACGCAGTGTGCCCCAGGCGCTGTCGTCCAGTGCGGCGAGGCGGTCGGCGTGGTCCCGGGCGGGCGGCGTGGCGAGGTCGCCGGCGACGGTGAGGGCGGCGGCGGCCATGAGGTGGCCGTGGCGCAGCCGGGCGGCGACGGGCAGGCCGCGCAGGGTCGCGGAGAGGAATCCGGCGGCGAAGGCGTCACCGGCGCCGACGGGGGCCACGACGTCGACGCGCAGCGCGGGGACGGTGGTGACGGTGTCCCCGGAGCCGGAGCCGAAGCCGAAGACGGAGCCGGGGCCGGAGCCGGAGCCGGAGCCCCCGTCGGGGACGGTGCCTCCGTCGGGGCCGTGGCCGGTACGCGTGTACGCCGTCGCGCCCTCGCTGCCGCGCTTGACCACCAGCGTCCGAGGCTCGGGCAGCGCCGCCCGGATCGCGTCCGCGCCGTGCAGGTCCCAGGCTTCGGCGGCCTCGTCCTCCCCGACGAGGACGAGGTCGGCGCCGCGCGCCAGGTCGAGGAGCACCCGGGCGCCGTCCGTGTCGCGCCACAGGCCGGGGCGGTGGTTGATGTCGAAGGAGAGGAGGGGGCGGCCGGGTGCGCGGCGGGTGAGTTCCCGGGTGAGGGCGAGGCAGCCGTCCGAGAGCGCGGGGGTGATGCCGGAGAGGTGCAGGACGCGCCCGGCCCACAGGTCCTCGTACGGCAGGGTGCCCGGGGCCAGCGCGGAGGCGGCGGATCCCGCCCGGTAGTAGGCGACCTCGTGGACGTCGGTGGCGCGGTCCGTCGCCGTACGGAAGTAGATCCCGGTCGGCCGGTCCGGGTCCCTGCGGACGCCGGACGTGTCCACGCCGTACGCGCCGATCGCCTCGACCAGGTGGTCGCCGAAGCCGTCGGCGCCGACGCTGCTGACCCACTTCACGGTGTGTCCCGCGCCCGCGAGCGCGCAGGCGACGTTGGACTCGGCGCCGCCGATCGTCCGGTCGTACGAGGGGACGTCCGCGAGCCGGCCGGGGCGCGTGGGCAGGAAGGTGACCATGGACTCACCGAGGCAGACGGCGTCCACGCTCGGGGTGGCGGCGCGGTCCGCGGCTACGGTTCCGGTCGCGGTTCCGGTCACGCTGGGGCTCCTCGTGGGTCGGGAGTGTCGAGAGAGGTCGACAGGTGCGGGGGAGGTCGGTGGCGTCGGGAGGGGTCAAGGGCGTCGTGCGGGGCACCATTGACCCGGTGTCTGCCCGGATGTTAGACACCGGGGAGCGACATACGCAATGCCCGTTGCACAGAACGCAACGACATGTGTCAGCGCTCATCAGTACTACGGGCACGACCACGGCACCGACGACGGGAAGGCACCCATGGCCGCCGACGAGCACGCCGAGTACGTCGACCACCGCTTCAAGGGCCTCCCGCCGGACGCCGAGGGCCTGACCGTCGGCGCGCTCGCCGCCGAGCGCCGCTCTCTGTTCACCGGCGGTTTCACCACCCCCGTACTCGCCCTGTCCGCCGAGTCGGTCGAGCACAACCTCGCCCTCCTGGAGACGTACGCGCAGCGCCACGGCCTCGCCTTCGCCCCGCACGGCAAGACGTCGATGGCCCCGCAGCTCTTCGCGCGCCAGCTCGACCGGGGCGCGTGGGGCATCACCGCCGCGGTCCCCCATCAGGCCCGCGTCTACCGTGCGTTCGGCATCCCGCGGATCTTCCTCGCCAACGAGCTGGTCGACGCCGCGGCGCTGCGCTGGCTCGCCGCCGAGCTGGACCGGGACCCCGGCTTCCGCTTCGTCTGTTACGTGGACTCCGTGCGCGGCGTCGAGCTGATGGACGAGGCGCTGCGCGCCGCCGGAGCGGGCCGTCCGGTGGAGGTCGTCGTGGAGCTGGGCGCGGGCGAGGGCGCCCGTACCGGGGTCCGTACGGAGGCGGAGTGCGCGGCGGTCGCGGACGCGGTGGCCGCCGTACCGACCCTGCGGCTGACCGGGGTGGCGGGGTACGAGGGCGAGGTGCCCGGCGCCGACGGGGAGACCGTACGCGCGTGGCTGCGGCGGCTCGTGGCCCTGGCGGCCGAGTTCGACGAGGCGGGCCGCTTCGGCGCCACGGACGAGATCGTGATCAGCGCGGGCGGCAGCGCCTGGTTCGACGCGGTGGCGGACGTCTTCGCCGATGTCCCGGCGCTCTCCCGCCCGGTGTGCAAGCTGTTGCGCTCCGGCGCGTACGTCTCGCACGACGACGGCCACTACCGCCGGCTCACCCCCTTCAACCGCGTCGCCGGTGAGGGCTCCCTGGAGCCCGCGTTCCGGCTCTGGGCGCAGGTCGTCTCGCGCCCCTCCTCCGCGCAGGCGTTCGTCAACGCGGGCAAGCGGGACGCGGCGTACGACCTGGACCTGCCGGAGGCGCAGGTCGTACGGGACGGCCGCACCGGCGAGATCCGCCCGGCGACCGGGGTCACGGTCACGGGCCTCTCCGACCAGCACGGCTGGCTCGCCACCTCGCCCGAGGCGGAGCTGGAGGTCGGCGACTGGGTGGGGATGGGGCTGTCGCATCCGTGCACGTCGTTCGACAAGTGGCAGCTCATCCCGTTGGTGGAGGCGGACGGCACGGTCACGGACTTCGTCCGCACCTACTTCTGATCAGGATCGGATTCGGATTGGATTCGGATTCCGATTCCGATTCGGGTTCGGGTTCGGGTTCGGGTTCGGGAGGCAGTCATGGATCTCGTCATACGCGACGTACGCGTCGTCGACGGTACGGGCGGGGCGTCGTACCGGGCCGATGTCGGCATCGCGGGGGGCCGGATCGTCGAGATCCGGAAGGACGGCGGCAGCGGCCCGCGCCCGGCCGGCGCCCGGGTCCTGGACGGCGCCGGGCTCGCGCTCGCGCCCGGCTTCATCGACATGCACGCGCACAGCGATCTCGCGCTGCTGCGCGACCCCGACCACTCCGCGAAGGCCGCGCAGGGCGTGACCCTCGAAGTCATCGGCCAGGACGGCCTGTCGTACGCGCCGGTGGACGACGCCACCCTCGCCCAGGTCCGGCAGGCGATCGCGGGCTGGAACGGTGACGGGTCGGACCTGGACCTCGACTGGCGCACGGTCGGCGAATACCTCGACCGGCTCGACCGCGCCTTCGAGGGCCGGGGCTTCGACGGCGACGGCATCGCCGTCAACGCCGCCTATCTGATCCCGCAGGGCACGGTCCGCGCCCAGGTGGTCGGCTGGGACGACCGCCCCGCGACGGAGGCCGAACGCGCCGCGATGGAACGGCTGGTGGCCGAGTCGATGGAGCAGGGCGCGGTCGGAATGTCCTCCGGGCTGACGTACACGCCCGGGATGTACGCGGACGACGCCGAACTGACCGCGCTGTGCCGGGTGGTGGCGCGGTACGGCGGCTACTACTGCCCGCACCACCGTTCGTACGGCGCCGGTGCGCTGCGCGCGTACGAGGAGATGGTGACGCTCACCCGGCGGGCCGGCTGCGCCCTCCATCTCGCCCACGCCACCATGAACTTCGGGGTGAACAAGGGGAAGGCGCCCGAACTGCTCGCCCTGCTCGACCGGGCGCTGGACGCGGGCGCGGACATCTCCCTGGACACGTATCCGTACACCCCGGGGTGCACCACGCTCGTGGCGATGCTGCCCAGTTGGGCGAGCGAGGGCGGGCCCGGCGCGATCCTGGAGCGGCTGCGGGACGACGCGAGCGCCGAGCGGATCCGGTACGTGCTGGAGGAGGTCGGCGCGGACGGCTGCCACGGTGTGCCCATCGAGTGGGACACGATCGAGATCTCCGGGGTCACGGATCCGGCGCTCGCCCACCACGTGGGCAGGACGGTCGCCGAGTCGGCGGAGCTGGCGGGCGAGTCGCCGTGGACCACGGCGCGCGGGCTGCTGATCGCGGACCGGCTCGGCCCGACGATCCTCCAGCACGTCGGGCACGAGGAGAACGTCCGCGCGATCATGCGCCACCGGGTCCACACCGGTGGCAGCGACGGCATCCTCCAGGGCGCCAAGCCGCATCCGCGCGCGTACGGCACCTTCCCGCACTATCTCGGCCGGTACGCCCGTGACCTGGGCGTCCTCTCGCTGGAGGAGTGCGTCGCCCATCTCACCGCGCGCCCGGCGGCCCGGCTGGGCCTGCGGGACCGGGGGCTGGTCGAGGAGGGCCACCGCGCCGATCTGGTGCTCTTCGACCCGGACACGGTGGCGGCTGGCTCGACCTTCGAGGCGCCGCGTACCCCGCCGGTGGGGATCCCGTACGTACTGATCGACGGCCGCTTCGTGATCGAGGACGGGCGCCGTACGGACGTACTGGCGGGGAGGTCGGTCCGGCACGGCCGGTGAGCCGTGCGGGCACGGCCGATGAGCCGCGTGGGCACGGACGTGCCTGGTGGGAACGGGTAGGCGAGCCGCTTCACACAAACTCGTGACCCGGCCCCGGGAAACGGATCCTCACCCCCCTTTCGCTCGTCTCTCTCCCCGGACACGGTGATCAGAGGCGAAAGCGGTGGGGACGATGGGGCGCTCGGGGACAGTGCGCGGGGGTGGGCGAGCGGCCGGCGCACGGCTGCTGACGGCGGCGCTCGCGCTGGCCGGGGCGGCGCTGCTCGCGGGGTGCGGGGAGCGGACGGTGGACGAGAGCGACGCGAAGGCCCCGGCGCCGCGCCCCGGGGTGACCTCGCCCGTACCGTCCCCACGCGACGACGGACAGAACGGCGCACGGAACGGCGCACGGGACGACGCGCAGGGCAGCACACGGGACGGCGGGCGCGACAGCGCGCGGGACCGGCGCGAGGAGCGTGCGCCCGCGCTGCCCCGGCAGACCTCCTCGCCGGACCCGAAGCTGCCGCCGCCCCGGGTCAGCATGGACATCGCCCACGCGGTGGAGGGCGGCGGCACGGCGGTCAACCTGACCGTCGACGACGGCCCCGACCCCGTCTGGACGCCGCGCATCCTCACGATCCTCCGGGAGAACGGGGCGCGGGCGACCTTCTGCATGATCGGCCCGCAGGCCGCCGCGCACCCCGCCCTGGTGCGGCGGGTGGTGGCCGAGGGGCACCGGCTGTGCGACCACTCCGTGGCGCACGACACCGGAATGGACCAGCGGTCACGCGCCTACCAGAGGGAGCAGATCCGCACGGCGGCCCGGCAGATCGAGCAGGCGTCCGGCGGGGTGAAGCCGCTGTACTACCGGGCGCCCGGGGGCGCCTTCACGCCGTACAGCCGGCAGATCGCGGCGGGTGCGGGGATGCGTCCGCTGGGCTGGAACGTGGACTCGAAGGACTTCGAGACGCCCGGCGCCGACGTCATCCTGCGCACGGTGAAGGACGAGCTGGGCAACGGCCCCACCCTCCTCTTCCACGACGGCGGGGGCGACCGCTCGCAGACGGCGCACGCGATGGAGCGGCTGCTGCCGTGGCTGCGCGGTAAGGGGTACGGCTTCGGCTTCCCGGAGCGCTGAGCCCACGGGCCACGCCCCGTACGCCGTGCGGGGCAACGTGGGGAAAAACACCACGCGGGGTCCGTTACACGGCCGTAAGGTGGCGGACATGCAGGTCATCCAGTCGACGAAGCTCGCCAACGTCTGTTACGAGATCCGGGGGCCGGTCCTCGATGAGGCGATGCGGCTGGAGGCGGCGGGCCACCGCATCCTCAAGCTCAACACCGGCAACCCGGCCGCCTTCGGCTTCGAGTGCCCGCCCGAGATCCTGGAGGACATGCTCAGGAACCTGAGCGGCGCGCACGGCTACGGCGACGCGAAGGGGCTGCTGTCCGCCCGCCGCGCGGTCATGCAGCACTACCAGACCAAGGGCATCGACCTGGGCGTCGAGGACATCTACCTCGGCAACGGGGTCTCCGAGCTGATCCAGATGTCGATGCAGGCGCTGCTGGACGACGGCGACGAGGTGCTCGTACCGGCCCCCGACTATCCGCTGTGGACCGCGTCGGTCTCGCTCGCGGGCGGTACGGCCGTGCACTACCGCTGCGACGAGCAGGCCGAGTGGATGCCGGACCTGGCGGACATCGAGCGGAAGATCACCGATCGTACGAAGGCGATCGTGATCATCAACCCGAACAATCCGACGGGTGCCGTGTACGGCGAGGAGATGCTCGGCTCGCTCACCGAGATCGCCCGCCGCCACAACCTGGTCGTCTGCTCGGACGAGATCTACGACCGGATCCTGTACGACGGCACCACGCACACCCCGACCGCCGCCGTCGCGCCCGATCTGCTGACCCTCACGTTCAACGGGCTCTCCAAGAACTACCGGGTGGCCGGGTTCCGCTCCGGCTGGCTGGCGGTCTGCGGCCCCAAGGCGCACGCCTCCTCGTACATCGAGGGGCTGACGATCCTCGCCAACATGCGGCTGTGCGCGAACATGCCCTCGCAGCACGCGGTGGCCACCGCGCTGAACGGGCGGCAGTCGATCGAGGACCTGGTGCTGCCGGGCGGCCGGATCCTGGAGCAGCGGGACACGGCGTACGAACTGCTCACCCAGATCCCCGGTGTGACCTGTGTGAAGCCCAAGGGCGCGCTGTATCTCTTCCCCCGGCTGGACCCGAAGGTCTTCAAGATCAAGGACGACCGGCAGATGGTGCTCGATCTGCTGCGGGCCGAGAAGATCATGGTCGTGCACGGTACGGGGTTCAACTGGCCGGAGCCGGACCACTTCCGGATCGTCACGCTCCCGGCGGCGCAGGACCTGACGGACGCGGTGACGCGGATCGGGACGTTCCTGGACGGTTACTCCCAGCCGTAGGGGTCCCCGTACGTCCCCCGTGCGCCCCTCGTACGTCCCCCGTACGACGAATGTCGGATCGCGCTCAACTTTAGACTGGATCCAAGGTAGGATGGTCTCCTGACCACGCAAGGAGGCCGTCCCATGTACGAGCCCATCCGTACGAAGTCGGTCCACGCACTGGCCGACGACGCCGACTTTCCGCACCGGAGCCGCGAGGACGAGCTGAGGATCCAGCTCTCCGGTCATCTCTCCGCGCTCCTCGCGGTCACCGACGAGCTGGGGCTGGACGAGGCCGCGGAGGCCGTCGCCGGCCAGATCGGCAGGCTGCGCGGCGCCCCGCCGGCCCGGCACGCCGGGCTCAGCGGGGCCGACCAGGCGGCACTGCACCGCCGCGCCCTCGCGCTGGCGGGACGCGCCCTCGTCGTCGCCGCAGCGCGTGCGGACACGGCCGCGGCGATCCTCTCGGCCGAGCGCATGGACGCGCACACCGCCGCACTGGCCGAGCTGGTGCCGGAGCGGAGCCTCCCCGACCGGAGTCTCCCTGATCAGCGCCTCGTCGGCGCCCACTGACGGCCCCGGTCCGCGGGCCGCGAAGACGCGCGGACCGGGTGCCACCCTCCGGCACCAGCCGGTCTGATGGGGCGTTTCCCGCCTCGGACAGGGCCTAGCCCAGGCGCTCGACCAGGGCGTGGTACTCGTCCCACAGTTCCTTCGGCGTGTGGTCGCCGAAGGTGTTGAGGTGCTCGGGGACGAGCGCCGCCTCCTCGCGCCAGACGTCCTTGTCGACGGAGAGCAGGAAGTCCAGCTCGGCCCCCGACAGCGCCAGGCCCTCGGTGTCCAGGGACTCCTTGGTCGGCAGGACGCCGATCGGGGTCTCGACGCCCTCGGCCGTGCCGTCCAGGCGCTCCACGATCCACTTCAGGACGCGGCTGTTCTCGCCGAAGCCGGGCCAGACGAACGAGCCCTTCTCGTCCTTGCGGAACCAGTTGACGTAGTAGATCTTCGGCAGCTTCGAGCCGTCGCCCTTCTCCACCGCGTCCTGGCCGACCTTGACCCAGTGGCCCATGTAGTCGCCCATGTTGTAGCCGCAGAACGGCAGCATGGCGAACGGGTCGCGGCGCAGCTCACCGACCTTGCCCTCGGCAGCCGCCGTCTTCTCGGAGGCGACGTTGGCTCCGAGGAAGACGCCGTGCTGCCAGTCGAAGGACTCGGTGACCAGCGGCACGGCGGAGGCGCGGCGACCGCCGAAGAGGATGGCCGAGATCGGGACGCCCTTGGGGTCCTCCCACTCGGGGGCGATGATGGGGCACTGTCCGGCGGGGACGGTGAAGCGGGCGTTGGGGTGGGCGGCGGGCGTGCCGGACTCCGGGGTCCAGTCGTTGCCCTTCCAGTCGGTGAGGTGCGCGGGCGGCTCCTCGGTCATGCCCTCCCACCAGACGTCGCCGTCGTCGGTGAGCGCGACGTTGGTGAAGACCGAGTTGCCCCACATGGTCTTCATGGCGTTGGCGTTGGTGTGCTCGCCGGTGCCGGGCGCGACGCCGAAGAAGCCCGCCTCGGGGTTGATGGCGTACAGCCGGCCGTCCTCGCCGAACCGCATCCAGGCGATGTCGTCGCCGATGGTCTCCACGGTCCAGCCGGAGATGGTGGGCTCCAGCATGGCGAGGTTGGTCTTGCCGCAGGCGGACGGGAACGCGGCGGCGACGTACTTCGGCTGCCCCTGCGGAGGAGTCAGCTTGAGGATCAGCATGTGCTCGGCGAGCCAGCCCTCGTCGCGCGCCATGACGGACGCGATGCGCAGGGCGTAGCACTTCTTGCCGAGCAGGGCGTTGCCGCCGTAGCCGGAGCCGTACGACCAGATCTCGCGGGACTCGGGGAAGTGCGAGATGTACTTGGTCGAGTTGCAGGGCCAGGGCACGTCGGCCTCGCCCTCGGCGAGCGGGGCGCCGAGGGTGTGGACGGCCTTGACGAAGAAGCCGTCGGAGCCCAGTTCGTCGAGGACGGGCTGTCCCATGCGGGTCATGGTGCGCATGGACGCCGCCACGTACGCGGAGTCGGTGATCTCGACGCCGATCGCGGAGAGCGGTGAGCCGAGGGGGCCCATGCAGAACGGGACGACGTACATCGTCCGGCCGCGCATGGACCCGCGGAAGACGCCGCCCTCCCCCGTGAAGATCTCCCGCATCTCGGCGGGGGCCTTCCAGTGGTTCGTCGGGCCCGCGTCCTCCTCCTTCTCGGAGCAGATGAAGGTCCGGTCCTCGACCCGCGCCACGTCGGAGGGGTCCGAGGCGGCGTAGTACGAGTTGGGGCGCTTGCCCGCGTCGAGCTTCTTGAACGTGCCCTTGGCGACGAGCTCCCCGCACAGGCGCTCGTACTCACTCTCGGACCCGTCGCACCAGACCACGCTGTCCGGCTGGGTGAGGGCGGCGATCTCGTTCACCCAGGAGATCAGTCCCTGGTGACCGGTGGGCACCGTGCTGGAAGTGGTGCCGAAGGTGGTGCCGGAAAAGCTGGAGGTGCTGGGAGCCGCGTTGTCGCGCGCCACGATCGCTCCTTGATGAGGGGTTTTGAGGTTGTCTGCCCCTTGGGGGCCTCGACCCGGATGCTTCGTAGCCGCTCATCCGGTGCCGACCGCACTCATTTGATCATCCGACCCATCCGCCCATATGTCCAGAGGGCCGCACACGTGAGCATCGCCACTCCGGGAGCACCCGGGGGACATGTGGAGGGCGCGTGTACGGCACCGGAAGGGCACCCGCGCGCCACGTGCGCGGCACTGGGGCCGGTCGAGCCACCCGCGCCCCGCGGCCCCGGGGGACAACCGGGCGCCCATGCCGGAATTAACACGGCGAGACCCTCTTACCGGGACGTAACCTACGGACCCGTAGGTAGCATGAACCCATGACTCCTGCCGCGCCCGACGCGCCCGCGAACCCCCCGCAGAACGAAGGGGGGCCGGCCACGATCCTGTCGCTGCCGATCCCGGACAAGCCGAAACTGCGCGGCTGGCTGCACGCGGGCATGTTCCCGGCCGTGCTGGTCGCGGGCGTGGCCCTGATCGCCCTGACCGGCTCCACCCGCGCCCGGGTCGCGTGCGGGATCTACGTCCTGACGGCCTGTCTGCTCTTCGGCGTCAGCGCGATCTACCACCGCGGCGAATGGGGCCCGCGCGGCGAGGCCGTGCTGCGCCGGCTCGACCACGCCAACATCTTCCTGATCATCGCGGGCACGTACACCCCGCTGACGATGCTGCTGCTGCCGGACTCGACGGGCCGGACCCTGCTCTGGGCGGTCTGGGCCGCCGCCGCGGCGGGCATCGCCTTCCGGGTCTTCTGGGTCGGGGCCCCGCGCTGGCTCTACACGCCGTGCTACATCGCGATGGGGTGGGCCGCGGTCTTCTTCCTGCCCGACTTCCTGCGGACGGGCGGGATCGCCGTACTGGTCCTCGTGATCGTCGGCGGGCTGCTGTACAGCGCGGGCGGTGTGATCTACGGGCTCAAGCGGCCGAATCCGTCACCGCGGTGGTTCGGCTTCCACGAGGTCTTCCACTCCTTCACCCTGGCCGCGTTCGTCGTGCACTTCGTCGGCATCTCGCTGGTCGCCTCGCAGCACTCCTGAAACCGCCGCCACCACCGCCACCGGCTCCGCACCGGTGGCCGAACCGATGGCCGTACCGCCGCGGTCGCGGTCCCCGCGCCACGCGGGCGACCGCAGCCGCGGCCGTGCGCCGGGCCGGGACGCCACGGCCACACGCCAGGTCCCGATGGTGACGGCGAAGAGCACCACGCCCGCCACCGCGGCCTCGCCGACCAGCACGTACCCCCCGACACACAGCCCCGCCACGGCCGCGGCCAGCGCCCGAACGGCGTCGCGCGTCCTGGCCATCCCGGCCCCCCTTCGGCACCCCGCCGGACATCACATGACCACTGATCACCGACTGCTCACCAGTCCTCCACACATCGTCACACGCCTGCCGGACAAATCAAGACGGCCCACGGCTCACGGGTCGTGAGCGGAACGTGAGCGGATCGCGAGCGGGACGTGAGCCGGGCGGCGTCCCGGACATGTTGCGGAGGTGGCAGATGCACGACAATGAGGCCATGGCCGCGATCTCCCACACCCCCCTCGAAGAGCAGCTCTCCCAGCTCACCCTGCGCGAACGCAAGAAGCTGAGAACGCGCGTGACCATCCGCCGCGCCACCTACCGGCTGATCACCGAGCAGGGGTACGAGGCGACGACCGTCGAGCAGATCGCGGAGGCATCCGAGGTCTCCCCCTCCACCGTCTTCCGCTATTTCCCCACCAAGGAGGACATCGTCCTCACCAACGCGTACGACCCGGCGATCGCGGCGTCCCTGCGGGCCCGCCCGGCCGGGGAGTCCCCGCTGGAGTCGCTGCGCGCCGTGATCACGGAAGCGCTGGAGCGGTCCGTGACCCACGAGCCGGAGGAGCTGACCGAGCGGACGAGGCTGCTGGTCAGGGTCCCCGCCGTCCGGGCCAGGATGACCGAGACCATGTCCGTGACGGCGAAGCTCCTCGCCGATGTCCTCGCGGAGCGCACCGGCCGGGACGCCGACGACCTGGACCTGCGGGTCTTCGTCGCCGCCGTGCTCAGCGCGCTGCGCGAGGTCACCCTGCACTGGGGCGAGCACGGCTGCCAGGGCGATCCGGTGGCCCTGATCCACCGGACCCTCGACGGCCTCGAAGGCGGCCTGCGCCTCTGAGCCCCCGCCCCCTCCCCCCTTGGTGCTCAGGCGTTGGCCGGGAAGGCGATGACCAGCGCGGATTCGTTGTCCGGGAGGTAGTGGACGTTCACGACCCGGCCCACCTGGACATGCTGGACGGCGCGCGGCGGCAGGTACTTCACGACCTCGGTGGTGAAGCTCGTGCCGTCGGGGCGGGTCACCCCCAGGCCGATCACCAGCCTCGGGTTGCCGCCGCGCAGCTCCCCCGGCACCTCCAGCGAGCGCACCACCGCCTGGGCCGCCACCCCGTGTTCGGCGATCTGGAGGTTCTCCCGGGTGGTGACGCCCTGCCGGACCATCGCCTCGTTCAGGGCGTGCTGGGCCTGCACCGTGTCGCCGGAGCGGTCGATCTCCACCTTGTCCGTACGGCCCGGCAGATAGCGGACCGGCAGCATGGCGCCCGGCTGGAACAGGGCGACGTCCGTCATCGGCACGACCAGCCGGGCGTACGAGGCGAACGTGGCACCGTCCGCGCCCTGCACCGACAGGTCGATCCGCAGCTCCGGCTGGTCGTTGAGGGACATCCCGGTGGGCCGGGTCCCGGTGACGGTCCCGACGCCGATCAGGCCGTCGCGGAAGGCGGCGCTGTTGCGGCCGGAGAACGCCGCCATCACGCTGTCGCCGGTGAAGGCGAACGCGAAGGGCACCACCGTGCAGGCGACGATCGGCGCGATCATCTGCGGCCCGACCCAGGCGAGGAAGCCGAAGCCCTCCTCGGTCTCCTGGGTCAGCCCGTTCCAGAGGTAGTAGCCGATCGAGCCGACGAGGAACAGCAGGGCCGCGGCCCGGATGAGCTTCTTCATGGTGGTCCGTCCTTCTTTCCGACTCACTCGTCCAGGGCCCCTGAGGGCCGGTACGAGGACCGTAGGAACGGCCGTCCGCCTACCGATCCCAGGTTTGGGCACGGCCGGGATCCGCGCTTACGACCTGGTGCGCGATAGCCAGTGGATCAGCGAGCGGCGTCATGCGGCTTCGAATCCAAGGCGGAGGAGGGAGGCGACGCGGAGCGTCGTCGACCGACGACAACGCCGGAGGCGGAGTCGCAGGGCGTCGGGAGCCCGCTGGCTATCGTGCACCAGGGCGTTAGCCTGACGTCATGCCGACAGGGGTGGGGATGGCGCGGGATGTCCGGCCACGGGCGATGGTCCTGCACGAGGTGTGGCGGGAACTCGACGGTGTCGGCGCGCTCAGCGGCCCCCAGGGCGGACCGCTCAGCCGTACGGTGAAGCTCGTCCTCGACCCGCTGGTGATCCGCCCCGTCCTCCATCCACGGTGCGCGGGCCCGCTGGTGACGGCCGACGGGGCGGCGCTGCTCGCCACGCTCGTCCACGCGGCGGGCGACACGCTGCGCGCGGCGGCCGCGTGGTTCGCCCTGCTCAAGCGGGTACGGCGGGAGCTGCGCATCACCGACGGGCATCCGCAGGACCTCTACTTCCAGCGCTGCTTCGAACTCGCCACCACCCTGGGACCGCCCGACGCCACCACGGGCCGGCCGACCGCCGAGGAGACGCTGCGCGAGGTCCACGGATCGGCGCGCGGCCGTACGACACGGGCCCTGCGGGAGTACGTCACGGACCCGGCCCACCGCGAGGAACTGGCGTCCGCGCTGGAGCACGCGTGGGCCGACCGGCACCGGGCGCACCCACGCGTTCCAGCCACGTCGGGGGCGGAGCCGCCTGCGGTACGGGACGTGCTCGACGCCTGTCCGGTCCCGGACCGCGGCGACGGCCACGACGGCGGTACGGCGCTGCTCCGGCTGGTCGCGGACTCCGCGGGAACGGCGGCGGGCCGCGCACTGTGGGACACACCCCCGGAGCCCGGATCCCCCGGATCACCCGAATCCCCTGTCCCCCTCGGCTCCCCCGGACGGCCCGCGCGCGAACTGGGGCTGACCGTGCGTCCGGTGCCGGTCGCCCCCGGTCTCGGCGGGTCCGCTTCGACCTCGACGATGGGGCCGCCGTTCGACCGTACGGTCCACGAGCGGGTCTTCAGCGTGCTGCACGCGTCGAGCGACCGGGCCGGACTCGCGCCCGTACCCGAACTGGTGCGGCGGGAGGTCGCCCGGAGCTGCGCGCCCTGGGCGCTGGCCGACGAGTCGCTGCGCGTCGCCGCGACGGTGGGTACGGAACTCGCCCTGGGGCTGCGCCCGTTGGGCGAGGACCCGGCGGCAGTGGCCGCCGCGGCCCCGACGACGGAGGCGCACCGGATCGTCAACAGCCGCTGGCGGCGCGAGGCGTATGTCCTCCAGGCGCGACGGCTCGCGCTCTCCGCCTCCGGTGCCGGCTCCGGCTCCGGCTCCGGTGCGAAAGGCGACTCCGTGGCGGAACCTCTCGCGCGGATCGCGGAGGACCTCCGTACCCCGTGGCGGGCGTATCTGCGGCGACTGTGGGTACGGCTGCACGGGCGCGATGTGCGGGAGGCGCCCATGGACGACCTCGCGGAGCTGTGGGACGTCCTGGACGGAGTCGCGCGCTCGGTGATCCTCGACCACCGGAGCCGGGTCAGACAGGCCCTCAGCACCCGTCCCGTACCGGAAGGAACCGTCTGATGGCCGCCACCGTACGGATCACCCGCGACGGACACCTGCACCTCATCACCCCGGACCCGGTATCCGGCGCGGCGACGGGCCCGAGCGTGCTGGACGGTGATCCGAACGTGGACGTGGCCGTGCTGGAAGTGGCGGGCGGGCATCTGACCTGGAGCGTCCTGGCGCCGGCGGCCCCGCCGGTGGCCGTGCTGGACGATGCCGACCTGGCCCAGGAGTGGGTGTGGGCGGTGTACGGCGAGCGGGTCGCGCCGGCCCTGGCCGACGGCGGCGGCGTGGTCGACGGTACGGAACCGGCGCTGCCCGCACTGGCCGAGAGCGCGCGGCGGCTGGCGTACGCGCACTGGGCGGCGCGCTGGTGGCCCGCCTCGGTGATCGACTCCATCCCGCCGCTGGACGAGCGGCTGCTCGACCGGGAGATCGCGGAGCTGACCGAGGCGTGCGATCCGCTCTTCGCGGGCCGGGACGATCCGGCGGACACCGCTTTCGGCGCCGCCGTCGACATCGACATCGAGCATCCGCTGCCCCGCCCCGGCGACTACGCGCTCACGGCCGGCCCAGGGGCTCCCGGGACACCGGCGGACGCCCTCACACTCGCGCGCGGCACGGGCGGCTCCGACTGGCGGCGCTGTCCGCCGGGGCTGGTCGACGCCTCGGAGCGCGCCGTGTCGTGGGAGGTCGTACGGGCCGCCGCGCGCACCACCGTCCTGGTGCAGGTCGTCGCCGCGCCCGGACCACCCCTGGCGGACCGGCGGCTGACACCCCGCGCCGCCGTCAGCGGGGTGGCCGATCCGCTGGACATCGGGCTGCGCCGGGTGGCCGACGCGTGGCTGGGCGACGCGCGGGTACGGGGCGTGGAGAGCGTTCCGGGTACGGGGATGGCGGTCGACGTCTACCTCCCGGGGTTCGGCCCGCCCGTACGCCCAGGGCCCGGCGATCGTCCGCCCACGGACCGTGTGACCACGGACCGTCTGACCAGCGACCGTCTGACGAGGGAGCGGATACGGGACCTCGCCCGCGCGCGGCTGGCGGGAGCGCGGAACGGCTCCACGGCCGGGCACGGTCCGCCGCTGCTGGCCGAGATCGCGGCGGCCTCCGACGACACGGACTTCTGATGACGGCCGACGAACCATCCGCCCCGGAGACGAACCACCTCTCCGCCACCAAATCCGCCCCGATATCCGCGCTCATCGACGCGGGCAACGACGCCTTCCTCCGGGGC
This sequence comes from Streptomyces sp. NPDC050509, assembly GCF_044457965.1. NCBI lineage: Bacteria > Bacillati > Actinomycetota > Actinomycetes > Kitasatosporales > Streptomycetaceae > Streptomyces > Streptomyces sp. NPDC050509. Next base: position 651,644 of record NZ_JBITHL010000003.1, on the reverse strand, counting down.
GAGTTCCCCGTCGCCCACGCGCGGTTCGGCCAGGCGGTCGAGGCCGCCGCCCGCCATCCGGCGACCCTCGATCTCCGTACGCAGGCCCTGATCAACCGGGCGAGCACGGCCGACCGGATGGGCGACCACCCGGCCGCCGTGGCCTCGTTCCACGAGGCGCTCGGCCTCTGCGAGCGGCTGGCGGGAACGGCCGCCGCCGAGGACCCCGTCGTCGCGGCGGCCGTCACGGTGCTGCGGGCGTCGGCCCTCGTCAATCTCTCCCAAGCCCTGCTGAACACCGGGGACTTGACCGCCGCCCTGCACGCCCTGGAACAGGCCAGGGAACTGCTCGACCCGAAGGACGAGATCCTTCCCGAGGACACCGCCGATCTCTTCATCGGCGCGCTCGTCGCTCTCACCGCCCTCACCATCCAGCGCGAGGAGTGGTCCAGGGCACACGAGTTGGCCGCCGAATCCCTCGATGTGGTGCTGCGGCACCGTCCCGCGCTGGCCGGACGGCCGCTGATGAATCTCTCGGCGGTCCATCTCGCCACCGGACGGCCCGAACTCGGCGAGGACTTCGCGTACCAGGCGATCGCCGCGTTCGAGGCGTCGGACACCCCGTCCGGGGTCGCCGAGATACGGCAGAGCCTGGCGCAGCTCTGTCTGCGCTCGGGCCGGATCGCCGAGGCGGAGCCGCTGCTCGCGGCGAGCCAGGAGTTCTTCGACGGGGCCGGGATGGCTCACCAGTCGGCCTTCGGCCTCGATCTGCTGGGGCTGCTGGCCGCGCTGCGCGGTGATCAGACCGGGGCGGTCGAGCTGTACGGCCGGAGCCTGGCGCGGTTCGAGGAGGCCGGGGCGCTGATCGCCGCCGCCGAGGTGCGCGTACGGCTGGCGGCCGGGCTGCACGCCCAGCGGCGGTACGACGAGAGCGAGGCCCAACTCGCGCGTGCGCAGGAGGCGTTCACGGGGAGCGGGCTCGGGCTGCGCCGGGCCCAGACGGACTTCTTCCACGCCGTACTCCTGGAGGACCGCGTGTCCGGCGGCGCTGTCGGCTCTACCGGACCGGCGCTGCTCGGCCGGGCCGTCGCGCTGGCCGTACCGGCGGCGCTCGCCCTCGACGCGGTGCGGTTCACGCTGGCCAACGGCGCGCAGCGGGAGCGGTGGCACCGCGCGCTCGCGGAACCGGCGATGCGGCTGGCGTTCCGGCTGGCCACCCGGGCGGGCGCGGCGGATCTGGTGGCCGAGCTGATCGAGTCGCGGTGCGCGGGGACCCCGCTGCGGGACGGCGCGCCCGGCGACGCGGATACGGGCCCGGACACAGATACAGATACAGATACGGACGCGGATACGAGGAGCGGAGCCACGGAATCCGGCTCGCCGGGGCTCGAACCACCCGATTTCCTGCACCCGTTGGCGTTCCCCGGCCAGATGGACGCCGCCGTCCCTCCCCATCCGGAGGAGTCCGGCGACGCCTTCCAGCTCGGCGCCGCCCTCGCCGGGGTGGCGGCGGGCGCCGGGCTGCCGGTCGCCCCGCCGCCCCGGCTCGCCCTCACCCGTACGGGAACGACGGTCGCCCTGGCGTCGTACCTCACGCAGGCCGAGGCGCGCTACGGCGCCCGGATCCGTACCGCCAGGGTGGTGCCGACATGGTGAACGCCTCCATGGCCCGGCCGACCGCCCTGGTGCGGATGGCCGACGCCGGGGACCTCTACATCTCCTGGCGCTGGACGCACGATCTGGCCGCGACCGGTATCGGGATCGTCCCCCGCGCCCAGCTCACCGCCGCGATCACAGCGCTGAACGACGCTCTGCCGGGCGCGGGCGCGGACCCGCTCAGGCGCGCCCTCACCGACGGCGCCTTCGCCTCGTACGGGAGCGAACTCGCCCTGGCCGAAGAGCTGTCGCGGACCTTCCTCCCGTACGGCCTGGCCCAGCACCTCTACGAGCTGTACCGGCGCGGCGTCCGCCCCCATCTGCGGATCCAGCCCTCGCCGCGCGTGGCGCAGGTCCCCTGGGAACTCCTCGCGCCCGACCCGGACGTGCGGCTGGTGGAGATCGCGGACATCAGCCTGCTGGCCCCGGCGAGCGTCGTGCACGCCGCCGGCCGGCCCGTCCGGCCCTGGGCGGGCTCCCGCCATCTGCCCGTCGTGGGCGTCCTCGATCCCCGGGTGCCCGGGTTCCGCGCGGACTCGGCGCTCGGCTCCGTACTGGGCCGGATGACGGCGGGCGACCCGGTGGCCGAGCTGGTCGCCGGGTACGTGGCCCAGCGGCGCTGGCGGCCGGAGGTGGCGGACCCGGTCGAGGCGTTCCGCCGTACCGACGTGGACCGGGAGTGGCTCGGCGCGGTGCTCGGGGCGGGCGCCTCACGGCTGTTGTACGTCGGCCATGTGACGGCGGCGGCACCCGCCACCGGGCAGAGCGAGGACGCCCAGCTCCATCTGGCCTGTGGCGCGGACGCCGTGGGCTTCGCCCCGCCGGTCCGGGCGCACCGGCCGCTGTCCGCGAAGGATCTGCTGCTGGGGACGCACGGGCTGCCGGACGCGGACCCTGCGGACACCCCGGGCCGGGCGCGGTGGCCGATCCCCAGCCGGGTGGCGCTGATCGCCTGCGAGAGCGGTGGGGATCTGCGGTTCGGCGAGGCGCTCGGGCTGGCCACCGCGATGGTGCACGGCGGCGCCGAGACCGTCACCACGGGGCGCTGGACGCTCCCCACCGATCTGGCCTTCCACCGGATCGCCGGGGCGGCGCCGGCCTCGCGCCCGCTCCAGGACGCGGTCCGCGCGATCGACGCCGCGCACGAGGCGGACGACGCGGTCCTGGCCCACGGCGACTGGCAGCGGGAGCGGCTGGCCGCGTGGCGCGCGCTGCGTACGGTCGAGCACTCGCCGGTGCTGTGGGGCGCCTTCGCCACGCTCAGCACCGCCCCCACGGACTAGCGCCCCTCACCTCACGCCACCTCACGCCACCTCTCGTCACCTCACCTCACGCCACCTCGCCTCACCTCACGTCGTACGCGCGCAGCCACAGCTCCAGCGTGAGCACGAGCCACAGCTTGCCGCCCTGCCGGGGCAGCAGCGCGCCGTCGCCCTTCATCCACGCGCGCACCGTGTCCTGCCGGAACAGCCCCCGGGCCCGCGCCTCCCCGCCGAGCAGCAGATCGCCCGCCAGCTCGCGCAGCGGGCCGCCGAGCCACTGCTGCACCGGTACGCGCATACCGCTCTTGGGCCGGTCCACGACCGTGTCGGGCAGCAGGTCCCGTACGGCCTCCTTGAGCACCCACTTCTCGACCGTTCCGTTGAGCTTCCAGCGGGGCGGCGTGGCGAACGCCTGGTCCACCACCCGGCGGTCGAAGAGCGGGGAGCGGCCCTGGACGCCCTGGGAGGCGGTGAGCCGTTCGACCTTGGTGAGGATGTGGTGGGCGCCCTTGGTGCGCAGGTTGCAGTGCAGAAGCTGGTTGAGGAGATGGTCCATCCGGCCGTCCCTGGCCCCGGGCCGCAGATACGGGGTGATGAACCGCTCCGGGCGCGGCAGCGCCTCCAGGGCGTCCAGCGCGTCGGCGGTGAGCAGGTCGGGCAGGTCGGTGAAGCACTTGCGGTACGAGCGGAGGTAGGCGTTCTCGCGCGCGTCCGCCGCGTCCTCGGTGGACCCGGTGGACCCGCCCGCGCCGTCGCCCCGGTGCATCTCGTACACCAGCATGGGCAGGTTCTTCGGGCCGCCGAACACCGGGTCGCCGCCCTCCCCGTTGAGCACGACGCGCAGGCCGTCGCCCGCCACGGCTTCGGCGAGCATCAGGTTGGGCACGGTCAGCGGGTCGCCGACAGGGCTGTCGAGCAGCGCGGCGGCCTCCGCGAGGCGGGCGGCGACGGCGTCGCCCGAGACGCTGAGCACCCGGTGGCGGGTACGGCAGTGCGTGGCGACCAGGCCCGAGTAGCCCAGCTCGTTGGGGAGTTCGTCGCCGAAGCTGATCGAGTACGTGTGTACGGGGTGTGCGTGCAGCTTGGCGGTGAGGGCGGTGACGAGCGAACTGTCGACGCCGCCGGAGAGCAGGACGGCCACGGCCTCCGCGTCCGGCAGCCGGCGGGCCGTCGCCTCCTCCAGGAGGCCGCGCAGCCGCAGGGCGTACTCCTCGGCGGGCGGGTCGCCGCCCTCGTACCACTCGCTCAGGCCCTGGCCGATCCGCTCCTCGGGCTCCCAGTAGTGCTCCTCCGTCACCGTCCCGTCGGCGGCGAGCCACAGGCAGCGGCCGGGGAGGACTTCCTTGACGCCGCGCAGCAGCGTCTCCTCGCCGGGGAGGTAGGCGAAGGTCAGGAAGGAGCGTACGGCGGACAGTTCGAGCCCGGTGCCGAGCGCGGGCCAGCGGCGCAGCGCGCGCAGGGAGGTGGACGCGGCCCAGGAGTCGTCGGCGCGGGCGTAGAAGAGCGTACGGGCGCCGACGTGGTCGCGGATCAGGACGAGGTCGCCCTCGTCGTGCACGGCGAGGGCGAACATGCCCTCCGCCAGCCGGATCCCGGCGGCTCCGAACCGCGCCCAGCAGCGCAGCAGCAGCTCCCCGTCGGGGCAGTCGGGCCGGGTGGGCGCGCCGGAGCGGGCGAGCGCGGCGAGCAGCTCGGGCCGGTTGTGCAGCGTGACCTCGCCGACGGCGGTACGGCCGTAGGCGGTGAACGGGCCGGTGGCATGGCCCGGTTCGTCATGGATCAGCGCCGCGCCGGGGCCGGCCGTACCGGCGTCGTACCGTACGGCCGCGCCCATCGCCGCGAGGTGCGACCGCGCCCGTTCGGGGGTCGCCGCCAGGCAGGCACAGAAGCGCGCCACGGTCTCCCCTCCTCTCGTCTCGCTTCTCTCCGTACGGGCAGGTCACCCGAAGTCGTCGTCGCTCCAGCCGCCGCCGTCGTCGGAGCCCCAGCCGTCCCCGGAGTTCCAGTCGCCACCGTCACCGGAGTCGCCGCCGCCTCCCCCGTCGCCTCCGCCGCTCCCACCGTCCCCGCCGCCGGAGGAGCCCTGGCCCGCCGCCTGCTGCTGTTGCCGCAGCGCCTCCTCCTCTTCCTCGGTGAGGCTGACGGGCGGGAAGTGCGCGGCCGTGACGGTGAGGGCAGCCAGGCCGATGCCGCCCAGGACGACGCCCATCCGGCCGCCGAACGAGGTCCTGTTGACCATCACCGACTCGCCCTGGCCCCAGACCGTACGGCCGTAGCCGATGTCCCGGCCGTAGGTGACGGTGCCGTCCGCGTACCGGCGTTTGATGATCCGGTCGCCGAGCAGTTCGTCGGTGCCGGAGGCGCCCTGGTTGTCGTGCCAGCGCACGCGGGTTCCGCCGTCCCGCCGCCGCCACTCCTCGCGGCCGAACTCGTAGGTACGGTGGACGCTCCCGTCGGCGAGGAGCTCGTCCCGGTACGGGGTTTCGCGTGGCCGGTTCATCGCCTCTTGTCCTCGTGTCGCCGGGTCGGTTGCGTCGGCCAGGTCAGGAAGCCCGTGGTACGCAGCTCGCGCAGGCCGGTCCACACGGAGGGGTCTGCTGTCCTCGGTCCGCGCACCAGTCTCAGGACGGTACGCAGCAGCCGGGCCGGAGGGACGGACTCCACCTCGGCGGAGCGCCCCCGCCCGAGCCATTCCAGCTCGCGGGCCTGGAGCGCGGACGGCAGAGCGGCCCGGAGCCGCCCGCCCCCGTCCCTGTCCCCGCCCCCGTCCCCGTCCCCGTAGCCACCGCCGTCCTCCCCGCGCCGGGAGACGAGACGCAGCGCCACCGCGTGCCGGGGCACGAGGCCCATCGAGGCGACCCGTACACCGGGGGCCGCGTCCCGCAGCGCGGCGCGCACGCGCCCGGTGAGTGCGATGCCCTCCACGCTCGCGTCGTGCAGGACATGCACGGTGGCGTCCTCGACCCGGCCGAGCCCGGCGGTCAGCCGGGGGTCGAGCGGCAGGTCCCCGGCGGCGAACACCGGGCAGGCCGCCTCCAGATGCACATCGTTGGCGAGGAGCATGCGCGCCACGGAACGGCTCTGGCAGATCAGCAGCCGGGGCAGCCCGTAGTCGTACAGATCCGGCTCGTCGGCCGACCGTGAGGGCTCCGACTCCGGCGCCAACTCCGGCTCCAGGGGCGGCAGCAGCCCGGGGAGCGTCCCGCGCGCCGTCTGCCGTCGCAGCGCCTCCTCGAACCGCTCGTACGGTACGGGCGGAGCCGGTGTGAGCGGGATCCCGCGCGGGACGGCGCGCACGGGGCGCAGCACACGGCACGTCTCGTAGTAGAGCTGGCGGTCGGTGAAGCGGATCCGGGCGGGCGCCCCGGCCCGGCTCACGGCGGCGAGCAGCGCACGGTCGAGCACGGCGTCCACGGCCCGGTCGAAGAGCCGGTCACCGCCCCCGCCGGACCGGTCCGGCGGCCGTGTCCCCGTCATGAGGCGGCCTTGCCGGGCCAGGTGAGGAACCCGACCGCTTCGGCCTTCGTCACGTCGGCGTCCTTGGCTCCCGTGACGCGTTCGATCACGCGGGTGACGGCGGCCAGCAGCTTGGCGGGCGGCACGGCGCCGAGCGGGCTCGACCACCCCTTGGCCAGCCACTCCAGCTCGGCGTCGGTGAGCGCCCGGCTCTCGCGCAGCCGGCCCAGCACACCGGACGACGGTTTGGGCCCGCGTACGGGGACGGCGCCCGGCGCGCTCATGACGGCCCGGGGCGGCAGCCCGGCGTCCACGACCCGGCGGCCGGGCAGGGCGGCACGGGTGTCCCCGGCCAACTGGCAGCCCGTCACGTCGGCGTCGTGCAGGACGATCACCGGCACCGAACCGGGCGCCACCTGGTCGGCGCGGGTGACGAGGGCTATGCCGAACCTCCGGGATATCCCGTTGGCCGCGAGGAAGGCGGCGATGCTCGCGTCACCGCAGAGCAGCACGGCGTTGACCCTCTCGGGCGGGGCCGGGTGCCGGAAGTGTCTCTCGTCCACGACGCCGGACGGGAGCGAGCCGTAGACCGACACCCACAGGCTCATCGAGGTGGAGCGGAAGTGGCTGAGGGGATGCGCCTCGACAGCGCGTTTGGCGCTGCTGAGGGACGAGGCGTACACGAGGACGGTGACGGCCCCGAGCAGAAAGCCGAGGAACGCGACGACGCCGACATCGGCGGACAGCCCGCCGATCAGCAGCACGAGCCCCACGGGCAGCCCGGCCGCCAGACATCCGACGGCACCGGCCCGGCCGCCGCCCTGCTTCGTCTTCTTACGGGTCAGGGCGAACCAGAGCTGGTTGACGGTGATCCGGGTCCGGCCGCCGTCGGTGAGCTTCGCGACGACGCGCTGGATCCGTATGTCGCTCAGCCGCAGCGAGTTGGTCTTGGGGTCCAGCGCGAACTGCCGGTTGCACTTCGAGCACGTACGGCCCGTGCGCTCCCGCTGGAGCAGGCTCTGGTCACAGTGCGGACAGATCATCGTGTCCCCTCCCGCACGGCCACGCCATCTCCCGCACCCGGACACACCGGCCCCGGCCCCGAATTCCCCCGTCGAACATCAACGCCCCCCTCGCGCCGCCGACCACGATCGCAGCGTAGAGCTGTGATCGGGAACACTCGCAACGATGATAGGGCGAGGCTCTGACATCACGATGAACTCCGCTGAAGTCACCTCACGTCCACGTCGCCCTTTCCGCAGGCCACCCCGTCCCTGTCCGGGTCCAAGCGGAGTGGGTCGTCCTTGCCGTTGACCTTCAGCGGGCCGTAGTCGTTGGCCGCGAGCCAGGCGCAGCGCGCCTTCGTCACCGCACGGCTCGTGCCAGCCCCCGTACTCGCGCCCGTGACCGTCTCCGGGAAGACCGTCGGTACGCAGACGTTCGCCGAGCCGTAGTGCCGGTCGCATCCCGCGACCTGCGGGCTCACCGGTGCCGAGGTCCTGGGCTTGCGCGGCTGCTTGGCCGACCGGTCCAACTCGCCCGCGAAGTCGTGCACATGGGCGGATCCGGCGGCCTTCTCGGCCAGGGCGGGCGGGCCGCCCAGGTGGATCCATTCGGCAACCGACGGGATTCCGTTCGCGTCGACCGCGAAGAGCATGTACCAGCCCGGGGGTGCCAGGTCGGGGTTGCTCGTGACGTTCAGGTCGACGTTGTCGCCGTCCACCGAGAGCGGCAGGTCCACGAAGCGCTGGTTGGGGTCGGACGAGTGGGTCACCGCCGCCGGGCGGATCAGTTCGGCCTTGGCGATCGGCCGGTCGACCGTGATGCGCTGCGTGTCGCCGTACAGCCACTGGTTGTCGATCAGCGAGGTGATCCGCGGCCGTTCGCCCTTGAGGAGGTACGGCGGGGTGTAGAGCGACACCTGGTGGTTCCAGGTGCCGTTGCCCGGGTTGTCGCCCGTCGTCATGACGCGGCCGTCCGGCAGCAGGAACGCCGAGGAGTGGTAGCCGCGCGTCTCCGGGTCGGCCGCCACCGGGTCGAAGGTGTCCGTCGCCGGGTCGAAGAGCGACGACTCGAACACCGGGTTGGCCCGGTTGTGCAGGGCGCCGCCCGTCTCCAGCACCTTGCCGTCGGGCAGCAGTACGGCCGAGCCGTACATCTTGCCCTGCGCCCCGGTCTGCGGCTGGGGGCCGTTGCCTAGGTCGACGGTGCCCTGCGGGAGCGGCGGTCCTGCCGTGTAGCGGGGGTTGGGGTCCTTGAGGTCGATGAGGTCCGTGAGGCGGCCCGCCTCCGGGTTGGAGTCGATGTTGCCGCCGCCGATCGTCAGCACCCGCTGGTCCTGGGCGGGCGGCAGCAGCACGCTCGTGGACTGGTCGCGTTCGTCCTTGTTCCGGAGCCCGGGTACGTCGGTCACGGTGTTGGCGTCGTAGTCGTAGACCGAGGAGCCGGTGCCCGGGGTGCCGTTGCCGAAGACGTGGCTGCCCGAGTAGAAGAGCCGCCCGTCCTGCATGAGGATCATCGACGGGTACAGGCCCCAGTACGACCAGGTCTGGTTGACCTGCCCTGTCGGCAGCCACTTCTCCTGCGCGGCCGACCACCGCTCGGCGGTCACCGAGCCGGTGGAGTCCTCGCGCAGCCCGCCGAAGGTGAGCACGTCGCCGTTGCCCATGAGGGTGGCCGACGGGTACCAGTGGCCGTCGTTCATGTCGTTGGTCCTGCTGTACGTCTCGGTCGCCGGGTCGAAGACGTAGCTGTCCTTGTACCCCTGGTAGCCGACCGTGCCGTCCGCCGAGGGATACCCCTTGTTGCCGCTCATGACCAGCACGCGGCCGTCGGAGAGCTGGACATGGCCGGAGCAGAACATGTCGTCGGGCGTCGGGATCGTACGGTACGAGCCGTCCTCCGGGTCGTACACCGCGGAGGTGAAGGTGCCGGCCTCGAAGCTGTCGACGTCGTTGCCGGAGCCCGCGATCAGCAGCACCTTGCCGTTGTTGAGGACGACCGAGTGCATGGACCGTACGGGGTTCTCGGTCGGCAGGACCTCCCACTTCCCGTCGGCGCACTCCCGCGCCGTCCCGGTGCACCCGGGTTCGGCGGGCGGCGCGGCGACCTCCTCCATGCCGTAGTCGTCGGTGGTCGCACTGCCCGTGCCGTACACGGAGGCGCCCCAGGTGATCCGGTCGGTGCCGGGCGGGACGACGGGGGTGCGGACCTCGGCGTGCTGGTAACCGGGGCTCAGGTCCAGGGTCTTGAGGTCGGTCCAGTACTGCCAGCCGGTGGTGGTGTCGTGCCGGAAGAGGGTGAGCGAGACGTCCGGAGTGGTCGACTTGTACCAGACGGACAGGTCGTACTGCCGGTCCGGCCGTACGTCCGGCGCGCACGCGGCGGACTCCGTGATGAGCGCCTTGCGGTCGCCGTCGGCCCGGCGGGTCAGCTCGACCTTGAGGGCCTTCGTACCGGAGTGGGCGTCGGCGACGGTGGTGAAGGAGAAGTCGTTGTCGCCCCAGCCGGACCGCTCCCAGCAGTACGGCATGTCCCCGGCACCGCCGGTGCCCGCAGTCTCGAAGCCCGGGTTCTTGACGAGGTTGGCGCCCGCCAGCGCGGGCTGCTGCGCACCGAGCAGCAGCCCGGCGGTGAGCGCGGTGACGGCGAGGAGTGCGGTACGGCGCGAGGCGCGAGGCGGTCTCACCGGCCGACCTCCGTCTCCAGGTCGCTGTCCTCGGCCCCGGCTCTGCCCCTGCTTCCGCCCCTGGCCCTGTTTCCGGCCCTGCTTCCGCCCCTGCCGGACGCCGCGGGACCGTCCGCCCCCGACCGCAGCGCCACGCCGGCGCCCCGGCCCCCGCGTTCCCGCCCTGGGGCTCGCTTCGGCAGGTACACGAGCGCCTCCGTCCCCACGAACCGCAGCACGAACGTCGCCAGCAGCGCGCACGCCGTCGCTGTCAGCGCCCCCATCCCGAACCGCGACACGAACAGCGCGATCAGCGGGATCCGCAGCAGCAGATCGGCGTTGGCGAGCAGCGCGAACCGGCCCACGCGGTCCGCCCAGTGCCGGTGGGCGCGGCGGCTGCGGAAGAGCAGCAGCTCGATGAGGAGGAAGTTCCACGCCACACCGAACTGGTTGGCCACCACCTCGGCCGGCAGATAGTGCACCCCGGCCGCCGTCAGCCCGTACAGCGCGAGCAGGTTCGGTACGAAGCCGGTCAGCCCGATCAGTCCGAAGGCGGCCATCCGGGCGAGCGGGGAGGCCGTCCGCAGCTCCACGAGGTGGCGCAGGAAGCGCAGGCCCTCCTTGGCGGTCGACTTGGACTCGCCCGCGAACCGGTCGCGGAAGACGAACGGGACCTCGGTGGGCCGCTCGGGGCGGCAGCGTACGGCCAGTTCCAGCAGGATCTTGTAGCCGAGCGGGCGCAGCGCCTCCGCGGTGACGGCCGAGCGCCGGATCGCGAAGAAACCGCTCATCGGGTCGCTGATGCCGCGCAGCCGGCCGGGGAAGAGCCCCTTGGTGAGCCAGGTCGCGGCGCGGGAGACGGCGACGCGGTAGCCGCCCGCGAGCCCGGCGCGGCTGCCGCCGTCGATGTAGCGGCTGGCGACGACGAGGTCGGCGGAGCCGCGCTCACCCGCGGCGACGAGGTCGGGGACGAGCGCGGGCGGGTGCTGGAGGTCGGCGTCCATGACGACGATCCAGTCGGACCCGGCGGCCTTGAGCCCTTCGACGACTGCGCCGCCGAGTCCGCCCTCGGGGGTGTCGCGGTGGATGACGCCGACAGGGAAGGGGCAGTCCTGCGCGGCGGCGGCGATGACGTCGGGGGTGTCGTCCGTCGAGTCGTCGACGAAGAGCACTTCGCAGGGCAGCCTGGCGGGTACGGCGTCGGTGAGCTGGCGCAGCAACTCCCGTACGTTTCCTGACTCGTTGAAGGTCGGGACGATGACGGTGACGGCGCCGGGCTCGGCGACGGCGGTCGCTTCGAGCCGGGGGTCGCCGAGTTCCCGCCGTCCTTCCCGCCGTCCTTCGTGCCGTCCTTCGTGCCGTCCGAGGGGGCCCGGCTCCCCGGCCCCGGTGGGCGGAAGAATACTCATCGCTCGTCGCCTCCCGTGCGCGTGCCGTGTGGTGCGGCGGGCCGGTCGCTTCCGTCGATCCGCCGGATCTCGACCCGGTCCTCGCCCGTGCCGAAGACGGCGACGGACGTCGAATGGTTCAGTGCGTCGCGCACGGTGGGCAGGTCGCGCGCGTCGCGCCGTACGGTCGGGGAGGCGACGACGTAGTCCAGGTCGCGCCAGCCGTCGGGCAGCGTCCTCGTGACGGCCGGGTCGAGGTCGGCCTTGTAGAACCAGATGGCGCCGAGGCCCGGTTCGTACCCCGCGTGCACGAGGTCGAGCCACAGCGCGTCGTCCACCAGCACCCGGGCCCGGGACGGGTCGGGGACCTCCCGCGCCATCCAGGAGGCCGCCGCCCGGTAGGGGGCGTTGGCGTCGGCGGTCAGGGCGGTGCGGTTGCCGTCGTACCAGCGCGGTACGACGAGTACGGCGGCGGTCGCCGCCAGCGCGGCCAGGGCCGTCCACCGCAGGCCCGTCACCGTGCGGCTCTGCTCCGGGCTCCGCCCTCTGCGCAGTACGGCGTGGGTGACGCTCGCCGCGCCGCCCGCCAGCACCAGCGCCAGGAACGGCAGCCCCTGGATGATGTACATCGCGGGCAGGTAGCCGGACGGGCGCAGGGCGACGGCGGTCAGGATCACCACGGCGAGGGCGGGCCCGGCCAGCGCCCGCGCGGTCACCGACCAGCGCAGGGTGGCCATGAGCAGCAGCGCGCCCGCGATGCCGCCCAGCGGCAGGATCCGGTCGTAGTACAGCCAGGACTGGAGTACGCCGTACGATCCGCTGCCCGCGTCGAGGACGAAGCCGGAGCCCGGGCGGCTCATCTGGTACGTGATGCCGTCCCAGAGCGAGACATGGCCGCCGCCGGGCAGCAACTCGCCTTTGAGCAGGGCGAAGAGCGGATACGAGAGGCCGGTCAGCACGCAGGCGGTGACGGCTCCGGTGACCGCGAACTTGCGGGTGTCGCGGTGGCTGTGCCGCCACATCGTCACCAGCAGCGCGGGCAGTACGACGAGCATGGTCTCTTTGGTGAGCACGCCGACCGCGGCGGCCAGACCGGCCGCGAAGTGGTGCCAGAGGTGGCGGCTCGGCGAGGCGGCGAGGCAGAACGCCAGCAGGATCCACATCACGGCGATGTTGTCGAGGAAGATCTCCCGCTGGAGCACCACGGAGAGCGGGGAGAGCCCGAAGAGGACCATGGCGAGCCCGGCCGCCCAGCGCGGCAGCCACAGCCGCCGGGCCAGCACGTACAGGAAGACCGCGCTCGCGGCGCTGACCAGCAGCATCGCGCAGCGCATCGGCGCGACCGTCATGATCTCGGGCGAGAAGAGGGAGGGCAGCCAGGTCAGGAAGGCGATCTGCATCCAGCCGAGCGGCGGATGGTCGTACCAGTAGGTGTAGTGGGCGAGGCCCTTGCCCTCCTGGACAGCCCAGGCCTGGGCGAGGTAGGTGCCCTCGTCGTCGCTGAGGGTGGGGTAGTGCTGGATGTTCCAGCCCTGGACGAGCAGGATCGCCACGAGGAGGACCCCGCAGAGGACCAGATCGGAGCGTGAGCGCCGGAAGCGCACGACGGGCCGTACGACGAGGAGCGGTCCGGTGCTGTGCCGCGCGGCGGGGCTCTCCGGAGCGGGCCCGGATTGCTCGGGCAGGAGGGGTCTCGGGTCGGTCCCCGTCGTCACCGCGGGCAGGGTGGAGGTCACGCGTGGACGTCCTCTCGGGTGAGATGCGCGCCGACATGACGGGTCAGCTCCCAGTCGTCGCGTCCCCGCCGGTCGCGCCAGACCGCGCGGATCGCCGCGCCGGCCAGCATGACCTGGTAGAAGGGGCCGCCGGCGATGAGCTTCAGGTAGTGCGTCAGGCGGATGCGCAGCCCGTACTGCTTGCCGAAGTCGTGGAGTCCGACGATCTCGAAGACGAAGGTCACAAGCGCGGTGACCAGCGGCAGGAAGGTCACGAAGGCGACCGTGACCGGTACGTCGAGGAAGAGCGCGACACAGACGTTGAGCGGGATGACGAGCCCGGTGAACGCCTGGAAGAACGGGGTCATAAGGGTGTAGCGGGCGAGCAACCGCTGCCCGGATGTGGGCAGTTGGCGCCAGTCGCCCTTGCGGTAGACCTGGAGGAAGCCCTGGTTCCAGCGGGTGCGCTGCTTGAGCAGCGACATCAGGGAGCCGGGTGTCTCCTCACGGGTGACCATGTCGGAGTCGTACGCGACGACGACCTTCTTGCCGACGCTGGAGAGCCGTACGCCCAGGTCGCAGTCCTCGGCCAGGCAGTTCTGGTCCCAGCCGCCGGCCTCGCGCAGTACGTCGGTCCGTACGAAGACGGTGTTGCCGCCGAGCGGGATGAACCCCTTCTGGGCGTGCAGATGGAGCCTGCTGCGGAACCAGAAGAAGTACTCCAGGCAGTTGCGCAGGCTGTACCAGCTCGAATGGAAGTTGATGAGCTGGACCCCGCCCTGGACGACATCGGCTCCGGTGGAGCGGAAGGCGTGGTCGACGTGGGTCAGCAGCTCGGGATGGACCTGGTCCTCGGCGTCGAAGACCCCGACGATCTCGCCGGCGCAGTACGGCAGCGCGGTGTTGAGCGCTTTGGGTTTGTTCTTGGCCTCGTGGGTGTCGACGACGACCCTGACCCGGTCGGGGTCGCGGGCCGCCGCCCGCTCGGCGACGGCGGCGGTCTCCGGGTCGTCGTGCCCGACGATGACGATGATCTCGAAGCTGGAGTGGCTGGATTCCAGCAGCCGTTCGATGGTGTGCTCCAGCACCGCCTGTTCATGACGGGCGGGCAGGAGCAGCGAGAACGAGCCCGCCCGGCCGCCGTCGGGCGGGTCGAATCTGGTGGCGGCCAGCGTCTCCGGCGTACGCCAGGCATGCATCTGCCACCACAGCGTGAACGCGGCCATCCAGAACAGCGCCAGCGAAACGGCGGCGATGAACGCGCCTATGAACACGGACGTGACCACACGGCCCCCCTCGGCCTGGGTGGCCGCGGCGAGGCCCCCCTGGCCGTCGGCACACCCGTCATCCCCCTGTGCGCATGTCCCCCACGCGCACTTGTTGCGTCTAACGTGAAGACAATAAGGGGGACCTGTGGCGACAGGGGGGCCGATTGGGTGAATACTGCGTTTCAGTCCCATTCACCACGGGTCGGAAATCAGCCACCCTCTACTCGAACACGCCCAATTCACCCTTCAGGTGTTCGAGCTCGGTCGTCGGGGCGGAACAGACGAAGCGCCGGCAGACATACGCGGTGGCCCGCCCGTCGACCAGCGGCCGGTCCGCCAGCAGGGGGAACTCCTCGCTCCCCGGCGCGACGACCGCACCGGCCGCGACGACGGCGCCGGGCGCGGTGGCCAGCAGAGCGGCACGGTGCATCTCGGCGCCCCCCTCCCCCATACCCAGGACCGCGATCTCCCGGGGCCCGTCGAGCGCGGCCTCGGCGACCGCGAGCCCCCAGCCGATGAAGCGCGGCACCCGCGGCCCGAGCGCCTTCACGACCCCCAACGCCCCTTCGGCCGCGCTCCGGTGACGCTCGGAGCCGGTGTGCGCCGCATACGAGAGGAGCGCCCCGGCGGCGGCCGTCCAGCCGGACGGGGTGGCGTTGTCCGTCGGGTCCTGGGGCCGGCGGATCAACGGTTCGGCGTCGTCTGCCGTGTCGTACAGGGCGCCGCCCTCCCCCACGAACCGGTCGAGCACGATGTCCAGCAGGAACCCGGCGAATTCCAGCCACACTCCCTCACCGGTGACCCCGGCCAGCGCGAGGAACCCTTCCGCCACATCGGCGTAGTCCTCCAGCACCCCGGCGTTCGCGCCGACCCGGCCGTCCTTCGAGGTACGGGCCAGCCGCGCCGCGTCGTCCAGGTGGAGGCGTACCAGCAGATCGGCGGCCTCCGTGGCCCGCTCCACCAGGTCCGGCCGGTCGAAGTACGCGCCGGTCTCGGCCAGCGCGGCGATGGCCAGCCCGTTCCAGGCGGCCACGATCTTGTCGTCGCGCCCCGGCCGCTCCCGCGACTCCTCACGGGCGGCGAGGAGCCGTGCCCGTACGGACTCGACGCGCCCGGCGTCCACCACCCCCTCCCCGAGGGGCAGTTGCAGCACGGAGGCGCCCTCCTCGAAGGTGCCCTCCTCCGTCACCCCGTAGTACTGGGCGGCGAACTCGGCGTCGGACTCCCCCAGAACCTCCCGCAGTTGGCCAGGCGTCCACACGTAGAAGGCGCCCTCGACATGCTTGCCGCTGCCGTCCGCGCTGTCCGCGTCCAGGGCGGAGGCGAACCCGCCCTCGGCGGTACGCAGTTCACGGACCATGAAGTCGGCGGTCTCCACGGCGACCCGGCGGGCCAGATCGGAGCCGGTGGCCCGCCAGACATGCGCGTACACCCGGCACAGCAGGGCGTTGTCGTACAGCATCTTCTCGAAGTGCGGCACGACCCACTCACGGTCCACGGAGTACCGCGCGAACCCGCCGCCGAGCTGGTCGTAGATCCCGCCGCGCGCCATCGCCTCGCAAGTGTCCGTCGCCATCTGGAGCGCGCCCTCGGAGCCGGTACGGGCGTGGTGCCGCAGCAGGAACTCCACCGCCATCGACGGCGGGAACTTCGGCGCCCCGCCGAACCCGCCCCGCTGCGCGTCGTACTCCCGGGTCAGCCCCAGCAGCGCCTGGGCGAGCTCCCCCTCCCCGGGCGGCCCGTCCCCGCCCTGCGCGAGCGACCGCCCGGCCAACTCCCCGACGATCCGCGCGGCCACCTCGGCGACCTCCTCGCGCCGTCCGGTCCAGGCCGAGCTGACGCCTTCGAGCACCTGCGGGAAGGAGGCCATGCCGTGCCGGGGCTCGGGCGGGAAGTACGTACCGAAGTAGAAGGGCGCACCGTCCGCGTCGAGAAACACGGTCATGGGCCACCCGCCCTGCCCGGTGGCGGCCTGTACGGCCTCCATGTAGACGGCGTCGACATCGGGCCGCTCCTCGCGGTCGACCTTGATGTTGACGAAGTGGGCGTTCATGTACTTGGCGGTGGTGACGTCCTCGAAGCTCTCGCCCGCCATCACATGACACCAGTGGCAACTCGAATACCCCACACTGAGCAGCACCGGCACCCCCCGCCGCCGCGCCTCGGCGAACGCCTCCGGCGACCAGGGCCACCAGTCGACGGGGTTGTCGGCGTGCTGGAGCAGGTACGGCGACTGGGAGTCGGCCAGACGATTCATACCGGCATCGTCGCACGATCGCTGGTAGCGGGCGGCCGTCCGCACTGGGCGGAGGGTCGCGGTGCGCAGCATCGCCGCCAAGCCGTAGGCCCCTGCCCGAGTCACGTTTCCGAACCTCCTGCCGCCATGAGGCCCCCCTGCGAGCACTGCCGGCGTGGGACCGTCGGCCACACACCCGACCAGCGGAAACGCAGCCTCAACTCCGGATGGACAACAGCTTCTGAACACGGGGCGCAGGCGGATACGGCAGCCGAGGGCGCGTCTTCTACGCGAGCTCACCCACGGAGAATTAAGTTGATACGTCAACCGAACCGAGTTAAGGTGACGTCCCGACCGAGGGAACTCCCGCCGAGTCGAGCGGAATCGGCCCCAAGAGGAGGTCACATGGCTGTCGACGTGCGCGACATGCCCGATGCGAAGCGTTACGAGGCCCGCGTCGACGGAGAGTCCAAGGTCGCGGGCGTCGCTGAATACATCCGTACGACGGAGATCGCCGCATTCGTTCACACCGAGGTCGCGCCAGAGTACGGAGGCAGAGGAGTGGGGTCCTCGCCGGCTCGCACAGCCCCTGACGAGGCACGGGCCGCGAACCTGTGAGCGCCGGCCACCTGCCCCTTCTTCGCGGGCTGGATCGCCCGGCGTCCCGAGTATCAGGGACCTCCTGTACCAGTCCCGCAGCAGGGTCAGCGACTGAACAAGCCGACACGGCAATGACGGAGGCTGGTATGGGCGACCGACCCAAGAAGAAGACAGCGTTCGGAGGAATCGCCGTTCCCCTCGCCGTCACCTGGCTTGTATGGGGAACCACCTATCTGGCGATCGCGTTCGGGCTGCGCGGGACGGAGCCCCTCACGCTCAGCTCGGTCCGGTTTCTGACAGCGGGTCTGCTGCTGTGGGGCTTGGCCGAACGCCGCCACGAGCCGCGGCTGACGGCCCTTCGGTGGCGACGGGCCACGCTCGTCGGGGTGCTGCTCTTCTCCGTGGGCATGGGCGGCGTGGCGTTGGCCGAGGAGTATGTCGACTCGGGCACGACGGCGCTGTTCATCGCCACGGTTCCGCTGTGGAGCGTGCTGCTGAACACCGCAAGGGGACGGCCGACGCGCGGCGCGGAATGGGCGGGGGTCTGGCTCGGCCTGGCGGGCGTCGCCGTGCTGTCGGCCGGACTCGGACGCGCCGGGCTGACGGGCGCGGCGATCCTCCTCCCGGCCGCCATGTGCTGGGTACTCGGCTCCCGTCTGGACGACCACTCAGCCGGCGTGCGCGGGCCGGCCGCGCAGATGCTCGCGGGCGGCGCGGTGCTGGCCTTGGCGGCCGCCGTCCGGGGCGAGTTCGCGTCACCGCCGCGGCCGACCTGGGGCGCCGGGCTCGCCCTCGCCTACCTCGTGGTCTTCGGGTCCCTGCTGGCGATGGCCGCCTACCGCCACCTCACCGCCCACACCGGCCCGGCTTTGGCCACGAGCTACGCCTTCACCACCCCGGTGATCGCTGTCCTGTCCGGCGCCCTCTTCCTGGACGAACCCCTCACACCCCATGTCCTGGCCGGAACCGCCCTCATCGCCGTCGCCGTCTCCACCACCCTCCTCACCGGATCCCGGCCTGCCGCAGGACCCACGACGACCGTGCCGGGACATCCTGAAGCAGTACGTATGCGGCGGCGTCCGGCGTCATCCCGTTGACCCCCGCCGCCACGTGCCACGGCACCGTGCCGGGCCTGGTAACCAGTGCGGCGGGATCGGCCGGTGCGAACGGGGCGCGGGAGGGGTGAGCGAGGTGCCGAGCGCCTCGTCGCCGACCTCGGTCCCCGTCACACCCTCGCCGATGGCGTCGACCACGCCGGCCACGCCGGACCCGGGACCGGCGCGGAGGACAAGCGGGATCTGCTCACGCGTCGCTCCCTGGAGGATCTTCCAGTCGATGGGACCGGCACCGGCCGCGCGCACGGCCGGCCGTACCTGACCCGGCCCAGGGGCCGGATGCGTCACATCGACGATACGCAGTTGTTCCGTGGTGCCGTAATCGGAGAACTGCACCGCAAGGGGACATCTCCCGGCTCCCTCTTCTTCAGCGGATGTGCCGGGTCAGCCTTGGGTGAGACGTTCCGCTTCGGCGACCGGCTCGCCGAAGACGCCGCGAACATCCAGGTGGATCGACCCGCAACCGTCAGCAGGCCATGCCCCGAGAGTGCCGCTCTTCGGCGGACACCCCTCGGAGTCGTGGTGGCCTCGACCGGGCGGAGTGGGGAGGGGGCGCTCATGCGATCGGTGCCCGGCGCCTATTCAGTGATCTGTCAACTACGTCTACATTTGCCTCATGGGGCAGACGGTGCGCTGGTTGACGGCGGAGGAGCAGCACGCGTGGCGGAGCTTCATCCGCATGAATGAGAGGCTCACGGGCCGGTTGTCCCGTTTGTTGCAGACGGAGTCCAACGTGTCGCGTGCGGACTTCGCTGTACTGGTCGAGTTGACGGACGTACCGGACGGGCGGGGGCGGTTTCTGGACGTTGCCAGGTCGCTGGAGTGGGAGAAGAGCCGGATGTCCCATCACATCTCCCGGATGGTGAAGCGCGGGCTGGTGGTGCGGGACGAGTGTGCCGAGGACGGCCGTGGCGCGTTCGTGGTGATGACAGATGAGGGGCGAGCGATGATCGAAGCCGCCGCCCCGCGTCATGTGGACGCGGTGCGTGAGCTCTTCCTCGACAACGTCACGCCGTCGGAGCTGCGGTTGCTGGCTCGGATCTCCGAGCGCGTGGTGGAGAAACTGAACGAGGGACCACCCTGACCGGAACGGGCGGCCCGGCGTGCGTCATGCGGCCGGCGTGAGCGTCGCCGCAGTGGTCGCTGAGAGCGGGACGAGAACGAAGGGGGCACCTTGGCGCTCACCCGGGTCTCAGGGCCGGCGTAGTCGTCGGCGCAGACGTGATGGCCCACGGCGCCGATCACGGTGAGAACGAAGCCGGTGGCCGCCGCGATGCCTTGCGGCTGCCAGAAGAGACACACGATCAGGTTCGCCGCCGCTGCGACCTCGCCATTCCGATGAAACGAACCGTGCCGCACTCAACCCGATGTGCCACTGCGACCTCGCGGTGACACTGCCGTGAGCATGCCTTGGGCGTACCCGTATCCGTATTCGGCGTGACAAATGCGTGAAGAACGCCGAGAACGGCGGCGATGGCGCACACCGATGTTCGGAGACCTCATGAAGACTCGCGCGACTCGTCAACCAAGTCTCCGTCGCATCGGCCACGCCGAAGGCCGGCGGTATGGCGGGCAGCCGCCTCTACTTGTCGTGATGCGGCGGTACGGGGTGCTTGCTCATGATCGACACGCGATTGAACGCGTTGATGGTGATCGCGACCCAGATCGCGGCCGAGATCTGATCCTCGGAGAGAACCTGCCGGGCGGCCTCGTAGGCGGATGCCTGGGTCGCGGCGTTCACCGGATCGGTTGCGGCCTCGGCCAGCGCCAGGACGGCGCGCTCCGAAGGAGTGAACAAACCGGTGTCCTGCCATGCGCTCAGGATTCCGAGTCTCCGCGGTGATTCACCGGCGCGCAGGGCCGCTCCGGTGTGCACGTCGAGGCAGTAGGCGCAGCCGTTGAGTTGCGACACGCGGAGGTTGATCAGTTCCACGGTGATGCGGTCGAGCCCGGCCTCGGAGGCTGTCGCTCGGACGGCCTCCGAGGCCTGCACCAAGGCATGGAAGGCTTTGGGGCTCTGCTTGTCGATGAAGATCCTGCGGGATGGGGAGCTGTGGGTGCGGTTGCTCACGCCGGAGCCTCCTTAGGGCCACATCGGAGTGGCCTGTGTTCGTGCGGGTGTCGTGGCCATCGGCCTGCCTCCATGGCATCATAGTTGACGTAACAACCAGATCGTTGGGGAGGTGCTCCCGGTGAGCAATGCGGAAACCGATGCCGCGGCTCTGCGCTGCGGTGCGCTCGTCGAAGGCGACCGGCCGACCGGGGCGCCCCGGGTCGATGTCCTGTCGGCGCGTGAGGTCCCCTTGGGCGGTCCACGTGCGATGCGCGTGCGGCGGACGCTGCCGCAGCGGGAGCGCACACTCATCGGCGCCTGGTGCTTCGCCGATCACTACGGCCCGCACCAGGTCGCCGCGTCGGGCGGCATGGACCTGCCCCCGCATCCGCACACCGGACTGCAGACGGTGAGCTGGCTGTTCAGCGGCGAGCTCGAGCATCGCGACACCCTCGGCACCCGTGCCCTGGTCCGGCCCGGCGAGATGAACCTCATGACCGGCGGATACGGCATCACCCACTCGGAGGTCTCCACTCCGGACACCACCGTCATCCACGGCGTCCAGCTGTGGGTCGCGCTGCCCGAGGAACACCGCGACACGGCCCGGGACTTCCAGCACTACGTGCCCGAACTCGCACGGGTCGACGGGGCCGAGATCAGGGTCTTTCTCGGCTCGCTCGGCGGTCGGACCACCCCGGTCCGCACCTTCACGCCGCTGCTCGGCGCCGAGATCGTCATTGAACCGCACGCGACGCTCACTCTCGCCGTGGACGTGACGTTCGAGCACGGCCTCCTCGTGGACGGCGGGGACATCCGCCTGATCGACACTGTGCTGCGGCCTGCCGAACTCGGCTACGTCCCTCGCGGCGCGGACACTCTGACGATGGTGAACGAGACCGACGCCCCGGCACGGGCCATCCTCCTCGGAGGACCTCCCTTCGAGGAGGAGATCGTCATGTGGTGGAACTTCATCGGTCGCAGCCACGAGGACATCGTGAAAGCCCGCGAGGGCTGGGAGGCCTCCTCCGACCGCTTCGGCGTCATCGAGGACTTTCCCGGCGGACGCCTTCCCGCACCGGCCCTGCCGAACGCCGTCATCACACCGCGCCGGAACCCACCGACCAGCTGACCTCCCTCACGAAAGGCACACCATGAGCGAGTCCTCCATCACCACCGTCGTCGAGCGGGTGGACGCCGATAGCCGGTACGAGATCCTTGCCGACGGCCAACGCGCCGGTCTGACCGCCTACCGTGACCTGGGCGTGCAGCGTGTCTTCTTCCACACGGAGATCGACGAGGCCTTCGCCGGCCAGGGGCTGGGCGCCCAGCTGGTCCAGCAGGCACTCGTCGACGTGCGCGCATCCGGAATGCGGATCGTCCCGGTCTGCCCCTACGTTGCCAAGTTCCTCAAACGGCACGACGAGTTCGCGGACATCACCGACCCGGTCACACCCGATGTCCTGCGGTGGCTGGAGGCACAGCTTGGCTGAGCACGTAAGTCCGACCCGGATGTAGGGCGTGATGGAGGGCAGTGGCGCCCAGCCCGAATCGTGCGGCCGGTGTCCCGCGGAGCTTCCGGTGCACCAGTGCCCCGGAGCCATACACGCGTGCCAGGGATGTCATGGCGCGGACGTGATACGAAGCCCCTACCGGGAGCGCGTCGCGGCCGGTGGAATCAAGACGTGTCCACTGCGGTAGTCGCGCCGCACACGAAAACCTACGTCCTCGTCCCATGGCGCCTGGCACAGCGGGCGCGCCTGGAACCGGGTGGTCCCCTGTTGACGCCGGCCGGGTATCGGCCGTTTTCCCGCCCCAGGACGTGGGCCCGGTCCACTCCTGGGTCCGGTGGTGCTGTTCCGTCACGGGATGCCCGGATCGGCGGTCCACCTGCCCTCGGCCCTCGGCCCACTGGTCGATCGTGGATTCCGGGTGGGCACCTGCTCGCGGACGGGATACGGCAACTCGACCCGTTCGGTCGGTCGTACAGTCGCCGACTCGGCTCGGGACTGCGCCCAACTCCTCGATCAGATGGGGGTCACCCCGCTACCTCCCCTTCGGCTGGTCCGGAGGGGGGCCACACGCGCCGGCGACTGCGCCGACGCTGGGACATGTTGGCCAGATGCTGGATGCCCTGACTGCGCGGTCCGGCCGACGTCAGAGTTCGGACTCGCCGACGGGACCGGGACGGCACGCTCGGCCGGCGGCGACACCGATGGACAGTCGCTGACCTGCTTCAGCTCGACGAGCAGGAGCTGCGGCCCGAGGTGGCAGCAGCAGTTCGCCGGTGCCGAGCGCGAGATCAGCATGCTCGTCCACGCAACCCTGTTCCTGCCCGAACACGGCGGACTCGTGCGCTCCTCGCCGAGAAGGCAACTGCCACCGGCCACACAACGGCGTTCGCGGCCAACCACCAGCTTCGTGCCTCTAGGCCGGCGTCATCAACTCCGGTCGGCTTGCGGATAGTTGACGTATCAAGCTCCAAGAGTAATATAGATGACACATCACCTACATGGCGGGGCGGGGCGCTGCTGATACCGGGGGCCGTCCCTGTATACGGGGCCGGCGCTGGTTCGTGGAGCGGTCAACCGATTCAGAGTGACGGTTGGCCGGCTCGGCCTCAGGAGCGGCGTACGGCCGAATCGACGGTGACCCGTCCGGGCACGCGGAAACAGAGACCAGGAAATGGATCCCATGAGCAAGGAAGCAAAGTCCGGACTTCAGGCACTGCTGACACCCGAGGAGAGCGTCGTCGTCCTGATCGACCACCAGCCGTTCCAGTTCGCCAACCTGAACAGCCACGAACCCACGATGACATGGCCCAGGGAGACGCCTCCCTGATTCCCGGGATCTACGAACGGCCTCTCGACGAGGACCAGGTTGATCTCGTCGTAGGCGGTTACGGCACCAACACCGAACTGCCGGCCATGCCGTTGGTGATGGAGCGGCAGCACTTCTTCGTGGGGCTCATGGGCCTCGGTGTCAACAATGCGCTTGTCCATCCGACTACTTCGCCATGATCCCGACCGGGCCGGATCCGAACGCCGCGCTCACCGATGGGTTCTTCGAACTCGTCGCCCAGCCGAATCCCCGACCGACGACCGTGGCGCTCTTCTCCGCGGATGCCGAGTTCTCGCGCAATCCTGTTCTCGGCGCCAGGGCCCATGCCTAGAAGCACAGGATCAAGGTCGTCCACGAGGCCACCTATCCGCTGTCGACCGCAGACTTCACGCCCGTCACTCGGACCGTTGCTCAACGGCTTCGTGAACTACGAGTACTGGGCTCCGGTTCCCAAAATGATGTTCCCGGGCATTCGGGAACTGCTGAACACCTACCAGGCACGGGCCGGCGAAGCCGGTGCCGACCTGGTTGGGCATGACGTGTGCCACTCGCGTACGCCGAATCCGCAGGGACGGAGAATCGAAGAATGGTTGAATTATCCCTCGCGCAACTTCATCCCTCACTGGACGATCCAGTCCTGCTCTCGATGAATCTGCTGAACGACATCGCCTCGGACCACCCGCAGGCGGTGTCCTTCGCCGCCGGCCGACCCTACGAGGAATTCTTCCGGGTCGAGCAGCTCTACGACTACCTGGGCACCTTCGTCACACACCTCACCGAGGTGGTGGGGCTGACGGACGAGGAGGCCCGCAGAACGGTGTTCCAGTACGGGCGGACGAAGGGCGTCATCCACGACCTGGTCGCCCGTTACCTTGAGATCGACGAGGGCATCACCGTCGACCCTGAAGCGGTGGTGGTGACCGTCGGCAGCCAGGAGGCGATGTTCCTGACGCTGCAGTCCCTGCGCGCCTCCCCGCAGGACGTCGTCCTCGCCGTCGCGCCCACCTACTTCGGACTGACCGGCGCCGCGCGCCTGCTGGACATGCCCGTGCTGGGCGTCAGGGACGGAGACGGCGGCCTCGACCTCGCCGACCTCGCTCGTCAGGTGGCAGCGGCCCGCGCCCGCGGACAACGCCCGCGCGCCCTCTACCTCGTGCCCGACTTCTCCAACCCCACCGGAGTGAGCCTGGACCTGGCCACCCGAATCGCCCTGCTCGACCTGGCGGCCGATCTCGATCTGCTGATCATCGAGGACAACCCCTACGGCCTCTTCCAAGCCGGCACCGCCACCCGGCCGCCAACCCTCAAGGCGCTCGACACACGGCAGCAGGTCGTGCACGTCGGCTCCTTCGCCAAGACCGGCCTGCCCGGCGCCCGCGTCGGCTTCGTCGTGGCCGACCAGCCCGTCATCAGGGACGGCCGCCCGGCGGGTACGCTCGCGGACCAGCTGTCGCTGATCAAGAGCAACGTCACTCTCAACACCTCACCCGTCGCCCAGGCCGTCATCGGCGGCAAGCTTCTGCGCCACGGGTGCAGCATGGTCGCCGCGAACAAGCGCGAGATCGAGGTTTACCGCGCCAACCTGCGGCACATGCTGACCGGCCTCACCGCGCGCTTCGCCGCTACCGGCCCGGTGACGTGGAACACCCCGGCCGGCGGGTTCTTCGTCGTCCTGACGGTGCCGTTCGACGTGGACGACCGTTCGCTGCGCAGATCGGCGCGCGACCACGGGGTCATCTGGACCCCCATGCACCATTTCCACACCGGCATGGCCTCCTCTCATCAGATTCGGCTGTCCTTCAGCCTGCTCGACGACGCGTCGATCGACGAGGGACTCGACCGGCTGACCGCCTTCGTGACGGCCGAGGCCCAGGCTCCCGGTCATTCCGTCTGATCGCCCTCCTTCTCCCGCCCCCGGTCCGACCGGAAAGCTGCCATGTCAAGCAGCCGTCCATGTGCCCAAGAGAGCGTGTCCGACGACTTACGTGATAACGGGCGTCGACCGGTGCGAAATCCGCCCTACGTCCGTGTACGGAAAGACACCCCCTGCGTCGGTGATATCTCCGTCGGCCTGCCCGCGTGCCGTCGCACGAGTGATTCGGTGACCATTCGACCCGAAAAGGAAGCCAATGATCAGACACATTGTCCTGTTCAAGTTCAAGCCAGGCTTCGGCTGGCAGGATTCCGCGGCCCTCGCGGCCGAGCGGTCCTCGCTGCTCGTCGGCGAGCGGGTGCCCGGCCTCCTGCACTGGCAGGTGGGCCGCAACACCGCCGACCGTCCGATCGCCTACGACTTCGCCGCGATCGGCCTGCTGCCCGACCAGGACACCCTGCGCAGCTACCAGGACCACCCCTTCCACCAGGAATCCGCGGCGCTGTGGCAGGCCATCAGCACCTGGATCGTCGCCGACATCGAGGAGTGACGCATGACCATCGAGCTGGGCTGGATCGACGTCCGGCCCGCACTGGCCGGGCCCCCGGCCATCGGAACGCTCGGCCCGGAGGGCACGAGCAGCGAGCAGGCCGCCCGGCTGCTGCGGACCCGCCTATCCGACGGGCCGCCGGTCGTGCTCAGGACGACCTACGAACAGGCCGTGGAGGACCTGAAGGCCGGCACCGTCAGTCATGTGGTCGTCGCCAACGCCTATCGGGACATCCATCACTTCTACATGGCCGACGACATCGCGCTGGCCGGCGTCTTCGTCATGGACACCCCGCTGTACGGCATCGCCCGGCGTGCCGACGGCGGTCCGCTGTCCGACCGCCCGAGTGTGGTGACGCACCCCTCGCCGCGACCGCTGGTCGACCAACTACTGCCCACCGCATACCAGTTGGCCGAATTAGCCACTGCGGACTCCACCAGCCAGGCGGCCCAGGCCGTGGCCGAGCACCGCTACGACCTCGCGCTCACCACCGAACCGGCCGCCACACGGCACGGACTGCGCTTCATCTCCCGGCTGCGCCCGATCCGCATGGTCTGGTCGGTCTTCGTCCGCACCTGAGCCCGCACCCCACCACCCGCACAGCCACACCTCGGCTCCCGGTGCCGACACGCCCGTCTCGCCGCGCTCCGGATTGGCCCTCGGATGTGTCAAGTAAACGGCTGGTCTTGGTGGGCGATGGCGTCGAGCTCGAACCCCGGGTAGTGGCCGCCCGGGCATCGACGATGGCGAGGGCCGGCGGCAGCCGGGCGTGGTTCGTGATCAGCTCGCCCACCCTCCGGGGCTCGGCCCCCAGACGTACGGCGCCGATGCGGCGCGCGAGGAAGCCGTGCACCTCGGCGGGCGTCGGCGGGTCCAGCCCTCGCAGGTGACGGTCTCGTCGCCGGGCGTCGCGGTTCAGCGGCGCCCGGCCGGGGCTCAACGGCGTGATTCCCAACGGAAGAGGCGGGAGGCGAGCGCGAGGGCGACGACGACCCAGCCCAGTGTGGGGACCAGCAGGATCAGTGAGTCCGCGACGGCGTCGTCTTCCCAGGCGTTGACGACCAGTTCGGTGGCCGCGCCGGCGGGAAGCAGCCGCTTGAGCGGGGCGAGGTCCTCGAACAGCGTGTGACCGCCAACGGGGGCAAGCTCACCGTGGACCAGAAGGACGGGCGATTCCTGGCCCCCGCCGTCTTCCCGTCGCCCGTCCCCGAGGCACAGGATGTACGGCCCAGACGAGTCCACGCTGAGCCATGAATTGCCACGGTCAGGGCGCCCGGTTGACGCGGGGCGGAGAAGGAACAGCTCCACCATGGCGCCTATCCCCAGGTGAGCGGATCCAGATGGAGATAGAACCGCTCCCGGTCACGGTCGAGTGCGACCCCGTACCGGTCGGCGAACGCCTCGTCCGCCGCGCGCGCCTGCCGCTCGTCGCCCCAGGTCTCCCGGGAGTTGGCGAGGAGCAGCGCGATGTCGGCGTACGGGTCGGCCCGGCCGAGGCGGCCGAGATCGATGAAGCCCGTCACCTCCAGCGTCTCCGGGTCGAGAACGATGTTGGGCAGACACAGATCCCCGTGGCACACGACGCTCAGTGCGGCCTCCTGGGCGAGGCGCCGGCCGAGCTGGGGTTCGAGCCGCGCCAGCAGTGTGCCGGCGGGCGTTCCCCGCTGCTCCTCGGGGAGGAAGTCCGGATCGACGGCGTCGCGCGCGACGACCTCGCGCGCGAGCGCGAACATCCGCGTGAGGTCACGGGTGAACGGACACTCCCGTACGGGAAGATCGTGCAACCGGCGCACGGCGTCGGCGATCGCTGCCCACCCCTCCCGGAGCCCGGCGGCGGGCAACCGGTCGGCGGGGACCCCCACCACGGCGCTGGTCACCAGACAGGCCCCCGCGTCACCGGCACGCCAGTCGAGCACACGCGCCCCGGGAACGCCCCGCGCCGCGAGCCACCCGACCCGGTCGCGCTCCTCCTCCAGCGCCCCCACCTGACCGGTGGGAACACACTTCGCGTACCGCGATCCGTCCTCGGCCCGGAACACACCGGCCCCGGACTCGCCGCCCGCCACGGGCTCCCAGCGGGCGGCGTCGGGGCCGTCCTTCAGCAACTCCCGGAACACATCGCTCACGGCGGCACCTTAACCGGCGGCGGTTCCGTCCGGGCTGCCCGGTCCGTCCTGGCCCCCGGCATCAGGGCAGGTGGGACCGCCGCACCGGCACGGCGGCCAGCGCAGCGCGGATCCGGGGACCAGGTCCGGCCCTTCCGAGGCCAGGTCACCCTCCGGAGTGAGCCCACCCTTCGGCACGACGAGTGTGCCGTCCACCCCGAAGGTGGCGATCATCAGCGACAACAGCCGCCGCCCGTCGCTACTCGCCATCGCGACACCGCCTCAGCCGGGCAGGGAAGGGTGTTCGAATGACGTGGCTTGTCATAGCCAACCTCTCGACAACACGTAACTGGACATGTTCATAGTGTGACCAGTGATGTCGCCCTGGAAGAGGTTCAGCGACCAACCTGCATTGTGGTCACGCCGACCTCCACCCACCTGGCTCGGCCTGCACGGACGCCACGGGTGGCACCCATTCCCAGAACTCTGGTCAAGGGGTTTCCATATGACGGAGCGGTACGGCGACTACAGCGGCGCGAGCAATCCGAGGGAGGTGTTCGGTGAAGCGCTGCGGGACGCGCGCGAAACGCGGGCGGCCGGGAAGCTGACACAGTCGGAACTCGCACGAAAGGCCCGCACGTCGAAATCGACCATCAGCCGGATAGAACGCGGGGTTCCGCCGATCGCCGGGAACCTGCCCGCGCTGTTCGATCAGATCTTCGAGACGGACGGCCTGTTCAAACGGCTGCACGAAGAGATCATCTCTCAGTCCTTCCCTGCGCTGTACCGACGCCGGATGGCGCTGGAGCGGGAAGCCCTGGCGGTGTGGGAGTGGTGCCCGTCAGTGGTCCCGGGTCTGCTCCAGACCGGGGACTATGCCCGTGCGTTGTTCCGGGCCAACGACCCGCGAGCCACCGAGGATGAGATCTCGGCATCGTTGCGTGCACGGCTCGCCCGACAGGACCTCTTGCGGAGCACTACACCGCCGCACGTCCGCGTAGTGCTGTGCGAGTCAGTGCTGAAACGACGCGTGGGAAACCCCGATGTGTTGCGCGAACAATTCGCGGTGCTCCTCAGGCAGGGGGAACAGCCGACCACGCGAATTCAGGTACTGCCACTCCACTCGGAACCGCATCTGCTCATGGAGTGGCCGGTCTCATTCCTGACGATGCCAAACCACGTGACGGTGGTCTGTGTTGAGACCTACCGTACGACGGGCATCATCGAAGAGCCCGAACACGTTCGAACGGCGATGCGCGCCTACGATGATCTGACGAGCGAGGCGCTCTCGGCGCGGGAAAGCGCTGCCCTCATCAGAGAGCGGATGGAGTCACTGTGAACACCAGCACCGCCCCCACCGCGTGGGTCAGGTCGACCTTCAGCGGCCCTGAGGGAGGCAGCAACTGCGTCGAGTGGTCACCCGCCCACGCCCACACCCACGGTGTCGTCCCCGTCCGTGACAGCAAGGTCCCGCACGGCCCCACCCTCGCCTTCTCCCCCGCCAGTTGGGCCGCACTCGTCGCATACGCCCGTACCTCCGGCGCGTAAGGCCCGCTGCGGGGGCTGCGGAGGTGGGCCGCAGGGCCGCAGGGCCGCCGCGTGTGAAGGCGCACGGTATTCGATCAGGTTCTCGGAGTGATCGGCGCCCATGACGCCGAAGCGCCCTCCGCGGCACGCGGAGGGCGCAATGTGCCGCCGTACGGCTCAGGAGGCCGTCAGTGGTCCTGCGCGGCCGGCTCCAGTACGAAGAGCGGGATCACGCGCTCCGTCTTCTTCTGGTACTCGGCGTAGTCCGGGAACGCCTCGACCGCGCGGGCCCACCACTGGGCCTTCTCCTCGCCCGTCACCTCGCGGGCCAGCATGTCCTGGCGGACCGGGCCGTCCTGGAGCTCGACGCGGGGGTCGGCGAGGACGTTGAAGTACCAGACCGGGTGCTTGGGGGCGCCGCCCAGGGAGGCGACCACGGCGTAGGCGCCGTCGTGCTCCACGCGCATCAGCGCGGACTTGCGGATCTTGCCGCTCTTCGCGCCCAGCGTGGTCAGGATGATGACGGGCAGGTCGCGGCGCTTTTCGTCGTCCGGGCCGACCAGGGATTCCAGCGTGGTGCCTTGCGTGCCGCCGGAGCTCTCGTACAGCTCCACCTGGTCGCGGACCAACTGCTGAACGCTCGGCTCGTACTCGCCTTTGAGGGGCATGCTGTCCATCTCCATGCTGTCGGGTGCTGTCGAAAGAGTCCTCGTCCGGTGGAACGCACGGGACGGAGGCAATCATTCCTGCACGGGGCCGCCGAACAGCCGAACGACAGGCACTACTCGCCATCGGGCCCCGTCCGCAGGACAATGTGCACTCACCATGCTCTCGGAGGGGGACGCACATGCGGGAAAGCCACCGGTCCGAGGCCGAGAGGCTGTTGGTGCGCGCCGTGGAGGAAGAGGTACGGCGCTCCGGCGGGCGGACCGACGGGAACGCGCTGCTGGCGCGCGGGCGCGGGGCCCTGGACGCGATGGCGGCCGGGGCGGCCGAGGAGTACGCCGCGTACACGCAGGCCCTGGACGCGGCGCGGGCGCAGGAGACGCCGCTGTCCCAGCGGTTCAGCCGGCAGAACATCGGCACGCCCGTCCTGGTCACGGCTGTCGCCGCCGTGGCCGCCGTCGGCGCCGACATGGCGCTGGGGACGGCCTCGGGGATCGCCCTCGGCGCGGGCGCCGTCGTCGCCGTGGCCGGGGCGGCGACCACCGTCGCCAAGGTGACCGCCTCGCACTGGCCGGCCGCGCACCGCAGAGCCGGTGCGGCCGGGCAGCCGGGCGGGGCGGAGCAGTTGCGGCTCCAGTGGCTGACGGCGTTGGAGGTACGGGGTATCCGGCCGTTCCTCGACCAGCAGCGGGTGCTGACCTCGGCGACGCGCCGAGGCGCCAAGAAGCCGTCCGCCGTACCGCAGTTGCGGGGCGGCGACCGCAGCGCCGCGGCCCGGCGCCGTACCGTACTGGAGCAGTCGTTCGGCCATCTCCCCGAGCCCGCCGGGCCGTTCGCGGGGCGTCGTGCCGAACTGGCCAGGATCGCCCAGTGGGTGCATGCCGCGCGGGCGTCGACGGAGACGAAGCCGACGGTCGTCGTGCTGTACGGCGCCCCCGGGTCCGGCCGCACGGAGCTGGCCGTACGGGCCGCGCACCAGCTCAGGGACCAGTTCCGGGGCGCCTGTCTGGTCGATCTGCGCGGCGGAAACACCCTGGAGTCGCCGCTGTCGACGCGGGACGCGCTGCTGCATCTGCTGAACCGGCTGGGCGCGCCGCGTGAGCAGTTGCTGTTCCGCGAGGGGGCCACCCCCGAGCAACAGGTGCGCAGACTGGGCGAGTTGTACCACCAGCATCTGACGGGGCTGCCGGTGACGGTGGTCCTGGACGACGCGTCCGACCCCGAGCAGGTGCGCACGCTCGTGCCCGAGCGCTCCGACAGCCTGGTGCTGGTGACGGCGCGGCGCCCCGTGGAGCTGCCGGCCGATGTGCCCGCCTGGGTGCACCAGTTGCCCGTCGAGGCGCTGGACGGGGCGGGCACCGAGGAGCTGCTGCGCGCCGCCGCCGGCACGGAGCAGGAGACGGCCACGGGAGCTCCGTACGACGTCCAGTCCGCCGACCGGGTACGGGAGTTGTGCGGCGGGCTGCCGCTCGCGCTGCGCATCGCCGGCTCCTCGCTCGGCGGCGGGCGCACCGCGCACCGACTGGCCGCCGATCTCGACGCGTACGGCCCGGTGGAGCCCGTCGAGCGCGCGCTGTGGCTCCGCTACACCGACCAGAACGACCAGGCCCGCCGGCTGCTGCGCCGGCTCGCGCTGGCGGGGCGCGCCTCGCTGGGCGCCGGCGCGGCGGCGGCGCTGCTCGCGACGGACGAGCAGGAGGCCGGGCGGGTGCTGACGGCGCTGGAGCGGGCCGGTCTGGTCGAGCACGTACGGGGCAGCCGCTACCGGCTGCACGACGTCGTACGGACCTTCGTGCACGCGCGGCTGCGCGAGGAGGAGCCCGCGGAGGAGCGGACGGCCGCGCAGGAGCGGCTGATCCGTAACTACGGCGAGCTGGCCGACTCGGTGATCCGGCTGGTCGACGGCAAGACGTCCACGCGCGCGGACCTCTTCAAGAGCGCGGCGGGCGCGCACGGCTTCTCGTCGCTGGACGCGGCGCTGCGCTGGCTGGACGACGAGTCGAGCTTCATCACGGCCACGCTGCGGCACGCGGAGGGGGTGGACCAGCAGGCGGTGCTCAATCTGCTGGGCGCGCTCTGCGACTACTGCCTGCTGCGCGGCGACCTCTACCGGCTGGGCGAGATCAACGAGTTGACGCAGGCGGTGGACCAGGGGCTGCTGGTGCGCTCGGTCCAGTGGCGTACGGGCATCGCCGCCCGGCAGCTCGGCGAGCTGGACAAGGCGCGTACGACGCTGACCTCCGTGGTGGGCCTCTACCAGGAGGCGCAGCACGAGGCGGGCGCGGCCCGCGCGCTCTGTTCGCTGGGCATCACCCTTCACCACCAGGGCAATCTGACGGAGGCGTCGGCGAGGCTGCGCGAGGCGCTGGCGCTCCAGGGGACGGCGGCGCTGGCGGGTGACCGCGGCTGGACGCTGCACGCGCTGGCGGCGGTGGAGCGGGACCGCGGGAGCCTGGAGGAGGCGTTCGGAATGCTCTCCGCGTCGCTGGAGCTGCACCGCGAGAGCGAGTCGGTGCACGGCGAGGCGTGGGCGCACTTCCAGCTCGGCCAGTTGTTCCTGCGGATGGGTGATGTGGCGCGCGCGGAGGGCGAGTTGCGCGCGGGTCTGGAGCTGTACGGCCGGACGCGGGACGGCCGCGGCGAGGCGTGGGCGACCACCCAGTTGGCGAGGGCGCGGCTGGTGGAGGGCGAACAGGCGCAGGCGGCCGAGCAGTTGCGCGAGGCGCTGGCCAGGCACCGGGACAACGAGGACGCGCGCGGCGAGGCGTGGACCCTGTACTACCTGGGCCAGGCGCTGGAGGAGGGCGGCGACCGCGACCAGGCGGTACGGGAGCTGGAGCGGGCGCGCTCGATGTTCTCGCGGATGCGCGACGTGTACGGGCTGGCCTGCGCCCGGCACCACTCGGGCCGGGTCACCCGCGACCAGCGCGCCGCGCAGACCGGCAACCTCCGCAACTCGGGGTTCGCCCGGCAGCTCCTGGTCGACGCCCGCGCGGACTTCCGGCGGATCGGGGTGGCGCACGGCGAGGCGTGGACGTGTCTGGAGCTGGCCGTCGTCGACGCGGGCAACAGCCGGGCGGCCCAGGCGCTGGCGCTGTGCGACGAGGCGACGGCGCTCTTCACGTCGTACGGCGACCACCGCGGCGCGGACTGGTCGCGCTTCCTGCGCTGCACGCTGCTGCCGTACGGCTCGGCGGGCGGTACGGAGGTGGGCTCGGCGGTGGCCGAACAGGAGTTGGCGGAGCTGGCCGCGGCGGACCATCCGGCGCGGGACGGGAAGCTGGCGGACTCGCTGGCCGCGTTCGCGGTGATGCTGGGCCGGGGCGTACGGCTGGAGGCCGGCTGGCAGGCGTGGGACCTCGGCATGGTGCCGAACCGGCACGCGCGCGAGGTGATGGGCGTGCCGGTGGAGGTCACGCCCGCCTGACACCCGTGCGTGCCGCGCGCGCGGAGCGCGAGGACGGGCCGCTCCCCTCCCAGGGGGCGGCCGTCCTTCAACTGCTGCCGCTACCGCTCGTCACTCTCCGTGGGCGGCGGGCGAGGCGGGCGACTGCTGCCCGGCCGGCGCCGTCGGCTGCCGCTCCGGGGCCTCCTCGAAGTTGACCTTGCCCATGTGGCGGGTCATCGACTTCATCAGCAGCCACACGCCGCCCGCCATCACCGCGAACACGATGAACCCCAGAACACCGGGTGTCACCTTGTTCTCGTCCAGCTCCTTGGCGAGAGGAACGAGCTGCGTCATTGCCTGGGTCGCATACATATCAGGCATTGTCGCGGATGCCCGCGAAGAGGTCGCTCTCGGGGAGGGACGTATCGACGAGCGACTTCGCCAGCTCGTACTCCTCGGTGGGCCAGACCTCGCGCTGGAGCTCCATCGGGATACGGAACCAGCCGCCGTCCGGGTCGATCTGCGTGGCGTGCGCGATCAGCGCCTTGTCGCGGATCTCGAAGAAGTCCGCGCAGGGGATGAACGTGGTCAGCGTCCGCTCCACCCGCTCCATCTCCTTCCACCGCTCCAGCCACTCGCCGTACGGGGACTCCAGGCCGCGGGTGAGCAGCGCCTCGTGCAGCGCGACCGTACGCGGCCGGTTGAAGCCCTGGTTGTAGTAGAGCTTCGCGGGCTGCCAGACCGGTCCGAAGTCCTCCTCGGGGAACTTCTCCTTGTCCGCCGCACCATCGAACGCGACCATGGAAATGGTGTGCGTCATGATGTGGTCGGGGTGCGGGTAGCCGCCGTTCTCGTCGTACGTGGTGATGACCTGCGGCCGGAACGCGCGGATCGACCGGACGAGCCGGCCCGCCGCCTCCTGCGGGTCCACCAGCGCGAAGCAGCCCTCGGGCAGCGGCGGCAGCGGGTCGCCCTCGGGCAGCCCGGAGTCGACGAAGCCGAGCCATTCCTGCTGGACGCCGAGGATCTCGCGGGCCTCGTCCATCTCCTTCTTGCGCACCTCGTGGATGTTCGCCTCGATGTAGGCGTCACCCTGGAGCTTGGGGTTGAGGATGGAGCCGCGCTCGCCTCCCGTGCAGGTCACGACCAGCACGTCCACCCCCTCGGACACGTACTTGGCCATGGTGGCCGCGCCCTTGCTCGACTCGTCGTCGGGGTGGGCGTGAACGGCCATCAGCCGTAGCTGCTCAGTCAAGACTCGATCCTCAGTGATGTGGCGCTTGGGTCGGCTTCTATAGTGACGGATATCGGGGGACGGAAATTCCGGCTGTCCCCGCCCGAGAGGAACGATCATGGCTGCGGTGCGCGAAGAGCTTCCCGCAGGGCGGTACGGCCGCTCCGGGGACGGGGACGCGCGCGCGGACCGGCGGCTGCGCCGCCTGGGCGTGGTGCTCGGCGGGGTGCTGGTGGTCCTGCTCGGCTGGTACGGCTACCACTACGTGATCGACCGGAGTGTCTCCGGCGAGCTCATCAAGTTCAAGCGGATTTCCGCGACCGAGGTCGAGGCGCACCTGGAGGTGCGCAAGGACCGGGACGCGAGCGGAAGCTGCACCCTGCGCTCGCTGGCGGAGAGCGCCGCCGAGGTGGGCCGCAAGGACGTGCGCTTCGGGCCGGGTGAGACCCGGATCGACGAGGTGGTCACGATCCGTACGACGGAGAGCGCGACCAGTACCGAACTGGTGGGCTGCACGTCCGACTGAGCGGACGGACCGGCGGGGACGGCGGGACGGGCGTGACGGGCGGGACCGGGAACGGCGGGACGGGCGGACCGGGAACGACAGGGCGGACGGACCGGGCCGCTGAAGGGACCCGCCGTGCATCGCGGTGGATCTCGGCGCTGACCTGCGCCGATCTACTTCTGACGGCAATTGTCCTCCCCCTCGCGCCACGAAATTGTTAGGCTCGTGGTTTCGCCCACCCGAGACGGCACATGCTTCTGGGTAGGGCGTTGCTTTGTATCCCCAGCACCTACGAGGAGCACCAGTGACCCAGACCAGCGAAAACGTCACCTGGCTCACCCAGGAGGCGTACAACCAGCTCAAGGCCGAGCTGGAGTACCTGTCTGGTCCCGCGCGCACGGAGATCTCCACGAAGATCGCTGCTGCCCGCGAGGAGGGCGACCTGCGGGAGAACGGCGGGTACCACGCGGCCAAGGAGGAGCAGGGCAAGCAGGAGCTTCGGGTCCGCCAGCTCACCCAGCTCCTGGAGAACGCGAAGGTCGGCGAGGCGCCCGCGGCCAGTGGTGTGGTGGCCCCCGGCATGGTCGTGACGATCGCCTTCGACGGCGACCCGGACGACACCCTGGACTTCCTGCTCGCCTCGCGCGAGTACGCCAGCTCCGACATCGAGACCTACTCGCCGCAGTCCCCGCTGGGCAGCGGGGTGAACGGCAAGAAGATCGGCGAGAGCGCGGAGTACGAGCTTCCGAACGGCAACAAGGCCAAGGTGAAGATCCTTGAGGCCACGCCGTACCAGGCCTGAGCCCGCGCCCGCTCCCCCGCCTGTCTGAAGGGGCTTGTCCGAAAGGGCCGGTCCGCCCGGCATCCCGCCGGGCGGACCGGCCCTTTCCGCCTCTCCTCCGCCGGAACTCCGCCGGAACGCTCCGTCTTCGGAGCCGTACGGGGCGTGGTGCTCAGCCGAGGATCGTGTACCCGGCCGCACTCAGCGCCGCCGCGACCTCCGTGCAGTGCGCGGGCCCCTTCGTCTCCAGGTGCACCTCGACGTCCGCCTCCGTCAGCCCGAGCCGCGGATCCGTCCGTACATGGCTCACGTCCAGGACGTTGGCGTCGGCCACCGACAGCACGCCGAGCATCGTGGCGAGCGCCCCGGGGCGGTCCGTGACCCGCAGCCGCAGGCTCAGATAGCGCCCCGCCGCGGCCATGCCGTGCCGCAGGATGCGCTGCATCAGCACCGGGTCCACATTGCCGCCCGACAGCACCGCGACGACCGGGCCGCGGAACGCCTCCGGGTCGCTGAGCAGCGCGGCCACCGGGCTCGCGCCCGCCGGTTCGACGACGAGCTTCGCCCGCTCCAGGCAGAGCAGCAGGGCGCTGGACAGCTCGTCCTCGGAGACCGTGCGTACCTCGTCCACCAGCTCCTCGACGATCCGGA
The DNA here is from genome assembly GCF_044457965.1 of Streptomyces sp. NPDC050509. Taxonomy (NCBI): domain Bacteria; kingdom Bacillati; phylum Actinomycetota; class Actinomycetes; order Kitasatosporales; family Streptomycetaceae; genus Streptomyces; species Streptomyces sp. NPDC050509. The sequence goes on along the minus strand of NZ_JBITHL010000003.1, from coordinate 615,131 downwards.
AGGGGATGTCGCCCGGCCGGCCCACCTTGATCCCGTCGGCCATCGTGTGGGGCGCGTCCACGGTCACCGGCCGTCCCGCGCGCAGGGAGGGCGGGTACGCGGCGGCCCCGGCCGCCTGTACACCGATCAGCCGGACGTCGGGGCGCAGCGCCTTCACCGCGACGGCGATGCCCGCCGCGAGACCGCCGCCGCCGATCCCGACGACGATGGTCCGCACCTCGGGGCACTGCTCCAGGATCTCCAGGCCGACCGTGCCCTGGCCCGCGATGATGTCCTGGTGGTCGAAGGGGTGGATGAAGACCGCGCCGGTGTCCCGCGCGTACTCCTGGGCGGCGGCCAGCGTCTCGTCGACGACCTGGCCGTGCAGCCGTACCTCCGCGCCGTAGTCGCGGGTGGCCGCCACCTTGGGCAGGGGCGCGCCGACCGGCATGAAGACCGTCGAGCGGACGCCGAGCAGGGTGGAGGCGAGGGCGACGCCCTGGGCGTGGTTCCCGGCGCTGGCCGCGACGACACCCGCCGCGCGCTCCTCGGGGGAGAGCCCGGCGATCCGTACGTACGCGCCGCGCAGCTTGAAGGAGCCGGTGCGCTGGAGGTTCTCGCACTTGAACAGGACCGGGGCGCCGACCAGCCCGGTGAGGTATCTGCTGCCTTCCATCGCGGTCGTCCGTGCGACGCCGGAGAGCATCTTCTGGGCCCCTTTGATGTCGTCGAGCATCAGGGAGTGGTGGGAGGGGCGGGACGTACCGAAGCTCATACGGCAAGTCTCGCAGTTCGCGCGGGGCGGTGCCGCGGGCGCTGCCGCGGGCGGCGCTGCGGGCGGTGCCGCAGGCCCTGCCGCGGGCGCCGGGGGCTGACCGCCCGCGCACGCCCCGCGCACGTCTTCTCCACCCGGTTTCCACAGGGCCGGTACGGTGCGGAGCCCGGCCGCGTACTCTTTCCCCACCACCCGACCCCCGTACGAAAGAGCCTCCAGCCATGCCCCCCATTCAGGACATGACTTCCGCTGCGTCGGCTTCCCGGGAGCGGACTGCCGAGCCATCGGACGACGCCGCACTCCTCGATGCCCTCCAGCACCAGGTGGCCGTCTTCGCCCGGCGGGCCGAACAGACCCGGCTCGGCGGTGTCGGCCAGGTCCGCAACTCGATGGACCGCGCCGCGTATCTGCTGCTCAACCGGCTCGACCAGGAAGGCCCGATGGGCGTCAAGGCGCTGGCCGCCGGGATGGGCATCGACTCCTCGACCGTCACCCGGCAGGTCGCGCCCCTGGTCGACACCGGCCTGGTCAAGCGCGCCTCGCACCCGGAGGACGGCCGTGCGGTCGTGCTCCAGCTCTCGGCGCGCGGGCTGGCCAAGCTCGACGAGGTGCGCTCCTCGCGGCGCGCGCTGATGGCCCAGGTCACGGCGGACTGGACGGAGGACGAGCGGAACTCCTTCACCACGCTGCTCACCCGCCTCAACGGCTCGTTCGCGTCGCGGGCGGCGCGACTGCCGTCCGGCGAGCAGCCGGGCACGGACGCGGAACCGGCCGCGAACCCGGAGGGCGAGCCGACGGAGCCGACGGAGCCGACGGAGTCATCGAAGCAGTCAGAGCCGTCGGAGCCGTCGACGTCGTCGGAGCCCGGGGCGGGCGGGACCACCGGCTCCTGATGCCCGCTCGACCCGGGATGCCCGCCTGCCCCGGGATGCCCTCTTGACCCGGGCGGCCGGCTGGCCTGATATGAGGTCGTGCGAGAGCGGCGGGCGACCACGGATCGCCGCCGCGCCCGGGAGTTCGAGGTCTTCGCTGCGGGCGCGGCCGGCCGACTGCTGCACACCGCCGCCCTGCTGACGGCCGAGCCGCCCACCGCGACCCCCCGGGCGCAGCGCCTGCTGGTCGCCGCGCTGGCCCGTACGTACGCGCAGTGGGACCACCTGCACGACGAGGACCCGTACGACCACGCCCGCCGGGAACTGGCCCTGCGCTTCGCCGACGAGGCGTGGCGCGTCCGGTGGGCGGGCGCGCGGACCGCCTCCGGGAGCGCTCCCGGAGGCGGGCTGCTGCACGGGCTCGGCGCGCTGGAGCGGCTGGTCCTCGTGCTCCGGCTGTACGAGGGCCTCACCGAGGAGCAGACCGCGTCCCTGCTCGGCCTCCCCGAGGACCGGGCCCGCGCGCTGTGCGCCCGGGCGATGGCGACCCTGCGGCGGACAACCCCGCGCGGCCCGTCCCCCGCCGGCCTCCCGTCCCGCGAGGCCGGCCCGTGAGCGGGACGAACCGCAAGGAGGCGGAGATACGGCGGCTGCTGGACCTGCCGCGGCCCGCCGTGCCCGCCGATCTCGTCCCGAGGGCGGCCCGGCGCGGCGAACGGGTGCTGCGCAGGCGCCGGGTCGCCCGCCGGGTGCTCTGGACGGTGCTGGTGGCGGCGGTGATCGTCTTCACCGTGTGGGCGTGGGACGTACACCCGTGGGTACCGCCGCCCGCGACGACGACCCCGCCGCTGGAAGGCTGGTGAGAGCCTGCCGGAGGAGTGAGCGGAGTTATCCGAGGGCCTGCTGAAGATCGGCGAGCAGGTCGTCGCCCGACTCGATCCCCACGGAGAGCCGGACCAGGTCGGCGGGGACCTCCAGCGGCGAGCCCGCCGCCGAGGCGTGCGTCATCCGGCCCGGGTGCTCGATCAGCGACTCGACGCCGCCCAGGGACTCGCCCAGCGTGAAGAGCTTCGCGCGGTCGCAGACGCCGACCGCCGCCTCCTCGCCGTCCGTGACCCGGAACGAGATCATCCCGCCGAACGCCTTCATCTGCTTGGCGGCGGTCTCGTGACCGGGGTGCTGGGGCAGGCCCGGATAGAGGACCTGGGAGACGCGCGGGTGGCGGGTGAGCATCTCCGCGACGCGTGTGGCGTTCTCGCTGTGCCGGTCCATGCGGACGGCGAGCGTCTTGATGCCGCGCAGCACCAGCCAGGCGTCGAACGGCCCGGCGACGGCGCCCATGGCGTTCTGGTGGTACGCCAACTCCTCGCCCAGCGCCTCGTCGTCGACGATCAGCGCGCCCCCGACGACGTCCGAGTGGCCGCCCATGTACTTGGTCGTCGAGTGGACGACGACGTCCGCGCCGAGCGCGAGGGGCTGCTGGAGGTACGGGCTGGCGAAGGTGTTGTCGACGACGAGCTTCACCCCGGCCGAGCGCGCGATGCCCGCGAGGGCCGCGATGTCGGTGATGTTGAGGAGCGGGTTGGAGGGGGTCTCGACCCAGATCGCCTTGGTACGGGGGGTGAGTGCGGCCTGTACGGCCGCCGCGTCCGAGGTGTCCGCGACCGAGAAGTCCACGCCCCAGCGGGAGACGACCTTGGCGAAGAGCCGGAAGGTGCCGCCGTAGGCGTCGTCGGGGATGACGACATGGTCGCCGGGGGCCAGCAGCGTACGGAGCAGGCAGTCCTCGGCGGCGAGCCCGGACGCGAAGGCGAGCCCGCGCCGGCCGCCCTCCAGGGCCGCGAGGTTCTCCTCCAGGGCGGTACGGGTGGGGTTGGCGCTGCGGCTGTACTCGTAACCGCCGCGCAGGCCGCCCACCCCGTCCTGCTTGTACGTGGACACCTGGTAGATCGGCGGTACGACCGCACCGGTGAGGGGGTCGGCGGTGTTCCCCGCGTGGATGGCGAGGGTCTCGAAACGATGCTGGTCGCTGGAGTGCTCGTGGCTCATGGGCCCGAGGGTAGCGCCGCGAGGCCGGAATCCGCGGCCGTGTACGGCACGCGCGCCCGCGCCGGGCCCACGGGTGATTCCGTACCGGACGGCGTCCGGGACAATGGACGCATGGAGATTCTCTGGGTCCTGCTCGCGATGGGCCTGCTGGCCGCGGTCATCGCCCCGTACCTCAGGCGCCGCGGCGGCGGTATCCGCCAGGTCGCGCCCGGATCGCCGGACGCCGCCGACCCGGCCGCGTACGGCTTCGCACGCCAGGAGGAGCTGGACATCCGGATGCCCGGCCCCGACCAGGACCTCCTCGACGTACTCGACGTCGTCCAGGGGACCCAGGACTGGCGCGCGGCCGCGCAGCTCCTCGCCGGGACGGACAAGGCGGGCGAGGTGCGCTGGCAGCGGGTGCAGGCGTTCGCGGGGGCGGCCTCGCTGGAGCTTCAGCAGCGGCCGGGCGTCGGTGGCGCCTGGCTGCGGGCGTGGCGGTCGGAGTCGCCGAAGGACGCGGGCGGGGCGGCGGTGCACGCGGAGTTCCTGGTGCAGCAGGCGTGGCGGTCGTCGGCCGCGGGGACGGACGACTTCCGGATCATCCTGGAGGAGGCGCGCACGGTCTGCGGCCAGGCGGCTCTGCTGGCGCCGGGCGACCCGGTGCCGTACATCGTGGAGCTGGCCGTGGCGCGCGGGCTCGGTTACGCGCGTGAGGAGTTCGACCAGCTCTGGGCGAAGGTGATCGACCGCGCTCCGGCGCACATGGGGGCGCATCTGGCGGCGCTGCACTACGCGTGCGAGAAGTGGCACGGCTCGCGCGACGAGGCCGACGAGTTCGCGACGGCCGCGGCGGCCCGCGCCCCGCAGGGCTCACTGCTGGCGGCGCTGCCGCTCTTCGCGGTGTACGAGCACCTTCCCGAGGTCAACCTGGTGCGCGGCTTCTACGAGAGCGCGGTGGTGACGAAGGCGGTGGAGGGTGCACTCTTCGCGGTCCACGCGGCGCGGCAGGACGACCCGATGCTCTCGCACGTACGGCACCTCCTGATCCTCTTCCTCGTACGGTCCGAGCGCTGGGCGGAGGCGATGAACCAGCTCGTCCAGGTGGACGGCCACGTCGGCGCCCTCCCGTGGACCCACGACGCGGACCCGGCGGCGCAGTACACGGTGTACCGGGCGCTGGCGGTGGCGGGCTACGAGGCGAACGGCGGCAGCCCGGCGACGCTGCCGCGCTGACGCCCCCGGGGTGCTGGGCGGGCTGGAATGCCCCAGGTGACTCACACGTTGTTACGTACAGTCCCCACAGCCGAGGAGAGCCGACCATGTTCCTGTCCCGCCGCACCCCCGAGCTGCCCACGCCCGAGCAGGCCCTGCGCGGCCGTCCGGAGCCCGCGTTCGCGGTGCCCGGACGCCACACGGTCCTCGGCAACCCCCTGGAGGGCCCGTACCCCGAGGGCCTGGAGGTCGCGGACTTCGGCCTGGGCTGCTTCTGGGGCGCCGAGCGCAAGTTCTGGCAGACGGACGGCGTCTGGACGACCCTGGTCGGCTACCAGGGCGGCTTCACCCCGAACCCGACATACGACGAGGTCTGCTCGGGCCGGACGGGCCACACGGAAGCGGTCCGCGTCGTCTTCGACCCGAAGACCGTCTCGTACGCGGAGCTGCTGAAGGTCTTCTGGGAGTCCCACAACCCGACCCAGGGCTTCCGCCAGGGCAACGACGTGGGCACGCAGTACCGCTCGGCGATCTACACCCACTCCCCCGCCCAGGCGGCAACGGCGGAAGCCTCCCGCACCGGGTACCAGCAGGTCCTGACGAGCAACGGCCACTCCACGATCACCACGGAACTCCTCCCGTCCGAAGGCCGCCCCTTCTACCCGGCGGAGGCGGACCACCAGCAGTACCTGGACAAGAACCCGGCGGGATACTGCGGCCTGGGCGGGACGGGCGTCTCGTGCCCGATCGGGGTGGCGTCGGCCGGCGAGTGAGCCTGGTTGCGGGGGCCCGCACCGTCGCGTCCGAACCCACGTGGCCGCCCTGTGTACATGCCCCGCTCATTACGTGTGCGATCCGGGATACGGCTGACCGCTTTTCCCAAGACTGATTAAAATGATCTCCCGAGTCCGGGGTACCGCGTCGCGCGGTGCCCCGGACTCAGTTGGGTCCGCCGGGATCCACCGGGACCCGCAGGGATCTGCCGGGATCTGCCGGGATCCGCAACCAAGGGGGAGCGATGTCGTTCGAGGAAGAATGGGCTCAGCAGAAGCAGACGGTGGCCGAGCGCCAATCGTCGGACACGCGGCTCAATCAACTCCCGGCCGACCCCGGCGGTTCCGCCTCGCCCGGAGTGGGCGATCCCGACCTGGCCACGGTCCCCGCCGAGAAGAAAAAGGCGGCCAACACCATAGAGAACCAGCTCGAACCAAGGACCAGGACGGCGGCGGACGCAGCCGATGAACCCGTGCGCGTCGCTGTCGCGGAGTTCAAGGAGTGGGACACCGGCGCGGGCCTGAAGAAGGCCCACGCGCACTGGGACTCCCAGGTGAAGCGGCTGATGAGCCGACTGAACTCGGAGAAAGTCTTCCTGCGGAAAACGACGACTCTGCTGGCAGATCAGGACGTGACCATCGAAGCCGAGTTCGCGCCGCTGCGATCAAAAGTGAACGGAATCTAGGGGGAGCCATGCCCAGCTACTACGACGTCATGCACATAAAGCTCTCCGAGCTGACGGCAGCGGCGGACGGCTGGAAGGACATGGCCGCCCGGTTCAAAAAGCTTGAGGACCTGTACGAGGAAGACGTCCAGAGCGTCGCCTCGGAAAACAAATGGACGGGGGCGAGCGCGACGGCAGCCGCTCCGAACTTCGCCATCACACGGGGCCAGTTCGACGCCGCGCAGAAGGAAGCGCTCGGCATGGAGTCGCTGCTGCGGGACGCCCATGCGACGTTCACCGACCTCAAGGCGAAGGTGGAGTCGGCCGTCGCCGATGCCGTCAAGGCCGGCATGAAGGTCTCCGACCAGGGGATGGCGCGTTACGACTACAGCAAGGTCGACGCGGCCACCGCGAAGTCCGTGCGCCACGACCCGGATCTCCCCAACGTGGAGAACTCGTACACCAGCAACATCATGGCCGCGGTGAAGGCGGTCACCGAGTTCGACCAGGACGTCAAGACAGCTCTGCTGAACGCGTCGGGCGCCGACAACACCGCGCTCTTCGGCTTCAACGGCAAACCCGTGGGCGATGTCCAGGCTGTCGAGGCACTCGGCCTCACGGAGAAGATCAACGCGGGCGAGGCGTCGCAGAAGGAGATCAAGGAATACCGCGACGTCATGCGGGAGAACGCCAAGGACAAGCACTTCGGCGAGGCCTACCTGAACGCCCTCGGAGCGGAGGGCACGGTACGGCTCGCGGACCAGATGAACCTGGCCGCCAACGAACGCGGCTCCTCGGCGGCCGACAAGAAGCTCTACGAATCCATCAACACCAGTCTGGCCGCCACGGTGGCCTCCGGCACGAAGGACCCTGACAGCTACGCCTACAAGCCCTTCATGAAGGGCCTCAAAGACGTGGGCGACGACAACATCGGCGGCAACCTCTCACCGACGAACGGGTACCAGTCGCTGGTGACGCTGATGAAGAACGGCGACGGATACGGAAAGCAGTTCCTCAACGATGTGGGCGCCGACATCATCAGGGTCGAAAAAGCGAACCCCAACAAGTGGGAACACGCCTACGATCCCACGCGCCCGAACCTGGTGTCCGACCCGCTGGACGGCCTGCTCCAGGTCATGAGCAAGGACCCGGACGCGGCGACCTACTTCCTCGACCCCGAGGCGAAGGGCAACAAGAACGGCCACCTGGAGTACCTGCTCACGGACCGCGAATGGAAGAACGAGTACATGTCGGCCCCGGGCGGCATGAGGGAGTTCGAATCCCCCTACAAGGCAGCGGGCCTGGGCGCCGCCATCGAAGCCGCCGCCACCGGCAACGAACCCGGCGCCAAACCGGGCGAACCCGGCCCGCACACCGAGGGTCAGGCACGGGTGATGCACCACACCATCAAGTTCATGGACGAGGCGCACGGCGACGAATTCCCCAAGGACCTGGAGAACCTCCGCCAGCCCATGGCCCGAGCCCTCACCGACTACGTCGCAGACACCCACCTCGTCCTCTACGGCCAGGATTCCAAGTACGGCGGAATCGCCGGCAATGACGACATCGGCGGCTCCGGCGACAAGGCGAACATCGCAGTGGGCCAGGCCAGTCTCATACGCGTGATGCGCGGCATAGCGGACGACGGCGCCTCGTACTCCCTCCTGTACGAGACCGAGAGGGCTTACGGTGCCGACGTACTCGCCAATTTGCCCGCTTACAACGGCGAAACGACCCACGGAGACAGCGCGGCCTGGAACAATCGCGGACACGAGATCGGCACGGCCATGGGTGCACTCAATGGAATTGGCGCCGATGTCCACAGGGACAAGATGGAAGATCGGGTGGAGTGGGCCGAAGATACTTCCAACTATTCATCCATCGGCGCAAACGGCCTCATCGGTGAAATCCCGATACTTGGCACCGCAGGAGGCGCGCTGATCGACTCAGTTGCCTACGACTGGACCAAGGATGTCACCGAAGCGGCCGAGGACCAAGGGAAGGAAGATTCCAGCAGCAACTACGCCGAAGGCGTGGACGGGACCAATAAGATCTTCAACAAGTGGGGAGAGGACAATGAAATTTCAGATGACAGTTCCTTCGGATCGGCAAAGAGGGAGGCAAACACCGGCCACAGCCAAGGACGAGCGGCAGCCGAAGCCCATCTCAACAAACCGTAAACCTCTCAGCACATCCATCATCATTGCGGCGTGCATATTGGGTGCGACCTCCTGCGCAGCCGAGAAATCCGCCCCACCGAAAGAAGATCTCTGCGACGTCGCCAAAGACACCGAAACACATAACCTTATACAGAAGTTGTTCCACACAGATCAGTACACGACCACCATCTACAACACAAATGACCGCCTGCCAGAGAAATTGGCGGATGAATTGAAACAATGGAAGCCCGGAAGAACAGAATTCACGACCCTAGCATGTTCATTTACACCGAAGGACAGGAGACCCGACGGGTCCCTGGAATTCGAACTCTCATGGACTGCTCGTGACGGATCGACAAAAAAAGACCCGCCAGGCAAGGTCAGCTATTACAACATCAACGGTGCACTCGGTGAAGCGAACGACATCATCACGAAACTTCGCGTACAGTGCGACCTGCCCGGAACATTGCGCAATCCATCAAGCCAGGTCTCTCTACTCACAAAGGGATCGAACACACTCAGTATCGGAATGAAAGTTGACCAGAAAATGATAGATCAACAGATGACCATCGTCTATCGTGTGACCCAAAAAGCCACCGAGGTCCTCGGCTGCGAAAACAACCCCCTTGAAAAGGACCCGGCGGTCAAGGCCTTCAACACCCCTGAAGAGGCGGCCCGGGCCGGAGACTAAGAATCGCCTATCAGGTCGGAGCCGTCGTCACTTCGAGACGGGCCATCCACGACACGCGCGCGGCTGGTATCAGGCATCGGGCAAGCCACTCTCCCCGGACGGGAGTCTCCGGCCCACGGCGGTCAGGCCTGCGGTCTCATTCTTCGGCAAGTACCGTGATCAAGAAACTATGAAGTGGACCACCACTACGTCGAGCACAAGGCTCAGTGGGAATACGGCGACGTGATCAACTTCGGTTTCCGAGGAGACCTGTGAACGACAGATAGTTCATCGAGCAGGTCAGCGCCAGACCAGGAATGTTCGGCCTGCGCGGTACCTATTATCCGACCGTCATGTTCCTCGTTGGGTTCGGCCTGGGCCGCTCCGACGGCATGCTTAGCAGGTTCACCGAGTGGCTGATCATGAGGAAGGGTGAAGAGACCAGCCTCAACTGGATCGCACTCGTCCTTGAGGAGGCATTTCCGGATGTCGGGATCCGGCACTGGGGCTCACTGGACACGGAGCAGGAGCAGCACGCCGTCGACTGCCTGTTCTCCCTTCTGCTCGAATTTTTGACGGAACAGGGCGCTGCGTAGCGATGCGGACCACGAGGGTGATGAACAGGCGCTGGATCTCGTAGCAGGCAGCGGTATCAGGGCGTCACGGTGCGGGTACCCCTCACGGCGTACGGTTCAGAGCGAACAGTGCCAACAAGGGCCGTTCAGGCGGCAGTCTCGCGGCACAATCCGCTGGCCGGCGTCCAGGACTTCTGGATGTTCGACAGAACAGAAGTCGACCTGATGAACTACGAATCGGACGGCACACAGATCAGCCGGGAAGTACACGAGGGTGACGCAACGCCCTACGTTGAATATCAGCGTGTAGCGCTGGCCGAATCGGTGCCCTTCGAGAAGTACGCGAAGAGCCTTGGTCCAGGACGCCCAAACGCTGCGCGAGCGAACCGGCGCAATTCGAACATCCGCTCACCGATCGGCCATTCAGTCAGCCGGAGTAGGGCGCAGAAGACCGATGGGCCCGTCCGAAGCCCCTTTCCCGTTCTGGAAAGAATCGAGGCTTGACCTGGTCGCGTCCCGCTCGGGAGCATCGTGAACGACAGGCGCACGCCTACGCGAGGAGCAACGATGCTGCGGAAGCTGACGGGGGATCCGAGCTGCAAGAACGGATCGTGCCCGACGTTATGGGGCACTGAGGGCGAGAAGAACTCCGATCTCCCGGAGGGTGAGACCGCCGTCCTGGTACCTGCTGCGATGCTGGAGGAGTACTTCCGTGCTCAGCGGTGAGGCGTTCGCCCAACTCTTCGAGACCTTCGAACGATCCGCTTTCCGGCTGGAGACGCTGTCCACGTACGACGTGGAGGAGGAGCGCGAGGAGTACGAACGCTTCCTCGCCGGTGGCGAGATGGGCCCCGACTGGGACGACAACCCGTGGGTGCGGTCGATGACGGACAAGGGCAAGGACGTGTCCCGTGTCCACGTGCTCCGTTCTCCCCTGACCGACTACCTGCGCTACGAACTCGCCGCCTACCCCGGCAACATCCAGGCCGGCGAGACCATCGGCATCATCGATGCCGCAGAGCATTCCGTGAGCGGCCTGCCGGATCACGACTTCTGGCTGTTCGACGACCAGCGCGTGTTCCGGATGCACTACACGCCCAACGGCGCGTTCATCGGCGCCGCCCCGTTGCCCGCCGCCAGAGTCGCCGAGTACCGGGACTACCGCGACCGAGCCCTGGCCGGAGCTGTGCCGTTCGCGGAGTACTGGGAGCGGCACCGCTGACCGCGGATTCCCTCGGGAGAGACCTGCGGGCGCTGCGGGGCACATCCGGACTCACGGGTGATGCCGTGGCCCGCAGAGCATCCATGTCGGCCGGCAAGCTCTCGAAGATCGAAACCGGCAAGGTCCTACTGTCGGCCCTGAGGTCAAGGAAGAGTTCCTCACCACGGCCCGCGCCGAAGCCACCAAGGCCACCGCGTGGCGGTTGCTGCGCCGTATGGGCTCGTGGAAACACAGAGGAGCCTTCCGCCCCGCCCGGATCACTCCGCGAGACCGCGAGGCTCCGCCGCCTTGACGTACCGGAGCCAGGACGCCGCCTCCGCACGGCCGAAGGCCAGTACAGCCGCGTCCGGGCGCTTGCTGTCGCGGAACGCGAAGCGGCCATCGGGGAGGAGGGCGGTTTCCACACAGTCGCCGCCGGTGTCGCCGCCGCCGCCCGAGTAACTGCTCCTCCGCCAGTGCGGCTGCTTCAACGGGTCCCTCTGCGTCATGTGACAGCTCCCTTCGTTGGGTTACGCGTACTGCTTCGCCGCTTCGGCGATCATGTCCCTCGACTCCGCCCGGGAGAGCGCGAGTTCGGTGAGGATGCCGAACCGCAGCGTCCACGCCCGTACATGCTCGCGGTCCTCGATGTAGAACATGCCCGCCGGGCCCTCCGTGTAGCCGATGTCGGGCATGGGCGCGGGCAACGTCAGGATCGAGAACGGATCCTCCAGTCCGGGGCTCCCGCCCACGTCACGCCGAAGGACCTGGATCGAGATGTTCGGGCTCTCGGCCACGCTCAGCAGCTTTCGCAACTGGCCCCGCATGACTTCCTCGTCTCCGATGACATGGTCCAGGACGGCTTCGTCGTAGATGAAGTGCGCCTTCGGGGCCGGCTGCCTCTGGAGTACGTGCTGACGGATCATGCGGGCGGCGACCTTGCGTTCCAGTTCCTCCGGGGAGCACTCTCCGGGAGCAGCCGCAAGCATGACGGCGCGTGCGTATTCGGCGGTCTGAAGGATCCCGTTCACCAGTTGCGGCTGGAAGCTCCGGAGCTCGACGAGGCTGTCCTCGATGCTCAACAGCGGCTGGATGTCCCGAGGCAGCGCGTCGACGAAGCTGATCCACCAGCCGCGCTCCGACGAGCCTGCGGCCAGCGCCATCAGCCCCTCGCGCAGTCGCGTGTCGGTGACCCCGTACACATCGAGCAACTGCTCCACTTCGCGCGGCTTGATGTTGTGCTCCCGGTTCTCGATCCGGGACAGCTTCGACCGCGACCAGCGCCCCGGCAGCGGATCAAACCGCTCGATCGCGGCCTCCTGGGTCAGGTCGGCGCCCTCGCGCAGCGCCTTCAACGACGCCGCGAGCTGCCAGCGTCGTACCACCGACGTTCCGATCTCCATGTTCCGTCCCATGGGCCCCTCCGGTACTCGTCCGTCGCTTTGGGCGCATCACAGTTACCCGTCCGCGTGAAAAATGGACTGTCCACTTGAAAGTGGTCGCGACCAGGACTCAGGACACCCCTACGCAAAGCGTCGAATCAGTCACGCTCAGTAGGAGGACACGATGTCAGCCGAAGCAGCAGGGCCCGCCTCTCCCGCCTCCAGCGTCCCGCCCCTCACCCACGCCGAATTCCTTGCCCTGACCGAGGAGTTGGTCGCCGATCAACAAGGTGAAGCTGTACCGGCCCGTGGCCGGCGAACCGGACGCCTACCCGCAGCTGACCCCGGCGCTGACCCGCCCGATCCGCTGGGAACTCATCACCCAGCAGTACGACCAGATGATCAAGTACGCGACCGCGATCCGGACCCGTACCGCGTCCACCGAGGCGATCCTGCGCCGCTTCACCCGCAACGCCTCCCACCCCACCTACGCGGCGATGCTGGAGGTCGGCCGCGCCCAGAAGACCATCTTCGTGGCCCGCTACCTGCGGCTGCGGGACCTACAGCGGGAGGTCGAGGAGGGCCTGAACGTGATGGAGTCCTCCAACGGCGCCAACAGCGTGATCGCGTACGGCAAGGGCGGGGAGATCGCCTCGAACCGGCGCGACGAGCAGGAGATGTTCGTGCTGTGCCTGCGGATTCTGCAATCGGCCCTGGTCTACGTGAACACCCTGATGCTCCAGGACATCCTCGGCGAACCCGAGTGGGCCGGCCTCCTCACGCCCGCCGACCGGCGGGGCCTGACCCCGCTGTTCTGGTCCCACGTCCGCCCGTACGGCGAGGTCACCCTCGACATGGCCGCCCGCCTCAGCCTCACCGCGGTCATGGTGCCCAGCCCTCGTACAGCGGGCGATGAGGAGCCGGCCGAGGAAGGCGCGGACGCATAAGGCTGTCCAGTCCCGCCACCGACGCGGTGCCGGTGACCCAGGCCACCAGCTCGGCGTCCACGAACGGGCGCCGTTTGCACTGTTCGACCAGGTCAGCCAGGTGCTCGCGCGAACATGCGGTCAGCCACGGCTTCCCGTCGAACTGCGGACCAGACGCGTGGACGACCGACCAATCCGGCACCAGCGGCACCAGCGCATCATCTCGGAGCCATCGGCGACCACCGTTCCTCACAGGTCACCCAGCTCGGGCAGATCCCTGGCACCACCCCGCCCGCCCCCTTCCTGCCTCCCAGCCCCGCCACCGCGCGTCAAGAGCGTGAAGAACGAAGAAGCAGCAGCTCAGAGGCTTGGCGTTTCTCGCCGATCAGCAAGAAATGCCGGGGCGGTCAACGACTCAGGATCGAAATCAAGTTCTCAGATCTGGTTCTGCCCGCCGTCGACGTAGATGTTCGCGCCGACGATGTAGCTGCTCTGTCCGGAAGCCAGGAACGCCACGGCGGCGGCGACCTCCTCAGGACGCCCTATGCGGCCCTTGGCCACGGTCGCGGCGACATTCTCCTTGACGGCGGACAGTGTCTCCTCGCCGCCGAAAATATTGGCGAGTCCGGGAGTTTCGACCCCGCCCGGCGACACCGCGTTGACCCTGACGCCCCGGCCTTTGAGTTCGTTGGACCATGTCCGCGCGAACGACCGGACGGCGGCCTTGGACGCCGCGTACGCGCCGAACGCCTCCATGCCGTTGTCGGCGGCTGTGGAGGAGGTCAGGATGACCGAGGCGCCGTCATTGAGCAGCGGGAGCGCCTTCTGCACGGTGAACAGAGTGCCCCGGACGTTGACTCCGAAGGTCTGGTCGAAGTGGTCTTCGGTGGTCTGCTCCAGCGTGACGAACGCACCGACCGCCGCGTTCGCGACGAGCACGTCCAGTCCCTGTCCCCTGGCGCGGACCGCGTCGTAGAGCCGGTCCAGGTCGGCTGTCTCGGAGATGTCGCCGACCACCGCGGTGGCCCTGGATGCTCCGATGGTCTCGATGGCGGCGTCCAACTCGGTCTTGCGCCGGCCTGTGATGAACACGTGCGCGCCCTCGTCTGCCAGACGTGCGGCGGTGGCCAGACCGATTCCGGTGCTGCCGCCGGTGACCACAGCCGTCCTGCCCTCAAGCTGTCCCATGCGAGTGCCTCCATAGCCCTCTGTGTTGACCTGCTTCGATAGCCATACTTCAGGAACACCCCGGTGCGGTGCATCATGTGTAGTCCTTATTTCTTTACGTATCGTCCAGAAGGGAGGAGCGCATGCTCGGCTCCGGCGATCCGATCACCGACGCCATCGGTCTTCTGCGCCCTCGCACCGTGATCGACCCCGGTCTCCATGCGGCGGGCCCCTGGGCGCTGCGCTTCGACCAGCCCTCGGATGTCAAGCTTGGCGTCGTCGCGCGCGGCACCTGCTGGCTGACCCTTGACGGGCACAAGCCCGTACTGCTGGAAGAGGGCGACTTCTACCTGCTGGGCAACCCCCCGCCCTACATCCTGGGCAGCACACTCACCGCACCATCGCGCCCCGCGAAGCCGGTGTGGGCAAGCGCCAAGGACGGTGTCGTACGCATCGGCCCGGAGGCCGAGGAAGACACATACCTCTGCGGTGGGCACTTCTCGTTCGAGGACACGAACGCCCCAGTCCTGGCCCAGGTCCTACCGCTGCTCGTGCTTGTCCGTGCCGCAGATCCCCGCGGCAAGCTCCTGGCACACCTCAGCGAGCTCCTGGTCTCCGAGACCAGGACCGCCGCCGCCGGCAGCTCTCTCGTCCTGAACCACCTCGCACAGGTCCTGTTCGTCCACATGCTGCGCGCCCACGCCGAACAGGCCGATCAGCCCACCGGCTGGCTGGGAGCGCTCAACGACGACGGTATCGGTGCCGCACTTCGCGCCATGCACACCGACGCGGCACACCCCTGGACGCTCAAAGAGCTTGCCGGTATCAGCCACATGTCACGTTCCGCGTTCGCCTCATCCTTCAGGAGCCGGGTTGGAACCACCCCGCTGGACTATCTGATCCAGTGGAGAATGAGCCTCGCCCGCGATGCCCTGAGCCGCGGCACGCGAACGATCTCCGAACTCGCGTTCACGATTGGCTACAAATCCGAGAGCGCGTTCAGCACCGCATTCCGCCGCGTGGTCGGTTCCTCACCCAAACAATTCCGCAAAACATCAACCTGCGCGGTCAACGGCCGTCCGGATCAGGGCCACTGACCCCGTACCGTGACGAGTACCCGTTCTCGAAGCCCATAGTCAGGGATCGAAATCAGGTTCTCAGGCCCGCTGCCCTGACTGTTGGGAGGCGCCGTGCTGCCGGCAGGAGCTCTCCCGCGGATTCAGTGCAGCGGGACCACGGCCCGGACTCCGGCGGCAACGCCTTGGCCACACACCGTGTCGTCCTCCCCGAGCGCCGCTGGCTCTGACCACCGTCAGCGGCATGCCGATCAGTAGCGCTGGGACCGACAACCCGAAGGTCGCACGAGCGCACGGGTGACCAAAAGGAGTCGCGCAAGTTCGCGAACACACGGCTCGTTCGCGCGGCGCTCCTCTATCGACCGATTGATGAGCAAGATCGGTAAGTGGCGGCGCGCGACCGGATCGACGCCGGATCATGCCCATAAAACGGTGTCAGAAAGTCGATGTGCTCAAGAACTTGAGGAGCACCGTTTTCTGTACGATCTGGCAGGTGCAGCCACCCCAGGACGACGCCGCCGATCTCCTCGCCCCCGTTCCAGCCGTACGGACCGGCAGCCTCGTGGGATACGCACGCGTGTCCACCAAGGGACAGTTGCTCGACCGGCAGATCCACGCACTCACCGAAGCAAGGTGCATCCGGATCTTCTCCGACAAGAAGTCCGGCAAGAACGCCGAACGCGAGGAACTGTGGAAGGCCCTCGACTACCTGCGCGAGGGCGACACCTTCGTCGTCCCGTCGCTGGACCGGCTCGGCCGCTCCATCCAGGACCTCATCGCGATCGTGTCCGGCCTGCGCAAGCGCGGCATCGGGTTCACCTCGCTGCATGAGGCGCTCGACACGACCACGCCCGGCGGGCGCCTGGTCTTCCACGTGTTCGCGGCGCTGGCGGAGTTCATCCGCGAACTTATCGTGCAGGGCACCAACGAGGGCCTGGACGCCGCCCGCGCCCGCGGCGCCCGGCTCGGCCGCCCGCCGGCGATGACGGAGGAGCAGGTACGTCACGCCCGCGACCTGCTCGCCCGTCCGGAGAACACCGTCACCTCGATCGCCAAGCTCCTCGGCGTCTCCCGCAACACCATCTACAACTACGTGCCCGAGCTCAAGGGTGGTCGCCTCGCACTCGCCGAGGCGACGAGCATGCCGGAACTGCCCCAACCCACCAGGTCAGAGGACTGATCACCGCCGTTTGCGGATGGTGACAGCGTTCTCACCGGCACCCCATCTCGTCAGCGACGGTGTGTGGCGCGTACGGACGGACGCCGGGGACGCGAGTCCGGGTACGGGGGTACGGGCGCTGCGAGAGAGCGGGGCGGAGGGGCGGCTCGTACCGGAGTTGCGGGCCGCGCTCGACGCGGACCCGGGGCTGCTCGGGCGGCTCGTACATCTGCTGCTGGACACGCACTTCCCGCCGTCGCTCCACGCGGACATCGCCGCCGACATCGGGCTCGACCTGGAGCTGGACGCCGTACGGTCGGCCCCCGTGCCCGGCGCCGTACGGGAGGACCGGCGGCGCGGTGTCGAGCTGCGCAGGCAGGTGCTCGTCGCCTACGAATACCGGTGCGCCTTCTGCGGGTTCGACGGTTCCCTCGGCGGGGTGCCGGTCGGGCTGAAGGCGGCGCACGTGCAGTGGTGGGCGTTCAAGGGGCCGGACGAGCTGTCCAACGCGCTGTGCCTGTACTCGCTGCACCACAAGCTCTTCGACCGGGGGGTGTTGGGGCTGGACTCCGGCCAACGCATCACCGTTTCGCGGGAGTTCGTGGGGCGTGGGGTTGCGGCGCGGAGCCACGTACTCGATCTGAGCGGGCGGGCGCTCCTCGGTCCGCAGAGCGGCAGCGCCGGTGTGGCCGCCGAACACGTCGACTGGCATACGGCGCAGGTGTTCCGTGGCGAGGCCCGGACGCCCGAGCCCGTCTGAGCAGACGGCCATCAGGTGCCGCTCTGCCGTTGGCTGATCTGCTGTCGGCCGAGGGACCCGATGTCAGGGCGGTGGCCGGGCAAGGGTGGGGAGGAACGCGCGGCGACCTGCGCCGCGTCACCTCAAGGAGGGCCCATGTCCCCGCTCGTCACCGACCTGGATTTCCCACCGACCCCCTTTGCCTCCTCCGCCTCCGAACAGGGCAACGGCGCGGCGGCGACGCCCTTCGACGACCATCTCGCCGCGCGGCTGCTGACCCAGCGGATCGTCGTGCTCGGCACCGAGGTCACGGACGTCTCCGCGAACCGGGTCTGCGCGCAGTTGCTGCTCCTGTCGGCGGAGGATCCGCGCGGCGACATCGGGCTCTACATCAACAGCCCCGGGGGCTCCGTGACGGCCGGGATGGCGATCTACGACACGATGCAGCTCATCCCGAACGACGTCGCCACCCTCGCCATCGGATTCGCCGCGAGCATGGGGCAGTTCCTGCTCGCGGTGGGGGCGAAGGGCAAGCGCGCCGCGCTGCCGAATGCGCGGATCATGATGCACCAGCCCTCGGCCGGCATCGGCGGCACCACCGCGGACATCGCGATCCAGGCCGAGAACCTCGAATTCATGAAGCGCGCCATCGAACGGATCACCGCCCAGCACACCGGCCAGTCACCGGAGACGATCTCCCGCGACGGCGACCGCGACCGGTGGTTCACGGCCGAACAGGCCAAGGAGTACGGCATGGTCGACCGGGTCGTCTCGTCGCTGGACGACGTACGGCCGGCCGCCGCGCAGCGACGGATCGGACTCTGACATGGGCCAGTACACGATTCCGACGGTCATCGAGCGCACACCGCAGGGCGGCGAGCGCGCGTACGACATCTACAGCCGTCTCCTGTCGGAGCGGATCATCTTCCTCGGCACGGAGATCGACGACGGCGTCGCGAACGTCGTCATCGCCCAACTGCTCCATCTGGAGTCCGCGCACCCGGGGACCGAGATCTCGATCTATCTCAACTCACCGGGAGGTTCGGCCACTTCACTGATGGCCATCTACGACACGATGACCTTCATCGGGTCGCCGATCTCGACGTTCTGCGTCGGCCAGGCGGCCTCGACCGCCGCCGTGCTGCTGGCGGGCGGGGACCCGGGGCGGCGCTACGTCCTCGAACACGCCCGGGTGCTGCTCGGGCAGCCCGCGAGCGGCGGCCACCAGGGGACGGTCTCCGACCTCAGCCTCCGGGCCAAGGAGATGGTACGGATCCGCTCGGAGGTCGAGGAGATCCTGTCCCGGCACACCCCCCACGACGTGGAGACCCTGCGCGCGGACATGGACCGCGACCGGGTCTTCACACCGCACGAGGCGGTGGCGTACGGGCTGGCCGACGAGGTGCTGAGCCGGAGGCGGGTCCCGGGTTCGCTGAGGGGATAAGTTCGCTGAGGGGATAAGGGGGTCAGGCCGCCAGGCGCGCTGCGGACTGCCGCGACCAGGTCCCCCGCGCGCCGCGCCCCGCCAGCGCCGTGACCGTGCCGTCGCCCGTACCTCCCGAAGGGCGGTTCTGGCGGGCCCGGTCGAGGCGGACGAGTTCGCCGTGGGAGCGCGCGAGCAGATCGGCCAGTCCGAGTCCGAGGGCCCCCGCGGCGGCGGCCAGGACCTCGGACGACGCCTCCTTGCGACCGCGTTCCAGCTCCGAGAGGTACGGCATGGAGATCCGGGCCGCCTCGGCCACGTCCTTGAGGGTGCGCTCCTGCGCCTGGCGCTCGCGCCGCAGGACATCCCCGACGAGATGCCGCCAAAGGGGGTCCTTGGCCTGCTTCCTGGGCGCGGGGGCCGCCTGCGCCGTACGCGGGCGCAGGGGTACGACGCGGGCTCGGTCCGGCTGGTGGCTCGTCACCCTCTCAGGGTAGGGGTGTCAGGCCCGGCCGTCAGGGGGTCCCGGTTGCGCCCCCGGCGAAACGGGCGGGGCCTGGGGTGGCCCGGGAGGCGGTGCTCCGAGGTGTGCCATGACCACGTCCCGTACGCGGAGCACGGCGTCCGGTTCGAGTACGGCGAGGACGGGCAGGGCGTGGTGCCAGTCCTCGGCCGTCAACGCCTTGCGGAGGAGGGGGAGGGCGCGGGCACGGTTGGCGGGGGTGGCCTCACGGGGTGCGACGAGCGATGCCAGTTGACGGATCGCGTGGGTGAAGTCGTGGGCCGGATCTGATACCTGGAGAATCAGTCGATGGGCTTCCGCCCCGGCTGCGTACGCGGCGAGCGAGGCGTATTCCGCGACCGGCCGGACGCGGGAGAATGAGGTGAATGAACGGTCCAACAGTTCGACGGCGGCTCCGTCGTCGCCCAAGGCCATGAGGGCCAGGGCCGCGGCACCACTCTGCTCCTCCGACATTCTCGACAGCCGCTGTCGAGCACTTTCCGAACCGGACCTCGAATCCAGCAGCGCCCGCAGAACCGGAGCCTCCCACGTGTAGCTGGCGCCGCTGACGCGGCGAACGGTGTCCACGATGCGGTCCGTGCGACCCGTACCGTCGTGGCCCGCGGCCACGAGCAGGCAGGCGAACGTCACGAAGACCCGGCCGTCGACCGTGGACTCACCGGACAGCGCGTGCCGCCACAGGTCGTCCATGAAGTCCACAGCCGTGGCGGGTGCGCGCTCCCGAAGTGCGGTGGCTACGGCGATGAGCGCCAGGTTCCTGGCGTCCGTGTCCTCGAAGGCGCTGACGCGGAAGCTGTCGGACCGCCCGTCCCGGACAGCCTCGGCCACGGCGCGCGCACGGTCGTCGGCACCGGCGTACCCCAGCGCCTGCGCGGCCACGATCATGGCGCGCGCGTGGTCCAGCCAGTCGTCGATGCCCGCAGCTCCATCCGCCGCCGCCTGTGCCAGGCGCAGCGCCTCATCGCGGCTCAACGCGTCCGCCGCCCCAGCCGCCCCAGCCGTCGAATGTTCCACCGACAGCGCCGCGAGCGCCCAGACACGTACCGCTTCTGTGCCGATCCGCCCGGTCAGGGACTCGGCCTCGCCGAACCGGCCGATGGCCGCCAGCGCCCCCGCCAGGACGGCGACGGACTCGTCGGTATCGCGGTAGTGCGTCTCGCGGCCGAGCACGGCCGCCGTACGTTCCGCCTCCGCCACCAGCCGCGCCGCCGACTCCGCGTCATCGGCCACGACGCATCCAGCCAGTGCGGAGAGCGTCTCTGCGGCCAGCCACGCGTGCCCGCCGGGATCCGCGAGCACGGCCGACTCCAGCGCGGCGGCACGGCCCGCCGCCGCGAGCACCGCGGTCACCTTGGGCAGGGTCCAGGTCACGCCCAGCCCCGCGCTGTCTTCCTTTCCAGCCTTCAGCGCGGCCCACGCCTCATCGGCCCGCCCCTCACGGGCCCGGCCCAGCGCAAGGGCCGTCCACACCCGCGGTGCGTCCTTCAACAGCGTGGGAACAGACTCCAGGAGTTCCTGTGCTTCATCGACCGCACCGGTGTCCGCCAGCGCGACAACCACCTCGTCGACGAGTTGGAAGGACCGTACGGTCGGCTCCAGATCGCGCAGCTCCCCCCTCACATTTCGTGCCGCCCGCCGTGCGAGCCGGACCGCCTCTTCCGGACGGGCGTCGTGCAGGGCACTGGCGGCGGCTGCCAGACCACGGGTGTCGGCGTGCTCCGCGGCCCGCGAGATCCGGTCGTGAAGGTGGTCCTGGCGATGCGGATCAACGGCCGCGTACCCCTCCGCCACTTCGCCCATCGCCCTTATCCCTCTGGCGTGGGACATCTTGTGGGCTGATTCCTCCGCTTCACGCAGCAGCCTGGACGCGCGGTCGGGGTCCCGCCGGCTCACGGCCGCCGCCACCTCCACCGCGGGCGACTCCCCGGTCGAGAACACTTCCGGTTGAAGGAACCCAACCATGCTGAGCGCCAGGCTCGTCCGCCCTGCCGTGGCCACGGCCACCGCGGCTGCCGTCACATCCGCCTTGAGCAAGGCGACCCACTTGCGGTCTGTCATCGACAGCCACGACGCCAGCCCCATCACCTCCTGCGCCAGAGCCTCCGCCTGACCGTCCCCCCGCTCCGCCAACACGCGCGCCACTCCCGCCAGCGCCCGCGCCCGGTCCGACGGCCGGAACACACTCCGTGCCATACCCACCGCACGCCGCGTGTGCCCCAGCCGCGCCAGCGCCACCGGGATCCCCGGCGGCAGCGCCCGGTTGCGGCGGGCCAGCAGGGCGTCGGCCGCCGTCAGGGCCGCCAGGGAACCGATGTCGCTGTCCTCTGCCGCGTGTACCGCCCCCCGCACTGCCCTGATCTCCGCCAGGCCCGCCGCGTCGCTGCCCGTCGCCTCGCGCAGGCGGTCGCCGCGCCGGAGATCCGTGGCGAGGGCCGTCGCCCGGTCGAGGTCGCCCAGCGCAGTCACCATGCGTCCGTACGCATGGAGGAGGTACGACGGGGTGTCCTGCGGCCAGCCGCGTTCCGCGTACCGCGCGGCCCAGGTGTGCAGGCGTTCCCGGTACGGCCGTACGTCGGGGCCCAGTTCGGCCAGGGCCGTGGCCAACAGCGTCTCGTGGGCGAAGAGATAGCCGCGGCTCTCGTCGTACGACCTGCCCGACGGACCACCACTGCCGCCGCTCTGGCCCCGCATCCGCAGAATGCGGCCGAACGCACTGCCCAGCCGCGCCCGCACCGCCATCTGCTGGGCCCCGGTGAGGTGGCGCAGGTCGTCCAGAGTCAGGCTGCCGCGCGCTGCCGCGAGCAGGCCGACGAGGTCTCTGCTCAGGTCGTCCCCGGTCAGCGCCTGGGAGAGGTCGTACGTGGCCTCGTACTGGGTGTGGAGTGCCGCCTCGGCCGTGCTCAGCCGGACGGCCTCGCACCCCCGCAGTGGGTGGCCGCTCGTGACGTCGGGCGGGACGCCGGGGCCCGGTCGGCTGGTCACCAGGACCCGGACGTTGGGCGGCAGCCGCCGGGGCAGGAGTGAGGCGATGCTCGGGCCCGCGCCGCCGGGGGCGAGGGACTGGTCCTCGTCCAGGCCGTCGACGACGAGCAGCAACGTGCCGCCATCCTGTGCGACCCGCTCCGCCGCCTCCTTCAGCAGCAGCTTGCGCTCGCCCTCGCGGGCGATCGCGGAGCGGTGGTCAGTGGGTTCGCGGCCCGCGATCGCGGCGAGTTGGTCGGTCACCGCCTCGGCGTACGCGGCGCTGTCGCTCTGGCTCGCGAAGCGTGCGGTGATGAAGAACCACACGGGCACCACCCCGCGCGGCGGATGCAGCGCGAACCAGGCCGCCAGGGCGGTCTTCCCGGCCCACGGCGGCGCCTGGAGCCACTGGTAGGGGTCGGGGCCGCCGCAGAACGCGGTGAGGTCCCGGAGCTCGTGGCTACGGCCGGACAGGTCGGCCGGGGCGATGTCCTCCAGTTGGGCCCTGAACGCCTCCTGGATCAGGTCGAGTCCGGACGGGGGCACCACATCGGGCAGATCCGTCAGGGCCAGGCTTCCGCAGCCCAGGGTCTCTTCCAGCTCCCGGAGCGCCTGGGGGGCCAGTCGCTCCGGCCAGCGGTCCACGCGCCGCGCGGCGAGGCGGCCCGCGCCGTCGCCGAGGTGGTGGTGGGCCACGATGCCGACCATCCGGCCGCCGGCGAACACCGGCGCACCCGACATGCCCTCCCAGGGAGAACGGGCCGCGTCTGGAGGGAAGTTGGGAGGTGTCGTGGCCAGGTCGAGCGTGCCCTCACGGCGGTTGGAGAGGACGGCGCAGGTCGCGTGGACGTGCTCGGAGTCGCGGTAGCGCGAACCGTCCTTGTCCGTACGGAGCTTGAAGCCCGGGAAGCCGATCGCGCTGCACCGCAGCACCGCGTCGGAGTCGCCGACCCTGGCGAAGCGCACCGGCTCCGGTGGCGGGCCGTCCGCCGGTACGGCCAGGACCGCCACGTCGATCCCGGTGTCCGACCACGTCACCTCGGCCCGGGCCGTACGCTCGCCCGGCCGGTCGGCGTCGAACCGTACGCGGATCCCCGTGGCGCCCGCCACGACATGCGCCGCGGTCAGCAGCCGGCCGGGCGCGACCAGATACCCCGAGCCCCGGCGCCCGCCGTCGGGCAGGGCGACGATGATCTCGGCGGCGCGGTCGGCCCGTAGCGCCTCCTCGGTGGTCCGCCCCTCCCGTGTCATGGCGCGCTCAGCGTTCGCCGTCGGCCTCGTCGCCCACGATCAGGACGGGGCCCGTCACGGCGCCGGGCGCGACCAGGACGGGCTGGAGGGTGAGGGTGATCCGCTGTGTCTGCGCGTGCGTGTACGAGGCGTCGGCGCCCGCTTCGGCGACCCAGAAGCGGACCTTCCCGTTCGCGGAACCCGCCCGGTCCACGGCGACGGTCGCCTCGACCTCCACCGGCCCCAGTTCGAACCGGACCGCCTCGTCCTGGCCGTCCGCCATCGCGGAGTTCAGCTCCTGCCGCAACTCGCGGATCAGCTCGGACAGTTCGATCATGCCGCCCCCCGGTTCCCTTCCGTCACGCCCCGTATCCCCGTACGCACCGTGCGGGAATGCTACAAGCCCGCACCCCACCGCGCGCCGCACCTGATGTGACGCACGGCACACGGAGAGGAAAACCCGCACACCCCCTCCATGCGTCTGGCCGGTGTGGGATCACGCAGGAGGAAACCAGCGGAGCTGGACGAGGAGAGACTCGTCCGGCTCGTCGCCAAGGGCGACCGCGTCGCGTTCGAGGAGTTGTACCGGCGTACGGCGCCCTGGCTGGCCGTACGGCTGCGCAGGCGGTGTGCCGACGAGCAGATCGTCGCCGAGGTCATGCAGGAGACGTACCTCGCCGTGTGGCGCGCCGCGGGCGCGTTCGCGGGGGCCGCGGTCGGCGGGTCCGCCGTCGGGTGGCTGTGGACGATCGCGGCCCGTCGCCTCATCGACGCCTTCCGGCGGCGCGCGCACCAGGCGCGGCTGCCCGAGGCGATCGCCGGGCACGCGGGCGCCGCCGGGGCCGTGGCGCCGGCCGCCGAGGACGAGGTGCTGGCCGGCTCGGTCGGCGGCGAGGTCGGGGACGCGCTGGGCGCTCTGGCGCCCGAACTCCGGGACGTACTACGGGCCATGGTGCTGGACGGGCTGACCGTACGGGAGACGTCCGTCCTGCTCGGAGTGCCGGAGGGCACCGTCAAGACCCGCGCGCGGCGGGCACGGAGAGCGATGCGGGAGGCTCTGTCATGAGCGGAGAGACCAGCGAAGAGACCAGCGGGGACATCAGCGGGGACATCAGCGGGGAAACCAGCGGAGACACGCGCGAAGAGGCCGATGCGGAACAGGGGACCCGGCACGCCTCCGGCGGCCTCATCCTCCGGTACGCGCGCGGCGACACCGGTATCCCCGCCGACCGGGTCTGGGCCCTCGAAGCCCATCTGGAGTCCTGCGCCGCCTGCCGCGGGCGCCTCGCCACCGCCACCGCCGCGCACGCCCCGGCGGTCGCCACGCTCGTCGACGGCGTCTGGTCGGAACTGGCGCCCCTGCTCCCCGGCACCGTGCCCATGCCACGCCGCTCCCGCCATCCGGTGCTCGCGTCCTGGGCGTCGCCGGTGATGGTGCCCTGGCTCTGCATGACCGTGGTCGCCGGGCTCCTCGCCGTGTTCCTCGACGCCGTGTCCACCCAGTCCCTCTCCCTCGTCGCGCTGCTGGCCCCGGTCCTGCCGGTGTTCGGCGTCGCCGCGTCGTGGGCGCGCGGGCTCGATCCGGCGTACGAGATCGTCACGGCCACCCCGCGCGCCGGGCTCCATCTGGTGCTCAGGCGGACGACGTCCATGCTCGTCGTGGTCATCTCCGTGCTGGCGGTGGCCGGTTGGCTCACCGGTACGGCGCTCGCGCAGTGGCTGCTGCCCTGTCTCGCCTTCACCACCGGCACGCTCGCGCTCGGCGGGCTGATCGGGGTGACGCGCGCCGCGACCGCCCTGGTGGCGGTGTGGGCCGTGGTGATCGTGGCGCCGACCGTGGCCCTGAGCGGTACGGCCTTCGCCCTGCGGACCGGCGCCCTGCCGGTGTGGGGCGTGCTCTTCGTGCTCGGGGTGGCCGTCGTGGTCGCCCGCAGGGGCGCGTACACCGTTCTCGGCGCTCAGCGCTGAGAACAGCGGATACCGCAGTGCTCAGCGCTGAGAACAGCGGATACCGCAGACGCAGCGGATACAGCAGATACCTACAAGCAGGAAGTGAGGAGGTTCCTCCATGACGCGTGCCGTGACACGTGCCGTGACACGTGCCGTGACCGCCGCCGAAGTGGCGCCCAGGACCTACGCCTGGGAGATCAGAGCGGAGGCGCTGAAGGTACGGGCGGGCGGGCGGAAGATCGCCGTCGACGGGCTCGACCTGGAGCTGGGCACCGGTGTGCACGGGCTCCTCGGGCCCAACGGGGCGGGCAAGACCACCCTCATCCGTGCGCTCGCCACCGTACTGAACCCCGTCTCCGGCACCCTCGAACTGCTCGGCGCGTCCACCGGTGACCAGAGCCGGCGGCGCGAGCTGCGGCGCCGGATCGGCTATCTGCCGCAGGAGTTCGGGTACTACAAACGCTTCACCGTCCGTGAGTTCGTCGAGTACATGGCGTGGCTCAAGGAGGTCCCCGCGCACGACATCCCCGGGGCGGTCCAGCGTGCCGTCGAGCGCGTGGGTCTCGCCGACCGCGCCGACCACCGGATGAAGACCCTGTCCGGCGGCATGGTGCGCCGCGTGGGCATCGCGCAGGCGATCGTCAACGATCCGGCGGTCCTGCTGCTCGACGAGCCGACCGTCGGGCTCGACCCGGCGCAGCGGCTGCGCTTCCGCGAGCTGCTGATCCAACTCGGCGCGGAAAGCTGCGTCGTGGTCTCCACGCACCTCGTGGAGGACGTCGCCGCGGCCTGTACGGACGTGGTGCTCATCGCGGACGGCCACCTGGTCTTCCGGGGCACCCCGGACGAACTCTCCGCCGCGGGCGGCGAGAAGCATGCGGGCGACAGCCCGCTGGAACGCGGTTACACCGCGCTGCTGGCCCGCCCCGAGCAGGGGAAGGGCGGTGCCTGGTGACCGCCTCCCCGCCCGCCCCCGTACTCCCCGCGCCCGTGGACGAAACGGCCTCGCCAGCAGGTCGCGGCACCGGCCCCGGACGGATTCTGCGGATCGAACTACGGCGTTCCGCGGCCCTGTTCACGGGCGCGCTCGTCCTGGTCGCCCCGCTCGCCTACCTGAACCTCCTCACCGGCCCCTGGGTGCACGGCGACGAGCAGTGGACCGCCGGCTACACCGCCGCCGCCTGGTGGCAGCGGGAGCTCCTGGTGTTCCTGTGGCCCGGAGCGGTGGTCGCCGGGGCGGTCCAGGGGTTGCGGGACAGCCGCTCCGGTACGTCCGAACTCCTCGCGGCCACGTCCCGCCCCACCTGGCACCGCGCCGCCGGCCTCGCGACCGCCTTCGCGCTCACCCTCACCACCGCCTACCTGTTGGTGTTCCTGTCCGGTGCGGTCCAGGTCGTCGCCAACAGCGGCTACCCGCACCTGGGTTGGCTGCCGATCGCGGTCGTCGGGGCGCTCTCGCTGGTCGCCGGTTGCTGGCTCGGCATGGGGATCGCCAAGGCCCTGCCGTCGCGGTTCACCCCGCCCGCGCTCGGCGTGGGGACCCTGCTGTGCGCGATGGTGCTCAGCGGCTACGTACTGCCGGATCCCGCACCGCAGCAGGTCATGCTGATGGCGCCGTCGCTGATGGGTCCGCGCAGCGCGTTCCTCACCGTCGCCTGGCAGGCGAGCGCGGGTCAGGCGCTGTGGCTGCTCGGTATGGCGGCCACCGGTTTCCTGCTGCTGGCCACGGTGGGGCGGCGCGCCCCCCGTGCGGTACGGATCCGTGCCCGGCTGGTCGCGCTGGCGCCGATGGCGCTGGGCGCGGCGGTCGCGCTGCCGATTCTGCCGGGCGACCTGTACGACACGTACATCACCGACGCGTCGGTGACGGAGCCGGAGTGCGAGGGCCGCGTCTGCGTCACGCGCCTGCACGAGTCCCGGCTGGACGGGTTCGCCGGTCCCGCCGAGGAGGCGCTGCGGCTGCTGTCCCGGCTTCCCGGTGCGCCGACGTCCGTACGGGAGTCGGTCACGCCGTGGCCGCCCGGCGCTCCGGTACGGCGCGAGGCGGCGGTCCTGCCCGTGGACTTCGAGGCGCGGTATCTCGACGGGGCCACGCCCGAGGAGACCACCCGCGCCCTGCTGGCCGGTGCCGGGACGGCGCCGTGCCGCGACGCCTACGCGGACCCGGTCACCAGCGAGGAGCGGGAGGAGGGACTGACGGAGGCGGAGCTGACGTCCCAGGAGACGCTGGCCGTACGGGAATTGGCGGCGCGTACGGTGACCGCCGCCTGGTTCACCGGGGAGCTGAAGCCGCTGCCCGGCCTGAACTACGTACGCGAGGAGGCCGACGTACTGGCCCGTCCCGCCTGGGAGGCGCTGCGCGCGCTGCCCGCCGCTGAACAGCGCGAACGGATCGTGGCACTGCGGGACGCCACGCTCGCCTGCGACGCCGAGGAGACCGTACGCGGCGGCGAGCAGGACCTGCTGAAGGTGCTGACGGACGGCGCGAGTGGTCCGGGTGGTACGAGTGGTGCGGGTGGTGCGGGTGACGGCTCCCGCGCCACGGACGGTACGGGCGGTACGGGCGGTACGAGCGGCGGCGCCCGGTGAGCAGAGCGCCTTCCGTGCTGCGCGGTCCCGCCCTGTACGCCCGCTCCCGCCATCTCCCCGCCGCGCTCGCCGGGGCGGCGCTCACCGCCGCCCTGGCGGGGTGGTCCGCGTCCGCCTGGTCGCCGGTCGACCCGAGGATACGGGCGCTGCTGATGGTCTCCGCGGTGGTGGCGTCCGCGTCCGGGCTGAGCGGTCAGGACGCGGCGCTCGACCGTACGGCGGCGCGCCGCTGGGCGCCGCTCCGGGTGGCGCACGTGGCGCTGATCGGGGTGCTCGCCGTGGCGGTGCTGCTGTTGTGCACCCCGTCCGGGCGGGCCTTCGAGGCCGGTTACGTCGTGGTCGACGCGGCCGGGGCCGCGGGCGCCGTGGCGCTCGGGGCGTGGCTGTGGGGCGGCCGGTCCGCGTGGGCGCTGCCGCTGGGGTGGTGCGGGGTGGCGTTCTTCGTACCGTCCACGGAGGAGGTCTGGGCGCAGGCGGCGACCTGGATGCTCCAGCCGCCCGGCACCACCGCCGCCGTCTGGACGGCCGCGCTCCTCGCCGTCGGCGGCGGGGCGGCGTACGCGCTGGCCGGTCCTCGCCGTTGACGTTCACCCGGCGGACACCCCACCGTCGTACGGATGCCACCGGCCGGGGCGGGGAGAGGTGAGTGGATGTCCGCGCCCCCGCCGCCTTGTCCCGCCCGCCACCGACCTGTGGAGACCGTATGCCCGGCACACCCGGCCCCGGACCCGCCTCGGACCGTACGCCCGCGCGGCGTACCGCCCTCCGACCGAAGCAGCCGAAGCAGCGGATGAGGACACGCGGTCTGGCGGCCGGGCTGGCCGCCGCGCTGGCGCTGGGCGGCGCGGTCGCGAGCGGCGCCCCGGCGGTCGCCGCGCCCGCCAACTCCCTTGCGGGGAAGGCGTCCGGCACGCAGAAGTGCGTCAAGAAGCACGGCGCGGTGCCCTCCGGCGCGGCGGCGAAGGCGACATGCGCGCGGGCCGGTGATCTCCTCGACGTGACGCTGGACCAGCTCCGTCCCACCCAGCCGTCCGTCGGTTTCGACCAGATCTACTACAAGCTCGGCCGCTACAGCAGCACCAAGGACGAGCAGAACGGCGACGTCAACAAGCGCTTCGACGACTGGTGCGAGACCAACGGCCAGGAGGAGGCGGCGACGGTCCCGGCCGGGGCCACCCTCGCCGAGCCGTCGAGCTTCACCTGCACCGTCGCGGTCGGCCAGGAGACGGACGAGACCCGCGCCGCGATGAAGACGGTCGTCGTGGGCCCCGGCGGCGCGCTCTATCTGACCGACGGGCACCACACCCTCACGTCGTTCCTGGAGACGGCCGACGGCGGCCCGAAGACGCACATCCGGCTGCGCGTGACCGCCAATCTGAGCGATCTGGGCACCGGCGCGTTCTGGCAGACGATGCAGGACAGGAAGTGGGTCTGGCTGCGCGACGAGAACAACCGTCCCATCACCACGGACCAGCTTCCGCAGCGGCTCGGTCTTGCCCGCTTCCACGACGACCGCTACCGCAGCCTCGTCTACTTCACGCGGGACATCGGCTACCAGGCGCCCGACGACGCCGCCGAGTACCTGGAGTTCCTGTGGGGCACCTGGCTGCGCGACCGGGTCGACCTCGACACGTACGACCTGACCTCGCCCGCCTCGTACCTCACCGCGGTCCGCGGCGCGTCCGAGGCCATGTCGGGGACGCCGGGCGACACCGTGATCGCCGACGGCCGTACCGCCGACGAGCTGGGGCGGATGGCGGAGTGGAACGACGGCAAGAAGCCGACCGGTGGTGAGTTCGGGAAGCTGAGCGCGCCGATCACCGACAAGAAGCCCGGCAAGCTCGCGTACGCGCTGGACTACCGCGGCCACCTCCCGGCCAGGACCGGCGACTGCCCGGAGCACCCCCAGCACCCCCAGCACCCTCAGCACCCTCAGCACCCTCAGCACCCTCAGCACCCTCAGCACCCCCGCGTGCACGCCGCCGGCCGCTCGTAAACGAGTGGGCCCGCGCCCGCGCCCCCGCTAAACTCGACGCCATGTTCAAGCACTACTTCTTCCTGTGATCCGGACCTGACGCACTTCAGGTCCGACATCAGTCCGGCCCGGCGACCCGCGCCGCGCGCCGCCGCTCACCACCGCGGCTGAGCGCCGCCGCGCGGGCGCACGGGCACGACATCCCAGGAAGAAGCATGCGCGAACGCGCCCAATTGGCGATCAAGGACATGTCCAAGGCGTACGGCGACCGGTCGGTTCTCGACCAGGTCTCGCTGACCGTGCGCCCCGGCGAGAAAGCCGGTGTCATCGGCGAGAACGGCTCCGGCAAGTCGACGCTCCTGCGGCTGCTCGCCGGGGCCGAACGGCCCGACAGCGGCGAGATCACCGTCGTGTTCCCCGGCGGCGTCGGCCATCTCGCCCAGACCCTCGATCTCGACCCCGCGTGCACCGTCCAGGACGCCGTCGACGCGGCCCTCGCCGGGCTGCGCGAGCTGGAGCGCCGGATCGCGGCGGCCGAGGCGTCCCTCGGCTCGGCCGACGAGGCCGAACTGGCCTTGTACGGCGATCTGTTGACCGCGTACGAGGAACGCGACGGCTACCGGGCCGACGCCCGCGTCGACGCCGCGCTCGGCGCCCTCGGCCTGCGGAACACGGCCAGGGACCGGCGGCTCGGCTCGCTCTCCGGCGGGGAGCGGTCCCGGCTGGCGCTGGCCTGCGTCCTGGCCCCGGCGCCCGAACTGCTGCT
Source organism: Streptomyces sp. NPDC050509 (assembly GCF_044457965.1). NCBI lineage: Bacteria > Bacillati > Actinomycetota > Actinomycetes > Kitasatosporales > Streptomycetaceae > Streptomyces > Streptomyces sp. NPDC050509. Next base: position 584,353 of record NZ_JBITHL010000003.1, on the reverse strand, counting down.
GCTCGACGAGCCCACCAACCACCTCGACCTCCAGGCCACCACCTGGCTGGAGGACCAACTCCGGGCCCACCGCGGGACGTTGCTCGCCGTCACCCACGACCGGGCGTTCCTGGAGCGGATCGCGACGACGATCCTGGAGGTCGACCGGGACACCCGGGCGGTGACCCGGTACGGCGACGGCTGGGCCGGGTACCGGACGGCGAAGGCCGCGGCCCGGCGCCGCTGGGAACAGGACCATCTGGAGTGGCTGGCCGAGGTGGCCCGTACGGAGGAGCTGGCCGAGGCGGCGGGCCGGCGGCTCGCGTCCACGGGCCGGGACCCGGGCGAGGGGTTCGGCAAGCACCGCCGCTCGCACGAGGCGAAGCTGTCCGGCCAGGTCAGGGCAGCGCGCGAACGGCTGGGGCGGCTGCGCCGCGCCCCCGTCCCGCCGCCGCCGGAGCCCTTGCGCTTCACGGCCACGCTGCGCGCCGCGTCGGCCGGGGGTGCGGCGGTCCGGGAGACACCGCCCCCGGGCACGGTGGCCGAACTGGACGAGGTGGCCGTCGGCGACCGGCTCCGGGTGGCGGCCCTGCGGGTGAAGGCGGGCGACCGGCTCCTGGTCACCGGACCCAACGGCGCCGGAAAGACCACCCTGCTCCGGCTGCTGGCAGGCGACCTGCGCCCGGACAGCGGTACGGTCACGGGCCCGCCCGGCGGCGCCTCCCGGATCGGCTACCTCCCGCAGGAGCTGCCCGCCGTACCGTCCCGGCGGCCCCTCCTGCACGCGTACGCGGCGGGCCGGTCCGGGCCTGCGGAGGAGCACGCGGACGAACTGCTCGCCCTCGGGCTGTTCCGGCGGGAGGACCTGGCCGTACCGGTGGCCGCGCTCTCGGTCGGCCAGCGCCGCAGGCTGGAACTGGCGAGGCTGGCCGCCCGCCCCGCCGATCTGATCGTCCTGGACGAGCCGACGAACCACATCGCGCTCAGCCTGGTCGAGGAGTTGGAGGAGGCGCTGCGGAGCTACCCGGGGGCGGTCGTCGTGGTCTCGCACGACCGGCGTTTCCGGGGCGCGTTCGAGGGGGCGCGGCTGGAACTGCGCGCGGGGCGCGTGGTCACCGAGGAGGCCATGGAGCGGTAGCCCCGGGCCGGTGCCGGGAGGGGCACTAGGCTGACCGGGTGCGGATAAGCGGCGGAGGTACGGCGGCGGCCGGGCGGACCGAGGAGGAACGTTCTGGGGCGCACGCCCCGGACGAGGTACGGGAGCCGGCCGGCGCCGTGGGCGCACGGCGGGTGCCGTGGTGGCGGGTGCCGTGGTGGCGGGTGCCGTTGATCGCGACCGGGGCCGTCGTTCCGCTGTACGCCGTGTGGGTCGTCGTCCTCGCGACCGGCGGGGGCGACTTGGCGGCGCAGTTCGCCTGGGCCGGGTTCATGGCCCGGCATCCGGGCTCCGCGTACAACCTCTCCTGGTACGGCGGCACGCACACCGCCAACTACAGCGTGCTGGCCCCTCCCCTGATGGCGCTCCTCGGCGTCAGGACGGTCTCCGTGCTGGCGGGGCTCGCCGGAACCTGGGTGCTGGGCCTGCTGTTCGTCCGTACGGGGGTGCCTCGGCCCGTCTGGCCCGCGCTGCTCGGCGCCTTCGCCCTCTGGTGCAATGTCGCCTCCGGGCGGACGACGTTCGCCCTGGGGGTCGCCCTCGGGCTGGTCGCCGTACTCGGCACACTCCGGCTCCGTACGGACCGACCCCGTACGGACCGACTCCGTACCGGTCGGCTCCGTACCGGCCGCGTGGTGTGCGCCTGGCTGTTCGCCGCGCTCGCCACCCTGGCCAGTCCGGTCGCGGGGCTCTTCCTCGTCGTGGTGGGCGCGGCGTATCTGCTGGACCGGCGGTGGGTGAAGGGGGCCTCGCTGATCGTCCCGCCGGGCCTGGTCGTCGCGACGACCACCCTGCTCTTCCCCTTCCAGGGCGAGCAGCCGATGAGCCCCGGCAAGCTGTGGATGCCGCTGGTGGCCTGCGCGGCGCTCTGTCTGGCGGTGCCGCGGAGCTGGCGCGTGGTGCGGTACGGGGCGTTCGTGTACGCGGCCGGGGTCGTGCTGACCTTCTCGGTCTCCTCGCCGATCGGCACCAACGTGGAGCGCCTGGTGGGGCTGGCCGGCCCACCCGTACTGCTGGCGGCGCTGCTGACGCGCGGGCCGGTCCCGCCGCGCGCCCTCACGCGCCTCAGGAAGTCCGCCGCCCTTTCCCTCGTCCTCCTGGTGACCGTCTGCGTCAACACCTACTGGCTGCTCGGCAAGACGGACGACGACCTCGTCGTGTCCACCACGGTGCCCGCCTGGGCGACGCACACCGAGGGCGTGATCTCCGCGCTGGACCGGCTCGGCGCCGACCGTACCCGCGTCGAGGTCGTCCCGGCCCGCAACCACCGCGAGGCCGATGTCCTCGCCCCGCACCTCAACATGGCGCGCGGCTGGAACCGGCAGCTCGACGTCGAGCGCGGGCGCCTCTTCTACGAGAACCACACCGGCGCCCGTACCCTCGCCCCGGCCGCGTACCGCGCCTGGCTGGACCGCTGGGCGGTCGGCCTGGTGGTGCTGCCGCACGGCCGCCCCGACGGCCCGGCCGCCGCCGAGGCCGCGCTCGTCGCGAGCGCCCCGGACTGGCTGACACCGGTGTGGCGGGACGCCCACTGGACGGTCTACCGCGTACGGGACGCCGTCCCCCTGGTCCCGGCCCCGGCCACCGTCGTACGGAGCGACGCCGCCTCCATGGTCGTACGGACGGAGGCGGCGGGCTCGGTGACGGTACGGATCGCCTACTCGCCCTGGCTCAGGGCGCCGGGTGCCTGCGTCACGCGCGACGGCGACTGGACGCGTCTGACGGTTCCGGCGGCGGGCGACTACCGGCTGGACTCGGCGTACCGGCTGCCGTGGGCGGGGGCCGCCGACTGCCCGGAGAACCGCTGACGCGCGGCCTACAGCTTGGTCTGGAAGACCCCGGCGGGCCGCTCGCGCCGGTAGCCGAGCGCCTCGTTCACGGCCAGCATCGGCCGGTTGTCGTCGGCGACGGTCGTGCTGATCTCCCGTACGCCGGGGCGGAGTTCGTGGAGCCGCTCCAGGTGGTGGCGTTTGACTGCGCGGCCCAGACCGAGGCCACGGTGGGACGGGACGACCAGGGTGTCGTACTGGACCGCGCGGATGTCCGCGGGCGCGGCCAGGGCGACCTCGGTGTACGCGACGACCGCGTCGCCGTCGGTCGTGTCCAGGACCGCCGAGGTGAACAGGGTCCCGCCGCGCTCCCCGACCAGCCGGGCCGCCGCCCGGATCCGGCCGGTGTCCCAGCAGGGGGTCCGCTCGTCGAGCTGGCCGCGCTGGACGTCGCCCAGCGGCTCGTGGGCACGGGTGAACGCCGCCGCCAGTCCGTCGGGCACGACGCCCTGCCAGTCGGTGAAGCGCAGCCCGTCGGGGAGGGCGGGGCGGTCCGGGAGCGGTATGCCCTCCAGGACCTGGCGGACCCGCTGGACGTACCGGCCGAGCGGCAGCACATTGGTGAAGCCGAGGCTGTCGACGAACGCCTCCCCCGCGCCGCCGAGTTCGAGGACGGTGGAGACGGACGTCCTGCCGTCCGCGACGAGTTCGGCGCGTATCGCCGCCCAGAGCGTGGCTCCGACGCCGTGCCGCCGGGCGTCGGGGCGGACCATCAGGGTGTCGAGGAACGCCGTGTGGCGGTTGTTCTCCTCGGTGAACAGGACCAGGGAGGCGACGCCCTCGTACGCCCCGCCGGGGCCCACCGCCGCGAGATGGACGGTCCGCCCGCCCACCGGCGGCACACGGAGTTTTCCCTCCGTCTCGACCCGGCTGCGCTCGGGCGTCGAGGCGGGCAGATCACGGGCGTGCGCCACTGTGACGACTCCGTACCAGGATTCAGTCTCGGCATCCGAGGGCGGACTTCCCAGAGTGATCAGCATGGACCGAACCTACGCGTGCGAGAGGGGTGACGCCCCCGGGTTACGAGGACGTCCGGGCGGACGGGCGAGGAGAGGCGGGCGCTTGCGCCCCGGGAGTCACACGGACCCTCCGGAGTCACAAGCGCCCCGTACGGCACTGTCGGCACTGCTGTACGGCACGGACCCGAGGCATGGACGCACGGCATAGTCGCTCACTTCCGCGGCATGACCGCACGCTTCAACCGCTGTTCTCACAGACGGTTTTACTTCAGGAAGCGTCTCTTCGGAAGGCGTCGCCGGAGATGCGGCGGAAAGCGTCGCGTCAGGCGGCCGCGTTCTCGGTGACGGTCACCCGGCCCTTGCGAATCGTGGCGAGTCGTGGGGCACGACGGGCGATCGAGCTGTCGTGCGTGACCATGACGAAGGTCAGGCCGTGTTCCTTCCAGAGCCCTTCCAGCAGCTCCATGATCTCGTCGCGCATCGACTCGTCCAGGTTCCCGGTGGGCTCGTCGGCGAGCAGCACCTTCGGCTTCTTCACGAGCGCGCGGGCGATGGCGACACGCTGCTGCTGACCTCCGGAGAGTTCACTCGGCACATGCCCCAGGCGTTCGCCGAGCCCGACGGACTCCAGCGCCTGCGCGGCCTGTTCGCGCCGGGCGGCGCCCTTGACGCCGAGGGGGACGAGGGCCGTCTCGACGTTCTCCTGCGCGGTGAGCGTGGGGATCAGGTTGAAGCTCTGGAAGACGAAGCCGATGGACTCCGCCCGTACCGTGGTGAGCCGGGATTCGGACAGTCCGGCCAGATCCACCCCGTCGAATTCCACGCTTCCCTCGGTCGGCCGGTCGAGACCGCCGAGCATCTGGAGGAGGGTGGACTTGCCACCGCCGGTGGGCCCCTGGATGACGAGCCGGCCACCGTCCTCGATGGTCAGATCGACGCCGGCGAGCGCGTCGACACTCTGCTTGCCGCGCGCGTAGCGCTTGGTGACGCCTCTGAGCTGGTACACGGTTCAACTCCTGCTGTACGGACGGTGGTACGGCCTGCGGTACGGGCCGGTGGGAGAGGAGGGCCGGGGGACGAGCGGTTCCGGTGCCGTCACTCGACCCGGCGCAGCGCGTCCGCCGGCCGCAGCCGCGAGGCGCGCCAGCCGCCGAAGCCCCCCGCGATCAGGCCGCCCGCGACGGCGAGCGCCACGGCGACGCCGATGGTGGAGACGGAGACGGGCGCGGTCAGCGCGATGTCGAGCGCCTTGGAGGCGGCCTGCCGGCCCGGTCCGCCGCCGCCTCCCATCGGACCGCCGCCGAAGCCGCCGCCCCCGCCGCCTCCGCCCGTGGAGCCGAGCTGTGCGGTGAGGGTGGGGCTGACGGCGGTGACCAGGTAGGCGCCACCGAGGCCCAGCGCGATGCCGAGCACCCCGCCCAGCAACCCGTTGACCAGGGCCTCGCCGACGACCTGACGGGTGACCCGGCCGCTCTTCCAGCCGAGCGCCTTCAGCGTGCCGAACTCCCGTACCCGGCGGCTGACGGCCGACGAGGTGAGCAGCCCGGCCACCAGGAACGCGGCGATCAGGACGGCGATGGAGAGCCACTTGCCGACGGTGGTGGCGAGGTCGGAGGCGGTGGAGAGGGAGCCGGAGACCGTGTCGGCCAGATCGGCGGAGGTGGTGACGGTCGTGCCCGAGATGTTCTTCTGGATGGCGGACTTGACGCTGTCGATCTGCTGCGAGTCGGCGGCCTTGACGTAGACCGTGGTGACCTTGTCCTTGGAGTCGGCCAGGGTCTGGGCCTTCTTCAGCGGGATGTAGAGGTTGGCGGCGGAGTCGCCGCTGTCGGCGGTCGCGATGCCGACGACGGTGAACTTCGTCCCGGAGATGGTGACGGTCCTGCCGACCGCGAGGCTCTTCTCCGTGGCGTACGCGCTGTCGGCGACGGCGACCGCGGCGTCCGTCTCGGTGCTCTTGAACGTACGGCCCTCGGTGATCCTGGAGGAGGTGAGCGGGCCGAGCGCGGGCGAGGTGACATCCGTGCCGTAGACGGAGTACGAGTTGACGTCGAACGCCGCGCCGCCGCCCCGGACTTCACCGCTGGAGCCGCTGGAGCCGCCGGAGCCGGCCGAGTCGCCCGTACCGCCGCCGTTGCCGCCGCCCCGTCCGGCCCCGCCGCCGGGACCGCCGGTGGAGCCGCCGGTGGAGCCGCCCTCCTGCGGGGTGAACTCGCCGCGCTTGAACTCCCCGTTCACCTTGAGGACGTTGAGGCTGAGCCCGCCGACGGCCTGGGCGACGCCGCTCTGTTCACCGACCTCGGTGACGGTCGAGGAGGCCAGCGTCTGGAAGCCCTGGACCATGACCCGGTCGCTGCTCTGCTCGGCGTCCGAATCGCTGTCGTCGGCGTCGAACTCGAAGCGGCGGCGGTTGGTGTCCCCCTCCCCGGGCGGGGTGGCGGCCTTGGTGACCGTCATGTCCGTACCGAGGCCGTACAGCGATTGCAGGACCTTGTCCTGGGCCTGGCTCATGCCGGCGGAGACCGAGTTGACGACGATCACCAGTGCGATGCCCAGGGCGAGCCCCGAGGCGACGACGAGCGCCGCCTTTCTGCGACGGCGCAACTCGCGCCTGAGGTAGGTGAAGAACATGGGCGTGAAGGTAGAGGCCCGTTGTGATGGCCGGATAAGGCCAGGGTGAGAGCGGGATGAGAACGCGAACGGCGGCGGCACCGGGAGGGTGCCGCCGCCGTTCGAACAGGCTCAGCGGGGTGGAGCGGGTGGGCGCCCGGCGGACCGGACGCCCGGGGGCATCAGGCCTCCGAACCGGCCTGCCACTCGGACCAGCTCATGTTCCAGCCGTTGAGGCCGTTGTCCGGCTTGATGGTCTTGTCGTTCGAGTTCTTGACGACGACCACGTCACCGATGAGCGAGTTGTTGTAGAACCACGCGCCGGGCTGGTTGGCGTCGCCGGCGCCCTTCACGTCCGCGAGACCGACACAGCCGTGGCTGGTGTTGACGCTGCCGAAGATCGAGCGGGCGCCCCAGTAGTTGCCGTGGATGAAGGTGCCCGAGGTGGACAGCCGCATGGCGTGCGGGACGTCCTTGATGTCGTACTCGCCCTTGCCGTCGTCGTCCGTGAAGCCGACCGTCGCACCGTTCATCCGGGTCTCCTTGAACTTCTCGGAGATCACCATCTGACCGTTGTACGTCGTGTTGTCGGGGGAGCCGGCCGAGATCGGGATGGTCTTGACCGTCGCGCCGTCGCGGGTGATGGTCATCATCTTCGTCTTGGCGTCGACGGTGCTGACCTGGTTGCGGCCGACCTTGAAGGTGATCGTCTTCTGCTGGACACCGGTGACGCCCGGGGCGCCCTCGACACCGTCCAGCGCGAGCTTGAGGGTGACCGTCGAGCCGCCCTTCCAGTACTGCTCGGGGCGGAAGTCGAGACGCGTCTGGCTGAACCAGTGGCCGACGACCTCCTGGCCGCTGCTGGACGTGACCGTGATCGCGTCCCGGACGGCCTTCTTGTCGGAGATCGACTTGTCGAAGTTGATCGAGACCGGCATGCCGACGCCGACGGTGGAACCGTCCTCGGGCGTGAAGTTCCCGATGAAGCTGTTGCTGGGCGAGACGGTGGTGAAGGAGGTGTTCTCGTGGGCCTGACGGCCCTTCCCGTCCTTCGCCGTCGCGGCGATCTTGTAGGCGGTGGAGCGGTCGAGCTGCGCGTCCGGCTTCCAGCTCTTGGCATCGGCGGCCAGCGTGCCCTTGACGGCGGTGCCGTCGGCCGTCGTCATCTTGACGTCCGTGAGATCACCCTTGGTGACGGTGACCTTCGCGTCGTTGTTGATGCCGACGTTCGTCGCGCCGTTCTTCGGCGCGATGACTATCTGGGCCTCGGAGGTCTCCTTGGCCGCCGCTTCGTCCGCCTGAGCCTGTGAGGAGGAGGTCTCCGAACTCCCGGCGCCGCTCTTGGACCCGCCGTCACCGTTGCACGCCGAGAGCACCAGTACGCCGCCGAGCACCGCGGACGCGGCCATGAGGGCCCTGCGCCGCTTGCTGTCCGTCATCACACGCTTCTCCATCATCGCCGCTTACCCTGCCGATAACCTTTAAGAACGGCCTTATCGGTTCGTCCGGTTCCGCATCAGCCGGCAGTGTGGTGAACACCACTCACGAACACCAGTTCACGACCGGGAAACAGGCCGGCCCCGGCCCGCCGACTACGGACCGAGGCTTACCAGGGTGGCACGCTCACGCGCTAGCGCCGACCAGCGGTCACCCCTCCACCGCCGCTGACGCCTCCGATCACGCCTCCGACCTCCTCGGACACCTCGTCGTCCGGGTCCTCACCGTCCTCGCCGGTCTCGTAGAGGTCCCACTCGACCGCGTCCGGGTCGTAGTCGATCAGCTCGCTGGTCCACGACGCCTGGGCGAGACCGATCCCGGGGACGTCCTTGATCAGGTCGTGGGGCTCCACGAGGTACGCCAGGGCCTCCGCCTCGTCCCCCTGCACCGCCGCCCTGGCCTGCGCCCGCTCGTCGTCGGGTACCGAGGCGTCGCCGTCGATCCGGGCGAGGGCGGCGGCGCCCAGGCGCTCGGGGTCCTCGACCTCCAGCACCAATTCGACCGTTACCCGTACATACCGTGATGTTTCTGAAGTGGTCATACGACGGAGCGTACGGCTCCGGGGCCCGATACCGGTCGTACGGCACCGGCGAACCTGGCGGCGACAAAACGGGCTCCGTGCCATGGCGGTCGAGAAGTTGGCTAGCATCTCCCCCACTCACCCAATTCGGCGCTGCCACAAGGGGGATCGATCACGTGTCCGTCGCACGGCGACCGCTGCTGACGGCTACCGCAGCCGCGACCCTGCTCTGCGCTCTCTGGTTCGTTCCGTCCGCGAACGCCACCGGCGACCAGGGCGCCGCCCCGTCCCAGCGGTCGGCGCCGTCCGCCCAGAGCCTCACCGCCGAAGGACCCGCCGGCGGACCGGCCGGCGGATCCGAGGTCACCGAGGTCGCGGACAGCACCGACAGCTCCGTGGGCCCGGCCACGCCCGCCCCGCCCACCGCTCCGGCGCCCACCACTCCGGCATCCGACGCCCCGGCGGGCGCGGACGAGCCGAGACTCGCGGACACCGGCAGCGTGGACACGACGCCGTACGTGCTCGGCGGGAGCGTGTCGCTGGGCATCGGCGTGGCCTTCGTCGCGTACTCGGTACGCAGAGGCGCCCGCGCGTTCTGAGCGACGCCGGGCCGGCCGGTCGGCCGACACCTCAGGCGAGCGGCCCCGTCACCGGCTCCACCGCCGCGATCAGCAGTCCCTCCCGTACGAAGGCGTCCGCCCCGGCCAGATCCGGGGAGAGGAAGCGGTCGGGCCCCGGCCCCGCCACCCCGGCCGCCCGCAGCGCGTCGATCACCGCGCGTGAGGCGGGCGCGGGCGTCAGCCCCTCGCGCAGCTCGACGGCGCGGGTCGCCGCGTACAGCTCGACGGCGATGATCCGGGTCAGGTTGTCGACGGCGGTACGGAGCTTGCGCGCGGCCGACCAGCCCATCGAGACATGGTCCTCCTGCATCGCCGAGGACGGGATCGAGTCGACCGAGGCGGGCACCGCGAGCCGCTTCATCTCGCTGACCAGCGCGGCCTGGGTGTACTGGGCGATCATCAGCCCCGAGTCGACCCCGGGGTCGTCCGCGAGGAAGGCGGGCAGCCCGTGGGAGCGGTTCTTGTCGAGGAGCCGGTCGGTGCGGCGCTCCGCGATCGAGCCGAGGTCGGCGGCGACGATCGCGAGGAAGTCGAGAACGTACGCGACGGGCGCGCCGTGGAAGTTCCCGTTGGACTCCACGCGCCCGTCGGGCAGCACGACCGGGTTGTCCACGGCGGAGGCCAGTTCGCGGTCGGCGACGATCCTGGCGTACGCGAGCGTGTCCCGGCCCGCCCCGGCGACCTGCGGGGCGCAGCGCACGGAGTACGCGTCCTGGACGCGGGGGGCCGCGTCCTCCTGGAAGTGCCCGGTCAGCCCGGATCCGGCGAGCACCCGCAGCATGTTGTCGGCGCTGGCGCCCTGGCCGGGGTGGGGCCGGATGGCGTGCAGTTCGGGAGCGAGCACCTGGTCCGTGCCGAGCAGCGCCTCCAGGCTGAGGGCCGCGGTGATGTCGGCGCTGGTGTAGAGGCGGTGCAGGTCGGCGAGGGCCATGACCAGCATGCCGAGCATCCCGTCGGTGCCGTTGAGCAGCGCCAGGCCCTCCTTCTCGCGCAGTTCGACGGGCGTGATGCCGTGCGCGGCGAGCAGCTCCCCGGCAGTCCTCACGGTGCCGTCGGGGCCCTCCGCGTCGCCCTCGCCCATGAGCGCGAGCGCGCAGTGGGAGAGCGGCGCGAGGTCGCCGGAGCAGCCGAGGGAGCCGTACTCGTGGACGACGGGGGTGATGCCCGCGTTGAGCAGGTCGGCCATGGCCTGTGCGACCTCGGGGCGTACGCCGGTGCGCCCGGAGGCGAGCGTCTTGAGCCGGAGGAACATCAGCGCGCGTACGACGTCCCGCTCGACGCGCGGCCCCATTCCGGCGGCGTGGGACCGCACGATGTTCCGCTGGAGCCGCCCCCGCAGCTCGGGTCCGATGTGCCGGGTGGCGAGCGCCCCGAACCCGGTGGAGACCCCGTACACGGGCTCGGGCTTGGCGGCCAGCGCGTCCACGATCTCCCGGGCGGCGGCGAGGGCGGCCAGCGCCTCGGCGGAGAGCTCGACGCGGGCATGGCCGCGGGCCACGGCGATGACGTCCTCGGCGGTCGTCCCTGACGTCCCCACCACGACAGTATGCATATCCATATTCAGGAGCGTACGTACTGAATCTCGGAGTGTCACCCTCCTGACGGCCCCCGCCGTCTACGACGCCGGAGGCGCGTCCCGGAAGCGGCGGCGGTCGCGGGTCGGGGGTGCCGGGGTGTCGGCCAGGGGGATCACCGTGCCGTCGCGTCCCGCCACCACCGGGCCCGCCGCCCGCAGCGCCTTCGCCCGGTACTGGGCCGCGTCCGCCAGCCGGAAGAGCCGGCGCCCCGAGAGCACCTCGCCGATCGGGTCGCCCGTCGAGGCGATCCCGCACGCCACGCCCTCGCCCAGCTCCAGATCCGCCGCCCGCGCGCAGAGTTCGGTGGCGACCGCGATGACCTCGTCCGCGCTCGGGCCCACCGCCAGCAGGCAGAACTCGTCCCCGCCGAGCCGCACCGACAGCGCGCCGGGGAGCCGGGCGCCGCAGACGGAGAGGAGCGAGGCGAACCGTTCCAGCAGCCGGTCGCCGACCGCGTGCCCGAGCGTGTCGTTGACCTGTTTCAGGCCGTTGAGATCGCAGACGACGAGGCTGACGACGGCCCCGTCCGCCTGGTACGAGCCGATCGCCTCGTCGAGCCGCGCGTCGACCGCGCGCCGGTTCCCCAGCCCCGTCAGCGGGTCGGTGAAGGCCAGGCGCCGTACCTCTTCGAGCCGTTCCGTCTGAGCGAGCCCGGCCGCCACCACGGACGCGATGACGGTCGCGAAGTCCGCGTCGTCCGCGTCGAACAGAGGCGCGCCCAGCGGTCTCGCCACGTACAGCTCGCCCCAGGCCCGGCCGTGCAGCACGATCGGCGCGACGACGCAGCACCCCCGGCCGCGCCGGCGCAGCGTCGCCACGCGCTGGTGGCAGTAGCCGGGCGGCCCGGTGGCGGGGGCGTCGGCGTCACCGAGCCCCTCCGCCGTCTCGACCCAGGCGTTGGGCCCGCCGCCGCCTGCCCAGCGCTCGTGCAGGAACTCCGCGATCTCGGGGAACTGGTGCACGGGGTACGACTCGTCCTCGGGGAACTCCTCCTCCGCGTCGGCCAGATCGCCCGCGTTCACGAGCACCTTGAGCCGGCCGAGGTCCCGCTCCCACACGGACAGCGCCGCGAAGCCCCCCGCGAGCGCCGCGCACGCACCCTGGGCCGCCGCCCGCCAGGACTCCCGCGCCGTCGGGGCCGCGGCCATCGCCTGGGACAGTGCCACCATGGCGCGCAGTCGCCCATCCACTCCCATCACCCCACCTTAGGGCGCTTTGGGGTGATTTGATCACCTGGGGCGGCGCCTCGTCACCGCGCGCCCGGCACCGCGCCCCGCACCACCCCCGGCACCGCGCCCGCCGTCAGACCCCGGGCCACCGCGGCGTCCGCTTCTCGTTGAACGCCGCGACGCCCTCCGCCCGGTCCCCGGAGAAGGCGACCGACCGCCAGGCGGCGTCCTCGACCTCAAGACCGGCCCGCAGGTCGAGCCCGTGCCCGAGCCGCAGGGCGCGCTTAGCGGCCCGTACGCCGACGGGCGAGTTCGCGGCGATACGGTCCGCCAGTGCCAGCGCCTCGTCCCGGTCGGCGCCCTCGTCCACCAGCAGATCCACCAGGCCCAGCCCCGCCGCCTCGGCCGCCGGCACCCGGCGCGCGGTGAAGATCAGCTCCGCGGCGCGCGCGGCCCCGACCCGGCGGGGCAGAAGCTGCGTACCGCCGCCGCCGGGGAGCACCCCGACCGACACCTCGGGGAGCCCGACGACCGCGGACGGGTCGGCGACGATCAGGTCGCAGGCGAGCGCCAGCTCGAACCCGCCGCCCAGCGCGAAGCCGTGCACGGCGGCGATCACCGGCATCGGCAGCTCCAGCACCCCGGTGTACGCGGCGCGCGCGACCGGCCGGGTCCGCAGCAGTTCGGCGTCGGTCAGCGCGTTCCGCTCCTTGAGGTCCGCGCCGACACAGAAGGCGCGCGGATGCGTGGAGGTCAGCACGGTGGCCCGTACGTCCTGGTCGGCGGCGAGCTCCGCACAGGCGGCGGCCAGCGAGCGGGCCAGCCCGGTGGAGACCGCGTTCATGGCCTTCGGCCGGTCGAGCACCAGCTCGGCGACGTGCCCGCCCGCGCCGTGCCGCCGTACGGCGACGAACTCCCCGAACCTCTGCTCGCCGCTCTGCTCACCCTCGGCCATGACAGCACCCTCCCGGTTAACGACAGTTCACCGGAGGTGATCCTAGGTCGCGCGCCGTCCCAGGTGCCAGGGCTCCACGACACCGAGGCCGCGCACCGGGCGCTGCCACATCGGCTGGAGGCCGAAGCGGTACGAGGGCGGCACCGCGCCCTCCTTCTCGGCCTGCGCCGCGGCCTCCGCCGCCTCGGTCTCCGAGGCCGGGGCGTCTCCCGTACGGATCAGCTCCTCCGCGAACGCGCCGTCCACCAGGACGGTGTCCTTCGGCGCTATCGACGTGAGCCGGCTCGCGAGGTTCACCGTCGTGCCGAAGACGTCGCCCATCCGCGTGGTGACCGTGCCGAACGCGATGCCGACGCGCAGCGCGGGCATCGTCTCGTCGTGCGTCATGGTCTCTATCAGCCGCAGGGCGATCTCCGCGGCCGTACCGGCGTCGTCCGCCGCGTACAGCACCTCGTCGCCGAGGGTCTTGATCAGCCGGCCACCGTGTGCGGCGACGAGGTCGGCGGAGGTGGTCTCGAACGCCTCGACCAGCTCGCCCAGCTCCTCCTCCTCCAGCCGTCTGGTCAGCCGTGTGAACCCGACGAGGTCCGCGAAGCCCACGGCGAGCCGCCGGTCGACCATCTCGTCGTCGTCCGCGGCCTGCACCACGCGCCCGGTCGCCGCGGCGAGCTGGCGCCGCCACACGTAGACGAGGAACTCCTCCAGCTCCGGCAGCAGCAGTTCGATCAGGGGGTACGTGACCTCGGTACGGGTCATTCCCGGCTCGGGCGGCTCCGTCAGCCCCTCCAGGAAGGAGTCGATCTGCCACTCGGCCAACCGGGCGGTGGTCTGCCCCGTCGACCGGGCGACCTGGATGGCCATCGGCTCGCTCAGCAGCCCGGCCTCGACCAGCCCGGAGAGCCGCCGCAGCGCGAGCACGTCCGCCTCGGTGAGCGCCTTGGCCTGGCCGATGTCGGCGAAGCCCATGGCGCGCCAGAAGCGGGAGGCGAGGTCCATCGAGACCCCGGCCGTGCGGGCCGCCTGGAAGGGGGTGTAGCGGCGTTCCGCGCCGAGGATGAGCTGTTCGAGACGGATCGCGAGGGGATCGTCGGTCGGCTCGGCCGTGTGATCGACGACATGATGCGGGGTCGGGTGACCCGAGGGGTCCGGCGGCGGTGTGTCGGCGCCGGAAGCCGAATCATCGACGGTCACCAGCCGCCTCCTGCCCGTTCCCTGCGCACTGCCCTGCCGATCTGTCGTGGACCGCCTCAACGATACGGCAGATGTGCGCTGGCTCACGTCCATGGGTGGGTATGGGACGGTCCGTCCTGAGGTACGGACGGGCGCGTGCGGGGCACGCCGTACCGCCGGTGACCGCCCCCGTGCCGCGACCGGACGGGCACCGGGCCGCGACCGCCCCGCCGTGCCCCCGTCCTGTGCCAGGCGTGCCATGCCTCGCGCTTACCGTCCCCCGTACGCGTGTGCCGTACCTGCACGGGCGTACCCACGGGCATACCCGCACGACCGTCCTACGCCCCTCGTAGGTGCACGATGTCGCCCGCGCCGACAGAGTGCCGCTCCCCGTCGTCCGTCGCGACGACCAGCCGGCCGTCACCGTCCACCGCCACCGCCTCGCCCACCAGCTCATTGCCGCCGGGCAGCTCCGCCCTGACCTGCCGCCCCAGCGTGGCGCAGCCCGCCGCGTACGCCTCCTGGAGGCCGGTGGCGACCGGGTCGCCACCGGCCTCCCGCCACGGGCCGTACCACCGCTCCAGGGAGCGCAGTACGGCGCGCAGCAGCGTGTCGCGGTCCAGGGAGACGGCGTTCGCCAGCGCCAGCGACCCCGCCGTCGGTACGGGCAGCTCGTCGGCGCGCAGCGAGACGTTGAGGCCGACGCCCACCACGACGGCGTCGTCCCCCGCGCGCTCCGCGAGGATGCCGCCCGCCTTGCGCTCCTCGCCGTCCACCGTCACCAGCAGGTCGTTCGGCCACTTGAGGGCGGTGTCCACACCCGCCGCCCTGGCCAGCCCCGTCGCGACGGCGACCCCGGTCAGCAGCGGCAGCCAGCCGAGCCGCTCGACCGGCACCCCGGGGCCCGGCCTGAGCAGGACGGAGAAGAAGATCCCGGAGCGCGCGGGCGCCGACCAGCGCCGGTCGAGCCGTCCGCGCCCCGCCGTCTGCTCCTCGGCGACCAGTACCGCGCCCTCCGCCGCCCCGTCCGCCGCCCGCGCGGCCAGATCGGTGTTGGTGGAGCCGGTCGCCTCGACCACGTCGAGCGAGCTCCACAGCCCGCCGGGGAGGATCAGGCCGCGGCGCAGCGCGCGGAGGCCGAGCGGCGGGCGTTCGAGGTCGGTCCAGCGGCCGGTGTGGTGCCGGCCTCGGGGGTTACGGGGCTCCGTCATGCAAGCCACCCTAGGTGTGGCAAACGCCGCACTGCCGAACGGTATCCGCGCCGATACGCTACGGATCAGTAGCGTCCGCGCGCGGCGCACGCCGCATCACCCCCGTGACCCGCAGGGAGCCGCATCCCGATGTCCGAGCCGGAAACCGCACAGGGAACCACCGCAGGAACCAGCACCGGAACCAGCACTGGAAGCAGCGCTCACACCACCGCGGGCAAGCTCGCGGACCTCCGGCGCCGTATCGAC
The DNA here is from genome assembly GCF_044457965.1 of Streptomyces sp. NPDC050509. Classification (NCBI taxonomy): domain Bacteria; kingdom Bacillati; phylum Actinomycetota; class Actinomycetes; order Kitasatosporales; family Streptomycetaceae; genus Streptomyces; species Streptomyces sp. NPDC050509. The sequence continues at coordinate 568,855 of NZ_JBITHL010000003.1, read as the reverse complement.
GAAGCCACGCACGCCGGCTCCGCGCGCGCCGTGGAGAAACAGCACGCCAAGGGGAAGCTGACGGCGCGCGAGCGGATCGGCCTCCTCCTCGACGAGGGGTCCTTCGTCGAGCTGGACGAGTTCGCCCGGCACCGCTCGACCAACTTCGGCATCGAGACGAACCGCCCGTACGGGGACGGTGTCGTCACCGGTTACGGCACGGTGGACGGCCGTCCCGTCTGTGTCTACTCGCAGGACTTCACCATCTTCGGCGGCTCGCTCGGCGAGGTGTACGGCGAGAAGATCGTGAAGGTCATGGACTTCGCGATGAAGACCGGCTGCCCGGTCATCGGCATCAACGACGGCGGCGGCGCCCGTATCCAGGAGGGCGTGGCCGCGCTCGGCCTGTTCGCCGAGATCTTCCGCCGCAACGTGCACGCGTCGGGCGTCGTGCCGCAGATCAGCCTGGTCGTCGGCCCGTGCGCGGGCGGCGCGGTCTACTCCCCGGCGATCACCGACTTCACGGTGATGGTCGACCAGACGTCGCACATGTTCATCACGGGCCCCGACGTCATCAAGACGGTGACGGGCGAGGACGTCGGCTTCGAGGATCTGGGCGGCGCCCGTACGCACAACACGACGTCCGGCGTCGCGCACCACATGGCGGGCGACGAGAAGGACGCCGTCGAGTACGTCAAGTCCCTGCTCTCGTACCTCCCGTCGAACAACCTCTCCGAGCCGCCCGCCTTCCCCGAGGAGGCCGAGCTGGAGACCACGGACGAGGACCGCGACCTGGACACGCTGATCCCGGACTCCGCGAACCAGCCGTACGACATGCACACGGCGATCGAGCGGGTGCTGGACGACGGGGAGTTCCTGGAGACGCAGGCGCTCTTCGCGCCGAACATCATCACGGGCTTCGGCCGGGTCGAGGGCTTCCCGGTGGGCATCGTCGCCAACCAGCCGATGCAGTTCGCGGGGTGTCTGGACATCAACGCCTCGGAGAAGGCGGCGCGGTTCGTCCGGACGTGCGACGCGTTCAACGTACCGGTGCTGACGTTCGTGGACGTCCCCGGCTTCCTGCCCGGCGTCGACCAGGAGTACGGCGGCATCATCCGGCGCGGCGCCAAGCTGATCTACGCGTACGCGGAGGCCACGGTCCCGCTGATCACGGTGATCACCCGCAAGGCGTTCGGCGGCGCGTACGACGTGATGGGCTCCAAGCACCTGGGCGCCGACCTCAACGTCGCCTGGCCGACGGCGCAGATCGCCGTGATGGGCGCGCAGGGCGCGGTGAACATCCTGCACCGCCGCACGATCGCCGCCGCCGGTGACACCGGGGCGCAGGACACCCGGCGCGCCGAGCTGATCCAGGAGTACGAGGACGCGCTGCTCAACCCGTACGTGGCGGCCGAGCGCGGCTACGTGGACGCGGTGATCATGCCGTCGGAGACCCGGGCCCACATCGTGAAGGGGCTGCGCCAGCTCCGGACGAAGCGCGCGAGCCTGCCGCCGAAGAAGCACGGCAACATCCCGCTCTAGGCCCGCCTCCATGACGGAAGGGAACTGACGATGATCAGAGTCGTACGGGGCAACCCGACCCGGGAGGAACTGGCCGCGGCGCTGGCGGTGGTCCAGGCCCGTGCCGCCGCGGTGGAGAGCCCTCCGTCCGGCGCGGCCGAACCCCCGGCCGAGTGGTCCGCCCCCGACCGCATCGCGCGGGGCCGGACGATGCGCCCGGGACCGCGCGCGTGGGCCAGGACGTACTGGCCGGGCTGAGGCACCCACCCGGTAGCCGAGGCATGCCCGGTAGCTGGGTCCGGTGCTTGAGTACACGTACTCAGGCGCCGGACGCCCGCCCGCCGGAGTATCGAGACATGCTGTGGTCCGATCCCGAGAACAAGCCTCCCAAGGAGCTCCGCGAGGCGCAGTGCATGCTGCGCAGGGCGGGCATCCTGCTCGCCCTGGCGATGGTGCTGGCGATGCTCGTGCTCGGCCTGCACTGACCGGCGCGGCGACCGGCGGCTGCGGGCCCGTACGCACACCGCCCGACGCGGGCCGCCGCCCGCTCCGTACGATGTCCGGCATGACCGCTCAGCGACGCCGCCTCGTCCTCGCCTCCGCCTCCCCCGCCCGGCTCGGACTGCTGAAGCAGGCCGGACTCGCGCCCGAGGTGATCGTCAGCGGCGTCGACGAGGACGCGCTCTCCGCACCGACCCCCGCCGAACTGGCGCTCGTCCTCGCCGAGGCCAAGGCCACCACCGTGGCGGCGCTCCCCGAGACCGCCGGGGCGCTGGTCGTCGGCTGCGACTCCGTGCTCGAACTCGACGGCGAGGCGCTCGGCAAGCCCGCCGACGCCGACGAGGCCACCCTCCGCTGGAAGGCGATGCGCGGCCGTACGGGGATCCTGCGGACCGGTCACTGCGTGATCGACACCGCGACCGGCCGCCGGGCCGGCGAGACCGCGTCGACCACGGTCCACTTCGGCACCCCGAGCGACGCCGAGATCGCCGCGTACGTCGCCTCCGGCGAACCGCTGCACGTCGCGGGGGCGTTCACGCTCGACGGTCTCTCCGCCCCGTTCGTCGACTCGATCGAGGGCAGCCACGGCAATGTCGTCGGCCTGTCGCTGCCGCTGCTGCGCACGCTGCTCCTGGCGCACGGCGTGACGATCACCGACCTCTGGGCCTGAGAAACCCCTGGTGTCAGGCGGGCGCCGGCCCCTGCGTGGGGCGGGTCTCCTCGCCCGGTGGCCGCTCCGCGGGCCGGGGCCGGCTCTCGTACGCCACCAGCACCAGCACCACCAGCCCCACGATCACCATCATCACCGCGAAGGCCGCCCAGCCCACCAGACCGACCGTCAGCGCACCCAGCACCGCGTGCACCACCGCGCAGGTGACCAGCACGATCCGCGCGAAGGGGCCGGGGGCCCGGTCCCGTAGCGCCGTACGCACCAGGACCGCCGCGCAGGCCACGAGGTAGAGCCCGAGGACGCCGCCCATCGCCCAGGTCCCGGCGAACATCGCGCCGGTGTCGAGACCGGCCAGCGACATCTGCTGGTGGTCGACCACCGTGGCCAGGACGCCGTTGACGAAGACGATGCCGATCGCCTCCAGCACCAGCACGATCGCGGTCAGCCAGGCCACCGGTCGCCGGGCCACGGGCCCCACCCTCTTCCCCTGTTTTCCACTGTTACCAGCAGTACGTCCGCCATCGCGCACGGTACTAACCGGTAAACCCGGGGACAAGGGCCCGGGCCACGGCAAAGAATCTTGCCGCCATTCGTAGAGACTCCACAAAGAATCGTGATCGGCGGAGGGACAGTCCGACAGAGAGGTGGACCACATCCGAGCGCTACTGTGCGACGGAGGATCGCGGCGTACCGTGGTGCCACAAGGGATTTCGCTCTCCGGGCGAGGATCGGAACACGCTCCGCGCGGTGGAGTTCACCAGCGGGGACAGTTCGGCGGCGCGTGTCGGCAGTCCCTAAACTCAGCTTGTTCCAAGGAGGGAGCCATCGTGCGCAAGGTGCTCATCGCCAACCGTGGCGAAATCGCTGTCCGCGTTGCCCGTGCCTGCCGGGATGCCGGAATCGCGAGCGTAGCCGTCTACGCCGACCCGGACCGGGACGCGCTGCATGTCCGCGCGGCGGACGAGGCGTTCGCCCTGGGCGGTGACACCCCGGCGGCCAGCTATCTCGACATGGCCAAGGTGCTCCAGGCGGCGAAGGACTCGGGGGCGGACGCGATCCACCCCGGCTACGGCTTCCTGTCCGAGAACGCCGAGTTCGCCCAGGCGGTCCTGGACGCGGGTCTGACCTGGATCGGCCCGCCGCCGCAGGCCATCCGCGACCTGGGCGACAAGGTCGCCGCCCGCCACATCGCGCAGCGCGCCGGCGCCCCGCTGGTGGCCGGCACCCCGGACCCGGTCTCCGGCGCCGACGAGGTCGTCGCGTTCGCCGAGCAGCACGGGCTCCCCATCGCGATCAAGGCCGCCTTCGGCGGCGGCGGGCGTGGCCTCAAGGTCGCCCGTACGCTCGAAGAGGTCCCCGAGCTGTACGACTCGGCGGTCCGCGAGGCCGTCGCCGCCTTCGGCCGCGGCGAGTGCTTCGTCGAGCGCTACCTCGACAAGCCCCGGCACGTCGAGACGCAGTGCCTGGCCGACTCGCACGGCAACGTGGTCGTCGTGTCGACCCGTGACTGCTCGCTCCAGCGCCGCCACCAGAAGCTGGTCGAGGAGGCCCCCGCGCCGTTCCTGACCCCCGAGCAGAACGCCGAGCTGTACGCGGCGTCCAAGGCGATCCTGAAGGAGGCCGGCTACGTCGGCGCCGGGACCGTCGAGTTCCTGGTCGGCACGGACGGCACGATCTCCTTCCTGGAGGTCAACACCCGCCTTCAGGTGGAACACCCGGTGACCGAGGAGGTCAGCGGACTCGACCTCGTACGCGAGATGTTCCGCATCGCGGACGGCGAGGAGCTGGGCTACGACGACCCGGCGGTGCGCGGCCACTCCTTCGAGTTCCGGATCAACGGCGAGGACCCGGGCCGCGGCTTCCTGCCCGCCCCCGGTACGGTCACCACCTTCGCCCCGCCGTCGGGCCCCGGCGTCCGGCTGGACGCGGGTGTCGAGTCCGGCTCCGTGATCGGCCCGGCCTGGGACTCCCTGCTCGCCAAACTGATCGTCACCGGCGCCACCCGTGAGCAGGCGCTCCAGCGCGCGGCGCGCGCCCTGGACGAGTTCACCGTCGAGGGCATGGCCACGGCGCTGACCTTCCACCGCAAGGTGGTCACCGACCCGGCGTTCACCTCGGACCCGTTCACGGTCCACACCCGCTGGATCGAGACCGAGTTCGTCAACGACATCCCGGCGTTCGCCACCCCGGCCGACGCGGAGTCCGAGGACGAGCCGGGCCGCGAGACCGTGGTGGTCGAGGTCGGCGGCAAGCGCCTCGAAGTCTCGCTCCCGGTCAGCCTGGGCATGTCCCTGGCCCGTACGGGGCTGGCGGCGGGCGCCAAGCCCAAGCGCCGCGCGGCGAAGAAGTCGGCGTCGGCGGCGTCCGGCGACACCCTGGCCTCCCCCATGCAGGGCACCATCGTCAAGGTGGCCGTCGAGGAGGGCCAGGAGGTCAAGGAGGGCGACCTGGTCGTCGTCCTGGAGGCCATGAAGATGGAGCAGCCCCTGAACGCGCACCGTTCGGGCACCGTCAAGGGCCTCGCGGCCGAGGTCGGCGCCTCGCTCACCTCCGGCGCGACCATCTGCGAGATCAAGGACTGACACCCCGCACGGCTCGGCGCCCCGCACGGCCCGGCGCCTTCGGACAGGCCCCGCCCGATCCCGCGATCCCTTCCAGGGTCGGTTCCAGGATCCGGGCGGGGCCTCCGCCGTAGACTCACCGGGGAGACGGGGTGGCGACAGGAGGACCGCGCGATGGCGAGCAGTACGGCACACACGCCGCCACGGCCCATGCGCGCCGACGCGCGCCGCAACTACGAGCGGCTGCTCGTCGAGGCCCGCACCAGCTTCGCGGAGCACGGTACGGACACCTCGCTGGACGACATCGCGCGCCGCGCGGGCGTGGGGATCGGCACGCTCTACCGGCACTTCCCCAACCGGCACGCGCTGCTGAACGCGGTCTTCAAGGAAGCGCTTGCCGACCTGCTCCAGCGCTCCCGTGACCTCGCGGAATCGGAGAGTCCGTGCCGCGCGCTGACGGAATGGCTGCGCGCCGTGATCACTCATGCGGGTGAGTATCAGGGGCTCTCGCGGGCGCTCATGTCGGCGTCCAACGACGAGAGTTCGGCGCTGTCGGAGTGCAGCGGCCCGATGCGTGAGGCGGGCGCGCGGCTGCTGCTGCGGGCCCAGGAGTCGGGGGACGTACGGGCCGGCGTCTCCATCAGGGATCTGCTCCAGCTCACGAACGCGATCGCGCTGGCGGCGGAGCAGTCACCGGACGACCCGAAGCTGGCGGACCGCCTGCTGACGCTGACGCTGACGGGCCTCAAGGCCTCGTAAGGCCCGGCCCGCCGCCTCCCGTCCCCGGCTGCCCGTTGCCGACCACCGGCGTTCGGCCACCACCGGCTTCCACCACCGGCGTTCGGCTACCGCCTACCGGCGGCGAAGGTCCGCCACCCGCGCCCTCTCGCCCGCCTCCTGCGACCCCAACGGACCTCCCGATCCCCGGAGTTGACCGCCGGGCCCACCGGTGCCACCGGGCCCGCCGAGTCCCGCCCCTGGTCCGGCCGCATGCGTACGGCGCTGCCCGGGCAGGGGTACGTCGCGACGGCCCCGGCCGCCCGGCGGCATCACGTCGCTCCCGGCCGCACCACCGGCCGCGTCGGCACCACCGGCCCCGCAGCCCGCCCCCGTACCGGCGACCGAGACCCGTACGCCCTGGTCCGCCAGCGCCTGGAGCTCCGCCCCCGCACGGTCGTCGTGCGCGGGCGGCTCGTCGGTCACCAGCCTGCTGATGAGGTCGGTGGGCACCGTCTGGAACATCGTGTCGGTGCCGAGCTTCGTGTGGTCGGCGAGGACCACGACCTCGGCTGCGGCCTGGACCAGCGCGCGGTCGACGCTCGCCGAGAGCATGTTGGACGTGGACAGCCCGCGCTCGGCGGTCAGCCCGCTCCCGGAGAGGAACGCGCGGGTGACCCGCAGCCCCTGGAGGGACTGCTCGGCCCCGCTGCCGACCAGCGCGTAGTTCGAGCCGCGCAGCGTGCCGCCGGTCATGACGACTTCGACACGGTTGGCGTGCGCGAGGGCCTGCGCGACCAGCAGGGAGTTGGTGACGACGGTCAGACCGGGGATCCGCGCGAGCCGGCGGGCCAGCTCCTGCGTGGTCGTACCGGCGCCGACGACGACGGCTTCGCCCTCTTCGACGAAGCTCGCGGCGAGGTCGGCGATGGCGGTCTTCTCCGCCGTCGCGAGATGGGACTTTTGCGGAAAGCCGGATTCTCGCGTGAATCCTCCCGGCAGTACCGCACCGCCGTGCCGGCGGTCGAGGAGTCCTTCCGCCTCCAGCGCCCGCACGTCCCGCCGTACGGTCACTTCGGAGGTCTGGACGACGCGGGCGAGCTCACGGAGCGACACGGCCCCGTTGGCTCGCACCATTTCAAGGATCAATTGGCGACGTTCTGCAGCGAACACGAAACTGACAGTAACCCCAATGACCGTCTGCTTTCAGCAGTTTGCGCCGAATAACAGAAGTTGTGCACGAACGAACGTGCCTGATGGTATAGAGGCATCATGCCCGCTCGGGCACGCATCGAAGCCTGCAGAAAGGGCTTACGGGCAGCGCGTGCGCCCGAACGGGGCCGGAGGGACCGCCGGGAACTCCTGAGACGCCTGGAACTCCTGAGGATCCAGGAGCCTCAGGAGCTCCTGGAGGTCCTGGGACCGAAGTCGGCGGTCCGGGTGTCAGCTCTCCTCGGCCGACTTCCGTGTGTGCAACTGCCGTGCCACTTCGGCGATCGAACCCGACAGGGACGGATAGACCGTGAACGTATTCGCGATCTGCTCGACCGTCAGGTTGTTGTCGACGGCCAGCGCGATGGGGTGGATCAGCTCGCTCGCGCGCGGCGAGACGACCACACCACCCACCACGATGCCCGTGCCGGGCCGGGCGAAGATCTTGACGAAACCGTCCCTGATGCCCTGCATCTTCGCGCGGGGGTTGCGCAGCAGCGGCAGCTTGACGACGCGCGCGTCGATCTTCCCGCCGTCGATGTCCGCCTGCGTGTAGCCGACGGTGGCGATCTCCGGATCGGTGAAGACGTTCGAGGAGACCGTCTTGAGGTTGAGCGGCGTGACCGAGTCACCCAGGAAGTGGTACATCGCGATCCGGCCCTGCATGGCAGCGACCGACGCGAGCGCGAAGATCCCGGTGACGTCACCGGCCGCGTAGACGCCCGGCGCCGAGGTGCGGGAGACCCGGTCGGTCTTGATGTGGCCCGAGTCCTTGACCAGGACACCGGCCTCCTCCAGGCCCATGCCCTCGGTGTTCGGGATCGCGCCGACGGCCATCAGACAGTGCGTACCGGAGATGACCCGGCCGTCGGAGAGGGTGACCTCGACGCGGTCGCCCACCCGCTTGGCGGCCTCGGCGCGGGAGCGCGACATGACGTTCATGCCGCGGCGGCGGAAGACGTCCTCCAGCACGGCGGCGGCGTCCGGGTCCTCGCCGGGCAGCACACGGTCGCGGGACGAGACGAGCGTGACCCGGGAGCCCAGCGCCTGGTAGGCGCCGGCGAACTCGGCGCCGGTGACGCCGGAGCCGACCACGATCAGTTCCTCGGGCAGCTCGTCGAGGTCGTACACCTGCGTCCAGTTCAGGATCCGCTCGCCGTCCGGCAGCGCGTCCGGGATCTCGCGCGGGTGGGCGCCGGTGGCGATCAGGACGGCGTCGGCGGTGAGGGACTCCTCCGTGCCGTCCGCCGCGGTCACGACGACCTGACGCGAGCCGTCCATGGCCTGCCGGCCCGCCAGCCGGCCCCGGCCGCGCATGACGCGGGCGCCCGCGCGGGTGACGGAGGCCGTGATGTCGTGGGACTGGGCGAGCGCGAGCCGCTTCACCCGTCGGTTCACCTTGCCGAGATCGACACCGACCACCCGGGCGGCCTGCTCGGAGGGGGTGTCGTCGGCGACGATGATGCCCAGTTCCTCGTACGAGGAGTCGAAGGTGGTCATCACCTCGGCGGTCGCGATGAGGGTCTTGGACGGTACGCAGTCGGTGAGCACCGACGCGCCGCCGAGTCCGTCGCAGTCGACGACGGTCACCTCGGCGCCGAGCTGGGCGCCGACCAGCGCCGCCTCGTATCCGCCGGGTCCGCCACCGATGATCACGATCCGGGTCACGAAAAAGTCCGCCTCGCGTTGTCAACCCGGCCCGTCTGCCACCCCGGCCGGGGTTCCGGGGGGTGCCCCGGGGGATGCAGTACGTACTCCATTGTCCCGCACGCTTCAAGTAGCTTCGCCCCGGGTCCCTCCATCCGGGCGCGGCCCCCGCCGCGCGGCCTCCCACCGGGGGCGCGTACGGCTCCCACCTGCGACCGCGTACATCCCCCGGGCCCCGCGGGCCCCCGTACGTCACCCGTACGTCACCTGTACGACGGGCCCACGCGCCCCACCCCGCCCGGACCGGTGCACCGGCGGCCACGGCCACACCTCCCGTACCCTCAATCCCATGTCGCTCTACGCCGCGTACGCCGGCAACCTCGACGCGCGGCTGATGACCCGCCGCGCCCCGCACTCCCCGCTGCGCGGCACCGGCTGGCTCAACGGCTGGCGGCTCACCTTCGGCGGGGAACAGATGGGCTGGGAGGGCGCGCTCGCCACGATCGTGGAGGCGCCCCGCTCACAGGTCTTCGTCGCGCTGTACGACCTGGCACCGATGGACGAGGACTCCATGGACCGCTGGGAGGGCGTGGGGCTCGACATCTACCGGCGGATGCGCGTACGGGTGCACACCCTGGACGGCGAGGAGCCGACCTGGCTGTACGTCCTGAACGGGTACGAGGGCGGGCTGCCCTCGGCGCGCTACCTGGGCGAGCTGGCCGACGCGGCGGAGTCGGCGGGGGCCCCGCACGACTACGTGATGGAGCTGCGCAAGCGCCCGTGCTGAGGCGGCGCCCGGGGCACTGTACGGCGAGGCCCGGTTCATCCGGACGGCCCCGTACGACGGGACAGATGCGCACGGCGGGAGAGATCCGTACAACGGGGCAGATCCGCACGAGGGGACGGCTCCGTACGACGGGACAGATCCGCACGAGGGGACGGCTCCGTACGACGGGACAGATCCGGCCAACCTCACCCCTGCTCCTGCCCTGAAAGTACCCAGGGCCTCCCCCGAGCCTCCTCCCTCCCGACCCTTTCGCCCCCTTTCGCCGGAAACAGCACCACAACGATATGGAGACCGTGCCCGATACATCTACGCGCGTAGGGCATGACCGGCTACCCTCATCCGCGTGAACGCATCTGTTATCCCGGCCAACGCCGACGGACCCGCCGACCCCCTTGCCGCAGCCGATGCCGCAGCCGCCACGCTGCGCGAGCTGACCGGCGCCGAGACCCATGACGTCGCCCTGGTGATGGGTTCCGGCTGGGCGCCGGCCGTCGACGCGCTCGGCGCGCCCGAGGCGGAGTTCCCCGTGACCGAACTGCCGGGCTTCCCGCCGCCCGCGGTGGAGGGCCACGGCGGCCGGATCCGCTCGTACAGAATCGCCGAGAAGCGCGCCCTGGTCTTCCTGGGCCGCACGCACTACTACGAGGGCCGCGGCGTCGCCTCCGTCGCGCACGGTGTCCGTACGGCCGTCGCCGCCGGCTGCAAGACGATCATCCTGACCAACGGCTGCGGCGGCCTGCGCGAGGGCATGCGCCCCGGCCAGCCCGTGCTGATCAGCGACCACATCAACCTGACGGCCGTCTCCCCGATCGTCGGCGCGAACTTCGTGGACCTTACGGACCTGTACTCGCCGCGGCTGCGCGCGCTGTGCAAGGAGATCGACCCGGGTCTGGAGGAGGGGGTGTACGTCCAGTTCACGGGGCCGCACTACGAGACCCCCGCCGAGATCAACATGGTCCGCGCGATGGGCGGCGACCTCGTCGGCATGTCCACCGTCCTGGAGGCCATCGCGGCCCGCGAGGCGGGCGCCGAGGTCCTGGGCATCTCCCTGGTCACCAACCTGGCGGCGGGCATCTCGGGCGCCCCTCTCAACCACGAGGAAGTCCTTCAGGCGGGCCGCGACTCGGCCACCCAGATGGGCGCGCTGCTGGCGCGGGTGCTCGACCGCATCTGACCTGCTGGACCGCTGGACCGCATCCGCCCCGACCGTCCCCCGCCCTCGCCCCGCCCTCGCCCCACCCGCCGAAGACGTCACCCGCAGGAGCAGGCCCATGCACCGGAACGCGCATCAGGACCCCGCGCACCAGGACCTCCTCGTCCGCGCCAGGACCTGGCAGGCCGAGGACCCGGACAGCGAGACCCGTGAGGAACTGGGCGAACTCATCGAAGCCGCCGGCGCCGGTGATCCCGACGCCCTGGCGGAACGGTTCGCGGGGACGCTCCAGTTCGGTACGGCCGGGCTGCGCGGCGAGCTGGGCGCCGGGCCCATGCGGATGAACCGCGCCGTGGTCATCCGCGCCGCGGCCGGCCTCGCCGCGTACCTGAGGGCGCGGGGCGACGGGGACGGCCTGGTGGTCGTCGGGTACGACGCCCGCTACAAGTCCGCCGACTTCGCCCGGGACACCGTGGCCGTGATGACCGGCGCGGGCCTGCGCGCCGCCCTGCTGCCCCGGCCGCTGCCCACGCCCGTCCTGGCCTTCGCCGTACGGCACCTCGGGGCCGTCGCGGGCGTGGAGGTCACCGCCAGCCACAACCCGCCCCGCGACAACGGCTACAAGGTCTACCTGGGCGGCGACTCGGGTGGCTCGCAGATCGTGCCGCCCGCCGACGCGGAGATCGCCGCCCGGATCGCCGCGGTGGGCGCCCTGGACACGGTGGACCGCCCGGAGTCCGGCTGGGACGTCCTCGGCGACGAGATCCTGGCCGCCTACCTCGCCCGTACGGACGCGGTCCTCACGCCCGGCTCCCCGCGCACCGCGCGCGTCGTCCACACGGCGCTGCACGGCGTCGGTACGGAGACGGTGCTCGCCGCCTTCGCCCGCGCCGGCTTCCCCGCGCCCGTCCCCGTACCGGAACAGGCCGAGCCCGATCCGGCCTTCCCGACGGTCGCGTTCCCCAACCCGGAGGAGCCGGGCGCGATGGACCTGGCCTTCGCCACGGCCCGCCGCGTCCGCCCCGACCTGATCATCGCCAACGACCCGGACGCGGACCGCTGCGCGGTGGCCGTCCCCGACGCGTCGGCCGACGCGGGGTGGCGGATGCTGCGCGGCGACGAGGTCGGCGCGCTGCTGGCCGCGCACCTCGTGGCGCGGGGCGCGACGGGCACGTTCGCCGCGTCGATCGTCTCGTCCACCCTCCTCGGCCGGATCGCCGCGGCGGCGGGGCTCGGATACGAGGAGACGCTGACCGGCTTCAAGTGGATCGCGCGCGCCGAGGGCCTGCGGTACGGGTACGAGGAGGCGCTCGGCTACTGCGTCGACCCCGAGGGCGTACGCGACAAGGACGGCATCACGGCGGCGCTGCTCGTGGCCGAACTGGCCTCGGAGCTGAAGGAGTCGGACCGTACGCTCACGGACGTCCTGGACGATCTGTCCGTCGCCCACGGCCTGCACGCCACGGACCAGCTCTCCGTCCGCGTCCAGGACCTGTCGCTGATCGCCGACGCCATGCGCCGGCTGCGCGAGCACCCGCCGACCGAGCTGGCGGGCCTGCGGGTCTCGGCCGCCGAGGACCTGTCCGCCGGCACGGACACGCTCCCCCCGACGGACGGCCTGCGCTACCACCTGGACGGCGCGTACCGGGCGCGCGTCATCGTCCGCCCGAGCGGCACGGAGCCCAAGCTCAAGTGCTACCTGGAGGCCGTGATCCCGGTCGCCGACGCCTCGGCGCTGCCGGCGGCGCGTACGACGGCGGAGGACCTGCTGACGGCGCTGAAGCGGGACCTGTCGCAGGCCGCGGGCATCTGAACGCCTCCCCCTTTCCCCTCCGAACGGCCGGGTAGGGTACGGCGCCGGCGGGGATCAGCGGTTGTGACGGAGGCGGTTCGCGCGCAAGGCTGGCGGAGGCGCTGGCGGCGATCCACGCGGCGGGGGTGGTGCACCGGGACCTCAAACTGTCGAAGATCCTCCTGGGCGCCCCGGTGGTGGCCGGGGACTCATCTACACGAGCAGCACGTCCGGCAGCCTGTACGCGCTCCACTCGAAGTCCGGCAGGGTCAAGTGGCGCCTCCCTCTGGCGGAATCCCTCACCCGCCCGACCCTCTCGAACACGGCGTCGCGTACGTCGTCGGAGACGGCACGCTGTACGCGATAGCGCTCTGACCGGGGCGACATCCCGGTAGGTCTGGTGCCCCGCCGCGAAAAGGCCTGGGCGCGGCTTCAAGTCATCCGAATTGGTCATCAGCGATGTCCGATGGGCGCGACGAACAGTGGTGGTAGTGCGGATGCAGCGGTTGATCAGCTTGAGCGACACTGCATCGATGAGTTCCCACGCCTTCCCGAGAGCGTACGAACAGGCCTTCCGCCATGTCGCCGAGCGGTCGTCCGGAGGCCCCGTGGATCCAGCGCTGCGTGTGACCCTCAATTTTCATCCGGACCGCGTGGCGCAAGGCAACCCGATCCTCGACGTCATGGCCGAGGACGGCGTCTACCGCTCGCAGTTCGTCACAGGTACAAGCAACGGAGGTTTGACCGCCCACCCGGGCGGTGATCGGTGGCGCTGGGAGAGCCGGATCTTCGGCAGGGCGTACGACGCGGCGCCTGCGGAGGAGCGACCGGTCTACGGGGCATTGAATTTCCGCCGCAAGCTGGTCGGTGGCGCGCCGCGTTTCGGCTCCGCCCACTTTCGGCTGACCGCCGAGACGCTGACACGAACCACGTTCTGCTATCCGGACAGCTTCCTTGAGCCGTCGGCCTTCGGCATCGCGGCACGCATGCCGCTGGTCGAACTCGCCGAGGCCGACCAGCAGGACGCACTCGACGACTACATCGAGGCCCAAGTACACGGACCGGTCCGTCTGAGCCAAGACGTGGAGGCCTTGGTCCTGGACCCCTGCTATCGCGGCACGGCCGTGGAAGCCTCGGCTCGGAGGCTTCCCTGCCCGGTTGAATGGCACCCTGGATTCAGCCTCGCTGTCGAAGAACTCCAGTACCACCCCGCCTATCGTGGCCAGGAATACATCGATCTGGGGACAGGGATCGCGACAGTGGGGAGACTCGATCCTCGCGTCATCGGGGAAGCCGCTCGTACCGGCCACCACGACGAGCAAGCACTCAAGCGTGTGTGGCACTACGTGGCGCGTTTCGGGGCACCCCTGAAGCGCCGTACCGAACCAGCGCGACGGCGGGAGCCGGGGGAAGCAGACGTAACCAATGTCCTCCGTTGAGGAGATGGTTCCGGAGAGATCGTGGGAGCCGTTCCGGGCCAAGGGGCTGCCGCTCCCGACGCCTCCGGAAGGTGGTGGTCTGTGGAGAGCGGACGACCCGTGGTACTTGCCCTGATCACCTTCGTCACCACCTCGGCGAACTGGGCCGGTCCCGCAGCCAGTCATCGAACACGGCAAAGTCCGTTGCCGCCAGGCCGGTCATGGAATCCACCCGGTGGAGCAGCGCGGGCCCTTGGTGGTGCGCCGACACCCAGGCGCGATCAGGGGCGGTGATCTCGTCGTCGACCCAAATAAACGGCCGCCCCGCCGCAGCGCCGACGAGCGCCCGGGTCTTCCAGTGCACCCCGCGCGCCCTGTCCTCCTCGGGCGCGTCCGGCAACTCCGCCACCGGCAACTCGGGCAGCCCGAGCAGCGGTGCTATCACCGCGTTGGCATCGTGCATCCAGGCGGTGGCCCACACCAGGACACAGGGCAACGCCAGCAAACGCGGCCCGAGGGTGAGGTCCAGCTTCGCCAACTGAGGGTTGGACACCTTCTGCCAGCCCTCCCACTCCTCACGATCCGCCGGCAACCGCCCTCCGCCATAGGGCAGAAGCGTTCCGTCAACGTCCAGGAAGAGCAACGGCCGCGCCGCGTCATCGGTCATGACCGCACGCTATCGACCTGCTTGCCGCTGACGGCAGAGTTGCACGATGACCGGCTGGCCTTGCGAGGCACGCGGGGCGGGTTCGGGCGGGGGCGGAGGGTCTGTCGGGGTGGGCCGGTGGTGAGTTGGGCGCCGTAGCCCGCCCCCTCTCTGGTTCGATGATCGCGGCTCCGGGGTGTGCGTCAAGGGCGCTCCTTTGTCGCGTCGGCTTCGCCGATGTCGCTGCGCTCCACCCTTGACCCCCACCCCTGCGCCGCTGGAAAAGGCGTGGGGAGGGGGCGGGGGGGGAGGGGTCCCCTGGGAAACACCGATGTCCCTGGGGCCGGACCCAGGCTGGCCGGTCGGCTCGCCCTGCGGGGCACGCGGTCGTGGAGTGGGGCGGTGACGGCTCTCGTCAAGCGTCCGTCGACCGGTCGTGTGCTGGGCTTCATGCCCCGCTGGTCACTCGCCGTGGGTGGGGCCGGTGGTGAATGCGGCGTGGCCGGGACCGATTTGACGGAGCTGGCCGCCTTGGCGGAGGGGGCCGGCTTGGCGGAGGGGGCCGACTTGGCGGAGCTGGGCGCTTTGATGGAGTCGGGGTGGTGGGGTGCCGGGCAGGATGCGGTGCGGGGAGACCGATCGGGGGCTTCCTCACCCAAAAAGCATGCGTTATGCCCCAGTTTGCCCCGGCTGATTGGGGGGTTGGCTCCGTTGTTCCGCTACTGCGCGCAGCCAGCGCACCTATGCGGGACTCCCAGCACACACTCCCCCGTTGCACACCCCTCCCGCCCCACACATCACATCCGCCCCGACTCCACCCGACCCCTTTCACCCACGGCGGGTGACCAGCGGGGCATGAAGCTCAGCCGCCATCCGGTGGGGAGCCGCTTGACGAAAGCCGGGCCACCCCACTCCACGACCGCGCGCCCCGCAGGGCGAACCGGCCCGCCAGCCTGGAACGGACCGCAAGGGCATCGGTGTTTCCCAGGGGACCCCTCCCCCCCCGCCCCCTCCCCACGCCTTTTCCAGCGGCGCAGGGGTGGGGGTCAAGGGTGGAGCGCAGCGACATCGGCGAAGCCGACGCGACGCAGGAGCGCCCTTGACGCACACCCCGGAGCCGCGATCATCGAACCAGAGAGGGGGCGGGCTACGGCGCCCAACTCACCACCGGCCCACCCCGACAGACCCGCCCGAACCCGGCACCCCGAACCCTCACCCCACCAGCAGCAGCACCAGCAGGACCACCAGGCCCGCGACCGCCGGGGCGATGACCTCGTAGGCCCAGCGGACCACGGGGTCGCCCTGGGCGGTGGTGCGGGAGGTGGCGCGTTCGGCCAGGTCTCGGAGGTCGGCGGTGGTGCGGTCCGCCGTGGCCATTCTGGCCTGGGAGTCCGTGACGTCCACGTTGACCGAGGTCCTGCCGTGCGGGTCGTCGCCCGCCCTGCGGGTCTGCTGACGGGCGGCGCGCTTGCGCTGGCGCAGGGAGACGGGGACCGCCCAGAGCTGGAACTTCCCGTTGTCCCGCGTGAACGCCTCGCACGAGTACGAGGCCCGTATGTCCGTGACCGACCCCCAGGGCAGGTCGATCGTCCGGAACGGGTTCCTGATACGGAGCCGGTCCGCGCCCGCGAAGACCGCCGGGCGCAGCGTGAACGCGACGATCAGCGGTAGGGCGCAGAGCATCCCGGCGAGCGCCAGCCACGGGGTGCGGCCCGTGCCCCGGACGAGCGCGTCGATGCCGATCCACAGGACGAGCGCGAGCAGCAGGCCGCCGCCCACGATTCCGCCGGCCGACCGGAAGACACGATCGGCGTAGGCAGGCTCGGTGGGTCCGGCAGGCCCCGCGGGCCCGGCAGGCTCCACGGGCCCGGTCGACGAGGCCGGCTCGGCGGGCTCGGCCGGCTCGCTGGGCTCGCTCGCGCCGTCCTGCGCCGGTCCGGGCGCCGGGCGCCCGGCCTTCGGTCGCGCGTGCTCGCCGCCGGAGGGGCCGCCGGCGGCACCGGGCTCAGGGCCGGACGCGGGCTGGGGGCCGGGCTCAGGATCGGGGGCAGGGCTCGTCATACGTCCGATTCTGCCGTACGCCTCCGACAGTCGCGGTTCCCGACCCCCGCGCACCCCGCCGCGCACGAACCACGCCCGGGCCCTCGCCGCACACGAGCACCTCGGGTCACAGCTCGGAAACAGCCCCTTCGCGGAACCTCACACCCCCTGTACAGGTCGCTACGCGCGTAGATATGCTCATCTGGTGACCATGCCCACCATCACCCCCGCATTCGCTGACGTGACCGCGTCCGACAGCACATTGCGCCGCTTCCTGCACGGGCTGCCCGGCGTCGACGCCGTCGGCCTGGAGGCCCGCGCCGCCGCGCTCGGTACGCGTTCGATCAAGACCACGGCCAAGGCGTACGCCATCGACCTGGCCATCTCCATGATCGACCTGACGACGCTCGAAGGCGCGGACACCCCGGGCAAGGTCCGGGCGCTCGCCGCCAAGGCCGTACGGCCCGATCCGACCGACCGTACGACGCCCGCGACGGCTGCCGTCTGCGTCTATCCGGACATGGCGGCGACCGCGGTCGCCGCGCTCGCCGGGTCCGGGGTGAAGGTCGCCTCCGTCGCCACGGCCTTCCCGGCCGGCCGCGCCGCGCTCGGTGTGAAGCTCGCCGACACGCGTGACGCCGTGGCCGCGGGTGCCGACGAGATCGACATGGTCATCGATCGCGGCGCGTTCCTCGCGGGGCACTACCTCAAGGTGTACG
Source organism: Streptomyces sp. NPDC050509 (assembly GCF_044457965.1). NCBI lineage: Bacteria > Bacillati > Actinomycetota > Actinomycetes > Kitasatosporales > Streptomycetaceae > Streptomyces > Streptomyces sp. NPDC050509. Next base: position 551,492 of record NZ_JBITHL010000003.1, on the reverse strand, counting down.
AGGAGATCCGGGCCGTGAAGGAGGCGGCCGGGGCCGCCCGGCTCAAGGTGATCTTCGAGACCGGCGAGTTGTCCACGTACGACAACATCCGCCGCGCGTCCTGGCTCGGCATGATCGCGGGCGCGGACTTCATCAAGACGTCGACCGGCAAGGTCGGCGTCAACGCCACCCCCGCCAACACGCTCCTGATGCTGGAGGCCGTACGCGACTTCCGCGAGCAGACCGGGGTGCAGATCGGGGTGAAGCCCGCGGGCGGCATCCGTTCGACGAAGGACGCGGTCAAGTTCCTGGTGCTGGTCAACGAGACCGTGGGCGCGGACTGGCTGGACAACCACTGGTTCCGCTTCGGCGCTTCCAGTCTGCTGAACGACCTGCTGATGCAGCGTCAGAAGCTCAGCACCGGCCGGTACTCCGGCCCCGATTACGTCACGGTGGACTGAGGCAGAGATGGCATCCCAGAGCACACCCGAGAGCACGTCCCCGAACACCGCCGCGAACACCCCGGCGAACCCCTTCGTGTACGCGCCCGCCCCCGAGTCCCGCTCGGTCGTCGACATCGCGCCTTCTTACGGGCTGTTCATCGACGGCGAGTTCGGCGAGGCGGCCGACGGCAAGGTCTTCAAGACCGTCAGCCCGTCCACGGAGGAGGTGCTGTCCGAGGTCGCCCAGGCCGGTGCCGACGACGTGGACCGCGCCGTACGGGCCGCCCGTAAGGCGTTCGAGAAGTGGTCGGTCCTGCCCGGCGCCGAGCGGGCCAAGTACCTGTTCCGTATCGCACGGATCATCCAGGAGCGTTCGCGCGAACTGGCCGTGCTGGAAACCCTCGACAACGGCAAGCCGATCAAGGAGACCCGCGACGCGGACCTCCCGCTGGTCGCCGCGCACTTCTTCTACTACGCGGGCTGGGCCGACAAGCTCGGCCACGCCGGCTATGGAGCCGACCCGCGCCCGCTCGGGGTCGCCGGGCAGGTCATCCCCTGGAACTTCCCGCTCCTCATGCTCGCGTGGAAGATCGCCCCGGCACTCGCCACCGGCAACACGGTCGTCCTGAAGCCCGCCGAGACGACCCCGCTCTCCGCGCTCTTCTTCGCGGACATCTGCCGTCAGGCCGGGCTCCCCAAGGGCGTCGTCAACATCGTCACCGGCGACAGGACGACGGGCGCGGCGCTCGTCGGCCACCCGGGCATCGACAAGGTCGCGTTCACCGGCTCGACCACCGTCGGCAAGGCCATCGCCCGCGAGATCGCCGGTACGGGGAAGAGGGCCACGCTCGAACTGGGCGGCAAGGGCGCGAACATCGTCTTCGACGACGCCCCGGTCGACCAGGCCGTCGAGGGCATCGTCACGGGCATCTTCTTCAACCAGGGCCAGGTCTGCTGCGCGGGTTCGCGGCTGCTCGTCCAGGAGTCGGTCCACGACGAGGTGCTGGACGCGCTCAAGCGCCGGCTGTCCACGCTGCGCGTGGGCGATCCGCTGGACAAGAACACCGACCTCGGCGCGATCAACTCCGCCGAGCAGCTCGCCCGGATCCGGGCGCTGGCCGAGACGGGCGAGGCGGAGGGCGCGGAGCGCTGGTCGCCCGCGTGCGAGCTGCCGTCCGCCGGCTACTGGTTCGCGCCGACGCTCTTCACCAACGTCACGCAGGCGCACACCATCGCCCGGGACGAGATCTTCGGCCCGGTGCTGTCGGTGCTGACGTTCCGTACGCCCGACGAGGCCGTGGCCAAGGCCAACAACACGCAGTACGGCCTGTCCGCCGGCATCTGGACGGAGAAGGGTTCGCGGATCCTCGCGGTCGCGAACAAGCTCCGGGCGGGTGTCGTCTGGGCCAACACGTTCAACAAGTTCGACCCGACCTCGCCCTTCGGCGGCTACAAGGAGTCGGGTTACGGCCGCGAGGGCGGTCGCCACGGCCTGGAGGCGTACCTCGATGTCTAAGGAATCCGCCGGCGCTGTCACCGGCCGTCTGAACGTGTTCAAGACCTACAAGCTGTACGTAGGGGGCAAGTTCCCCCGGAGCGAGAGCGGTCGGGTGTACGAAGTGACCGACACCAAGGGCGCCTGGCTGGCCAACGCCCCGCTGTCCTCGCGCAAGGACGCCCGGGACGCGGTCGTCGCGGCCCGCAAGGCGTTCGGCGGCTGGTCGGGCGCGACGGCGTACAACCGGGGCCAGGTCCTCTACCGCGTCGCCGAGATGCTGGAGGGCCGCAGGGAGCAGTTCGTACGGGAGGTCGCGGAGGCCGAGGGCCTGTCGAAGCCGAAGGCGGCGGCCGTGGTGGACGCGGCGGTCGACCGCTGGGTCTGGTACGCGGGGTGGACGGACAAGATCGCCCAGATCGCGGGCGGGGCGAACCCGGTCGCGGGGCCGTTCTTCAACCTCTCCACGCCCGAGCCGACGGGTGTCGTCGCGGTCCTGGCACCGCGTGAGTCCTCACTCCTCGGCCTGGTCTCGGTGATCGCGCCGGTGATCGCGACGGGCAACACGGCGGTCGTCGTGGCGAGCGAGACGTCCCCGCTGCCCGCGCTCTCGCTGGGCGAGGTGCTGGCCACGTCCGACGTGCCGGGCGGGGTGGTCAACATCCTCTCGGGCCGTACGGCCGAGCTCGCGGCGCCGCTCGCCGCGCACCAGGACGTCAACGGGATCGACCTGACCGGCGCGGACGAGACGCTGGCCAAGGAGCTGGAGATCGCCGCGGCGGACAACCTCAAGCGCGTACGGCGCCCCCGCGTGACCGGGACCGCGGACTGGACGGCCGACCCGGGCACACGCCGTCTGACGGCCTTCCTGGAGACGAAGACGGTCTGGCACCCGACGGGCAGCCTGGGCGCGTCCGGCTCGGCGTACTGATTCGTCAACACGGAAGCCCTGCTTCTCCTCATTCGAGGGGAAACAGGGCTTTCTCCATGCAAAACACTTGGCAGATCCGCACTCTTCTGTACATGACTGACAGCTACGCCATGACAGAGGCTCGCGCCAACTTCGGCACACTGGTCCGCCGGGCGGCCCACTCCCGCGAACGGATCGCCATCACGGACCACGGACACGTCGCGGCCATACTGATCAACCCGCAGGAACTGGAGGATCTGGAGGACGCACTCGCAGTAGCCCAGTACATGGCCGAGAAGGCCAACGGAACACTGAGCACGGTGACCCACGAAGAAGCAAAGCGCAGGCTCGGCCTGGTGTCGCGGGCATGACGTACACGATTCGCTGGCGAGACGCGGCTCCGAGGGCTGCCGATCACTTCATGGCGGAGTCGTCTACGAGATCGAAGACGCTGTAGTCACCATCACTGTTATGCACTTGGGTCGCAAAGGCTGACAGCGGCCCTCACACGGCTCACCCCGGCAGCACCCCCGCCACCTGGCCCACCGCCTGCCCCACCAGCGGCATGTCCTTGAGCGAGCCGCTTCCCTTGGTCAGCGGGTCGGTGAGGGGGGCCGTGGAGATCGGCTTGAAGTCCGCCACCTGGGTGCCCACCGCGTTGTCCAGCGGGTCGACGCCCGTGCCGGCCAGGGGGTTGAGCTTGAGGGACGTGATCGGGTTCAGGGCGCCCGCCACCCCGTAGCCGAGCGCGCCGGTGAGGGCCTGGCCCGCCGCCTTGCCGGACTCGGCGATCTGGGTCTCCGTGTCGGAGGACGAGGCGGGTGCGGGTGCGGGAGCGGGCGTCGGGGCCGCGTGGGCCGCCGCGCCGCCCAGGCCGAGGGCCGCGCCCGCCGCCGTGAGGGTCAGGCCGGCGCGCAGCAGGGTGCGGCGCGGGGCGGGGGGAAGTGCGTGACGTGCCATGGGATGTCCTGCCTGGCCGGATCGAGCAAGCCGATTGATGGTGATGGGTAACCGAAGCGGCACTCACAGTAGTTGACCCTTGGTCCGCGACACCAACAAACCCGCCAAATCGACCGCTGGAACTCGCCTGATCGCCCCCAGGGGTTCACCGTACGGACGGATGCCGCACACTGGTGTCCCGTGAGCTCTCCCACTCTTCCGACCCGAGTCGTGCTGCTCGCGGGGCCGTCCGGCTCCGGCAAGTCGTCTCTCGCCGCCCGTACGGGGCTGCCCGTGCTGCGCCTCGACGACTTCTACAAGGAGGGCGACGACCCGACGCTGCCGCTGGTCCACGGCAGCGTGGACATCGACTGGGACTCCGTACGGTCCTGGGACGCGGACGCGGCGGTCGCGGCGATCGTGGAGCTGTGCCGTACGGGCCGTACGACCGTTCCCGTCTACTCCATCGCGACCAGTTCGCGGGTGGACGCGGAGGCGCTGGACGTCGAGGGCACGCCCCTGTTCCTCGCGGAGGGCATCTTCGCCGCGGACATCGTCGCGCGCTGCCGGGAGCTGGGGGTGCTGGCCGACGCGCTCTGTCTGCGGGGCCGGCCCTCGACCACGTTCCGGCGGCGCCTGGCGCGCGATCTGCGCGAGGGGCGGAAGTCGGTGCCGTTCCTGCTGCGGCGCGGCTGGCGGCTGATGCGCGCCGAGCGCGCGATCGTCGGCCGGCAGACGGCGCTGGGCGCGTATCCGTGCGACAAGAGGGAAGCGCTGGGGCGGATCGCCGCGGCGGCGGCCGGGCGGCGCCTCACGCCGCGCGGCGAGCGGGGCGCCGAGCATTCGGCGGAGCCCACGACGACCCGTACCAGCGGCGCCTGACCGGCGCGCGCAGACAGTAACGTTCACGCGAAAGCGCGGGACCGTACGAAAAAGCGGGGCCGTACCGGCCCCCCAGCCCGTACGGTCCCGCTTCCTTTTTCGTGTTCCCCCATGGTCACCGCAGTTCCCCCGCGGCTTTACTGTCCCCCCGTATCCCCCTTGTCCCCCGCGGTTCCCCCTTGCTCCCCACGGGTTCTCCCCCGAACCCCCCGTATTTCCCCCGTACTTCCGCCGTCTCCCCCGAAACGACGGTCCCCCCGCATTCCCCCGTGTTTCCCCCGTGCTCCCCCCACTGCCCTCAGGCGACCAGTTCGCCGAAGGACTCTTCCTCGTCACGGCCGAAGCTGAGGACCTCGTCCTCACGCAGCCGGCGGAGCGACCGCCAGATGCTCGACTTCACCGTGCCGACACTGATGTCGAGGATGTCCGCGATCTCCGGATCGGTGCGGCCCTCGTAGTAGCGCAGGACGAGCATCGTCCGCTGGAGTTCGGGCAGCCGGGCGAGCGCCTGCCAGAGCACGGCGCGCAGCTCCGTGCCGCGCATCGCGTCCGTGTCGCCCGCCGTCTCCGGCAGCTCCTCCGTCGGGTACTCGTTGAGCTTGCGCCTGCGCCAGGCGCTGATGTGCAGATTGGTCATGGTGCGGCGGAGATAGCCCCCGACCGCCGCCTTGTCGCTGATCCTGTCCCAGGCCCTGTACGTGGAGAACAGGGCGCTCTGCAGCAGGTCTTCGGCTTCGAACCGGTCCCCGGTCAGGTGGTAGGCGGTCGCGTACAGGGAGGCGCGGCGCTCCTGGACGTAGGCGGTGAACGCCGCTTCGGCGTCCGCCGTCCCCGCCGGAACCTTCCGCTCCCCCGTGGCCTCCCCGTACGCGACTCCCCCGCTGCCCGCCTGGGGCGCGTCAACCACCGTCATGTACGACGGCTTGTGCTGACGCCCGGCGCCGCGAACGCACCCCCGCCCGTTCACGGCGCCGGACTTCTCTGTGCTCCTGGTGACGTCGTGAAGACGCGTGACCACTGCGCTTGAGGTCGTTCCGTGCAGTGCGTTCATCCCGCGCCCCCCGTCGGTTGGAGTCTGCTTCGTTCCGTGTGGCAATGAGCTTGCCGGGGCAGTTTCATGACCCTGTCCCCCGACTGTCACAGGCCTGTCACAGGGACCTGTGGCACGCAACGGTCGAACTCCGGTCCCCCCATGGGACAGAATGACCTCTGTGCCTTTTCTGCTGCTGATCGAGGACGACGACGCCATCCGCACGGCCCTCGAACTCTCCCTGTCACGCCAGGGCCATCGGGTGGCCACCGCGGCGACGGGTGAGGACGGCCTGAAACTGCTCCGCGAGCAGCGGCCGGATCTCATCGTGCTGGATGTGATGCTGCCCGGGATCGACGGGTTCGAGGTGTGCCGCCGGATCCGCCGTACCGACCAGTTGCCGATCATCCTGCTGACCGCCCGCAGTGATGACATCGATGTGGTGGTCGGGCTGGAGTCGGGCGCGGACGACTATGTGGTGAAACCGGTGCAGGGCCGGGTGCTCGACGCCCGGATCCGCGCGGTGCTGCGGCGGGGGGAGCGGGAGTCCACGGACTCCGCGACCTTCGGCAGTCTGGTGATCGACCGTTCCGCGATGACGGTCACCAAGAACGGCGAGGACCTTCAGCTCACACCCACCGAGCTGCGGCTGCTGCTGGAGCTGAGCCGGCGGCCCGGACAGGCGCTGTCGCGGCAGCAGTTGCTGCGGCTGGTGTGGGAGCACGACTATCTCGGTGACTCGCGGCTGGTGGACGCGTGCGTGCAGCGGCTGCGCGCGAAGGTGGAGGACGTACCGTCCTCGCCGACGCTGATCCGTACGGTGCGCGGAGTGGGCTACAGGCTGGACACGCCTTCGTGAGTGACGTACCGAGGGGGGACGGGCCGGCCACCGGCCCACCGGAAACCAAAACGGGCGCAAGTACGAGTACGGAGCCGTACCAGGACCAGGCGTGCACGGACCAGCCCGTGGACCCGTACGTCCGGCCGCGGCGCGGCAAGAAGGCCGGTGCCGGGGGCGGCAGGAGCGGTACGGCCAGGAAGGCGTTGCTCGCCGGGCTCCGCTGGACCAGTCTGCGGCTGCGGCTCGTCATCGTCTTCGGGGCGGTGGCGCTGACCGCCGCCGTCTCCGCGTCGGGGATCGCGTACTGGCTCAACCGCCAGGCCGTGCTGACCCGTACCCAGGACTCGGCGCTCAACGACTTCCAGCAGGAGATGCAGAGCCGCGCCGCCGAGCTGCCGCTGTGGCCGCGGCAGAGCGATCTCCAGAACACCGCCGAGCGGATGTCGGGCGACAACTCCGGTTACAGCGTGGTGCTGATCGCCGCGCGGGACAAGGGGAAGCCGATCGTCGGCGCCTCGGACCCCGACCTGTTCACCATGGACGACGTGCCGACGTCGCTCCGGAACGCGGTGAACGACCGGCAGGAGGTCACGGCGTCCAACAAGTACCCGTACCACGTGTTCTGGCAGCGCACCGAGCGCGGCGGCACCCCGTACCTGGTGGGCGGCACGCGGATCATCGGCGGCGGCCCCACGGGCTATCTGTTCAAGTCCCTCGACCAGGAGCAGGCCGATCTCAACTCGCTGGCCTGGTCGCTGGGGATCGCCACGACCCTGGCGCTGATCGGCTCGGCGCTGCTCGCGCAGGCCGCCGCCGAGACCGTGCTCAAGCCGGTGCAGCGGCTCGGTGAGGCGGCGCGGCAGCTCGGTGAGGGCAAGTTCGGTACGCGGCTGCGGGTGTCGGGCTCGGACGAACTGGCGGATCTGTCCCGTACGTTCAACAGCGCCGCGGAGTCCTTGCAGAAGAAGGTCGCGGACATGAGCGCGCGGGAGGAGTCGAGCCGCCGCTTCGTCGCGGACATGTCGCACGAGCTGCGCACGCCGCTGACCGCGCTCACCGCCGTGACGGAGGTCCTGGAGGAAGAGGCCGACAGCCTGGACCCGATGATCGCGCCCGCGGTGACGCTGGTGGTGAGCGAGACGCGGCGGCTCAACGTGCTGGTCGAGAACCTGATGGAGGTCACCCGCTTCGACGCGGGTACGGCACGGCTCGTCCTGGACGATGTCGATGTGGCGGACCAGGTCACGGCGTGTATCGACGCGCGCGCCTGGCTGGACGCGGTGGATCTGGACGCCGCGCGCGGCATGATGGTGCGGCTCGATCCGCGCCGGCTCGACGTGATCCTGGCGAATCTGATCGGCAACGCGCTCAAGCACGGCGGTTCGCCGGTGCGGGTGGCGGTGCGGACCGAGGGCGACGAGCTGGTGATCGAGGTACGGGACCACGGCCCCGGCATCCCCGAGGACGTGCTGCCGCATGTCTTCGACCGCTTCTACAAGGCGAGCGCGTCCCGGCCGCGCTCCGAGGGCAGCGGGCTCGGCCTGTCGATCGCCATGGAGAACGCGCACATCCACGGCGGGGACATCACGGCGACGAACGTGCCCGACGGCGGCGCGATGTTCGTGCTGCGGCTGCCGCGCGACGGCGGCGAGGAGCCGGACCTGGAGCTTGGTTCCCGGTCCGGGGACCCGGAGCGGGGAGAGGCGGGCGGGACACCGTGACGCGCTGGAAGAAGACCGTCTGCCTCACCGGGGTCGTCGCGCTCACCGCGCTCACCGCCGGGTGCGGGATCAGGACCACCTCCGTACCGGTGGACGCCGGGCCCGCGCCGTCGCGGCTGCCCTGCGAGATCGCCGGGAAGGATGTCATCACGCAGTCGGAGTCCGGCGTTCCGGTCCGGGTGTATCTGGTGTGCGCCTCCGGCCTCGCGTCGGTCGAACGCGCGGCCAGGATCCCGGCGGACAAGGCGGCCGACGCCAAGGTGGGCGCCGCGCAGGCGCTGCTGGACGAGTTGCAGGCGGAGCCGCCCGCCGCCGAGCGCGAGGCGGGCTTCACCACCTCCGTACGGGGGCCGCTGATCGTCGCCGCCCCGCGCACCGGCGACCCGGCAGGGGCGCTGCGGCTCAGCCGTCAGCCGGAGGACCTGCCGGCGGCGGCGCTCGCCCAGATCGTCTGTACGTTCGCGGAGAGCGGGGCCTCGGACGGCCGGGTCGTCCTGGGCGGCCCCGGCGACTACGCGACGCGTAGTTACGTCTGCGACCAGGATACGAAGCGGCACCCGGACGCCGATGTGCCGACCCTGGCCCCGAGCGCGAGCCCCAGCGGCTGAGACGGGCCTTCCGCGGGTCCGTCCGGCTCTGCCCTCTGCCCTCCACACCACCCGGGCGATCGCCTGTACGTTCGAGTAAGGCCGTCGTCCGGGCCACTGGGCGGGTGACACCGGTCTCATGCGCGCGTTGCCCCGGTCCGCCCGGAACCGATGGCGCGGCGCGCGGCGTCTCTGGAGGCGTGCGTCAAGGTCCGGGCGGCAGTGCCGTCTTCCACTTCCGTAGGGCGGGGTTCGTTCTCCTGCTCCTGCATCTGTTGCTGGTGGCGTGGGTGACGCTCCGTCCCCTCGACGTCATGTGGGTGAACGCGGCCAACCTGACGCCGTTCGCGGGCATCAGGGCGGATCTGGCCCTCGGCCCCCTGGAGGCCGTCCGCCGGATCGGTGAGGGGCTGCTGCTGCTCGCCCCGGCCGGGGTGCTGCTGCCCATGGTGGACGGCCGGATCGCCGTCTCCTTCTGGGCCTCCCTGACCCGTACGGTCACGGCGGGCGCACTGCTCTCGCTCGGGATCGAGATGGCGCAGACCGTGGTGCCCGGCCGGGTCGTCGATGTGGATTCCCTGCTGCTCAACACCGCCGGGGTGGCGCTCGCGCATCTCGCGGTGGTGCCCGCGTGCCGGGCCAGGCTGCGCAGGGAGGGCCGGGTGAGGCGGTCCCGTACGGTACGCCGCGGGCCTTCGTCGCCCCGTACCGATGGCCGGAGGGCCTCCGCCGGGGAGACGGCGCTGCGGGAGACGACGCTCAGGAAGCCCGCCGCGGGTGAGAGCACCCTGCGGGAGGAGAACCCCCAGGGGGTCACCCCGACGATTCCCAGGGTCGGGATCGCCCCGTAGAGGGATGCTTTGCCCCCTTCGGCGCGCGACCATGGAGTCATAGGGAGCACGGACAAGGGATGCTCCCCCGATGGTCTCGCGAAGGAGCCCACCATGGCCGGTCGTCTGGTCCGCCCCCGTCACGGACGCATGCTCGGCGGGGTGTGCGCGGCGCTGGCAGAGCGCTTCGGCACCTCCGCGAACACGATGCGCGTGATCTTCCTGGCCTCGTGTCTACTGCCGGGCCCCCAGTTCCTGCTGTACCTGGCGCTCTGGATACTGCTGCCGGGCGAGAAGCAGGCATCCGCCTCCACCGCCTGGTAGCCCGCCCCGCCCGGCCGCCTCGCCCGAACCCCGGCAGGACCCGGCCCCGATGCCGTGCGTGCGCCCGTAACGCCGTAGATGCCGGTACGGGCGCACGCACACATGACGGTGGGCCGCGTACCCCGGATCCGGGGTACGCGGCCCACCGCGTGATGTCCTGGACGGTGGTCCCGGACGACAGGGATCAGCCGCCGAGCGGGATGCCGTTGACCCCGAGGCCGCCTTCGGCCAGGCCGTTCACGGGCAGGCCGCCGAGCAGGGTGCCGACGGGGTTGGAGACCAGGTCGCCGAGCGGGCTGGAGGCACGGACCGCGTCGAGCGCGTACGGCGTGGTGAACTCGACGGTGTCGACCGCGCTTCCGGCGGCCGTCGCGGCGCCGGCGAGCGGCTGCGGGAGCTGCCCGGCGGCCTCGTCCAGGGGCAGCGCCTTGGTGACGGAGCCGACGGCGTCGAGCGCGGCGCCCGTGTCGGGGACGGCGGGCGCGGCGGAGGCGCTGCCCGCGGCGGCAGCGGCGAAGGCGACGCCGAGGGCGGCGGCACCAAGGGTCTTGGCGGCGGACTGCTTCATCGGGATCTCGTCCTTGGGGACTCGGGGATACGGGGATACGGGGTGGACCACAGGGTCTCTACGCGGCTCTGCAAGGTAGTCAGCCGCATACCCGCCCCGCAAATACCCGGCGGCGGCCGGAAACACGTGTTCCCGACCTCCGGCATTCCCCCAGATTTCCGCTGTTCGATCCGTTTCGTGTATGTCTTAGCTGGTCACAGCGGTCTGTCGAAACAGCCATTCGGATTTCAGCTCGGCATATCCGGGCTTGATCACGTCATTGATCATGGCCAGTCGTTCATCGAAAGGAATGAATGCTGATTTCATCGCATTGACTGTGAACCACTGCATGTCGTCGAGCGTGTACTCGAATGCGTCGACCAGCAGCTCGAACTCCCGGCTCATGCTCGTGGCGCTCATCAGCCGGTTGTCGGTGTTCACCGTCGCGCGGAAGTGCAGCTTGCGCAGCAGCCCGATGGGGTGGTCCGCGATCGAGGGGGCGGCGCCGGTCTGGAGGTTGGAGCTGGGGCACATCTCCAGCGGGATGCGCTTGTCCCGTACGTACGAGGCGAGGCGGCCCAGCTTCACGGTGCCGTCCTCCGCGACCTCGATGTCGTCGATGATGCGCACGCCGTGGCCGAGCCGGTCGGCGCCGCACCACTGGAGCGCCTGCCAGATGGAGGGGAGCCCGAACGCCTCGCCCGCGTGGATGGTGAAGTGGTTGTTCTCGCGCTTCAGGTACTCGAACGCGTCGAGGTGCCGGGTGGGCGGGAAGCCGGCCTCGGCGCCCGCGATGTCGAAGCCGACGACGCCCGAGTCCCGGTAGCGGTTGGCGAGTTCGGCGATCTCCAGGGCGCGGGCCGCGTGCCGCATCGCGGTGAGCAGCGCGCCGACGCGGATCCGGTGGCCGTCGGCGCGGGCGCGGCGTTCGCCTTCGCGGAAGCCCTCGTTGACGGCTTCGACGACCTCTTCGAGGGTGAGGCCCGCTTCGAGGTGCTGCTCGGGCGCGTACCGCACCTCCGCGTAGACGACGCCGTCCTCGGCGAGGTCCTGGGCGCACTCGGCGGCGACCCGGACGAGCGCGTCGCGGGTCTGCATCACGGCGCAGGTGTGGGCGAAGGTCTCCAGATAGCGCTCCAGCGACCCGGAGTCGGCCGCTTCGCGGAACCAGAGGCCGAGCTTGTCGGCCTCGTGCTCCGGCAGGGCCTCGTAGCCGATCCCGTGGGCGAGATCGATGATCGTGCCGGGACGCAGTCCACCGTCGAGATGGTCGTGGAGCAGGACCTTGGGGGCGCGGCGGATCTGGTCGGCGGTGGGCGGACGGTACGTCTGGCTCGTCATCCGTGAACTCTAACCCCTCTTCTCCTACGCGCGTAGAGTACAGATGGGCGATACGTAACAGTGACCGCGCGGACGGGTGGCGTACACCTGCCCTTCTGAGACTGTTCTGTTATGGGACAGCAGGCGGTTCCCGCCCCGGGGGGACGTACGGCAGGCCGGGACGGTTGGGCACGGGCGCGTCGCGCGGAGCCACGGGCACGGCTGGGACGGGCGGTCGCCGCACCGGCCGCGGGCGCGGCGGTGGGGGGTGTGATCCTCGTCCTCCCTTCGGGTGAACCGGTCTCCGCCAAGGGCGCCTCGCTCCTCGCCCACGCCCGGATGCTGCCGCTCGCGCGCTCCCTGGCGACGGCGGGCGCGGCGGAGGGCCTGGTGGCCCACGTGGTGCGGTACGCGCGGCGCGGCTGGAACGGTACGGAGGCGCACCTCGCCGCAGACGCCCGCTGGGCGGTGGAGGAGGTCGTACGGCGGTACGGGGACGTGCCGGTCTGCCTGGTGGGGCACGGGATGGGCGGCCGGGCGGCGCTGTGGGCCGCCGATCACCCGGCGGTCAACTCCGTTCTGGCGATGGCTCCGTGGCTGCCGGAGGAGGACCGGGCCGCCGAACCGGAGCCGGTACGGCAGCTCGTGGGGCGCCGGGTACTGATCATGCACGGCACCAACGACGCCCGGACGGACCCGGAGCTGTCCTACCGGCTGGCCGAGCGCGCCAAGAAGTCGAGCCGCGACATCTGCCGCTTCGAGGTCCACTCGGACGGCCACGCGCTGCGCCAGCACCACACCGAAGTCCTGGCGCTGGCCTCCGACTTCGTGCTGGGCTCACTGCTGTCGCGGACGTACTCGCGGCCGGTGGCTGACGCGCTGGCCGCGCCGCCGCCGCTGGGGCTGCGGATGCCGCTGGCGGCGGGGTTCGGACGGTCGCTGCGGCCGTGAGCCCTTGATCGGTCAGTCCGGCAGGAGCTGGCCCCGGCGCGAGAGCAGGAAGCGTTTGAAGGCCGCCACCGGCGGGGTGTCCGGGTGGCCGTCGAGCCAGGCGACGCCGATCTCCCGTACCGCGCGCGGTGCCGTCACCGTCAGCTCGACGACCCCCGGGCGGGCCACGGCCGGGGGCGGCAGCAGCGCGACGCCGAGGCCCGCCGCGACCAGGCCGCGCAGCGTCTCGGCCTCCTCGCCCTCGAAGGCGACGCGCGGCCGGAACCCCGCCGCGGCGCAGAGGTCGTCGGTGATCCGGCGCAGCCCGTACCCCGGTTCGAGGGTGACGAACGTTTCGTCGGCGGCCTCGGCGAGACGTACCCGGCGGCGCCCGGCGAGCCGGTGGTCGTCGGGGATGACGAGGCGCAGCCGCTGCTCGTCGAGTCTGCGGGCGACCAGGTCGGGGGCGTCGGGGATGGGCGAGGTGAGGCAGAGGTCGAGTTCGCCCGCGCGCAGGCGCTCGATCATCGCCTCGCCGTAGTTCTGGACGAGTTGGAACCGTACCCGGGGGTGGTCGGCGCGGAAGGCCCTGATCAGGCTGGGTACGGTCTCGGAGCCCATGGTGTGCAGGAAGCCGAAGGCGACCTTGCCGGAGGCCGGGTCGGCGTCGGCGCGGACGGATTCGGCGGCGCGCTCGACCTCGCCGAGGGCGCGCTCGACGGAGCCGAGGAACGCCCGGCCCGCGTGGGTGAGCGCGACCGTACGGCCCTTGCGGGCGAACAGGGCGATGCCCAGGTCCTCTTCGAGCCGGACCATCGCCCGGGAGAGCGTGGACTGCGGGACGCCCATGTCCTGCGCGGCGCGGGTGACGTGTTCGTGGCGGGCCACCCCGGCGAAGTACGCGAGGCGTGGGGCGAGGACGGCGGACCAGGAATCGGGGTCCAGGCCGGCCACCGCCGGGGGCCTGTCCAGGTTCGGGGGTCCGGGGGCCGCGGTCGCGGGTCCCTGGTCCACGGCCGGGGCCGGGGCCGGGGCCGTGTGATCCATGTCCCGTACGTAACTGTTCCGTGACAGGTTCGGCTGTGACCTCTGCTCATGCGCCATGGGAACGATTATCGCCATTCCATGCATTGGACGCATGAGGCCGCGGTGCCTACTTTCGAGTCATGCCTTCAGTCAGTACCGAGGCACCCGTCACCCCGGGTGCCTCCGCCGCGCCGTCCGCTCCGAAGCCCTCGGATTCGCTTCTCTCCCCCGGCCTCCCCGGCTACCGCCGGATGAGCTTCGCGCTCTTCGCCGCCGGGGTCGCGACCTTCGCCCTCCTCTACTCCACGCAGGCGCTGCTGCCCGCGATCTCCGCCGGGCTCGGCGTGACGGCGAGTCAGGCGAGCTGGACGGTCTCGGCGGCGACGGGCGCGCTGGCCGTCTTCGTCCTGCCGCTGAGCGCGCTGTCGGAGCGGTTCGGGCGCCGTACGGTGATGACCGCCTCGCTGGTGGTCGCGGTGGCGGTCGGGCTGCTGGTGCCGTTCGCGCCGGACGTCGAGTCGCTGGTGGCGCTGCGCGCCGTACAGGGCGCCGCGCTGGCCGGGCTGCCCGCCTCCGCGATGGCGTACCTCGCGGAGGAGGTACGGCCGAAGGCGCTGGTCGCCGCGATCGGGCTGTTCGTCGCGGGCAACAGCGTCGGCGGCATGAGCGGCCGGATCGTCACCGGCTGGGTCGCCCAGCTCTGGGGGTGGCGCGCGGCGCTGGGCGCGGTCGGTCTGATGGCCGTGGCGTGCGCCGTGGTCTTCCGGATCCTGCTGCCCAAGGCGCGGCACTTCCGCCCGCGTTCGCTGAGCCCGATGGGTCTGGCGCGGACGGTGGGCGGCCATCTCTCCGATCCGCTGCTGCGCCGGCTGTACGCGATCGGCGGGCTCTTCATGGTGGTGTTCGGCGCGGTCTACACGGTGATCGGATACCGGCTGGTGGAGGAGCCGTTCAGCCTGCCGCAGGGGGTCATCGGCTCGATCTTCCTGGTCTACCTCGTGGGTACGGTCTCCTCAGCGGCGGCCGGCAAGCTGGTCGCGCGGCTGGGGCGGCGCGGCGCGCTCTACCTGGCCGTCGGGACGACGACGGCGGGGCTGCTGCTCTCCCTGTCGGACGCGCTCGCCGTGGTGCTGCTGGGGCTGGTGCTGATCACGGCGGGCTTCTTCGCGGGTCACGCGGTCGCCTCGTCCTCCGTGAGCCGTACGGCGCAGACGGCGCGGGCGCAGGCGTCGGCGCTCTACCAGTCGTCGTACTACCTGGGCAGCAGCGCGGGCGGCACGCTCGGCGCGATCGCCTTCCACGCGGGCGGCTGGGCCGCGACGGTGGCGCTGGGGCTGGCCGCGGTCCTCGGGGTCGTCTCGATCACGCTGTACGGGACGCGGGTCGCCCGGGCGGAGCGGGCCGAGCGGCGCTTGGCGCTTTCGTAGGAACCGTAAAGAACGGCCCGATTTACCTCGCCGCTCAGGGCAACTGCCCGCGCCCCTCGACCGTCTAGCCCCTAGAACGCGCCATTTCGGCGGCGCGTGGAGAAGGGGGCGGGGACGCATGGGACAGATATCGCGCAGAGGGGCCGTGGCCGCGGGGCTCGCGGGGCTCGTCGTACCACTGGTCGTGTCGGTGGCGGGCGCCGCGCCCGCGCAGGCGGCGTCGTGCACGTCCGGCACGGGCCCGTACCAGAAGCAGGTCGAGAAGTTCCTGGGCCGGACGGCGGACGGCAAGCAGTCCACGGCCGACTGCACGGCCATCCGGGCCTTCCAGACGAAGCACGGCATCACCCCGAACATCGGTTACGCGGGGCCCGTCACCTGGGGCGTGATGGACCTGATGAACAAGCAGAAGGCGGCGGGCAAGACCCCCAACGCGGCCGGCAAGTGCCCCACGAACAAGGGGCGTATCGCCTGCGTCGACCTCACACGTCAGCTCAGTTGGATCCAGGACGGCAAGAAGCTGGTGTACGGCCCGGTGCCCGTGCGGACGGGCCGGGACGGCTACGAGACCAGGACCGGGCTGAAGAAGATCTACTGGCGGCACAAGGACCACGTCTCGTCGATCTACGACGTGCCGATGCCGTACAGCCAGTTCTTCGACGGCGGCCAGGCCTTCCACTCGGTGGGCGTCAGCATGTGGAATCCGCCGGGCTCGCACGGGTGCGTGAACATGACCAAAACCACCGCGGTGAAGTACTGGTCCCTGCTGAAGAACGGCGATGACGTGTACGTGTACGGGCGCAAGCCGGGAACCTGAGCAAACGGCGAATTCACGCCATTTGTCGGCGCGGGACGGCGGCTTCCGGAAGACTGGATCAGGACTGGATCAGAACTGATGTCAACGGGCTGCCGGGGTGACGCCGTGAGCGAGAGTGCCGCAACACAAGATCTGGACGTGCGGCTGGAGAAGCACCGTACGGAGCTGACCGGCTACTGCTACCGGATGCTCGGTTCGGCGTTCGAGGCCGAGGACGCCGTCCAGGACACGATGGTGCGCGCGTGGAAGAGCTTCGAGAAGTTCGAGGGCCGCTCCTCGCTCCGGTCCTGGCTCTACCGCATCGCGACCAACGTCTGTCTGGACATGCTCACGGCGGGCAACCGCCGGGCCCGCCCGATGGACCTCAGCGGCCCGACACCGGTGGCCCAGGCCCAGCTCAACCCCCAGCCGGAGATCGTCTGGCTGGAGCCGGTGCCGGACGGCCGGGTCCTGCCCTCGATGGCGGACCCGGCGGAGGCCGCGGTGTCCCGGGAGACGATCCGGCTCGCGTTCGTCGCGGCGCTCCAGCACCTCCCGCCGAAGCAGCGGGCGGTGCTGATCCTGCGCGAGGTGCTGGCGTGGAAGGCGAGCGAGGTCGCCGAGCTGCTGGACACGACGGTCGCCTCGGTCAACAGCGCGCTCCAGCGGGCCCGCGCGACGATCGCCGACTCCGAACCGGCCACGACGGAGACCTCGGACCCGCTGGACGAGGAGCAGAAGGCGCTGCTGGAGCGGTACGTCACGGCCTTCGAGGGCTACGACATGAAGGCGCTGACCGCGCTGCTCCACGACGACGCGAAGTTCACGATGCCGCCGTTCGACCTGTGGCTCCAGGGCCACGACGACATCGTGGCCTGGATGCTCGGCCCCGGCGCCGCGTGCCGCGGCTCGCGGCTGCTGCCGACGTTCGCCAACGGCACTCCGGCCTTCGCCCACTACAAGCCCACGGAGTCGGGCGACGCCTACGTGCCGTGGGCGCTCCAGGTCATCGAGATCGAGAACGGCCGGATCTCCACGATGCACTGCTTCCTGGACACCGCGCGGTGGTTCCCGCTCTTCGACCTGCCCATGCGCCTGGAGAAGGAGTAGGCACGGGGAGGGGGCCTCGGGGCCGGGACGCCGCTGCCATGACGTCCCGGCCCCTGGTCCTCGGTCCCGCCGGGCTCGGCGGTCCCGCCGGGCTCCGCGGCGCCGGTCAGGCCCTCTCCCCCGGCAGGGGCAGCGCCGTGAACCGGTGGGTCTCCCAGAGCAGGCGGGAGTCCTCCTCGGGGTAGGCGGTGACCGCGTTCTCCCCGCCGTCGAGGACGAGGGCGTGCCGCTCCTCCGGGTCGTACGGAGGCCACTGCGCGTCGGTGAGGCGGTCGGACGCGAAGGCCGTCCACGCGGCGCGGAAGCGGGCCGACAGGGCCTCCGCCTCCGCCGACGGCTCGGCCCCGATCAGCAGGGGCGCGAGCCCGCTCGTGAAGTTGCCGAAGGTCAGCGGCAGGTCGAGGGCGTGGCAGGCCCCGAGGGCGCCGCCCATCCCGGGTGCCTGCCAGGTCAGTTCGTAGACCCGGGCCCTGCCGCCACCGGTCACCTGCGCCTGCGCGAGATGCAGGCTCGGCATCCGGAACAGCCAGTCGGAGAAGACGAGTTCGTGCAGCGGCTCGGCGTCGGCGTCCGGGTGGGCGGTACGGTAGGCCGCCTCGCTGCCGGCCACCGGGCCGAAGGCGCGGAAGGCGGCGCGCGCCTGCTCCTCGCCGATCCGGCCGAGCTGCCCGCTCAGAGCGGCGAACAGCCGGTACTCGTTACGGTTGTGCCCGACGATCAGCTCGACGTCCCGGGCGACACCGTCCGCCAGCGCCTCCCAGGGCGCGCGCGGCAGCACCTCCCCGTCGACGACCGGTGAGTACGGCGCCGCGGTACGGGCGACCCCGCCCCAGCGGTCCTCCGACCCGAGCATCTTGCCGGCCACCACGGTGCCCGCGGCGACGAGCCGGTCGGGCGCGAACTCCGCCAGCTCCGCGGCCGTCGGCCGGATCCCGGGGCCCAGTTCGGCGGCGATCGCGGTGGAGATGTCCGCGGCCAGCTCCGGCGAGAAGTACGGTCCTGGCACGCTCTGGGCGATGGCCCTCGTGAAGAGCCCGGCGGCGCGCTCCATGACCAGCAGCGCGGCGACCGATCCCGCGCCCGCCGACTCCCCGAAGAGGGTGACGCGGCCGGGGTCGCCGCCGAACGCGGCGATGTTGTCCCGTACCCACTCCAGGGCGGCGACCTGGTCGAGCAGGCCGCGGTTGGCGGGCGCCCCCTCGATCCAGGCGAAACCCTCCATCCCGAGGCGGTAGTTGAGGGAGACCACCACGACGCCGCCCTCGCGCGCGAGCCGTCCGCCGTCGTAACCGGGGTCGCCCGCGGTCCCCGCCATGTACGCGCCGCCGTGGATCCACACCATGACCGGCAGCCGGGCGCCGGGGTCCGTACCTGCCTGCGCGGGCGACCAGACGTTGACCGTCAGCCACTCGTCCGCCGCCGCGTCCCCGGCCCCGTCCCCCTCCTCGGCCCGCTCCCGGGACACCCGCATCTGGTCCGGCAGGGCGGTCTGCGGACACGGAGGCCCGTACGCCCCGGCGTCCCGCACCCCTTCCCAGCCGACGGCGGGACTCGGCGCGGCGAACCGCAGGTCGCCCACCGGGGGTTGCGCGTAGGGGATGCCGCGGAAGACGGCCACGCCGTCCTCCCTGCGGCCCCGCAGTCTTCCGGCCGCGATGCTCAGTTCCGTCCCCGGATCAGCCCCGGTCGCCGTTCGCTCGGAGCCGGGGTCGGGGTCGGAGCCGGTGTCGGGGTCGGCAGCGGTCATGGGAGGTCCTCTCGGCCGGGCCGGCCGAACCGGCCGGCGGGGTACGTCGTACGCCTCGTACACGACGCACCACGGCAACGTCCGGGCCCGGCGGCCGGGTTCCGGCGGCCGGGTTCCGGCGGCCCCACGCGTACCACCCGTACCGCCTGCCGCGACGCCGGTCGGAGACGGACCAGGACGGTCCTGGTCTCCGTGCAGGCGTCCAGGACCTCGGGGTCGTGTTCGCGGCCGAGACCGGACTGCTGGAAGCCGCCCCGGCCACGGCGGTACGCCGCGCGTTCGCACCCGAGCGCACCCGTACGCGCAACTCGTACGGTCACACCGCCAGAGCCGGCTTACGGACCAGGAGGCAGCCCTGCGGAGGCCCCGCGCCGTCCAGATCCCTCACCAGCGTGGCGTCCACGACGAGCCCGGCGCGCTCCGCCAGAGCGGCGACCCGTTCGACCGGCAGCAGATGGACGTCGAGGGACATGGGGTGGCCGCCGTACCCCTGCTTCTTGCGCCGCCGCTCGTCCCCGACATGGAAACCGAGCGGAAGAAGTCCGCCGGGCGCCAGGACCCGGCTGAACTCGCCGAACACCGTGGGCAGTACATCCCTCGGGGTGTGGATGACCGAGTACCACGCGACCACACCGCCGAGTTCGCCGTCCGCCTGGTCCAGGGCCGTCATCGTGCCGATGTCGAACCGCAGTTCAGGGTGGTCCCGCCGGGCCACGTCGACCATCCCCGGCGACAGCTCCACGCCGAACGCCGTCAGCCCGAGCCCGTGCAGATACGCCGTCACATGCCCAGGACCGCACCCCACATCGGCGACCGGGCGGTCACCGGCGGCCCGTACCCGCTCAGCGAACGCGCCCAGCATCGCGCGCCCCAGCACATCCCTCCCGAACGCGGGGCGCACCAGCGCCGCGTAGTCCACGGCGACGGTGTCGTACGAGGTCCGCGTCTCGCGCAGATAGGTCGGCTCGGCCATCTCGGGCACCCTACTCCCGCGTCTCCCGGCCCCGTCCGTCCCCTTCCTCGCCGACGTCGCCGATGTCGCCGATGTCGCCGAACACGAGCGGTGCCCCGTCCCGCCCGGCCAGCCCCACCAGGTCGAGCAGCAGCCGCAGTTCGCGCCCCACACCACGCAGCCGCAGCGGCCGGCCCCGTCTGCGGGCGTCGAGCTGGAGCGCGGCCAGCACATGGACGGCGGCCAGATTCGGCCGCCGGAGCCCGCCGACGTCACAGACGACGACCCCGGCCCCCTCGGCCCCGCACAGCCGCGCGCCCAGCTCGGCACGGAGCCGGGGCACGTCGCCGGGGGTGACGTGGCCCGCCACGACAAGAACGATCGGATCACATGCGTCCACGTGAAGGAGACCGATCCCACGCCCGGAACTCATCGCAACGCCCCGTGCACAGCCCGTACGCTGCCCGTCATGACCCATGCCCCTGTCGAACACGCCGAACAGGCCCCTGTCGAGCTGGTGATCTTCGACTGCGACGGTGTCCTGGTGGACAGCGAGCGGATATGCGTCCGCGTGGACGCGCAGGTCTTCGCCGCGCTGGGCTGCCACTTCACCGAGGAGGAGATCATCGAGACCTTCGTCGGCTCCTCGGGGGAGATCTACGACGCGGCCGTCGAACAGCGCCTCGGCCGCCCGCTGGAGCCGGGCTGGCACCGCGCGTACGAACACCTCTACCAGGAGGCGTTCGACACCGAGCTGACCGCGATCGACGGGGTCGCCGAGACGCTGGAAGCCCTCGGCCTCCCCTTCTGCCTCGCCTCGAACGGCGGCCACGCCACCATCCGCCGCAACCTGACGACCACGGGCCTCCACCACCACTTCGAGGGCCGTATCTTCAGCGCCTCCGACGTCGCCCGGGGCAAGCCCGCCCCGGACCTCTTCCTCCACGCGGCCCGCACGATGGGCGTGGCCGCGGAGCGCTGCGCGGTCGTGGAGGACAGCGCGTACGGCGTGACGGCGGCCCGCGCGGCGGGCATGCGCGCGTTCGGCTACGCGGGCGGCCTGACGGCCCCGCACAAGCTGGCGGGGCCGGGGACGGTCGTCTTCGAGGACATGCGGGAGCTGCCGGGGCTGCTGGCGGGACGGCCAGTTAGCTGACAGGCAGCTCGGAGGTGTCGATGGCCAGGTCGAAGGGGGCGGGGAGGGTGAGCTTGCCCCCGTACTCGACCGCCTGAAGCGTGCGGTACGTGCCGCCCTCGGGCTCGCCGTAGAGCGTCGCGGTCGGGCTGTCCGACACCCAAGGGTCGAGGAGCAGGTAGAGCGGAACTCCGGCCTGGGCGTAGCCGCGCGTCTTGGCGATGCGGTCGTGGTTGGCGTTGCTGCGTGAGGTGATCTCTACGACGAGCTTCGCCCGGCTCACGGGGAACAGGTCCCCGGGCGCGGGCCGGTCCTCCTCCGCCGCCACCATCAGGTCGGGGATGTAGAGGCCCTTGCGACCCGGTACCGCCGCTTCCTGGGTCTGGAAGATTCTCCAGTCGCTCGGGATCACCGCCGCGAGTCGAAGCAGCAGCAGAAAGGCAGTCGAATTGTGATCCCAGGACGGCGTCGGTGACACGGTGATGATCCCCTCGATGATCTCCACCTTGCAGCCCTCGGGTGCGTCCTTCTCCTTCCAGAGACGGACGAGGTCGTCCCAGCCCGGCTCGGGCTCGTGGTCGACGGTGAGTGCGCTCATGGCGGTCTCCTTCGTTGTGTCACCGATTCCAGCATGCCGAACGGGACCGGTGGCCGTCCACCGGTCCCGTTCACCCGAATGAGGAAACCGCAGGTCAGGCGATACGTTCCCGCACCACCGGCGTGGTCTCGTACGCCGTGCCCGCCGGGCTGATGTCGTACGTGCCCGCCAGGGCCTCGGCCGCGTAGCCGAACTTCTCCGGGGTGTCCGTGTGCAGGGTCAGCAGGGGCTGGCCCGCCGTGATCCGGTCGCCCGGCTTGGCGTGGAGTTCGATGCCCGCGCCCGCCTGGACCGGGTCCTCCTTGCGGGCGCGGCCCGCGCCCAGGCGCCAGGCGGCGACGCCGACGCCGTACGCGTCCAGGCGGGTCAGGACGCCCGAGGACGGGGCCGTGACGACCTGCTGTTCGCGGGCGACCGGGAGGGCCGCGTCCGGGTCGCCGCCCTGGGCCGCGATCATGCGCCGCCAGACGTCCATCGCGGAGCCGTCGGCGAGGGCCTTCGCCGGGTCGGCGTCCTTCAGGCCCGCCGCGTCGAGCATCTCGCGGGCCAGGGCCAGGGTCAGTTCCACGACGTCGGCCGGGCCGCCGCCCGCCAGGACCTCGACGGACTCGCGGACCTCCAGGGCGTTGCCCGCGGTGAGGCCGAGCGGGGTGGCCATGTCGGTGAGCAGCGCGACCGTCCGTACGCCGTGGTCGGTGCCCAGGCCGACCATGGTGGAGGCGAGTTCGCGGGCGTCCTCGATGGTCTTCATGAAGGCGCCGGAGCCGACCTTGACGTCCAGGACCAGCGAGCCGGTGCCCTCGGCGATCTTCTTCGACATGATCGAGGAGGCGATCAGCGGGATGGCCTCGACGGTGCCGGTGACATCGCGCAGCGCGTACAGCTTCTTGTCGGCGGGGGCCAGTCCGTCGCCCGCCGCGCAGATGACCGCGCCTGTGGTGTCGAGGACGTCCAGCATCTCGGCGTTGGAGAGCAGCGCCCGCCAGCCGGGGATGGACTCCAGCTTGTCGAGCGTGCCGCCGGTGTGGCCGAGACCGCGCCCGCTGAGCTGCGGTACGGCGGCGCCGCAGGCGGCGACCAGCGGGGCCAGCGGGAGCGTGATCTTGTCGCCGACGCCGCCCGTGGAGTGCTTGTCGGCCGTGGGGCGTGACAGGGCGGAGAAGTCCATGCGCTCGCCTGAGGCGATCATGGCGGCGGTCCAGCGGGCGATCTCCGTACGGTTCATGCCGTTGAGCAGGATGGCCATCGCCAGCGCCGACATCTGCTCGTCGGCGACCTCACCGCGCGTGTAGGCGTCGATCACCCAGTCGATCTGCTCCGGGCTCAGTTCGCCCCGGTCGCGCTTGGTGCGGATGACGGAGATGACGTCCATGGCGGTCCTAATCCTTGCATTCGACTACGTTCGACTACGTACGTACGACGGCCCCGGCGCCGCCGGATCGCGGCGGGGCCGGGGCCTGGTTCAGTGGGAGCGGCCGTTCCCCTGCGGGCCGGGCGGGGTGTCGCGGGGCCGGGCGTTCCTGAGGTGGCCGGGGCCGAAGGCCTGCGGGAGCATGTCGGCGAGCGTGCGGATCCCGTCCGGGGTCTCCATGATCAGCTCGGGGCCGCCGAACTCGTACAGGAGCTGGCGGCAGCGCCCGCACGGCACCAGCACCTCGCCCGCGCCGTCGACGCAGGTGAAGTGGGTGAGCCGGCCGCCACCGCTGAGCTGGAGCGCGGAGATCAGTCCGCACTCGGCGCAGAGCCCGAGGCCGTACGAGGCGTTCTCGACGTTGCAGCCGGTGAGCGTACGGACCGTACCGCCGTCGTCGGTCACCGCGAGCGCCGCGACGCCGACCGGGTAGCCGGAGTACGGGGCGTACGCGTGGGACATCGCGTCCCGCGCCGCCGCCCGCAGCGCCTCCCAGTCCACCCCTGCCCCGGGCGTCACGTCCGCCGCCGTCATTTCCCTTGGCCCTTCCGGTACGGGAGTCCGTCCGCCTTGGGCATCCTGAGCCGTTGCGCGGAGAGCGCGAGGACCAGCAGCGTGGTGACGTACGGCGCGGCGTCCACGAACTGGCTGGGCACCTGGTCGGTGAGGCCGTACCAGACGAAGAGCAGCGCCGAGACGGCCGCCGAGATCACGGCGGGCACGTACTTCTTCTTGTAGAGCTGCCAGCCGACGACCAGCACCAGCAGGATCGCGAGGAGCAGCAGCATCGCGTGGACGTTCTCGGCGCCGCCGCGCAGCTTGAGGCTGTCGGTGAAGCCGAAGAGCCCGGCGCCGAGCGCCATGCCGCCCGGCATCCAGTTGCCGAAGATCATCGCGGCGAGGCCGATGTAGCCGCGCCCGCCGGTCTGGCCCTCCTGGTAGATGCCGGTGGAGACGATGGCGAGGAAGGCGCCGCCGAGCCCGGCGAGGCCGCCGGAGACGACGACGGCGATGTACTTGTACTTGTAGACGTTGACGCCGAGGGATTCGGCGGCGACGGGGTTCTCGCCGCAGGAGCGCAGCCGCAGGCCGAACGCCGTGCGCCACAGCAGCCACCAGGTGCCGGGGATCAGCAGCAGGGCGACGACGGTGAGCAGCGAGAGGCCGGTGACCAGGCCGCCCACGAGTCCCGCGAGGTCGGAGACGAGGAACCAGTGTCTGGCCTGGAGGTCCTGCATCCAGTCGGCGAGCCCCGGAACGGTGATCTCGGTGATCGAGTCGACGCGGGGGGACTGCTTGGAGGAGCCGCCCTCGGCCGCGTCGAAGGTGAACTTGGAGAGGTAGCGGGTGGCGCCGACGGCGAGGATGTTGATGGCGACGCCGGAGACGATGTGGTTCACGCCGAAGGAGACGGTGACGACGGCGTGCAGCAGTCCGCCGAGGGCGCCGCCGATGATGCCGAAGAGGACACCGGTCCAGGGGCCCCACTGGTAGCCGGCCCAGGCGCCGAACCAGGTGCCGAGGACCATCATCCCTTCGAGGCCGATGTTGACGACGCCCGCGCGCTCGGCCCACAGGCCGCCGAGTCCGGCGAGGCCGATGGGGATGGCGAGTTCGAGCGCGCCGGCGACCTGGCCGACGGAGGTGATGTCGTCCGCGCCGCTGATGAGCCGTACGAGCGAGACGAGGGCGAGCGCGCCGGCGACGATCAGCAGGATGACGGGCAGGGAGAGGGTGGGCCGGCCGCCGCCCTTCCTGGGGGCGGCGCTCGTGGCGGAGACGGTGCTCGTGGTCGTGGTCACAGCGCGGACCCCTCCTTCTCGGTCTTGTCGGTGCCCGACTCGTTGCCCGACTCGTTGCCCGACCGTTCTGCGACCGGGGTGTCGCTGCCCGACGGAGTGTCCGACGGGCCGTGGTCCGGCGGGGTCCCGGCGGTGGTGGCGAGGGCGCCGCCCGCGGCGAGTTCCTCGCCGACCTTCTGCTGCTGGCGGCGGAGCCCGTAGCGGCGGACGAGTTCATAGCTGACCACGACCGAGATCACGATCAGGCCCTGCATGATCGTGGCGATCTCCTTCTCGTACCCGAACTGGTCGAGGGAGGCCGACGACTTGTCGAGGAAGGCGATCAGCAGCGCGCTGAACGCGATGCCCAGCGGGTTGTTCCGGCCCAGCAGCGCGATGGTGATGCCGGTGAAGCCGACGCCGGTGGGGAAGTCGAGACTGTACGTGTGGGTGTCGCCCAGCAGGGTCGGCATCCCGGCGAGTCCGGCGATGCCGCCGGAGACCAGCATCGCGGTGAGGATCATCTTCTTGGCGTCGACGCCGGAGGCCTGGGCCGCGCTCTCGCTGGCGCCGGTGGCGCGCAGGTCGAAGCCGAAGCGGGTCCGGCCGAGGACGAACCAGTAGACGATGCCGCAGGCCGCGGCGACGAAGGTGAAGCCGTAGATCTCACCGGCCTCGGCGCCCATGTTCAGGCCGGGGAACCAGCCGGACTCCGGGATGTCGCCGGTGGTGAGGTTGTTGGAACCGGCGGGCTGTACGCCGAAGTTCTTCGGCAGGATCAGCCAGGCGACCAGGCTGGTGGCGATCGAGTTGAGCATGATCGTGGAGACGACCTCGCTCACCCCGCGGGTCGTCTTGAGGATGCCCGCGATCCCGGACCAGAGGGCGCCGACGAGCATCGCGACGATCACGATCAGGGCGATCTGGAGCGGCCCCGGCAGATCGACGCTGGCGCCGACGAGCGCGGCGGTCATCGCGGCGAGCCGGTACTGGCCGTCGACGCCGATGTTGAACAGGTTCATCCGGAAGCCGATGGCCACGGCGAGGGCGGCCAGGTAGTACGTACCGGCCTGGTTGACGATCAGCACCTGTACGTCGACGTACGAGGCCGACTCGAACATGATGCGGTACGGCTCCCACGGGCTGGTGCCCGAGACGAGCAGCACCATCGTGGTGAGGGCGACGGCGACGACGAGTGCGAGCACCGGTCCCGCGAAGCCCAGGATCAGCCGGTCCTTGTCGAATTTCTTCATCGGGCGTCGTCCTCCGGGGCCGTGCTCTCCCCTGATGTCGCTGATGTAGCCGGTGCCTCGGGGGCCGCTGATGCCTCTGTGGCCCCGGGGTCCTCGGGGGCCTCTATGGCCTCCGGTGCCTCAAGGTGGCCGGTGGCGGCACCGGTCATGGCCGAGCCCAGCTCCTCCGGGGTGATGGTGGCGGGGTCCGCGTCGGCGACGAGCCGGCCGCGGTACATCACCCGCAGGGTGTCGGAGAGCCCGATCAGCTCGTCGAGGTCGGCGGAGACCAGGAGCACGGCCAGGCCCTCGCGGCGCGCCTCGCGGATCTGGTCCCAGATCTGCGCCTGCGCGCCGACGTCCACGCCGCGGGTGGGGTGCGCGGCGATCAGCAGCTTGGGGTGGTGGCTCATCTCTCGGCCGACGATCAGCTTCTGCTGGTTGCCGCCGGACAGGGAGGCCGCGGTGACCTCGATGCCGGGGGTGCGGACGTCGTACTCGCGCACGATCCGCTCGGTGTCGGCGCGGGCGGCCTTGAGGTCGAGGAGGCCGCCGCGGCTGTTGGGCCGCTCGGTGACATGGCCGAGGATGCGGTTCTCCCAGAGCGGGGACTCCAGCAGCAGGCCGTGGCGGTGCCGGTCCTCGGGGATGTAGCCGATACCGTCCTCGCGCCGCTTGCGGGTGGGCGCGTGCGAGATGTCCTCGGTGCCGAGGGTGATCGTGCCGCCGTCGGGGTCGCGCATCCCCATCAGCGCCTCGATCAGCTCCGTCTGGCCGTTGCCCTCGACACCGGCGATGCCGAGGACCTCGCCGCGGTGGATGGTGAAGCCGATCCCGTCCAGGACCTCGCGGACGACGCCGTCGGGGTCGGTGGCGGTGAGCCGCAGCGCGTCGACGGTGAGCACGGGGACGTCCGTGACGGTGGACTCCCGGGTCTCCGGCGAGGGCAGCTCGCTGCCGACCATCAGCTCGGCGAGCTGCTTGGTCGTGGTGTGCGCCGGGTCGGCGGTGCCCACGGTCGTACCGCGGCGTATGACGGTGATGTCGTCGGCGACGGACAGCACCTCGCCCAGCTTGTGCGAGATGAAGATGACGGTGAGGCCCTCGGCCTTCAGCTCCCGCAGGTTGTCGAAGAGCGCGTCGACCTCCTGCGGGACGAGGACGGCGGTGGGCTCGTCGAGGATCAGGATGCGGGCGCCGCGGTAGAGGACCTTGAGGATCTCCACGCGCTGGCGGTCGGCGACGCCGAGGTCCTCGACGAGCGCGTCGGGGCGCACGCCGAGACCGTACGCCTCGGAGATCTCCCTGATCTTCCTGCGCGCCTTGGTGCCGATGCCGTGCAGCTTCTCGCCGCCGAGAACGACGTTCTCCAGGACGGTGAGGTTGTCGGCGAGCATGAAGTGCTGGTGCACCATGCCGATGCCGCGCGCGATGGCGTCGGCGGGGCTGCTGAAGACGGCCTGCTCGCCGTCGACGGTGATGGTGCCCTCGTCCGGCTTCTGCATGCCGTAGAGGATCTTCATCAGGGTCGACTTGCCGGCCCCGTTCTCGCCCACGAGGGCGTGGACGGTGCCCTTGCGGATGGTGATGTCGATGTCGTGGTTGGCGACGACACCGGGGAAGCGCTTGGTGATCCCCTGGAGCCGCACGGCGGGCGGCGCGGCGGGCGCGGGGCGCTCGGCGGTCTCCGGGGTCGCGGGCGGGCTCGGCGGACTGCTGGGCGGACTGCTGGACGCGTTGATGACGCACTCTCCTCGGCGGGGAAGGAGCTGGGGTGAGGCTGTGGGGGCAGGGCGGGGGTGAAGCTATCGCGCCGGAGGGCCGTCAACACGCGTAGCGCTGCCAGAACATGAGGGATGGAGCGGGATGAGAGGAATCTCCCGGGGCCCGGAGCGGCGGCGGTGCCGTCGTCCGGGCCCGGGAGACCGGGGTGCACGGCGCGCGGACCGGAGTGCGGTCCGCGCGTGCGATGTTACGGGGTGGTCTTGACGGTGATCCTGCCGTCGATGATGTCCTTCTTCGCCTTCTCGACGGCGGTGACGACATCGGTCATCTTGGTGTACGCGGGGTTGGAGTCGGCCAGGCCGACGCCTTCCTTGTCCAGGCCGTACCGGATCTCACCGGACTCGGGCTTGCCGTCCTTGACCGACTTGATCAGGTTGTAGACGGCGTCGGAGACGTCCTTGGTGACCGAGGTGAGGATCTTGTCCTTGTACTTCGCCAGGCCCTTCTGGGCGTACTGGTCGGAGTCGACGCCGATGGCCCACTTGCCGGCCGTCGCGGTCGCCTCGATGGCGCCGAAGCCGGCCAGACCGGCGGCGTGGTAGACCACGTCGGCCTTCTTGTCGAGCTGGCCCTGCGCGGCGGCCTTGCCGAGGTCGGGCTTGGAGAAGCCGTCGAAGTTCGGGGGCTGCGTCAGGTACTGCGACAGGACCTTCACCGAGGGGTCGGTGGCCTCGACGCCCTGCTCGAAACCGGCCTGGAACTTCTTGATCAGCGGGGTCTCGACACCGCCGATGAAGCCGACCGTCTTCGTCTTGGTGGTCTTGGCCGCGGCGACGCCCGCGAGGTAGGAGCCCTGCTCCTCGTTGAACACCATGTTGGCGATGTTCTTGTCGGTCACCGAGGAGTCGTCGATGATCCCGAAGGAGACCTTCGGGAACTTCGGCGCGACCTTCTTGATCGCGGGCGCGTAGGCGAAACCGACGCCGATCACCGGGTTGTTGCCGGCGCGGGCCAGGTCGGTCAGGCGCTGCACCTTGTCGGCGTCGCCCTCCCCGTCCGTCGGCTCCGAGTCGGTGCCCTTGATGTCGAGGTCCTTCTCGGCCTTGGCCAGACCGGCGTAGGCCGCGTCGTTGAAGGACTGGTCACCCTTGCCACCGATGTCGTAGGCGATGGCGGCCTTGGCCCCGTCGGAGCTGGTTCCTGCGTCCGACGACGACTTGCCGCCACAGGCGGTGGCGGAGAGCGCGAGTGCCGCTGACGCGACGCCCACGGTGGCTATCCTGGTGATCCGGCGCAAGGGAGGCTCCTTCTGGCCTAAGCGCCTCTTCCGGCGCTGGTTTCGCGGCGATCGTAACGCGCGTAGATGTCAGATAAAGACCCGTACGGAAGCCGTTATCGGATCGTCGCGAACGGGAAGCGAACAGCAGGGGAGCACGAGGCGCGCCGATGCTCCCCGGCCGGTTACGGACGGTCGCCGTCGATCAACGCGGCGGCGGTGAAAAGCTCCACGCCGACCTGGATGGCGTGCTCGTCGACGTCGAAATCGCCACGATGCAGGTCGTACCGCGCCTGGCTGCCGGGGACCCGTACGCCGAGGCGCGCCATGGCTCCCGGCACCTGTTCGAGATACCAGGAGAAGTCCTCGCCGCCGAGGCTCTGCTCGGTGTCCTCGATTGCATACGAACCGCGGCGCGCGGTCTGCGCGGTGCGGAGCAGTTCGGTGACGACGGGGTCGTTGACGACCGGCGGCACCCCCCGTACGTACGTGATCTGTGACTTCGCGCGGTGGAGCGTGGCGATCTCGTCGATCGCGGCGTGCACCAGGTCCGGCGCGTCGCGCCAGGCGGGCAGGTCCAGGCAGCGGACGGTGCCGGAGAGTTCGGCGTGCTGCGGGATGACGTTGCAGGCGTGGCCGGCCTCGATACGACCCCAGGTGACGGCGAGCCCGGAGCGGGCGTCGACGCGGCGCGCGAGCAGCGCGGGGACCTCGGTGGCGACCTTGGCGGCGGCGGTGACCAGGTCGGTGGTGAGATGCGGGCGGGCGGTGTGACCGCCGGGCCCGTCGAGGGCGATCTCCAGCCGGTCACAGGCGGAGGTGATCGGTCCTGGCCGCAGTCCGATCGTTCCGGCGTCGACCTTGGGGTCGCAGTGCACGGCGATGATCGATCCGACGCCGTCCAGGACCCCGGACTCGATGGCGTCGGCGGCGCCGCCGGGCAGGACCTCCTCGGCGGGCTGGAAGATCAGCCGTACGGGGGACGGCAGCAGCCCCTGGCGGTCCAGGTCGGCGAGGACGAGCCCGGCGCCCAGGACGGCGGCGGTGTGCACGTCGTGCCCGCAGGCGTGCGCGCGGTCGGGCACGGTGGAGCGGTACGGGACGCCGGTCTTGGTGTCCGGGATGGGCAGGCCGTCGATATCGGCGCGCAGGGCGAGCATGGGGCGCGCGGGGTCCGGGGTGCCGATGTCGCAGACGAGCCCGGTTCCGGTGTGCAGTACGCGCGGTGCGAGCCCCGCCCGCTCCAGCCGGCGCTTGAGCGCGGCGGTCGTCCGGAACTCCTGGTTCCCCAGCTCGGGGTGCATGTGCATGTCCCGGCGGAAGGCGATCAGCTCGGCGCGCAGGGCGTCGGGCAGGGTGCCGGGGAGGGCCGGGTGGGTCGCTTCCCCGGGCAGATCGGTCTCGGACTCGCAGGACATCAACTGGCTCACCTGTCGAAGAGTAGGCCCCTTTATCGATCAACCAACCCCTGATCAATAAAATTTCAGCCACTCAGACGAAGAAACCTGGCGGCGGTGTGCATGCCAGAAAGACAGAACGGGTATACCCGCGCCTTCCGCCTCGGCGGTCGTCGCACTCAGAGCCTGTCCGGTTCAGAGATCGTCCGGCACGCCCGGAACGGGCGCCGAACTCGACGCGACAGAGACTCGTATAACTGGACCTATACTGATCCGTATACATCCAGTTACACGACACCCGGGAGCGGCCGAACGATGCTGGAGAAGCCTTCGTGGGTGCTCGACCGCGACCGTGAGTGGCGGGTCCTGAACCAGTTCCTGGCCGCCGAGGACCCGTACCTGCGGCTGGGGCTGCTCTCGGGACGCAGGCGGCACGGCAAGTCGTTTCTGCTGCGTGCGCTCACCGAACAGGCCGGCGGGCTGTATCTGACGGCGGTACGGGAAGAGGGCCGCGCCGCCGCGCTCCGCCGGGCCACGGCGGCCGTCGCCTCCTATGCCGGGCTGCCGGACGCCGAGGTCGTGATCGGCGACTGGGAGCGGATATTGACCACGGCGCTCGACCGGACCGCCGCCCGCGCGGCCGTTCCGCTCCTCGTCATCGACGAACTGCCCTATCTGCTGGAGCACTCCCCCGAGATCCCCGGCATCCTCCAGAAGCTCTACGACGACTCCCGCGCCGGAGCGGGCTCCACCCGGCAGCGCGGCTCGGGCGGACGGATCATCCTGTGCGGTTCGGCCATGAGCGTCATGCACGAACTGCTCTCGGGTTCCCAGCCACTGCGCGGCCGGGCGGCCATGGACATGCGGCTCGCCGCCTTCGGCTACCGGGCCGCCCGGCGGCTCTGGTCGGTCGAGGACCCGGCGGTCGCCCTGCGGCTGCACGCCGTCCTCGGCGGTGCGCCCGGCTACCGTCAACTGGTCGCGACCGGCACCCCCGACTCGGAGGCGTCGTTCGACACCTGGGTCGTGGACAACCTCCTCAGCCCGGACATCGGCGTCTTCACCCGGACCGAGACCGAGTACCTGCTGCGCGAAGATCCCCGCATCACCCGCCGCACCCTCTACTACGACGTACTCACGGCGGTCGCCCGAGGAGCGTCCTCACCGGCGAAGATCGGCGGTCTGATCGGCCGGGAACGGACGGCGCTGGCCCATCCGCTCGGCGTGCTGGAGAGTTCCGGATACCTGGTCAAGGAGCAGGACATGCTGCGGGGCCGCAGCACCAGCATCAAGGTCGTGGACCCGGTGATCCGGTTCAATCAACTCGTCGCCGTCCCCCGGGCCGATCTCATCGACCGGGGCCAGTCCGAGCAGGCATGGCGTGCCTCCGCCACCACCTTCCGGTCGAAGATCCTCGGACCGCACTTCGAAGAGCTGGCCCGCCGGTGGACGGGGCATTACGCCCACGAACTCCTGCCCGACCTGGAACCGGGCGCGATCGGCACGACCGTAGTACCCGGCCCCACAGCGCGCACCGCGCACGAGATCGACGTCATCGCCCTCGACCTGGACAGCCGCCCCCAGCAGCCCGGGGCCCGTATCCGGCTGCTCGGGGAGGCCAAGGCGACGGTCGAGCGGCGAGGCCCGCACGACCTGGCCCGCCTGGAACACATCCGTACCCTCCTGGCCGACCAGGACTACCGAACGGACGGGACGGTACTCGCCCTGTTCTCGCTCAACGGCTTCCACCCGGACCTGGTACGCATTGCCGAACGGCGCGCCGATGTGGCGCTGGTGGACCTGGCGACGCTGTACGGACCGACGGGCGAGCCGTGAGCCCCGCCCCTCCCCATGACGGCGGCCGGCCCGGACCGGCGCCGGAGGGGGTGCTCAGACTGTGCCGAACTCTTCAGTCCTTATGGACGCCACGAAGAAAGCGAACGGGGCTGCTGGGAAGGCCAGTTGCGGACCGTTCGGGTTCTTGGAGTCCCGCACGGGGACCACACCGTGCGAGGCGACGAGGTTGATGGCCACCTCTACACAGGCGCCGCCGTGCTCGCTGTAGGAGGACGTGAACCAACGGGGTGTTCCGGTCGTCACGGAGTGCCCTTTCGTAGCTGGTTGATCATGGCCACGGATGCCGCCTGGGAGAGTGCTTCGGCCTGTAATTGATGGTAGGCGGTCAACAGGGGCACTACGGAAGTGCTTTCCCGCTCAAGCTGGCCACGCTGTGCGGATTCCGCATAGGAGAGAAGAGAACGGCTCTCCATCGTCAGGATGTACAGCGGCAAGTTGAGTGGGCGGCGGTCGCCCATGTCGAAGGGGGCCACTTGTAGCACCGTGTTCGGAAGCCCGGCGAACGTGATGAGACACGCCAACTGGGCCTCCATGACGGCGTGGCTGCCGACCGGCCTCCTGAGGCAGCTCTCGTCCAGCACCACGAACACCAGCGGCGGCGGTGTCCGCTGAAGAGTTGCCTGACGCACCGCAAGAAGGGCGTTCCGTTCGTCGCCCTGATCGGGTGCGATCGCGCCCCGCTCGACCTCGCGGGCGGTGAGTACCGCCGCGTACTCCGGTGTCTGGAGTATCCCCGGGATGACGCCCACCTCATAGAGCCTGACCTCTGCCGCCCGTGCCTCATACGTGAGGTACTCGGGGAACCCGTCAATCAGCGCGGTGTAGCGGACGGCTCGGCTCCGACGTGTGAGCCGGTCACCGGTACCGAGCACCCGATCAGCATTTGCCGCGAAGCGCGCAGTTGGAGGACGGCGGCCAGTTTCTACGGCGGACACGTGCGTTCCGGAGCATCCCAGACGTTCGCCCAGCTCCTCCTGTGTCCAGCCGCGCTCATCCCGCAATGCGCGTAAGAGCTGGCCAAAGCTCGCGCTGGGCGACTTGTCCGGGTCCAGTTCCTTCCGGTTCACCATCGTGATGACCCACTCTCCGCTCAAAAAGCGCAAGTTGATGAGAGGCCAACTGTAGGCAACTCTGAACGCGCCTGGTAGTGGATTCACTACGGAGAGGAGTCGCCATGTCCGACAAGAACGTTTCCGCCAAGCCGCCGTATCCCCCGGTCGACCTCGCCCCCGAGCCCGGTTGTGACGTATGCGCCTGGTGGGACAAGCGCCGGGAGAACGCCGAGCGCGGGATCGGTTCGGCGACACCCCTGGAGTGCGCCCGGAAGATCGCCACGCACCCGCACCGCAGGGCGGGAGACCCCACATGACGCCCGGCGAGCGCGGCGGGCGCCGCTACCCGGCGCGGCGTCCCACCGCGAACGTGCCCGTCCTCGGGCAGGAACTCCGGGTGGGTATGGCCGTGTTCGACCACAGGACGGACATGCCCGGCTTCATCCGTTGCTTCGCCGGTTCGGTGGTCCACCTGGTCCGCCCCTCGGGCCACACCTGGGAGGCGCCCCGGTTGTCGGTGCGTCCGGCGACCGAGCGGGAACAGACACAGCTCCGCGCCCTCGCGGCCCTGCGCCGCAAGCAGCGGCCTCCCGCGAGGAGGAAGGGATGAGCCCGACCCTCTACCGCCTGACCGTCATCTGTGAAGGGCCGGTCAACGGCGCGTGGGTACGTGTCGTCCTCGCCGCCCGACAGGCGGCGGGGCCGGACCGCGCCCTGTCCTTCCTGCGCTGTCAGGCCCGGCGCATCGCCGACGGGCTCGACCCCGACCCGTGGTCCCTGTGGGCCCCTCCGGGCACCCTCGTCCCCGTAGGACCTCCCGCTCCCGACGTGCCCACCGAACTCCGTTGCTGGTGTGATGACTTCGTTGCTCAGGAGAAGGCGTGGAATCAGCTCCTCGCGGGCACGGCGTTCACCTTCCGCGCCGCTGACCACAGCGGGGTCTACCTGCTCACAGCGGTGCCCGTACCCACGTACCACCCGTCGCCTCCGGCGCCCCGGCCCGGCCGCCGCAGACACCGCAAACCCCGTTGGTACGACCGGTTCCGCCCACAGCGGCGCCCCGGCCGGATATGCACCGCCGCCGGACGGCCAGGTCTTCACGCGCCCCCGGCCGTTCCCCGCAGGCGGAGCAAGCGGTCGATCGCCACGTGGTACGCACACACGTCGTCATCCAACGGGTGACGGTCTCCCATGTCCGGTCTCGGCCAAGGTCTCCCGCACGGTTTCGGTCTCCGACTTGCCGCCCGGCTTGATGACGCCGGCCGGAAACTGCCAGGTGATCCCGGCAGCCTCGTCGTCCCGTCGGCAGACCAGTAGGACATCGCTTTCGCGGAGGACCACCGCGATGGCAACGCGCGGCGCCTGCGCGGTGCACAGTGCTGCCCACAGGGCCCGCGTGTGTCAGATCGGCAGGTCCCACCCCGGGCCGTCCTCGGTGCCGAGCCACACCCTCTGACCGGCGGCCGAGACCGTGATTCCGAACCGCTCCTGGTGAGGCTCGTCGGCAGCCTGCCAACACTGCACGGCCCCTTCGACCCGGTCCCACAGACGAACGGGACCCCGCTGGACAACGGTCCACCCGCCTTGGGGGTTGGGGGCCGTCCGGGCCTGCGAACCGGTGGACACGTCCCAGAGGATCTGTTCCGCCCCCGCCCCCATGCGTTCGGCCGAGGGCGCCGCGAGCTGCGCGACCCAACCGCCCGTCCAGTCATCGAGCTTCGCGGGGTCGATCCGGCTCGGACGCTCATCTCCAGGCAGCAGGGCCAGCATCGGGCGGGGCGGACGGTCGTGCGGCCGGGCGATCATGAAGCTGGTGCAGCCGGGCAGGAACCGGCCCGTGGCCTCCCCGGGGCCGGTCACGTCCAGCAGTGCGAGGGCGTTGGCGTAGCTCCACCCGGACAGCGTGACCAGGATCTTGCCGCCCGGCCGCACCTGGTGCAACCACGGCAGCGGAATATGTCGGACCGAACACGTGGCGATCAGCCGGTCGAACAGGCTCCCGTCCGGGTCGCCGCGCATCCCGTCACCGATGATCAGCCGGGGTGCGAAACCGGCGGCCTTGAGCGCCGCCGCCGCAGCACCACCCACCACCGGGTCGTACTCGATGCTGGTGAGGTTGGCGTCCCCGAGGCGGTGTGCACCGAGGGCGGTCGAGTACCCGGTGCCGGTGCCGATCTCCAACACCCGGTGACCAGCCTCGGCGCCGAGCTGCTGCCACATACGCAGCACCAAGGACGGCAGGGTGGACGACGACGACGGGGAGCCGGTCATGGTCCCCTCGGTCACATCGTCGGGCCTGATCCGACCGTCCAGTTGGGTGATCAACGTGACGTCGGAGTAGACCCCCTCCAGCCATCCGGACTCACCCTCCCGGACGGGCCGGTAGCCGGTCGGAACGCTCCCCGTCACCGTCCTGAAGTAGGACCCCGTGAACAGCTCGCGCGGAACCGCCATGACGGCGCTGTGCCACTCGGGTTCCGTCAGGGCGCCCTCCTCGGTGAGTCTGTCCGTCAAGGTGTGGCGGAGCTGAGCCGATGTGCTCACGCGTCGGGGCCTTTCTCCAGCTGGTCGGTCAGAGCATGGGCGATTGCCGCCGTGGTCCGGGCCGGCTGCCACGCCCATTGGCCATTCGGGTTGCACTCAAGGAAGTACCAGTTGCCCGCAGTGGTGACGGCAAGGTCGAACGCCCCGTAAATCAAACGGAGTTCGGCAAGGTAGGCAACGATCGCACGCGCAACCGCCCCGGGTAATTCGATCGGTGTGCACGTCATCAAATCCTGACGGTAGCGCCAGTCGAGATCAGGGCTGTCGATCCGGACCCCGAACAGTCGGCCGCCTACGGCGGTCACCCGCACATCGAACGCCTTGTCGACCTTGGCCTGGAACATGTGTGGGCAGATCGACACGGCGTCGGTGATCTCGGCCTCGCGCACCTCCCGGACCCACACGCTGTGTGGCTGGTCGCCCACTCGGTAAGGCGTGTTCCACACCGGTTTGTAGACCACTCCGCCGGGCTGGTGGGCGGCGAAATACCGTGCCTCGCGCGGGTCGTTGGTGATCACTGTGCTGGGCACCAGGAACCCGCAGCGTTGCGCGGTCGAGAGCTGCGCCGGCTTGAACTCGGCGGCTCGGTTGTTCCAGGGGTGATTGACGTAGCACGCGCCCGGCAGTGACGCGAGGATGCCGCCCGCGCCCCACAGGGCTTGTTCCACGGCGAACTGACGGTCCTGGCCGCTCAACCCGGCCGGCCCATCGTAGGGCGAGGGCCTACGCACCCAGACGGACCGAATCCGAGTGGTGTCGAGCTTCCGGCTTTCCGTGCGCAGGGTGCCCTGCTGGGCGCCCGTACAGTAAGTGGCGGTCAGCGAGGCACCCGTGTGCAGGTCGGTGCCGGGGTCGAGACGGACCACGGAAACCCGGCGCTCGGCGAGAAGCCGCAACACCACGTCCGCTGTCACGTCGTAGGGATTGGTCAGCACCAGTACCGACCTGCTGTCACCCATCAGCCGGAACTCTGGTCCTGGTCATAGGACTCGGTGCTGTCCGCGTCGGTCGCGCCCCCCGGACCGGACCCGTCACCGGGGGTGGTCGCGGTGGGCGTCAGGCCACTCGTGCTGGTGCCGTGCTTACCCAGCTCGACCGTCCGGCCGTGCTCGTCCACCATGACGGCGATCTGCGTTTCGGGGTCGATCACGGGCGTGTACTGCGGGACCGTGGTGGTAGCCGCGTACGGCTCCATTCGTTGCGTGCCCCACGGTGCGGGCGTCTGCGTCATCTGCCGGTCGATCTGCTCTCGGCTCAGCAGGGGGACGAAGGTACTCACCAGCCGGACTCCCAAACTCCGATGGATGTGAACGTGCAACAGCACGCCCTTGGGAGCGTAGAGCGATGAAAGCGAGCCGACCAGAAAGTTTCTAGATCTTTCTAGCAATACCTCCGGAGAGGTGACGGTACGGGAAATTACTCGCCATCCTCCGGCACGTCGGGAGCAAGATCACTCACCACGCGATTGATGATCGCCCGTGCCGAACGTCCGTAGCTGGCGACGGCTGCGAGCGAATCGAAAATGCCGCTGTACAGGGCAAGTTCCTGGGGTTGAGCAAGGTTCAGCTCTGCCGAGAACGTCTCGACCATCACCCGGTCGTTGTCCAGCAGCCAGAAGCCATGCGCGGGCGCGACCACGTACGCCGTCTCGAACCCGATGATGCCGAGCTTCACGTTGGGCAACGCCGAGAGCGTGACGAGTCGGTCAAGCTGCCCGAGCATGCACCCTGGCGGGCACAGCCGGTAGCGCAACGCCGCCTCGGTCAGCACGAAGTGGAAACGTTTTTCCGGCCGATACAGAACCTCTTGGCGCTGCATCCGCGCGGCCACGGCCTCATTGATGTCGTTGCGCACGTTGAACACGGTGATGCTTTGAGCGAACCGCGCCCTGGCGTACGCGGCCGTCTGAAGAAGGCCAGGAACAAAGGTGGACTCGAACCCCCGGAAGAGGCGCGTCTGAGCGTCCAGGTTGGCAATCTCTTGCTGATGCGGCTTCAAGCCCGTCTTGAGCTGCCGTTGCCACTCGGCGTGCTGGACTTCGAGCGTATGCAGTGAAGCGAGCAGCGCGTCAGTCTCGTCCTCCTTGCCGGTGACCCGCGTCCACCCACTGATGTCGCCGTCGGTCGGTGCCTGTCGGCCGTTCTCCAGCTTCGACACCTTCGAGGGTGGCCAGGCCAACGACTCCGCGAGCTGCCGACCGCTCATGCCGGCCTGCCGACGAAGATCACGGAGTCGTTTGCCCAGTGCGTCACGCGCTTCGTGCACGGTGGTAACGCCGGTCGTTCTATTCGTCCGCGGCAAAGTCATCCCGTCGTGTGGCGAGGTGCCAGGCGGCATCACGCCAGTAGTTGTGCTGCACGATCACGGCAGGATCTTCGATGATTTCACCGCCCAGGAAGTTCTCGTCGTCATCAAAGTGCATCCGTACCAGCTTGCGCGAGTCGAACAACCAGTAGTCGTAGTCCGGGAGATCAGCCGCTTCATCCCTCTTGAGGTAACGAATGTCCTCACCAGCCGCGTTGGTGTGCTGCGAACAGAACACCCCGAAGCGGCTGTAATCGGTGAGCGGCACCGTCACCACCCGCACGCGCATGAAGCGGCGGCCCTCGGCGGTCGTCTGCCGGATCATGGTCAGCCAGTTCTGGAACCAGTACAGGTCAACCGTGTCACCCGCGACGAACTGACGCAGCGCCTCCGACTCGTTGGCGGACTTGTAGTGGTCGCGCGTCTCCAGCCGGAAGGCCGTGTGCTCGAAGGTGCGAAAGAGCTTGGTGAACTCGGGTCCGACGAGCAGGCTCAGCGCTCTCCCTCCTGTTCCAGGTAGCGGAGCGCGTACATCTTGAGTACGTCCTCAGGGATCTCGATGAGCGTCTCGTGGTCGGGGACGGGCCCGACATCGGCGAGCGCCTGGGGATCTGTCACCTTCCATCCCTGCGCGATGCAGGTCTTACGGTCGGTGCGGTCGGTCGCGAACAAGGTAGGCGAGTTGCCTTCCTGGGACTCTGGGTCTTTGCCGAGGAGCCGAGCACGCATGGCGTGCCTCCGTTGCTCGAAATTTGGCGAACCGTTCCCAACCATGATGTCGGACGGACTGAATACTCGTCAATGGAGCAAGGACCGCCTCCGCCACACTGAACCGGACCCCAGCCCGTACAGCGGCCGGCCCGCCACCCGAGGAGGGTGGCGGGCCGGGCCGGTGCCGGTGCCGGTTCAGGCCGGCGAAGGCAGCCTCGGGAGGCGGTGGACGTCGCGGGCCGTGCCCGTGACCCCGGAGAGGAAGCCCTGCGCGCGGGGCGACGCCGTCTCCTTGAGCCATTCCGGGGCTATGTCGCAGACCGCGACCCGTACGCCCGTGCCCGCGAGGGCCAGCGGCAGGGTGTGGACCACTGTCGACGGGAAGCTCAGCACCGTACGGCCGATCGGGCCGCGGCGGGCGATCAGCTCCAGGGGCAGGTCGGGGCGGACGATCTCCAGGCCCGTCGCCGCGTGCAGCTTGTGGAGCTTGTCGACGTTCTCGCGCCGGTGGGCGAAGTAGCGCGTCGCGCCATGGGTGCGGGCGAGCGCGATGACCGCCTCGGTGTACAGGTCCGCGTCGACCACGCCCGTCTCGACCAGCGAGGTGCCGACCATGTCGGCGCCGGTCGTGATCCGGGGCGGCCCGAAGGTCGCGCGGGTCCAGGCGAAGGTGTTGGCCGTCACGGTGATGCCGTCCGGCACCCCCTCGACCGGCATCGAGGTGAAGACCTCGACCGAACGGGCGGCCGACGGGGTGAGGCGGCGGCGCGCGGCCGCGGTGACCGGTGCCAGGACCAGTTCCCGCGGCCCGCGCGAGCCGCCCCGCCGGTGCCAGCGCACCAGGCGTTCGCCCCGGGCGATCTGCCCGACGAACTCCATCGTCGCGGTGCCGTCGTCGACGACCGTCAGCTCCTTGGTGGGGACCAGGGCCAGCAGGAGCTGTACGTAGCGGGAGAACGGGTCACCGATGACGACCCGGTCCGCCTTGCGCAGCAGCGGTGCCAGCGCCCGTACCGTCCGCAGCGGCGCCCCGGCCCCGCCGCGCGCCTCCTGCCAGCGCACCGTGAAGCCCTCGTCGCGGGCCAGCTCGGCCACCCGGCGGAGCTGACCGCGCGACATGGGGTCGGTGGGCGACAGGACGATGACGGTGAGCGCGTCGCCCGTCCCGCTGAGGTGCGCCCACTCCAGCACGTTGAGCAACTGGACCGGGCTCTCCACGAAGGCGATCGTGGGGGCGGCGGGGGTGTCGGTGAGAAGGACGCCCGCGGGCGCGGAAGCTGTCGCGGCCACTGTCTCGCTCTGGTACGGGGAGCTGCCCCCGCCGGCACCGGTCATGGCGTCAGACCGCTACCGGCTCGGCGGCCTCGGCGACGACGCCCGCGACGCGGCGGAGCTTCTTCATCGGGCCGAGCTCCGACTCGTACACCTTCTTGACACCGTCACCGAGGGACGCCTCGATGGTGCGGATGTCGCGGACGAGGCGCGTCAGGCCCTGCGGCTCGACGGAGGCCGCCTGGTCCGAGCCCCACATGGCGCGGTCCAGGGTGATGTGACGCTCGACGAACGTGGCGCCGAGGGCGACGGCGGCGAGGGTGGTCTGGAGACCGGTCTCGTGGCCGCTGTAGCCGATCGGGACGTTCGGGAACTCGGCCTGGAGGGTGTTGATGACCCGCAGGTTGAGCTCCTCGGCCTTGGCCGGGTACGTCGAGGTGGCGTGGCAGAGCAGGATGTTCTCGCTGCCGAGGACCTCGACCGCGTGGCGGATCTGCTTCGGCGTCGACATGCCGGTGGAGAGGATGACGGTGCGGCCGGTGGCGCGCAGGGAGCGCAGCAGCTCGTCGTCGGTGAGGGAGGCGGAGGCCACCTTGTGGGCGGGCACGTCGAACTTCTCCAGGAAGGTGACGGCCTCGGTGTCCCACGGGGAGGCGAACCAGTCGATGCCGCGCTTGGCGCAGTGCTCGGCGATGGTGCGGTACTCGTCCTCGCCGAACTCGACGCGGTGGCGGTAGTCGATGTACGTCATCCGGCCCCAGGGGGTGTCGCGCTCGATGTCCCACTGGTCGCGCGGGGTGCAGATCTCCGGGGTGCGCTTCTGGAACTTGACCGCGTCACAGCCCGCCTCGGCGGCCACGTCGATCAGGGCCAGGGCGTTGTCCAGCTCACCGTTGTGGTTGATGCCGATCTCGCCCGTGATGTAGACGGGGCGGCCGGGACCGGCGGTCCGGGTACCGAAGTTCCGCAGACGGGAAGGGGAGTTGGTGCTCATGGCGGTGCGTCCTTACTTGTTGACTGTGTGGAGGGTGTGGGGGTTCACGGGGGCGGTGGGGGTGGCGGGAGCCGTGGAGAGCGCCGGGCCGAGCAGCCAGGTGGCGATCTCCCTGACGGCTCCCTCGCCGCCGGGCGTGGTCGTGACGGCGCGCGCCGCGGCGCGTACCTCGTCGTGGGCGCTCGCGACGGCCACCGGCCAGCCGGCGAGGCCGAAGCAGGGCAGGTCGTTGACGTCGTTGCCGACGTAGAGGACCCGTTCGGGCGCGATGCCGTGCTCGTCGCACCACTGCTTGAGCGCCAGGTCCTTGCGGTCGATGCCGTGCAGGACCGGGACCTGGAGTTTGCGGGCGCGGGCCGCGACGACCGGGTTCTGCTCGGTGGAGAGGATGAGCAGTTCGAGGCCGGAGCGGCGCAGCGCGGCGATCCCGAGGCCGTCGCCGCGGTGCACGGCCACCGTTTCGCGGCCGTCGGAGTCGATGTGGACCTTGTCGTCGGTCTGCGTCCCGTCGAAGTCGAGGACGACGGCGTCGACATCGTCGTACGAGGGCAGGACCTGCGGGTCGAGCAGCGGCGCGAGGAGCCGGGCGCGCGCCAGGTCGTGCGGGTCGTCGATCTCCAGCACCCGCGCGGGGTCGGTGGGGACGAGCGCGGTGCGGCCGAAGAAGCGGTGGCGCGCGGTGCGGAAGCCGTCGGCGCGCATCGCGTAGGCGGCGCCGGTCTCCAGGTACTCCTGGGGGCGGTCCTGGCGGCGCGGCCGGTTCGCCTTGTCGTGGTTGACGCCGTAGCCGTCCGGTTCGGTGCGGCCCGCGCCGTCCTGGCGCCAGACGAAGCCGTGGGTGGGCGCGACGGTCAGCGCGGTGTCGGCGCCGTCCTCGGTGACGGCGCCGGTGACGCCGTCCAGGTCCTCGGCCGTGAGGAAGGGGCTGGTGCACTGCACCAGCAGCACCACGTCGGGGTCGCCGGCGCCCTGGCCGCGTGTCGCGCCGTGCGCGTCCATGGCGTGCAGGACGGCGTCCTCGCTGGTCGCGGTGTCCCCCGCGATCGCGGCGGGGCGCAGGACGACCTCGGCACCGGCCGTGCGGGCCGCCTCGGCGATCAGCGCGTCGTCGGTCGAGACGACGACGTCGGTGACGCGCCGGGCCGCCAGACAGGCGCGGACCGCGCGGACGACGAGGGGGATGCCGCCGACGGCGGCGAGGTTCTTGGCGGGTACGCCCTTGGATCCGCCGCGTGCGGGGATCACCGCGAGGACGGTCATCAGTACTCCGTAGGGGGTCGGGTGTGCGCGGCTCGTGCGATGACAGGTCGTGCGGGGGTGCCCGGAAGGCCGGCGGGCGCGGCGGGGGCGGCGGGGGCGGTCACAGCTCGCCCATCCGGCGGATGACCGGCGCCACGCGCTGCACCCCGTGCCGGTAGGCGCCGCGCGCCGCTCCCCGTACCGCCTCGCGCACCACGCGCCGCACTCCGCCCGCGCTGTTCTCGGCGGTTCTGGCGGCGGCGGGCAGCGGGGTCCCGTCCGCCGCGAGGTGGTAGCGGGCGAGCAGGCCCGGCAGGTATCCGGGGGCGGTCGTGGCCGTGTAGTACGGGCTGATCTCCGGGAGTTCCCCGGCGGAGGCCCGCTCGGTCAGCTCGGTGACGCGCCGGCGCGCCGCGTCGAAGGCGTGGGCGTACGAGCCATCGGCGGCGACGCCCTGCCGGTCGGCCCACCGGGCGTCGGGGACGGGGCGTCCGCCGCCGTCGAGCTGGTCCCAGGAGGCCAGGCACCCTGAGCCGATGAAGTGGTGGTTGCCGAGCGGCTCGCGCACCCCGAAGTCGGTGAGGATCGCGGTGGGCACGGAGCGGTGCAGGGACTCCAGGGCGGCCGTCGAGGAGACGGTGACCAGCAGGTCCGTACGGTCCAGGACCTCGCCCATGTTCCCGTACACCAGCTTGAAGTTGTCCGGCAGCCCGCCGGGCACCTTCTCGGCGAGGCGCTGGTAGGGGAACTCCTCGATGTGCGTGGTGTGCTCGCCGGGCTTGCTGCGCAGCTTGAGCAGCACCTCGCGGCGCGGGTGGAGCCTGGCGTGCTCGACGAGGCGGCGCAGCAGGTACGTACGGTCGGCGCGGGTCGCCGGTACGGAGGGCTGCGCGGCGAAGACGAGCGTGTCGCGCCCCTCCTCGGGCTGGTAGCGCGCGCCGCCGAGGAACGGCAGCGCCGCCTCGGTGACGGAGGAGGCGTCGGCGCCCACGCCCTCGTAGACGGCGCGGAAACGCTCCGCGTCGTAGAGGGAGTTGGCGAGGACGACGTCCGCGCCGTGCCGCAGCAGCAGCCCGTCCGAGAGCTTCTCGTAGACGACGCCGACGTAGCCGGTGACGACAACGGGCCGCTCCGCGAGTCTCAGCGCGGCGATGCCGTGCAGCATCGCCTGGACGGCGCCGCCGACGAGCGCCAGCACGACGATGTCGTACGACTCCTCGCGCAGGGCCCGCAGGAAGGCGGTCCCGGTCACCTCGCGCAGGGCGTCGGCGTCCGCGCCGACCTCC
The DNA here is from genome assembly GCF_044457965.1 of Streptomyces sp. NPDC050509. NCBI lineage: Bacteria > Bacillati > Actinomycetota > Actinomycetes > Kitasatosporales > Streptomycetaceae > Streptomyces > Streptomyces sp. NPDC050509. The sequence continues at coordinate 507,842 of NZ_JBITHL010000003.1, read as the reverse complement.
GCGAGCTGGCGGGGGGTGGGCGTGGCCCGGCCGCGCAGCAGGAAGCCGCTGAGCTCTGTGGGGCGGTCGTCCGGGGCGATGCGGCGCGCGGTGAGCGCGCCCCATTTCCACCGGGTGTCGGAGTCGGCGAGCACGGCGACCCGGACCGCTTGACTGATACGTGATGGCACGTCGAGGACGTTAGGAAGCCATTCCGTTTGTCGGCCCAACTCAATGGCAATGGAGGGTTAACAACACGTCTACGAATGGCGTCGCACCCCGGGAAATGTCCGGAACAACGAGTGGCTCCGGCCGATTCACTGTTCCGACACTCTTCGTTCATCCGGCGTGCCCCGCGAAGTCAGCCCTGGTGACGGCATGCCGCCTAGCGTCACTCGGGTGGTGAAGCTCTCTGTTGTCGTGCCGTTCTACAACGTGCGGACATATGCCCCCGAAACTTTGCGGAGCCTGCAGGCGAATACGCGTGCCGACTTCGAATTCCTGCTTGTCGACGATTGTTCGGCGGACGGTACCGGCGAAATCCTGGACCGTGCGGAACGCGAACTCCCCGGCGCCAGGGTGATCAGACATGAGCGGAACGGAGGACTCGCCACCGCGCGGAACACCGGCCTCGACGCCGCGACAGGTACGTACATCACCTATCTGGACGGCGACGACTGGGTGGCTCCCGGCTATTTCGAGCAACTGCTCGCGGCGGCCGAGGATCTGGACTGCGATTTCGTCCGTACCGACCATGTGCAGTTCACCGGGAAGTCCCGGGCGGTGCACCGGGTCCCGGTCGGCCGGCGCTCCACGGTGCTCGACCCCCGGGACGCGATCCTGCCCGCCGACCGGTCCACCTCGGTCGACTACGCCTACGCGTGGGCCGGGATCTACCACCGCCGGCTGGTCGACCGCGGGCTGCTGCACTTCACGGACGGGCTGCGCACCGCCGAGGACCGGCCCTGGATCTGGAGGCTGCACCGGGAGGCGGAGTCCTTCGCCGCGGTGAGCCTGCACGGGGTGTTCTACCGGCGCGGGGTCACCTCGTCGCTCACCCAGATCGGTGATGTCAGGCAGCTCGACTTCATCCGGGCCTTCGACCAGGTGGTGGCGGAGACGGCCGCGGACCGGGACGCGGATCTGCTGCTGCCGAAGGCCGTACGGACGTACTGCGCGGTCATGGCCCACCACCTTGGCTCCATCGAGAGGTTCGAACCGCCCGTGGCACGCAAACTCCGCTCGCTCAGCGCGGCGGCCCTCAGGCGCATTCCGGCGCCCCTCCTCACGGAGACACTGGACTCGATGGACGCCGCGCGGGCCGGGCGGCTGCGCCGGGTCCGCCGCCGTCCGATCGCGCAGCGGGGACCGGAGGCAGCCTGATGAGCATGTCGGCCAAGGGCACCACGCAGCTCTTCTTCGCCTGCACGCAGTACGCGGCGGCGACCGTCACGGCGGCCATCCGGGCCGGGCTGTTCGGCCCGCGCTCGGAGCACCGCCGGATCCTGGTGATCAGCGACACCTCGTCCTCCCCCGAGCTGGCCACCGCGCTGGACACGCTCCCCGGGTTCCGCCCGCTGCGGCCGGAGTACGACGAGATCCGGTCCTGGAACGACTTCGTACGCCCCTTCCACCCGGCCGGCTGGTCCCCGCGCGAGCAGGACGCCGCGCTGTGGCAGCGGGCCGTCCGGGAGGCCTGGGGGCTCGGCGACACGCCGGTGGAGATCGCCTGCGAGTCGATCCAGGCCAATCCGTCCCAGGCGGTCGCGGCCATCTTCGGGGACAGCCCGCTCCATGTGTACGCGGACGGGCTGATGAGTTACGGGCCCACCCGGAGCAAGCTCGACCCGCTGATCGGGGGGCGCGTCGAACGGCTGCTGCACCTGGATCTCGTACCGGGCCTGAAGCCGCTGCTGCTCACGGAGTTCGGCGTCGAGCCGGAGATCATCCCGGACGAGACCTTCGTGAAGGTGCTCGCGGAGATCGCGGACGCGGAGAGCGCGGCGGACGCGAAGCTGGACGCGCTCGCGGACGGTGACGCCGCCGACGAGCCGCCCGCGCTCATCCTCGGCCAGTACCTCTCCGCGCTCGACATCCTCACCGTGGCGGAGGAGGAGGAACTGCATCTGGGGATGGTCAGGGGCGCGATCGCCCGGGGCCACCGCAATGTCGTCTTCAAGCCCCACCCCTCGGCGCCCGCGCAGTGGTCGCGGACGCTGGAGGAGGAGGCCGCGTCCCTCGGGGCGAAGCTGACGGTACGGTCGGGCCCCGTGCTGGCCGAGGTGCTGTACCAGCGGCTGCGCCCCGCCCTCGTCATCGCCTGCTTCTCCACGGCCCTGTTCACGGCGAAGGCCTTCTACGGGCTGCCGGTCGCGCGGACGGGCACGGAACTGCTGCTGGAGCGGCTGGCCCCGTACCAGAACAGCAACCGCGTACCGGTGACGATCGTGGACGCGCTGCTCCCGCCGCTGGAGGACGGCGCGGGCGCGGGGGGTGCAGGCGCGGCACAGGCAGGGAGCGCGCCGTACGAGCCGTACGAGCGGCTGTCCGAGCTGGTCGCGGCCGTCGGGTTCGCGATGCAGCCGCAGATCTACCGGAGTCTGCGCCCGGCCGCCGAGGGCTTCCTCGCCCGGCATCTGACCCCGCGCACCACGGTCTACTTCAAACGCCGCAGGCTCGCGGTGCTGGCGCTGCCCGGTGGCGTTCCCACCCAGCTCGCCTTCATTCCGCGCAACGCGACGGTACGCAGGGTGGCCCGGCACGCGCGCTCGTTCAAGAGGGCGGCGCTGGGCTGAGCCCACGGCAGGACGCGTGGAGGCGGAGCGCTGCGACGGAACGCGGCGCTCCGCCTCCTGCGGTCCGTACGAAGCGCGAGTTCATCCATTCCACGACCGACGCATCGACGCAGGGACGAAACGGAACCCCGGAATGACTCAGACGACCCTGGCCAAAGCACCGGAACCGGCGCCCGGGCCAGTGGACCCCCCGGCCCCCGCGGCGCCCCCCGCGAAGGGGGACCGCCTGCGCGCCCTGGACGGCCTGCGGATCCTCGCCGCCCTGATGGTGTGCACCTTCCACTACGCGGGGAAGGGGCAGGTGGGACATGCGTGGGGCCAGTCCCCGAAGGAGCTCTTCCCCGATCTGTCGGCGGTCGCCACCTACGGCTCGCTGGGCGTGCAGCTCTTCTTCGTCATCAGCGGTTTCGTCATCTGCATGAGCAGTTGGGGCCGCTCACTCGGTGACTTCTTCCGCTCCCGCGTCTCCCGGCTCTACCCGGCCTACTGGGCGGCCATCGTCCTCACCACCGCCGCGTGCGTCGCCCTGCCGTCGGTCATCGAGCCCCTGCGCCTCGACGAGGTGCTGGTGAATCTGACGATGCTCCAGCAGCCGATGGGGGTGGACCGGGTCCTCGGCGTGTGCTGGACCCTGTGGGTCGAGGCGCGCTTCTACCTGCTCTTCGCGCTCTTCGTGGTGTGGAAGGGCGTCACGTACCGCCGGGTCGTCATCTTCTGCTGCCTGTGGACGGTGGCGGGGGTGTTCGCCCGCGTCGCCGACAACCCGCTCACCGACGAACTCGTCATGCGCGACCACGCGCCGTTCTTCATCGGCGGCCTCGCGCTCTACCTGATCCACCGTTACGGCAGCGATCTCCTGCTCTGGTCGATCGTCGCCACCAGTTGGCTGCTCGGGCAGCGCTACTCGACCACCGCGCTGTGGGACCCGAACGCGACCAGCGTCTTCCAGGAGCGCTCCCCCTACGTGATCCTGCTCCTGGTCACCTTCGCCTTCGGCGCGGTGGCGGCCGTGGCCCTCGGCTGGCTGCGGTGGGCGAACTGGCGCTGGCTGACCTTCGCCGGGGCGCTCACGTACCCCTTCTACCTGATCCACGAACACCTCGGGTGGTTCGTGATCGCCGCCTATCACCAGAAGTTCGGCCTGGACGCGCGGCTCACGTTCGTCGCCACGATCGTCACGCTGCTCGCGGTCGCCTGGCTGATCCACCGGCTGGTGGAGAAGCCGGTCGGCCCGCGCATGAAGCGCCTGATGAAGCAGCAGGCGGAGCGGGTGCGGGCGTAGCGGGGACCCGATCGGCCTGACGGAATGGCTGACGCGGGTGGGCCGCCCCTACACTCCACACAACGCCGCGTAACGTGGCGTGACGGTCGATCCACAGGGAGTACGCATGAAGGCGAACAAGGGCGACCGGCTGGTCATGCACGGCAGGGTGGTCGGCAAGCAGGACCGCGTCGTGGAGATCGTGGAGGTGCTGGGCCCGGAGGGCACGCCGCCCTTCCGGGTACGCGCCGCGGACGGCCACGAGACGATCATGTCGCCGGGCCCCGACACCATGGTCGAACACCGCAAGGGCAACGACTGACGGCCCGGGTCCCCGACGCGGGGCGCCCGGTCAGTGGGCGATGGTGTCGATCAGCTCCCGCGCGCCCTGGCGCAGCAGCGCGAGGGCGACGGACGCGCCGAGATCGGCCGGGCTGAGCAGCCCGGCCCACTCGTGGGCGTTGAGCACGGTCTTGCCGTCCGGGGTGAAGACACAGGCGCGCAGCGAGAGGTCGCCGTTGGGGCGGGCGGTGGCGTACCCGGCGATGGGGCTGTTGCAGTGCCCCTGGAGGACGTGCAGGAACATCCGCTCGGCCGTCGTCTCACGGTAGGTGTCCGGGTCCCCGAGGCCGCTGACCGCGTCGATGAGCACCGTGTCGTCCTCACGGCACTGGAGGGCGAGGACCCCGGCGCCGATGGGCGGGCACATCGTCTCGGGCGACAGGATCTCCGTGATCACGTCACTGCGGCCGATCCGCTCCAGCCCGGCGGCGGCGAGCAGCAGCGCGTCGGCCTCCCCCGCGGCGAGCTTCTCCAGCCGCCGGTTGGCGTTGCCCCGGAACGGGACGCACTCCAGATGCGGGTGGGAGGCGGCGAGCTGGGCGACCCGGCGCACCGACGACGTACCGATCCGCGTCCCGTCGGGAAGCTGGTCGAGGGTCAGCCCGCCGGGGTGGATCAGGGCGTCGCGGATGTCGTCCCGCTTGAGGAACGCCGCGAACGTCGTCCCCGCGGGCAGCGGCCGGTCCGCCGGCACGTCCTTGACGCAGTGCACCGCGAGATCCGCCTCGCCCGCGAGGAGCGCGGCGTCGACCTCCTTGGTGAAGGCGCCCTTGCCCTCGACCAGGGAGAGGTCGCCCATCCACTTGTCACCGGTGGTCTTGACCGGCACGACCTCGGTCGCCGTACCGGGATGCAGCACCCCCAGCTCGGCACGGACCCGCTCCACCTGGGCCAGGGCCATGGGCGAGTCGCGGGAGACGATACGGATCAGCTCAGGAGCGGACATGCCTTCCACGATAGACCGCCCGGGGGTGCCGCCGGACCGCCGTTGGGCTGACCCGGCGGCGCCGGGCACCGTCAGACGCTGCTGAGGGAGAGCTTCGCCGCGAAGCCCAGGAACATCGCCCCCGCCGCCGTCGTCATCCCCGCCGAGAGGCGCTTACGGCGGCGGAAGGCCGCCGCGAGGCGCGTACCGCCGAATATCAGGGCCGAGAGGTAGAGCGCGCTGGCCGCGTTGGCGAGGAGGCCCAGGAGGACGAACGAGAGGGCGGGGTGGGCGTAGCCGGGGTCGACGAACTGGACGAAGAAGGAGATGAAGAAGAGGATCGCCTTCGGGTTGAGCAGACTGATCATCAGTGCCTTGCGGTACGGTCGCTCGGCCGCCGGGGCCGTCTCCCGTCCGCCGTCGGCGCCCGCCTCGTCGCGTTCGTGCCGGGCGCGCCACATCGACCACGCGGCGCGCAGCATTCCGACGGCCAGCCAGGTCAGGTATCCGGCGCCCGCGTACTTCACGATGCCGAACAGCACGGCGTTCGCCTGGAGCAGCGAGGCGACGCCCGCCGCGGAGAGCACCATCAGGACCGTGTCACCGCACCAGACGCCCGCGGCGGCCTGGTAGCCCGCGCGTACCCCTCGGCGGGCCGCGACCGAGAGCACGTAGAGCGAGTTCGGGCCCGGCAGCAGAACGATCAGGACGAGGCCGACGAGATAGGTCGGCAGATCAGTGACACCCAACATGTACCGGAGTGTCGCATACGAGTTCGATGCCGCGCCGGGAGAATCCGGCTGCCGGACACCGCCGCTCGGAAGGCCGGAACGGCTCAGTACGCGTCCACCGGTACGTACGTCCCCCACACCTCCCGCAGCGCGTCGCAGACCTCCCCCACCGTCGCCCGCGCCCGGAGCGCCGTCCGCATCGGGTGGAGCACATTGGCGGTGCCCGCCGCCGCCTCCCGCAGCTCCGTGAGGGCCGTCCGTACCGCCGTCCCGTCCCGCTCCGCGCGCAGCCGCGCCAGCCGCGCCGCCTGGCGGGTCTCGATCTCCGGGTCGAGCCGCAGTGGGGTGTACGGCTCCTCCTCGTCCAGGGTGTACCGGTTCACGCCGACGACCACCCGCTCGCCGCTCTCCGTCTGCCGGGCCACGGCGTACGCGGCGCGCTCGATCTCGCCCTTCTGGAAGCCCCGTTCGATGGCGCCGACCGCGCCGCCCATGTCCTCGATCCGGGTCATCAGCGCGAGGGCCGCGGCCTCCACGCCGTCCGTGAGCCGCTCGACGGCGTACGAGCCGGCGAACGGGTCGACGGTCGCGGTGACGTCCGTCTCGTACGCCAGCACCTGCTGGGTACGGAGCGCGAGGCGCGCGGCCTTGTCGGAGGGGAGCGCCAGCGCCTCGTCGTAGGAGTTGGTGTGCAGCGACTGCGTGCCGCCGAGGACCGCCGCGAGGCCCTGGACCGCGACCCGGACGAGATTGGTCTCCGGCTGCTGCGCGGTGAGCTGCACGCCCGCCGTCTGGGTGTGGAAGCGCAGCATCAGCGACCTGGGGTTCTTCGCGCCGAACTCCTCGCGCATGATCCGGGCCCAGATCCGGCGCGCGGCACGGAACTTGGCCACCTCTTCGAGGAGCGTGGTCCGCGCGACGAAGAAGAAGGAGAGCCGGGGCGCGAAGTCGTCCACCTCCATGCCCGCCGCCAGCGCCGTCCGTACGTACGCGATCCCGTCGGCCAGCGTGAACGCGATCTCCTGCGCGGGCGTGGCCCCGGCCTCCGCCATGTGGTAGCCGGAGATCGAGATGGTGTTCCACCGCGGGATCTCGGCGCGGCAGTACCGGAAGAGGTCCGCGACCAGCCGCAGGGAGGGCTCCGGCGGGAAGATGTAGGTGCCGCGCGCGATGTACTCCTTCAGTACGTCGTTCTGGACGGTCCCGGTCAGCTCCCGTACCGGAACGCCCTGTTCCTCCGCGACCAGTTGGTAGAGGAGCAGCAGTACGGCGGCGGGCGCGTTGATCGTCATCGAGGTGGAGACCTCGCCGAGCGGGATCCCGTCGAACAGCACCCGCATGTCGTCGATCGAGTCGATGGCGACGCCGACCCTGCCGACCTCGCCTCGTGCCAGGGGCGCGTCGCTGTCGTACCCCATCTGCGTCGGCAGGTCGAAGGCGACGGAGAGGCCGGTCGTGCCGTGCGCGATGAGCCGCCGGTAGCGGGCGTTGGACTCGGCGGCGGTGCCGAACCCGGCGTACTGCCGCATCGTCCAGGGCCGGCCGGTGTACATCGTCGGGTGGACGCCCCGGGTGAAGGGGTACGCGCCGGGCTCGCCCAGTTTCTCGGCGGGGTCCCAGCCGGCCAGCGCGCCGGGCCCGTACACCGGCTCGACGGGCAGGCCGCTCTCGGTGAGCCTGACGCCCCGTCCGGCGCCGGATTCACGGGCCGGGTCCGGCACGGGATCCGGCGTCGGGTCCGGCGTGGGATCTGTCGTGGGATCCGTCATGGGATGCCGCCTCCCGTCGCTGACCGCCGGTCACTACGGACTGTAGCGGCGGCCGGTCGTCCGCGCGCGCCCGGACGTCGCCCGCGCGCCCGGGAATTCGGGAGTTACGGGCACACGGGCCGCGCCGGCGCGGGATCATGTCACTCCGGTCACTCCGGTCCGGCAACGCGCCGGGAACCGTCTTCTTCTCTTCGGGGAGCCGCGAAGATGCTCACGACATCCACCCTGTGCAGAGGGTTCGCCACGGCCGCCGTACTGGCCGTGAGCGTGGGTTGTACGGTGCAGCCGGGCACGGGCGAGCCGGCGGCCGACGCCAAGGGCGGGGACTCCCTGGGGGTGAGTATCGGCCCGCTGCCCGAGCGGACCACGGCCACGCCCACCCCGCCCGCGCCCGCCCCGACGGCCGCGTCGGCCCGCCCCGCCACCGACCGGACTCCGTCCGCGGCGCCCGTACCCACGACGCCGGAGGCCCCGCCGCCGAGCCCGAGCCCGACGCGGACCGCGCCCCCGACGCTGATGGCGACCGGCAGCCAGAGCGACCAGGTGCGCGAACTCCAGGCCCGGTTGGGCCAGATCGGTTACTTCGACCGCGCGCCCACCGGCTACTACGGCTCCGTCACCGCCGGCGCGGTCTCGGCCTTCCAGGACCGGCGGGGGCTGCCGAGGACCGGCGCGACGGACACCGTCACCTGGCAGCGGCTCCTCGGCATGACCCGCACACCGACGGCCGACGAACTGACCCCGCCCACCACCAAGCCGGTCGCCAAGCCTGATCCGCGGTGCATGAAGGGGCGGGTGATGTGCATCAGCAAGACGAGCAGCACGCTCTCCTGGATGATCAACGGGAAAATAGAATCGTCGATGGACGTGCGCTTCGGCTCGGAGTACACCCCCACGCGCGAGGGGACGTTCGAGGTCGGCTGGAAGTCCCGGCACCATGTCTCGACGCTGTACGACTCCCCGATGCCGTACGCGATGTTCTTCAGCGGCGGCCAGGCGGTGCACTACTCGGAGGACTTCGCGGCCCGCGGCTACTCGGGCGCCTCGCACGGCTGCGTCAACGTCCGGGACGAGAAGAAGATCGCCGCCCTCTACGCACAGGTCAAGACGGGCGACAAGGTCGTCATCTACTGGTGAAGAGGGGCGCGGGCGGGACCGGGGGAACGTGTCCCGCCCGCGCCGATGCGCTGAGCCGAAGGTACGGGGGGAACCCCGGCTCGATGCGCTGCCGATGACCAGTCGGCTCACTCTGTACTGCGCCATGGCCCGGAAAAGTGTCACACCCGACATCGCGGTATCGGAGAACAGCAGGTCAGGAGGGGTCCGGGGCGGACGGGGTCGCCTCGGTCGTCGCCGGGTCCGCCGGGTCCGCCGGGTCCGTCACGGCATCCGTCGGGTGCCGCGATGTCTCCGGCGCCGGCGTCCCGTACGGGGGAGGCGCGGTGGGCGACAGGGTCGGTGGCGCGGGGGTGAGCTGCGGCTGCCCGCTCTCACCCTGGCCGCCTTCTTCCTCGTACCCGCCTTCCTCGCCCTGGCCGCCCTGACCTCCGTGGCCGTTCCGGTCCTTGCCGTAGCCGTTCCGGTCCTTGCCGCCGCCCCGCAGGTCGCCGTCGAGCAGCCGGTCGCAGTAGCGCTTCGTACCCCCGGGCTCGTCGGCCGCCGAGTCCAGTGCCTTCCCGCGCTCGGAGTCGATCGCGCCGCTGCGGTAGTCGCGGCAGGCGTCGACGGTCTCGCGGTACCAGGCGCCGGACGCCGGGTCCGTGTTCGGGACGAACCGCTCGCTCCGGCCGTCCGCCGACCCGGCCGGGGTGTCCTCGTCCCCCTCGGCCTCGCCCCGTGCCGCCTCGGCCGTCGAGCCCGGCGCGGAGGGCGAAGCGGACGTGGAGGGGGAAGCGGGCGCGCGCTCGCCCGCGCCGTCCGCGCTCGGGCGGTCCGAGGGCGGCGCGGGCCGGTCGTGGGCGCGGTCGGCGGAATCGGAGGACAGCGGCCTCGGGGAGACGCCCGCCGAGACGGAGCCGGCGGGCCCGTGGCCGGGTCCGCCGAAGAACGAGGGCAGCACGGTGGCGCCCGCCGCGACGGTGAGCCCGCCCAGCGCGCAGCCGGCCACCGCGACGACCAGACCCCGCCGCAGCGGACGTCCGCGCCGCCGCTCCCGTACGGTCCCGGGCGCCAGGGCGAGCCGTACCGTACCCAGCAGATCCGTGCCGCCTTCGGCCTCGCCGGCCTGCCGGAAGGCGGCCAGGGCAGCCGCCTCACCGGGCAGTTCCTCATCGTTTGCGTACGTGACGGCGGACATGTCCCGCAGCGCCCCGGAGAGCCGTTCCCGCCGGGCCCGCGCATACTCGTCCGGGGCCTCGACGGGGTCACCGCGCAGCAGTCTCTCCGCCGCGTCCTTGTCGAGCCACGCGTCCCGCTCGTCGGCCATCACATGTCCTTCTGCGTCCGCAGGCGCGAATACGTCACACCTGGGGAAGCGGCGGCTCCCGGTCGTGGGCTGCGCTGCGGAGGTACGGCGGCCAGCCCCGCACGGCGGCCGGCGTCGCCCGGAGCGCCGTCGGCGGCGGCCCCGGAGGCACCGGGAGCGTCACCGGGGCCGGCGTCCGCCCCGCTGTCCGCGTCGAGGAGTTCGGCCAGCCGCTTGAGTCCGCGGTGCGCGGCCGTCCGTACCGCACCGGGGCGCTTGCCCAGGGTCTTGGCCGCGCTCTTCGCGTCGAGCCCGACCACCACCCGCAACACCACGGCCTCGGCCTGGTCCTGGGGAAGCTGGGCGATCAGCTCCATCGTCCGGCCGGTCGCGAGGGCTTCCATGGCCTCGTCCGCCGTGTCCGAGTCGGCCGCCCGGCCCGTCAGCTCCGTCTCGTCGGCGCCGATGGCGGGGCGTCTGCCGCGCATCCGGAGGTGGTCGAGGGCGCGGTTACGGGCTATGCGCGCCGCCCAGCCGCGGAAGCGGTCGGCGTCGCCGGTGAAGCGGTCGAGGTCGCGGGCTATCTGGAGCCATGCCTCCGAGGCCACGTCCTCGGCGTCCGGCTCGCCGACGAGTGTCCGTAGGTAGCCCAACAACCGCGGGTGCACCGCGCGGTACACAGTACGGAAGGCGTTCTCGTCCCCGTCCTGCGCCGCCAGCACCGCGGTGGTCAGCTCCGCGTCGTCCCCCAGCACTCCCACAACCTGTCCTGAACATCGCGGCCGGTCGCCGCCGCGCCACCCCACGCGCTCCTGCACGCTACGGCCTTACCCGGTCCGCGTCCACGCCTAGTACAACCTGCAACAACTTGCTGGCGTTATGAGGTGTGACACAAAACGCCTCCGCGGCGCTGATACGAGTACGGGGTCGTGCTGCGGCTCCGGCGGACGGCGACCGGGGCCTCTCCTGTGGGGGGTGGCGGCCCCGGTCGTCCTCCCATTTCCCCCTCTGACCAGGCAATATCCAGGGCGCTGGGCCTCCGGATGACCAACGCGTGACCAGCGCATCCGGGAGCCCTTCCCGCTGACACCGTCGCCGACGCCGAAGCGGCCTTCCTCGCCCGTCTCTCCTCGGCATACGAACCGCCCGTCCTTGCGGCCTACGCCGACGGCTCGGTCCCGTCCAGAGTCGGTCGTGCTGATGTCCGCCTGATGTCCGCATCGTCATCTGCGTGCGGTTCAAGGTCCCGCGAGCCTGGCGGGCAGGAGCCTGCCAGGCCCGGATCCGACCGCCCGGTTGCCCTCGCACTCCTGCGGCAACGGATACCCCGGCCAGACATCCTTGGTGAAAATCTGAGGCATGGTACGGCCACAGCTTGGACACCCCCGCGTCCAGGGCCTCTCGTTGGGACCTTGCTGGGCTCGCGCGCCCTGCTCCCTGACCCAGCCAGATCCGAACGAAAGACCCTAGTCGCGGTAGCGAGCAGCGAGAATGACGATCTCCTTGTCCGTGACCAGGTAGACAAGGCGGTGCTCGTCGTCGATCCGCCTCGACCACACCCCAGGCAAGTGGTACTTGAGAGGCTCGGGTTTGCCGATTCCCGTGAAGAGATCACGTTTGACGTCTGCGATGAGCTTGTTGATCCGGGCGAGCATCTTGCGGTCGTTCTTGAGCCAGGACGTGTAGTCCTCCCAGCCCTGATCCTCGAAGACAAGCCTCACGCAGCACCTGCGGCAGGGCTCGTCACGTCCGGATCGATCAGCTCGCGCTCCGACACGTTGATGTTGCCCAGAGCGTTCTCGTACGCCTTGAGCAGACGCCGTGCATTCGCAGGCGGGCGCAGCAGATATGAGCCCTCGCGCAGTGCCGCGTAGTCCTCGGCCGAGACGAGCACGGCGTTGCCATGCTTGGAGACAATCTCGATGGCCTCGTGATCGTCGTTGACCTTCTTGATCAGCGGAAAGAGACCCTTGCGGGCTTCGCTCGCAGTTATCGACCTGGCCTGACTCCCTCAAGCAAGTGGTACCCGATAACGTACCGCTTTCGACCCGATCAATCGGAGTCGGGAGGGTGGCGAGCCACCAGAGAACCCTGCACCGTCCCAGCACGGGATCGCCGCGCAGGGCCGCGCCCGGCTCCGCAATTCCTGCGTACCGCCTTCCGACAACGCTCCGAACATGCAGAAGTCCCGCCTGCTGCCGGGAACAGACGGGACCGTGAGGCTACTGCGATGCGCGAGCCTCAGTGGCGGACCCAGAAGGTGCGCGTGTTGGTGAACTCGCGGATGCCGGCTGCCGCCGGCTCTCCGCCGTAGCCGCTGCGGCGACCGCGTACAGATCAAGGGCGCCTGAGCTTGGCGTCTACCCCTAGGAGCAAGGCGGCCAGCAGAGGGGCGGCGGGTCACACGTCGTCCCTGCCCATCCCTTCCCGACGCCGACAAAACGGGCAGTAGGCTGCGGGCGTGTGATGGTCGCCAAGCAACACCCCAAGCGCTCTCCACGAGCCGGACGCAGCGGGCAGGCCGTTCAGGCCGCGGTTCCGCTGTACGGTTTCCAGCCCCCGGTCGGCACTCCGTACGGCCTTGAGGTGAACACCATTGAGGACTTCTTCACCGAGCACGACGACTGGCCGTGGAACCCGCCCCGTCCGGGTCGTGCGACCTTCCACTACCTGATCCTGGTCACCGAGGGCGAACTGCTCCACGACGTCGACCACGTCACGCGGACCGTCTCCCCGGGCCAGTGGCTGTGGGTGCGCCCAGGGCACACGCAGTGCTGGCATCCGCCGGGCGTCACCCGCGGCCCGTTCATCCTCTTCGAGCCGGACGTCCTGACCTCCGAGATCGCCCGGCTGCTGGCCCCACTCACCGCGCACGAGGCCCCCGTCGTACTGAACCCGCATCCCGATGACGATGCCTGGCTGCGGCAGACGGCCCTCCAGCTCCTGGACGAGCACCGTGCACTGGGGCGCCGCCGGCTCGATGTCCACCACGCCCTGCGGCGCAGCCTGCTCGAATCGCTGCTGCTGCGCCTGGCCAACTCCCCGGATGTCACCGCCGCCGGCCCGGCGGCGAAGGGCACGGGCCGCAAGGACACGTACGCACAGTTCGTGGACGCACTGGAACTGCACTTCCGGGAGCTGCACCGGGCCGCGGACTATGCCGCGCTGCTCGGCTGTTCGGTACGCACTCTCAGCCGCGCCGCCCGGGACGCCACCGGCAAGGGAGTACGTGAGCTGATCGACGAGCGGCGGCTGCTCGAGGCCCGGCGCCTGCTGGCAGGTGCCGGTTGGGACGCCCGGGCTGTGGCCGCCCACCTCGGCTTCACCGATCCCGCGAACTTCGGCCGCTTCTTCCGTGGCCACACCGGTCTCACTCCTGCCGCGTTCGCGGCCGGCGAGGCCGAGTCCGGCGTGTAAGGCGCAAGCCCGCACTGCCACCAGTCGTCCCCGCCCTCGGGCAACGCGAGCCGATCTCGATCAGAGCTCTTCCCCCCGGCCGGACGATCTGACGGACGTCAGGCAGCGACGCCACGGGCGGCCGACGCCGCCCGGCCGCGCTCGGAGTCCGGGAACTGCCGCAGCAGTTCGCGCAGTTCCGGTGCCGGCGTGTTCGCGCCGAAGACCGGGGTGCCGGGCTCCATGCGTACGCCTTCGGCGAGCGCTCCGGCCTCGACGGGGTCAAAGCCGAGGGCGTCGACCAGTGCGGTGACGGCGGCCACGGCCGCGGGGGCGTCTCCCGCGACGGCGATGGCGCGGCGGCCGGGCGCCCCCGTGGCGAGGTCGGGGCGGGCGCCGTCCTCCAGATCGTGGTAGCCCATGTGGTTGAAGGCCTTCACGACGTGGGAGCCGGGCAGGTGGGTCTGGACGAGCTCGCTGGAGGAGGTGCGCGGGTCGGCGAGGTCGTCGCGGATCCCGTCCACCTCCCACCAGTAGTTCATCGCGTCGGCGACGACCTTGCCGCGCAGGGCCTGCGCCGGAACGCTGCGGTACTTGCCGAGCGGCAGGGCGAGGACGACGAGGTCCGCCTCGGTGGCGGCCTGTTCGGCGGTGACGGGCTCGGCGCGCGGGGCGAGGACCTCCACGGTGAGGGCGATACGATCCGGGTCTCCCGAGCCCGCGATCAGGACCCGGTACCCGGCGGCGACGGCGAGGCGTGCCAGCACCGTGCCGACCTTGCCCGCGCCCAGGATGCCGATCGTCGGTAGCTGCTGAGTGCCCATCACGTACTCCTTCTTCTTCAGGTTGCGGTCAGTCGGCCAGCAGGTCGCGGACCATGGGGATGACCTTGGTGCCGTACAGCTCCACCGAGCGCAGCCGGGCGCTGACCGGCTGGGCGCCGGCGGTGTAGACGAGGTCGAACCGGCCGACGCCGAGCCGCTTGATGGTGGCGGCCATCTTGCGAGCGACGGTCTCGGGAGAGCCGACGTACATCGAGCCGTGCTCGATCTCGGACTCGTACTCGCTCTTGGTGGCCGGCGGCCAGCCGCGCAGCGCCCCGATCGTGTCGCGGATCACCTTGAAGTGCGGCCAGTGCAGGGCGCGGGCCTCGTCGTCGGTGTCGGCGACGAACCCCGTGGAATGCATGCCGACCGGGTGCGCCGTGGTCCCGAACTGCTCGGCGGCGCGCTGGTAGAGGTCGATGTAGCGGCTGAAGCGGGCCGGGTCGCCGCCGATGATCGCGAGCATCAGCGGCAGTCCGTAGCGGGCGGTACGGATCACCGACTGCGGGGAGCCGCCGACCCCGACCCACGTGGGCAGGCGCCCGGACTCGGTCTTGGGGAAGACGTCGGCGTCCGTCAGGGCGGCCCGCTGGGTGCCCTCCCAGGTGACCGGCTTCTCGTCCAGCAGCCGGACGAACAGGTCCAGCTTCTCCTCGAAGAGCACGTCGTAATCGGCCAGGTCGTAGCCGAAGAGCGGGAACGACTCGGTGAACGAGCCCCGGCCCAGGATGACTTCGGCGCGGCCGCCCGAGAGCGCGTCGAGGGTGGCGAAGCGCTGGAAGACGCGCACCGGGTCGTCCGAGCTGAGCACGGTGACGCCGGAGGCGAGCCGGATCCGCTCGGTGCGGGTGGCGATGCCCGCCAGCACGGTTTCGGGCGTGGAGACGGCGTACTCGGGCCGGTGGTGCTCGCCGAGCGCGAGGGCGTCGACCCCGATGGAGTCGGCGAGTACGGCCTCGTCCACGACCTGCCGGATCGCGCGGGCGTAGGAGACGGGACGGCCCTGGTCGTCCTGGGGGACGTCGCCGAAGGTGTCGAGGCCGAAGAGGACCTCGGGCGCGGGTGCGGCGGCGGACATGGCGGGGCTCCGTTCCGGAGGGAGAACTGGTGGGGTGGCGGAGGGGCGGAGGCGGTCGGCTTACCAGGCGTACGGGCCGAAGCGGCCCCAGGCGATCACGACCGCGACAGCGAGCAGGACCACGTTGATGCCGACGTTCGACCATTCGCTGCGGCGGGCGTGGGTGACCACCGCGCCGAGCATGATCAGTGCGACGCCGACGGCCGCGAGCGGCGTGAGCACGGTGGCGATGCCGGTGGCGGCCGGCAGGACCAGGCCGAGCGCGGCCAGCACCTCCAGCGCGCCGATGGCCTTGACCTGGCCGGCGGTGAAGCTCTTCGCCCAGGCCATGGACTCGGCGGTCTTTTCGTAGGACTGGGCGAGCTTGCCGCCGCCCGCGGCGAGCATTCCGGCGGCGAGCAGGGACTGGAGGATCCAGAGGAAGACGTTCATGGCGGGTCCGTTTCGTGCGACGCGAGGGGACGTGGGGCCGAGCCTGACGAGCGGGGGCCGGGCCTCGTACAGCTTAAGCGGACTTCACCCCGCTTAAATTCCCGGCCTCCGGGCGGAGCGCTGGGCGGGGATAGATTTGCCGCATGGAACGATCGCCTCTGACCTTCGGACGGCCCCGCGCCGAGCGCGCCGACGCCGCCCGCAACCGAGAGCAGTTGCTGGCGGTGGCGCGCGAGATGGTCGCCGAACTGGGGGCGGACAAGGTCACCATGGACGGCCTCGCCGAACGCGCCGGCCTGGGCAAGGGCACCGTCTACCGCCGCTTCAGCACCCGCGCCGGGATCTTCCACGCCCTGCTCGAAGACGACGAGCACGCCTTCCAGCACCATGTCCTGGCCGGCCCGCCCCCGCTCGGCCCGGGTGCCGAGCCCCTCGACCGGCTGGTCGCCTACGGCCGGGCCCGCATCGCCTACCTCGCCGACCACGTCACGATCGTCCGCTCCTCATTTGACCGGCACCGGGCCGTCCCCGCCGAGGGCGGCAGCGGCTTCACCCAGGCCCACATCCGCATGCTGCTCGGCCGCGCGGGCACCGGTGTCACCGATCTGGACAGCCTCACGGTGCAGCTCACCAGCGCACTGGAAGGCCCCTTCATGATCTTCCTCGCGCTGCCGGGGACCGGCCCCGACGACGACGCCGAGGCCGACGCCGCCTTCCAGCGCCGCACCCGCCCGCTGGGCGACAGCTGGCAGACCCTGATCGAGCGGGTCTGTCGCACGGCGTGACTCCCCGGGATCGCCCTGGCCTGGCCCGACCGGGCCACCCCTCCCACTGCGGTGTCCTTCATCGACTACCGGCTGTCCGCAGCCAACTGCCCGATTCGCCGGATTTCACTGGATGATCGAGAGATACCGCGGCGACCACCTCGCCCCGGGCGAAGCGTGGCGCCCCTTCGCGGCGTACACGGCGTACACGGCGTACAGCCTGCACGAAAGGAACCGTCATGGGCGTCAACAAGGAAGAGATCAGCAAGACCCTCATTGAGCTGGAGAAGTCGTACAACGAGCGCTTCAGCGTCGGCGACGCGGGCGGCTACCTGGACGGGTTCGCGGATGAGGTGAGCTACTTCGACCCGATCCTGAAGGACATCGCCGTCGGCAAGGAGAAGACCGTCGCTTGGCTCTCCTCCATCTACTCCAACCCGAACATCGTGCGCAGCGAGTACCTCAACCCGCAGGTGCACGTCGGCGACAGCGGTGACTTCGCCGTCATGGGCTACAACCTCAAGACCTACGTGCTCGACGAGGACGGCAACGACAAGCTGCTGCGTGCCTGGAACGCCACGCACGGCTACCGCCTCGTCGACGGCGAGTGGCTCATCGTGCACTCCAACTGGGCCTTCTCCGAGACCCTCAAGGACCTGGTCGCCTACTGACCGGCGATCCGCGCCCGGAAGCAGAAGAACACCGGCATGAACGCCAGACAGGAAAATGTCATGCCCCCCGAAGAAGCCGAAACGCTCGTCGAGTTCGAGAAGTCCATCCAGTGGCGGTGGAGCAGCGGAGACCCGACGGGCTACATGGACGCGCTGGCTGAGGACGTCACCTACGTCGATCCGCTCGCCGAGTACGTTCTCGTCGGCCGTGAAGCCGTGCGCGAGCACTTCAAGCGCATCTACGCGGATGCGGGCATCACCCGGCAGGAGTATCTGAACGAAGTCGCCCGCCCGCTCAGCAAGGACGAGGTCCTGCTGGTCTTCACCTTCAACACGTACCAGCAGGACGAGACCGGCGAGGAGAAGCTGTTCCTGTCGTGGAACATGTCGCTCATCTTCCGCAGGACCGACGGCGAGTGGCTGATGTCGCACGGGCACCTGTCCCTGCGTAATGCGTGGGATCTCGGCCTCATCCCGAAGCTGCGCGATTCGTGGAATCGCGACAGCGTCCGTAAGTAGAGCCCCATGGTGCTCTACTACCTGGCGTCTTCCCGGGGAGAAGACCGGTCCCTGACCGGGAGGACGCGTAGCCCCACACCCTCATCGGAGGTTGTGGGGCGGGTGACCATGTCACCCGCCCCACCGGGCAGCACCAGCCGTAGCGGAAGGACCAGCCAGTGGGCAAGTCTGTGAAGGGGGCGACGGGCGTCGGCCCGGCGCCCGTGCCCGCACCGGACGCGATCAAGGTGCACGGGGCACGTGTGCACAACCTCAAGGACATCGACGTCACGGTGCCGCTGGGCAAGCTCGTCGCGATCGCCGGGGTCTCCGGCTCGGGCAAGTCCTCGCTCGCGCTCGGTGTGCTGTACGCCGAGGGATCGCGCCGCTATCTGGAGGCGCTGTCCACGTACACGCGGCGCCGCCTCACCCAAGCGGCCCATGCCGCCGTGGACAGCGTCGAGCACGTACCGGCCGCTCTCGCGCTGCGGCAGCGGCCCGGCATTCCCGGGGTGCGCAGCACGTTCGGGACCTCCACCGAGCTCCTCAACAGCCTGCGTCTGCTCTTCTCCCGGCTCGGCCACCACCAGTGCCCCAACGGACACCGCCTTCAGCCGACCGTGGACGTTGCCCTGGATCTGCCGCTGACCTGCCCCGAGTGCGGGGTGGTGTTTCCGCCGCCGGGTGCGGAGTCGTACGCGTTCAACAGCGAGGGCGCCTGCCCCCGCTGCGCGGGCACCGGGACCGTGCGGGAGGTCGACGAGGACACCCTCGTACCCGACCCCTCGCGCACCATCGACGAGGGCGCGGTCGTGCCCCGGCAGATGTTCGGCCTTGCCGCCGTACCGAAGGTGGCCGCCGAGCTCGGTGTCCGTACCGACGTGCCGTTCTCGAAGCTGACGAAGAAGGAACGGAAGATCGTCTTCGAGGGAGAGCCGGTCAAGCGCGTCATCCTGTACGACGGGCCGCCACCCCGAACCCTTGCCACCCGCCGGCTGGGTACGCGACCGGTCGGCAGCCAGGCATCAGGCCGTGGCCGACTTCGCCGCACGTGCCCCCTCCGGGCCGTAGCCCCGCCACCCCACCACCTACGTCGCCCCGTCCACCACGCTGGTCGGTGATGTCCGCGTGGGGCCGAGGGCGCGGGTGATATACGAGGCGGTGTTCGACGCCGAGTGCTCGCGGATCAAGAGCAGGGAGGCGCGGTGATCTGCGAGAACGCGGTCCCACGCCGGGTCCGCTGTCGTGGGCGATCAGCCGGTGCTGAAACCTGAATCCCGGCTCGCGGAGGCCAGGCGCTCACGGTGGGTGCGATAGAGACGGGTCCCGAGCGGGCGGCCGGCATGCCAGACGACGGAGGGAACAGCGGCGCGCAGGAGCTGGGCCTGCTCCTCGCCCGCCCCGTGCAGGGCCATGCCCAGCATCAGCAGCCGCCGCGCGAAGGACACCTTGCTCAGGGACGCCTCGACGGTCGTCTTCCACTCGTGTTCGGTCAGGTGGCGATCGATGAGCGGCAGGATCCGCTCCTCCTCCAGCGCCAGATGCTCGTACAGCGCCGGCAGCAGACGTTCCGCGACGGCGGCGACGGCATCCCGGTCGGAGGCGTCAGCGGTGGCCTGCCAACGCCGGCCGCTCGCGGCGAGCGCCTTCAATTCGTCGTCTATGGAGGCGTGCTGCTGGTCCATCGTCTCGATGAGGGGCCCGACGTCGTCGGGGCAGCGCTCCCGCAGTCGGGGCCACACATGGTCGTCCTCGCTGGTGTGATGGGCGTGCAGGAAGTCGACCATCAGCAGGACGTGGTCGGCGACGACGTCGGTGCCGTGCGCGTTACCCGTCGGCACACCGGCGATCAGCGCGGGCAGAGCGCCGAACTCTCTCCGCATGGCGTCGTGTGCGCCGATCATGTCGCGGCTGTCGGCCATCTTCTCGTTCTTCTCGGTGTGCATGGGACCAGCTTCGAGGCCGTACCTTTCAATCCGCCTACAGCACGGATACCGCGAGGTCGTCACCACGTTGCCGTCCGTCGGTGGCATGGGCTTACATGGTGCGGTGCTGACGTTCGCGGTGCTGGGTCCGTTCGAGGTCCGAGCGGGTGATCAGCCGGTCCACGTCGGAGGCCGGCTGCCCCGCAGGCTGCTGGCGATCCTCGTCGCCGGGAAGGGCGGCCGGTCTCGGAGGACAGCCTGGCCGAAGGACTGTGGGATGGCGGTCGGCCACGCAACCCTGCGGGTGCCTTGCAGGTGTACGTCTCGCGGCTCCGCCGGGTGGTGCCGGGCACGGTGTTGCAGCGCTCCGCCGGCGGCTATCGGCTCCTGGCCGCCGACACCGACGTCGAACGGTTCCGCGGCCACCTCGTCCGGGCCCGTGCGCTGGTGGCCGACGACCGCCACGCCGAGGCGCACGAGGCTTTCGAGACGGCGCTGCGGTTGTGGCGTGGGACACCGTACGAGGATCTGGCCGACCACGAGTCGACGACCGCGATCCGTGCCGCCTTGGTGGAACAGCGTGACAGCGCCCAGGAGGAGGCGGCCGCGGCCCTGCTGGCCACCGGCGACCACGCCGGTGCGGTGGCCATGCTCGAGCCGCTGGTGCACACCGCGCCGTACCGCGAACGCCGTTGGCAGCTGCTGGCGCTGGCGC
Source organism: Streptomyces sp. NPDC050509 (assembly GCF_044457965.1). Taxonomy (NCBI): domain Bacteria; kingdom Bacillati; phylum Actinomycetota; class Actinomycetes; order Kitasatosporales; family Streptomycetaceae; genus Streptomyces; species Streptomyces sp. NPDC050509. Next base: position 487,333 of record NZ_JBITHL010000003.1, on the reverse strand, counting down.
TCTACCGTTCGGGACGCCAAGCCGACGCTCTGAACGCGGTGCGCCGGGTCCGGACCCTGCTGGCCGAGGAACTGGGTGTCGACCCCGGACTGGGGTTGCGGCAGCTCGAAGGCCGCATCCTGTCCCAGGACCCGGCCCTGGCGGCCACCGGCGCCCCGGCCGCGACGCCCGGTGACCGGCCGCTGTCGTCGTTCATTGGCCGCGACGCCGATCTGGCCTTGCTGAGCCGTCTCGTCGGCCTGCATCGGCTCGTCACCGTCGTTGGGCCCGCCGGGTCGGGCAAGACCCGCCTGGCCGTGGAATGGGCAGGGCGGGACGCCGTCGTCCGGCTCGCTGATGTGGCCGACCCCGCCCACCTGGTCTCAGCGGTCGCCGCGGCGGTAGGAGTCACCGGGTTCACCGGGGACCCGTACGAGGCGCTGATCAAGCGGCTGCGCCTATACGGGAAGATTTTGGTACTCGACAACTGCGAGCACCTCGTCGGCGAGGTGGCCCGGCTCGTCGTCGACCTGCTCGACCGGATTCCCGCGTTGCGGGTGGTGGCCACCAGCCGCAGCCCGCTCGGCGTCGACGGTGAGCACAGTCTGCCGCTCGGTCCGCTGGCCGGCGACGACGCCGTGACGCTCCTGACCGATCGCATCCGCGCAAGCCGGCCCGGCTGGATCGCGCAGGACACCGACCGCCGGGATCTGCGCCGCCTCGCCGACGCGCTGGACCGGCTGCCGCTGGCCCTGGAACTGTCGGCGGCGCGCGTGCGGACCCTGGGCGTACGGGGGCTGATCGAGAACCTGGACGACCTGTTCACCGTGCTGGGCAGGATCCCGCACAACAAGATCACCCCGCACGCGACGTTGCAGGAGGCCGTCGCCTGGAGCTTCGACCTTCTCTCCGGCGAGGAGCATGACCTCGCGGTGCGGCTCTGGCCGTACGAGGGCGGCTTCCCCTTGGAGGCCGCAGGCCCCGCCGCCGGGCTCGGCACACTGGTCTCACTGGTCGACCAGTCCGTGGTCACCGCCGAGACCGGCGGCAGCACCGCACGCTACTGGATGCTGGAGACGATCCGGGCGTACAGCCGGTCCGTGGACAAAAATCCGGCGGCGACCCGGGCCGCCCATGCCCTCTGGGTCCGCGAGCTGGTCGCCCGTGCTGAGGCCGATCTGCAGGGCATACGGTCCGCGACCACGATGGCGGCGCTGCGTCTGGAGTTGCCGAACCTGCGCGCCGGGCTCGCACACGACCTGATGCATGCCCCGGTCGAGGCATTGCGTACGGCCGCGCGGCTCATGTGGTTCTGGATCCGCAGCGGCCTGCTCGTCGAGGGCAACCGGATGCTGACCGCGGCCCTGGCCGCCGCGCCGGACGCCCCGCTCGGCGACATCGTGCGGGCCAGGACCTCCTCGGCCGCCCTGTTCTACTTCACCGGCGACGTCACCACGGCACGCCGCATGCTGTCCGAGGCGAACCTGGCGGTGGCCTCGGAACCGAGGTATCGCAGCCTGCTCGCCGAGGTCCGCTACTACCAGGCTCTGGTCCAGCTGCCGGGAGGCGACCCGGCGATCGCGCTGGGCGCGTCGGCCGAGGCGCACGCCATCGCCACCGAGACGCAGACCACCTGGCTGATCGCGGCCACCTCGATGGCGTGGGGCGCCGCCCTCGTCATGGCCGGCCGGATCTCCGAAGGCCGAAACCGGTTGCGGGCCGCCGTGCGGCTCGCCGACGCCTCCGGGCTCGTCTGGACAGCCGCGCTCAGCGAGCTGATGCTGGCCCAGACCCTGGTCGACGCGAAGGGCGGCGAAGCGCTGCCCCTGCTGCGGTCCTCGCTGCGGCGTTTCCTCATCGAAGGAGACCTGAGCAATCAGCTGGCCGTGCTGCACAACGGGGCCCTGGTCCTGGACGCGGCCGACGACGCGGCCGGCGCCGCGCTGCTCCGCGACGTCGTCCATTTTCACCAGGCGCACAGCGACATCCGGCCGGCCGGCACCTTTCTCCAGTCGACCGTGCCGCACGGCTGGTACGAAGGCGCGCCTCCTTCCCAGCCGCCGGCACTCGACGACGCCGTCGCCGTCCTGAGCGCCTCGGCGCGCGCTGTCTGACCGTTGTAACCCGGGTGTATGGGTGCCCGGCCAGGATCGGGTTGGGCGCGGTTCACGGCCCGTACTACGTCGACACCCGTACCAGCTAAGGAGCTTCTCGATGCGCATCGGCATCGGAATACCCAACCAGGTCCGCGACGTCCGCGCCCCGGTGATTCCCGCCTGGGCCCGCCGAGCGGAGGAAGCGGGCTTCTCCACGCTGGGTACCACCGGCCGGTTCGCCTATCCGGGCGTGATGGACACCGTCGCCCTGGCCGCAGCCGCCGGGGCCACCACCACGATCGGGCTGCTCAGTCAGGTGCTGCTGGCGACCACCTGGCCGGGTGCGCTGCTGGCCAAGGAGGCAGCGTCGATCGACGGGGTCTCCGGCGGTCGGCTCACCCTGGGCATTGGGGTGGGCATCCGCGAGGACGACTTCGTCGTGCCCGGGCACGGACCCCGGGACCGGGGCGCCCGGATGGACCGCGACCTGGCAACCTACCGGTCGATGTGGGCAGGTGAACCCGTTCCGGGAAGCCCGAACCCGGCGGTTCCGGCCGGAGGACGACAGGTGCCGCTGTTGTTCGGCGCCACCACTGCGGCGGCCTACCGCCGGATGGCTCAGTCGTCGGACGGTTACATTGCCGGATCGGTGCCGGCTGCCCTGGCGTCCGGTGCTTTCGACGCTGCCCGTGCCGCGTGGCAGGCGGCCGGGCGGCCGGGACAGCCTTGGCTGGTCGCCCTCAACTACTTCGCGTTGGGCGATCCCGACCGCGGTCGGGCCAACATCGCCGATTACTACGCCGCTACCGGCGAATACCAGGACATCGTCGTTGACAACGTGCACACCGACGCGGAATCACTGCGCGACGCCGTCAAGCAATTCGAGGCCCTGGGCGTCGACGAACTGATCCTGGGCCCCGGGACCGACGACCTCGACGAGGTCACCCGGCTGGCCGACATAGTCCTCTGACGCGAAGCTCACGCCTCTACTGTAAGTGCCCGTCACCACTGTGGGGGCTGTTTTATAAGGGCTACACCGTCCACCGGCCCGTCGGCCGGCCCCTGCCGCTGAAGTCACATTCCCATTCGCTTGCATGTGGCGCCAGCCAGAGGGCAGTTAGGGGTCACCCGACACTTCGGGCGGTGTGTGAAATGACCATGTGTATTCCGGCGACCCGTCAACGGCCGGGACCTCGTCTGATCCGGCCTTCGTCGCACCATTCCGATCCGCAGGATTTGCCAGAAAGGCTCACTCGTGAGGAAGTCCGCAGCAGCACTCGCTATCGGTCTGCTGGCAACGCTGTCAACGGCGTGTTCACCGGCCGAGACTGATGTGGAGAAACTCTCCTGGAAGAAGTGCCCCGAAGGTGTGGCTGCGGCGGGAGTCGAATGCACCACGCTCGACGTCCCGCTCGACTACGAGAAGCCCGACGGGAAGACGATCGAGATCGCCGTCTCCCGGCTGGCGAGCAAGAATCCCGACAAGCGCCGCGGCGTCCTCCTCACCAACAGCGGGGGCCCCGGCGGGGAGACCCTCACCATGCCGGCCACTCTGCGCAAGCTCGGCCTCCCCAAGAGCGTCCTGGACAGCTACGACATCATCGGGATGGACCCCCGGGGCGTCGGGCACAGCACGCCGGTGACCTGTGGGCTGAAGCTGACGGACCACCCGAGCAACATCCCCACCTACGCACGGAACGCGGCAGACGTGGCGGCCGAGGCCAAGCGTGTCGAGGCGGTCGCGAAGAAGTGCGCGTCCTCCAGGACGGCGGCCCTCCTCCCGCGTATCACCACGGCGAACACCGCCCGCGACCTGGATCGGGTCCGCGAATCCCTCGGCGAGTCCAAGGTCTCCTATTTCGGTATCTCCTACGGCACCTACCTCGGTTCCGTCTACGCCACGATGTTCCCCAAGAGCACCGACCGGGTCTTCCTGGACAGCGTGACCGGCCCCGGTGGCTGGAACGCATCGTTCGCACGCGACTTCGGCCAGGGCTTCGAGGACCGCTTCCCCGACTTCGCCAAGTTCGCAGCCGCCCAGAACGAGACGTACGGCCTGGGCCGGACACCCGCAGAGGTCGAAGAGACCTTTTCCGACATCGCCGCGAAGCTCGACAGGAAGCCGAGCGTCGACGGATTCACAGGCGCGGCGTTCCGGCAGGCGACCTTCGACCGCTTCTACTACGACAGCAAGCTGCCAGAACTGGCCGGCATATGGAAGGCGCTCAACACCGGCAAGCCCATCCCCAAACTGAAGCCGGCCGAAGGCGAGAGCCCGGCGGGCGGTTCGTCCGGCGTGCCCTCGGACAACTATCTGGCGAGTCAGATGCACGTCATCTGCAACGATTCAGACTGGCCCGCAGACGTCTCGGTCTACGCCCGAAACGTCGAGCAGGCCCGCAAGGCGTACCCCGAGTTCGGAGCCGCCGGCGCGGACATCACACCCTGCGCGTTCTGGCCGTCGCAGCCCAACGAGAAGCCGGTGAAACTCACCGACCGCGGCCCGTCCAACATCCTGCTGCTCCAGAACCGCCGCGACCCCGCAACGCCACTGCACAGCGCCCTCAAGACGCGCGCGGCGCTCGGGGACCGGGCGCGACTGGTGACGGCCGACCAGGGCGGGCACCTGGCGTACCTGTTCCTCGACAACAAGTGCGCCAACGACATCGTCACCACCTTCCTCACCACCGGCGAACGCCCCGACGAAGACACCGCCTGCCCCCCGAACTGACCCTGTAGGCCCATGGCCGGCTCATACGCCACACCTGCGCACGGGCAGGCCATACCGCGCACCCCCGCGCCAACCTGGCCCGGCGCTTCGACAGGCACTGCATGGGCGCCACGGGCCGCGCGGTCCAGGAACGGCGGCCAGGTCCGGCTTGCCGAGCGGCGGCCTGGAAAGACGTAGCAGTGCCCGAGCGTGGGCCGAGGCCCTGGGCGACGGCGGAGACCCAGCCGCGTCGCTTATCCGTGCAGTAGTCCCGCACTTGGCGGCTTGGAAGGGTGCGTACGTTCCTCGGCCGGCGAAACCCGCAAGCGAGGCGTGCGATTAGCCAACAACGTTGACCCGCCTGTCACTTAATGACATAGTGGCGGCAAGTGACAGGCTGAATGGTGCCGATGGGTACCACCCACAACCGCACGGGTGTCTCGGAAGGCCACCCGGCAGAAGGACCAGGTGAACACCATGCAGGCACAGACCCCGCAACAGACCGAACGGCCGTCGGCGCTGGAGCAGGCCGGAGGTACGCGAGGAATGATCTATTCGGCTCTGCCGGCGCTGGCGTTCGTAGTGGCGAACGCGATGGGCGGGCTGGCGGTCGGCATCATGGTGGCGCTCGGGGTGGCCGTGATCATCGGTATCGAGCGCCTGATGCGCAAGGAGTCGGTGTCGCCGGCGCTGGGCGGGGTGTTCGGTGTGGCGATCGCGGCCGGCGTCGCCTGGTGGACGGGATCGGCCAAGGACTACTTCCTGCTGGGTATCTGGCTGAGCCTGGCGGGTGCGGTGCTGTTCCTGGGGTCGGTGGTCGTGCGGTGGCCCCTGGCCGGGGTGATCTGGAACTCGATGACGGGCAAGGGCCAGGTATGGCGTAAGGAGCCCCGCTCGCGGTTCTACTTCGACATCGCTACGGTGACCCTGGCGCTGATCTTCGCGGCCCGGTTCGTGGTCCAGCAGTACCTGTACACCCAGGACGAGGTCGGCTCGCTGGGCGTCGCCAAGATCGTCATGGGCTACCCGCTGCTGGCGGTGGGACTGCTCGTGGCGGCCTGGGCGGTCCGCGCCTCCGACCGCCGCCTGCGCACCCTCGGGCTGATAGAGGCCAAGCGGTGAGACCCCTGCGGCACGGGCGTTGCCGCCACCCTCACCCGTGGCGGCAACGCCCTCAGCCCGTGCCGCCGGTGACCGGATCCCCGACGGCGCCACCCGTGGCCCTGCGGACCGCGAGCGCGATCCGCTCGGGAGTGCCCCGGAAATCCTCCGGGCTCGCGCCGTCCAGCAGGCCCGCCCCGACGTGCTCGTTCAGCACCCGCAGCGCCGCACCCGCGGCCGCCGCGTGCAACCGGATCTCCACATCGTCCGGCTCGCCCCCGAGGCGCTTCGCGATGATCTCGGCCATCTGCCGTTCCACCTGGTCACAGGCCATCAGCCAGGCAGTCCTGATGGCCGGCTCGCTGTCACCGAGGCGGATCATCTTGATGCCGAGCGCGGTGTCCTCCCGCTCCATCGGAGTGGCCTCACGGCCGTGCCGCAGCGCCTCGGCGCGGAAGTGGTCCTCCAGAGAGAGCCCGAGCGGCCAGTTGCGCAGGGTGTCGAGCTCCCAGTCGACGCTGCTCATGACGATCGGCTCCGCGCAGCTCTCCTTGCTGCGGAAGTGGCGCCAGATGGTCCGGGTGGAGAGGCCGACGGCCGCAGCGATCTGGTCACCGCTCGTCGCCTCCACCCCTTGGGTCCAGAACAGGCGGGAAGCCTCCCGCGAGACCTCCAGGCGAACCCGGCGCCTGCGCTCGGCGCTCATCCCGCCGCGTCCCTGCCCGGTCGTTCCCTCGGCTCCCGCCATGCCCGCTCTCCTCCTGGTCCGGACGCGGCCACGCCGTTCCGCCTCTTCAGGGCCGGGCGAAGAGTTTTGACAAATGGCGGCTCATCGCATCTGCGGCCTAAATATTCACTAAGTGACAGAATGCTATCAAGTGACATCCGGGGTAGGAAGGAGGAGGAGAGCGCTGCGCCGGACAACGCTTCAGTAGACCTTCCGGACTCGCGCGAACGGCTGAAGCTGCGCATCTCCCGCGCCGCGACCCTGCTCTTCTTGACCGGTGGAACCGCCGCCACCAGCGGCGACAGAATCGCGGAAGAGACAGGAGTGTCCACCCGGACCATCTGGCGTCACTTCCGCAACAAGGAGAGCTGCGCCGAACCCATCGCGCTGCGCGGCCTCGACTGGGAGCTGAACACGCTGCGCAGCTGGCCGCCCGGAACTCCTCTGGACGCCCACATCATCTCCGAAGCGGCTCTTTTCGCTCCTGCCCAGCACGACGATTTCCTCCAGGACTTCAGCCTTTCGGCGCGGCTGGTCCACCTCACCCGACACGAACCCGTGCTGCGCATCGCCTGGCTGATGGCCTGCGACCACGCAGAACGTGAACTGACCGCAGTGCTCGCCGACCGGACGGGTCTGCCGGCCCACACGCCGCACCTCCGGGTGAACGCCGCGGCGGGCGCAGCGGCGCTACGGATCCTGCACGAGCGCAGAAGCGCGGACCCCGCGCTCCGCGCCGGGCGGGACACACCCTCCGCACACGCCTCCCGTACGGCCGCCGTGCTCGCCCGCGTGATCTGTCCCTGCCCGCCGAAATCAACCGTACGGCCACGTCTCTGACGCTCAGGGTGCGAGAAGCAGGCCAACAGGGCACCAGATCCGCACAGTTCGCCGGCCGCATCAGCGACCCCTCGCCGCGGTGACCATCGAAGGAGCTCATCCCATGTCCACCGACCGACCTGACGTCCCGTACCTGACCGTCGAGGACATCCTCGACTCCCCGGACCGCACCGGCGCCGTCATCTCACCCGACGGCTCGAAGTTCGCCTATCTGGCCCCCTGGCGTGACCGGCTCAACGTCTGGGTCCAGGATCTCGACGGCGTGGGGACAGCACGATGCGTCACCACTGACTCCCGCCGCAGCGTCCTGCGCTACCACTGGACCGACGACCCGCGCTGGCTGCTGTATGAACAGGACGGCGACGGGGACGAGAACTACCACCTCCACCGCGTCGACCTGGAAAACCCGGACTTCGATGCCGTCGACCTCACGCCCTTTCCCGGAGCCCGGGTCACCGGCTTCGATCTCCCCCCTACCCGGCCCGGCCACGCCGTCCTGAACCTCAACCACCGCGACCCAGCGGTGTTCGACCTCTACGAACTTCACATCGCCACCGGCGAACTCACGATGCTCGTTCAGAACCCCGGTGGCTCCAGCGCCCTGGTGTACGCACCCGACGGGACGATGTACGGACACGGGCTGAGCGAGGACGGGGACATCGAACTGACGCGATGGGAACCGGAGTCGGGGACCATGTGCCGCGTCACCACCTTCCCCGGCTCCGACCACCCACTGGACCTGCAGCCCTTCCAGCTCACCCCGGACGGAACCGGCGCCTGGGTCGGCTCCTACCGCGACAGCGAGCACACACGGACCGTCCACGTCGACCTGAACACCGGCCAAGAGACCGTGGTCGACAGCCACCCCGGCCTCGACATCGACCCTCGCGCCGCCGTCTTCCCCGCCCTTCCCGCGCCGCTGATCCTCGACCGCCGCAGCAAGGACCTCATCGGCGTGCGGTACCTCGGCGAACGCGCCGTCATCCGGCCGTTGACCGCCCACTTCGCCGACGTCCTCGACAACCTGCGCAAACTTTCCGACGGCGACGTGGCCGCCCTCTCCTCGGACCGCGAGGGACAGCGCTGGATCGTCTCCTTCACCCACGACCGGGACCCCGGCGTCACCCACTTCTACGACCACACCACAGGCGACAGCCGCGTTCTGTTCCGGCCCTACCCTCGCCTCACCCCGGCCGCCCTCGCGCCGATGACCCCCGTCACGATCCGAGCACGAGACGGCCTGGAACTTCCCTCGTACCTCACCCTGCCGCTGCACAGGGAAGCAGCCGCACTGCCCATGGTGCTCCAGGTGCACGGCGGACCCTGGCACCGTGACAGCTGGGGCTTCGACCCCACCGCGCAACTCCTCGCCAACCGGGGATACGCGGTCCTCCAAGTGAACTATCGAGGCTCCACCGGATACGGCAAGAGCTTCCTCAAAGCCGGGATCGGCGAACTCTCCGGCGCGATGCACGACGACCTCGTCGACGCCGTCGGCTGGGCCGTCAAGCAGGGCTACGCGGACCCGGCGCGCGTCGCTGTCTTCGGCGGCTCCTACGGCGGGTACGCAGCCCTCGTCGGAGTCTCCTTCACGCCCGGCCTCTTCGCCGCCGCCGTCGACTTCTGCGGTCCCTCCAACCTGGTGACCACCCTGCGCAACATGCCGGACTTCGCCAAGCCGTACCTCAGCAACAACTGGCACCTCTACGCGGGCGACCCCGAAGACCCCGCGCAGGAAGCCGACCTCTGGGCCCGCTCACCACTCAGCCGGGTGGCCGACATCCGCACCCCGCTGCTGGTCGTCCAGGGCGCCAACGACGCCCGCGTACTCAAGTCGGAGTCCGACCAGATCGTCGAGGCTCTCCGGAACCGCGGCGTCGACGTCGAGTACCTGGTGAAGGACGACGAAGGGCACAGCTTCGTCAACCCGGAGAACAACATCGCCATGTACCGCGCGGCCGACCACTTCCTGGCCCGTCATCTCCGAGACGGTGGCACGGTGGCGGCCGGGTCGTCTACCTGAAGGAACGCCAGGTCGTGGTCGTTGGTGGACCCCTCGGCCTGCAGGAACGCGGCCTCCGGAGTGCCGCTGCCGTCGGCATGGAGACGGAAGACTGTTCGCACCCTGTGCTCGTCGGTCTCCGCGAAGCCGAACCGGCGCACCGGCCGAGGGGATACACGGACTGGTGATCTTGTCGATCCCCCGGCGAGAGGACAGCTCTTCCGGTCGAAATAGGGCCGGCCAGGCTGTTGCCCTCCTTGCCTTGCAAGCCTGTGGGAGAACAAACCTTGTCTTACTGACTTGTTCGCCATTAAGACAAGCGTTCACGTGTCTTGTTGCCTTATCCGATGACACAGGATGGCCGCACCGATGGGTTCGAGGAAGGGTGTTCGTCATGGCGGATTGGGTAAAGGTCGCGGGCTGTCCCGCGGCTATCTCAGCGGGGTCCAGGACGACGGTGTGAGGCGTGAAGGCGGCGAGCGCGATCTACCACCACACGAACTGCGACGCCAACCCCTGGATCAACTTCCCCCGGGCTGAGCGACATCGGCGCGGGTGCCGACGGCACCGTGTGGGGCGTCAACAGCGGCAACCAGATCTTCCGGTACACCGGGGACCAGCCGAGCTGACCCTACCGCTGAGAAATCCGTGCGGGCCCCGACCGGGCAAGGCCGGGGCCCGCACGTCTGCAAACGCACAGCCGAGACACTCTTTGATCTTGGGCTTCGAAAGCAGACACTTAAAGAGCCTTTTGTTCCGAAGCGGGTGCTTCATTGCAGTTCCGGCGGCGGACCGCTTCGAGCTGGCTGAGCCAGTAGACGCCTCTTGTACTTTCGCAATGAACTCGCTCACGTCAGCGACGTGGGGGAATTCATAGACTGAACCGGAACTCCACCACGTCGCCGTCCTGCATCACCTACTCCTTGGCGTCCGTGTGGGCCGACCCACCGGCGGGAAGCGAGAACCTCCTCCTGGACGACAAAACGCCAGGTCAGAGGCCCTTGACGACTCAGTCGGGCCAGGGGTGGCGGCGTCACGGATGCGAGCGGCGCAGCGGCACCACGTTCCACCAGGTCAGGCAGCGCAGGACCCACTCCAGCGGCCCGTATCGGAAGCGGGCCAGCCACCAGCGGCTGAAGAGCGCCTGCGCCGCGAGGATGACCGCCGCCAGGGCCATGGCGGTGACCCAGCGGGAGGAGTGCCGCAGGCCCAGCGGACCGGCCGCGGCGAGCACGACGAGCGTCGCGGTGAGGTAGTTGGTCAGCGCCATCCTGCCGAGCGGTTCGAGCACCGCCGACAGCGGCCGGCCCAGCCGGGTCCGCAGGACGAGCGGCAGCGCGGTGGCGTACACGACGGCGCCCAGGACACCGGCCGCCGCCGCGATCCGCGTGGCGTACGGTCCGGCGGACGGGTAGATGTGCTCCCACCAGCCGACGGCGACCGCTCCCAGGGCGGCCAGGACGAGTACGACGGCGAGTTGCCCGGAACGGCGGTCCACCGTGCGGGCGATACCGAGGCGTGCGACGGCGAGCCCGAGCAGGAACAGCCCGGGGATGCTCGCCAGTCCGCCCCCGACGACGGTGACCGAGGCGACGAGCCCGAGCAGCCCCGCGGGCAGCACCACCCAGGTCGGCAGCCACGAGGCGGGCAACAGGATCAGCAGCCCGAAGACCGCGTACGGAATCAGCGCCTCCCCGGGGTGCACCTGCTGGTGCGCGAAGCCGAGCAGCCCCAGCACCACCAGCCGGCGGGCCAGCAGCAGCCGGGGGCGCGGCGACCGGCGCGCCGCGCTCTCCAGGAAGAGCGCGAAGCTCAGTCCGAAGAGGAACGCGAAGATGGGGAAGAACCGCTGATGGACGAAGTGGTCCAGGAAAGCGGGGACCGCGTAGAGGTGGGAAGCGTCGTCGCGCTTGGGCATCTCCATCAACTGGTACGGAAGATTGACCAGAAGGATGCCGCAGAGCGCGAAGCCGCGCAGCGCGTCCAGCACGGTGATCCGGCGTGCCGCCCGCGCGGTGGGTTCCTGGGCGGTGGCGGTGGCGGTGGCCCGGTCCGTCGAGGTCGTTGTGTTCATGGCGTTCACGGTGCGGCAGCGGCACGGTACGGCACTTCGGCCGGACGGCCGTTCCCCATCGGCCGGACGGCCGATACGGGCTCCTCCCCGGGGCTGTCCCTGCCCCGGGGGCCGTTCACTCCGGGGAGCCGGAATCCTCCGAGACCGTGCCCGTCGCCCACGCCCACGCGGCGATCTCCACCCGGTTGCGCACGGCCAGCTTGGACTGGATGTTCGTCAGATGCGTCTTGACGGTTCCGAGCGACAGGAACAGGTTCCCGCAGATCTCCTGGTTGGTGCGCCCCACCGCGACCAGCCGCGCCACGTCCAGCTCACGCGCCGTCAGCGCCGCTCTCGGGGCACGGCCGCCGGACGGTGACGGACCGCGTCTGCCCTCCAGTTGCCGCAGCAGCCGTACCGTGACCGCCGGGGAGATCAGCGCGTCCCCGCGCCGCGCGGCCCGTACCGCCTCGACGAGCAGCGCGGGGCTGGCGTCCTTCAGCAGAAACCCGCAGGCGCCGTGGTGCAGTGCCCGGCTGACGTAGTCGTCCTGGTCGAAGGTGGTGATCACGACGACGCGCATCCGGTCGGCCGACCCGGGTCCGGCCAGGATGCGCGTGACCTCCAGGCCGTCGAGCGCGGGCATCCGGATGTCGACGAGGCACACGTCCGGCCGCAGCCGTCTGGCCATCTCCACGCAGGCGGCACCGTCGGCCGCCTCGCCCACCACTTCGATACCCGGCTGGGCGTCCAGGATCAGCCGGAATCCCGTACGGACCAGATGCTGATCGTCGGCGATGAGCACCCTGATCACCGAGGACGCCGTGACGTCCGTTGCCGTCGTATCACTCACCTGGCCGATCCTGCCATGTCCGCCTCAGGCCGCTGATCCCGCCATGTCCAGCACGGGGAAGACGCCGACGACCCGCCAGCCACCGTCCGGCGTCCTGCCCGCCTCCAGCAGCCCTTCGACCGCTGCCACCCGCTCCCGCAGCCCCACCATCCCGAAGCCCCCGCGGCCCCCGACCGGTGATGACGCGGGCGGCGTGGCCGGGGGCGTGTTGTTGATCTCCACCCGAAGCCGGCCGTCGTCCGTGTCCACCCGTACGGCCACCAGCGCCCCGGGGGCGTGCCGCCGCGCGTTGGTCAGCGACTCCTGCACCACGCGGTGCACGGAGAGCTCCACTTCGGGCGCGAGCCGCGCCGAGCGGGCGGGGGCGGCCACCGAGAGTGTGGCGTCCGCTCCGTCCTCGCCACCGCTGAAGCCGGAGACCATTCCGGCCAGTTCGGTGAAGAGTTCGCCGGGCCGCCGCGGTGTGCCCTCGACCTCCCGCAGCACCCGCACCAGGCGGCGCATGGAATCCAGCGTCTCCATACCGGATTCCCGGATGGTCTCCAGGATCGGGTCGATGTGTTCGGGCGCCGTGGCCCGGATGGCCAGCCCGGCGTTCGCCTGCACGACGATGGCGGTCACATGGTGGGCGACGAAGTCGTGGAGGTCCCGGGCCAGCTCCATCCGCTCCGTCTGCCGGACGCTCTCCACCGCGCGGGCCTGGTGCCCGTCCTGCACGCGGAGGTAGCAGCCGAGCGCGACCGCCGCGCCGACGGCGAAGGTGAGCGAGTAGGAGCCCGCCAGCGTGGCCGGGCTGTTCAGCCGTACCGGGCCGAGGAGCACCGCGATCCCCAGCGCGACGGTGACGTACGGCCGGCCGGCCCGCCGGCAGGTCCGGGCGAGCAGGATGAGCAGGCATACCGTCTCCAGCATCCCCCAGTTGCCGCCGGACTCAAGGTCCCTGAGCGCCATCACCCCCGTCACCACCAGCGAAGCGCACGCCGCGGCCCAGGCGCGCCGCTCCAGGGACAGCCACCGGTAGGGCAGATGCAGCAGTACGGCGGCCACCGGCCCGGACACCAGCGGCAGCAGCCAGCCGCGCTCGGAGGTGCGCAGCCCCCCGGTGGACACCACGTCCCCCAGCCACACCACGGCGAGCACCACGTACAGCGCGACGGGCAGGGCCCTCTGGACGGGCGAGAGGGGAGGCGGGGCGGTCTTCGGCGGGTCCGCGGTCAGCGGGGCAGGCGCGTTCACCACGCGGAGACTATCCAACGCGAGCCGTCCCGCGGGTCGGCCGAATGGCCGACTCCGGCCGCCTGGTAAGCGGTGTACCGCTTGCGGCGTGGCCGGTTCCCCGGCTCCGGGTCCGGTGTTCTTCAGTGCTGCCGGACGGAGCGCGCGTACGCGTCCGTGATGGCACCTCCTACGCCGCCGGCGCCGTCAACTCCGCGCCCGCGCCCTGCGGGAGACCACGGCACGCAGCACCCGCTGGCCCTCGGTCGACAGGTCCCTCGCCCTGCGCATCGCGCCCGCGTCCCCCGCGGGGTCGCCCAGGATCTCCAGGATCCGGATCTGGCGCCGCAGTTCACCGGCGACCAGCGGACCGACGCCGTCGCCGCCCTCCGTACCGTCCACCGCGTCGGCGACGGCCGCCGGGTCCTCGCGGCATCGCACCAGCCACTCCGCCGCGGCGGCGCTGCCGCTCTCGCCGACCGCGTCGAGCTTCTGGTGGATCTCCAGCGCGACGACGGAGCAGGTGTCCGCCCAGATCCGCAGCGGCTCGGCCTCCCAGCGGGACGGCGCGGAGCCGAGCATCGTCCGTACGAGCGCGAGCGTGACGCCCGCGGCCCCCGAGGCCCCCGGGTCCGGCTCGGGCTCCGCCGCGATCACCGCGTCCAGGGCGCCGCGCGCCTCCGCCAGCCGGTCCGGCCATTCCGCCTCACCGGCCGCGACGCCCGCCCACAGCGGACGCAGCGCGTCGGCCTCTCCGGCCGACGGCGGCAGGCACCGGTCGAGGCAGGCCAGACCGCTCGTGGCGAGGCCCCGCTCGTCCGCTTGCGCGATCAGTTTCACCAGGCTCATGAATGTCTCCCGTCGCGGACGCAGTACTGACCAGTACTGCGCCGATCCGCCGGAAAATGTCACCACGAGTCGCGCGTAGACCGCCCATAGGCCATGGAACGCCCATGCGTGCATCGAGCATCTTTCGCTGGGCCGCCCTGGACGCGTCAGACTGTGGCGCCGGTCGCCCTCGCGTGCTGCATACGGGTCAGCTTCCGTACGAAGAGCAGGGCGAGCACGGCGGCGGCGATGTCCAGCAGGTCCACGGCGAAGAGCACGGCGGCGGCCTGTCGGATCTCCTCGGCCTCCTCCGCCGTGTCGTACACGCGGGAGGCGTACCGCCCCAGGACCAGCGTGCAGACCCACGCCGTCCACCAGGCGTTGACGAGGGCGTACGACACCCGGGGCGCTCCGCCGTCCGGTCCCGGGAGGGTGCTCGCCGCCCAGATGTCGCCCGCGACCCGGCGCGGCAGCAGGAAGTTGGCGACCGGGACGAACCAGCCGCCGATGGCCCAGCCGGCGGACATGCGGTGGGCGCTCGGGTCGAAGACCTCCGCGTTCCTCCGTACCCGGTGGAACCAGACGAGGAAGACGACGGCCGTGACGATGACCGCGGCGACCTGCGCCACCCCTGACGCGGAGTAGAGCAGGTCGGCGCGGTCCAGGTCCTCGTCCGTGAAGGCGTCGAAGTCCTCGTTGATGATGTCGGTCGTCAGTCCGTGCACCCGGGCGCCCGCCAGGAGCGCGAAGAGGTCGGTGGCGATCACGGCGCAGAACAGGGCGACCAGCGCCTTGCCGAGCCCGACCGGCGAGGAGAGCCGGGGCCCGCCGGGCATGGGCATCGGCATGGGCATGGGCATCGGCATGGGCATGGGCATCGGGGACGGCGGAGGCGGTCCCGCCGTGGCGCACTCGGCGCAGAGCCCTTCCGTGGTGGTCGCCGCTCTGGCGCGGCACTGGGAACACAGCATGGAAAACGAAACCCCCCGAGGCCCGAAGGCGGGCCCTCCCCCAGGCCCAGCGGGCCCGTCCTGCGCCCACCCCGGGCGCCCGCGGAACATATGTGCCCCGCGGGTGCCCTGTCCAGAGAGTTCCGGCCGGTCTCAGACGCCGAGCTTCCCGGCCAGCGCCTTGAACGCGCTCCAGCTCAGCGTCGGCTTGTCCGGGTTCCACAGTTTCTGGGACACGGCGGCCAGCGGCATCCTGATGCCCTGGGCGACCTGGGCCTCGGTCTGCGCGTTCGGGAAGTCGCCCCAGATGGCGAACACGCCGCCCTGGATCTGCTTCGAGTACCGCTCGGGCACCGGCTTCGTGCCGCGCAGGACCAGCGGGGTCCAGTCCTCGTAGATCCGCTTCCCGGTCGGGTAGACGAAGTCGTTCGGCTGGCCGAGCACGTAGTAGAGGTACTCGTCGTTGAAGTTCACGACCTTGCGTCCCTCACTCAGGTACGCGACCGGCTCGCGCGCCCCGAACTCCTTGCCCGTCCAGTACTGGACCTCCATGTCCGGATCGGCCTTCACCACGCCGCCCTTGAACAGGCCGTCGTTCCAGACCTTGAGCTTCTTGCCGTACGGGCCGAGCGCCTTGCCCCGGGCGTTCGTCCAGGCCGTCGTCAGGTCCTGGATCCGCCCGTTCGCGCCGTACTTCTGGACCGCGAGCCGCGCCAGCTTCGGGTACGAGGCCTCGGGGTTCGGGACCACCAGGGCCTGGTACTCGTCCGCGCCGAGGTTCCACCACTGGCCGGGGAAGAGCTGGGCGAACTCGCTCTGGAGGTCGTCCACGATCTTCGCCGCGGCGGGCTGGGAGATGTCGATCGCGCCCTGCGTCGCCTTCCCGTTGACGTTGCGGAGCTGGAGGGAGGGGTGCGCGCGCATCACGGCGCCGAGGTGTCCGGGAGAGTCGATCTCCGGTACGACGGTGATGTGCAGCTGGTCGGCGAGCGCCAGGATCCGGCGGACCTGGGCCTTGGTGAGGTGCTGCCGGGAGACGATCTCGGGGTGGGTCGTCGACTCGATCCGGAACCCCTGGTCGTCGGAGAAGTGCAGGCCGAGCTGGTTGAGCTTGAGGTCGGCCATCTCGCGCAGCCGGTCCTCGATCCACCCCGGCGAGTAGTACTTGCGGGCGATGTCGAGGTTGAGCCCGCGCTGCGGGCGGGCGGGGGCGTCCTTCACGACACCTTCCGGCATGGTGCCCTGGGCGCGTACGGCCTGCTTGAGCGTACGGGTGCCGTAGAAGACCCCGGCCTGGTCCGGTCCGGTGATCCGGACCGTGTTGTCGCGGGCGGTGAGGGTGTACGACTCGGCGGCGCCGCTGCCGCTCGCGAGAGCCAGCTCGACATCGCCGGCCCGGGCGGCGACCGCGCCCCGGTAGGAGATCTTCAGCTCCTGGGAGAGCAGCTTCCCCTCGTCGGCCAGCCCCTCACTGCCCTTGGCTATGACGACACCGCTGTTCGGGGCGGGTTTCCAGCCGGGGCCTCTGGCCGCCTCGTGCTTCCGTACGGACGGTATGGACTCCGGTGCCGTGGAGAGCGGATAGGACCGTGTGGGTGAGGGCGTGGCGCTCGCGGCGGAGCGGCCCGTCGTGTTGTCCGAGGAGCCGGCGGTACCGCTCCCTGAGTCGCAGCCCGCGACGGTGACAGCGGTGGCCAGGGCTACGGCCGCCGCGCCGGCGGCCCGGGTGCCCGGGGATGACCACATCACTCAAACCTCCTCTGTGCGGATGTACGGCATACGCGCGACACGATTACGGCGAAGGTCCCACGGAGACGTCCATTCCGCGCGCCGAAACTCTCCCATCCGGGTGAATATCGCGCAGCCGTCGGACGTCTCGCTCAAGGCATCGATAACGTTTACGACGCATCAGCCCCTCCGAGCTCAACCCTTTCGTGTGCGATCGCGTCTGCCTCTGTGCGGGTCACCTGTGCAGACCGTATGTGCGGGTCATGCATGGCCGTACGCGCATGGCAGTCGTACACCCATGCACCCCGCACACGTCATCCCCACATGTCACCCGCACCTGTCGTACCACCTGCCGCACACCAAGATCGCCACATCACGCCATTCCCCCGGCATGTGCCTCCGGGGCATGTGCCCGACCGCTGCCGTCCCACCGCGTTCGAGGAGCCTCCGCTGTCCCGCGCATCAGACGCCGGCCACCCGGACGGCCTCCCCTGTCCGACCGGGCTCGCCCGCTTCAACGCCGCCCCGCAGGCCGACGCCGAAGCCGCGCTGCTCACCTGCTGCGGCAGCCGCCGCTGGGCGCAGCGCGTCGCCGCACACCGCCCGTACCCCGATCTCGACTCCCTGCTGGCCGCCTCCGACGAGGCCGGTTACGACCTCCCGGTGACCGACCTCACCGAGGCGCTCGCGGCCGAGTCCTCCGCCGTACCGCCGCACCCGGCGCCACCCGCGGCGTGGACCGCGCTGCGCGCCGCGCACGCCGCGTACGAGAGCAGCTTCGGGCACGCCTTCGTGATCAGCCTCGACGGCCACAGGCCCGAGGAGCACCTGGACCACGTACTGGCCGGAATCCGCACCCGGCTCTCGCACGACCCCGACCTGGAGCGCTCCGTCTCCGCCGACGAGCTGCGGCGACTCGCCCGGGGCCGGATCGTCCGGCTGCTCTCCGGACCGGCCGGCCCTCCCGGCCGGAACCCGGGGCCGCCGGACCCGCGTACGCCGGAATCCGGTGCGGCGATCCCGTACGGTCCCGGACCGTTCGGGCTGCTCAGGGCGGAGCGATAGCCCGTCCGTGGCTGTTTGATTGCCTGTTTGATCACATCTATGGGACCCCACGCGAAGGAACCGACAAGTCGTCGCTACCATTGCCGGGGCCGGTGGACCGTACCCGGCCGGGCGCGACCGACACCACTGTGCTTGATTGAGTAGAAGATGGCGGCCGGCCCCGATCCCCGCTCCCGGAGGGCTTTTCCGTGCCGGCTGGAACGCTGTACCGCGGCCGGGAAGGAATGTGGTCGTGGGTGGCTCATCGAGTCACCGGCGTGCTCATCTTCTTCTTCCTGTTCGTACACGTGCTGGACACCGCTCTCGTCCGCGTCTCGCCAGAGGCGTACGACGATGTCGTGGCGACCTACAAGACGCCGCTCGTGGCGCTGCTCGAATACGGCCTGGTGGCCGCGATCCTCTTCCACGCGCTCAACGGCCTGCGTGTCATCGCCGTGGACTTCTGGTCCAAGGGCCCCCGCTACCAGAAGCAGATGCTCTGGTCCGTCGTGGGCATCTGGATCGTCCTGATGGTCGGCGCCCTCTACCCCGTGCTCGGCCACGCCGTACGCGAAGTCTTCGGGAGCTGAGAGTTCTGATGTCCACCGACACCACGCCCGCTTCCGCGTCCACTTCCGCGATCAGTCCTGTCGAGGGCGAGAGCCTTTATGACGTGGACAATCCGGCTCCGCTCATCGAGCCGCCGCGCAAACGCACCGGCAAGACCCCGAAGTCGACCCGCGGCAACTTCGAGATGGCCGCGTGGCTCTTCATGCGCCTCTCCGGAGTCGTCCTCGTCGTCCTGGTCATCGGCCACCTGCTCATCCAGCTCGTGCTGGACGGCGGCGTGTCCAAGATCGGCTTCGCCTTCGTGGCCGGCCGCTGGGCCTCCCCGTTCTGGCAGGTCTGGGATCTGCTGATGCTCTGGCTCGCCATGCTGCACGGCGCCAACGGCCTCCGCACGATCATCAACGACTACGCGGAGCGTGCCAACACGCGCCTGTGGCTCAAGGGCCTGCTGTACACCGCCACGGTGTTCACCATCCTTCTGGGCTCGCTGGTGATCTTCACCTTCGACCCGAACATCCGCTAGAGCCGGGGCAGACGAGACCAATGAAGATCCACAAGTACGACACCGTCATCGTCGGCGCCGGCGGCGCCGGTATGCGCGCGGCCATCGAGTCGACCAAGCGCAGCCGCACGGCGGTGCTGACAAAGCTCTACCCGACCCGCTCCCACACGGGCGCGGCGCAGGGCGGCATGGCCGCCGCGCTCGCCAACGTGGAGGAGGACAACTGGGAGTGGCACACCTTCGACACGATCAAGGGCGGCGACTACCTGGTCGACCAGGACGCCGCCGAGATCCTGGCGAAGGAGGCCATCGACGCGGTCCTCGACCTGGAGAAGATGGGCCTGCCGTTCAACCGCACCCCGGACGGCACCATCGACCAGCGCCGCTTCGGCGGCCACTCCCGTAACCACGGCGAGGCGCCGGTCCGCCGGTCCTGCTACGCCGCGGACCGCACGGGCCACATGATCCTCCAGACGCTGTACCAGAACTGCGTCAAGGAGGGCGTGGAGTTCTTCAACGAGTTCTACGTCCTCGACCAGCTCCTCACCGAGGTCGACGGGGTCAAGAAGTCGGCGGGCGTCGTCGCGTACGAGCTGGCCACCGGCGAGATCCACATCTTCCAGGCGAAGTCGGTCATCTACGCGTCCGGCGGCACCGGCAAGTTCTTCAAGGTGACCTCGAACGCGCACACCCTGACCGGTGACGGCCAGGCCGCGTGCTACCGCCGCGGGCTGCCGCTGGAGGACATGGAGTTCTTCCAGTTCCACCCGACGGGCATCTGGCGCATGGGCATCCTGCTGACGGAGGGCGCCCGCGGTGAGGGCGGCATCCTCCGCAACAAGGACGGCGAGCGCTTCATGGAGAAGTACGCGCCCGTCATGAAGGACCTCGCCTCGCGTGACGTCGTCTCGCGCTCCATCTACACGGAGATCCGCGAGGGCCGCGGCTGCGGTCCCGAGGGCGACCACGTCTACCTGGACCTGACGCACCTGCCGCCGGAGCAGCTCGACGCCAAGCTGCCCGACATCACGGAGTTCGCGCGGACCTACCTGGGTATCGAGCCGTACACGGACCCGATCCCGATCCAGCCCACCGCGCACTACGCCATGGGCGGCATCCCGACCAACGTCCAGGGCGAGGTCCTCCTCGACAACACGACGGTCGTCCCCGGGCTGTACGCGGCCGGCGAGGTCGCCTGTGTGTCGGTGCACGGCGCCAACCGCCTGGGCACCAACTCGCTGCTCGACATCAACGTCTTCGGCCGCAGGTCGGGCATCGCCGCGGCCGAGTACGCGGCGAAGAACGACTTCGTCGAGCTGCCTGAGGACCCGGCGTCGCTGGTCGAGGCCCAGGTCGAGCGGTTGCGCGCGTCCACGGGCAAGGAGCGGGTCGCCACGCTGCGCCTGGAGCTCCAGGAATGCATGGACGCCAACGTGATGGTGTTCCGTACGGAGCAGACGATCAAGACGGCCGTCGAGAAGATCGGCGAGCTGCGCGAGCGCTACCTGAACGTCTCCGTCCAGGACAAGGGCAAGCGGTTCAACACGGACCTGCTGGAGGCCGTCGAGCTGGGCAACCTGCTCGACCTGGCCGAGGTGATGGCCGTGTCCGCGCTCGCCCGCAAGGAGTCCCGCGGCGGTCACTACCGCGAGGACTTCCCCAACCGTGACGACGTGAACTTCATGCGCCACACCATGGCGTACCGCGAGGTCGGCGACGACGGCAACGAGTCCATCCGTCTCGACTACAAGCCGGTCGTCCAGACCCGCTACCAGCCGATGGAGCGTAAGTACTGATGGCTACACCGACCCTGGACAAGCTCAGCGCGCTGGAGGCGGACTCCACCTCCTCGCACCTCATCGCGGTCACGTTCCGGATCCGCCGGTTCAACCCCGAGGTCTCCGCGGAGGCCGAGTGGCAGGACTTCCAGATCGACATCGATCCGAAGGAGCGCGTCCTCGACGCCCTCCACAAGATCAAGTGGGATGTCGACGGCACCCTGACGTTCCGGCGCTCCTGCGCGCACGGCATCTGCGGCTCCGACGCGATGCGGATCAACGGCCGCAACCGGCTCGCGTGCAAGACGCTGATCAAGGACATCATCTCGACGGACAAGACCGGCGCGGTCACCAAGCCGGTCACGGTCGAGGCCATCAAGGGGCTGACGGTCCTCAAGGACCTGATCGTCGACATGGACCCGTTCTTCCAGGCGTACCGCGACGTGATGCCCTTCCTGGTCACCAGCGGCAACGAGCCGACGCGCGAGCGCCTGCAGTCCGCCGAGGACCGCGAGCGCTTCGACGACACCACCAAGTGCATCCTGTGCGCCGCGTGCACGTCGTCCTGCCCGGTGTTCTGGAACGACGGGCAGTACTTCGGCCCGGCCGCGATCGTCAACGCGCACCGCTTCATCTTCGACTCGCGTGACGAGGCGGGCGAGCAGCGCCTGGAGATCCTCAACGACAAGGACGGCGTGTGGCGTTGCCGCACGACGTTCAACTGCACGGACGCCTGCCCGCGCGGTATCGAGGTCACGAAGGCGATCCAGGAAGTCAAGCGCGCGCTGATCACGCGCCGCTTCTGACCCGGTCGCCGGGTCACCTGGCCCGAGGCCCGTTCCCGTGCGCACGCCGTACGGGAACGGGCCTTCGGTGTGTCAGGATCGGGACGAGGAAGCCGAGGCGGCCCCACCGGGGCAGGGGAAGCGGGGAAAGAGATGAGCGAACCGAATCCGTACGCGGACGGTGAGTACACCTGGGGTCCGGCCCAGCAGCCCGAGTCCGGCACCCCGGCAGCGGGCAAGCCGGGACCGTACACGCCGGGGGCCCCGCAGTACGACTTCCCGCCCCCCACCCTCGCCGACGGCCAGTCGCTCGCACCTCCGGGATACGGTTTCCCCCCGCCGCAGGGCTACGCCCCACCGCAGGACTACGCCCCGGCCCCGACGGGCGGTCCGGGGCCCGGCGGCGGCGCGCCCCTGCTGGCGATCGGGGACATCACGGTCACGGGCGACTCGATCATCACCCCTTCGGGCACGATGCCGCTGAAAGGCGCGGTCTGGAACGCGACGGACATGTCCCGCACGGAGGAGAAGATCCCCACGCACGCCATCGTGCTGGCGGTCGTCTTCGGACTGCTCTGCCTGGTCGGCCTCTTCTTCCTCCTGATGAAGGAGAAGCAGACGACGGGCTTCATCCAGGTCATGGTCAGCAGCGGCGGCCGACACCACTCGACGATGATCCCGGCGATGGGCCCGGAGTCCTTCCAGATGGTCATGGGCCAGATCAACTACGCGCGGTCGCTGAGCAACATGTGAGGCCTCCCCCAGCCGAAGGGCCACGCTGTTGGCGGGGCCACGCTGTCGGCAGGGCCACGCTGTCGGCAGGGCCACGCTGTCGGCGTGGGGGGCCGTTGGCCTGTCGGGGTGGGCCGGTGGTGCGTGGTGGCGGGCGGTCCGCCCCCTCCCTGGTCCGATGATCGCGGCTCCGGGGTGTGCGTCAAGGGCGCTCCTGCGTCGCGTCGGCTTCGCCGATGTCGCTGCGCTCCACCCTTGACCCACACCCCTCCACCGCTGGAAAAGGCGTGGGGAGGGGGCGGGGGGGGAGGGGTCCCCTGGGGAGCATTGCTTGTCGCTGGGGTCGGTTCCAGGCTTGCGGGTGGTTCGCCCTGCGGGGCGCGCGGTAGTGGAGTGGGGCGGTGACGGCTTTCGTCAAGCGTCCGTCGACCGGATGACGGTTGGGCTTCATGCCCCGCTGGTCACTCGCCGTGGGTGAAAGGGGTCGGGTGGAGTCGGGGCGGATGTGACGTGTGGGGCGGGAGGGGTGCGCAACGGGGATCGGTGTGCCGGGAGTCCCGCATAGGTGCGCTGGCTGCGCACAGTCACGGAACAACGGAGCCAACCCCCCAATCAGCCGGGGCAAACTGAGGCATAACGCATGGTTTTTGGGTGAGGAAGCGCCCTATCGGCCACCAAGACCGCCCCCTGCCCCGGCACCGCATCCCGCCCCGACCCCCCACCACCCCGGCTCCATCAAGGCACCCCGCTCCGTCAAGTCGCCCCACTCCACGCCCCATTCACCACCGACCCCACCCACGGCGAATGACCAGCGGGGCATGAAGCCCAACCGCCATCCGGTCGACGGACGCTTGACGAGACGCGTCACCGCCCCACTCCACGACCGCGCGCCCCGCAGGGCGAGTCGGCCCGCAAGCCTGGAACGGAGCGGAAGTACAGCCGTGTTTCCCAGGGGACCCCTCCCCCCCGCCCCCTCCCCACGCCTTTTCCAGCGGCGCAGGGGTGTGAGTCAAGGGTGGCCGGAGGCCATCGGCGAAGCCGACGCGACGCAGGAGCGCCCTTGACGCACACCCCGGAGCCGCGATCATCGAACCAGGGAGGGGGCGGGCCTGGGTGAGCAATGCACCACCGGCCCAGCACGCCACCGCTACCCATCAGCCCTGACCGCAGAAGAAGGGTCGTAATCCGGGCACTTCGGGCTGCCGCACTCGCACGGCGGCCACTTCAGCGCCGAGCCCGGCGCCAGGTCGGCGCCCTCGGCCCCGGGCTCACCCTTGCGCACGACGAGCGTGCCGTCGACCCCGAACGTCGCGATCAGCATGGTCAGGCGTTGCCGCGCCTCGCTGCCCGTCATTCCGACCTCCGCAGCCCGCGCACCAGGCGCTCCAGCAACTCCCGCGTAGGCGGGGCGAATCGCTGAGGCACCCAGTCGGGTACGAGGCGCCGGAACCCTCCGTCTCCGATCGATGCGACCAACTCGTCCGGGTCGTCCGCCCTCGTATCGGTGGCTTGCTCACACACAGCGATGTACCTTCCGTTATCAAGTGCTCGCTTTCTGTGCTCAAGCTTCGGCGTTCGCGAGCGCGTCCAACAGATGGGCAAGCTGGACGCTGAGGGCTGTCCAGGGACCATGCGGGAGTTCATATGGCCGTCGAAAACGAACCCGAAGAGACGGCCGACCCGGCCCTCTCTCCACTGGCCCACTTCGGCGCCGAAGTACGACTCGACCGTGAGCGCCTGGGGATCACGCGCGAAGCGCTCGGGAAGGAGGCGTGCTGCGGTTACTCACTCGTGGCAAAGATCGAATCCGGGAAACGCGTACCGCCGCTGAACTTCGCAGAGGCGTGCGACCGGATGTTCCCGCACTCCAACGGACGGTTCGTCAGGCTCTGGCCGCTTGCGTTGCGGTGGGCCTTTCCGCCGTGGTTCCGCAGATATGTCGAACTGGAGTGGACGGCCACCACGATCTCCATGTTCCACCCCCAACTGGTACCGGGGCTCGTACAGACCGAGGAATACGCACGGGCCGTGCTGCGAACCGGGCGCCCCAGTAACCTTGAGGACTTGGTGACCGCGCGGATGGAGCGACAGCGGATCCTCTCACGCGAGGATCCGACCAGGCTGTGGATCATTCTGGACGAGGGCGTTCTCCGGCGCGCCATCGGCGGAAAACGCGTCATGAGTGAGCAACTTGAGCAGTTACGGACGCTGGCGGAGACACCGCGTCATGTCATCCAGATCATCCCCAGGACCGTCGCGGCATATCCCGGATCAGGTTCTCCGTTCGGCCTGTTGTCCTTCGGTGAAGGCTCGGACGTGGTGCATGTCGACGGCTTTCCCAAAGGCTACGTTCTGGCCGATCCGGACGATGTGACCACGGCTCGCGATGCCTATGATCTGCTTAAGGCAACTGCTCTGCCGCCGGACGAGTCGGCCTCCAAGATCGGCTCCATTCTGAAGGAATGCTATTCATGACCGAGCCGATCCGCGTACCGGAAGAGGCGTGGCGCAAGTCCAGTTACAGCGGCAGCAACGGCGGCGAGTGCGTCCAGATCGCGGACGGCATCCCCCACACCATCCCCGTCCGGGACTCCAAGACACCCGGCGGCCCACACCTCACCTTCCCGCACGCCTCGTTCAGCGCCTTCGTCCACGCCGTACGCCAGGGCGAGTTCAAAGCCCCCTGACCACCAGTCCAGGACGAATACGCCGCCCCGGAAGGACACCCCGCCATGACCGAGCCCGCCCCCATCCCCGAAGAGAACTGGCGGAGTTCCTCCTTCAGCCAGAGCAACGGCGGCGAGTGCGTCCAGATCGCAGACGGCATCCCCCGCACCGTCCCCGTCCGCGACTCCAAGACACCCGAAGGCCCGCACCTCACCTTCCCGCACGCCACCTTCGGCGCCTTCGTCCACGCCGTACGCCGGGGCGAGTTCGGGCCGTCCTGACCCCTTGCCCCTGCCGGTCAGGGGTTACGGACGTGGTCAGTTCGCCGGGGTCCTGACGTCCTGGACCTCGTGGAAGCCCATGTGGCGGTTGAACCCCGCCGTCACGCGCGTCACCGTGGTGCGGGGCAGGAGGCGGGCCGGCCAGGTGAGGGCGCGGAAGAGCGGGCGGCCGGGGTACGAGGCCGTTCTGCCGCGGGCGAAGTCTTCCAGTGTCTTCGCGGCGACCCTCGTCGGGCTGTCGGCTCTCTTCGCGTCCATGACCGCGGTGGTGTTGTCGAAGAAGCCGGTGTCGGTCGCTCCGGGGTGGGCGACCATGACGTGTACTCCCGAGTCCCGGAGTTCCGCCGTGAGGGCTTCGCTGAAGGAGAGGACGAACGCCTTCGTCGCGGCGTAACTCGCCTGGTAGGGCATCGGCTGGAACGCGGCCGTCGAGGCGACGTTGATGATCCCGCCCGAGCCGCGTTCGAGCATGTCCTCCCCGATGAGGCGGGTCATCAGCATCAGGCCGTTGATGTTGACGTCGACCGACTGCACATGCTGCGCCAGAGGGCGGGTGAAGAAGGGGCCGACGGAACCCAGCCCCGCGTTGTTCACGAGCAGATCGACGGCCGCTCCCTGCTCGCGCAGTTCCTCGGCGACGGCCGTGGGGCCTGCCGGATCCGAGAGGTCCGTCGCGATCACCCGGGTGTCGACGTGGTGGTCCGCGCGGATCTCGGAGGCGAGCCGTTCCAGCGCCGGGGCCGAGCGGGCCACCAGGATCAGATGCGCGCCGCGCCGGCCCAGTTCCTGCGCGTAGGCCCTCCCGAGTCCTTTGGAAGCTCCGGTGACCAGTGCGGTGGTGCCTCGATAGCTGTACATGGGCAGGGGCCTTCCTGGAGAGGGAGGGGCGCGGGAGCGCGACGGCGTGACACGAGGCCAGGACAGGCACAATGTGTACAGCGTCCACAATCACTCAGGGAAGTGCACAGTGTCAACATCCGATCGGCAGAGCTACCACCACGGCGACCTGCGCGCCGCCCTGCTGCGGTCCGCCCTGCACCTGCTGGACACCGACGGCGCGGACGCCCTGTCCCTGCGTGCCGTGGCCAGGCACGCCGGCGTCTCCGCCAACGCCCCGTACCGCCATTACCAGGACAAGGAGGCGCTGCTCGCGGCACTGGCCACCCATGGCTTCACCGAACTCAAGGCGCGCTTCGAGGCGGCCACGGACGACCCGGACGGCACTGCGGCCTCCCACCCGGCGGACCTGGCGGGCACCCTGGCACCGCTGGCGCGGACCACCGTGCGCTACGCCCTCGACCATCCAGGCCTCTTCCACCTGATGTTCGGGCACCCGTGCGTCAGCCATGCCGACGTGCACGCCGCCTCCGACGCGGCGCAGGCCACCGTGACCGCGCGTATCGCCGCCTTCGCGGGCCCCGAGCACCGCGAGCCCCTCAAGATCGGCGTCTGGGCCCTCGTCCACGGGCTCAGCCTTCTGCTGCTCGACGGCCGCCTCGGGGACCCCATGCCCGAACAGGTCGACGCCCTGGTCGACTCGGTGACGCGCACCATGATCGGCGCCGACTGGCTGCCGGGCGCCACCGCGCCCTGAACGACACTCCCGCCTTGAACGCGTTCAAAAGGAGGTCTAGAGTCATGACATCATCTTTTGAACACGTTCAAAGGGAGGGTGAGGCATGGACCTCACTGTTGTCGCTTATGTGGTCTACCTGCTGATCAGCGTCGCGCTGACCGTCTGGGTGGCCCGGACGCTCAGCCGGAACGGGCGGCTCTTTCTCTCCGATGTGCTCCAGGGGGACGAGAAGCTCGCCGACGCCGTCAACCACCTGCTGGTGGTCGGCTTCTACCTGGTCAACCTCGGCTTCGTCGCGCTGTATCTGAAGGCCGCCGAGGCCGTCGAGAACGCGCGGGGGCTCTTCGAGGCCCTTTCGGTGAAGGTCGGTGTCGTCCTGCTCGTGCTCGGGGTGATGCACCTCGGCAATGTGTACGTGCTCAACAAGATCCGGCGGCGCGGACTCATGGAGCGCGACCAGACGCCGCCCGTGCCACCGCAGGGGTGGACGGGCACCGCCGTCGCCGGGAGCTGAGCCGCGATGACCGGCACCGCACCCCGCCCCGGCACCGCGCGCCGCCTGCCCGTACGGCGGCTGACGTTCCTCTACGACGCCCAGTGCGCGCTCTGCGTCCATCTGCGGCACTGGCTGATGCGTCAGCCCCAGCTCGTACCGCTCGACCCGGTGCCCGCCTGCTCGCAGGAGGCTCGGCGGCGGTTCCCGGATCTCGATCACGGGGCCACGCTCAAGGAGATCACCGTCGTCGGTGACGGCGGCCAGGTCTACCGGGGGACGGCCGCCTGGATCGTCTGCCTTTGGGCGCTGGCCGAGCACCGGCCCAAGGCCCACTGGCTGGCCACCCCCGCCGGGGCCCCCTTCGCCAGGGCGAGTGTGCTCGCCGCGTCGAAGTACCGGGAGCTGACGGCGGCGGGCCGTACGGACGGCGACGGAAGCTGCGACGGAGGGGCGTGCGCCAGGCACGCCCCTCCGTCCCCCGCGTGAGCACGGGCCTCAGGCCGCCATGGCTGCCGGTTCCGCCTCGTCCCGGTGGATCGGCGTGCCGGATCCGGTGAGCGGCAGGCCCGTGCCGCCCCGCCGGAGCGCGACGATCTCCGCCGCGATGGACAGGGCGGTCTCCTCCGGCGTACGGGCACCGAGGTCGAGCCCGATCGGCGAGTGCAGCCGGGCCAGTTCCCTGTCGTCCAGGCCCACTTCGCGCAGCCGCCGGTCGCGGTCGTCGTGCGTGCGGCGTGAGCCCATCGCGCCGACGTACGCCACCGGCAGCCGCAGCGCCGTCTCCAGCAGGGGCACGTCGAACTTGGCGTCGTGGGTGAGCACGCACAGCACGGTGCGTTCGTCGGTCGGCGTGCTCCGCAGATAGCGGTGCGGCCAGTCGACCACGACCTCGTCCGCCTCGGGGAAGCGGGCCGGGGTGGCGAAGACCGGCCGGGCGTCGCACAGGGTCACCCGGTATCCCAGGAACTTCCCCGCGCGGACGAGCGCCCCGGCGAAGTCCACCGCGCCGAACACGATCATGCGTGGCGGCGGCACGCTCGACTCGACGAACAGGGTGAGGCCGCCGGGGCAGTGCGTCCCGTCCTCCGAGAGGCCGACCATGCCGGTGCGGCCCGCCTCCAGCAGGGCGCGCGCCTCGGCCGCCGCGGTGCGGTCCAGTCGCGGATGACCGGCCAGCGTGCCCTCGTACGAACCGTCGGGGCGTACGAGCAGGTTCCGGCCCAGGTGGCCGTCCGGGCCCCGGACCACCCGGGCCAGGGCGGTCGGTCCGCCCCGGGCGGCGGACGCCAGCGCCGCGGCGAACACCGCCCTGACGGGTGCCGGCGCGGTGACCGGGGTGACCAGGACCTCGACGGTCCCGCCGCAGGTCAGCCCGACCGCGAAGGCGTCCCCGTCGCTGTAGCCGAACTCCTCGGTCACCGTACGGCCGTCCTCCAGCGCCTGGAGGCAGAGCTCGTACACCGCTCCCTCCACGCAGCCGCCGGAGACCGAACCGATCACCGTGCCGTCGCTGTCGACGGCGAGGGCGGCGCCGGGGCCGCGCGGCGCGCTGCCGCCGACGGCCACGACGGTGGCCACCGCGAAGTCCCGGCCCTCTTCCATCCAGCGGTCCAGTTCCTCGGCGATGTCAAGCATCCGGCGCTCCGCCGGCGGCCCGCAGCACCCGGTCTGGCCGGATGGGCAGGTTCCGGTGGCGTACACCGGTCGCGTGCCAGACCGCGTTGGCGACGGCCGCCGCGGCGCCCACGATGCCGATCTCGCCGACGCCCTTGATGCCGACCGGGTCGTCCGGGTCGGGGTCGTCCACCCAGTCGGCCTCGACCCGCGCCACGTCGGCGTGCGCGGCGAAGTGGTAGCCGGCGAGGTCCGCGCCGACGTGGGCGCCCAGGTTGCCGTCGCGGACGGCCTCCTCGTGCAGGGCCATGGAGATGCCCCAGATCATGCCGCCGACGAGCTGGTTGCGCGCCGTGAGCGGGTTGACGATGCGGCCGGCCGCGAAGATGCCGAGCATGCGCCGCACGCGCACCTCGCCGGTCGCCACGTCCACGGCGACCTCGGCGAACTGCGCCCCGAAGGAGTGCCGTTCCCTGGGCGGCAGGGCGCCGACGGCCGTGGAGGTGTCCGAGCGCGCCGTGATGCCCTCGGGCGGCACGGTGCCGCCCAGGGCGAGCTGCTCCCGCAGGTCGCGTGCGGCGAGGTTGACCGCCCAGGCCCAGGAGCGGGTGCCCATGGAGCCGCCCGCGATCATCGCCGGGCCGAAGTCGCTGTCACCGATCCGCACCCGGACCCGGTCGGGCGTGGTGGCCAGGGCGTCGGCGGCGATCAGGGTGAGCGCGGTGCGCGCGCCGGTGCCGATGTCCGCGGCGGAGATCCGCACGGTGAAAGTGCCGTCGGCCTCGGCGGTCACGGCCGCCGTGGAGGGCGCGGCCCCGGCGCCGAAGGAGGCCGCCGCCGTACCGGTGCCGAGCAGCCACCTTCCGTCGCGGCGCAGGCCGGGGCGCGGGTCCCGGTCGGCCCAGCCGAAGCGGCGAGCGCCCTCCTGGAAGCAGGCGACCAGATTGCGGCCGGCGAACGGCAGTCCGGAGACGGGGCCCTTGTCGGGCTCGTTGCGCAGGCGCAGCTCGATCGGGTCGACGCCGCACTTCTCGGCGAGTTCGTCGAGCGCGGCCTCCAGCGCGTACGAGCCGGGCGCCTCGCCCGGCGCGCGCATCCAGGTGGGGGTCGGCACGTCGAGGCGTACGACCCGGTTGGCGGTGTGGTGGGCGTCGGCGTCGTACATCACCCGGGCCACCCCGGCGCTCGGCTCGACGAACTCGTGCACCGTGGAGGTGGCGCTCAGCGAGTCGTGCGCGAGGGCGCGCAGCCGGCCGTCCGCGTCGGCGCCGAGCCTGACCCTCTGCACGGTGGGGCTGCGGTAGCCCGCCAGCGTGAACATCTGGCGGCGCGTCATGACGAGGCGGACCGGGCGCCGCAGGAGGGTCGTGGCCATGACCGCGCCCACCTGGTGTGCGCGGACGCCCTTGCTGCCGAAGCCGCCGCCGATGTGCTCGGAGCGGACCCGCACCGAGGAGGGGTCGAGGGAGAACATCTGGGCCAGCTCGCTCTGGACCCAGGTGGTGCCCTGGTTGGAGTCGACGATCTCCAGCCGGCCGTCGTCCCACCGGGCGGTCGCCGCGTGCGGCTCCATCGAGTTGTGGTGTTCCTCCGGCGTGGTGTACTCGGCGTCCAGGACGACGGCGGACGCGGCGAGTTGGGCCTCCAGGTCGCCCTTCTCCGTCACCGCCGGCATGTGGCCCTCCGCCGCGTAGGCGTCCGGGCGGTCCCCGGTGAAGGCGACGTCGTGCGGTTCCTGTTCGTACCGCACGACCAGCGTCTGAGCCGCCTCCCTGGCCTGTTCGGACGTCTCGGCGACGACCAGGGCCACCGGCCAGCCCGCGTGCGGTACCCGGTCGTGCTGGAAGAGCGCGGCGGTCGGGTCCGGGCGGCCCAGCATGCCGACGTAATCGGACTTCACGCGGGGGGCGTTGCCGTGGTGCAGGACGGTGAGGACGCCGGGCATGCGCAGAACGGGGCCGTCCTCGACGGAGCGGATCCGGCCGCGGGCGACGGTGGAGAGCACCAGCCAGCCGTGGGCGAGCCCGTCGAAGGGGATCTCCCCCGCGTAGCGGGCGGCTCCGGTGACCTTGTCCCGGCCCTCCACCCGGGTGTGCGCGGTGCCGACGGAGCGGAGCGCGGTCGCGGCCGTGGCCGCGGTGGTGGTGGTGGTCATCGGGCGGCCTCCTCGGTGAGTTCGCTGAGCACGGCGACCACGAGGTTGCGCATCAGGGTCACCTTGTACGCGTTGCCGGGCAGCGGCCGGGCGGCGGCCAGTTCGGCGTCCGCGGCGGCGGCGAAGGTCGCGGCGTCGGCCGGTGCGCCGGTGAGCACGCGTTCGGCCGCCGTGGCGCGCCAGGGCCGGGACGCGACCGCCCCGAGGGCCAGGCGCGCCTCCCGTACGACGCCGTCCCGGATGTCGAGCGCGGCGGCGACCGAGCCGATGGCGAACGCGTAACTGGCGCGCCCGCGCACCTTGCGGTAGCGCGAACGCGCCGCAACGGGGGCCGGTGGCAGGGTCACGCCGGTGATCAGCGCCCCCGGCGGCAGGGCGGTCTCCCGGTGCGGGGTGTCGCCCACGGGCAGGTAGAACGCGGCGATCGGCGTCTCGCCGGGCCCGTCCGCGCTCTCGTAGGAGACGACGGCGTCGAAGGCGGTCAGCGCCACGCCCAGGTCCGAGGGGTGCACGGCCACGCAGTGTTCGGAGGCGCCCAGGACGGCGTGGTTGTGGTGCTCGCCCCTGACTGCGGGGCAACCGCTGCCGGGTTCGCGCTTGTTGCACGGCTTGGTGATGTCGGTGAAGTAGCCGCAGCGGGTGCGCTGGAGCAGGTTGCCGCCGACCGTGGCCATGTTACGGAGCTGCCCGGAGGCACCGGCGAGCACGGCCTGCGCCAGCGCCGGGTAGCGGCGCCGGACCTCGGGGTGGGCGGCGAGATCGCTGTTGGTGACGGTCGCGCCGACGCGCAGCCCGCCGTCCGGCGCCGACTCGATGCCGTCCAGGGGCAGTTCGCGGATGTCGACGAGGCGTCCCGGCCGCTCCACGCCGGTCTTCATCAGGTCGACGAGGTTGGTGCCGCCGCCGACGAACCGTGCGTCCGGATCGGCGTCGAGCAGCGCGACCGCGCCGGCGACGTCGTGCGCGCGCTGGTAACCGAACTCCCTCATGCCGCGACCTCCTCACCGGTCGCGGCGGGCGCGGCGGCCTCGGCGGCGCGGGCGACCGCCCCGACGATCGACACGTACGCGCCGCAACGGCACAGGTTGCCGCTCATCCGCTCGCGGATCTCCTCGGGCGTCAGCGGCGGCGGCCCGGCCTCGGGTCGGACATCGCCGGTGGCGGCGCTCGGCCAGCCCGCGGCGTGCTCCTCGATCACGGCGATGGCCGAACAGATCTGGCCCGGCGTGCAGTAGCCGCACTGGTAGCCGTCCAGGTCGAGGAACGCCTGCTGCACGGGGTGCAGCCGGTCGTTGTCGGCGACCCCTTCTATGGTGGTGATCTCACGGCCTTCGGCGGCCACCGCGAGCTGTAAACAGGAGACGGCCCGGCGGCCGTCGATCAGTACCGTGCAGGCACCGCACTGTCCCTGGTCGCAGCCCTTCTTGGTGCCGGTCAGGTCGAGGCGCTCGCGCAGCGCGTCGAGCAGGGTGGTGCGGTGGTCGACGGAGAGCGCGTGCTTCTCACCGTTGATGTTCAGCGTGACGGCGCTGTGCGTCGACGAGGGGGGCGGGGCCATGAACAGCCTTCTTTCGCATATCCGGAGCGCGTCTGCGGGACGGTCGGGCAGTCGGGCAGTCGGGCGTGAACCGGGGCGGGTGTGGCGCATGTACGGAGTGGCGCTGTACGGGATGGCGCTGTACGAGTCGGTGCGGTACGGGATGGCGCTGTACGAGTCGGTGCTGTACGGAGCGATGCGGTACGGGATGGCGCTGTACGGGCCGGTGCGGGCTTGTCATCATGCGGACAAGGGGAAGGGCCCCCGGGTCGGTCGTCACCGGCCCGGATCACGTCCGTCCCCGGACCGGACCCAAGTGGACAATTGTCCACTACTGGGAGAACGTAGTGGACAATTGTCCGCTCAGCAAGGCCGGTTCTGGAACCGGGCCCACGAGGAGGACGAGTGCGGCAGCAGAAGGACCCGCCTCTGCGCTCGGACGCGCAGCGCAACCGCGAGCGCATCCTGGAGGTAGCCCTGACCGAACTGACGCGGTGCGCGGACGCCCCGTTGAGCCTGATCGCCAAGAAGGCGTGCGTCGGGCAGGGCACGTTCTACCGCAACTTCCCCAACCGCGAGTCCCTGGTCCTGGAGATCTACCGCCACGAGATGCAGCAGGTCGCCGACTCCGCGGCCCAACTGCTCCAGGAGCGGGAGCCGGACCGCGCCCTGCGGGAGTGGATGGACCACCTCGCCCGGTTCGCCATGGCCAAGGCCGGCCTCGCGGACGCCATCCGCCAGGCCACCAGCGCCCCGGGGAGCCCGGGGAAACCGGCTCCCACCCCCGTGGCCGACGCGGCCGAGGCCCTGCTGCGGGCCGGCGAGAAGGCCGGCACCATCCGCCCGGGGGTGACCGGCGAGGACTTCATCCTGCTCATCGCCGGCCTCTGGATGATCGATCCGGTCGGCGAGTGGCAGCCGCAGGCCACCCGGCTCCTGGACCTCGTCATGGCCGGCCTGCGGACGGGAACGCCGGCTCCCTCCCGTGCGGATCCGCGGATCCCGCCGGAAGAAACGATCTCCGATCCGCCCACCACCACTGAGAACACCGCGTTCATCTAGGCTCAGGCAGCGTGAAGGACGAGAAGGATCAGAAGGACGCCAAGGCCCCCGCCACGCCCAAGAGCGAGCAGACCCGCACGCTCATCCTGGAGACCGCACTGCGACTCTTCCAGGAGCGCGGTTACGACAGGACGACCATGCGGGCCATCGCCCAGGAGGCCGAGGTCTCCGTCGGGAACGCGTATTACTACTTCTCCTCCAAGGAACATCTCGTCCAGGGCTTCTACGACCGGATCGCCACCGAGCACCGCGTGGCGATCCGGCCCGTGCTCGACCGGGAGACCGGCCTGGAGGCGCGCCTCGGCGGGGTGCTGACCGCGTGGCTGGAGATCGCGGAGCCGTACCACGAGTTCGCCGCCCAGTTCTTCAAGAACGCCGCCGACCCGGACAGCCCGCTGAGCCCCTTCTCGCCCGAGTCGGAGCCCACCCGGGAGGCGGCCATCTCCGTGCACCGGGAGGTGCTGGCCGGCTCCACCGCCAAGGTCGACGCCGAACTGGCGCCCTCGCTGCCCGAGTTGATGTGGCTGGCCCAGATGGGCCTGGTCCTGTACTGGGTCTACGACCGCTCGGAGGACAGCGAGCGCAGCCACCGCCTCGCCCTGCGCGGCGCCCGGCTCGTCGCGCGCAGCGCGGCGCTCTCCCGCTTTCGGGTGCTCCGGCCGCTCGTACGCGAGGTCCACGAGCTGTTCACGGACTTCCTGC
This sequence comes from Streptomyces sp. NPDC050509, assembly GCF_044457965.1. Classification (NCBI taxonomy): domain Bacteria; kingdom Bacillati; phylum Actinomycetota; class Actinomycetes; order Kitasatosporales; family Streptomycetaceae; genus Streptomyces; species Streptomyces sp. NPDC050509. The sequence goes on along the minus strand of NZ_JBITHL010000003.1, from coordinate 452,750 downwards.
CGGGCATGGCCCAGGTGGCCGCCGCCCGTAAGAACGGCAGAGGCAGCGGCGGTACGAGGGAGAAGAGCGGGGACTGACCTGCGTCCTCAGAGCCGGCCCAGCCGCCACAGCCGCCAGATGCCCGTGCCGTCCGAGAGGTACTGCGAGCCCGTCACGTCCTCCGTGCTCAGGACGTAGTCCTTCTTCTGCCAGAGCGGCACGATCGGCACGTCCTGGGCCACCGTCCGCTGGAGGGACTTGAAGTCCTGCGCGGCGCGGCCCCGTTCGGCGTACCGCTGCGTCGAGCGGATCAGTTCGTCGACCCGGCCGTCCGTGTAGCCGTTGTGCAGGATCGAGCCGCGCCCGATCAGGGGCTGGATGAAGTTGTCGGGGTCGGGGAAGTCCGGCACCCAGCCGATGGTGTACGCATCGAACTCGCCCTTGGAGTAGCCCTTCTGGAACTCCGTCCACTCGTTCTCGACGACCTTCACCTTGAAGAGCCCGGTCGCTTCGAGCTGGCTGCGCAGTTCGGCCGCCTCCGGCGCCGCCGCGCCGCCCTGCGCGTATCCGAGCGTGAAGCTGACGGGCGTCCGCACCTCCGCGTCCTCCAGGAGGGCGCGGGCGCGCGGGGTGTCCGGCTCCGGGTAGGCGTCGAAGAACGGGGTGCTGTGGGAGGTGATGCCCTGCGGGATCAGCGAGTAGAGCGGCTCGACCGTCGACGCGTACACACCGGAGACGATCCGCGGCCGGTCGACCACGGCGGCGATCGCCCGGCGCACCGCCTTGTCGGCCATCGGCGACCCGGCCCGCGTGTTGAGGACGAGGCTGCGGATGGCGGCGCTGTCCGCCTCGTCGACCCGTACGCCGTCCCCGGCGCCGTCCAGCCCGGCGATCACGGACGGCGGGAGCTGGCGGTGGGTGACCTCGACCGTACGGGCCTGCCAGGCGTCGGCGAGCGCCTCTGAGGTCTTGAAGTACTCGATGTCCACCGGGCCGCCGGTCGCCTCGATCGCGCCCCGGTAACCGGGGTTGGGCTCCAGGTGGGCGGAGGAGCCCGGCAGGTACTGGTCGAGGAGGTACGGTCCCGAGCCGCCGACGTTGTCACCGGCGAGCAGCGCGTCCGCCGGGTACTGGGTGCGGTCGACGATCGCGCCGGCTCCGGTGGCCACCTTGAGCGGGAACGTCGCGTCGCGCGAGCGGAGTTGGAAAGTGACCGTCAGCCCGTCCGCCACCACCGACTTGAGCGTGGCGAAGAGGGGCGCGGGGCCGGCGTCCGCCTTGATGGCGAGGACGCGGTCGAAGGAGTACTTGACGTCCTCCGCGGTCATCGTCGCGCCACTGGGGAAGCGGATGTCGTCCCGCAACTGGCAGCGGTAGGTGGTGAGTTCCTTACCGGTGAAGCCGCAGGAGCGGGCCGCGTCCGGTACGGGGGTGATCGAGGCGGGTGCGAACGTCAGCAACGACTGGTAGATGTTGCTGAACAGCGCCCAGGAGCCCGCGTCGTACGCCCCGGCCGGGTCGAGCGACGAGACGACGTCCGTCGTGCCGACGGTGATCGGTTTCGTATCCGCCCGGTTGGACGGCAGCAGCTGCCAGCCGCCCACTCCGGCAGCCACCAGTACCAGACATGTGATGAGTATCCGCACACGGACCGACCGCATCGCTGTGCCCCTCTGTCACGCCCACCCCTGACCGTGATGGCGTTCACCCAACCACAAAGGTCTCCACCTGTGGAAGGGAAATCGGCGCTCTCCCGGGCAACGGTCACGTCAAGCCGGGAACACTCGCGAGCAGTCGGCGAGGGAGAGCGCCCGCGGGGTCACGCCTGGCGCGAGGCGAGCTCCACGACGGTGATGTCGGAGGGCGCGCCGACCCGTACGGGAGGACCCCAGGCGCCCGCGCCGCGCGACACGTAGAGCTGGGTGTCCTGGTACCGCTCAAGACCGGCGACGGTGGGGTTGGCGAAGCCCGCGATGAGGTTGCCGGGCCAGAGCTGGCCACCGTGGGTGTGGCCGGAGAGCTGGAGGTCGACGCCGTGGCGTACGGCGTCGTGGATGACGATGGGCTGGTGCGCGAGGAGCACGGAGGCCCTGGCCGGGTCGCGGTCCCCGAGCGCCTTCACGAAGTCGGGGCCCGCGCCCTCGGTCTCGCCCGCGATGTCGTTGACCCCGGCGAGATCGAACCCGGCGATCTCGACGCGCTCGTTCTCCAGGGGCCGCAGCCCCAGCTCACGTACGTGGTCGATCCAGGCGCTCGCGTCCGAGTAGTACTCGTGGTTGCCGGTCACGAAGAAGGAGCCGTGCGGGGCCTCCAGGCCGGCGAGGGGCTCGGCGGCCGGGCCCAGGTCCTGGACGCTGCCGTCGACCATGTCACCGACGACGGCGATCAGATCGGGCCGGGTGGAGTTGATCGTGCGGACGATGCGCCGGGTGTGGGCGCTGCCCAGGATCGGGCCGAGGTGGATGTCGCTGACGACGGCGATACGGAAGCCGTGGGCGGCGCGCGGCAGCTTGGTGAGCGGAACGGTGACGCGCTTGACGCTCGGGCCGCGCAGGACGCCGTACGTGCCGTACCCGACGGTGGCGAGCGCGGCGGTGGCGGCGGCGCCGCCGACGGCACGGGAGACGAACAGACGGCGGGAGGGGCCGGAGGGAGCAGAGGGAGCGGAGACCGTGGCGGGGGCGGAAGGCGGGGCGATCGGCTCGGCCTCCGTCTTCGGCTCCGCCTCCGTCTTCGTCGCCGTCCCCGTCGCCGTCTTCGCGGCGGCGCCCGGCTCCGTGGCGCCCGGCTCGGCGGCGCCCGGCTCCGTGGTGCTCGGCTCGGCGGTGCTCGGCTCCGTGGCGGCCTCGTCCCGTGGCCCTGTCGGAGTAGTCGGCTCCGGTGTCTTCGCCGTCGCGTCCCGCCGCGCCAGGAAGCGCCGCAGCGCCGGGCGGGCGGCCTCGCCCACCACCAGCGCCAGCACCAGGTACAGCAGCGTCGCCAGCCACAGGAACCCCGGCCAGGCCAGGACCTGCTGGAGCCCGAAGGGCGCCCCCGAACGGCTCGAACTCACTGCGCCGATGGAGAGAACAGGCAGCAGAATGATCGCAACCGTTCCCAGCCTGCGGGCGGCCCCGGGCGCCGACGTCGTGTCGCGCACCAGGCGCCGCCACACGTACCAGTGCGCCGCGACCAGTACCGCGACGGCCGCGAGTCCCGTCAGAACGACCACGACAACCACGAAGAACGCGCCCCCTATACCTGTTGTTCAGGCTGTTCGCGCCGGAGTGCGCGAACGCCACGGAACCCGATCACGCCGATCGTCGTCCCCAGAAGAAAGGACACGACGGCGAGCGTCAGGTGCACCCAGAAATATCCCGTCGGGTCACCGGCGTCGTCGAAGGCGAGCCCGCTGCCGTCCTGCCAGAGATTTTTCACGAAAGTGATCCAGATGAACCAGCTCCAGACCCCGAACACGAGCAGGAACCAGGACACGGGGCGGCTGAGCTTCATGGATTCAGTATCGCCGTCGCCCTCCGGGCGGCGGCAGCGGGGTCCGGGAGATCCGCCGGTGTCTCCATCCGTGGCTGGTGCATGTACGTTCTCGGTCGTGCCCGCTCTGAAAAAGACCGCCGTGACGGTCCTCGCCGCCGCTCTGCTGCCCGTGCTGACCGCTCTGCCCGCCTCGGCGGCCACCGTGGCGCCCGACGCACCCGAGGCGCCCACGGCCTCCGCCGACAGCAGGGCCGACGCGCCCGGCAAGAAGCAGCCGAAGCCGCCCGCCTCGATGTCCACGGTCGGCGGGACGCCGCTCGGCAAGGCGGGTACGCAGGTGAACCTCGGCGCGGGCGTGCCGGTGCTGCCGAAGAAGCTGAGCGGCCGGTCCTGGATCGTCGCGGACGCCGAGTCCGGTGACGTACTGGCGTCGCACAACGCGCACTGGCGGCTGCCGCCCGCCTCCACGCTCAAGATGCTCTTCGCGGACACGCTGCTGCCGAAGCTGCCCGCGACGGAGAAGCACAAGGTCACCAACGCCGACCTCATGGGGGTGGGCGCGGGCAGCAGCCTGGTCGGGGTGAAGGAAGACCTCACGTACTCGGTCCACGATCTGTGGCTGGGCGTCTTCCTGCGTTCCGGCAACGACGCCGTCCATGTGCTCTCCGCCATGAACGGCGGGGTGGAGAAGACGGTCGGGGAGATGCAGGCGCAGGCCGACGAGTTGCAGGCGCTGGACACGCATGTGGTCACGCCCGACGGCTACGACGAGAAGGGCCAGGTCTCCAGCGCGTACGACCTGACGCTGATCGCCCGCTCCGGCCTCCAGAAGAAGGAGTTCCGGGAGTACAGCTCGACGCAGTCGGCCAAGTTCCCCGGCGAGTTCTCCAAGCCCGAGAAGGGCGAGAAGAAGGAGGGCTTCAAGCCCGTACGGGAGAACTTCGAGATCCAGAACACCAACCGGCTGCTGACCGGTGCGGGCGGGGTCGCCCAGTACCGGGGCATCGCGGGGGTGAAGAACGGCAGCACCACGCACGCCGGGAACACCTTCACCGGGGTCGCCGAACGCGACGGCAAGAAGCTGCTGGTCACGGTCATGAACCCGTCGTCCACCGAGGCCCACGCGGTCTACCAGGAGACGGCGCGGCTGCTGGACTGGGGCTTCGCGGCGAGCGGCAAGGTGAAGCCGGTCGGGGTGCTGGTGCCGCCGAAGTCCGCCCGTACGAGCCCGTCCCCGGAGTCCACGCAGGTGGGGACGGACACGGGGGCCGACGGCCACGCCAGGACCGTGGCGGCGGCGAACGGCGGCGGTACGGGCGGGGCCGGGGTCGCGCTCGGCGTCACGGGCGGGGCGCTGGTCCTGCTGGCGGGTACGGGGTACCTGGTCAACCGGCGCTGGCCGCTGCGCCGTCCGCGCGGGTAGCGCCGCCGTACGCCCCGTCCCCCTCATCGTTCTCGTCCCCCTCGGTCGGTTCGATCTCCTCCTCGGACTTGCTCCGCGTCGCCGTCCAGGCGGCGCAGAACAGCAGCAGCTTCGCCGTGAAGTTGATCCAGAGCAGCAGCGCCACCGGCACCCCGAACGCGCCGTACATGCTCTTCGTCGCCACGCCCCTCATGTAGCCGCCGAGCAGCAGCTTCAGCAGTTCGAAGCCGACGGCGCCGATCAGCGCGGCGACGACGAGCCGGCGGCGCGGCGGGTGGACGCGGGGCAGCAGCGTCAGGACGTACAGGAGCAGCAGGAAATCGGCCAGCACCGCCACCACGAGGGCGGCGGCCTGGAGCAGTACGCCGCCCGCCCCGCCCTCGGGGATACCGAGTTTGCCGGCGCTCCAGCCGACGGCCGTCGAGCCGAGCCCCGAGGCGCCCAGCGAGGCGAGCCCGACCGCGCCGAGGCCCAGCAGGACCACGCCGTCCTTGCCCTTGAGGAGGAAGGGGTTGCCGTCCTGCGGGTCCTCCAGCTCCCAGACGGCCCGCAGGCACTCGCGCATCGAGCCGATCCAGCCGATGCCGGTGAAGAGCAGCAGCGCGCCCGCCACCAGCCCGACCGTGCCCGCGTTGGCGACGAGGGCGTTGAGGTCGAGCTGCTGCGAGATGCCGGGGACCTGCTTGGCGATGCTCTCCTGGAGCCGGTCGAGCCGGCCCGGGCTGAGCAGTACGGCGCCGATCGCCGCGCCCACGGTGATCAGCGGGAAGAGCGCGAGGAAGCTGATGAACGTGATGGCGGCGGCGAGCCGCGTCCAGTGGACCCGGTCGAGCCTCTCGTACGAGCGCCAGGCGTGGGTCCGCATCAGCCGTGCCACGACCGGACCGATGACAGGGAGGTTTTTCAGCCAGTCCATGAGGAGGTGCCTACCCCCATTCATACGAGTATCCCTGCGGGCATCGCGACAAGAGCGCGCAAGAGTGAGATATGGGGCGATCCTGGCGATACCGTCGCGTTCATGCGCTCACCGATGAAGGACGCCTCCGGCGCCTCGCCCGCTTCCGGTATCCCGCGGTCCCTGCTCGTCCTCGGCGGCACGTCGGAGATCGGCCTGGCCACCGCGCGCCGGCTGATCGTCCGCGGCACTCGTACGGTCTGGCTGGCGGGCCGCTCCTCCCCCGCGCTGGAGGCCGCCGCGGCCGGGCTGCGGACCCGGTGCGGCGCGGAGGTCCGCACCCTCGCGTTCGACGCCCTGGACCCCGGGGCGCACGCGGAGTCGCTGGGGAAGGTCTTCGCGGAGGGCCCGGTCGATCTGGTGCTGTTCGCCTTCGGGGTCCTGGGCGACCAGGCGCGGGACGAGGCGGATCCGCCGGCGGCGGCCCGGGTGGCGCAGACGAACTACACGGGCGGGGTCTCGGCCGGGCTGGTGTGCGCGGCGGCCCTTCAGGCGCAGGGGCACGGCGCGCTGGTGGTGCTCTCGTCGATGGCCGCGGAACGGGCCCGGCGCGCCGACTTCATCTACGGGTCGAGCAAGGCGGGCCTCGACGCGTTCACGCAGGGGCTGGGGGACGCGATGCAGGGCACGGGGGTACGGGTCATGGTCGTACGGCCCGGCTTCGTACGGCCTTGGACGCCGGCGCGGCCCGGCCAACTCCCGTCGGCCGATACCCAGGCGCCGACGGCCCTGACGCTGGCGACGACGCCCGGGGAGGTGGCCGTGGCCGTCGAGGCGGGGCTGCGGCGGGGCGCGGAGACGGTGTGGGTGCCGGGGGCGCTGCGGGTGCTGGCGACGGCGCTGCGGGTGCTGCCGCGCGGGCTCTTCCGCAGGCTGCCCATCTGAACCCGCCCGAAGGCCGCTGAAGGGTTCCGAGGGCCTGTGGAAGGGCTGAGGAGACTTAAGGGCTCAGGGGGGCGGGGTGGTCGGCGGGGGCGGACTGGGAGGGCACCGGAGGCGTCTCCGTACCGCCGCCGAAGGCGTACTCCTGCACCTTGCGCCAGACGCCGTCCGCGCCCTGTTCGTAGAGCGCGAAGGAGGTGCAGCTCCACTGCGCCCCGTACTCCGACAGCTCTTCGTAGGCCCGGTCCATCGCCTCTTCCGCGATGCCGTGCGCGACGGTCACATGCGGGTGGTACGGGAACTGGAGCTCGCGCACGAGCGGCCCCGAGGAGTCCCTGACCCGCTTCTGGAGCCAGGCGCAGGCCGACGCGCCCTCGACGACCTGGATGAAGACGACCGGGGAGAGCGGGCGGAACGTACCGGTGCCCGAGAGCCGCATGGGGAAGGGCCGTCCTGCCGACGCGACGGCGGCGAGATGCGCCTCGATCGCGGGCAGCGCCGACGCGTCCACCTCGGTGGGCGGCAGCAGCGTGACATGCGTGGGGATGGCGTGCGCCGCGGTGTCACCGAAGCTCGCACGCCGCTCCTGGATCAGAGTGCCGTAGGGCTCCGGGACCGCGATCGAAACGCCGAGCGTTACGGTCCCCACGTCGTTCTCCTCAGTCTCTGTGTCGATCTGTTTCTGTTGGCTGTCTCTGTCGCCCGCACCGCCCGCCAGTGTGACGGTCGCACGGCCGTGCTGGCCACCGCTCGCCGGACCGGGGGCCGGCATCAGTACATGGCGTAACCGTCCGACGTACCCACGTCACACGGATTCGTCCATACGGTCGCCCCTCCGGCCCCCGGTTTCCGGCACCTGGCTCAGTGCTTGGCCGGCAGGAAGCCGACTCTCCCGTACGCCTGGGCCAGCGTCTCCGCGGCGACCGTACGGGCCTTCTCCGCCCCTGCGGCCAGGAGAGCGTCCAACGTCTCGGGGTCGTCCAGATATTCCTGCGTACGGGTCCGGAAGGGTGTGACGAATTCGACCATCACCTCCGCCAGGTCCGTCTTCAGCGCGCCGTATCCCTTGCCCTCGTAGCGCAGCTCAAGATCCGCGATGGACGTGTCCGTGAGCGTGGAGTAGATCGTGAGCAGATTGCTCACGCCGGGCTTGGCCGCCGCGTCGAAGCGGATCTCCGTGCCGGTGTCCGTGACGGCGCTCTTGATCTTCTTCGCCGTCGTCCTCGGCTCGTCGAGCAGGTTGATCAGGCCCTTCGGCGTGGACGCCGACTTGCTCATCTTGATCGCGGGGTCCTGGAGGTCGTAGATCTTGGCGACCTCCTTGACGATGTGCGGTGCCGGAACCGTGAACGTCGGTCCGAAGCGGGAGTTGAAGCGCTCCGCGAGGTCACGGGTCAGCTCGATGTGCTGGCGCTGGTCCTCACCGACCGGGACGGCGTCGGCCTGGTAGAGCAGGATGTCCGCGACCTGGAGGATCGGGTACGTGAAGAGGCCGACCGTGGCGCGGTCCGTGCCCTCCTTGGCCGACTTGTCCTTGAACTGCGTCATCCGGGACGCCTCGCCGAAGCCCGTGATGCAGTTCATGACCCAGGCGAGCTGGGAGTGCTCGGGAACATGGCTCTGCACGAAGAGCGTGCAGCGCTGCGGGTCGAGCCCGGCGGCCAGAAGCTGGGCGACGGCCAGCCGCGTGTTGGCGCGCAGCGCGGCGGGGTCCTGCGGAACGGTGATCGCGTGCAGGTCCACGACCACGTAGAACGCGTCATGGGACTCCTGCAGCGCCACGTACTGACGTACCGCACCGAGGTAGTTCCCGAGGTGGAACGAGCCTGCGGTGGGCTGGATTCCGGAGAGGGCACGAGGACGTTCAGAGGCCATGCTCAGCATTGTCTCAGGTGGGACCGACAGCTCGAAACGGATCTCCGGAGGGGGCCGGGAGACGACGCGGCGGCAGGCCGGCCGGTGCCCGTCGGGTAGGCCGGTGGGCGGAGCCCGAAACGGGGAACCTGTTCAATCAGGTGCCGTTACGGGCAAGCTTTCATCGTCCGGACTGCGTGCGACGAAAGAAAGTGGGGCTCTGCCCCCCTCGGAGCAGCAGCGCTTGCCAGCTTGCCCTGACCGATCGGAGAGACCCGTGTCGACAACGGAGAGCGCCATCGCCTCGGCGGAGGCCCACAGTGCGCACAACTACCATCCGCTGCCCGTCGTCGTCGCCTCGGCGGACGGGGCCTGGATGACGGATGTCGAGGGACGGCGCTTCCTCGACATGCTCGCCGGGTATTCGGCGCTCAACTTCGGCCATGGCAACCGGCGGCTCATCGAGGCCGCCAAGGCCCAGTTGGACAGGGTGACGCTGACGTCCCGGGCCTTCCACCACGACCGCTTCGCGGAGTTCTGTACGGAGCTGGCCGACCTGTGCGGCATGGAGATGGTCCTGCCGATGAACACCGGCGCGGAAGCCGTGGAGACGGCGGTGAAGACCGCCAGGAAGTGGGGGTACCGCGTCAAGGGCGTGCCCGACGGCATGGCGAAGATCGTCGTGGCGGGCAACAACTTCCACGGCCGTACGACGACGATCATCAGCTTCTCCACGGACGCGGAGGCCCGCGCGGACTTCGGTCCGTACACCCCGGGGTTCGAGATCGTGCCGTACGGCGACCTCACGGCCATGGACGAGGCGCTGACCGAGAACACCGTGGCCGTGCTGCTGGAACCGATCCAGGGCGAGGCCGGGGTGCTGGTCCCGCCGCCCGGCTATCTCGCCGGGGTGCGCGCGCTGACCCGGGAACGGAACGTGCTCTTCATCGCGGACGAGATCCAGTCGGGGCTCGGCAGGACGGGCAGGACCTTCGCCTGCGAGCACGAGAACGTGGTGCCGGACATGTACGTGCTCGGCAAGGCGCTCGGCGGCGGGGTGGTCCCGGTGTCGGCGGTGGTCTCCTCGGCGGCGGTGCTGGGGGTGCACAGGCCCGGCGAGCACGGGTCGACGTTCGGCGGGAACCCGCTGGCCTGCGCGGTGGCACTTGAGGTCATCGCGATGCTGCGGACCGGTGAGTTCCAGCAGCGGGCGACGGAGCTGGGCGACCACCTCCACCGGGAGCTGGGGCTGCTGACGGCGGGCGGGGCGGTGTCGGCGGTACGCGGCCGGGGGCTGTGGGCCGGGGTGGACATCGTGCCGACGCACGGGACGGGCCGGGAGATCTCGGAGCGGCTGATGGACCGGGGTGTCCTGGTGAAGGACACACACGGCTCCACGATCCGGATCGCCCCGCCGCTGGTGATCAGCAAGGAGGACCTGGACTGGGGGCTCGACCAGTTGCGCGCGGTGCTCGCGGAGTAGGTGGTACGGCGCGGAGGGTCGCGGTACGGCGCGGTACCGGCGTATGGGCGTACGGGGCACTGTCGCCGTACGCCCGGAGCGGGATCAGCGCGCGGTGGCCCGGGTCTCTGTCGGGGCCTGCGGCTGCGGCGGGACCTGGGCCTGCGGCTGGGCCCTGGCCTCCTGTTCCGCTCTCCAGCGCCGGTTGTTCCTCTCCCGCCGGCTCTTCGCCCCCTTCAGGCTGATCTCGCCCGCCGCGACCTTCCGCCGCATCTGCGCGGCGAACAGGGACGGCTCCACCGCCGGCGCGGCGGGCCCGCGCTCGTCCTGGACGTACGGCTCGAACACGCCGCTCGCCAGGCAGCGCATCACATGGGCCTTGAGCGCGCCCCGCCGCTGCGAGTGGTTCGCCCACTCCGGGTCGAGGGAGCGGCTGCCCACCGGCGTGCCGAACGGCTCCATCTGCCGGCGGATCCACGCGTACTCCCGTGGGTGACGGCGCGCCAGTTCCGCGCGCACCTCCACCTCCACCGCGTACCAGGGGGCGCGCAGGCGCTCCTGGCGGGCCCGGCAGTCCTCGGTGAGCCGGCGGACGATCCGGGCCAGCTCGGTCAGCCGGTACTGCAACGCCACATAGAAGCGGCGGCTGTTGAGGAGCGTGTAGACCTCCTGGGCGGTCAGGGCCGAGATGTCCCCCAGGTCGCCGAGGACGGTGGTGGAGTCGGCGCGCGCCCGGTCCACCAGCTCCGTCAGCAGGTCGTGGACGGCCGCCTCCCAGCGGCGCAGCAGCAGGGGGTGCCGTAGCGCCGTGCTGCGTTCCTCCTGCTCCTTGGCGTCGTTGGCGACCACGAGCCGGAACGCCTGGTCGGGGGCGGCCATCAGGCGGGCCACGTCCGCCGTGACCAGCGGATCGATCAGCTTGGCGCGGCAGGCGATCTCGATGCCGTGCAGCGCGTTCCGCGCGGGCTCCTGGTACGGGGCGTCCTCGGGGATGCCGCGCTCCGCGCACAGCGCCCTGCGCACCGCGTCGGCCTCCTCGCCGTAGGCCCCGCGCAGCCAGGACCGGGCGGTGAAGACGGCGTCGCACATGTTCTGCCACTCGCGGCCGGCCCGCTGGTTCTCGTCCTGGTAGCCCCGCCGCACCCGGCGCGCCTCCGCCAGCCGGGTCTGTACCTGCTCCAGCCGCCGCTGGTTGGCGCGCAGCCGCTCGTCGCCCCGGTACCGCAGCCGCTCGCAGGCGATCTGCAGCTCACCGGCCGCGAAGGTCAGCGCGTCCAGCCAGTCGTGGTGCATCTCCGGCGAGCGCAGCCACGCGGAGGTGGTGTCCCGGGTCTTTCTCAGGAACGCGTCCGCGAGGGCGGCGCGGACGAAGACCTCGAAACTCGCGGCGCTCGCGTCGGCGACTTCCTGCGTGGGGCGGGAGGCGCAGTCCCCGACGGAGAGCAGCTCCGCGCGGGGACCGGGGACCAGTGACTTGCGCATGCCGGGACGGTACGGCGCACGGCCCCCGGGCGTGTCGGGATCGGCGAAAAGAGAACCCGATCCGGTGAACAGGGGCCGACCCAGGTCATGTTGGCAGGATGACGTGGGGCAGGAAGCGCGCGTACTCGTCCGTGATCAGGCCCGCCGACTCGCGGATGCCGAGCCCCGCCGCCTCGTCCCCGACCACCCACGCGCCGAGGACGACATGGTTGCCGTCGAAGGCGGGCAGCGGGGCCAGTTCCTGGTAGCAGCACGCCTCGTCCCGTACCACCGGAGGCTTTCCCGGCTCGTGGAGGGTGACCCCGGCGCCCTCGCGGCCCAGCAGCGGCTTGGCGGCGTAGCCGCGGGAGGCGGCGAGTTCGCGGGGTCCGTCGAGGTGGGCGGCGAGGAGGTGGGGGTGGCCGGGGTTCAGCTCCCAGAGGATCGCGAGGAGCGCCTTGTTGGAGAGGAGCATCTTCCAGGCGGGTTCGATCCAGCAGGTGGCGCCCGTACCGCCGCCGTTGTCGAGGGTGTCCAGGACCTGCGGGCCGAAGCGGTCGGTGGCCAGCCATTCCCAGGGGTAGAGCTTGAAGCAGGTACGGATGTACCGGAGCCGGTCGTCGACGAAGCGGCCGGAGAGCCGGTCCCAGCCGATCTCCTCGACGGAGAGCGCCTCGGTCTCCAGACCGGCCTGTGCGGCGGTCTCGCGCAGATAGGCGACGGTCATGAGGTCCTCGCCCAGTTCGTCGCCGTCGGAGTGCGCGAAGTGCACGGGGCCCGGCGGGAGCAGGGCGGCCTGCTGCCGCCAGGCGTCGACGAGGCGTTCGTGGAGGGAGTTCCACTGGTCGGCGCCGGGGAAACGGTCCTCCATCCAGAACCACTGGGCGCTCGCGGCCTCGACCAGCGAGGTGGGCGTGTCGGCGTTGTACTCCAGCATCTTCGCCTGTCCCGTGCCGTCGTAGTGCAGGTCGAACCGGCCGTACAGGGAGGGCAGTTCGGCGCGCCGGCGCCAGGACTCGGAGATCAGCCCGGCCAGCCGGGGATCGGTGATGCCCAGGTCGGCGAAGCGGTCGTGCGTCACGATGTGCGCGGCGGCGTCCAGGCAGAGGGCGTGCAGCTCCTCGACGACCTCTTCGAGGGCCTCCACCTCGGGCAGGGTGAAGGTGTAGTAGGCGCTCTCGTCCCAGTACGGGCGCAGGGAGCCGTCCGGGTAGCGGGTGAGCGGGTAGACGACGCCCTGCTCCTCGACGGTGCGCTGCCAGTCGGGGCGCGGGGCGATGGTGTGACGTTTCATCAGCCGCCGCCGGACCCCGAACCGGAGCAACCGAAGCCGCCGCGGTCGACCGCCGACTTGTCGAAGCTGCCGCCGTCGACCTTGCCCTTGCTGCTGTTGCCGCCGTAGTAGTACGAGCCGCTGCCACCGCTCTTGCACTGGGAGCTGGGCAGGGTCTCCTTGGTCGTACGGTCGGCGCACCGCTTGTCGGGCTCCGAGCCGCAGGACGTGAGCGCGAGCGCCAGTACCCCCATGGACCCCAGCACGACCGTGCTCGACCTCAACTTCCGCTGCCGTGCGGTCATGTGCCGCACCTCCCCCGTGGTGTTCGATTCCGGCCAGGTGGCCGTCCGAACACATTAGATGGGCGGTTCGGTCCGCTGTAAGGAAGGTGCGCCGCTTCTGGCGGGTAGACGCCAGAGAGTAAGCACGGCATTGCCCAGAGCGATGGCGATGCGCGACGATATCTCCGTATCTCCTCCACGACACGGGAGACTCCACGACACGGGAGAACGGAGACCGCTGTGGGTGGCGTGGACATCGACGCGTACCGGCGGCGGCTCGCGGCCGACATGGCGTCCCGTGGCTGCTGGCCGGAGGAATCCCCCTGGGTCCGTGCGGCCGTTGACGCCGTGCCCCGGGACCTGTTCGCGCCGGAGCGGGTCTGGGTGTGGGGCGGCGAGGAGTACGTACGGGTGGACCGCGCCGCCGACCCCCGGGCGTGGGCGGACGCCGTGTACGCGGGGGTGTACGACTCCACGGTCATCCAGGTCACCGACGGCCTGCCCACGTCCAGCCTGTCCTGCGTCCCGGTCGTGGCCGACATGCTCGACTCGCTGATGCCCGAACCCGGCCACCGGGTGCTCGAACTCGGCACGGGGGCGGGGTGGAACGCCGCCCTGCTCGGGGTGCGCGCGGGCGACGGGCGGGTCGCCAGTGTGGAGTTCGACGCCGAACTCGCCGCCGCCGCGCAGGAGCGGATCAAGAACGCGGGCGCGGAGCTGTCGGTACGGGTGGGCGACGGGGCGCTCGGGCTGCGGGAAGGGGCACCGTACGACCGGCTGATCGCGACCTACGCGGTGGAGGAGGTGCCCTGGGCCTGGGTGGAGCAGACCCGCCCCGGCGGCCGGATCGTCACCCCGTGGGGCCGTCTCGGCCATGTCGCGCTCACGGTGGCCGACGACGGCCGGTCCGCCTCCGGCTGGATGCAGGGCCTGGGGATGTTCATGCCCAGCCGGTACGCCACCGGTCAGGGCCGGGCGTTCCACGAGATCCGCGAGGCGGTCCCGCCGGAGACCGAGTCCCCCTTCCCCAGGGACCCGCGAACGCTCGCGGACGGGAATCTGCTCTTCGTCCTGCGGGTGCTGCTCCCCGACGTACGGATCACCACGGAGCCCGGCGGGGCCGACGGGACCGGTACGACCGCCCGGCTGCACGACGGCCGTTCGTCCTGGGCGACCCTCGCCGGGACGGCGGCCGGCCCGGCCGTGACCCGGCAGGCCGGGCCACGGCGGCTGGCCGATGACGTCGTACGGGCGTGGCGGAGGTGGGAGGACGCGGGGGCGCCGTCGCTCTACGACTTCGGCATGACGCGTACGCCGGACGAGCAGTACATCTGGAGCGGAGACCGGCACACCGGCCCCCGCTGGGGGCCGGTGTAGCCCGGACCCGCCGCGCGAGGACCGAGCGGTACGGGGAGCCCCCCGTACCGCTCACGTCGTCACTTCTTCGGGAGCCACTTCTTCCACGTCGGCTCGTTCGCCTTGACCCACTTCTCCGCCGCCTTCTCCGGCGTGAGCTTCTGGTCCGCGATCATCAGGGCGACGTCGTTCTGTGCCTCGGTCGTCCAGTGGAAGTTCTTCAGCAGCGTCGCCGCGCCGCCGCCCTTCTTCGCGAAGTCCGCGTTCAGGTACTTCTGGAGCGGGGTGTGCGGATAGGCGCAGGCGACCTTCTTCGGGTCGGCGTCGCAGCCCTCCTTGTACTCCGGGAGCTTGACCTCGGTCATCGGGACCTTCTGGAACAGCCACTGCGGCGTGTACCAGTAGGTGAGGAAGGGCTTCTTCTCCTTGGCGAACTGCTTCATCTGGGTGATCTGCGCCGCCTCCGACCCCGCGAAGACGACCTGGTAGTCCAGCTTCAGATTGGACACCAGCGCCTTGTCGTTGGTGACGTACGACGGCGAGCCGTCCAGCAACTGGCCCTTGCCGCCGCTCTCCGGGGTGCGGAACTGGTCCGCGTACTTGTTGAGGTTGCGCCAGTCGGTCACGTCCGGGTGCTGCTTCGCGAAGTACGTGGGGACGAACCAGCCGATATGGCCGGTGACCCCGAGCCCGCCGCCCGGGGTGATCGTCTTCTTGTCCTTGACGTAGCGCTGTTCCTGTTCGGGGTGGCCCCAGTCCTCCAGGATCGCGTCGACCCGGCCCTGGCTGAGGGCGTCCCACGCGGGGACCTCGTCGACCTGGACGGTGTCCACGCGGTAGCCCAGCTCGTGTTCGAGCAGATACGTCGCCACGGCCACGTTGGCCTGCGCCCCGACCCACGACTGTATGGAGAGGGTGACGGTCTTCGAGCCCTGCGCGTTGGCGTACGGCGACGCCTGCTTGGTCATGTCGGCCGCGCCGCAGCCGGTGACGGCCAGCAGGGCGGTCGCCGAGGCGAGGACCCCGGCCGTCCGGATACGCGTACGGATGTGCGTCATGTCAGGCCCCCTTCCTGTCTCCGCCACGGCGTTCCGTGGGCTGGGTCACCCGGTCCAGCATCAGGCCGAGGCAGACGATGGCCGCGCCCGCGACCAGGCCGGTCGCCAGGTCGCCCTGGGCCAGGCCGAACACCACGTCGTAACCGAGCGCACCGCCGCCGACCAGGCCGCCGATGATGACGACGGCGAGGACGAGGACCACGCCCTGGTTGAGCGCGAGGCGCAGCGCCGGTCCGGCGAGGGGCAGTTGGACCTGGCGCAGTTGCTGGCCGCTGGTCGCGCCGAGGGAGCGCGCGGACTCCAGCGCCGCCGCGTCGACCTGGCGGAGCCCCTGGGTGGTGATGCGTACGACGGCGGGCAGCGCGTAGACGACGGCGGCGGCGACCGCCGGGGCGCGGCCCACGCCGAAGAGCGCGACCACGGGGATCAGGTAGACGAACTGCGGCAGCGTCTGGAAGACGTCCAGGACGGGCCGGAGCAGTGCTTCGAAGCGGGCGCTGCGGGCCGCCGCGATCCCGGTGGCGAAGCCGATGACCAGGGTGACCGCGACGGCGGCCAGCACCTGGGAGAGCGTGTCCAGCGACGGCTTCCACACGCCGAGCACGCCGATGGCGGCCAGGGCGAGGACGGCGGTGAGCGCGGTCTGCCAGGTGCCGATGAGCAGGGCGAGCGCGGCGACGATCAGCAGCAGCGCCCACCAGGGCAGCGCCTGGAGTCCGCCGCGCAGCGGGTCGAGCACCCAGGTGGTGAAGTGGCCGGCCCAGTCGGCGGTGCCGCCGATGACGGGGACGCCGGAGTAGAGGTGGGCGGTCATCCAGTCGACGGCGCTGTTGACGGGCTCGGCGATGTTGGCGATCCAGCTCTCGGGCCAGTCGAGCCGGCCCGCGAGGCGTCCGGCGAACGCGACGAGGGCGGCGGCCACGACCACGGCGGCCCAGCCGAGCCATCCGGTACGCAGCCGGTCCGCCGCCGACGAAGCGGGGGGCCGGTCGAGTCCGGAGCCCGCGGCGGCGGTCGTCCGGTCGAGGACCACGGCGAGCAGCACGATCGGCAGCCCGGCGGCGAGCGCCGCGCCGACGTCGACCGAGGCCAGCGCCTGGTAGACGCGGTCGCCGAGCCCTCCGGCGCCGATCACGGACGCGATGACGGCCATCGACAGCGCCATCATGATCGTCTGGTTGAGGCCGAGGAGGAGCTGTTTGCGGGCGAGCGGCAGGCGCGCGGTCAGCAGCCGCTGCCTGGCCGTCGCGCCGAGCGAGGTGACGGCTTCCATCACGCCGCCGTCGGCGTCGCGCAGGCCGAGCGCGGTGAGCCGGGCCATCGGCGGAGCCGCGTACACGACGGTCGCGAGGACCGCCGCGGGGACGCCGATGCCGAAGATCAGCACGACGGGCAGCAGATAGGCGAAGGCGGGCAGCACCTGCATGGTGTCGAGTACGGGGCGCAGCACGCGGTGCAGCCGGTCGGAGAGGCCGGCGGCGAGCCCGAGGAGCGCGCCGACCACGACGGACGCGGCGACGGCGACGATCATCAGCGAGAGCGTCTGCATCGTCGGTATCCACATGCCGAGCACCCCGCACAGGGCGACGGAGACGGCCGCGGTGAGGGCGAGCCGGACACCCGCGACGCGCCAGGCGATCAGGCCGGCCGCGGCGGTGACCCCGGCCCAGCCCATGGCGAGCAGCAGCAGGTAGACGCCGCGTACGGAGAGGACGACGGCGTTGCTGAGGTAGCCGAAGAAGTAGAGGAAGAGCGGGTGGCTGTCGCGGTTGTCGATGATCCAGTCGCTGGCGCTGCCGAGCGGGGCGGAGAGGTCGACGGTCAGCGCTTCGGGCCAGACGGTGCCGGGCCAGCGGGTGAGGGCCAGCGGGACGAGGACGGCGGCGAACACCGCGAGCAGCAGGAGTTTGCCGAGCCCGGGCCGGCGCCGCAGCGTGGCCGCGAGGCCGGCGGCCGACCCCGCGGTCCCGGAGGTCCCGGGGCCGCCGGAGCCCCCCGGGGTCCCTTGGGGTCCGGTGGCGGAGCCGGTGCGGGCGGTCGTGCCGGTGGCGGCGGTCATCGCAGGGCCGCCTCTCCGTTCTCCGGCCGCGCCGCCGCGTCCGTACCGGAGTCACCGGAGTCACCGGAGGCACCGGAGGCACCGGAAGCACCGGAGGAACCCGCGGCGTCGGAGGAACCCGCGACACCGGCGGTGCCCGCGACCACCCCGAGCAGGCACGCGTGGTCGACGACGCCGATGAGCCTGCTCCCGTCGACCACCCGTGCCGTGGCCTCGCCGGAGCGGGCCACCGCCTCGATCGCCTCGGAGACGGTCGCGGTCGGGGCGAGCGCCGGGCCCGTGTCGGCGTCCCCGGGGGCGCGGGGCCGCATGGCCGCCCGTACGGTGATGACCTGTTCGCGGGGTACGTCGCGGACGAAGTCCCGTACGTACGCGTCGGCCGGGTGCCCGACGATCTCCTCGGGCGTGCCGAGCTGCACGATCCGGCCGTCGCGCATCAGCGCGATGCGGTCGCCGAGGCGCAGCGCCTCGTTGAGGTCGTGGGTGATGAAGACCATCGTGCGGCCCTCCTCGCTGTGCAGCCGGATGACCTCTTCCTGCATCTCGCGGCGGATCAGCGGGTCGAGCGCGCTGAACGGCTCGTCGAAGAGGAGCACCTGAGGGTCGACGGCGAGCGCGCGGGCCAGTCCGACGCGCTGCTGCTGACCGCCGGAGAGCTGCCCCGGCCTGCGGTCCTCCAGACCGTCGAGGCCGACCTTGGAGACGACCTCGGCGGCCTTCTCGCGGCGCTCGGCGCGGCCCATGCCCTGGATCTCCAGACCGTAGGCGACGTTGTCGAGGACGGAGCGGTGCGGCAGCAGGCCGAAGTGCTGGAAGACCATGGCGGCCCGGTGCCGGCGCAGGGCGCGCAGCCGGGTCCTGTCCATCGACAGGACGTCCTCGCCGTCGATGGCGATCTCGCCGGACGTCGGCTCGATGAGCCGGGTCAGACAGCGTACGAGCGTGGACTTGCCGGAGCCCGACAGGCCCATGACGACGAAGACCTCGCCCTTGCGGACGTCGAAGGAGACATCGCGTACAGCGGCCGTACAGCCGGTGCGTTCGCGCAGCTCGGAGGGGGTGAGCGCGGCGAGTTCCGGGTCGGCGGGCACGCGGGTGGCCTGGGGTCCGAAGACCTTCCACAGGTCGCGTACGGCGAAGACCGGCGGCCGGTCCGTACGGCTCCCGCCTTCCGTGGTGGCCTTGGTGTGGTCGAGTTCACTCATCGGATCAGCCCTTTCTCCTCGGTGGCTGCCCCCATGAGCAGTTCCGCGCACTTCTCCCCGACCATCAGGACCCCGATCATCGGGTTCACCGCTGGCATCGTCGGGAAGACCGACGCGTCGGCGATACGGATGGATTCGAGTCCCCGGATCCGCAGATCGGGTGCGACGACGGCCTGTTCATCGGTGGCGGCACCCATCCGGCAGGTGCCGGCGGGGTGGTACACGGTGTGGGCGCACTTACGGGCGTACTCGCTCAGTTCCTCGTCGGAGGTGACCTCCGGGCCCGGCGCGACCTCGCGCTTGAGCCAGGTCGACAGCGGTTCGGCGGCGGCGACCCGGCGGGCGATTCTGATGCCGTCGACGAGCGTACGGCCGTCGTAGTCGTCCTCGTCGGTGAAGTAGCGGAAGTCCAGGGCGGGTTTGACCTGCGGGTCCGCGCTCGTGAGGTAGAGCCGGCCGCGGCTGCGCGGCTTGGGGATGTTCGGGGTCATCGACACGCCGTGCTCGGGGCGTTCGTACCCGAGGCGCTCCGGGTTGTCGGTGAAGGGGATCTGGTAGAAGTGGAACATCAGGTCAGGGCCCTCGGCCGCCGGGTCGCGCCGGACGAAGAGCCCCGCGTCGGAGTCCATCGCCGAGTTCTCCGGGATCGGCCCGTCGGTCTCCCAGACGATCACCGACTCGGGGTGGTCGAGCAGGTTCTCGCCGACGCCCGGCAGGTCGTGGACGACGGGGATGCCGAGCTTCTCCAGGTCGGCGCGCGGACCGATGCCGGAGTGCAGCAGCAGCCGGGGCGTGTCGACGGCGCCGGCGCAGACGATGACCTCGGCGCGGGCCTCGATCAGCTTCTCCTCGCCGTCCGCCGTCCGTACCCGTACGCCGGTGGCGCGGGTGCCCGCCAGCTCCAGCCGGTACGCCCAGGTCTCCAGCAGCAGATGGAGGTTGGGGCGGTCGAGGAAGGGGTGGAGGTAGGCGACGGAGGCGGAGGAGCGCTTGTTGTTCTCCGGATGGTAGGCAAGGTCGAAGAAGCCGACGCCCTCGTGGAAGGGCTTCTTGTTGAAGCCCTCCACCCGCGGGACGTCCAGCGCCGCCTGCGCCGCGTCGACGAAGTCGCGGGCGATGGCGTTGCGGTCCCGCTCGTCGACCGGGACGACGTTGTTGCGCAGCCGGGGGAAGTACGGGTCCATGGAGCCCGCGTCCCAGCCCTCGGCGCCCGCCGCCGCCCACTCGTCCCAGTCGGACGGCAGCGGCTTGAACGCGATGAGCGTGTTGTGCGAGGAGCAGCCGCCCAGCACCCGGGCGCGGCTGTGCCGGATGTGCGAGTTGCCGCGCGGCTGCTCGGTCGTCGGGTAGTCGTAGTCCAGCTCGCCGCCCAGCAGGCCCATCCAGCGCCGCAGGGTGAGCACGTCCTCGCGGTCGACGTCGGAGGGGCCGCCTTCGATGACGGCGACGGTGACATCGGGGTTCTCGGTGAGCCGGGAGGCGATCACCGAGCCCGCCGTACCGCCGCCGACGACGACGTAGTCGTACGTGGCCGTGGCCGACGCGGCGGGGGCGGCGGGGTCCCCCGCGCCGGCCGTGTCCGCCGCGCCCGTCGTGTCCGCCGGCTCCGCCGCGCCCGTCCTGTCCGTCATGCCCATGGGTGGTCTGCTCCTCTGCTGGAGGGTCGTACGAGGTTCTTGCGGCGCTGTTCCCGCGCGGTTCCGGGCCTGTTCCGGTGCTGTTCCGGGGCCCTTGGGGGATCCGGGGCCTCCGGTACGCGTCCGGTACGCGTCAGCCCTTGAACCAGCGGACCGGGCTCGGCGCGAGGTTCTGGTAGACGTGCTTGGCCTCGCGGTACTCGGCGAGCCCCGCGGGTCCCAGCTCGCGCCCGACGCCGGACTTGCCGAATCCGCCCCACTCGGCCTGCGGAAGGTACGGGTGGAAGTCGTTGATCCATACGGTGCCGTGCCGCAGCCGGCCTGCCACGCGCCGCGCGCGCCCCGCGTCCGCGCTCCACACGCCGCCAGCGAGCCCGTACTCGGTGTCGTTGGCGAGGGCGACCGCCTCGTCCTCCGTACGGAAGGTCTCCACCGTCAGGACGGGGCCGAAGACCTCTTCCCGTACGACGCGCATCTCGCGGTGGCACTGGTCGAGGACGGTCGGCTCGTAGAAGTAGCCGCCGTCGGGCCGCACCTCGGACGCCTCGGGGCGCTTGCCGCCGGAGCGCAGGACGGCGCCCTCGGCGAGCGCGGAGGCCACGTACTCCTCGGTCTTGGCGAGCTGCTGCGCGGAGACGAGCGGGCCGCACTCCACACCGTCCTCAGTGCCCCGGCCGAGCCGGATCCGCTCGGCACGGCGGGCCAGCTCCGCGACGAAGCGCTCGCGCAGCGACTCCTCGATGATCAGGCGCGAACCGGCGGAGCAGACCTGGCCGCTGTGGATGAAGGCGGCGTTCAGCGCCTGGTCGACGGCGGTGTCGAAGCCCTCGTCGGTGGCGCACGCGTCCGCGAAGACGACGTTCGGGTTCTTGCCGCCGAGTTCGAGGGCGACCTTCTTCACACCGGGGGCCGCCGCCTGCATCACCTTCGTACCGCTGCTGAGGCCGCCGGTGAACGAGACGAGGTCCACGTCGGGGTGGGCGGACAGCCGGGCGCCGACCGGGTCACCGGCGCCGGTGACGAGGTTGGCGACGCCGGACGGCAGGCCCGCCTCGGCGAGCAGGTCGATGAGGTCGACCGTGGAGAGCGGGGTGATCTCGCTCGGCTTGATCACGAAGGTGTTGCCCGCGGCGAGCGCCGGGGCGATCTTCCAGCTCGCCTGGAGGAGCGGGTAGTTCCAGGGGGTGATCAGCGCGCAGACCCCGACGGGCTCGTGGACGACCACACTGTGGACGGTGTCCGAGCCGGCGTCGACGACCCGGCCGCCGCTCTCGTTCATCACGAGGTCCGCGAAGTAACGGAAGGCGTCGGCGACGCAGTCGACGTCGACGCGCCCCTCTTCGAGGGTCTTGCCCGAGTCCCTGCTCTCCAGCAGCGCTATCTTCTCGCGGTTGCGTATCAGCAGGTCGGCGGTCCTGCGCAACAGCCCGGCCCGCTCGGCGACCGGGGTACGCGGCCACGGGCCGTGGTCGAAGGCCGCACGCGCGGCGGCGACCGCGGCGTCGGTGTCCTGGGTCCCGCCCTCGGACACGACGGCGAGCACCGTCGCGTCGGCGGGGTCGAGGATGTCCCGCGTGGCGCCGGACGCGGCTTCACGCCACTTTCCGTCCACATGAATCGTCTGTTGTGCCGACACGTCGCGTATTGCCTTCCATTCCCGGAACATTCCTCACCAGCGACAACTGGCGATTCAGGCATCTGCCCAGGGGGGTGGAAAGCATGCGTACGGCGTGACCGAAAGTGCTCTGTGTCTCTTTCGCTCACGCCGTACGTCGGACGGACGTCACGCCGTACGTCGGACGGACGTCACGCCGTAGGTCACGCCGTACGCCGGTCCGCAGATGCTGCGGTCAGTCCTCGGCGGGCTCGTCCCGCGCCTGGAGACCGGCCAGCCACAGCGGCACCAGCCAGTGCACGGCCAGGGCCACGACCAGGGCGTACGACAGCGATACCGTCACGTCCCGGTCCCCGAGCGCGTGGAGCACGATGAAGACGAAGGCGCCCCCCAGCAGCAGGCGGAGGGTGATCCCGTGGGCGCGCGCCCTGATCAGGTCGCGCTCGGCGCGCTGGCGCTCGTCCAGCATCCGGCCGCGCAGCTCCAGCAGCCCGCGCGTGGCGCCGTTGAGGATGCCGGTCGCCAGGCACCAGGGCAGGAGCAGCCCGATCATCACGAAGAGCGGCCAGGTCCGGTCCATGGCCTGCGCCACGCCCCAGGAGCCGGCCATGAGCGCGGTCAGCACGACATGGGCGCCGACGACCAGCCTCCTGCGGGCTGCCGTCGCGTGGAACGTCCGGGCCTCGCCCCGGTTCATCAGCGCGTGCATACGCCGGTCGTACGTCGTGGGCGCCGCTGCCGGTGCCGGTGTCTCGCGTGCGGTCATCACTGCTTCCTCCCGTAGACCTCGTGCGTGAGCGGGCTGAAAGGTTCGAGGGAGAACAGCGCCTCCACGGGGAGGCTGAAGTACTCCGCGATCCTCAAGGCCAGGTCGAGGCTGGGGTTGTACTGCCCGCGCTCGATGTAGCCGACGGTCTGGTAGTGGGCTCCCACTGCCTCGGCCAACTGCTGACGGGACACTTTCCGTTCAGCCCTCACCACGGCCAACCTGTTGTGCACCTGCTCGCTCATGTATAAGAAGTACTACATTTATGAGGACGTTGACAACCTCGGCGGACTGACAGACCGACAGACCGGCGGCCCGGCAGACCAGAAAGGCCCCGTACCGCCGGTGGTCCGGCGGTACGGGGCCTTTCGTGAAGCAGTGCAGCGGTGCAGCAGGGTGGTGCGGGGGGGGTGCGGTCCGGTCAGAGCAGACCGAGCTCGCGCACGGCGTCGCGCTCCTCCGCCAGCTCCTTGACCGAGGCGTCGATCCGGGTGCGCGAGAAGTCGTTGATGTCCAGGCCCTGGACGATCTCGTACACGCCGTTCTTGGTGGTGACGGGGAAGGAGGAGATCAGGCCCTCCGGCACACCGTAGGAACCGTCCGACGGGATGCCCATCGAGGTCCAGTCGCCCTCGGCGGTGCCGTTGACCCACGTGTGGACGTGGTCGATGGCCGCGTTGGCGGCGGACGCGGCCGAGGACGCGCCACGGGCCTCGATGATCGCCGCGCCGCGCTTGGCGACGGTCGGGATGAAGGTGTCGGCGAGCCACGCCTCGTCGTTGACGGCCTCGGCGGCGTTCTTGCCGGCGATCTCCGCGTGGAAGATGTCCGGGTACTGCGTGGCGGAGTGGTTGCCCCAGATCGTCAGCCGCTTGATGTCGGAGACGGCGGCGCCGGTCTTGGCCGCGAGCTGCGAGATGGCGCGGTTGTGGTCGAGGCGCGTCATCGCGGTGAAGCGGTCGCGGGGTACGTCCGGGGCGGCGGCCTGCGCGATCAGCGCGTTGGTGTTGGCCGGGTTGCCCACGACGAGGACCTTGATGTCGTCGGCGGCGTGGTCGTTGATCGCCTTGCCCTGCGGCTTGAAGATGCCGCCGTTGGCGGAGAGCAGGTCGCCGCGCTCCATGCCCTTCGTACGGGGGCGGGCGCCGACCAGCAGGGCGACGTTCGCGCCGTCGAAGCCGACGTTCGGGTCATCGGTGATCTCGATGCCGCTGAGCAGCGGGAAGGCGCAGTCGTCCAGCTCCATCGCGGTGCCCTCGGCGGCCTTGAGGCCCTGAGGGATCTCCAGGAGACGCAGCTTGACCGGCACGTCCGCGCCGAGGAGCTGGCCGGAGGCGATGCGGAAGAGCAGCGCGTAACCGATCTGGCCGGCCGCGCCGGTGACGGTGACATTCACGGGAGTGCGGGTCATGGCGGTCTCCGTAAGACAGTCTGGCGGTGGGGGTCCCTGCCCCTGATGCGGGACATCTCCACAGCGCCGCTCCGTACGCGGGCCGGTGTTCGACCGGCCGTCATCCGAATCTTGACGTGAAGAGATATCCGGCGCCAGGCTATCCGACCCGGGGCGGCCCGCACCCACGCCCCCTCAGTGGCGCGGCTCACGGCACGACGGGCGTCGATGCGGGTATACGTACGGGTTATCCGCCGGTCGATTCGCCGCCGGGCGCTTCGCCGGGAGTGGTGCAGCCCGTCTCGCCGGTCGTGAGCGTCGCGCACGCCTTGACGCTCGCCGCGTCCGGCGCCGCGGACATCGCGGTGTACCCGTTGGTGTTGGTCTCCACCGAACCGCTCTGCCCCTGGCCCCGGCCCTTCGCCGGGTCGATCCGTATCTCGTCCCCCAGGGCGGCCTGCGTTATCCGCGCCCAGGCGGCGCCGCAGGTCTTGCTGTAGCGGACCTCGACCAGCGCCGTGCCGACCGTGGCGCTGGCGACGGTCTCGGCGAACCGGCCGCCGCAGCCCATGTTTTCCGGGTCCTTGCCCGCGCACGCGTCACCGGCGCACTTCACCCCTTCGGGCAGTACCGGATCGCTGGTGGACGGCTTGGGCGAGGGCGTCTTGGCGACCGCCTTGCCGTCGCCGTCACCGCCGAGGCTGGTGAGCGTGAACGCGGCGGCGACCACCACCAGCGCGCCGACGACCCCGGACACGAAGACCGCCACCTTGCGCCGGCCGCCCTTGCCGCTCCTGCCACCCTTGCCGCTCTTGCCGCCTCGGTCTCCCCTGACTCCCTTGCCACCGGGGGCCGGACCGCCCGGACCGGAGCCGGGCGGGGAGTGCGGCGCCCCCTGGGTTCCGTGCGCGCCGTGTGTTCCCTGCGCCCCGTGTGTTCCCTGCGCTCGGTGTGCTCCCTGCGTTCCCTGCGTTCCCTGTGGGGGTACGGTGCCCCGTCCACGGCCCGAGCCGACCGCCGCGCCGCCGCCCGAGGCGCCGGCCGCCCCGACGACCGGATTCTTACCGGAGTCGGCAAGTGCTGTCCGCGCCTGGGAGATACGGATCGCTTCCATGGTCATGTCGTGACGCATCTCGGAACGGCTCCAGGCCCGCTCCGCCAGCTCCCACATCGTGGTCAGATGCACCTGATGCGTGCCGGTGACCTCGGCCAGCGCGACGACCGCGCCCTTGGGCGGGAGCAGCCGCCCGCTCAGATAGCGCTCCCACGACGTCTTGCTGTAGCCGGTTCTGTCCGCCACGGCGGCGATGCTCAGACCACTGCGGTCGACGAGCCTGCGCAACTGGCTGGTGAACTCGCTGACCTCCGGGTCGAGCCCTTCCGGTAGCGCCTTCCAACGAGGCATTCCGCCTCCCCCTTGTCCCCCCGCACGTGCCTGATGAGCCCCGCGCTGTGCCTGCTCCCCCGCGCTGACCGCTCCCCCGCCCCGCGGCCGGCCCGGCTTCCCCTGCCGGTGGACCGCCGTGGAAGGCGCGCCCGGCCAGGATGCCAGGTCCTGGGTGCGCCACGCACGGGAGCATTCGGGGCCGCACGCACGCGTCGACGCGCGCCCCCGGCCCGAACACCGCCCCAGTCTCCCATCCGTCGCGCACTCATCACACCATTGCGGAATGGTCACTTCCGTGCCACAGGCGCCAGAGCCCGGTCGTCCGCAGCCACAGGGCGCGGCAGGTCTCCCCGTACCGGAGTTCCAGCCGCTGTCCGCCCGAAGCCGTGAACGTGGAGAGGTTCTTCACCACGTCCCCGACCGCGCAGAACATCGTCCCGGGGGTACTTCTGCGTCTGGCCCAAGACGAACTACGGCGGAGCGATGCAGAAGGTCGCCGACGACAACCCGGACCTGACCATTTTCGGCGGCGCCTTCGCCGCGCGGGTCCACTCCGTCTTCAACAACGGCAGCAGTTGCGACGTGCGCGTCTACAGCGGCAAGAACTACAAGTCCAGCTCGCCCGAGACGTACGCGAAGGGCAAGAAGTTCTCCACGTCCAAGGGTGGGGTCATCCACTCGAACAGGTGGGTCAACTGCAAGTGACCCACAGCGGTGGATGAAAGCGGCGGCCCGTCCTCCTCGGGGGAGAGGACGGACCGCCGTCACGCGCGTACGGGGCCGGTCCTCGGCCCGCGGCGGCCTGCCGCCGCCACCCCTACCGCACGGTGAAGTGGAGGGTGTCCTCCAGGAACGGGATCTCCAGCCACGGTTTCGGCTGCGTCATCAGCGAGAGCAGCACGATCGCCACGCCGAGCAGCCCGTACGTGAGCATGTCGGTGAAGCGCGAGCGCACGGCGAGCATGCCGACGGACGGCAGGACACGCCGCAGGACCGCGCCGCCGATGAGGGCGATACCGATCAGGATCGTGCCGACACGGAACGCCTCCGCGAAGGGGTGCAGGCCGACGATCAGCAGCCCGAGGCCGGTCGTCCCGAGCACGCTGAGCAGCGGCCACTGGCGGGCGGGCGCCGGGGCGTCCCGGGGCGCGGCACGGCCGCCGCCCTCGGGGGGCGCGGTGTCGCGGGTGAGCGAGAACCGCCTGCCGGCCTCGGCCTCGTCGGTCCCGTCGGCCTCGTGGGTCTCGTCCGCCTCGCCGGGCGCGTCCGGGGTGTCGGCCGTATCGGAGCCCTCAGTGGCCCCCGAGCCGCCTTCCGCGGTGCCCGGGTCGTCCGGGGTGGCCGGGCCGTCCGTGGCGTCGGGACGGTGCTCGTCGGCCGCCTCGGCCCGTTCCGTACCGCCCGTACCGGTACTCGTACTCTTGCCCGTATCCGCGTCCGAACCCGTGTCCCGGCTCGTGCCAGCACCCATCATTCGGCGTCCTTGAGGGTACGTTCCGCCGCCTCGACGACATTGACGAGAAGCTGCGCGCGGGTCATCGGCCCGACGCCGCCCGGGTTGGGCGAGATCCACGCCGCCACGTCCGCGACGCCCGGGTGGACATCGCCGACGATCTTGCCGTTCTCGTCCCGGCTGACGCCGACGTCGAGGACGACCGCGCCCTCCTTGACGTCCTCGGGGTTGATGATGTGCGGCACGCCCGCCGCCGCCACGATGATGTCGGCCTGCTTGAGCAGCGCCGGCAGGTCGCGCGTGCCGGTGTGGCACTGGGTGACGGTCGCGTTCTCGGTCTTACGGGTCAGCAGCAGGGGAATCGACCGGCCCACGGTGATCCCGCGTCCGACGACCACGACATGCGCGCCGTTGATCTCGACGCCGTGGTGGCGCAGAAGCTGGATGATGCCGTACGGGGTGCAGGGCAGCGGCCCCGTCTCGTTGAGCACCAGCCGGCCGAGGCTCATCGGGTGCAGCCCGTCGGCGTCCTTGGCCGGGTCCATCAGCTCCAGCACCCGGTTGGTGTCGATGCCCTTGGGCAGCGGCAGTTGCACGATGTAACCCGTGCACTCGGGGTTGGCGTTCAGCTCCGCGACGACCGCCTCGATCTCCTCCTGCGTGGCGGTGTCGGGCAGCTCACGCTGGATGGAGGCGATGCCGACCTGCGCGCAGTCGCGGTGCTTGCCGTTGACGTACCAGCGGCTGCCCGGGTCGTCCCCGACCAGCAGGGTCCCGAGACCGGGCGTGACACCCCGCTCCTTGAGGGCCGCCACGCGGACGGTGAGATCGGACTTGATCACGGCTGCGGTGGCCTTGCCATCGAGAATCTGGGCGCTCATGCCCCCATCCTCGCGGAAGACCCCTCCCCGGTTCCAATCCGCGTCCCTGTTCGTCCGTACCCGCACGCTCGTCGCACGTACCCGCACGCTCGCGCGCGTACCTGCACACGCCCGCACACGCATCCGCACGAGACGTTGCACTTGCACAACACTTGTGAAGGCGACTGGACAAAACCGTGTGTTGATAACACGATTACGTCGCAGTGCGGCCGGCGTCGGGGGGCAGACCGCTCAGACCGCTCAGACCTGAGATTTTCCTCCACGCGGGCCATTCCGTCCCCGCACCACCAACGGAGGAACCCCGTCATGAGCTTCGGCGACCCGAACAACCCCTACGGCCAGCAGGGCCAGCAGCCCGGTTACGGCCAGCCCCAGGGTCCGCCGCCGGGCCAGCAGCCGGGGTACGGCTACCCGCAGGGCCAGCCCCAGCAGCCTCCCGGCTACGGCTACCCGTCCCCGCCGCAGGCTCCCATGGGGTTCGGCTACCCCGGTGGCCAGATGGAGATGCCCGGTCTGATGAAGGCCGCGCGCGTCATGCTCTTCATCTTCGCCGGTTTCCAGGTTCTCGCGGGGCTCATCATCGGCGTCGCCTTCGGTCTTCTCAGCGACGCCGCCGACTCGGTGGGCTCGTCGAGCACCGGCGCCGATGCCCTGGCGGGTATCGGCATAGGCGCCGGCGTGGCGCTCCTGGCCATCGGCGCCCTCTCGATCTTCCTGGGCGTCAAGTTCGCCACCGGCGGTTCCGGTATCCGTGTGACGACGATCGTCTACGCCTCGCTCGCGCTCCTCGGCGGCCTCGGCAACCTGGCCAACGGCGGTTCCGGTGCCTTCGGCGGGATCATCTCGCTCGCGTGCAGCGGGGTCATCCTGGCCTCGATGGTGAACGGCCAGGCCTCCGCGTGGTTCAACCGCCCGCGCTACTGACGCGTCGCCAGTGCGCCGCTTAGGCACGCCACGTACAGCAGAACCGCCGAAGGCCGCGGTCTCCCGGAAGGGAGAACGCGGCCTTCGGCGTCGGCCGGGGCCCTGCCCTGCCGTGCCGGTCGCAGGTCAGTGGAAGAAGTGGCGCGTCCCCGTGAAGTACATGGTCGCGCCCGCCTTCCGCGCCGCCTCGATCGTCAGCTCGTCGCGGACCGAGCCACCCGGCTGGACCACGGCCCTGACGCCCGCGTTCAGCAGGATCTCCAGTCCGTCGGGGAACGGGAAGAACGCGTCGGACGCGGCGTACGCGCCGCTCGCCCGCTCCTCCCCCGCCCGCTCCACCGCGAGCTTCGCGGAGTCGACGCGGTTGACCTGGCCCATGCCGACGCCCACCGAGGCGCCGCCCTTGGCGAGCAGGATCGCGTTGGACTTGACCGCGCGGCACGCCTTCCAGGCGAAGGACAGTTCGCGCAGCTCGGCCTCGGAGAGCGCCTCGCCGGTCGCCAGCGTCCAGTTCGCCGGGTCGTCACCGTCGGCCTGGAGCCGGTCGGTGACCTGGAGCAGCGTGCCACCGTCGATCGGCTTGACCTCTACGGAGGCGGCCGGGGCCTCGGGGCAGCGCAGCACACGGATGTTCTTCTTGCGGGCCAGCACCTCGACGGCGCCGTCCTCGTACCCCGGCGCCACGATGACCTCGGTGAAGATCTCCGCGACCTGCTCGGCCATCGCGACGGAGACCGGGCGGTTGACGGCGATCACGCCGCCGAACGCGGAGAGCGGGTCGCACTCGTGCGCCTTGCGGTGCGCCTCCGCGACATCGTCGCCGATGGCGATCCCGCACGGGTTGGCGTGCTTGATGATCGCGACACAGGGCTCGGTGTGGTCGTACGCGGCACGGCGCGCGGCGTCCGTGTCCGTGTAGTTGTTGTACGACATCTCCTTGCCGTGAAGCTGCTCCGCCTCCGCGAGCCCGCCCTCACCGGCGGTGTAGAGCGCGGCCGGCTGGTGCGGGTTCTCGCCGTAGCGCAGCACGTTCTTGCGCGTGTACGTGGAGCCCAGGAAGTCGGGGAAACCGGAGTCGTCGGCCGCGGCGTAGTCGTCCGCGAACCAGGAGGCCACGGCCACGTCGTACGCCGCGGTGTGCTGGAACGCCTCCGCCGCGAGCCGCTTGCGCGTCGTCAGGTCGAAGCCGCCGTCCCGTACGGCGCCGAGGACGTCCGCGTACCGCTCGGGGCTGGTGACGACCGCGACCGAGGGGTGGTTCTTGGCGGCGGCGCGGACCATCGAGGGGCCGCCGATGTCGATCTGCTCGACGCACTCGTCGGGGGTGGCCCCGGAGGCGACCGTCTCGCGGAACGGGTACAGGTTCACGACGACCAGATCGAACGGCTCGATCTCCAGCCCGGCGAGCTGCTCGCGGTGGGAGTCGAGGCGCAGGTCGGCGAGGATCCCGGCGTGGACGCGCGGGTGCAGCGTCTTGACGCGGCCGTCCAGGCACTCGGGGAAGCCGGTCAGCTCCTCGACCTTGGTGACCGGCACACCGGCGGCGGCGATCTTCCCGGCGGTGGAACCGGTCGAGACCAGGGTGACGCCCGCCTCGTGCAGACCGCGTGCCAGCTCCTCCAGGCCCGTCTTGTCGTAGACGCTGACCAGTGCGCGGCGGATGGGCCGCTTCGTGCCCTGATTATTCACCGACGTATACCTTTCGTCCCTCGATGCGATAGCCGTGCCGGGCCAGTGTCCCCACGGCCTCGACGAGCAGGTGTCGCTCGACTTCCTTGATGCGCTCATGGAGAGCGTCTTCGTCGTCCTCGTCCCGGACCTCGACCACGCCCTGCGCGATGATCGGGCCGGTGTCGACACCGTCGTCGACGAAGTGGACCGTGCAGCCGGTGACCTTCACGCCGTGGGCGAGCGCGTCGCGTACGCCGTGGGCACCGGGAAAGCTGGGGAGCAGAGCGGGATGCGTGTTGACGCACCGGCCGCCGAAGCGCGCCAGGAACTCTTTCCCCAGGATCTTCATGAAGCCCGCCGAGACCACGAGGTCCGGCTCGTACGCCGCCGTCGCCTCCGCGAACGCCGCGTCCCACGCCTCGCGTGTCCCGTACTCCTTCACCCGGTGCACGAAGGTCGGCAGCCCGGCGCGCTCGGCGCGCTCCAGACCGGCGATGCCCCCGCGGTCGGCGCCGACCGCGACGATCCGGGCGCCGAAGCCCTCGGGGTCGTCGCCGATGGCGTCGAGCAGGGCCTGCAGATTCGTACCGGATCCGGAGACCAGGACCACGAGCCGGGCCGGGGCGGCGGAGGACCGGGGGGCGGGGGGCGGGGAGGCCACGGCGGGCGCCTTTCTCGGAGCGGGCACAGCCTCGCGGGGCGTGCGGCGTTGTACGGACGGCGACTTGGCGTGGTCGTACGGCTTTGTGTGGTCGTACGAACGAGTCACGTTCCCCGATACGGGGAACTCTACGAAGGAGCCGACCGTCAGCAACGATACCGGCACACCGAGCGGCCCCCACGGGACGGGGGCCCGGCCGGGAGGTAGCGTCTGGGGACAGGGTTCGTCTCCGGGACGGGCCCGTACAGGACAAGACCCCCGCGCGACGGGTCTGAGGGGAAGACGTTCACCACATGCAGGACCGACGCCGCCGCACGGCACTCCACCTCCCGCCGCCCTCTGGGCCGGTGCTGCTGCCGCGGGAACGCCAGTCCTCCTCCACCGGCCCTTCGCCGGGCTCCCAGGAGCCCGAGGGATCGTCCGGTACGTCCGGTACCAACGGTGCGCCCGGTACCTCCGGGGCCGGCGGTTCCTCCGACGACAATCCGTTCGCACCGCCGCCCGAGGGCAGGCCCGACCAGCCGTGGCAGCCCCGGCGCCCCGAGGACGGCGACGGACAACAGGACGGGCAGGACGGCGGCTCCGGCCGCGGCGGCTGGGGCAGCCAGTGGAGCAGCCGCCAGCCCGGCCGCTCCTCGGGAGGCTTCGGCAGCCGCCCCGGCGGTCAGGGCAACGGGCAGAACGGGCCGAACGGAGCGGCCAACGGTCAGGACGGCTCCGAGACCGGCCGCGGCAGTGGACCGCGCTGGGACCCGACGGACCCGGCCCAGCGCCGCGCCCGCTACGCCCTGCTCGGCGGGATGTGGGCCTTCTTCTTCGCGCTGTTCGACCTCCCCGACATCGCCCTCCTCCTCGGCGCACTCTCCGTCTACTGGGGCGCCAGCGCCCTGCGGGCCAAGGCCAGGAAGCCGTCGGACGGCACCTCCGCCTCCGCCCTCGGCGCCGGACAGCCGGCCCCGGCGGGCGCCCCCGACCAGGCGGGTCAGCCCGCCCCGTCCGGTCAGATCGCGACCAGGTCGCTGACCACGGCGGCGGTGAGCGGACTGGTGGCGGCCGGACTCGCCCTGGCGATCGTGGCGACGACCTTCACCGTGCAGCTCGTCTACCGCGACTACTACACCTGCGTGAACGACGCGCTGACGAAGACGGGGCAGCTCTCCTGCAACGATCTGCTGCCGCGTTCCCTGGAGCCCGTCTTCGGCGTCAAGGAGTAAGGGTCAGGAGGCACCCTCCTGGGTGTGGTCGATCCGCGGCTGATCGGTCCCGATCCGGTCGGTCCGGGTCGGGTCGGTCCGGGTCGGGTCGGTCCGGGTCGGGTCGGTCCGGGTCGGGTCGGTCCGGGTCGGGTCGGTCCGGGTCGGGTCGGTCCGGGTCGGGTGGGCCGCAGTCCGGTCGGTCCTGGTCGGGTCAGTCCGGGTCGGGTGGGCGGCAGTCCGGTCGGTCCGGGTCCGGTCGGTCCGGGTCGGGCCCGGCGGCGCCGCTGCCGCCTGGAAGTCGGCCATCAGTCCACCCGACGCCTCCTTGAACGCGGCCCACCGCACCTCCCGCGCCCCGCGCTCGTGCCAGGCGTCGGCCGCCAGGAAGTCGTACGGCTCGTCGTCCGGGCCGGCCCCCTCCGCCTCGTGCACCGTCCGGGCGTCCCCGGTCTCCGGACCACCGCCCGCCCAGGGTGCGGCCCCGGGCGCGGACGGTACGGCGTCCTGACCACGCGCCGCGGCGGTCTCCCCCGTACCGCTCCGCAGCCCCAGCCACCACAGCGGCGCCCGCCACCACGGCGGAAGCGCCGGCTCCGCGACGCCCGGAGCCACCACCGTCGCGACCTTCTTCCCCGCTCTCCTCCCCGCTCTCCTCCCTGTCTGCTTTCCCGACCTCTCCCCCGCCTGCTTCCCGGCTCTCCTGGCCGCCTTTCCCGCTTCCTTCTCCGCCTTCCTCCAGGCCTTCCTCTCCGCTCTGCTCATCCGCCCCGTTTCCCGTACGCCCTTCGCCCACCGCTTCCTCAGCCGCCAGG
Organism: Streptomyces sp. NPDC050509; assembly: GCF_044457965.1. Lineage (NCBI taxonomy): Bacteria > Bacillati > Actinomycetota > Actinomycetes > Kitasatosporales > Streptomycetaceae > Streptomyces > Streptomyces sp. NPDC050509. Next base: position 419,632 of record NZ_JBITHL010000003.1, on the reverse strand, counting down.
CCCGGAGCAGCAGCGCCGTCGGTACGCCGAGGGCCACCGTCCACACCAGCGTGGCGGCGCCCGTCAGCCACCAGACCGGACCGAACGCGGCCAGCCGCCCGTTCCCCAGCGGCCCGCCCGCCATCGCCGCCAGGAACGCCGTCAGAACGGCACAGGCCGCACCCCCGAGGGCCGTTCCCAGCGCCGTGTCGCGCGCGCTCCAGGCCTCCTCCCGTACGGCGAAGGGCGGCGCGGCCACCCGGAGGGTGAACCAGGCGATCGCCGGCCCCACGACGGCGGGCACGGCCGCCACCGCCCAGTTCAGCGGCGTGCCCGGCCCCTCGGGCACCGCGGCGAGGAGCGGGAAGGACGGCAGCGCGGGGCTGCCCAGCACGCCGAACGGCGTGACCGTCGCCCCCGTACCGAGCACGAAGCCGGGGCCCAGTGCGTACGCCGCTCCCCAGATCGCGGCGTTGGGCACCAGCGCCAGCCCCAGCAGCAGGAGCGCGAACCGCCCGGACCAGTCCGCGGCGAGCTGGACGAAGGACGCGTGCGCCGGGGCGCTGTGCCAGCCGAGCGAGACCCCGGCCAGCAGCGCGCCACCCCCCGTCAGCAGCAACGCGCCCGCCGCGCCGGAGCGCAGGGCGGCCCGCGTCCTGGTGCGTGCCAACGCCGTCCGGGCGCCCCGGGGCAGCCACATGGGCAGCGGTCCGAGCGGGCGCCCGCTCGCCGTCCACGCCCCCGCCGTCGCGGACAGGAGCGTCAGGACTGGCAGGGTGAGCAGCGCGCGCAGCGGATGCGCGGTGAGCGGCCCGCCCGCCGCGTAGCACACGGCAGCCCCGCCGACGAGCAGATATCCGCAGCTCACCGTGGACACGGCACCGAGCGCGGTGAGTTGCGGACGCCCCTCCTCCGGTTCGAGGGTGTCCCGCGCAGCGCGGTGGACGAGCCAGGCCGGCAGGGCCACGAGCAGCAGCGGCATGACGCCGAGCGGGGCGGGGACGCCGGAGAGGGTCTCGGGGCGTACCAGCTCGATGCCGTGCGCCAGCAGCCAGAGCCCTGCCGCCACATGGAGGGCAGCGCCCGCTCCGCCGTCCGGGTACGGCGAGGCGATCCACATCGTTGTCAGAAGCACGGCGAGCGCGCCGAGTCCGAGGCCCGCGGCGATGGCTCCACGGAGGAAAGAGGCGGTCAGCGCGGCGGCGCGGCCGCGGTCCACGGCCGAGGCCGAGGACAACGGTGTGCCGCGATCGGTCAATTGGGTCACAACACAATGTTGCCCACGACACGCGCTTTATCTGCGTAACAGGCGAATACTCGCCATGTCGCTCAATATACGCTTATGTGCTTTTTCGCCCAGTACCGTGCTGCGGGGAGTCCCTCATGACCCAGAACACCACGCAGAGCACCCCGCAGCCCGCCCCGGACGGCGCTTCCGGCGCGGTGCTCCCCGCCCCGAAGGAGCGGCGCCGGCTGCGCGAGGCGAAGGCGATGACCGAGAAGCAGGCGGCCAACGCCGTGGGCGTCACCCGCGCCACGATCCGGTCCTGGGAGACCGGCCGTACGACGCCACGCGGGCGCAAGGGGGAGGTCTACGCCAAGCTGCTGGCGGGCATCGCGGCCGAACTGCGGCAGACGGAGGAACGGGCGCGACGCATCGAGAGGGCGGCGGTACGGGCGGCGCAGGAACGGTCGGCCGCGCGGCACCACCACAGCACCTCCGCGGCGGCGCCCCCGGACCGTACGAAAGCGGCACCGGCCCTCACGGCGGACGCCGTCGCCGCGGCATCCCTCGCCACACCCACCCCGGTGGCCGCTACGGCGCAGACTCAGGAACCGGCAGCGGCACCACCGGCACCGGCACCGGCCCGGGAAGCCGAGACCGCGCCCGCGACATCGGAGTCCGGGGCCGCGCCCGCGACGTCGGAGTCCGGGGCCGCGTCGGTGGTGGAGTCCGGGGGCGCGTCGGTCGTGGAGCCCGGCGTGGTCCCCGTCGCGTTCAGCGGTGCGGCCGTCGCCTCGCTCACGCCCGACCAGGCGTTCGACGCGCTGTACGCGTGCACCGCGCCCGCCCTCGTACACCAGGCGTATCTGCTCACCGGACGGCGCGCCCTCTCCCAGGAGTCCGTCGAGCGCGCCTTCCACCGCGCGTGGGAGAGCTGGCCCCGGGTCGCGGTCGACCGGGACCCGGTGGGCTGGGTGCGGGCCACCGCGCACGAGTACGCGATGTCGCCCTGGCACCGGCTGCGCCGCGCGCACCGCCGCCCCGACCCGGTCCGCGGCGAGCAGGAGAACCCCGACGGCCGGGCGCTGCGGGAGGCGCTGCTCGCCCTGCCGCCCTCGTACCGCCGCACGCTGCTGCTCTACGACGGGCTCGGGCTCGACCTGCCGGAGACCGCCGCCGAGACGGAGGCCTCCACCCCGGCCACCGCGCACCGGCTGATGCGCGCCCGCACAGCGGTCTCCGTACGGGTGCCCGAGCTGGCCGACACGGATCTGCTGCACGAGCGGCTGGGCGCGCTGGTGCGCGCGGTGACCGTTCCGGGGATCGCGTCGGCGGAGGCCGTACGGAACGGCAGCGAGCGGCGGGCCAAGGTCTGGACGCGCGCCGCGATCGCCTTCACGGTGCTGATCATCGGGGCCACGAGTTTCACGCTGGCCACCGCTCCGCGGCAGTACGACCCGCCGCGGTCGCCGGGCGAGCAGGTCGGCGGTGTCCCCACGCCCAGCGGTCCCGAACGGCTCAGCCCGCAGGATCTGCGCCTGCGCAATATGCTCCGGGCCGCGCCGATGAACGGGCCGCACCGGCTCGTACCCCTGGCACGCTGACCACTCGGGCGTGCCGGGCACGTCCCGCCACACGCGCGTGGGCCCGCACCCGGAAAGGGGTGCGGGCCCACGCGCGTGGTGGTCCGTGCGGAGGTGACGGATCAGCCGGCGAGGATGGCGCGGGCGAGCCCGGCCGTCTCGGTCGGCGTCTTGCCGACCTTCACACCGGCGGCCTCCAGGGCCTCCTTCTTCGCCTGGGCCGTGCCGGAGGAGCCGGAGACGATGGCGCCGGCGTGGCCCATGGTCTTGCCCTCGGGCGCGGTGAAGCCCGCGACGTAGCCGACGACCGGCTTGCTGACGTTCTTCGCGATGAAGTCGGCCGCGCGCTCCTCGGCGTCGCCGCCGATCTCGCCGATCATCACGATGAGGTCGGTCTCGGGGTCGGCCTCGAACGCGGCGAGCGCGTCGATGTGCGTCGTGCCGATGACCGGGTCGCCACCGATGCCGACGGCGGACGAGAAGCCGATGTCGCGCAGCTCGTACATCATCTGGTAGGTCAGCGTGCCGGACTTGGACACGAGGCCGATGCGGCCGGGCTTGGTGATGTCGCCCGGGATGATGCCGGCGTTGGACTGGCCGGGGGTGATCAGGCCGGGGCAGTTCGGGCCGATGATCCGGGTCGTGTTGCCCTTGCTGCCCGCGTACGCCCAGAAGGCGGCCGAGTCGTGGACCGCGATGCCCTCGGTGATCACGACGGCCAGGCCGATCCCGGCGTCGATCGCCTCGATGACGGCGGCCTTGGCGAAGGCCGGCGGCACGAAGACGACGGAGACGTCGGCACCGGTCTTCTCCATGGCCTCGGCCACGGAGCCGAAGACGGGTACGTCGGTGCCGTCGAAGTCGACGGACGTACCGGCCTTGCGCGGGTTGACACCGCCGACGATGTTGGTGCCGTCGGCGAGCATGAGCTTGGTGTGCTTCATGCCGGTGGCGCCGGTCATGCCTTGGACGATGACCTTGCTTTCCTTGGTCAGGAAAATAGCCATGGTTGTGGTTTCCCTCGTCCCTTACTTGGCCGCGGCCAGCTCGGCGGCCTTGTCGGCCGCGCCGTCCATGGTGTCCACGCGCTGCACGAGCGGGTGGTTGGCGTCGGACAGGATCTTGCGACCCAGCTCCGCGTTGTTGCCGTCGAGCCGCACGACCAGCGGCTTCGTGACGTCCTCGCCCTTGGTCTTCAGCAGTTCGAGGGCCTGGACGATGCCGTTGGCGACCTCGTCGCACGCGGTGATGCCACCGAAGACGTTGACGAACACCGACTTGACGTCCGGGTCGCCGAGGATGATCTCCAGGCCGTTGGCCATGACCTCGGCGGACGCGCCACCGCCGATGTCGAGGAAGTTGGCGGGCTTGACGCCACCGTGGTTCTCACCGGCGTACGCGACGACGTCGAGGGTCGACATGACCAGACCCGCGCCGTTGCCGATGATGCCGACCTCGCCGTCGAGCTTGACGTAGTTGAGGTTCTTGGCCTTGGCGGCGGCCTCCAGGGGGTTGGCCGCGGCCTTGTCCTCCAGCGCGTCGTGCTCGGGCTGGCGGAAGTCCGCGTTCTCGTCGAGCGAGACCTTGCCGTCGAGCGCGATGATCTTGCCGTCACCGGACTTGATCAGCGGGTTGACCTCGACAAGGAGGGCGTCCTCCTTGATGAAGACGGTCCACAGCTTCTGCAGAACGTCGGCGACCTGGTCCGCGATCTCGGCCGGGAACTTCGCGGCGGCGACGATCTCGGCGGCCTTCTCGGGCGTGCAGCCCTCGTTGGCGTCGACCGGGATCTTGGCGAGCGCGTCGGGGTTCTCCTCGGCGACGACCTCGATCTCCACGCCGCCCTCGACGGACGCCATCGCGAGGAAGGTGCGGTTGGTGCGGTCCAGCAGGAAGGAGACGTAGTACTCCTCCGCGATGTCCGCGGTCTGGGCCAGCATCACCTTGTGGACCGTGTGGCCCTTGATGTCCATGCCCAGAATCTGACCGGCCTTCTCGACGGCGTCGGCCGGGTCGGAGGCCAGCTTCACGCCGCCCGCCTTACCGCGTCCGCCGACCTTGACCTGCGCCTTGACGACGGCCTTGCCGCCGAGACGCTCGGTCACCTCGTGGGCGGCCTCGGGCGTTTCGATGACTTCACCGGCCAGCACCGGTACGCCGTGCTTGGCGAAGAGGTCCCTCGCCTGGTACTCGAACAGGTCCACGCGTGTCCGTCCCTTTGTCTTTTAACCGCAGCCTGGTGATCGCGGGTTCGTTGTCTGCGTGGGCGTGCCGCGAAGGGCAACGTGACTGCGCTGTCACTGAGGAAGGCGTACGCGGTGTCCGGTACGCGGCATGTCCGCCTCGCAGGTTATCCCCGTGGGACGTGGGTCCCTAAATCACAGATCACAGATGAGCGGTGATACCTGTCACAGAGCGGTGATACCCGTCACAGCACGCACGGCTGCCCGCATGCCCCGACCGTTGGTCTGTACACGTTCACCCGGCCGGCAGGTCGGTGTCCGGTACGGGCAGGGGGCGCTTCTCTATCGCCGCGGCCATCACCTCGGGGAAGAGGTCGGGCGTGCAGGCGAAGGCCGGAGCGCCCAGCTCGGCGAGGGCCGCCGCGTGCTCCCGGTCGTACGCCGGGGCCCCCTCGTCCGAGAGCGCGAGCAGCGCCACGAACTGCACACCGGACGCCTTCATCGCGGCGACCCGCTTGAGCATCTCGTCCCGTATCCCGCCCTCGTAGAGGTCGCTGATCAGGACGACCACGGTGTCGGCGGGGCGGGTGATCCGCGACTGGCAGTAGGCGAGCGCGCGGTTGATGTCCGTGCCCCCGCCGAGCCGGGTGCCGAACAGGACGTCCACCGGGTCGTCGAGCTGGTCGGTGAGGTCGACGACCGCCGTGTCGAAGACGACGAGACGGGTGTCGAGGGAGCGCATCGAGGCCAGGACGGCGCCGAAGACGGAGGCGTGGACGACGGACGCGGCCATCGACCCCGACTGGTCGACGCACAGGACGACGTCCTTCTTCACCGACTGCGCGGCCCTGCCGTACCCGATCAGCCGCTCGGGCACGATCGTGCCCTGCTCCGGGAGGTAGTTCTTCAGGTTCGCCCGGATCGTACGGTCCCAGTCGATGTCCCGGTGGCGTGGCCGGCTGATCCGCGCGGAGCGGTCGAGCGCGCCCGTCAGGGTGGCCCTGGTGCGGGTGGCGAGCCGCTTCTCCAGATCCTCCACCACCTTGCGGACGACGGCGCGCGCGGTCTCCTTGGTCGTCTCCGGCATCGCCTTGTTCAGCGAGAGCAGGGTGCCGACGAGATGGACGTCCGCCTCGACGGCCTCCAGCATCTCCGGTTCGAGCAGCAGCGCGGCGAGCCCGAGCCGGTCGATGGCGTCCCGCTGCATGATCTGGACGACGGAGGTGGGGAAGTACGTTCGGATGTCGCCCAGCCAGCGGGCGACGGACGGCGCGGAGCCGCCCAGACCGGCGGACCGGCCACCGCTCCCCTCTCCTCCGCTCCTGCCGCTGCCCCGGCCCCCGTACAGCGCGGTCAGGGCGCCGTCCATCGCCGCGTCCTGACCGGCGAGCGCCCGCCCCGTGCCGTCGGCCCCCTCCGCGCCGAGCACCATCCGCCAGCGGCGCAGCCGCTCGTCGGCCGCCGCGTCGTCCGATGCCGTGTCATCCGGTGCCGCGTCGTCCGGTGCCGTGTCCGTCGCCGCGCGCGTCGCCGTGCTCATGGTCGTGTCCGATGTCATGTCCCCGCCCCCACCAGGTCGTTGTCGTCGCGGTCGGCGCCCAGCAGCAGCCGGAGCACCGGCAGTACGGCGTCGGCGCGCGCCGTGTCCAGCCCGGGGCCGAAGCCCGGCGCGGTGGCCTCGGCCGCCGCCGGCCCCGGGGCGGCAGGACCGCGCCGGACCAGCTCGCCCAGGGTGCGGCGGACGCCCGGTTCGTACGCCGAGAAGGTGCGGCGCAGCAGCGGCAGCACATCGGTGAACGCGTCGGGCGCCACCCCGGTCAGCCAGGCGTCGACCAGGCCCAGGAGGCGTTCGTCATGGATCAGCAGCATCCCCCCGCCGGACCCGGCCCCCTGCCCGTGGCCCCTCCCGGACGCGCCGCCGACGAAGCCCTCGACCCAGGCGGCGGCGTCGGCGGGCGGGGTGCCGGGCGACAGGGCGAGCCCCATCAGCCGGGCCGCCTCGTCCTCCGCGAGCCGTCCGTCGTCCAGCAGCAGCCGGGCGGCCCGACCCCGGATCCCGCCGGGCACGCTGTCCCGCCCGGCGAGCCTGACCAGCACGGCCTCCCAGCGCCCGGCGAGATCCCGGCCCCCGGGCTCTCCTTCGGGGCGCCCGGATTCCGCTGCGGAGCGCCCGGGGCCGGCCGTCAGGAGCCCGATCGCGGTGTGGACGCTGTCGAGATGGCCGCGCATCTGCGCGGCGCCGTCCGCGTCGAGCGCGGAGCACGCGGGCGGCAGGCCGACGCAGATCCGCTCCGCGAGGCCCGCCGCGACCTCACCGAGGGCGCCGGTGTCGGTGGACCGTACGTCGCCGTACCGCAGCGAGCGGGCCAGCGCGGGCAGCGCCTCGGCGAGCCGGCCGATGTCGGCGTCGAGCGCGGCGCGGTCGGCGAGGGCGCGCATCACCACGGGCAGGGCGTCGGGCAGCGCGGCCCGCAGACAGCGCTCCGCGAGGGCCGTGACCTCGCCGAGCGCGGTCGCCGCCAGGGCGCGCGACTCGGCCCTGGCGGTGGCGGCGGCGAGCACCGTCGTGCCCCACACGCCGGCTTCCGCGACCCGTACGTACAGCTCGGGCTCCCAGCTCAGCCGCCAGCTCTCGCGGAACGTGCCCGTGCTCCCCCGTCCCGCGACCGCCTCGCCCCAGCCGATGTCCAGCAGCCGCAGCCGGTGCAGCAGGGTGCTCTTCGCCGTGTCGGTCTCCTTGCGGAGGTCGAGGTCCAGCTCGCGCTCCGAGGCCTCCGGCTTGAGCCGCAGGGAGCGCTGGAGCCGGGTGAGGTCGCGCTGGAGCGGTACGGCGGGCGCCGTGTCGGGGACCTCGCCGAGCGTGTCGCCGACGATCAGCCGGTCCTGGATGAGGCCGAGCGGCACCGGGGAGCCCTCGCACATCACGGCCTGTACGGCGTCGACGGTCTCCGTGAGCCCGGCCAGCGGCCGGCCGCGCAGCACGGCGAGGGTCCGCGCCAGCCGTACCGCCTCGATGACATGGGCGGAGGAGACGATGCGGTCCTCCTCCCGCAGCAGCCCGGCGACCTTGGTGAGCCAGCGTTCGACGGGCCGGTCGGGCGCGCTGAAGAGGTGTCCGTACCAGCCGGGCGAGTCGATGCCCGCGCCGTAACCGCTGTGGCGGGCGAGTCTGCGGTGGGTCCAGGGCACCCAGGTGATGTCGGTCCTGACCTTGGGCAGGCCCTTGAGCAGCGCGCGGTCGGCGGCGAGGGTGGTCTTCGCGCGCAGCGCCGGTACGTGCCAGGCGCCGCAGACGACGGCGACTCCTCCGTCCCCTCCGACCCCTCCGTCCCCGAACTCCTTGCGGGCGGCGCGGAGCTGGATACGCATATGGGCCTCGCGGACGAGATCCCGCCGGTGTCCGCCGGAGCCGTACTCCTCACGCAGCTCGCCCATGGCCTCCGCGACCGCCTCGAACGGCGCGAAGGGGTCGTCCGTACGCCCGGGGGCCCGGTGCTCGACCACGTCCTCCCACCAGCGCTCGGGGTCGTCGTACCCGGCAGTCCTGGCGAGTACGGCGAGCGGGTCGATCCGCACCCCCTCGCCCCCGTCGTCCCCGTCATCCCCCGCATCCGACGTACCGTCGTCGGACGCCAGCGAGTGGGCCGCCGGCAGATCGATGAACCGCACCGGCACGTCGTGCGCGAGTGCCCAGCGGATCGCCACCCACTCCGGGGAGAACTCCGCCAGCGGCCAGAACGCGGCGCGTCCCGGGTCGTCCACGGCGTGCGCCAGGAGCGCCACAGGTGGCCGCATCGCCTCGTCGGCGGCGAGCGGCAGCAACGCGTCGCCCTCGGGCGGACCTTCGATCAGTACGACGCCCGGCGCCGCCGCGTCGAGAGCGCTCCGTACCGCCCGCGCGGATCCGGGCCCGTGGTGCCGGACCCCGAGCAGCAGCGGCCCCGTCGCGCGCGGGACGGCCGTGGTCACGCGCTCACCTCGCGGCAGGCGCGGTAGAAGTCCTTCCAGCCGTCGCGCTCGCGGACGACCGTCTCCACGTACTCCTGCCAGATCACCCGGTCCGCCGCGGGGTCGCGGACGACCGCGCCGAGGATCCCGGCCGCCACGTCGCCCGGCCGCAGTACCCCGTCGCCGAAGTGCGCGGCGAGCGCGAGGCCGTTGGTGACGACGGAGATCGCCTCGGCCGTGGAGAGCGTCCCCGAGGGGGACTTGAGCTTCGTACGGCCGTCGGCCGTGACGCCGTCGCGCAGTTCGCGGAAGACCGTGACGACCCGGCGGATCTCGTGGATGCCCTCGGGGCCGGCCGGCAGGTCGAGGGAACGGCCCATCTCCCCGACGCGCCGGGAGACGATGTCGACCTCGGCCTCCGGGGTGGCGGGCAGCGGCAGGACGACCGTGTTGAAGCGGCGGCGCAGCGCGCTGGAGAGGTCGTTGACGCCCCGGTCGCGGTCGTTGGCCGTGGCGATCAGGTTGAAGCCGCGGACGGCCTGGACCTCCTCGCCCAGCTCGGGGATCGGGAGCGTCTTCTCGGACAGGATCGTGATGAGCGAGTCCTGTACGTCGGCGGGGATACGGGTCAGCTCCTCTACCCGCGCGGTCATGCCGTCGGACATGGCCCGCATCACGGGGCTGGGCACCAGCGCGTCGCGGCTGGGGCCGTTGGCGAGGAGCTGGGCGTAGTTCCAGCCGTAGCGGATCGCCTCTTCGGGCGTCCCGGCCGTGCCCTGCACCAGCAGGGTCGAGTCGCCGCTGACGGCCGCCGCGAGGTGTTCGGAGACCCAGGTCTTGGCGGTGCCGGGCACGCCGAGGAGGAGCAGCGCGCGGTCGGTGGCGAGCGTGGTGACCGCGACCTCGACGATCCGGCGCGGCCCCACGTACTTCGGTGTGATCACCGTCCCGTCGGGCAGCGTGCCGCCGAGGAGATAGGTGGCCACGGCCCAGGGCGAGAGGCGCCAGCGGGCGGGCCGCTGCCGGTCGTCGGCCGCGGCCAGCGCCGCCAGCTCCTGGGCGAACGCGTCCTCCGCGTGCGGGCGCAGGACCTTGTCGCCGGTGGCCCCGGCCGTGGTCGCGGTGGTTTCGGGCGTGGCCGCGGTGGTTTCGGGCATGGTCATGGATCCCCCTCCAGATCGGTCGACCTGTTGTGGATCCCACGGTGCACCACGCCACTGACAATCGGCCGTCTCCGCAGGTCAGAGCCGATCTACCCGCCGCCACGACCGGAGTTGACCGACGGCGGCGGAAGCTGCCGGGCGCCGGGCGGGAGCGCCCCGGCGCCGGGCGGGGGTCACCCCGCGATCGGGGAGACCGCGACGCAGCCGCCGGCCGCTGCCTTGCCCGCGTCCGTCTCCTCCTTGATGACCTCGCCCTTGTAAAGGATCTTGCAGGTGACCTCGGCCTCGGCGCCCAGCGCGATCGGCATGACGGCGGGCGGCATGATGCCGCGGAGCGTCACCGTCTTCTTCCAGGGCAGCGTGGGCTTCTCGACCGTCTCGATCTTCGGCTCCATGGCCTCGCCCCCGCCGCCGTGGAAGTCGATCGTGTCGATGTTCTTGCCCGTGACCTCGTAGGTGACCTCGTACGTCTCGTTGACGGCCTTGTCGACCTCGTCGGTCACGGCCTTGTCGACCCGCTCCGTGGCCTCGGAGCAGGCGCCGAGGCCCAGCGCGAGGCCGGTGACGGCGAGGGTCGTGACGGCGGCGCGGACGATACGGCCGGTGCGCGCGACGCGTGAGGTGCGGGCGATGCGGTTCATTGTTGATTCCCCCCGGGATGTGGCATAGAAACTGCCTGAGTATAGCAAGGGCAACGCACGGTCACCTGCCGTCGGAACGGTCGAATGCGCAGGTCAGGGCGATTGTCAGTGGGGCCGCCTAACGTCGTGAACATGAATCAGACGGGGGTGCGCTGGACGTCGGAACAGGTGCTTGCTCTGGCTCCTGACGAGGCGTCGCGCAGAGCGGGCGACAAGCTGGGCACGGCGGGGCCGTGGTCGGACACGGGGTGCGACGCCGCGGGCGCAGTGTGGGGACTGTGCAAGGGCAGCGGCAGCAAGCCGTACCGGACGGTGGTGGACACGACGGGCCTGGCCTGCAACTGCTCCTGCCCGAGCCGGAAGTTCCCGTGCAAGCACGCGCTGGGCCTGCTGCTGCTCTGGGCGGTGGACGGAGCGACCGTGGCACGGAGCGCCGGGGCGCCGCCCGGCTGGGCCGGGGAGTGGCTCGACGCGCGCCGGACGCGGCAGGCGGAGAAGACGGCCCCACCGGCCAGGACCGCCGACCCGGAGGCCGCCCGGCGCAGGGCGGAGCGGCGGGCCGCGCGGATCACGTCGGGGGCCACGGAGTTGGAGCAGCGGCTGACGGATCTGCTGCGCGGTGGCCTCGCGTCGGCCGAGCAGTCGGGTTACGGGCTGTGGGAGGAGACGGCGGCGCGGATGGTCGACGCACAGGCACCGGGGCTGGCGGGCCGGGTGCGGGAGTTGGGGGCGATACCGGGCTCGGGTCCCGGCTGGCCGGTGCGGCTGCTGGAGGAGTCCGCGCTGCTGCATCTGCTGAACACGGCGTGGCTCGGGCTCGACCGGCTGCCCGAACCGCTGGCGACCACGGTCCGTACCCGCGTCGGCCTCCCCTCGCCCTCCGGAGGACCACCGGTCCGGGACCACTGGCTGGTCCTGGCTCAGTACGACGCGTCGGACGGCAAACTCGTCACCCGCCGGATCCGGCTGTACGGACGGGAGTCGGGGCGCTCGGCGCTGCTGCTCTCCTTCGGCGCGGCCGGCCGCGCGCCGGAACTGGCGCTGCCGGTGGGGACGATGATCGACGCCGAGATCGTTCCGCATCCGGGCGCCGGGCAGCTACGGGCGGACTGGGGCGAGCGGTTCGGCGCCCCGGTCCTCGTCGGGGAACCGCCGCCGGGCGGTTCCGTGGCGGCGGCGATCGAGGCGTACGGGGCCGCGCTGCGCGTCGATCCCTGGCTGGAGGCGTGTCCGGTGACGCTGTGCGACGTCATACCCGTCCCCGGGGCGGGCGGCGGCTGGCAACTGGCCGACGCAGACGGCGGATCCGCGCTGCCGGTCGCGCCCGTCTCCCTCGGGCACCCCGGGCTGTGGAGGCTGGCCGCGCTCTCCGGCGGCGGCCCGGTCACGGTCTTCGGCGAGTGCGGCCACCGCGGCTTCCGGCCGCTCACGGCCTGGTCGGCGGAGATACCGGGGACGGTTCCGCTCACCTGAAGGTGTCCACGCCCCGGAGGCCCGATGCGACGTACGGACGGAGTACCCCGATGACCAAGACGCCCGACACGCCCCGCACACCGCCCACGATCCGCACCCCAACGACAACGGCAACGGCAACGGCAACGGCAACGGCGCCCTGGGAGTCCTCCTGGGAAGGGCTCGTCACCTCGGCGCTGCTCGGCACCGACCGCCGTACGCCGCCCGCGGAGGCCCTGTCCCCCGGCAAGGACGCCCCGGTCGCCCTGCTGGACGCCGCCGCGCTGCACACCGTACGGCGCAGGGCGGGGCTGCTGCCCGCGCCCGCCGCCGCGCCCCCGGACCGCGCGCCCCACGACGGCCGCGCGCGGCTGCCCACGGCGGCGGAGCGGCGGCTCATGCAGCTTCTGGCCGACCGGGCGGCGCCCACGGGCGGCGGCGGGGGCCGTCGCGGTACGGCGCCCGACCTCACGGAGCTGCTGCCGCAGTGGCTCGCCGCGGCCAACGCGCACGGTTACGCCGTGCCCGCGCCGCTGCTGCCCGCGCTGCTGGACGCGGCCCGCGCGCGGACCGATCTTCGGCCGCAGGCCCTGGCGTTCGCCGGGCCGCGCGCGCTCTGGCTCGCCCGGCTCAATCCGGAGTGGAAGTTCGCGCTGCGCGGGGCGTCCGGCGGCGCCGTACTGCCCGCCGCACAGGACCCGGAGGCGATGCGGCGGCTCTGGGAGGAGGGCCTGTTCGCCGAGCGGATCGCACTGCTCTCCGCCGTACGGGCCAGGGACGCGGAGACGGCGCGCGCGCTGCTCGCCTCGACCTGGCCGACCGAGCGCGCCGAGGACCGGCTGATGTTCCTCGACTCGCTGCGCGACGGGCTGACCGCGGCGGACGAGCCCTTCCTGGAACTGGCGTTGTCGGACCGCAGCCGCAATGTGCGCTCCACCGCGGCCGAACTGCTCTCCGCGCTCCCCGGTTCCGCGCTCGCGGCCCGGATGGCGTCCCGCGCGGCCACCTGCGTCGGCATGGACCGTACGGGCGGCGGACAGGTCATCACGGTCGAGGCGCCCCACGAATGCGACGCGGACATGCAGCACGACGGAGTGGTCCCCGCTCCGCCCGGCGGCCGGGGCGAACGGTCCTGGTGGCTGGGTCAGTTGGTGGAGGCGGCCCCGCTGTCGCGTTGGCCGGCCAGGCTCGGCGGCCGGACCCCCGAGGAGATCGTCGCCCTGCCCGTCCTGGACGGCTGGGCGGACGAACTGCACGCCGCGTGGTGCCGGGCAGCCGTACGACAGAGGGACGCGCGCTGGTCGGCCGCGCTGCTCGGGTCACCCACCGCCCCGCCCGACGCCGGCCCCGGCACGACATCCCTCGCCGAGCGCGCGAAGCTGCTCGCCACCCTGCCCGAGGCCGAACGGGCCGACTGGGTGGCCGCGTTCATCGCCGCGCACGGCCTGCCGGAGGCGTTCCAGTTGCTCGGGGGCTGCGCGGTGCCCTGGTCGGGAGCGCTCGGCCGGTCGGTCGTGGACGCGCTCGACATCGCGAGGGACGCGGGCAGCTATCCCTGGAGCTTCAGCGGCGTCATGGGCCTCGCGGAACGCTGCCTGGACCCGGCGGAGGTGAGCAGGCTGGAACTGCTCACGGCGACCCCCGACGAACCGGAAGGCGCGTCACCGGGCGCGGGCGGCTACTGGTCGGAGGCGTTCCAGCGCCTGGTGTCCACCCTGCGCCTGCGCGCCCTGATGCTCGCCGAACTGGAGCCGATACGCGGCCACGATGCGCAGGGCCAGGAGGTGCAGGAGGTGCAGGGCTCCGTCACGCGCCCGCGGGCTGGCGGACATTGTCCTTGACCCAGGTGACGATCGAGGTCGTCGTCGCCCCCGGCGTGAAGATCTCCGCGACACCCTTCTCCTTCAGCGGGGCGATGTCCGCGTCCGGGATGATGCCGCCGCCGAAGACCTTGATGTCCGCCGCGTCCCGCTCCTTCAGCAGGTCGATCACCTTCGCGAAGAGCGTGTTGTGGGCGCCCGAGAGGATGGACAGGCCGATCGCGTCGGCGTCCTCCTGGATCGCGGTGTCCACGATCTGCTCGGGCGTCTGGTGGAGCCCCGTGTAGATGACCTCCATCCCCGCGTCGCGCAGGGCCCGGGCGATCACCTTGGCCCCCCGGTCGTGCCCGTCGAGCCCCGGCTTGGCGACCACCACACGGATCGGACCTGTCACACCCATCACTGCCTCCACATACCGACTGCGCCGCCATTGGCACGGCCCCCGCGCCCGCCAAGGCTCGGAGTAGTGAACGAACGTTATCCACAGCATCCCGCAACCAGCCGTTTCGCGGAGGCCGCCGAGGGGGAAATCACACATGGGACATGTTCGCTTTGCGCCGTTCCGCCACCACCCGGCCCACCCGGCCGGGCAGGAACGGGCGCAAGGGGAGCCGCGGACGGAGCCGTCACGACCCGACGGCTCCCGGCATGTCGCCGTGGCGCCCCATGAGGGCATACGGGGGACAGAGCCGCCTCCCGTATGCCGTTCGGAGGTCGGCCATGAAGGTCACGCCGTTCGCGCCGTTCACCCCCCTCCTGACGCCCTTTCTGCGCCAACTGAGCCGCGTACGCCCGGCGGATCCGGCCGTCGCACCCCTGAGCCTGGCCACAACCCTGCGCCTCGCCGCCCCGCTGCGTGCGGGCGCGCTCGATCTGGCCATCTTCGCCGGGCATCTCTTCCTCTATCCGGCCGGAATCGTCCAGGAGCGCCGCGCCGCTCCCCTGCCGCCCGAGGCGTCCCCACTGCCCACCGAAGGCCGCTCCCACCCGCCCGTGGTCCTGCTGCACGGCTTCGTGGACAACCGGTCCGTCTTCGTCCTGCTGCGCCGCTCCCTGGCCCGGCACGGCTGGCAGCATCTTGTCTCGCTCAACTACTCACCGCTGACCTGCGACATCCGTACGGCCGCCGAGCTGCTGGACCGCCACATCGAGGAGATCTGTGCCCGCACCGGCCACCGGCGGGTCGATGTCGTCGGGCACAGCCTGGGCGGCCTGATCGCCCGGTACTACGTACAGCGCATGGGCGGTGACAGCCGGGTACGCACGCTGATCACGCTGGGCACGCCCCACGAGGGCACGACGGCCGTGCCGCTCGCCGACGCCCATCCCGTCGTACGGCAGATGCGCCCCGGATCGCCGGTCATCGAGGAGTTGCGGCAGCCCGCGCCCGGCTGCCGGACGCGGTTCGTGAGCTTCTGGAGCGATGCCGACCCCCTGATGGCGCCGGTCGCCACGGCCAGAATCGAACATCCGGACCTTCTCGTGGAGAACGTCCTGGTGAGCGGTGTCGGTCATCTCGCCCTGCCGATTCATCCGGGGGTGGCCGCCGGGATCCGGCACGCGCTCGAAGAAGCCGTGCCCATGGGCAGTTCCGGTGAAGGTTCCGTGCCGACACCCCCGGCCGAGGGATCCGGATCCGCCTCCGTCGCCTGATCCGGACCGCCTCGCTCCTCCCTCACACTCGAACGTATTTCGAACGTATGGCCAAGCCTGCGCCCACAGTTCGCCGAAACACGGCCGAATGCCCGTTTCCGTAAAGCACGAAACTCGCGGAAGATTGTCGCCGTCGCATACCGCCGGGTACAGTCGCGGCCACTGCTTTCCCTCTGGGGCCCTTTCCACACAGGACCGGATTTCCCAGAGCCTGGTTCTGCTGCCGAGGCGAGAGAGAAGTTGGTGAACGACCAGCACGCCCACGCCGGGTACCCCGCTTACGACGGTTACCAGAACGGCAGCTTCGAGACAGATCCCCTCTTCGGCTCCCTGCCGGACGGTTCGGGTGGCACGGGTGGCTACGGCGACACTTCCGCCACCACCGGCCAGTACGCGACCGTGCAGGTCGACCAGATGCAGGGCGCCCAAGTGCAGGGCGACCACCTCCAGGTGGGACACCCGCAGGCCGGGCACTCCGGCCCGTACGACAGCGGCCAGTGGGACACCGGCGCCCACCACCAGGCCACCGGGTACGACGCGTACGGCACGCAGGCGTACGACACCAGCGGCCAGTGGCCCACCGTCACCCCCGACGCCCCCGCCGACAGCGGCTATCCGCGGGACGCCACGGGCGAGTGGGGTTCGGGCGCCTGGCACCAGGCCGTCCAGCCGAACAGCCCTGGCGACACGGGCCAGTTCGACAACACGCCGTTCGACGGCGCCCAGTACGGCGGCTACGACACGCCCGGGGCGACAGCGACGGCCACCTTCGACCCCGCGCAACTCGCCGCACTCGAAACCGCACAGTTCGAAGCGGCCCAGTTCGAAGCGGCACCGTTCGAAGCGGCACCGTTCGCCTACGAGGCGACCGCTCAGTGGTCGGCATCGACGTTCGACACCGGTTCGTACGACGCCACCGCCTGGAACGGATCGGGCACGGCGCACGAGGACACCTCGTACGCGTACGGCGCCCCCGGCCCCGAGCCTGAACGGGCCTTCGACGCGGAGCCCGGTTACAAGGCGGACCCCGGCTACACCGCGGAGTCCGGCTACCGCGCGGAGCCGGCCTACGAGGCCGAGCACGGCTACGAGACCGTGGCCACCGAGACGGACGCCGCGTCGGAGACCGGCCCCGGCGCCGAGGCGGAACACCGCACGGGCGCCGATGACTTCGCCCCGGAGTCCGAGAGCCCCGTGGAGCCGGCCGCTCCGGACGACGACCCCGACGCGCTGCACACGGCGGCCACGATGGCCACGCCCGCGGTGACGATCACCCCCCGTCCCGTCCGCCGGGCCGGCGGCGCCGGCAACGGCAGCCGAGGCCGGCGCCGTACCCCCGCCAAGCGCTCGGCCATCCTCACCGTCGCCGTGCCCTCCGCCTGTGTGATGGGCGTCGCCGGCATCGCCGCCGCTTCCGTCGGCGGGCTCACCGGCGAGGACACCAAGGACGACTCCACGACGACGGCCTCCGCCGAGGACACCGCCTCCGCCAAGCCCGTCGCCGCGGCGGCCAACAACAAGCTGGACACGCAGCTCGCCGCGCTCAGCGCCGACGCCCGCGACTTCGGCGACCGCGCCAGCCGCACGCAGGAGCGGATCGACCTCCAGGAACGGAAAGCGGAGGAGCGGAAGCGGGCCGCGGAAGAGGCGGCGCGCAAGGAAGCGGCCCGCCCCAAGTTCGCCCTCCCCGTCTCGCAGAACGGACTCAGCGCGCACTACGGCCAGGCCGGCGTCAACTGGATGTCCATGCACACCGGGATCGACTTCCCCGTGTCGTACGGCACGCCCGTCATGGCCGCGAGCGACGGCACCGTACGCACGCAGTACAACAGCGCCTACGGCAACATGGCCATCGTGACCGCCGCGGACGGCACGGAGACCTGGTACTGCCACCTCAGCAGCACGAAGATCCGTTCCGGTTCGGTCAAGGCCGGTGACGTGATCGCCTACTCGGGCAACTCCGGCAACTCCACCGGACCGCACCTGCACTTCGAGGTACGGCCCGGCGGCGGCTCGGCGATCGACCCGCTGTCCTGGCTCCGCAGCCACGGCCTCGACCCGACGTAGCCTCAATCCGGCATAGCCTCGACTCGACGTAACGGAGCGGGCGACGTAACAGCGACGGCGCGCCGACGGCCGGAGCCGTCGGCGCCGTGCCGCACCACACGGGCCCGGCCCGGCCGCCGTGCCTACAACTTCTCGACCGGCGCGTACCGCAGCAGCAGCCGCTTGGGCTTGACGTCCCCGAAGTCGACCGTCGCCTGCGCGTCCGCGCCCACGCCCGTCACCTCCATGACCGTGCCGAGGCCGAACTGGTCGTGCGTGACCCGGTCCCCCACCGCCAGCGCGATCACCGGCTTGTCGCTCGCACGCCGCGTGGCGAAGCCCGAGGGCCCACCGCCCGACCGCGAGCGCGACGCGGAGGAGGAGAGCGACGACGTGATCCCGGACGTCGGACCCGCCGGGATCTGCGCGCCGGTGCGCTTCCACTCCAGGTGGTGTCCCGGGATCTCCTCCAGGAACCGCGACGCCGGGTTGTACGAGGGCTGTCCCCAGGCGCTGCGCATCGACGACCGCGTCAGATAGAGCCGTTCGCGGGCGCGCGTGATGCCGACGTACGCGAGACGGCGCTCCTCCTCCAGCTCCTTCGTCTGCCCGAGGGCGCGCATGTGCGGGAAGACGCCGTCCTCCATGCCCGACAGGAACACCACCGGGAATTCGAGGCCCTTGGCGGTGTGCAGCGTCATCAGGGTGATGACACCGGAGCCGTCCTCGTCCTCGTCGGGGATCTGGTCGGAGTCGGCGACGAGCGCGACCTTCTCCAGGAACTCGGCGAGGGTCGGGGTCGCGGCCGGGGCGGCGGCAGCGTCCGTACCGTCCCCGTCACCCGCTCCCTCCGTCCCTCCCTCCGTGCCGTCGCCGTCGTCGGCACGCGCGGCGGCCTGGCTGCGTTCCTGTTCGAACTCCAGCGCCACCGAGGCCAGTTCCTGCAAGTTCTCGATCCGCGTCTCGTCCTGCGGGTCGGTCGACGCCTGAAGCTCCGCCAGATAGCCGGTCCGTTCGAGCACGGCCTCCAGGACCGTGGCAGGCCCTGCGCCCGACTCGACGATCGTGCGCAACTCCTCCATCAGCGTGTTGAAGCGCTTGACGGCGTTGGCGGAGCGGGCCGCCATGCCGTACGCCTCGTCCACGCGCCGCAGCGCCTGCGGGAAGGTGATCTTCTCCCGGAGCGCGAGGGCGTCGATCATGGCCTCCGCGCGGTCCCCGATGCCGCGCTTGGGCACATTGAGGATCCGGCGCAGCGGTACGTTGTCCTCCGGATTGGCGAGGACCCGCAGATAGGCCAGGACGTCGCGGACCTCCTTGCGCTCGTAGAAGCGCACTCCGCCGACGACCTTGTACGGCAGGCCGACCCGGATGAAGATCTCCTCGAAGACGCGGGACTGCGCGTTCGTCCGGTAGAAGACGGCGACATCGCCCGCCTTGGCCTCGCCCGCGTCCGTCAGCCGGTCGATCTCGTCGGCGACGAACTGCGCCTCGTCGTGCTCCGTGTCCGCGACGTAGCCGGTGATCTGGGCGCCGGCGCCGGCCTTGGTCCACAGGTTCTTCGGGCGGCGGCTCTCGTTGCGCTCGATGACCGCGTTGGCGGCGCTGAGGATCGTCTGGGTGGAGCGGTAGTTCTGCTCCAGCAGGATCGTCGTCGCGTCCGGGTAGTCCTCCTCGAACTGGAGGATGTTGCGGATGGTGGCGCCGCGGAAGGCGTAGATCGACTGGTCGGCGTCGCCGACGACGCACAGCTCGGCCGGGTCCTCGCCCTCGCCGGAGGGGCCCACCAGCTCGCGTACGAGGGTGTACTGCGCGTGGTTCGTGTCCTGGTACTCGTCCACCAGGACGTGCCGGAAGCGGCGCCGGTAGTGCTCGGCGACGTCGGGGAACGCCTGGAGCAGGTGGACGGTGGTC
Source organism: Streptomyces sp. NPDC050509 (assembly GCF_044457965.1). Classification (NCBI taxonomy): domain Bacteria; kingdom Bacillati; phylum Actinomycetota; class Actinomycetes; order Kitasatosporales; family Streptomycetaceae; genus Streptomyces; species Streptomyces sp. NPDC050509. The sequence continues at coordinate 400,025 of NZ_JBITHL010000003.1, read as the reverse complement.
ATGATGATGTCGTCGAAGTCCAGGGCATTGGCCTCGCGCAGCCGCGCCTGGTACATCCGGTACGCCTCGGCCAGCGTCTTCTCGAAACCGTCGACGGCCTGCCCCGCGAAGGTCTCCTCGTCGATCAGCTCGTTCTTCAGATTGGAGATCTTGGCGCTGAAGGACTTCGGCGGATAGCGCTTGGGGTCGAGATCCAGATCGCGGCAGACCAGCGCCATCAGCCGCTTCGAGTCGGCGGCGTCGTAGATCGAGAACGACGAGGTGAACCCGAGCCGCTTCGACTCGCGCCGCAGGATCCGCACGCAGGCGCTGTGGAAGGTCAGCACCCACATCGCCTGGGCGCGGGGGCCGACGAGCTGCCCGACGCGCTCCTTCATCTCGCCCGCGGCCTTGTTGGTGAAGGTGATCGCCAGTATCTGGCCGGGGTGGACGCTGCGGGTGCCGAGCAGATGCGCGATCCGGTGGGTCAGCACCCGGGTCTTGCCGGATCCGGCCCCGGCGACGATGAGCAGCGGCGATCCCGTGTGCACGACGGCCGCGCTCTGCTCCTCGTTCAGCCCTTCGAGGAGCGCGGCAGGGTCGATGACCGTACGGGACGCCCCGTCGCGGTGGTACGGATCCCGGGCCGGGGGCACGTCGTAAGCGCCCTGGAACAGGTCGTCGGGCACCTGCTCCGGGGCGTGCTCGTCCCGGTCCTCGGGCGGCGGGGGGTGCTCGTCGCCGGAGGGCTGGAGGTCGGCCAGGAAACTGTCGTCAAAGAGGCTGCTCATCGCTTAACGAGTCTAGGCCGCCGCACTGACAGTCGGCGCCGGACCGGGAAAGCCGGCCGGGGAAGTCGGCCCGGTGGGCCGCACCGGCACGCCGGACGGTCCCGACTCACATACGCAGCGTAATGCTATACCCCGCATTGAGGCTCCTTGCACTCCACACGAGGAAATGGTCACAGAAATGTATCGGGCATATCGGCCATCCACCTTCACATCAGCGCCACATCTTGGCTAGCGTGCTCGATCAGGCAGCCCGTACCTCTGACGGCGATCCGCGCCGAGCGGGCGGCCCACGCCGAATCCGGGCTTTCCGCAAGGAAGTTCGGAACCGGGGACCCACTCTGCACGACCGGGGTGAATCGGGCCGTACGTTCGCCGAACGTTCAAGGCCCGTAGGGCAGCCTTCCGTTCCGCCCGAACCCGACAGCTAACCCGGTAGGCGGTCCACGGAAGGAGATGCCGAACTTGGCGTCGCATCGCAAGTCGCGCAGCCGTAGCGGAGAACGCGTCAGCTCCCCCGCGGTCGGAGTGACGACGGCCGCCATCGCCTCGGTCACGCTGCTGTCGACGCAAAGCGCGGACGCCGCGCCCGCAGAACCCAAACCGTCCGTCGAAGAGGTGCAGAAGAAGGTCGACGCCCTGTACCGCCAGGCCGGTGGAGAGACGCAGACGTTCACCAAGGCCACCAAGGCGAAGGAGACGACGGCCAAGCAGAAGCGCACGGTCGACCGGGTCATCGACGGTGTCGCCAAGAGCATCGACGGGGTCGCCAAGAGCGCGGACAAGCTGAACGAGGCCCGCCGTACGCTCGGTTCCTCCGTGGCCGCGCAGTACAGGGAGGGCGCGGGCACCCCGACGGCCGCCGTGCTGTTCGCGGACACCCCGCAGGCGCGCGTCGCACCGGAGGAGACGACGGACCGGCTGACCGACCGTCAGCAGAGCACCGTCACCGCCTACCCGGCGCGGCCTACCGAGCCGCCGAAGGTACCGGGCCGGGCGGCCACACGCCCGGAGTCGCCGGACGAGTCACCGGAATACTTGCGGACCAGCAAGGAGAGCATCCAGAAGAAGCTCGCCGAGGCCCGCTCGCTGCTGGCGCGGCTCACCGCGGAGGAGCAGGCGCGGCTGGCCGCCCTGGAGCGCAAGAGGGAAGAAGAGACCCGGCGCGCGGCGGAGGCGAAGGCCAAGGCGGAGGCCCGCGACAAGGCGGAGGCCGAAGCGGAGGCGGAGCGCCGGCGCGAGGCGGGACAGGCCCAGACCCACGCCCGTCCCCGGTCGCACGCCCGGCCCTCGTCGGCCGACACGGACGCGGGCGCGAACACGGACGCGGACGCGGGTATGGGCACGACCGCGAACGCGGGCACGGCCGTCGGCACCGGCACGGAGGCCGGGACGGGCGGCGACACCGCCGGCACGTACGCGGCCAAGGCGGCGAAGGTGCTCGCCTTCGCAGACGCCCAGATCGGCAAGCCGTACGTCTGGGGTGCCTCGGGGCCGAGTTCGTACGACTCCTCGGGCCTGACCCAGGCGGCGTGGCGGGCGGCGGGCGTCGAGCTGCCGCGCACCACCGGCGAGCAGGTGAACGCCGGCACGCGCGTCGCCACCGACGACCTGCTCCCCGGCGATCTGGTCTTCTTCTACGACGACGCCAGCCATGCCGGCATCTACATCGGCGACGGCATGATGGTCCACGCGCCCAAGCCGGGCGCGAACGTGCGCGAGGAATCGATCTACTACATGCCGATCTACGGCAGCATCCGCCCGGCGTGACCCTCTGGTGGTCCTCCAGCCCTCTACAGGCCAGTGGCGCTCTATAGGGCTCACAGCTACTGGCCTTCAGCCGGCGGCCTACAGCGGCCCCCAGGTGACCCCTGGGCTGCCTTGAGGCGGCCGTCTCCGGCCCCCGGCTTTCCGTGTCACCGGCGTCACCGGTGGTGTCCGCGCTTCCGGCGCTCACCGCCGGTCGTCCGGTCCGCGCGGGGAGCTGGGGGTCAGGTCCAGAGCGTGGCGATGAGGATGTTGACCACGGTCAGCCCGCCCACCGCGCCGAAGAGCGGCTTCTCGGCGGCCTCGTCGTCCCGCTTCACGTACACGATGCCCAGGATCACGACCAGGACGGCCAGCTTGACGCCGATCTTGATGCTGTTGAGCGGCTGGTCGTCGGCCTGGTTGAGGCCCACCAGCACCATCCCCGTGATCAGCATCGTCAGCGCGCCGTGCAGCATCGGTGGGGTGAAGCGCGCCGCGCCGGCGCTCATCGCCTTCGTCTGGGTCAGAAAACCGCCGAGCAGCGCGGCTATGCCGATGATGTGCAGGGCGACGAAGACATTGATGAGTACGTCCATGCCGGGAGCGTAGCCGGGCCTGTATCACCCCGGTTCGATGAGGTGTGGCTTACTTCCGCGATCGGTCGGAACCGTCCGGAAGGGCGCACTCCGTACGGACGATCGTGATCACGAAACGCCCCGGAACCTTCACCTCCCGCCAATACCCGCCATGCCGTGGCCATGTCGTGACCTGCGCCCTAACGTCTCGCGTACGGCCCCCTCCCCGGGCCGTACCGCGCGGCCGTACCGCACGGAATCGACGGAACCGAAGGAAACGGACCCCGCCCCCGTGGCAGCGCACCGGAACCACCGAAAACCCAGACAGCGCCCGTTCTCCCGCCAGGCCGGCCGCACCGCAGCGACGCTCGCGCTCGCCGGTGCCGCGACCGCCGCCGCCGGAGGACCCGCGCACACCGAGCCCCGGCTCACCCCCGCGCAGATCAAGGCCAAGGTCGACGTGTTGTACACGCAGGCGGAGACCGCCACCGAGCAGTACAACGGCGCGAAGGCCAAGTCCGACGAGGCCCGCGCCTCGCTCGACGCGCTGCGCGACGAGGCCACGCGCAGGACGGACCGGCTCAACACCTCGCGCGGCGAACTCGGCTCGATCGCCACCGCGCAGTACCGCAGCGGCGGCCTCGACCCCGCCGTACAGCTCGCCCTCAGCTCCCGGCCCGAGGACTACCTGGAACGGGCCGGTCTCGCCGAGCGGGCGGGCAGCCGGCAGGCCGCCGCCGTCTCCGGGATCCGCAGGGATCTGTCGCGGATCGCCGGACTGCGCTCCCGGGCGGACACTCAGCTCGCCGATCTCACGGCCCGCCGAGCCGAGCTGGCCCGGCACAAGTCCACCATCCAGGGGAAGATCGCCTCCGCCCGGCGGCTCCTGGACGGGCTCACCGCCGAGCAGCGCGGCCAGTACCAGGGGCAGGACGGCGAGTACGCGGACCGCGCGGACCGGGGGACACCACGCGGTGCGGTACGGGCGCCGAACGCGCGGGCCGAGGCCGCCGTAGCCTTCGCGTACGGGGCGATCGGCAAGCCGTACGTCTGGGGCGCGACCGGCCCCGGCTCCTTCGACTGCTCGGGGCTGACGCAGGCCGCCTGGCGCGCCGCCGGGGTCGCCCTGCCCCGTACCACCTACACGCAGATCAACGCGGGCCGACGCGTGGCGAGCTCCGAACTGGCCCCCGGTGACCTGGTGTTCTTCTACTCCGGCATCAGCCATGTCGGGATCTATGTGGGCGGCGGGCAGATGATCCACGCGCCACGGCCGGGTACGGCGGTCCGGCTCGCGCCGATCGACGAGATGCCGTTCACGGGCGCCGCCCGCCCCGCCTGACGCCCTGGGGCGCCCTGGCGTCGCGCCCCGCTCTCCGGACTGCTGTCTCCGACGGCCCATGCCAGGGTGCCCCGTCCCCTTCTCCGGTTCACGATGAGCAGCAGGAGGCCATCGGCCGGTAAAAGGGGACAGGAAAGGGGCGGTCGTGAGCCGAGCCACCGCTGTCAGTACGGCGTTCCTCGTCGTCGGCGCGCTGTTCGTCCTGGCGCCCGTGGGCGTCACCCCGAAGGGCTGCGGAGATCTGTCCGGCGGCCGGCTCTGCGTCGAGGGGCCGATCGGCGGCGCGGGCCCGTTCACCACCCGGTACGTGCGTACCGGGGTCGGCCCCGAGATCCCCGTACGCCTCGGGTACCAGCGCAAGGACGCCCGGATCACGGCCTTCCCCGGCTGGTTCGGCACCCGGCTCACCCGGCACGGCCGCGCCGAGCTGACCGGCGTCATCGACACCCGGCCCGGTGAGTGCATCCGCGGCGTACTGGACCATCAGGGGCGGCTGTACGTCACCCGGTGGCACTGCTCGTGAGCCGCGGGCGGACCGGGCGGGCGGACAGGGGCGGGCGGCCTGTCAGACCAGTCGGCGGGCGGTCGCCCAGCGGGTCAGTTCGTGCCGGTTGGAGAGCTGGAGCTTGCGCAGGACCGCCGAGACATGGGACTCCACGGTCTTCACCGAGATGAAGAGCTGCTTGGCGATCTCCTTGTAGGCGTACCCCCGCGCGATGAGCCGGAGCACCTCGCGCTCGCGCTGGGTGAGCCGGTCCAGGTCCTCGTCCACCGGGGGCGCGTCCGTCGACGCGAAGGCGTCCAGGACGAAGCCGGCCAGCCGGGGTGAGAAGACCGCGTCGCCCTCCTGGACCCGGAAGATCGAGTTGACCAGGTCCGTGCCGGTGATCGTCTTGGTGACATAGCCGCGGGCGCCGCCCCGGATCACGCCGATGACGTCCTCGGCCGCGTCCGAGACCGACAGGGCCAGGAAGCGCACCGGATTCTCGGACGCCGCCATCATGGGGGCGCTGCGGCGCAGCACCTCGACCCCGCCGCCGCCCGGCAGATGGACGTCGAGCAGGACGACCTCGGGGCGGGTCGCGGTGATCACGGTGACCGCCTGGTCGACGTCGGCCGCCTCGCCGACGACCTCGACGCCCGTCTCCTCCGTACGGCCGATCTCGGCCTGGACGCCCGTACGGAACATCCGGTGGTCGTCGACGAGCACGACGCGGACGCGGCGGCCGTCCCCCGCCGGGTCACCGCTCGCCGCGGGAGTGGATTCGGCGTGTACGCCCTCGCTCATGGTCTGTGCCCCTCGCCCTTGTCGCTCCGTCGCCGTCTGCGCGGCTCTCGTACCGTACGGTCCCCTCCCGGCGACCGGTCCATCCGCGGTCAGTCGACGCGCTCCATCTCCAGCTCGACCTCCGTGCCTCCGTCGGGCACCGCGCGCAGCCGGGCCGTGCCTCCGTTGCGCTGCATGCGGCCGATGATCGACTCGCGGACGCCCATCCGGTCGTCCGGTACGGCGTCCAGGTCGAACCCGGGGCCGCGGTCGCGTACGGAGAGGAAGACCGTACGCCCCTCGACCTCCGCGAACACCTGCACGGCGCCGCCCTCGCCACCGTACTTGGCGGCGTTGACCATCGCCTCGCGCGCGGCCTGCATCTGTGCGGACAGCTTCTCGTCGAGCGGGCAGTCGCCGACGACCACGACCTCGATCGGCACTCCGTGGTAGTCCTCCACCTCGGCCGCCGTCCGCTTCACCGCGTCGGCGAGCGTGGTGGGCTCGTCCTCCTCGTCCTTGCCCGTGCCCTCCGGCTTGTAGAGCCAGGCGCGCAGCTCGCGCTCCTGGGCGCGGGCGAGCCTGCGGACCTCGCCCCCGTCGTCCGCGTTGCGCTGGATGAGCGTCAGGGTGTGGAGGACGGAGTCGTGGACATGTGCGGCGACCTCGGCCCGCTCCTGCGCACGGATCCGCATCAGGCGTTCCTCGGAGAGGTCCTGGGTCATCCGGACGAGCCAGGGCCCGGCGAGCAGCGCGACCCCGGCGACGACGGCGATCGCGCCCGTCAGCACGTTGCCGAACTGGGCCGCCGCGCCGCGGACCACCATGAAGACGGCGAGGCCGAGGCCGACCAGGGCGACGCCGGAGAGGCCGCGGGCGAGCTGGAGTATGCGGCGGCGGCGGCCGACCTCGGTCCAGCGGGCGCGGCGCGCGTTGTCCGCCTGCCGCCAGACGAGGACGACGCCGACGCCGATCAGCAGCATCGGCCATATGTAGCGGTCGGCGTGGCTGCGGCCCAGGCTGACGTTGCCGATGAAGGTGGCCGCGCTGACGACCAGGGCGAGCAGGGCGAAGACCTGTCCCTTGTCGGGCTTGCGCAGCCGGCGTCTGCCGTCCTGGCCGGTCTCGAAGAGGGGGCGCGACTCGACGGCTCTGCCGCCGACGCCGAGCGGGACGACGATCCAGAACACGGCGTAGAGCACGGCGCCCAGGCCCTGCGAGAAGAAGAAGATGAGGAAGACGAGCCGGACCCAGGCCACCGGCAGCCCGAGATGGCCGGCGAGTCCGCGCGCGACGCCGCCGAGCATCCGGCCGTCCGCGCTGCGGTACAGCTTGCGCGGCGGCAGCTCCTCGGGCCCTGGGGCGCGGGAGTGCGGCGACGCGGCGGTGCGAGGCGGAGCGGCTGGCATGCACCGATGGTCACACGGCGGGGTGTGGCAGGGCATCAGGGTCGTACCCCTGACGCGACCCTGATCCGACCCGAGGGGCCCTGGGGGGCCAATATCAGGGTCAGACCGGGGTCGTCGCCGCTGGAGACCCGGCTCGCGCACCGTCACCATGGACGTATGACCCAGCCGCCGACTCCGCCGCCGTCCTCGCCGACCGCGCCGTCCGCCGCGTCGCCCCCGCCGTCGGGCGCGACCGCGGTCACGGGCGCGCCCGTACATCTGCAGCGCAGCCCCCGGCAGAAGCTCTTCGCGGGCGTGTGCGGCGGGCTCGGGCGGTACTGCGATGTCGACCCGGTCATCTTCCGGATCGTGCTCGGTGTCCTCGCGGCCGCCGGCGGGCTCGGGCTGATCTTCTACGGCTTCGCCTGGCTGCTGATCCCGCTGGAGGGCGAGGAGGAGAACGAGGCGCGCAGGCTGCTGTCGGGGCGGGTGGACGGCGCGTCGCTGATCGCCGTGCTGCTCGCGCTGGCGGGGTGCGGGCTGTTCCTGTCGATGCTGGACAACGGGGACACGCTGAGCTTCGCCGCGATGCTGTCGATCACGGTCGCGGGGGCGGCGGTCTGGTCCCAGCGCCGGCGCGGCACGCTGCCGGACGGCGGGCCGCTCGCTCCGGCGACGGCGCACGTGGTGGCGGACGCTCCGCCGGAGACGAAGGCTCCTCCGCCGACGTCCGGCGCCCCGTCCTGGTGGCGGGATCCGATCGTGAAGGACGGCACCACGGGACCGGTGGGCACGGACTACCTGTGGGGCCCGGAGGGCTCGCATGTGGAGGCGCGGCCCTGGGGCTGGCACAAGGGCGGGAAGGGCGGAGCGGACGGCAGGGACCGGGCCGCGTCGCGCATACGGGAGCCCCGCCCGCGGGGCCCGCGCGGGATCGCCGGGGTTGTCTTCCTGTTGGCGCTGCTGGCGGGCGGGCTCGGTACGGGGCTGTCCTGGGAGAGCCACCCGCTGAGTACGAGCCTGGAGATCGGGCTGGCCGCCGCGCTCGCGGTGTTCGGTCTCGGGATCGCGGTCAGCAGCTTCCTGGGCCGTACGGGGGTCGGCACCATCTTCCTGACGGTGGTCACGGCCGGGCTGCTAGCCGGGAGCGCCGCCCTGCCGAAGAACATCACGACGGAGTTCGCGCGCCAGGAGTGGATACCGGCGTCGGTGGCCGAGGTACGGCCGCACTACGAGTTGGGGTCGGGCACCGGCGTTCTCGATCTGAGCGGGCTGTCCGTTCCGGAGGGGCGGACGGTCAGTTCGTCGGCCGAGGTGGGCGCGGGGCAGCTCAAGGTCGTCGTACCGAAGGGAGTGACGGTGAAGGTGACGGCGAAGGCCGGTCTCGGGGACATCCGGCTTCCCGGTGAGCCACCGAACGATGTGGACATCTCGCCGGACCAGTCGCGGGGTCTCACCCTGGCTCCGGCCGCGGGCAGCGCCCCGGCGGGGACGCTGCGGTTGAGTCTCGAAGTCGGGCTCGGACAGGTGGAGGTGACCCGTGCTGCTTCATGAGTTCCGGCCGGGCCGGTTGATCGTGGGGCTGACGGCGCTGGCGGTGTCCGCCGCGTACGTGGGCGACGCGGCGGACGCCGGGCCGACACCGTGGTTCGCGGCGTTCCCCATGTTGTTCTGCGGGTTGTTCCTGGCGGCCGTGGTGACCTGGTGTCACTACCGCATACGGCGGCGGCGGTCGGCGAGGACGGCGTCCAGGGAGAACGAGGGTGCCCCGGCGAGCACGAGCGGCAGCCAGGCCATGAGATAGGGGAGGTCGTTGCCGTAGTAGTACGGCGTGGACTGCCAGCTCACGGTGAGCCAGAGGCTGAGCGAGATCAGGGCGCCGCCGAGCGCGGCGATCCGGGTGAGGAGGCCGAACAGGGCGCCGAGGCCGACGGCGAGTTCGCCGAGGGCGATGGCGTAGCCGAAGCCGGCGGGGCTCTTGAGGGCCAGGTCGACGAGGGCGGGTATCGCGGAGCTGTCCCGGACGCTCCGCATCATCTCGCCGACGGAGCCGCTGCCGGTGGCCGCGAAGAAGCCGCCCTGGGTCAGTTTGTCGATGCCCGCGTAGAGGAAGGTGACGCCGAGGAAGATCCTCAGGGGCAGGAGTGCGTGGCGCGCGGCGTTCTCACGCCGGCCGAGGCGCTCGCCGCCGAGCCCTCCGTAGCCGCCCATCCGGTAGCCGTGTGTCATCGCCGGGTCCGCCTCTCCCTGTCCCGCACCACTGCCGCGAGGGCTGCTGCCCCCGCGTGCCCTGTCCCTGCATACGCAGTGAACACATCCGGCGCTCAGTGAACCAGCCGTTCGGCCGGGCGGGGCCGGCCTCCTCGGAAAAGAAGTGAAAACTCTTCATCAGAACAGGAGCAACAATCGGCCGAATTCGCTCAGTCCATGACTTCGATGATCACGCGATTGGTTTCGATCCCCGCCGCGGTGACGACCTGCACCTCGACGGCCCCGGGCTCCACCTCCACCGGTACGGACACGGTGAGTGAGGTGTCCGCCGGGTTGGCGAATCCTCCGGGGACGGGCACCAGCGGCACATGGACATGGACCGCGCCGATCCGGACGACCATCCGGGCCAGCCGGTCCGGGGTGCCGGCGCCGGGCGGGACGAATCCGGCGCCGCGGATCTCGATGTCGTCGCCGGTCCGGATGGGGGCGTCGAGATCGCCCGCCTCCCTGGCCCGTACGACGGAGAGCACGACGGGGCGCCCGCCCTCCGCGTACTTCCCGGCGAAGTAGGTGGCGGCGGAGACACCGACGAGCAGAGCCAGCGCCCAGGGCAGATCGGGCAGTTGCTCGGGGCGCCGGGCGAGCCGTACGGCGGCGAAGACGACGGCGACGGCGTTCACCAGCGTGTACTGGATATCGGTGAAGCTGCCGCGCCCGGCGTCGTCGCAGAGCAGATCGGCGAGCCGGGGACGGTCGGCGCGCACCTTCTGGAGCCGCTGGCCCAGGACCCGTACGGACACCACACGGCGGACGACGACGGCGATGGCGCACACGGCGGCGAGCACGGTGACGAGGCCGGCGCCCCGGGCCAGTTCGAGGCCGGCGATCAGCTCGTCGCGATGGTCGGGACCGGAGGCGCCCGCGAGCTGGAGAGCGAGGAAGAGCACGGCGAAGACGACGAGCAGTACCCAGGCGGAGGCGACGGTTCGCGAGGTCGAGAGCCGGTTGTCCTCGCCGATCAGCGGTGCGAGCAGCCCGCCGCGGGCGCGGTGCAGCCACGCGGACGCGGTCAGCAGTCCCGCGCAGACGAGGGCGGAGAGCAGCCCGGCCGTCCGCGCGAGGGTCCAGCCGACGCCGATCGCGGTCACCGTCTGGGTCAGCAGGAGCAGGACGACGCAGCCCCACGCGCCGAACAGCGTGTGCCGCCAGACGGCGTGCAGCCAGGCGTCCCCCGCCTCGCGGCTGCGGTCCGCCACCGCGCGGGCGGACTGGGTGAGTTCGTCGGAGACCCACTGGCGGGAGGCGCCCACGGAGTGCGCGACGGCGGCGGGCAGCCCCTGCCCGGCGGCCAGTTCGTCGCGCTTCGCCAGGAACGCGGCCACGGCCCGCCGGTGCCCTTCCCGAGCCCCGTGCGGACAGTCCCCACACGCACAGCCACCGCCGTGCGCGCCCTGCCGCACCTCTTGCACCGCCACGCCGATTGCCGCCTTCCCCGCCCCGAGTACCGCCTCAGTGAACTTCCTTGCACCGCAGGGAAATTGTCCCGTACGAAGGGAGGGATACGCGGAGTTTGCCGGGTCGGTGAGGGTGACAACATCGTTACGGTGTTGACCCGCGAGGCTCAGTCCTCGACGGAGCGACGCCTGTTGATCGCGGTCAGGTCGATCGTGATCGGGAACGGCTCCTTCAGCTCCAGTTGCTCACGGTGGATGCCGGTCGGGACGTAGACATGGGTGGCCGGGTCGAGTTCGTAGCTGTAGACGACGGGGAGACCGTGCTCCTCCTCGACCCGCCAGAAGAAACGCACACCGGCCGCGGCGTATTTGCGTGGCTTGACCTCGCGGTCACGTTCCACGGAATCGTCGGAGACGACCTCGACTGCGAGGACGATGTCCTCCGGCTTGTGCCAGGTCTGCCCCGGACCGGTGTCTCCCTCCGCCTGAAATACCAGGATGTCCGGCTCCGGGCGGTTCTTGTAGTCAATCCTGATGGTCATTTCTCGATCGACGTCCAGCTCATCAGACACCTGGGTGAGCAGCGCGTTCTCCAGCAGACGCATGGTGCGCATATGGAATCGAGTCTGCGGACTCCTCAGGACAAGGCTCCCGTCGATCAGCTCACCGTGCGGCGGGAGGCCCGGAATCCGGTCGAGATCATCCGCGGTCCAGCCCCCGGCCGGCGGGATCGGCCACTGGTATCGCGGTTCCAGCCCATGCTCAGGTGCGGCGCTCATGATTGCTCCCAGGCACTCATGATTGCTCTCATACGACGGAGTCTCGCCTCTACAAGCAGCGTACCCAGGTGAAACGACAACGCCGCCACCCAAAGGAATGAGCGACGGCGTCGGCGTTGACCTGCGGGAGTTCCGGATCGGGATCAGAAGACCCGATCAGAGGACCCGATCAGGAGACCTGGGGGATCACTCCCATTCGATGGTGCCCGGGGGCTTGCTCGTCACGTCGAGGACCACCCGGTTGACGTCCCGGACCTCGTTGGTGATGCGGGTGGAGATCTTCGCCAGTACGTCGTACGGCATCCGCGTCCAGTCCGCGGTCATCGCGTCCTCCGACGAGACCGGCCGCAGCACGATCGGGTGGCCGTAGGTCCGGCCGTCGCCCTGGACGCCCACGGAGCGTACGTCGGCGAGAAGGACCACCGGGCACTGCCAGATGTCGCGGTCCAGGCCCGCCGCCGTCAGCTCCTCGCGGGCGATCGCGTCCGCGTCGCGCAGCAGGTCGAGGCGGTCGCGCGTGACCTCGCCGATGATACGGATGCCCAGGCCGGGGCCCGGGAACGGCTGGCGCTGGACGATCTCGTCCGGCAGGCCGAGCTGCTGCCCGACCATCCGGACCTCGTCCTTGAACAGCTTGCGCAGCGGCTCGATGAGCTGGAACTCGATGTCGTCGGGGAGCCCGCCGACATTGTGGTGCGACTTGATGTTGGCGGTGCCGGTGCCGCCGCCCGACTCCACGACGTCCGGGTAGAGCGTGCCCTGCACGAGGAACGCGACGTCCTCGCCCTCCGCGCCCGCCTCCGCGACGATCTCCGCCTGGGCCTGCTCGAAGACCCGGATGAACTCCCGGCCGATGATCTTCCGCTTCTGCTCGGGGTCGGAGACCCCGGCCAGCGCGGTGAGGAAGCGCTCCTCGGCGTCGACCACCCGGAGCTGTACGCCCGTCGCGGCGACGAAGTCCTTCTCGACCTGCTCGGTCTCGCCCTTGCGCATCAGGCCGTGGTCGACGTACACGCAGGTGAGCTGCGACCCGATGGCCTTCTGCACCAGCGCGGCGGCCACGGCCGAGTCCACACCGCCGGACAGCCCGCAGATGGCCCGCTTGGTGCCGACCTGCTCACGGATGAGCGCGACCTGCTCGTCCACCACGTTGGTGGTGGTCCAGTTCGGCTCGATCCCGGCGCCCCGGTAGAGGAAGTGCTCCAGGACCTGCTGTCCGTACGTGGAGTGCATCACCTCGGGGTGGTGCTGCACCCCGTACAGCTTCTTCTCGTCGTTCTCGAAGGCGGCGACCGGCACGACGTCCGTGGACGCGGTGACGGTGAACCCCTCGGGCGCGGCCGAGCAGGCGTCGCCGTGCGACATCCAGACGGACTGCTCGGCGGGGGTGCCCTCGAACAGCGTGGAGTCGGTCCGGGAGACGCTCAGGGCGGTACGGCCGTACTCACGCGAGCCCGTGTTGTCGACGGTGCCGCCGAGCGTGGTCGCCATGAGCTGGAAGCCGTAGCACATGCCGAAGACGGGGACACCGGCCTCGAAGAGCGCGCGGTCGACGCTCGGCGCGTTCTCCGCGTACACGGAGGACGGACCTCCGGAGAGGATGATCGCCTTGGGGTTCCTGGCCAGCATCTCGGCCACGGGCATCGTGGACGGGACGATCTCGCTGTAGACCCGGGCCTCGCGGACGCGGCGGGCGATGAGCTGGGCGTACTGCGCGCCGAAGTCGACGACGAGTACGACGTCGGGGGCGGCGGGGGGTGCTGCTGGCACGGGGCGGCCTTCCGGCGGAGGTGTGACGAGAGCTCGATGCTGTTCCCCCGATTCTAACGGGGGGCGGTGAGGGGTCGGGGACGGATCGTTCCTGGACCGGGGACGGCGGCACCGGCCTCGTCTCACCATCCGGCCCCGCGTTGCCGTCCGCCGGGTCACCGGGTCCATACTGTGCGCATGCGCAAGCAGCTCACCTTCGTCTTTACCTATGGCACCGGCCCGTCCGGCTGCCATGGTCGTGCTGCTTGAGCTGACAAGCGACTTCCCAGGCGCCCCGGGCCGACAAGGCCCGGGGCGTCTGTCGCGTTCGGGGCCGTACGGCTCAGGGCCCCCGAACCGACAAGGACCCCCGTCATGACATCCGACACGACCACCGCCCCGGACACCGCCACTCCGAACGCCGCCACTCCGAACGCCGCCACCCCGAACACCACCGCCCCGGACACGACCGCCGCTCACGAGAACACCGGTGCCCGCACCACCGAGGCCGCCTCGCTCATCGGCGGCGCGCGCGAACGTGTCGACGCGCTGGACGACCGCATCATCGGTCTCGTCCAGGAACGGTTGGCGATCTCGGCCGTGATCCAGGACGCCCGGATCACCTCAGGCGGCCGCCGCGTCAATCTCTCCCGCGAGATGGAGATCCTCGCCCGCTACCGGGACGCCCTCGGCAAACCGGGCACGGCACTGGCGATGACGCTGCTGGAACTGAGCCGGGGCCGCGTCTGACCGCCTCCGCTCCGCCCGGCGCCCGGGTGCGTATCTGCGTTCGGGCACCGCTCTCACCCGTACGGCGCGTGACCGCCTCCGGCGCCCTTCGTTGGGCCGTACGGGCACGCAGCGCACTTCATCGCAGTCGGGAGAAGGACCGCGTGGCTCCGCCGGGGCGTGCGACGTGTGTACGTCGTGGGACCTCGTCCCGGCGCCCGTGACCGGACGGCAGGGGACAGCCGCCCGGTCGCCAGAGGAACGGCCGGTTCCGGGGACGCCCGGAGCCGGCCGTCGTGCGTCGGGCCGCCGGCCGTCGTGCGTCGGAGCGCCGGGCACCGGAACGCCGCGTACAGCGCACAGAGCGTGACGCAGACCACTGAGAGATTCTGTGAAGATCGTTGCAACCATTCCCCCGGGTCACAGGTCTTGCATCGAAACCACTGGCCTCACCCGTGACCGCAGATCATTCGGGAGGGCGCTGAAGCCGGAGAGGCGCTGCACTCGGAGGGGGGTGCAGCGCCTTTCTGTGTCCGTGGCGGCCCGAGCTCAGGAATTCCTTCTGCGCGGGACCGCCGGCATCCCCAGGAACGGCAGCTTCAGCGCGCCGAACGCGCCCTCCGGAACGACCGGCGACCGCGGCTCCACGGGCGCGAGCCGCACATACGCCGTCCCCTCGATCCCTTCGCCCCCCTCGCGCCCCTCTTCGCCCTCCGCGACCTGGTCCGGGCGCGGATCCCGCTCGCCCTTGTTCGGCCAGAAGGACATCGCGCGCTCCGCCTGCGCCGTGATCGTCAGCGACGGGTTCACGCCCAGGTTGGCCGAGACCGCCGAGCCATCGACCACCGAGATCCCGGGGTGTCCGTACAGCCGGTGGTACGGGTCGATCACGCCTTCCCGTGCCGATGCCCCGATGACGCACCCGCCCAGGAAGTGCGCGGTCAGCGGGGTGCCCATCAGCTCGCCCACGTTGCTGCCGGCGAAGCCCTTGATCTCCTCGGCTATGAGGGTCGCGGCACGCGTCGCCTCGGGTATCTGCTTCGGGTTGGGGGCGCCGTGGCCCTGGCGGGCGGTGAGCAGTCCCTTGCCCACCCCGCCGGCCTTGCGGTACGTGGTGAGGGAGTTGTCCAGCGACTGCATGACCAGTCCGATGATCGTCCGTTCCGACCATTTGCGGTACCAGAGCGACCGGAGGAGCAGCACCGGATGGCGCGCGGCGTGCCCGAGCCAGCCCCGTACCCGGTGGTCGCCGTACGGCACCTGGAGCACGCAGAGCGCGCCCATCGCGTTGGAGCCCTTCCCGTACCGCACGGGCTCGATGTGGGTGGTGGCGTTCGGGTGGATGGAGGACGTGATCGCGACGCCCCGGGTGAAGTCCGCCTTCGGCGCGCCGTGGCGTGCGCGGTAGCGCCGGTCCAGGGTCTGCGCGCCCACCAGCGCCTCGGAGTTGGTACGGGTCAGCTCCCCCAGCCGGGGCGAGAGGCGCGGCAGCAGGCCCCGGTCGCGCATCGTGTGCAGGAGGGTCTGGGTGCCGTATGTACCGGCCGCGATCACGACGTGACGGGCGCGGAGCACTTTCTCGGGTCCGCCGGTACCTCCTTTTGAACGGCTTGTACGGCTTGAACGGCTTGTACTGCTTGTACTGCTTGTACGGCCCTTGCGCCGTTGGTCGGTCGGCACGGTGGTGACGCGGAGACCGTGCCTCTCGTCCTCCGTGACAGCGGTCACCGAGGTCATGGGGTGGATGACCGCTCCGGCCCGCTCCGCCAGGTGCAGGTAGTTCTCGGTGAGGGTGTTCTTCGCGCCGTGCCGGCAACCCGTCATGCACTCGCCGCACTCGGTGCAGGCGCGCCGCGCCGGTCCCGCGCCGCCGAAGTACGGGTCGTCCACCGTCGCCCCGGGCCGGGCCGCGACCGTACCGGCACCGCCTTCGGCGTCCTTGCCGTCCCCGAAGAAGACGCCGACCGGGGCGAGGTGGAAGCTGTCGCCCACGCCCATCGCCTCGGCCGCCGCCTTGAGGTGGACGTCCGAGGGGGTCGTCGTCGGATTGAGCCGTACGCCGAGCATGCGCCGCGCCTGGTCGTAGTACGGCTTCAGCTCCTGCTCCCAGTCGGTGATGGCCGCCCACTGCGGGTCCTCGAAGAAGGCGGCGGGCGGCACGTAGAGCGTGTTGGCGTAGTTGAGCGAGCCGCCGCCGACCCCGGCGCCCGCCAGCACCATCACGTTGCCGAGCAGATGGACGCGCTGGATGCCGTACAGGCCGAGGGCCGGGGCCCAGAGGTAGTTCCTGATGTCCCAGGAGTTCTTGGGGAGCGTCTCACGGGTGAAACGGCGGCCAGCCTCCAGGACGCCGACCCGGTACCCCTTCTCGGTCAGCCGCAGCGCGGAGACCGAGCCGCCGAAACCGGAGCCGACGACGATCACGTCGTAGTCGTACGCGTCGTCGTGCGCGCCGTCGTGCGCGTTGCCGTGCGCGTTGCCGTGCGCGTCGTAGGCGTCTTCGTCCGTCTGTGACATCGGCTCTCCTCGTTGAGAACTCCCGCGCCCGCGGGACCTACCGCAGCCGCAACGCCTTCATGACCCGCAGGCTCCCGCTCATGAAGGCCGCGTACTTCTCGTCGGCCATCCCGAGGAACGGCGCCATCGGCATGATCCGCTGCTCCGCCACCGTCTGGGCCTCGGTGTACTTGAGGATGCCCTCGGAGCCATGCCGCCGGCCCAGGCCGGACTGCTTCATTCCGCCCATCGGCGCCTGGACGCTGCCGTACGCCGACGCGTACCCCTCGTTGATGTTGACGGTGCCCGTGAGCAGCCGGGCCGCGATCGCGTGGCCGCGGCGGGAGTCCCGCGTCCAGACGCTCGCGTTGAGGCCGTACGGCGTGTCGTTGGCGAGGTCGACCACGTCGTCCTCGTCGCTGAAGCGGTAGAGCGAGACGACCGGGCCGAAGGTCTCCTCCGCGCACACCGCCATCGGCGCCTCGACGCCTTCGAGGATGGTCGGCTCGTGGAAGAAGGGCCCGATGTCGGGGCGCGCGACGCCGCCCGCGACGACCGTGGCGCCCTTGGCGACGGCCTCCTCCACGTGGCTGACGGTGGCCGTCAACTGCCGCTCCCCCACCAGGGATCCCATGTCGGCGCCGTACGCGAGCGCGCTGCCGAGCCGCATCGCCTTCGTGCGGGCGGCGAACCGCTCCACGAACGCGTCGGCGACCGACTCGTGCACGTACAGCCGCTCGATGGAGATGCAGAGCTGGCCCGCCGAGGAGAAGCAGGCGCGCACCGCGCCCGCCGCGGCCTTCTCGATGTCCGCGTCGGCCAGCACCAGCATGGCGTTCTTGCCGCCCAGTTCGAGGGAGACGCCGACGAGCCGGTCCGCCGCGCCCCTGGCCACCTCGCGGCCGGTTCTGGTGGAGCCGGTGAACGAGACGTAGTCCGCGTGCCGGACCACCTCGGGGCCGACGACGGGCCCCTCCCCGAGGACGACCTGGAAGACCTCGGCGGGCAGGCCGGCCTCGACCAGCAGGTCACGGGCCCACAGCGCGGTGAGCGCGGTCTCCGTGTCGGGCTTCATGACGACGGCGTTCCCGGCGACGAACGCGGGCAGCGCGTCCCCGACGGACAGCTCCAGCGGATAGTTCCACGGCGCGATCTGGCCGACGACCCCGCGCGGCCGGCGCGCCTCGCTGACCTTGGTCAGCAGCGGTACGGCGCCTGTGTGGCGCCTGGTGTGCAGGTACGAAGCGGCCTTGCGCCCGTAGTGCCGGGCGGCCACCGCGACCGCCTGGACCTCCTCGTGGGCGTGCAGCCTGGCCTTGCCGGTCTCCAGTTGGATCAGGTCGAGCACCTCGGCCTGGCGCTCCAGGACGAGATCGTGGAAGCGGAGCAGCACGGCCGCCCGCTGCCGTACGGGGAGAGCGGCCCAGACCGGCTGGGCGGCGCGGGCCCGCTCGTAGGCGGCTGCCACGTCCTCGGGGGTGGACTCGGGCAGGTCCGCCAGCTTCTCCCCGGTGAACGGGGTGTGGTTGGCGGTACGGCCGGAGCCGACGACGCCGCGCGTGAGCTGGGCGACCACCTCGGGCGTGACCACATCGGCCGCCGTGCGCACCCCGGCCGGGGTGGGAGCCACGGGGTTGGTGCCGGGGGCACTGCCGGATCCGGAGTCGGATCCGGCGGGGGCGGAGGTGGGGGTGGAGACCTGCGAGTCCGTCATGGAGCCGAGCGTATTCCGTGGACGAGACTTTGAATACCCGGGAGTAACAGCCAATCAGCGCACGGGATCCGGTACGGGTGTCCGCGCCGGGACGAAGGAGTCGAGCGCGGCGTCGAACTGGCCGCGCGCGGTGTCCAGCTCGTTCAGCGGGGCCGAGACCCAGACGTCGTACATCCGCCCGGCCTCCTCCCAGCACAGGTCGAACGTGTGGCGCTCCCCCTCGGCCGGGGTGAACCCGTCCCAGGTGAACTCCCAGAGCGCGGCCCGGAATCCGTTGTGGGTGGTCGGGGTGACGCCGCCGTCGTGATACCCGGGGTTGGTGTGGGCGCCTTTCTCGTCCGCATCGCGCATGGACGCCACCGGGCCGCCGGGGATCTGGTCCTGGACGCGGATGCCGATCCTGAGGGCCTTGTCCCGCGACATGTAGTAGACGCGTTTGTCGTCGTGGGAGCGGATGTGCCCGTCGGGCACGGCGAGGGTGAAGCCCATGGGGTCGTGGACGGAGTGATAGCCCTCGGGCGCGGTGGGCGGTGGGGAGGTGGCCATGAAGGAGGGCGTGAACGAGGGCGAAGGGGAATGCGGGGTTCCGGCCCGGTTGGCGGGCGTGGCGCTCGCGGTCGTCAGGCTCGCGGTCGTACGGCTCTCGATCGTACGGCGGTCGCCCCTGTTGTCCTGGAGCAGGATCGTGGCCACGGCGCCACCACCGGCGAGCACGCAGGCCAGGGCGCCGGCGGCAAGCGCGGTGCGGTTACGGCGTGGGGCGCGGGCGGCGTCCGGGGCGGGCTGCCGCGCCCCGGACACGGGAACGGAGGCAGGGGCAGGGGCAGGGGCAGGGACTGGGACGGGGACGGGCAGCGGCCGGTCGGCGGTCGGCGCGTCCTCGGCACCGGCGGCGGAAGCATGAGCAGGAGCAGGAGCATGAGTGGGAGCCGGAGTTGGAGCAGGAGTGGGAGCCCGAGGCGGCGGAGGAACGGGACCGGGCCCGGAGCCGGGACCGGGAGGGGAAGGCGTCTGGAGCGGCCTGCCCGTCGTGACGTACTCCGTCAGGAGCCGTTCCGCCTCCGCCGCGTCCAGCCGGTCCTCCGGGTCCCGCTCCAGCAGCCCCCGTACGAGCGGCAGCAGCGGCTCCGCCGCGGCGGGCGGTCTGATCTCGTCGGCCACCACCGCGTGCAGCACGCCGGGCAGCGAGTCGCGGCGGAAGGGCGACTCGCCGCTGAGCATCGCGCACAGCAGGGCACCGAGCGACCAGAGGTCGGAGGCGGGGCCCGCCGCCTGGGCGTTCAACACCCGTTCCGGCGCCGTGTACTCGGGCGAGCCGACGAACACACCCGGATCAGTGATCGTCGTGGCGCCGACGAGACGCGCGATCCCGAAGTCGGTCAGCACGACCCGGCCCGTGGTCCCCTCCAACAGCACGTTGGCGGGCTTGAGATCGCGGTGCAGCACCCCGAGACCGTGCGCCGCGCGTAACGCGCTCAGCAGGGCGAGCGCGACCCGCGCCGCCTCACGCGGTGCGAGGGTGCCCGTCCTGAGCCGGTCGGCGAGCGAACCGCCCTCGACCAGTTCCATGACGATGTACGGACGGCCGTCCTCCTGGACGACATCGTGGACGACCACGACATGCGGATGCTTGACGCGGGCCACCGCGCGGGCCTCGCGCAGCGTCGTCGCGTTCGGGCCGCCCGGCCCGTGGGGACCGTCCCGGTTGTCGTGGCCGTCGTGTATGGCGTGCAGTTCCTTGACGGCGACGGACCGGCCGAGCAGTTCGTCCTCCGCACGCCACACGGTGCCCATGCCGCCGCGCCCCAGCCTGGTCCCCAGCCGGTACCGTCCGGCGATCAGCCGGCCGTCGGGCGGACCGCCATCCCCTGCGGGCATGTCCCGCACCTCCCGTTCACCCCGTACGCCCCGTGCGCCGCGCTCAGCCGCCGGAGCCGCCGGATCCGGCGGGCGGCTCCTGCCAGCTTCGCAGTACGGCGTCGAACTGCTTGCGCGTCTCGGCCCAGTCTTCCTCAGGACCGGACATGTAGATCGCGTATTCCGTGCCGCTGTCGTCCGAGTAGTAAATCTGGTCGATGGCGTGCCGCCTGCCCGGATGGGCGCCCTTCTCCATCCAGGTGAACTCCCAGATCGCGGCCTTCTCCTTGTCCCGGTACCGGTTGGCCTCAAGCTGTATCGAGTTGTACTCCAGCCGCTGCCGCAGGCTCTCCTGCATGCTCTGCATATGCTGAGCCGGGGTCTCGAAGTCCGGCTTGGCGATGCTGATCCGCAGCAGGTGCAGCCCACCGTCCGGGCTGTAGTCGATCTGCTGGCTGTCCGTCAGCCGCGTCCAGTCCTCGGGCAGGCTGACGCTGAAGCCCTCCGGCGCCTTGACGCGCTTCCACCCCTCTTCGGTGGAGCGGGTGGCGTCGTCGACGGACCCGCCGTCCGACTGTCCGGCCGAGGCGTTCGTTCCCGCGGAGCCGCCCGTTCCGTCCGCGGTGTCCGCGCTGCCGCCGGAGAACTTCAGGGCGGCGAAGCCGGCGCCACCGCCGAGGACCGCCGCCGCCACGACGGCCACCACCGCCGTACGCCACCGACCACGGCGGCCCGGACCGCCCCGGGCGGTCGCGGACGCCGGTGGCTGCGCCGACGGCGGTACGGGTACGGATGCGGTCACGACGGCGGGCATCGGCGCGGCCGGGGGCAGGTGCCCCGTACCGAGGCCGCCGGAGCTACCGGAGCCGCCGGAGCGCCCGGCGTGCGCCGCGTGCGCCACGTACTCCTCGTGCCCGGCGTGCGCGGTGGTGTCCTTCGGCAGGGGGCGGGTCACGGCGTACGTCGGTGCCTCGCTCCGCGGGTCCGGTGCGCCCGATGCGCCGGCCCCGTCCGGTTTCCGGCCCTCGGCCACCTCGCGGAGCAGGCGCGCGCACCCTGCCATGTCCGGCCGTTCCGCCGGGTCCTTGCGGAGCAGCGCGGCGATGACGGGGGCGAGGGGGCCCGCGTGGTCGGGGTGGGCCGGCTCGTCAGCGACGACGGCCTGCATCGTGGTCAGCGGGGTGCCGCGGCGGAACGGCGAGATCCCCTGCACGGCCGTGTAGAGCGTGACGCCCAGCGACCAGAGGTCGGAGGCGGGGCCGGGGTCCTTGCCCCGTACCCGCTCGGGTGCCAGATAGTCGATGGAACCGACCAGTTCGCCCGTTCTGGTGATCGTCGAGTCGCCCTCGATGGCCGCTATGCCGAAGTCGGTGATCAGGACGCGGCCGTTCCGTGCGAGCAGGACGTTGCCCGGCTTCACATCGCGGTGCAGCACCCCGGCGGAGTGCGCGGCGCGTAGCGCGTCGAGGACCGCGAGGCCGATCCCGGCCACCTCGCGGGGGTCGAGCCGGCCGGACTCCTTCACGGCGTCAGCGAGGGAGGGGCCGTCGACGTACTGCATGACGATCCACGGCCGGTCGTCGTGGTCGAGGACGTCGTGGACGGTGACGACGCCGGGGTGGCTGATCCGGGCGGCGGCGCGCGCCTCTTTCTGCGTGCGCTGGTGCAGTACGGCGCGGTCCGCCTCGGAGGCGTAACGCCCGGCGGTCAGCTCCTTGATGGCGACCGTGCGGTGCAGCACCTCGTCGTGGGCGCGCCACACCTTGCCCATGCCGCCACGGCCGATGGCCTCGCCCAGGCGGTAACGCCCGGCGAGCACCGGCCCGTTGCCGACGCCCTGACCGGCCGTACCGGTTCCGGCCCTTCTTCCCGTCCCGGCCGTTCCCGTAGCCGCGCCTGAACCCGCGCCCGCGCCTGTGCTCGCGCCCGTACCCTGCGAATGCTCCACGTCCCAGCCCCGTTCCTTGGGATCACAGGGTACGGAGGGAACACAGTGACGGGAAACCTCGGGTCGTCTCAGCCGGTGACGCGGTAGGCGCCGGTGGCCTGTTGATAGATCTCGGACACCTGATCGCGCTGGTCGTCCGGGCCGATGACCTGCACGATGTGGTACCTCCCTTCGATGATCATCGCGAGGTTCCTGACATAGACCTGGCGTCCGCTGCTGTCCTGCCAGGTGTACTGACCCTCCGCCATGGCCTGGCGGCCCACGTCGATCCGGCGCAGTCCGGTGGCGCTGGACCAGGAGGAGTCGCGGAAGGGCTGAAGCTCCCGCTCCTTGTCGCGCTGATAGGCCAGCGGATCGTCGCCGTTGTCCGCCACGCTGTCCCGGCCGGGGACCACGATCAGCGTGAAGTCACCACCGACATAACGGACTTGGCCGCTGTCGTTGATGGGACGCCGCTGCCAGTCCTTGTCGACCGCCGTACGGAACCCCTCGGTGTCCTCCCGCAGCGCATAACCGTCGGCGAGATCGGCCGCGGGCCCGGAGGTCTGCGGCGCGGACGTGTTGGGCTTCTCCGCGGGGCTGTTGGAGGCGGGGCCGTCGCCCGTTGGGGACCGCGGCGCGGACGACGCGCTCGGGGACGCCTCGCCGACGCTCTGCCCCTTCTGCTCGGTGGTGCCGGCCTTCGGCAGGAACACCACGGCGTATCCGACGGCCAGCACGAGGAGAAGCAGGATCAGCAACAGCAGGTTGCGGCCCAGGGAACGGGGACCGCGCCCCTTGTCGCCGCGGTCCTGGCCATCGTCCCACCGGTCGGCGGACCTGCCTCCCGACCGGCCGCCCGGCCTGCCCACGGGGCCGTCGTCCAGCCCGCTGTCCAGGCGGTCGTCGAGACGGTCCTGCCGGTGGAACATCGCCTCGGTCTCGGGGCGCAGCGGGGCTTCGTACGCCTCGTACCGCTGCGGCTCCTCCACGCCGGCCCCGGCGGACTTCTGGACCTTCCCGGCCCGTCCCGCCTTCTCCTTGCGCTCGTTGCCCTTCTTCTGACGGTGCCGTCCGTGGCCCAGGTCCCGGCGGCGCCGCTTGCGGACCAGCTCGCCGCGGCGCCGCTTTATCGGCAGCTTCGTGGCGTCCTCGGACAGCAGCGGTACGACGTCCAGACCGGCCTCGGGCTCGGGCGCGGACCGTACGAGCGAACGCAGCCAGCCGCGCAGCTCCTCGAAGTCCGGGCGCTCGGTCGGGTCCTGACGCAGCAGCGACTCGACGACGGGCCGCAGCGGGCCGCACTCCTCGGCGAACGCGGGCGGCTCGGCGCAGACGAGCTGCACCAGCTCTATGGCGCTCTCCTCGGGATACGGGGCATGGCCCTGCACCGCGCGGTAGAGCAGCGCGCCGAGCGCCCACAGGTCGGTGGCGGGGCCGATGGGCGGCGCGAGCTGCCAGTTCTCGTGTACGGGGCCGGCCTGCTCGGGCGACCAGCGCTCGGTGACCGCGCCGACGACGGCGATCCGGGCCTGCCGGGCGCGCTCGGCGGCGAGGGGGGTGGCCGGGCCGCGGTAGGCGGGCGAGGCGCTGCTCGCCATGACCTCGTCCCACCGGCCGCCGCCGCTTCCGCCCGCGACGGCGGGGAGCCGGAGCGACTGCCGCTGCGCGTCGGCGTGCAGGGCGTCGTGGGCGCCGAGGCTCTGCCGGCCGCCCCCGCCGTCGCTCCTGCCGCCGGAACCGGAACCGGGACCCCTGTACGGGGTGTCACCGCCACCCCGGGCCATGACCAGGTCGGTGCCGGGCCGCTGGTCGGCGTCGCCCTGCACGGGGATGCCGGACACGGGGATGCCGGAGGTGGTGCCACCCCCGAAGGAGCCACCGGAGTCGGGGCCGTACGGTCCTGAGCGGCCGTAGGGCGCGGAGCCGCCGCCCGGGATTCCGCCGCCCGGGATTCCGCCGCCGCCCGCGGGGACGGAGCCGGAGGCGTCGTTCCAGGGCGCCGGGCCGTCCCGCCAGGTTCCGGCGAGCCGGGGGCGGTAGGGGGTGGGCGGATCGTCGTCCTCGTCCGCGTCGGCGTCACCGTCCGGATCGGCCGAGAAGCCGCGCGGCTGGGCCCACCAGTCCGGGTCGGGGCCGGCGTCGCGAGGCGCCTCCCGCGGCCCGCTCCCCGTACCGCTGCCCACCTCGGAGGTACCGGTACCGGTACCGGCGCCCGGTTCCGGGAGCGGCGGCACCGGGGTCCGGCCGGAGCTCTGGTCCTCGCCGGCCCGCGCGGCGGCGCGGGCGCCCGCGCGGTACGCGGCGATGGCGCCGGCGCGCGCGGCGCGGATGTCTCCCGAGGCGTTCCCGCTCGGCAGCGCGGGCTGGCCGTCGAACGGGGCGGGCACTCCCGGGGTGGCGCCCTGCGGCCGGGGGAAGGCGCCGGACGTACCGGACGACGTGCCGTCCCCGTACGGGCTCTCCGGGCGCGCGGGCTCCAGCTCCGCGTGGCCGGAGGCGCCGGGCACCCCCACGGTCGGGCTCGGGTCGTACGCCGGTCCCTGGCGCGCGGCGCCGGGCACTCCCCCGGAAGGCGCGAACCCGTCGGGCAGTTCGGGCCGCCCCTGCCGCTCCTGGGACCCGAGGGCGTCCTGCCGGTCCCCTGAACGGTCTTGATGGCCCTGGGGCCCCAACCGCCGTGTGTCATCGACCGGATCCGGCCCTTGACCCAGGTTCGGGCCCTGGCCCTCGCCCTGGTGGAAATCGGGCTCCGGGTCCGGATCCGGTGGTTCCGGCACCGGCGCGTAGCCGCACAGGGCCTCCTCGGCCGCGCCCGCCGCGAGCCCGGTCAGCACGACCCGCCCGTCGTCACAGACGAGCACCGTACGGACGGTGATGTTCCGGTGGGTCCAGCCGTGCGCGTGCACCACCCGTACGGCCGTGAGCACGTCGGAGGCGATCTCGGCTGCCCGGAAGGGGTTCAGCGGCTTCTCGGCGAGCAGCGCGGCCAGCGGTCTGGCGGCGACGAGTTCACTCACTATCCAGAGCGAACCGGCCTCCGCGAAGACGTCGAAGACCTGGTCGAGACGCGGATGATCGGGGATCTGGGCGGCGCTCTGCGCGGCCTCGATGGCCCGCCGCACCGCCGGATCCGTAGCCTTGCGTGCCGTACGCCCGTGGACGCGCCGCGACGCGCCGCCGTCGGCCTCCACGACCTCGGCCTCCACGACCTCCGGCAGCGGCACCTGCCTGACGAGGACTTCCTGTCCGCTGTACGTGTCGAACGCGCGCGTCTCGACGAGGTCGTACTCGTCGGAGGGCGGCAACGGCAGGCGATAGCGGTCTGCGAGCACTCGACCCGCGTATTCGTCCACGACGCCTCCCCACAAACAGGCCGTCTCCTGGTCACGGAGACCCGCGAAACCGCCAATTCCGGTCGTTTACCGGCTCATTGTGGATGCGTACGGTTCGCGAGTTCTCACGATACGTGGCGGCGGGGGAACATGCCGCAGGGTCGCGGCAACCCGCTGCGGAACGTTCGCATCCGGTATTCCGCATCCTTCCCGCCCTCGGCCGGAACTCACCAGTCCGGTCTGCCCGCTCAGTCCTTGGGCGCGAACGTGGCGTGCGCCGTCTCCCGGAGGGTCTTGCACTCGGTGTCGTCCCACTCGCTCGCCTTGCAGCTCACCATGATCGAGTAACCGTGGGTGCTGTCGATCTTGAAGCCCCGGTTGAGCACCCGTATCTGCTGGCCGCCCTGCTGACGCTCGAACTCCCAGTCGGCGACGGTCGGGTAGCCGTTGAACTCGATGTCCTTGATACCGAGGAGCTTGTAGTTGCTGCTACTGCGCGCGACGGCCGGTTCGGCCCCTCGCCACGCCGCCGCGGCGTCGTCCGTGGGCTGGGCGTTGAAGTCGATCTGGACGCGCGGGAAGGAGCCGCTGGACTTGTTGTATATGCCGCCGGAGTTCACACCGGCTATGTCGGTCCGCTGGAAGCCCTCGGGCATCGCCATCGAGAAGCGGAACCGGGCGTCGCTGACGGTGGTGTACCCCTCGGGCAGCTCCCCCGCTTTCCCGCCGCCGCTGTCGCCGCTGCCTCCGCTGTCTCCGCCGTCGTCGTCGGAGTCGCCCGACGAGCCCGCGTCGGAGCCCGAGTCGTCGTCCTCCTCGTCCGAACCGCCCGTGGTGGCGGCGCCCTTGCCGTCCTCGGCCGCGCTCTTGCCCGGGTCCGGGCTGCCCTTCGCGCCGTCGGACTTGGGCACGATCGGTGCCTGAGCACCGCCGGTGGCCTTGCCCGCGCCCGCATCCTTCTCGTCGTCACCGCTCAGGGCGACGACCAGGACGGTGGAGATCAGGGCCACCGCGGCGACGACCGCGATGATCACGAGCGTGCGCCGGGGCACCACGTCGGTGAGCGACGCGCGCGGTGTGGCCGGCCGGTACGGAGCCGCCGCGGGCTCCGGCCGGGGCCCGGCCGCCGCGGAGGCGGAGGCGGTGGCCGCCGAGCCGACGGAGGCCGACGCGGCCACCGGCACCGCGGTCCTGCGCGCGGAGCGCAGCGCGCCGCGCACCCGGTCGCTCCCCGACTCCCCGGCGGGCTTACGGCCCGTACGCTCGGCCGGTTCCTCGGGCAGCGGAGGCATCGGGACGACCCGGGTGGCGTCGAGCGGCGGCTCCGGCTCCGCCTCGGGCGCCTGGACGATGTCCTCCAGTAGGGCCCGCGCTCCCGCGTCGTCGAGCCGCTGCTCGGGGTCCTTGGCGAGCAGCCCGTAGATGACCTCGGTGAGCGCGCCCGCGTTCTTCGGCGGGTCGAGCGGCTCGGTCATCACGGCGGTCAGCGTGGCGATCGCCGAGCCCTTGTCGTACGGGGGACAGCCCTCCACTGACGCGTACAGCAGGCCGCCGAGCGACCAGAGGTCGGCGGCGGGCCCCGGCTTGTGGCCGCGGGCGCGCTCCGGCGAGATGTAGGAGGGGGCTCCGACGAGCATGCCGGTCGAGGTGACCGACGGGTCTCCCTCGACCTGGGCGATGCCGAAGTCGGTGAGCACGACGCGGCCGTCCTCGGCGATCAGTACGTTGGACGGCTTCACATCGCGGTGCAGGATGCCCTCGCGGTGCGCCGAGCGCAGCACGTCGAGGATGGCGAGCCCGACCTCGGCGGCCCGTCGCGGGGTCAGAAGACCGTCCTCGCGCACGGCTTCGGCCAGGGACTTGCCCTCGACCAGCTCCATGACGATCCACGGCCGGTCGTCCTCGTCCACGACATCGAAGACCGTCACCGCACCGCTGTTGCGGATCCGGGCGATCGCCTTGGCCTCGCGCAGCGTGCGCGTGATGAGCCGGCGCTTCTCGTCCTCGTCGATGCTGGAGGGGAAGCGGAGTTCCTTCACCGCGACCGTACGGCCCAGCGTCTCGTCGAGGGCACGCCATACCGTGCCCATGCCACCGCGCCCGAGCACCCCGCCGAGCCGGTACCTGCCCGCGAGCAGACGCCCTTCCGGGCTGCCGTCGGCGCTCTTCCCCGCGTCCTGCCGAGGTTCCTTCGCCGTGTCCCGCGACTGCTCCGACTCCGACATGCGTCCCCTCTGCGATCCCTGATCCTGGCCCGCGACTGCCCTCACCGCGCGGTGCCGTAACGCGCCCTGGCAGAGCCTTCATTGTCCCTCATTCCGGGACAGCCACTGCTCCCGGGTCCGGCGTCCGCCACGGCGGGGCCCGACGAAGGAACCCCCACCCTGCCACTACCCCGGGCCCGGCCCAGCACCCCGCCGGTCAAGCACCCGTTCGAAATCGGAACGGATACCCGGTAACGGGTGAGCCTGCTGTGACGTGTGGTGTCAGAGAGGGAGTTACGGGAGTATCCCCCACGAGGGCGCCCCCGCCTGCACCGAGGCCGAGTTGACGCTGCCGAACGCCCCTCGGCCCCGCCCTCCGGCCACCACCGGCGCACGCTGCCCACGCACGCCTGTGATCAGTACGGCACACAGCCGCCGATGACTCAACTCCCCCCGGGCCACCGGCCCGGAACGGCACGATGCGCGGGCACGCGACAGCACGATGCGCGGGTATGAGCCCCGGCCGGGCCTGCCCGGGGCCGTCACGCCCCGGACAAGCACGCCCCGGACAAGTACGCCCCGCACGAGCCCGCGCCGGACGGGCATGGCTCAGCTGGGCACGATGTCCGGCGCCCCCAGCCGTGCCGCGTCCGCCGTCTGGTCGTCCGGCTGACGCTGCGACTCGCGCTCCGCCTCCACCCGCTTCTCGTAGTGCTCCACCTCCCGTTCGATCTGGCCCTTGTCCCACCCCAGCACCGGCGCCATCAGCTCCGCGCACTCCCGGGCGCTGCGCGTCCCCCGGTCGAAGGTCTCGATCGAGATCCGCGTCCGCCGCGTCAGTACGTCGTCGAGGTGGCGCGCCCCTTCGTGCGACGCCGCGTACACCACCTCCGCGCGCAGATAGTCCTCCGCGCCGCCCAGTGGCTCGCCGAGCCCCGGATCGGCGGCGATCAGCTCCAGCAACTCCTCGACCAGCGTGCCGTAGCGGTTCAGGAGATGCTCCACGCGCACCACATGGATGCCCGTACGCTCCGCCATCCTGGCCCGCGCGTTCCACAGCGCGTGATACCCCTCGGCGCCGAGCAGCGGCACGTCTTCCGTGACGCACTCGGCCACCCGCTGGTCGAGGCCGTGCACCGCCTCGTCCACCGCGTCCTTGGCCATCACCCGGTACGTCGTGTACTTGCCGCCGGCCACGACGACCATGCCGGGCACCGGATGGGCGACCGTGTGCTCGCGCGAGAGCTTGCTCGTCGCATCGGACTCCCCGGCGAGCAGCGGACGCAGCCCCGCGTACACCCCCTGGACGTCATCCCTGGTCAGCGGCGTGTGCAGCACCTCGTTGACATGTTCGAGCAGGTAGTCGATATCGGCGCTGGAGGCCGCGGGATGGGCCTTGTCCAGGTCCCAGTCGGTGTCCGTGGTGCCCACGATCCAGTGGCGGCCCCAGGGGATGACGAAGAGCACGGACTTCTCCGTCCGCAGGATCAGTCCCGTGGTCGAGTGGATCCGGTCCTTGGGCACGACGAGGTGGATGCCCTTGGAGGCGCGGACGTGGAACTGTCCGCGCTCGGCGATCAGCGCCTGGGTGTCGTCCGTCCACACCCCGGTCGCGTTGACGACCTGCTTCGCCCGGATCTCGTACTCCGCGGCCCCGCCCCGCGTCGAGCTCTCCACGTCCCGCACCCGGGCGCCGACGACCCGCTCACCCTCCCGCAGGAAGCCGACGACGCGTGCCCGGCTGGCGACCTGCGCGCCGTACGTGGCCGCCGTACGGACCAGGGTGGCCACGTAGCGCGCGTCGTCCATCTGGGCGTCGTAGTACTGGAGGGCGCCGACCAGGGCGCCCTTCTTCAGGCAGGGCGCCACCCGCAGGGCGTGCCGCCGGGAGAGGTGGCGGTGGACCGGCAGGCCCCGGCCGTGCCCGGACGAGACGGACATCGCGTCGTACAGCGCGACGCCCGAGCCCGCGTAGAACCGCTCCCAGCCCTTGTGCTTCAGCGGGTACAGGAACGGCACGGGCTTCACGAGGTGGGGCGCCAGCTTCTCCAGCAGCAGTCCCCGCTCCTTGAGGGCTTCCCGCACGAGCGTGAAGTCGAGCATCTCCAGATAGCGCAGACCTCCGTGGACCAGCTTGCTCGATCTGCTCGATGTGCCGGACGCCCAGTCCCGCGCCTCCACGAGGCCGGTCGCCAGGCCCCGGGTCGCGGCGTCGAGAGCAGTCCCGGCTCCGACCACGCCCGCGCCCACGACCAGTACGTCCAGTTCACGCTCCGCCATCGCCGCGAGCGCTTGGACGCGCTCCGCAGGTCCCAGTGTCGCTGTCCTCACCGCTTGCCTCCCGTCGTCCCCCAGGTGGTCGGGCTCACGTCTCGATTCTGTCCGCACTCACCGACTTCAGCCACCGGCTGTGGATAACCCTGGCCGGACCAGCGACCGCCGACGGGCGAGCGGGCGAGCGGCGACCGCCGTCCGGCGAGCGGGCGACAGAGCGACTCCCCCGGCCGCGCAATGCCGCATAACGGTCATATTTACGCCTAGTCTGACATTGCGCTCGCCCGTTCTGTCCACAGGGCTTGCGCTCACTGTCCACTCCGGCTAAGGGAAGGACGGCCACCGCCATGCCCGCAGATCTCGCCGTCATCGGACTCGGTCATCTCGGACTGCCCCTCGCCCAGGCCGCCGTAGCCGCCGGGATCCAGACCATCGGCTTCGACACCGACCCGCGCCCCGTCGCGGAGCTGGCCGCCGGCCACACCCCCGTCGACGGCCCGCTCACCCCCTCCGACGTCCGCCGGATGCTCGCCGGCGGTTTCCGGCCCACCACCAACCCGACCGAGCTGGGCCGGGTCCGTACCGCCGTGATCTGCGCGCCCACCCCCCTCGGCGCCGACCGCACCCCCGATCTGACCGCCGTCGGCGAGGCGGCCCGCGCGCTCGCCGCCAAGCTGCGCCCGCACACCACCGTGCTGCTGGAGTCGCCCGCCGCGCCCGGCACCACGGAGGGCTTCCTGCGCACCACCCTGGAGGAGGGCTCGGGGCTGCGCGCGGGCCGCGACTTCCACCTCGCGTACTCGCCGGGCCGGCTCGACCCCGGCAACCGCACCCACGGCTTCGCCAACACACCCAAGGTGATCGGCGGCCTCACCCCCGCGTGCACCGAGTCCGCCGCCGCCTTCTACGGCCGGCTGACCGACAAAGTCGTACGGGCGCGGGGCCCGCGCGAGGCCGAGACCGTCAAGCTCCTCGAAACCAACTTCCGGCACGTCAACATCGCCCTCGTCAACGAGATGGCCGTGCTCTGCCACGACCTCGGCGTGGACCTCTGGGACGTCATCCGCTGCGCCGAGACCAAGCCCTTCGGCTTCCAGGCGTTCCGGCCCGGCCCTGGGGTCGGCGGCCACGGCGTGCCGATGGACCCCAGCTATCTGCCGCACGCGGGCCGTACGCCCGGCCATCCGCTGCGGATGGTCGGCCTCGCCCAGGAGATCAACGACCGCATGCCGCAGTACGTCATCCAGCGCTGCGCCGCCCTCCTCAACGAGCACGGCAAGTCGGCGCGCGCGGCCCGGGTGCTGCTCCTGGGTGTCACCTACAAGCCTGATCTCGCCGACCAGGAGAGCTCACCGGCCACGGAGATCGCCTGCCGGCTGATGGATCTGGGGGCGGCGGTCAGCTACCACGATCCGTACGTCCCCGACTGGCGCGTACGCGAACAGCCCGTACCGCGCGCGGACTCCCTCTACGAGGCCGCCGCGAACGCGGATCTGACGGTGCTGCTCCAGCACCACCGTACGTACGACCTCCAGGGCCTGGCGGTCAAGGCGCAGCTCCTGCTGGACACAAGAGGCGCGAGCCCGGCGGGCGCCGCGTACCGGCTCTGAGCCCACCGGCTCCGAGCCCACCGGCCCTGAGCCGCGCGGAGCCCTCCTGGCCGCCTCCTCCAGGGAATTGTCCGGCCGGTTGTCGGACCTGGCTGCTACTGTCCGGGGCTGTCGTGCGCAAGTCATGCGCACGCCGTTTTCCCTGGGGGGATCTTTCACCATGAGCCAGCCCGTTCCACCACCCGGCAACCCCTTCGCCCCCGGCGCCGTACCGCCCGCGCCGTTCGCCCCGCCGCCCGCGCCCGCCCGTGACACCGTCGCGCTCGGCCTGGCGGCTGCCCTGGTCACCGCTCTTGTCGCCGCCGGTGTCTACGGCGGGATCGCCGGGGCCATCGAGCGGGAGATCGGCTGGGCGGCCATCGGGGTGGGCTACCTGATCGGGCTCGTCGCCGGCAAGGTGGGCGGCGCCAACCCCGTCCTGCCGGTCGTCAGCGGCGCGCTGGCGCTCGGCGCCGTCTACCTCGGCCAGATCGTGGGCATCGCGATCATCGTCGCCAAGGAGCTGAACGTGTCAGCGACGGACGTCTTCCTCGACCACTTCGGTCTGCTGACCGATGCCTGGAACGAGGGCAAGGACGTCATGACGTTCCTCTTCTTCGCCCTGGCCGCCTTCGCCGCCTTCTCCGGCGCGAAGAAGGCCACCGCGTAGAAAAGGCCACCGCCTAGAAGAGGCCGGACAAGGAGAAGGCCGCCTCCTTCAGGAAGCGGCCTTTTCCGTAACACGCCTTCATACGTCCCGGCAGGACGGTGTTCAGCGGCGGTGCTGCGAGTCCGCGACCGTCACCTCGACGCGCTGGAACTCCTTCAGCTCGCTGTAGCCCGTCGTCGCCATCGCCCGCTTCAGAGCGCCGAAGAAGTTCATCGACCCGTCCGGGATGTGCGAGGGGCCCGTCAGGACCTCCTCCGTCGTGCCGACGATGCCCAGGTCCACCAGCTTGCCGCGCGGCACGTCCTCGTGGACGGCCTCCATGCCCCAGTGCCGCCCCTTGCCGGGCGCGTCCGTGGCCCGCGCCAGCGGCGATCCGATCATCACCGAGTCCGCGCCGCACGCGATCGCCTTGGGCAGGTCGCCGGACCAGCCGACGCCGCCGTCCGCGATGACGTGCACGTACCGGCCGCCGGACTCGTCCATGTAGTCGCGGCGGGCCGCCGCGACGTCCGCGACGGCCGTCGCCATCGGGACCTGGATGCCCAGCACGTTACGGGTGGTGTGCGCCGCGCCGCCGCCGAAGCCGACCAGCACGCCCGCCGCGCCGGTACGCATCAGGTGCAGCGCCGCGGTGTACGTGGCACAGCCGCCGACGATGACCGGGACATCCAGCTCGTAGATGAACTGCTTCAGGTTGAGCGGCTCGGCGGCGCCCGAGACATGCTCGGCGGATACCGTCGTACCGCGGATGACGAAGATGTCGACCCCGGCGTCCACCACGGCCTTGGAGAACTGCGCGGTGCGCTGCGGCGAGAGCGCGGCGGCCGTGACGACGCCCGAGTCCCGCACCTCCTTGATGCGCTGACCGATCAGCTCTTCCTTGATCGGCTCGGCGTAGATCTCCTGGAGCCTGCGGTTCGCGCTCGACTCGTCCAGCTCGGCGATCTCGTCGAGCAGCGGCTCGGGGTCCTCGTACCGGGTCCACAGACCCTCCAGGTTGAGGACGCCCAGGCCGCCCATCTCGCCGATGCGGATGGCGGTGCGCGGCGAGACCACGGAGTCCATCGGAGCGGCCAGGAACGGCAGCTCGAACCGGTAGGCGTCGATCTGCCAGGCGATCGAGACCTCCTTCGGGTCCCGGGTGCGCCGGCTGGGGACGACGGCGATGTCGTCGAAGGCGTACGCCCTGCGGCCGCGCTTGCCGCGCCCGATCTCGATCTCAGTCACGATGTGTGGCCTTTCCCTCTACGTCTGCCGTACCAGTATCCCCGTATCCCCGCGGTCGCTCCTCAGGGAGGACCCGCGTGCGGCCGGCCGCGCAAACGACGAGCGGTCGACCGCTCGTCGTCCGACGACGGGTACGGGAAAAACCTTCACCGGCCGGCCACGGCGTCAGCGGCCCGTGTAGTTCGGCGCCTCGACGGTCATCTGGATGTCGTGCGGGTGGCTCTCCTTGAGGCCCGCCGACGTGATCCGCACGAAGCGGCCCTTGCGCTCCATCTCGTCGATGGACGCCGCGCCCACGTACCCCATCGTCTGGCGCAGTCCGCCGACGAGCTGGTGCAGTACGGCGGAGAGGGGGCCGCGGTAGGGGACCTGGCCCTCGATGCCCTCGGGGACGAGCTTGTCGTCGGCGGCGACCTCGGCCTGGAAGTAGCGGTCCTTCGAGAAGGAGCGGCCCTGGCCGCGCGACTGCATCGCGCCGAGCGAGCCCATGCCCCGGTACGACTTGAACTGCTTGCCGTTGATGAACTGCAGCTCGCCCGGCGACTCCTCGCACCCGGCGAGCAGGCTGCCGAGCATGACCGTGCTGGCCCCGGCCGCGAGGGCCTTGCCGATGTCGCCGGAGTACTGGAGGCCGCCGTCGCCGATGACCGGGACCCCGGCCGCCTGGCACGCCACGGCCGCCTCGTAGATCGCGGTGACCTGCGGGACGCCGATGCCGGCGACGACACGGGTCGTACAGATGGAGCCGGGACCCACGCCGACCTTGACACCGTCCACACCCGCGTCGATCAGCGCCTGGGCGCCGTCCCGGGTGGCGACGTTGCCGCCGATGATGTCGACGGGAACACTCGACTTGATCTTGGACATCCAGCCCAGCGCGTTGCTGTTGTGGCCGTGCGAGGTGTCCACGACGAGGAAGTCGACACCCGCCGCGACCAGCGCCTGGGCGCGCTCCAGCGCCTCCGGGCTGGCGCCGACGGCCGCGCCGACGAGCAGCCTGCCCTCGCCGTCCTTGGCCGCGTTCGGGTACTTCTCGGCCTTGACGAAGTCCTTGACCGTGATCAGGCCCTTGAGGATGCCCGCGTCGTCGACCAGCGGCAGCTTCTCGATCTTGTGACGGCGCAGAAGCTGCATGGCGTCCACGCCGGAGATGCCGACCTTGCCCGTGACCAGCGGCATCGGGGTCATGACCTCGCGCACCTGGCGCGTACGGTCCGCCTCGAAGGCCATGTCACGGTTGGTGACGATGCCGAGCAGCTTGCCTCCGCGGTCGGTGACCGGGACGCCGCTGATCCGGAACTTGGCGCAGAGCTGGTCCGCCTCGGCGAGCGTCGCGTCCGGGTGGACCGTGATCGGGTCGGTCACCATGCCGGACTCGGAGCGCTTCACCAGGTCGACCTGGTTGGCCTGGTCGGCGATGGAGAGGTTGCGGTGCAGCACCCCGACGCCGCCCTGCCGCGCCATGGCGATCGCCATGCGGGCCTCGGTGACCTTGTCCATCGCCGCGGAGAGCAGCGGGATGTTCACCTTGACGTTCCGCGAGACCAGAGACGCGGTGTCCACCTGGTTCGGCAGCACTTCCGAGGCGCCCGGCAGCAGCAGCACGTCGTCGTATGTCAGCCCGAGCGTCGCGAATTTCTCGGGCACTCCGTCGACGTTTGCAGTCATGACACCTTCCCCAAATGGCCTTGATCGGTGCGGATGTCCATGCTAACGGCCTCTGCGGGCCTCTCATTCCACGCTTGAGATCACCGATCCGGCTTTGTACGTTCGTACGGCAAACGGCCCCGTAGGCGCAAACACACGCCCCGCCGCTCCCCGCCGCGCGTGCGCGCCCGCCCCGACGTGCGCGGGGAGTGCGGCCGGCGCACGCGGGGGGCGCGTCCGCTCACTGTTCCGCGAGCGCCCGCAGTCTGCTCAGCGCGCGGTGCTGGGCGACCCGCACCGCTCCCGGGGACATGCCCAGCATCTGCCCGGTCTCCTCCGCGGTGAGCCCGACCGCGACCCGCAGAACCAGCAGTTCGCGCTGGTTGTCCGGCAGGTTGGCCAGCAGTTTCTTGGCCCATTCGGCGTCGCTGCTGAGCAGCGCGCGCTCCTCGGGGCCCAGCGAGTCGTCGGGCCGCTCGGGCATCTCGTCGGACGGTACGGCCGTGGATCCCGGGTGCCGCATGGCGGCCCGCTGGAGGTCGGCGACCTTGTGTCCGGCGATGGCGAAGACGAACGCCTCGAAGGGCCGCCCGGTGTCGCGGTAGCGCGGCAGCGCCATGAGCACGGCGACGCACACCTCCTGCGCGAGGTCCTCGACGAAGTGGCGCGCGTCACCCGGCAGCCGGTTGAGTCTCGTACGGCAGTAGCGCAGCGCGAGCGGGTGTACGCGGGCCAGAAGATCGTGCGTCGCCCGTTCGTCACCGTCGACGGCGCGGTGAACGAGCGCACCAATCACCGTGGGCTCGTCTTCGCGCATCGGTCCATGGTGCCTTGGCGGCTGCTGATCGGTGGCACTGCGTCCGTAGTTGTGCACCGAAGCGTTATGAGCGGGTGCGGCAGAACTCATCTCCTGCGCTCTCCCCTCGCGCTCGTCCGACTCGTCCCCGTGGAAGTCCACATCTCAAGGATGCGGCATAGCGCGGGAAACGGGTGTGTACGGGCGTACGTTGCCTCACCCGGCGCCCGGAACGCACCTCGCCGAGCGCCGCGCATCGCGCCGGAGCACCGGCTCGCCCGCCGTCGGAGACCGCCGGCGGGCGAGGAATCGGGACCGGTCGTACGTCAGCGGACCAGGCCCCAGCGGAAGCCGAGCGCCACCGCGTGCGCCCGGTCGGAGGCGCCGAGTTTCTTGAACAGCCGCCGGGCGTGCGTCTTGACCGTGTCCTCCGAAAGGAACAGCTCACGGCCGATCTCGGCGTTGGAGCGGCCGTGGCTCATGCCTTCGAGCACTTGGATCTCGCGTGCCGTGAGCGTCGGCGCGGCGCCCATCTCGGCCGACCTGAGCCGGCGCGGGGCGAGCCGCCAGGTCGGGTCGGCGAGCGCCTGCGTGACCGTCGCGCGCAGTTCGGCGCGCGAGGCGTCCTTGTGCAGATAGCCGCGGGCCCCGGCGGCGACCGCGAGTGCGACCCCGTCCAGATCCTCCGCGACCGTGAGCATGATGATCCGGGCGCCGGGGTCGGCCGAGAGCAGTCGGCGGACGGTCTCGACCCCCCCGAGCCCGGGCATTCGTACGTCCATCAGAATGAGATCCGACCGATCGGCACCCCAGCGGCGGAGGACTTCCTCGCCGTTGGCCGCGGTCGTCACGCGCTCGACACCGGGCACGGTCGCGACCGCGCGGCGAAGCGCCTCTCGGGCAAGCGGGGAGTCGTCGCAGACGAGGACGGATGTCATGACCGTCCTCCGCAGCTAGTGCGCGTCACCTTGAGCCTCCAGGCTGGGTACATATCGTCACCTGTGCGATTGACGCTCTCGGACATGTGCCCGATCGCTCATTCTCTCAATCGCCTCGCACATTCAACGACGGTCACTCGAAAGAGTTACGGGTCCGACGGCCGAGTTCGGCACTCCCCGTAAGTGGTCGCACACGGAGGAGAGCGACAGGAAGTCTTCCGGTGCCCGGTCAGAGCTATGCCCCATTTAGCGGCTTTTCTTCACTTTTGCTGGTGTCTGTGGCTAGATTCGCAATGAGTCATATTTACATCTACTTACATAGTAGATGTACGGTCGGGAGCACCGGCGCGGGTACGCGCCGGGCTTGTACCCGGCGTCCAAGCGGCCCGTATCCGCCTCAGCACGGTTTCAAGGGGACATGAGCAATGGCAGATTTCTCCCGCCTTCCCGGACCGAACGCAGATCTGTGGGACTGGCAGCTCCTCGCGGCTTGTCGTGGTGTGGACAGTTCGCTCTTCTTCCACCCGGAGGGGGAGAGGGGCGCGGCACGAAGCGCGCGTGAGAACTCGGCGAAAGAGGTGTGCATGCGGTGCCCGGTCCGCGCGGAGTGCGCGGCGCACGCACTGGCGGTACGGGAGCCGTACGGCGTGTGGGGCGGGCTGACCGAGGACGAGCGCGAGGAGCTGATGGGGCGGGCGCGCAGCCGGCTGATCACGGCGCACGCCGCCGCGCCGTCACCCGCGTCGGAATCAGCGTCGGCGTCGGCTTCCGCGTCCGGGCCGGGGCCGGGCGGGGGCGCGGGGCCCGGAGGGCACCACCATCACCGGCTGGAGTGAACACGACCTCCCCCCTACGGAAGAAACGTTTCCGCACGCCTGGGCGTCGCGATTCGGCGCGAGACGGCGTCAGCGTGAGGCGGCGAGGGCGAGCTGGTCCAGCATGGCCGCGACGGCCGGGACCTGCGCAAGGTCCGGCAGCGTGAGCGCGACGATCTCCCGTTCCACGGACGGCTCGACCGTCAGCGCCCGCACGCCTTCGGTACGGACCGACTCCAACGCCAGCTCCGGCAGCATCGCCACCCCGAGCCCCGCCGCGACCAGCCCGACCACGGCCGGATAGTCGTCGGTCGCGAAGTCGATCCGGGGCGCGAACCCCGCCGCTCCGCAGGCGTCGACGAGTTGGGTACGGCAGCGCGGGCACCCCGCGATCCACGACTCGCCGGCGAACTCACCGAGCGCGGCACCGTCCGAGTCCGCGAGCCGGTGGTCCTCGGGGACGAGCCCCACGAGCCGGTCCCTCAGCAACGGCCGGACGACCAGGTCGTCCCACTCCGCGGCCGAACCGCCGTACCGGAACGCCAGCGCCACATCGCAGTCGCCGTCCCGCAGCATCGCCGCCGATCTGGGCGGCTCCGCCTCGACGAGCGAGACACGGGTGCCGGGGTGGGCGGCGCGCAGGGCCGCCAGCGCGGTGGGGACGAGGGTGGAGCTGCCGCTCGGGAAGGAGACCAGCCGGACCCGGCCCGCGCGCAGCCCGGCGATGGCGGCCATCTCCTCCTCCGCTGCGGTGAGCCCGGCGAGGATCCCGGTCGCGTGCCGTACGAGCGCTTCACCCGCCTGGGTCAACCGCGTCTCGCGGCCCGTCCGGACGATCAGCGGCGTCCGCGCGGAGGATTCGAGCGCCTTCATCTGCTGGCTGACGGCCGGCTGCGTACACCCCAGCTCGCGCGCGGCGGCCGAGAAGGAGCCGGTGGCGGCCACGGCGCGCAGCACACGGAGATGGCGGGCCTCGATCATTCCTCGCATGTCCTGAATATAAGTGATCCTTGGGGGTATCGATGAGAATTGAGTGGATCGCTTGGGTGGGGGGTGGTTAGCGTGTGGGGCATGAAGCTTCTGACCGTGAATGTGGGGCGGCCGAAAGCCGTGGAGTACACGGACGCGCCCGGCGGTGCCACGGGGATCGACAAGCGCCCGGCCGAGGGTCCCGTCCGGGTGGCCGACCCGGGCATCAAGGGCGAGGGGGCGAGCGGGCTCTCCGGGGACGCGGTCTGCGATCTGCGTCATCACGGCGGCAGCGACCAGGCGGTGTACGCGTTCGCGCGGGAGGATCTCGACTTCTGGGAGCGCGAGTTGGGGCGGCCGATCCCCAACGGCACCTTCGGCGAGAATCTGACGACGTCCGGCCTCGACATCATGGGCGCGCGCATCGGGGAGCGCTGGCGGATCGGTTCCGAGGTGGTGCTGGAGACGACGAGCGGGCGGATTCCGTGCCGTACGTTCCAGGCCTGGCTGGGCGAGAAGGGCTGGGTCAGGCGCTTCACGCGGGAGGCGGTGACGGGCGCCTATCTGCGGGTCATCACTCCGGGCGAGATCCGCGCGGGTGACCCGATCGAGGTGGTCCACCGGCCGGACCACGAGGTGACGGTGAGCCTGGCGTTCCGGGCGGTCACGACGGAGCGTGAGCTGCTGCCGCGCGTCCTCGCGGCCGGGGAGGCGCTGCACGGGGAGGAGTTGAGAACCGCGCGGGAGTATGTGGAGAAGCGCGGCGGGCGCGGGTAGGTCCTGGTGGCGTCCGGTCGCCGTCCGGCCTCCGGGCCGGGGCGGGCCGGGGCGGGCCGGGG
This sequence comes from Streptomyces sp. NPDC050509, assembly GCF_044457965.1. Lineage (NCBI taxonomy): Bacteria > Bacillati > Actinomycetota > Actinomycetes > Kitasatosporales > Streptomycetaceae > Streptomyces > Streptomyces sp. NPDC050509. The sequence continues at coordinate 360,718 of NZ_JBITHL010000003.1, read as the reverse complement.
CGAGGCGGACGGATCTGGACGGGGCCCGGGCCACCACGGCGCAGGCACTACCGTGCGCGTATGACGACTGCTCTGATTACGGGCTCGACGGCGGGCATCGGCGCCGCCTTCGCGCGGCGGCTGGCGGCGGACGGGCACAATCTCGTGCTCGTGGCCCGCGACACCGAGCGCCTGCGTGACCAGGCCACCGAACTGCACGACCTGCACGGCATCGAGGCCGAGGTGCTGACCGCCGACCTGTCCACGGACGCCGGGATCGAGGCAGTGGAGAAGCGGCTCTCGGACCGCAGACACGCGGTGGATCTGCTGGTCAACAACGCGGGCTTCGGGAACAAGGGCCGTTTCCTCGACGTCTCGATGGCCGACGAGCTGACGATGCTGAAGGTGCACTGCGAGGCGGTGCTGCGGCTGACGTCGGCCGGGGTCAGCGGCATGAAGACGCGCGGGCGGGGCGGGGTCGTCAATGTGTCGTCGGTCGCCGCGTTCGTGCCGCGCGGGACGTACGGCGCCTCGAAGGCGTGGGTCGTGCAGTTCACCCAGGGCGTGGCGCGGGATCTGACGGGGACGGGGGTACGGCTGATGGCGCTGTGCCCCGGTTTCGTACGGACCGAGTTCCATGACCGGGCCGGGATGGGCACGGACAACATCCCGGGGTGGATGTGGCTGGACGCGGACAAGCTGGTGACGGCCGCGCTGGCGGATCTGGCGCGCGGGAAGACCGTGTCCGTACCGGATCCGCGGTACAAGGCGCTGATGGGCATGGTCAAGCTGGCCCCGCGCGGGCTGCTCGGTGGGGTCACGTCGAAGACGGGGCGCAAGTACGGCCCGCAGTAACGCGCGGCACCGAAGCACACCGAAGCACGAAGCAACGCGGCACAGCGACCCCGCACCCCAGCGGCACTGCGCCGCAGCAACTCTGCGGCAACAGGCGAGGCCCGGCACCCCTCCTGGGGTACCGGGCCCGGCTGCTTTTCGCGCGGAAGCGGCGGCGGTTCAGCCGGCCACGACGGCGAACCTCAGTGGCTGTGGCCGTGGCCGCCGTGGCCCGCGTCGCCCTCTTCCTCAGCCGGCTTCTCGACGACCAGGGTCTCGGTCGTGAGCAGCAGCGCGGCGATGGACGCGGCGTTCTCCAGGGCGGAGCGCGTGACCTTGACCGGGTCGATGACGCCGGCCTTCACCAGGTCGACGTACTCGCCGGTGGAGGCGTTGAAGCCGTGGCCCTTGTCCAGCTCCGCCACCTTCGAGGTGATGACGTAGCCCTCAAGGCCGGCGTTCTCGGCGATCCAGCGCAGCGGCTCGACGACGGCGCGGCGGACGACCGCGACACCGGTGGCCTCGTCGCCCTCCTTGCCGAGGTTGCCCTCCAGCACCTTGGCGGCGTGCACCAGAGCGGAGCCACCACCGGAGACGATGCCCTCCTCGACCGCGGCGCGGGTCGCGGAGATGGCGTCCTCCAGACGGTGCTTCTTCTCCTTCAGCTCCACCTCGGTGGCGGCGCCGACACGGATCACGCACACGCCGCCGGCCAGCTTCGCGAGGCGCTCCTGGAGCTTCTCGCGGTCCCAGTCGGAGTCCGTGGACTCGATCTCGGCCTTGATCTGGTTGACGCGGCCGGTGATCTCGTCGGAGGCACCCGCACCGTCGACGATGGTCGTGTCGTCCTTGGTGACGGTCACGCGGCGGGCGGAGCCCAGCACGTCCAGACCTGCCTGGTCGAGCTTGAGGCCGACCTCCTCGGCGATGACGGTCGCACCGGTGAGGGTGGCGATGTCGCCGAGCATGGCCTTGCGGCGGTCACCGAAGCCGGGGGCCTTGACCGCGACCGCGTTGAACGTGCCGCGGATCTTGTTGACGACGAGAGTGGAGAGCGCCTCGCCCTCGACATCCTCGGCGATGATCAGCAGCGGCTTGGAGCTGCCGCCCTGGATGACCTTCTCCAGCAGCGGGAGCAGGTCCTGGATCGAGCCGATCTTGCCCTGGTGGATCAGGATGTACGGGTCGTCGAGGACGGCCTCCATACGCTCCTGGTCGGTCACCATGTAGGGGGACAGGTAGCCCTTGTCGAAGGCCATGCCCTCGGTGAAGTCCAGCTCCAGGCCGAAGGTGTTGGACTCCTCGACGGTGATGACACCGTCCTTGCCGACCTTGTCCATCGCCTCGGCGATGAGCTCGCCGACCTGCTCGTCCTGCGCGGAGAGCGCGGCGACGGCGGCGATGTCGGACTTGTCGTCGATCGGGCGGGCGGTCGCGAGCAGCTCGTCGGAGATGGCCTTGACCGCGGCGTCGATGCCCTTCTTCAGGGAGGCCGGGGAAGCGCCCGCGGCGACGTTGCGCAGACCCTCGCGGACCAGCGCCTGGGCCAGCACGGTGGCGGTGGTGGTGCCGTCACCCGCGATGTCGTTGGTCTTGGTCGCCACCTCCTTCACGAGCTGGGCACCCAGGTTCTCGTACGGGTCGTCGAGCTCGACCTCGCGAGCGATCGTGACACCGTCGTTGGTGATGGTGGGGGCGCCGAACTTCTTGTCGATGACGACGTTGCGGCCCTTGGGGCCGATCGTCACCTTCACCGTGTCGGCAAGCTTGTTGACGCCGCGCTCAAGGGCGCGACGGGCGTCCTCGTCGAACTTCAGGATCTTCGCCATGGGAGCTTCTCTGTCCTCTCAAATGAGCTGCGCCCCTGTCCACCCGGCATTCGCAGGGGGGCCAGGGGCGCAGCTCAAAAGCAAAAGTAAATCTTGGGTGAGTTACTTCTCGATGATCGCGAGCACGTCGCGAGCCGAGAGGACGAGGTACTCCTCGCCGCTGTACTTCACCTCGGTGCCGCCGTACTTGCTGTACAGAACGACATCGCCGACGGAAACGTCGAGCGGAAGCCGCTCGCCGTTCTCGAAACGGCCCGGGCCCACAGCCAGGACGACGCCCTCCTGGGGCTTCTCCTTGGCGGTGTCCGGGATAACCAGGCCAGAGGCCGTGGTCTGCTCGGCGTCGAGCGGCTGGACCACAATGCGGTCCTCTAGCGGCTTGATGGCAACCTTGGTGCTGGCGGTCGTCACGATCCGACCTCCCCCTTCGGAGATCTCACGGGGTTAACTGTCTGAGGGTGGCGACCAGATGGACCCGTCGTCGCGGGTGCCGGATCCGTCAGTCGCGCTTTGGCACTCTCCAGTGGGGAGTGCCAGGCCTGACACTATGGCCGCGATTAGCACTCGGTCAAGCGGAGTGCCAATACGGATGCTCGCGGCGCGCCTTCACCGACAGGGAAACGCGAGGGGGAGGGGCATGGTTCCGCACGCGGGTACGGACCTGGACAGCGCGTACGACACGGCGCTTACGGGTCGGTCGGTATCGGGCGCGCCGCGCCCCGGCACTTCGCCGTCCGCGCCCCCGTCCGTCCCTGCGGCGCGAGGCGCCCGCAGTCACGGCGTACGACAACCGCGCGCGAGACCGGCTCCGGCGCCCCCGGCTTCTCCCAGCCCCCCAGCTCCTCCCGGGCCCCCGGGCCGACCCGCTGCGCCGCCTTGCGCCCGAGCCGTTCGATGGGGTCCACCGACTGCGCACAGCCGGCGGTGAGGAGCGCACCGGCCGCCAGCACTCCGGCCAGCAGCCGGTGCCCGGGGCTCATACGTAGTCCTCCAGCCTGGCCACGGCGTACCCCTTGTCCGTGATCACCTTCATCACGTGCCGGATCATGTCGGGCATGGTGCCCTTCCAGTCCTCGCGGCCACGGAAGTGCGTGAGCACGATGTCGCCGGGGTGCAGGTCCCGGTCCCACTCGCGCCACTCCATGTGGTCCGGGTACGCCTCGGCGGTCCAGAGGGGCACGGCCCGCGCACCGCAGCTCTTGGCGGCACGCAGCGTGTCGTGGTTGTAGTTGCCGTACGGCGGCCGGAAGAGCGTGGGGCGCTTCCCGTACCGCTTCGCCAGCTTGTCCTGCTGGTCGCAGATCTCGGTGCGCTGCTCCTCGTAGGAGAGTCCGGGCAGGTAGGGGTGGTTGAGCGTGTGGTTCTGGATGGTGACCCCACGGTCCTGCATCTGTTTGAAGTACCCGTAGTTGTCGTTGATGACGTAGTCGCTGAGGAACGCGGTGTACGGGATCTTCAGTTCGGTCATCATCCGCAGCAGGTCGGGATCCTTCTCCGAGCCGTCGTCCATCGTCAGGAAGACGACCCGGTCCTTGACCGGGACCGTGGTGAAGACGGGGGGCAGGTTCTCGCCCTCCTCCTCGCTCTCGATCTCGAAGCCCTTCCGGTTGGTGATCTCCGGCTTGACGGCGGGCGCGGGGGGCGCGGCCAGGGGCGTACTGGCGAGCCCCCACTTCTTCGCCGCGACGGCGCGCGCGGCCTGCGTACGGCGCGTCTGCTCGGCGTACGAGAGCGTCCCCGCGCCGCCCTCCCGCCGGCCGTCGGGCGCGCCGGGGGCCGCCTGGCCGTGCCCGCCATGCCCGCCGTGCTCGCCAGGCCGGCCGTGCCCTGCCGTGGCTCCCGGTTCACCGGCCCCGGCGGCGCAGCCCGAGCCGACCGCGGCGACGAGCAGCGTCGCCAGGGCGGCGGCGCACCGTCTTCCGCGCCGGGACCGGATGTTCCGGGGCGCCTCCGTGGCGACGCGCGCCCCGACTACTTCCTTTTGTTCCTTTTGTCTTACTAGCTGCATGGCGCCGCATCCTGTCAGCGCGCGGCGCCTCCGCCCGGCCGACACCGCCGCCCGACGCACACCAACCCCCCGCCTGGCCCACAATGGACCGGATGACCGACCGTGCCCCCTCCCCCGCCACCGTCTCGCCGCTCGCGCCCCTGCTCTCCCCCGAGGGCCAGGCCCTCCTCGCCGAGCTGCGCGACCACGACCCCGCCGGGGAGCTCGCCCTCGCGACCCGGCTGCGCCGCGACCACCCGGCCGAGCTGGTCTCGGCGGCGCTGGCGCAGGCGCGGCTGCGCCAGCGCGCGGTGGCGAAGTTCGGCGCGGCGGACGCGTACCGCATGTACTTCACGCCCAACGGCGTCGAACAGGCCACGCGCGGCTCCGTCGCCGCCTACCGGGCAGCCAGGTTCCGTACCCTCGCGGCACCGGGGGACGGGGACGACGCGCCCCGGATCACGGACCTCTGCTGCGGCATCGGCGGCGACGCGATCGAGCTGGCGCGGGCGGGCTTCGCCGTCTCCGCCGTCGATCTCGACCCGGTGACCTGCGAGATGGCCCGCACGAACGTGACCACCCTGGCCCCCGGCGGCCCGCCCGTGACCGTGACCCGCGCGGACGTCCTGGAGTACGACCTGGCCTCGGCCGGAACCCTCTTCGTCGACCCGGCACGGCGCGGCGGCCGGGGCAGGATCTTCGACCCGGAGGCGTACTCGCCGCCGCTGTCCTGGGCGGTCGAGGCGGTACGGCGGGTGGGCGCGGGCGCGATCAAGATCGCGCCGGGCATCCCGCACGAGCTGGTCCCGGACGACTTCGAGGCGGAGTGGATCTCGGACGGCGGCGACGTCAAGGAAGCGGTGCTCTGGTACGCGGGCGACCGAGCCCCGACCGCACCCTCCGTCCCCCCGGTCACCCCCGGCACCCGCCGCGCCACCCTCCTCTCCCCCCGCACCACCCCCACCTCCCCCACCACCCTCGCGGGACACGGCCTGCCCGACCCGCCCGTCCGCGCGGTCGGCCGCTTCCTGTACGAACCGGACGGCGCGGTCATCCGCGCGCACCTCGTCGCCGAGGTCGCCGAGGAGCTGGACGGGGGGCTGATCGACGAGACGATCGCGTACGTCACCGCCGACGAGCTACGCCCCACCCCGTACGCCACCGCCTACGAGATCACCGACGAACTCCCCTTCAACCTCAAGAAGCTCAAGGCACTGCTGCGCGCCCGCGAGGTCGGCGTCCTGACGGTGAAGAAGCGCGGCTCGGCAGTGGAACCGGAAGAACTGCGCCGCCGCCTCAAGCTCAAGGGCCCGCACGCCACCACGGTCTTCCTGACCCGCGTGTCCGGCGCCCCGACGATGCTCCTGGGCCACCCGGTTTCCACGTCGCCCCCCTCGCGCTGACGCTCCACGACGTTGCCCCGCGTTGCCGCGTTGCGCTGCGTTGCCCCGCTCGCTGTCTCATCTCGCAGCCGTCAGCCGAGGTCCGTCAGTTCGTCCGCGTAGACCTGGGAGAGCGGCTGGGGGCCGACGTACTGCTGGCAGTTGCACTGTCTGAGTTCGTACCGCAACGGCTTCTTGTTCTCGTCCCACTCCGTCGGGACCTCGACGTCCTCGTGGCACTTGCCCTGGCGGTCGTGCTTGGCCAGGTGGTGTGAGCAGCCGCAGATGGGCTCCGGGAGCTTCTGGGCCTCTTCCAGCGCCTGGCGCTCGGCCTGACGCTCGCCCTCCGCCAGCTTGAAGCGTTCGATTTTTCGTTCGTGCCGGGTCTTGAGCGCGGTCCGGCCCGTGTCGGCCACCCAGCCGAACCCGCCCACGATGAAGAAGACGAAAATCCACCAAAGCCATTCCATCCGCCGCCCCTTACCCCTGAATGGCGCATGCGTTCCCTCTTCAGGATAGGACCGTCGGCGTAGGAACCGCCTCAGCGATGCGAGCCTCCGCCCCTGCGGGCCGGGGCCGGCTGGTGGAACCGCGCTGACCAGCGGCGCTGCGCGAGCGCCTGGGCGAGGCCGAGAATTCCGGTGAGCAGGACCGTGGCCCCGAGCCCGACCTGGTACGTCGTGCCGCTCACCTTCGACGTCCGCTCCGACGCCTCGGCCAGGGCGATGCCCACCAGGCTCACCCCCGCCAGGCAGAGCGCCACCGACGGCAGCAGCCACAGCACCGACCTGCGGTGCGACAGGGACTGCGCCGCGCCCACGGGCGCGGGGTCGAGGTCCGCCCACTCCTCCAGCCGCAGCCGTATGACGCGGCCCTTGTTCAGCCAGAATCCGAGGGCTGTCGCCGCCGGCACCAGCAGGATCGCCGCGAGGATCAGGGCCACGATTCCGCTCACGGGGTCGAAGCCGCCCTCGCCGAAGCTCTGGATGGCCAGCCCGACCGACGCCCACCCCAGCACGGCGACCGCCCCCAGCAGCCACAGCAGCAACAGCCGCGCGATCCCCAGACCGCGTCTGCTCAGCTCCGCCAGGGCCATGGACCGGTCGGCGAGACGTGCCGCGTCGTCGGGCCAGGCGCGCAGTTCCTCGGGCGGCGGGGGTGGCGGCAGGGGGCGGCGGGGGATCATGCGGCAGAGGGTAGCGGGGCGGCGTGGGGGCGCTCCGTCCGGGAGCCGGTTCGGCCGGGGTGCCTTGTGGCCTCGGGCGTCGTGGCGCTCTTAAGTCCGGTGCGGGCCGGGGCGTACGGCGGTAGCGTCGGCCTCTCCGCCTCCGTGAGCCCGTACGTCCGTAAGCCCGTACGGTCCGTAAAATCGCGCGTCCGTAAACCCGCGCGTCCGTGCCTCTGTACGTCCGTACGTTCCTCCGTCCGCGACCACGACAGGATCCGCCATGACCTCCGCCACCGAACGCACCGTCCCGCCCGCCACCGCCGGCGAGCGCGAAATGCTGCGCGGCTATCTCGACTTCCACCGCGCGACCCTCGTCCTGAAGACGGACGGCCTCTCCGACGAGGAGCTGCGCCGCTGTTCGACGCCGCCCTCCACGCTCTCCCTGCTCGGTCTGGTCCGGCACATGGCGGAGGTGGAGCGCGCCTGGTTCCGCCGTGTGATCAACGAGGAGGACATCCCGCTCGTCTGGTCGGCCGAGGGCGACTTCCAGGTGGCGTACGACGCGAGTACGGCCACCCGCGAGGAGGCGTTCGCCGCCTGGCGTACGGAGGTGGAGCACGCCCGCCGGATCGAGACGGCGGCCGAGTCGCTGGACGTCGCGGTCTACGCGCCGCGCGCGGAGAAGGAGGTGTCGCTGCGGATGGTGATGCTGCACCTCATCCACGAGTACGCCCGCCACAACGGCCACGCCGACCTCCTGCGCGAGGCCATCGACGGCTCGGTGGGCATCTGACCGCGCATCAGAGGCTCAGTGGGCCGCCGCCGGTACGACCAGTCGTACCGCCCAGCGGTAGTGCCCCACCGCTCGCGCCACCCCGATCAGCCCGGCGATCCACAGGACGGTGCCCGCGCCCATCGCGTACGCGACCTCCATGTACGTGTCCTCGCCGCGCTCGGCCGTGGCCGGTACGACGAACGCGATCCACAGCCCCGTGGCACCCGCCGCGAACGACGTCAGCAGCCAGCTCAGGCTGCGCCCCGCCATCCGCAGGCGCGCGTCGCCCTCCGGGTCGCTGTCCAGCGCCGCCCACTGGGTCATCAGCCCGCGCATCGCGCGCTCCTTGCGGACCGACAGTCCGAGGAAGACCCCCGCCGTGATCAGCGCGCCCAGCCCGACCGCCAGGACGGGCACGGCGATCATGACGCTGAACGGGTCGTCGCTCCCGTTGGCGATCGCGACCAGCACCTCGCCGACCAGGGCCCATCCGAACTGCACCCCCAGCACCAGCGCCCAGAAGAGCACCAGCGCGGCCGGTCCGAGGCTGCGTCCGCCGAGATACGCGAGTACCCCGGCCCGGTCCGCGAGCAGGGCCGCCCGGTCGGGCCAGGAGCGCAGGTGCGCGGGGGGCGGGGGCGGCGGCAGAGGCGTGCGGCGTGACATGTGCACGAGGCTACCGACCGGGCCGCCGGCGCCCGCGCCCGCGTCGAACCCCGCCGGAATGCCGGAATCCCGGAATCCCGGAATCACTGTCCTTTGCGCCGGAGGAGGTCCCGGATGTACTTCCGCGAGGCGGTCGGAGAGAGGGCCGCCGCGGTGAACTCGTCCCACACGCGCGCGTACACCTGGACGTCGCTCCGCCGCTCCAGCAGCGTTCCGCCGGTGACATGCTCCAACCATGTGACGTCGACGGAGGGTTCGCCCCGGAGCGAGAACAGCGTGAACGGCGTGTACTGCTCGGCGGGGATCACCGCGTCGAGGGGCAGGATCCGGAGGTCGACGGTGCTGCGCCGGCCCATGTCCAGCAGGTGTTCGAGCTGCTCCCCGGCCACCTCCCGCGAGGCGCTGATGCGGTGCAGGACTGCCGCCTCGATGATCGCGCACAGCCGGAAGTCCTGCTGCGGGCCGAGGAGTTCCTGCCGTTTGGTCCGGGTCTCGACGAGCGGGGTGATCTCCTCCGCGGGAAAGCGTGCTTCGAACATCTCCCGCATGTACGCGCCGGTCTGGAGCAGTCCGGGGATCACCGCCGGGTCGTACTCGCGCACCAGGTCGGAGTCCGCCTCCAGCGTGAGGTAATCGCGAAGTGAGTCGTGGAGCGCGGGGCCTTCGCCGTTCCACCAGTCGACTTTGTGAATCTCCTTGGCGAGCCGTTTGATGCTCGCGATGTACGCGGCGTCGTCAATTCCGTAGAACTCCAGCAGGACCGTCAGATCGAGCGGCCTTATGCCTCGTTTGCCGTTCTCGATCTGCGAGATCTTCGGCTGGCCGCACTGGAGCTTGTCGGCGATGTCCTGGACTTTGTATGCCCGTTCGAGACGGAGCCGCTTCAACTCGTTGCCGAGCCGCCGACTGCGCATCGTAGGCATGTCGCTGTGCGTCATGCACCCATCGTGACGTGCCACTTCTCCGCGCAGAGATGTCTTCGGGGTGGATTCACTCGTCAGTATGAAGCGGCAGCGGAATATCTTGCCCGTTCAGAAGAATCGATTTCGCCGCGCACCCGGACGGACTGGGACGTAATCCCCGTGAACTGGTAGAAACATTGGCGTCATGACAAACACGCCGGTGGCCGCCGTGGCCTCCTCGTCACACCGACCGCGGCCCATCTGTCCGTCACCGTCAGTGATTTCGCTACGGCCGTTCCAGCGAAGAGAGCCCGTTCCTCCACGGCGGGGGACGGCCGAGGGCTGATGCTGATCGGGGAGCCGACCGAGGAGCCGGCCGAGCACCGGGGAGGGACCGGGTCCCGGTCCGGGACCCGGATCCGGTCCCGGACCGGGACCCGGTCCAGGACCTGGTCCGAGAGCGCAAGGAGTTGAGCTGACTGTGGCTGTCGAAGAGAGCGCCATCATCAAGGAGTTGAACCACTACCTGCTTGGCCACCCTGACGAGACGTCGGCGACGATGCCCCTGTTCGACGCGTTGCTCGACCACTCCAGGCAGGGCCTGTGCCTGCACCACGGGAGCTGCCCGGTGGTCAGGGCCGGCGCCATCCTGATGGACGAGCAGGGGCGGGCACTCGCCCTGCGGTACGGCGACGCCTGGGGGTTCGCCGAGGGCGCCCCCGACCCCTCGGACCAGTCGCTCAGCCGCACCGCGAGCCGTGTGCTGGAGGAGTTCGCGGGCGTCCAGAACGCCTGGACGGCGCCCGGCGAGGAGGGCCCGATCCTGGTCGACGCCTCGCCCGCCGCGCCCGAGGACGGCCGGCGCACCCGGTACGGCTTCCGCTATCTCTTCCGGGCGCACTCGCGCGTCCTCGTTCCGGCGATGGCCGCGCTGGGCCGGGCGCGCTGGACCTCGCTGGACGAGATCGGGCCGCCGCTGCTCCGTACGCGGCTGAGGGACCGGCTGGCGGTGTCGAGATGAGCCCGACCGCACAGCAAGTGGCGTACGTGGTCGCTGTGTTGGCGCTGGGCGCCTCGCTGGCGCTGGCCATCTGGCGGAGCTGACAGGCGCTACGGGGCTACGGGTCCTACTGAGTTACGGGTCCTACTGGGTTACGGCTCTCCGGCTACAGGGCTACGGGGCTACGGGTCCTGCTTGGCTACGGCTCTTCCCGCGCCCCGGGCCCGAGTTCGGCGGCGCGGCGCCTGAGCAGTTCCCGCTCGCGTTCGTTACGGGTGAGCCCGGCCGCCCGTTCGAACTCGGCCCGCGCCTGGTCCGTACGCCCCAGCCTGGCCAGCAGATCGCCTCGGACGCTGGGGAGCAGGTGGTACGTCTTCAGCGCAGGGTCGTCGGCGAGGGCATCCACCAGCGCGAGCCCGGCCGCCGGGCCCTCGGCCAGGGAGACGGCGACGGCGCGGTTGAGTTCGACCACCGGGGAGGGCGTGAGCGCGGCGAGCCGGCCGTAGAGGACGGCGATCGCGGACCAGTCGGTCTCCTCGTACGTCACCGCGCGGGCGTGGCAGGCGGCGATGGCCGCCTGGAGGGCGTACGGCCCCGGCGCGGCGCCGGTGCGCGCGGCGAGGGAGCCCGCGTGGGTGAGGGCGGCGAAGCCGCGGCGGACGAGGAGCTGGTTCCAGCGGGACCGGTTCTGGTCGGCGAGCAGGACGGGCGCGCCGTCCGGTCCCGTACGGGCGGGCACCCGGGACGCCTGGAGCTCCAGCAGGGCGGCGAGCGCGTGCACCTCGGGCTCGTCGGGCATCAGGCCGGCGAGGACACGGGCGAGGCGCAGGGCGTCCTCGCAGAGGCCGGGGCGTAGCCAGTCGTCGCCCGCGGTGGCCGAGTAACCCTCGTTGAACACCAGGTAGATGACCTCCAGGACGGAGGAGAGCCGCGCCGCGCGCTCCGTGCCGTACGGCACCTCGAAGGGCACGCCCGCCCTGGCGAGGCCGCGCTTGGCGCGCACGATGCGCTGGGCGACGGTCGCCTCGGGGGCGAGGAAGGCGCGGGCGATCTCGGCGGTGGTGAGTCCGCCGAGGAGGCGCAGGGTGAGGGCGATACGGGCCTCGGTGGAGAGGACGGGGTGACAGGCGGTGAAGATGAGGCGGAGGAGGTCGTCGTCGATGTCCTCCCCGGTCCCGGCCCCGCTGCCCCCGATCCCGGCCCCGCTGCTCCCGATCCCGGCCCCGCTGCTCCCGGGGCCGGTACCTGAATCGGGGCCGGGGCCGGTCAGCGCGGCCTCGGGGGTGTCGGGTCCCGGGGCGTCCGCCAGGGCGCGGCCGACCTCGGCGAGCTTGCGGGCGTACGTCTCGCGGCGGCGGACGAGGTCGATCGCCCGGTGCCTGGCGGTGGCCATGAGCCAGGCCCCCGGCCGGTCCGGGACGCCCGACTCCGGCCACTGCTCCAGCGCCGCGACGAGCGCGTCCTGCGCGATCTCCTCGGCGATGCCGATGTCGCGCACGATGCGGGCGACCACCGCGATGATCTTCGCGGACTCGATCCTGAAGACCGCCTCCACCGCACGGTCCGCGCTGTGGTCCGCGTGCTCCACGCCGGCCCGCCCGGCCCGCCCGTCCGGTCTGTCTGCCCCGTCTGCCCTCACGGGCACCCATCAGAGCACACCCACCGGACGGGGGCGCGGCGACCCTCGCGGGAGGGTCTCCGGGAGGCGCTGCCCGCCGGTTACTCGGCGATCTGCCGGACCTCGCAGGTGACGTCGAACTCGTCCTCGTGCACCTCCACGAAGCGCCGCGCCCACTCGATGGCCTCGGCCTTGTCCTTCGCCTGCATGAGCGCGTACCCGCCGATGACCTCCTTGGCCTCGGTGAACGGCCCGTCGGTGACGGTGGTCGTCCCGCCGTGGTGACGGACCCGTACCCCGTCGGAGGTCGGCGTCAGTCCGGCGGTGTCGAGCATGACGCCGGCCTTGGTGATCTCCTCCAGCAGCGCGCCCATGCGCTGCTGGAGCTCGGGGCTGGGGCCGCCGGCGGGTGCGGTGGACTCGTCGATACGGACCAGGGAGAGATAGCGCGGCATGGTGACTCCTCGGATAGGGGGCGGGCTGTTTCCCGCCTCTCACCTCTTACGTCGAACGGGAGACGCCCGGATCGACACACGCCGGGAAATTCTTTCGAAGATCTTTCTGACCTGCCGCGGGCGCGGGCAACTGTGCCCGCGCACAACCGCGGGCGCGGGCAACTGGGGACGCGCGCGACCACGGGCACGGCGCTGCGCCTTCGGGCAAGGCCCGGCGCCCTCCCGGTCGGCAATCGTGCCCCTGAGCCGCTGCTCATCGTGCCCGCCCGCCTCTAGGGTCGGCAGTGTGAGCCTATGGACTTCCCTCGAACCTGCATCGACGACCATGGACGCGGGCGCGACCAGGACCGTGACGCTGCGGTTGCGCAACACCGGTGACGTCGTCGATGAGTACCATTTCGTCCCGGTCGGCGACCTCGCGCCGTACGCCACCGTCGAGCCCGCCACTCTGCGGCTCTACCCCGGCACCACCGGTACCGTCGCCATCACCTTCGCACCGCCGCGCACCCCCGACTCCGCCGCGGGACCGCATCCGTACGGGGTGCAGGTCGTGCCCACGGAGCATCCGGACGCCACGACGGTGGCCGAGGGCAACATCACCATCACCCCCTTCACGGAGCTGCACGCCGAACTCGTGCCGCCGACCGTCAAGGGCCGGTTCCGGGGGCGGCCCAAGCTGGCCGTCGACAACCTCGGCAACGTCAAGCTCACCGCGTCCGTCAGCGGCAGCGACAACGGCGATCAGCTCTCGTACGAGATCCTGCCCGGCAGCGTCCAGATCGAGCCGGGCCGTGCCGCGTTCATCAAGGCGACGCTGAAGCCGCGTCAGATCACCTGGGCGGGCCAGAAGCAGGAGCGGCCCTACACGCTGGACATCCGCAGGTCGGGCGCGGAGCCCACGCCGGTGGACGGGGTGTACGTGCAGCGCGGCGTCCTGCCGTACTGGCTGATGACGGTGCTGAGCCTGCTGCTGGTGCTCACCATCACCGGGCTGATCATGTGGTTCAACTACAGGCCGGCCGTGCGGAGTCTGGCCCAGGACAAGACCGCACCGGTCGCCGCCCAGTCCATCAAGCCCTCCGAACCCGCGGCACCGAAGCTGCCCGAGGCCCCCGCCACGCCGGATACCCCGGCACAGCCGTCGCCGGACGCGGACGACGGGGACGGCGGCGGCGAGAAGGACTCCGGCGGGGGTGAGGAGAAGGAGAAGAAGGACCCGGCGTCGCGTACCCGCGTCCAGATGCGGGACATCCGGACGGACAAGTGCGCCGATATCCTCGGCCGGGAGAAGGGCACCGTGAACGGGGCGGTCCAGCACTCGCTCTGCAACCGCCCGGACGAGGACAACCAGTTGTGGAACCTTGAGGTGCGCTACAAGAACAAGAGCCCCAAGGGGACCAGCCTGTTCCAGATCAGGAACGTCACGGACGAGCTCTGCATGGACCTGGGGGGTTACGAGGCCGTGGAGTCCGGGAAAAACATCGGCGAGTTCCACTGCGACGGCACCACCAGCGACAACCAGCTCTGGTGGCTCGACCGTCAGCCCAACGGCGGCGACACCCTGTCCCACTACTGGATACGCAACGTCGCCAGCGACGACATGTGCCTGAAGCTGAAGCGCTTCGACCCTGCTGTCGACGACTACGGCAAGGACGCGCCGCTCGCGGTCATGAAGTGCACCGAGGGCGACGGCGGGGCCTGGAAGTTCATCACGGAGAAGCGGGCCAAGGAGCTGGCGGAGCAGGCCGGATAAGACCCCGCCACCACCACCCGCGTCGCACGGGACGCGACGTTACGGGCGGGACGCGCCCCCGCCCGTACGGCCGGGGCCGTGCAGCTCGCCCAGCGCCGTCCGCAGCTCATCAGCGGTAAGGGGCCCGCCCGGCAACGGGCGGGCCCCTTCCGCGCGCAGGCCGTCCAGGAAGAGCGCGAGCAGCCGCCGCCAGGATCCGGACGCCGCCCTCTCCGCCGCCGGTACGGCGCGGCCCAGCGCCGCCAGCGCGAACAGCACGTCCTCGACCGACAGGTCCCCGCGTACGGTGCCGTCCTCGCGGCACCGCGTCAGCAGGGCGTCGATCGTCCCGGCGTTGTGGAGGTGCAGCGCCTCCAGCGTGGGGACGCCGGGCATGGCCGTCGTCATCAGGTCCGTGACGCCCCGGTCCGTGGCCAGCCCCTCGAAGGTGCGCTCCAGATAGGCCGTCAGCCCCGCCCACGGGTCCGCCGCCGCCCGGGCGCGCTCCCCCGCCTCGATGGTCGCCGCGAGCCCTTCGCCGAAGACGGCCTCGATCAGCGCGGCCCGGTCGGGGAAGCGCCGGTAGAGCGTGGCGTTGCCGACATCGGCCCTGCGGGCGATCACATCGAGCGGGGCCTCGACGCCCTGCTCGGCGTAGACCGCGCGGGCGGCGGCGATCACCCGCTCCCGGTTGCGCTGCGCGTCCTGTCTCACGGCCGTACCGTACCGTGGGCGCCCCAACCGTGGAGCACTCCCCACTTCCTGTTATCGTCGGACCCAATAAGTGGGGAGACCTCCCCGCTTAAGGTTCGGCCCCGGGAGCCCACCATGCCCACCGACCCCACCGACCCCATCAACTCCGCGGCACCCACCACACCCAGCACACCCACCGGCGACGGGGTACGCGCCGAGGACGCCGGCGCCGAGGACCTCGCCCTGGGCGACTGGCCCGGCTTCACCGCCGACCCGTACCCCCGCTACGCGCGGCTCCGTACCGCCGGCAGCGTCCACCCCGTGAGCCTCCCCCTCGGCGCGCCGCAGTGGCTCGTCACCGACGGCGCCACCTCCCGCACCGCCCTCACCGACACCGCGCGGCTGCGCAACGACATCCGGCACTCCTCCTCCTGGAAGAGCGACGGCGGCCACGCCGTCGGCCGCAACATGCTCCAGGTCGACCCGCCCGACCACACCCGGCTGCGCCGGCTGGTGGCCCGGGAGTTCACCGCGCACCGCGTACGGGCGCTGCGCCCCCGCGTGCAGGAGATCGCCGACGGGCTGCTCGACGCCGTGGAGGGGGACGGCCGCGCCGATCTCGTCGACGCGTACGGCTTCCCGCTGCCGGTCACGGTCATCTGCGAGCTGCTGGGCGTCCCGGCCGCCGACCGGGAGCCGTTCCGGGCCTGGTCGGCGGCGGTCGTCGATCCGACCGCCCCGGACGCCGCGCAGCGGGCCAACCAGGAGATGACGGCGTACTTCCTCAGCCTCATCGAGGAGAAACGCGCGCTCCCGGCCGGGGCCGCGGAGAGCGATCTGCTGCACGCGGTGATCCACTCCACCGACGGGGAGGACGGCGAGGGCCTCGACACGGAAGAGCTGCTCGGCATGGCCTTCGTGCTGCTGGTCGCCGGGCACGAGACCACCGCGCACCTGATCTCCAGCGGCGTCCACCACCTGCTGCGCCACCCCGGCCAGCTCGCCGCGCTGCGCGCCGACTGGACGCTGCTGGACGGCGCGATCGAGGAGACGCTGCGGTACGAGCCGCCCGTACAGGCCACGTCGTACCGGCACACCGCCGAACCCGTCACCCTCGGCGAGACCCGGATCGCCCAGGGCGAGCCCGTCATGTTCTCCATCGCGGCGGCCAACCGGGACCCCGAGCGCTTCCCCGACCCGGACCGCTTCGACATCCACCGCGACCCGGCCGCCACCCGGGGCCACCTCGCCTTCGGCCACGGCATCCACCACTGCCTGGGCGCCCCACTGGCCCGCCTGGAGGGCGCCATCGCCCTGCGCACCCTCCTCGAACGCTTCCCGGCCCTGACCCTGGACGACGAAGCCGCGGCCCCCGACTGGCGCCCCGGCCTGCTGCGCGGCCTGAACCGGCTGCCGGTCCGCTGGTAGCCCGTCCGCTCCTGTCCCTGGCCAGCCGGTCCGCGCGCGCCCGCGCGGGACACCCGTCCGGGGGAATCCCCACGGAACCGCCACGGGCGTGCGCGATCATGCCCGAGCATCCTGCTGGGGCACCCGATGCGGGCGTAGCCTGGCATCAGAGTCAGGGAGGACAGCGATGAGCGCCGACCCCATCACCGAGCCGGTGGCCGAGCCGAGGCAGGACCCCATCGATCTACTGATCGCGATCGAAGAAGCGTCGGAGACGCCTATTCGACCCGAGTACTTCGAGGGGATGGCAGTGGTACCGCCACAGCCGGACGACAATCACAACGACGGCGCAGCAGAGCTTTCCTTCCAACTCCGCACGGCGGGCATCCGTCTGGCGGGCATGGGCAACGGCTACCGCACCGGGCTGAGGGGCGAGCGCACCCGTTCCCTGGCCATCCCGGACTTCTACGTGCAGCACCGCAAGCCGACCGAGATGGACGAGGCATACCGCAGAGCGCACAAGGGCTGGTACCCGATCGAACTGCTCGCCCTGGCGGGCGAGGTCACCTCCAGCAACCACGAGACGGACTCGGGTCCCAAGTACCGCAGTTACGCCGCTTTCGGCATCCCGGTCTATGTCCTCATCCACCGCCAGGACGGCAAGGCGTACGCCTTCTCCTACCCGGTTCCTGGCGACGATCCGGCCACCGCGCACTACGCCACGAAGGTCGAAGTGGAACTGGGTCGTCCGCTGCCGTTGCCCACGCCCTATCCCTCCCTCGACACCTCCGTACTCCTGGAGGACTGAGCCCGCTCAGCCCTCCAGGGGTTCCTCTCCGCTCTCCAGGGGCTCCTCGCCGAGCGCCTCGAACCGCCAGCGGTGGACCGGCCGGGCGATCAGGTCCGGTGCCGGGTCGGGGAGTTCGGGGAGGTCGGTGTCGTACGCGCCGTCCCACCAGGTGATGACCAGGACGCGGTCCCCCGGGGCCCGGAACAGTTCGCGGCGCTGTGGCGCGTACGGCAGTTCGTACGCGCCGGCCCACGCCAGCAGCTCCCCGCCCCGGCCGGACGCGGCCCTGGCCTCCCACATCAGCGCGACCGTCATGTGTGCCTCATGAGTACAGGTTGTCCTTCGCCAGCTCGTGAACGTGGTCGTGATCGTGGCTGTGGCTGTGGTCGTGGTCGTGCGGGGGCGCCGGTACGTGCGGCTCCGTCACCGGCAGCGACGAGTCCGCCGAGAGCGCCCAGTCCGACGCCGGCCGCCCCCGCGCCACCATCTCCGCGCCCAGCGCCGCCACCATCGCCCCGTTGTCCGTGCACAGCCCCGGGCGCGGCACCCGCAGCCGGATGCCCGCGCGCTCGCACCGCTCCTGCGCGAGCGCGCGCAGCCGGGAGTTGGCCGCGACCCCGCCGCCGATCATCAGATGGTCGACGCCCTCGTCCTTGCAGGCGCGGACGGCCTTGCGCGTCAGTACGTCGACCACCGCCTCCTGGAAGGAGGCCGCCACGTCCCGTACGGGCACCTCCTCGCCCGCCGCCCGCTTCGCCTCGATCCAGCGCGCCACGGACGTCTTCAGCCCGGAGAAGGAGAAGTCGTACGGGGCGTCGCGCGGCCCGGTCAGCCCGCGCGGGAACGCTATGGCGGCCGGGTCTCCCTCGCGCGCCAGCCGGTCGATCACCGGGCCGCCGGGGAAGCCGAGGTGCAGCACGCGGGCGATCTTGTCGAACGCCTCGCCCGCCGCGTCGTCGATCGTGGCGCCCATGGGCCGTACGTCGCTGGTGATGTCCGGCGCGAGCAGCAGCGACGAGTGGCCGCCGCTGACCAGCAGCGCCATCGTCGGCTCCGGCAGCGGGCCGTGTTCGAGCTGGTCGACGCAGATGTGCGAGGCCAGGTGGTTGACGCCGTACAGCGGCTTGCCGAGGGCGTACGCGTACGCCTTGGCCGCCGAGACACCGACCAGCAGTGCTCCGGCGAGCCCCGGGCCGGCCGTCACGGCGATCCCGTCGAGGTCGCGGGCGGTGACCCCGGCCTCCTTCAGCGCGCGCTCGATCGTCGGAACCATCGCCTCCAGATGCGCGCGGGAGGCGACCTCGGGGACCACGCCGCCGAAGCGCGCGTGCTCGTCGACGCTCGACGCGATGGCGTCGGCGAGCAGCGTCGTACCGCGCACGATGCCGACGCCTGTCTCGTCGCAGGAGGTCTCGATGCCGAGGACGAGCGGTTCGTCAGCCATGGTTCTCAGTTCCTGCCGTCTCTGTTCCGTCTGCTTCGTCTGCGTCCTGGGCGCGGAAGCGCATGACGAGCGCGTCGACATTGCCCGGCTGGTAGTAGCCGCGGCGGAAGCCGATCGGCTCGAAGCCGAACCGCTCGTACAGCTTCTGCGCCCGCGTGTTGTCGACCCGTACCTCCAGCAGCACCTCCTCGCACTCGAAGGCGGTGGCGTGCTGGAGGAGGTCGGTGAGGAGGCGGGAGCCGAGGCCGGTGCCCCACTGGTCGCGGGCGGCGGCGATGGTCTGTACGTCACCGAGGCCACCGGCGGCGGCCAGCCCGGCGTACCCGACGATCTTCCCGCCGCCCCGGCTCTCGGCGACCACGTAGCGCCGCGTCGCCCGCGGGCCGCGCGCGTGCGCCAGCTCCGACCAGAACATCCCCGGTGACCAGGCGTCCTCGGGGAACAGATCACGTTCGAGCGCGAGCACCGGCTCGATGTCCCACCAGCGCATCTCGCGCAGGACGACGGAGGTGGAGGCGGAGGAGGAGGCAGAATCCGGGGAGGCGGTCACTTCGGGGTGACCACCTTGTAGTTCTTGGGCACCTGCGCGTCGGGCCGCCGCAGGTAGAGCGGCACCGGCGCCAGGAACTCCCCGCCCGCGGCGAGTCTCTCGACGGCCAGCGCGGCGAGCGCCTGGGCCGACTGGTGCTCGGGGGCCCGCGCGTCCGGGAAGACGTCCGGGTAGAGCAGCGCCCCCGCGCCCACCACGGGCAGGTCCGCGACCTGCTCGGCGAGGTCGGCGGGGCGGTCCACCGCGGGCTCGGTCAGCCGCGTACGGGCGTCCGCGTACCGCGCCCAGTAGACCTCCTTGCGGCGTGCGTCCGTGGCCACCACGAACGGCTCCGTCAGTCCGGACGCGTACGCCAGCCCGTCCAGGGTGCAGAGCCCGCGCACCGGGACGCCGAGCGCCGAGCCGAAGGTCAGGGCCGTCACCAGGCCGACCCGCAGCCCGGTGTACGGTCCGGGCCCGACCCCGACGATCACCTCCGTCACGTCGTCGAGTTTCCGGCAGGACCGGGCGAGGACCCGGTCGACGGCGGGCAGCAGCAGCTCCCCGTGGCGGCGGGCGTCGGTCCTGCGCTCGGCGGCCAGGACGGAGGAACCGTCGTGGAGGGCGACGGTGACGGCGGGCGTGGCGGTATCAACGGCGAGCAGAAGCACGCAAACAGCCTACGGCTCCCAGCGCCGGGGCACGGCGCCCTGCCCCGTCACCCCGCTGCTGCTAACGTCACCACGGAGTCATACGTACGAGAGGTGGATCAAGGTGTCCAGGAGCAGCTCGGGAATCGTGGCCGGGCTCACCGCAGCGGCTGTCGCCGTGGTCGGTTTCCTCGCCTTCCAGGCATCGGCGAACGTCCCCGACACCCTCGGGAAGCCCAGGAAAGCGGCCCCCAGCTCCTTGCCCTCCTCCTCCGGCGCCCCCGCGCAGAAGCCGAAGGACCCGATGGCCGTGCCGGCCGACTCGGGCACCGGGGAGCGGGTCGTCTACGCGCTGGCCGACCGGCGGGTGTGGCTGGTGGACGAGAAGGGCCGGTCGACGCGGACGTTCGCGGTCATGCCGAGCACGGTCAGCCCGCCCCCCGGCTCGTACACCGTGACCTCGCGGTCCGGCTCCGTGACCGGCTCGGACGGCGTACGGATCGAGCACGTGGTGCGCTTCACGACCGTCGAGAACGTGGCGATCGGGTTCAGCGCGGCGGTCGACGGCACGCTCACCAGCCCCGACCCGACCCTGAAGACGGGCGGGGTCAGGATGAAGGTGGGGGACGGGAACGCGATGTGGACGTTCGCGACGGTCGGCTCGAAGGTCGAAGTCGTCCCGTAGCCGCCCGGTAACCCCCGTATGCCGGCCTTACGCGGCGTCGCGCTCCCGCGCGGCGCCGCTCTGCTGTTCGCCGCTCTCCCGCAGCAGCTCCAGCCCGGTGTCCTGCCGCGCGTCCGGCTCGGGCGCGCGCGGTGGCGTGGAGACGGCCGCCGCCGCGGCGCAGGACGCCAGCAGGTCTTTCATGGGGACGGACGACGGCGACAGCGACCGCGTCAGATACGACGAGGGCCGCGGACGGGTGTCACGCTCGGGCGCCGGCATGGGTGCCTCCTGGGGCTCCGGGAGCAGGCATGGTTAGGTAGACCTAACCAAATCTCCCTACCATGTGACCACGCACGGCAGGGCACGCGCAACATTTTGCCGACGTCTTGTCGGAATGTACGGAACGACTGACCGAATCACCGTCCACGGGGCCGGTGAGACTCCTACGGGGCTGGTGGACTTCTACCGGGCTGGTGGACTCCTACCGGGCGGTGAGACTCCTACCGGGCCGGTGAGCTCCTACCGGGCCAGCGAGGCCAGGTCCGCGTCCGCCCACCGGGCGCCGAGGCCGGTCAGGGTGACGGTGCGCCGGTCGTCCTCCTCGGCCGGCGCGGGGTCGGTCCCGCCCACCACCCGGTCGATGACCACGTGCAGCCGGTCCTCCGACAGCTCCTCGACCTTGCCGTCGCCCCACTCCACGACCACCACGGAGTCCGGCAGCGAGACATCGAGGTCCAGGTCCTCCATCTCGTCGAGACCGCCGCCGAGCCGGTACGCGTCGACGTGGACCAGCGCGGGACCGCCGGTCAGGGAGGGGTGGACGCGGGCGATCACGAAGGTCGGGGAGGTGACGGCTCCCCGCACCCCGAGGCCTTCACCGAGGCCGCGCGTCAGGGTCGTCTTGCCGGCGCCCAGCTCGCCGGTGAGCATCACCAGGTCGCCGGGGCGGAGCAGCGCGGCGAGGCGCAGGCCCAGCTCCGTCATCCGTTCGGGCGAACCGACGGTGAGGGTGAGGGTGACGGAGGCGTCACGGGCGTCACGGGCGTCACGGGCGTCAGGGGACGCGGGAGTGGCGGGAGCGGCAGGATTGTCGGCAGGGGCGGCGACGTCGTCAGGCGCCGGGCTGTGCGGTGCTTCCATGCGTCCCCACGTTAGACGGTGCGGGCACCGCCCCGACCCGTACCAGCAGGTCGGCCAGCCGGTCCGTGACGACCTCCGGGTGCTCCAGTATCACCAGGTGCCCCGCGTCCGGGACGAGCACCAGCTCCGCGTCGGGCAGCAGATCGCCGATGGCCTCGCTGTGCGAGCTGGGGGTCACCAGGTCGTTCTCCCCCGCCAGCACCAGCGCCGGAACCTCCAGGAAGGCCGGCAGCGCCGTCGCCTTGTCGTGCTCGGTGAAGGCCGGGTAGAACTCCGCGACGACATCGATCGGGGTGGATTCGAGCAGCCGCTCCGCGAACCGCGCGACGGCCGGGTCCACGTCCTTCGAGCTGAACGAGTACCGCTTGATCACCCCGGCGGAGATCTCCGCCGTGGCCCGCCGCCCGCGCTCGACCAGCTCGGCCTGCGAGCCGAGCGCCCGCAGCACGCCGGGGAGCACACTGCGTACGACGTTCACGCCCAGGGTCGGCAGCCCGTAGGTGACCTCGGCGAGCTTTCCGCTCGACGTGCCGATGAACGCGACGCCGACGACCCGGTCCCGTATCAGCTCAGGAAACTGGTCGGCGAGCGCCATCACCGTCATGCCGCCCATGGAGTGCCCGACCAGCACCAGCGGCCCGTCGGGCGCGGCGGCGTCGATGACGGCCTTCAGGTCGCGGCCGAGCTGGTCGATCGTGACCGGTACGGCGTCGGGCCCGAGCTGGGCCGCGCCCCGGGCGGAGCGGCCGTGGCTGCGCTGGTCCCAGTGGACGGTACGGACGAGGCCGCGCAGCGCGGCGCGCTGGAAGTGCCAGACGTCCTGGTTGAGGCAGAAACCGTGGCTGAACACGACGGTGACGGGCGCGGGTGCCTTCCGGCCGAAGAGCCGCCGCCGGCGTGGCCCGGCGGCCCCCTCCGCCCCGGTCTCCTCCCCCGGGGTGGCGTCGTCCACCTCGTAGTACAGCTCCGTACCGTCGTCCGCGAGGGCCCGGCCCGGGGTGCCGCGCAGGGCGCCGTACGGGCCCGCCGCGTCCAGCGCGAGCCGCGCCTTCTTGCGGATGCCGCGTCCGACGGTCATCCTCTCGATCGCCAGACCGGCGGCGGCGCCGGCGGCGATCACGCCTATGGCGGCGCCCGCGATCCCCGTCGCCCTGCGCCAGTTGCCGCTCTCGCTCACGGTGCGCTCCCCGTCGTCGGCCCCGTCGGCCCGGTCCCTGTCGGCCCGGTCCCTGTCGGTTCGGTGGTGGGACCGTCCGGATCAGCATGCCCGCTGTCGTTCAGGTAGACGCGGGGGACGCGGGAACCGATGCGTGTGACGATCTCGTACGCGATGGTGCCCGCGGCCTGTGCCCAGTCCTCCGCGGTCGGCTCGCCCCGGTCGCCCGGGCCGAAGAGGACGGCGGTCGCGCCCGGTTCGGGCGTGTCGCCGCCGAGGTCGACGACGAACTGGTCCATCGCGACCCGCCCGGCGACCGTCCGCCGCACCCCGCCGACCTGCACGGGGCCGCGCCCGGAGGCGTGCCGGGGGATGCCGTCCGCGTAACCCAGCGGGATCAGGCCGAGGGTGGTCTCCTCCGGCGTGACGTAGTGGTGGCCGTAACTGACGCCGTGCCCCTTCGGCACCTGCTTGACCAGCGCCACGGACGCGGAGAGCGTCATGACGGGGCGCAGCCCGAAGTCCTCGGGGGTGCCCAGTTCCGGGCTGGGCGAGATGCCGTACAGGGCGATGCCCGTCCGGACCAGGTCGAAGGACGACTCGGGGACGGTGAGCGCGGCGGCCGAGTTGGCGATGTGCCGCACCTCGGGCTCGACGCCGGCCTTCTCGGCGTACGTCACCACCTCGCGGAAGACCTCCAACTGGGCGGCGATCGACGGGTGTCCCGGCTCGTCGGCGCAGGCGAAGTGCGACCAGAGCCCGGTGACCCGGACCTCGCCGGCGGCCTGCGCGGCGAGGGCGGCGCCGACGAGTTCCGGCCAGTCGGCGGGCGGGCAGCCGTTGCGGCCGAGGCCGGTGTCGGACTTGAGCTGGATCCGCGCGGGCCGCCCGGCCGCGCGCGCGGCGGCGGTCACCTCGCGCAGCGCCCACAGCCCGCTGACGGACATGTCGAGATCGGCCTCGATCCCCTCCCGCCAGGGATCGCCGGGCGTCCACAGCCAGCACATCACCCGTCCGCCGATCCCGGCGGCGCGCAGCGCGAGCGCCTCGTGGGGGGTGGCGGTCCCCAGCCAGGTGGCCCCGGCGGCGCGGGCGGCGCGGGCGACGGGCAGCATGCCGTGTCCGTACGCGTCGGACTTCACGACAGCCATCACGGCGACGCCGTCCCCCACACGGGAGCGCAACGCGCGCACATTGCCCCGCAGGGCGGCGAGATCGACTTCGGCCCGCGCCCGCAGGGTCGCCGAGGTCTGCATGGTTCCGGTCATCGCGCCCAGTGTCTCAGGCCCGGTGCCCCGGTTCGCCGTCCGAGCCGTCCGAACCGTCCGAACCGTCCGAGCCGTCCACGCAGTCCACGCAGTCCACGCCGTGTGATCACGGCGACGACGCCCCCGCGAAGCCGCTCCCGGAGGTCAGATCCGCGAGATCCGCGAGATCCGCGCGTACGGCCCCCTCAGCCCGCGTCCCCCACCACGTTGCGCCACGCCTCCCCCACGCCCGCCGCCACGTCGTCCGCCGCCACCGGCGCGCCGTGCGCGGCCAGGCGGGCCGCCAGGCCGTGCAGGTAGGCCGCTACGGAGGCCGCGTCGCGGGCCGGGAGGCCGGTGGCGAGGAGGGAGCCCGCGAGGCCGGAGAGGACGTCGCCGCTGCCGGCCGTGGCCAGCCAGGCGGTGCCCGTGGGGTTGACGCGGACCGGGGTCCGCGGGTCCGGGGCGGCGACCAGGGTCGTCGAGCCCTTCAGCAGGGCCGTCACGCCGTACCGGGCGGCCAGTTCCCGTACGGCGGCCAGCCGGCCCGCCTCCACCTCGGCGCGGGGGACGGAGAGCAGCGCCGCCGCCTCGCCCGCGTGCGGGGTGAGCAGGGTCTCGGCGGTACGGCGCCCCGCCGCCTCCGCGGTGACATGGCGCAGGCCGTCCGCGTCGACCAGAACCGGGACGTCCGAGGCCAGCACCTCGGCCACCGCCGAGCGCGCCCACGAGCCCTCGCCGAGCCCCGGGCCCACCACCCACGCCTGGACGCGGCCCGCCTCCGACGGCGGGCCCTCGTGGACCAGCGTCTCCGGGAAGCGGGCGAGGACCGCCTCGCTGCCGGGGCCCACGTACCGTACGGCGCCCGCGCCGCCGCGCAGCGCGCCCGACACGGCGAGGACCGCCGCGCCCGGGTAGCGCGCCGAGCCGGCGACGACACCGATGACGCCGCGCCGGTACTTGTCGCTCTCGCCCGTCGGTACGGGCAGCAGCCGCGCCACGTCCGCGTGTTGCAGCGCCTCCAGCTCCGGGACGGACGGCAGGTACGGTCCGAGCCCGATGTCCACGAGCCGCAGGGCGCCCGCGTGTTCCCGCGCCGGGTCGACGAGCAGGCCCGGCTTGTACGTACCGAAGGTGACCGTCGCGTCCGCGCGCACCGCCCGGTCCGCCGCCTCGACCTCCCCGCTGTCCGCCTCGACGCCGCTCGGCAGGTCGACGGCGACGATCACCGCGCCCGCGCCCCGGGCCGCCCGTACCACCGGCACCGCGTCGGGCCGCAGCCCGCCGTGGCCGCCGATGCCGGTGATGCCGTCCAGCACCAGGTCGGCGGCGGCCAGCACCTCATACGGGTCGTCCGCGACCCGGCCGCCCGCGCCGAGCAGCGCCGCCAGCCCGCCCGCGTGCGCGCGGTCGGGGGCGAGGAGCACCGCCGTGACCCCGGCGCCCCTGCGGGCCAGCCGCGCCCCGGCGTACAGGGCGTCCCCGCCGTTGTCGCCGCTGCCGACGAGCAGGACGACGCGCGCCCCGTACACCCGGCCGAGCAGGTCCTTCAGCAGCCCGGCGCAGGCGGCGGCGAGACCGGCGGCGGCGCGCTGCATCAGCGTGCCCTCCGGCAGCCGCGCCATCAGCTCGCGCTCGGCGTTCCTCACGGTCTCCACGCTGTAGGCGGTACGCATCAGCCCTGCCCTCTCTCGACCTCTCGACCCCCGTTCGCCTGCCTGCCCGTCAACCCTCCGCGATGACCACGGCGGACGCCACCCCCGCGTCGTGGCTGAGCGAGACGTGCCAGCTCCGTACGCCCAACTCGGCGGCGCGCGCGGCCACCGTCCCGGTCACCCGCAGCCGTGGCCGCCCGGTCTCCTCCACGTACACCTCGGCGTCCGTCCAGTGCAGCCCGCCGGGCGCGCCGAGCGCCTTCGCCAGGGCCTCCTTCGCGGCGAACCGCGCCGCCAGGGAGGCCGTACCGCGCCGCTCGCCGCTGGGGAGCAGCAACTCGCTCGCCAGGAAGAGCCGGTCGGCCAGTTGTGGGGTGCGCCGCAGCGACTCCCCGAACCGGTCGATCTCCGCGACGTCGATCCCCACCCCGATGATCACTCCGCTGTCTCCCCTCACTCGATCACTCGATCACTCCACCGTGACCGACTTCGCCAGGTTCCTCGGCTGGTCCACCTCGTTGCCCCGCGCCGTCGCCAGCTCGCACGCGAACACCTGCAACGGCACCGTCGCGACCAGCGGCTGAAGCAGCGTAGGCGTCGCCGGGATGCGGATGAGATGGTCCGCGTACGGCACCACCGCCTCGTCCCCCTCCTCCGCGATCACGATCGTGCGCGCGCCCCGCGCCCGGATCTCCTGGATGTTCGAGACGATCTTGCCGTGCAGCACCGAGCGCCCGCGCGGCGACGGTACGACGACCACCACCGGCAGGTCCGGCTCGATCAGCGCGATCGGGCCGTGCTTCAGCTCGCCCGCCGCGAACCCCTCCGCGTGCATGTACGCGAGTTCCTTGAGCTTGAGCGCGCCCTCCAGGGCCACCGGATACCCCACGTGCCGGCCCAGGAACAGCACCGTCCGCTTGTCCTTCAGGGTGCGCGCCAGGGCCCGTACCGGCTCCATCGTGGCGAGGACGCGCTCCACCTCGCCCGCGATCCGCCCCAGGTCACGGACGACGTCCCGGATCTCGTCGCCCCACTTCGTACCGCGCCGCTGGCCCAGGTAGAGCGCGACCAGGTAGCAGGCGACGAGCTGCGTCAGGAACGCCTTGGTCGACGCGACGGCGACCTCGGGGCCCGCGTGCGTGTAGAGGACCGCGTCGGACTCCCTGGGGATGGTCGAGCCGTTGGTGTTGCAGATGGCCAGCACCTTCGCGCCCTGCTCGCGGGCGTGCCGCAGCGCCATCAGCGTGTCCATCGTCTCGCCGGACTGCGAGATCGCGACGACGAGCGTGCGCGGGTCCAGGATCGGGTCGCGGTAGCGGAACTCGCTGGCCAGCTCCACCTCGCAGGGCAGCCGCGTCCAGTGCTCGATGGCGTACTTGGCGATCAGCCCGGCGTGGAAGGCCGTACCGCACGCCACGATGACGACCTTGTCCGCCTCGCGCAGCACGGCCGCCGGGATCCGCACCTCGTCGAGGGTGAGCGCGCCCTCGGCGTCGATCCGGCCCAGCAGCGTGTCCGCGACGGCCTTCGGCTGCTCGGCGATCTCCTTGAGCATGAAGGAGGCGTAGCCGTCCTTCTCGGCGGCGGACGCGTCCCAGTCCACGTGGTACGAGCGGACCGCGGCCGGGGCGCCGTCGAAGTCCGTGACGGTCACGCCGTCGCGGCGCGCCTCCACCACCTGGTCCTGGCCCAGCTCGATCGCGGAGCGCGTGTGGGCGATGAACGCGGCGACGTCGGAGGCGAGGAACGACTCGCCCTCCCCGACCCCGACCACCAGCGGCGAGTTGCGGCGCGCGCCGACGACGACGTCCGGCGCGTCCGCGTGGACGGCGACGAGCGTGAAGGCGCCCTCCAGCCGGCGGCACACCCGGCGCATCGACTCGGCGAGGTCGCCGCAGGAGGAGAACGCCTCGGCGAGGAGGTGCGAGACGACCTCGGTGTCGGTGTCGGAGCCCAGGTCGTGGCCGCGTTCGGCCAACTCGGCTCGGAGGGCGGCGAAGTTCTCGATGATCCCGTTGTGGACGACGGCGACGCGGCCCGCGTTGTCGAGGTGGGGGTGGGCGTTGGCGTCGGTGGGGCCGCCGTGGGTGGCCCAGCGGGTGTGGCCGATGCCGGTGACACCGCTCGGCAGCGGGCTCTCCACCAGCGTCTTCTCCAGGTTGAGGAGCTTTCCCGACTTCTTGGCCGCGGCGAGCCCACCGCCGGCGAGGACGGCGACCCCGGCGGAGTCGTACCCCCGGTACTCCAGGCGCTTGAGACCCGCGATGACCACATCGAGCGCCGACTGCCCGCCCACGTACCCCACGATTCCGCACATACCATTCCCTTCCCGGCCGTTTCCCCCTCGTCGGACGGCATCGTCGCAGACCGCGCACCGGGGGGCGGGGACCTCACGTACACGCCACAGGAAAGCCACACGCCCCGCCCCGCGCCACGTGGCTCACGCCCGGCCCTCCCTCCGCAGGGGCCCCGGCCGCCACGTGACCGACCCCACCCCCGGCGGCCTCCCCCGGCCGCCGGTCGCGCCGGACAATGGCCAGGTGATCACCTCGCCGACGTCACCGCCGTCACGGAGCACCGCCCGCCGGACCGACCACGGGCCGACGCCCTACGTCGACCTCACCCGGGCCGAGTGGAGCGCGCTGCGCGACAAGACCCCGCTGCCGCTGACCGCCGAGGAGGTCGAGCGGCTGCGCGGGCTCGGGGACGTCATCGACCTGGACGAGGTACGCGACGTCTACCTCCCGCTCTCCCGGCTGCTCAACCTGTACGTCCAGTCCACCGCCGGGCTCCGCGGCGCCCTGAACACCTTCCTCGGGGACGCGGGCAACGGGAACGGCGCGCAGCGCGGCACCCCGTTCGTCATAGGCGTCGCCGGGAGCGTGGCCGTGGGCAAGTCGACCGTGGCCCGGCTCCTCCAGGCGCTGCTGGCCCGCTGGCCGGAGCACCCGCGGGTCGAACTCGTCACCACCGACGGCTTCCTGTACCCGATGAAGGAGCTCCAGGCGCGCGGGCTGATGTCCCGCAAGGGGTTCCCCGAGTCGTTCGACCGGCGGGCGCTGACCCGGTTCGTCGCGGACATCAAGGCGGGCAGGGACGAGGTCACCGCGCCCGTCTACTCGCACCTCATCTACGACATCGTGCCGGGCGAGGTGCTCACCGTACGGCGCCCCGACATCCTCATCGTGGAGGGGCTGAACGTCCTCCAGCCCGCGCTGCCCGGCAAGGACGGCAGGACGCGCGTCGGGCTCGCCGACTACTTCGACTTCAGCGTGTATGTCGACGCGCGCCCCGAGGACATCGAGAGCTGGTACCTCAGCCGGTTCCGCAAGCTCCGTGAGACGGCCTTCCAGGATCCGTCGTCGTACTTCAGGAAGTACACCCAGGTCTCCGAGGAGGAGGCCCTGGAGTACGCCCGTACGACGTGGCAGACCATCAACAGGCCCAACCTCCTGGAAAATGTGGCGCCCACCCGGGGCCGCGCCACACTGGTGCTGCGCAAGGGCCCGGACCACAAGGTGCAGCGGCTCTCCCTGCGCAAACTCTGACACCTGCTCACTTACGACAGCACTTCTGAGACATCACTTCTGACATCTGACACCTGACTTCTGACATCACTTCTGAGACTTTTGAGGAGCGGCCGGCGTGCTGCATCTGCGTCTGCTCGTACCGGCCGACCGTACGGACGAGGTGGTACGGGCCGTCGAGTCCACCGTCGGCACCACGCACCTGGCCGTCGTCCCCGGCGCCGCCCGCGACCCGCACGGCGATCTGATCCTGTGCGACGTGGCGCGCGAGGCGGGCGACGAGCTGATCGGGGTGCTGTGCGGCCTCGGTATCGACGAGTCCGGTTCGATCTCCGTGGAGGACGTCCACCTGTCGCTGTCGAAGCGCGGGGAGGCGGCGGAGGAGGCAGCTCCGGGCGAGGGCGCCGACGCCGTGCTGTGGGAGCACCTGGAGGAGGTGACGCACGAGGAGTCCACCCTCTCGGTCACCTACCTGGCGTTCCTGACCCTCGCGACGATGATCGCCGCCTGTGGTGTGGTGCTGGACAACGCGATCCTGATCGTCGGCGCGATGGCGGTGGGCCCGGAGTTCGGCCCGCTGGCGGGCATCTGTACGGCGCTGGTGCAGCGCGCCCCGCGCCTGGCGTGGCGTTCTCTGGTCGCGGTGCTCGTCGGGTTCGCGGTGGCGATGGCGCTGACGACGGTGTTCGGCCTGGCGATGGACGGCTTCGGGCTCTTCTCGGAGTCGATGCTGGAGGCTGACCGCCCGAACACCTCGTTCATCTGGAACCCTGACCTGTTCTCCCTGGTGGTCGCGGCCCTCGCGGGCGCGGCGGGCATGCTCTCGCTGACCTCGGCGAAGTCGGGCGCGCTGGTCGGGGTCGCCATCTCCGTGACGACGGTCCCTGCGGCGGCGAACGCGGCGGTCGCCCTCGGGTACGGCGACTTCGGCCAGGTCTGGGGCTCCACCGGCCAGCTCCTGCTGAACCTGGCGGGCATCGTCGCCGCGGGCACGCTCACGCTGCTCGCACAGAAGGCGTTCTGGGCGGTGACCCGGCCCCGCCGGGCCCGTACCGCCGCGGACGGGGCCGCTCAGCGGTGAATCAGTGACTCACCGGCTCAGGACGTGGCGAGCACCCGCCGCATCCACCGCAGCCGGGCGGCCTTCACATCGCGGGTGATCCGGGTCTTCGGCGCGTCGCCGTGGAAACCGTGGAAACCACCGGGCCATACATGGAGTTCGGCGCGGCCCCCGGCCATCCATATACGGGAGGCGTAGTCGACGTCCTCGGAGCGGAACGTCTCCGCGGAGCCCACCTCGATGTACAGGGGCGGCAGCCCCGACAGGTCCCTGGCACGGGCGGGCGCGGCGTACGGGGAGACCCCCGGCTTCCCCATCCGGTCGCCGAGCAGCGAACTCCAGCCGGTGTGGTTGGAGGCCCGGTCCCAGGTGCCGACCCCGGCCATCTGGTGGCTGGACGGGGTGTTGTTACGGTCGTCCAGCATCGGCGCCATCAGGAGCTGCCCGGCCGGCTCGGGGCCACCCCGGTCCCGCGCCATCAGCGCCAGCGCCGCGGCGATCCCGCCGCCCGCGCTGCTGCCGACGGTGAAGATCCGGTCGCGGTCGATGCCCAGCTCACGCGCGTGCCGGGCGGTCCAGGCGAGCCCCGCGTAGGAGTCCTCCACGGGCGCGGGGTGGGGGTGTTCGGGGGCGAGCCGGTACTCGACGGAGACCACGACCAGGCCGCCCAGCTCGTGCGCCAGATCGAGCCGGTCGGGGATCCCGAGCCGGTTGTCACCGCTGACCATGCCGCCGCCGTGCACGCAGTAGAGGGCGGGCAGCAGCGCGGCGGACGGGCGCGGCACACCGGCGGGCCGGCAGATCAGCAACGAGATGTCGGGCGCCCCGGCCGGCCCCGGCACGGAACGCTCCTCGAACGTGAAGGTGCCCTGGCGCCGTATCTCCTCGTCGGTGGGGCGCTGCTGGGCCATGACCTCGCGGGCGAGGGGGATCAGCTCGGGCGTGAGGACGGTGGTGGCCTCGGGGTTCAGCTCCAGTACGACGGCCAGTTCGGGGTCGAAGGGCGGCGGGGTGACGGTCATCGGCTCTCCCGTTGGTCGGGTTCCCGGCTTCGGTCGCGGCCCGTGGCGCCACCCCTGGTGACACACCTGGGGGTCAGGGGTCAGGGGCCAGGGGCGGGCTGCGGATGACGGGCGGCTGCGGACAGGACACGTACGCGTCGCTCCCGACGCACCGTAACCACCGCCCCCACTCCCCCGCACCTACGGCGATCCGGCCACCGCCCGGCCGAAATCGGGGGGCCATGCCCAGAGGGACGGGCCCGGAGGGCTGCCGTCTCAGTCGAGGGCTGCGAGGTGGTCGGCGTCGCCTCCCCGCCACTCGATGAGGAAGATCGTCGCGTCGTCGCTGGTGACGCCGCCCCGTTCCTGCTTCAGGGCGTAGGAGAGCGCGCGCACCACCGACCGCACCGCCGTGTGGTCACGGACGGCGCGGTTGGTCCACGCGATGAGCTGTTCCTCGCCGAACGGTTCCCCGCCGTCCTGGTGTTCCTCGATCAGGCCGTCGGTGAAACACAGCAACCGGTCCCCGGGGCGCAGCCTCCGCTCACTGACCACCGGCTCCTCACCGCCGAAGCCGACCGGCAGGGTGGTCGGGCTCTCCAGCCGGTCCACCACGACGCGGTCACGGATCAGCAGAGGGGCCGGGTGACCGGCGTTGACCCACTGCAGTTCGCCCGTGGCGATGTTCAGGCACATCATCTGCGCGGTGACGAAGTGGTCGTGGCCGAACTGCTCGTTGATGGCCCTGTCCATGAACGCGTACACCTGGGACAGCCCCGTGTTGGCCCGCCGGGTGTGGCGGTAGGCGCCGATGGCCACCGTCGCCATGGTCGCCGCGTCCAGGCCGTGGCCCATCGCGTCGATCATGGCCACGTGAAGGATGTCGCCGTTGAGGGCGTAGTCGAAGCTGTCGCCCGCCACGTCGTACGCCGGCTCCAGGATCCCGGCCACCTCGACCTGCGGAACGGTCATCGACAGCGGCGGCAGCAACGACCACTGGATCTCGGCGGCCACGCTCATCGGGGCGCTGCGCCGGGCCTGGAAGAACAGGTCGGTGTAGGCGTCCTTGGTGACGATCATGTCCGCGACCAGCCCGGCGAGCCTGCGCAGCAGCCGCCGGTCGTCGTCATCGACACTGTCCAGGGTGACGGCCATGGCCCCGACCTGGTCACTGCCGTCCAGCAAGGGCAGATACATCCGCACACTGCCACCGGGGCCGTCCGGGCCGCCCTCGCTGCTCCGGCCGACCTGGGCGCCGAGCGGCACCTCCACCGTTCTGCGGGTCAGGAACGCCGTGCCCGCGGGGGAGTTGTCGACCGGCTCGGGCCGTCCGACCGTCAACCCCCGGCCCGGCAGCGGAACCAGCAGCACCTGCTCGTAGTCCTGCAAGAGGATCGAGAGGTCCCGGCCACCGACCCTGGCCACCTCCTCCGCGACGAGCGGGGCGATCAACTGCGGCGGCATCTCATGGGCCCGGTCCAGCAGCACACCCAGCAGCCGCTCGCCGAACCCCTCCGACCGGTCGATCTCAGCCTTGCCCGGCGTGCGCCCGCCTTCGGCCATCGCTGCTCATCCCTTCGTACCGCGGCATGGAAATGCAGAGGGCGGCCGCCCCACAGCGTGACACCGCCAACCGGCTCAACGGCCCGATTACGCCGGAGGCGGCATGTCGCCCCCGGCGGGCAGCGGCCTCGCGGCGACCGCGAGACGCCGGACCTCTACGTCGTACAGACGAGTGCTGTTGAGCGCGTCGCCGGACAGCTCCGAAACGCCCCGGGCGTCCAGGTCCCACAGCGCCAGGTTGTCGGCCCCCTCCGGCGGGGACGGCAAGCCCTGCCGCTGGGCCGGCGCGTGGTGCGCCGACGGCAGGGAGACCGGGTAACAGCTCACGTACACGTAGCGGGAGTGAGCGGCGAGCGGTCGGGGAACGCCTTGACCGAGCCGGCCCGGCTGACGCCCCGGCAGCAGATGGCCATCGACTGCGCGCGGTGCGGGCACCGACTGGGAATGTGGGGCCGGGTGCTCGGCGAGGTGCGGTACTGCGGCTTTACCTCCGGCTGTGGGTGTGCTTATCCGGGTGCCCGCCCCGTACGGATGTCGCGCTGTGAGCCCACGTGGGGGCACCGCCCCGCCCAGCCGCCGCCAGGTGCTGCTGGACGCGGCCCTGACCAGCCTGACGACCGCCGCGATCCTCGCCGCCCTGGGGTACGGGTACGGCTCCATACCCGACCCTGGGGCGGACCCCGATGCCGATGTATCGCCAGGCCTCGTTCGAACTCCGCCGCGCGATCCGCCTCCGCACTGCCGCGTCGGCAGAGGCGCGTCGGCAGAGGCGGCAGTGCGGAGGCGGATCGGCAGAGGCGCTGAGCCTGTCGGGGTGGGCCGGTGGCGGATGATGGCGGGCGGTCCGCCCCCTCCCTGGTCCGATGATCGCGGCTCCGGGGCGTGCGTCAAGGGCGCTCCTGCGTCGCGTCGGCTGCGCCGATGGCCTCCGGCCACCCTTGACTCACACCCCTGCGCCGCTGGAAAAGGCGTGGGGAGGGGGCGGGGGGGAGGGGTCCCCTGGGAAACACCGATGTCCCTGGGGCCGGACCCAGGCTGGCCGGTCGGCTCGCCCTGCGGGGCGCGCAATAGTGGAGTGGGGCGGTGACGGCTCTCGTCAAGCGTCCGTCGACCGGTCGTGTGCTGGGCTTCATGCCCCGCTGGTCACCCGCCGTGGGTGGGAGGGGTCGGGTGGAGTCGGGGTGGATGTGACGTGTGGGGCGAGAGTGGTGCCCAACGGGGAAGTGTGTGCCGAGAGTCCCGCATAGGTGCGCTGGCTGCACGCAGTCACGGAACAACGGAGCCAACCCCCCAATCAGCCGGGGCAAACTGGGGCATAACGCATGCCTATTGGGTGGGGAAGCGCCCTATCGGCCACCAAGACCGCACCCTGCCCCGGCACCGCATTCCGCCCGGCACCCCACCACCCCGGCTCCATCAAGGCACCCAACTCCGCCAAGCCGGCCCCCTCCATCAAAGCACCCAACTCCGCCAAGCCGGCCCCCTCCGTCAAGGCGGCCAGCTCCGTCAAATCGGTCCCGGCCAAGCCACATTCACCACCGGCCCCATTCACGGCGAGTGACCAGCGGGGCATGAAGCCCAGCCGTCATCCGGTGGGGAGCCGCTTGACGAAAGCCGGGCCGCCCCACTCCACTACCGCGCGCCCCGCAGGGCGAGCCAGCCCGCAAGCCTGGAACGGACCGCAAGGGCATCGGTGTTTCCCAGGGGACCCCTCCCCCCCGCCCCCTCCCCACGCCTTTTCCAGCGGTGGAGGGGTGGGGGTCAAGGGTGGAGCGAAGCGGAATCGGCGAAGCCGACGCGACAAAGGAGCGCCCTTGACGCACACCCCGGAGCCGCGATCATCGAACCAGGGAGGGGGCGGACCGCCCGCCATAAAGCACCACCGGCCCACCCCGACAGGCTGAGCGCCCCAGGGCAGCGGACCAAGCGACCGGCGTTACGACCTCGGCGCCGTCGGGATGTAGTCGAAGTTCGGCGTGAGCGTGCCGAACAGGGCGCCCACGGGCGGGGCTTCGCCGCCGGTGATCGAGGCGAACAGGCGGGACGCCTCCGCCGTGAGGTAGAACGGCGCCTGCTTGATGCGGAAGCCGGTGAAGCTCGGGCGGGCGCCCAGCATGACCTCGGCGTATGTGGATTCCGCGATGACGACCTCGTCGGAGATCGGCACGCCGTCGACCGCGACGCCGGCCGTGTACGAGGGCGTCGGCATCACACGGATGTACGTCGGCTTCAGCGTGATGGTCTTGCCGGATGCCACGTGGTGGAAGTTGAGGCCGCCCGGGTAGAAGATGCGCCCCCGGATGTCGAGGCCGTCACCGGCCGTCGAGCCGATCGGCATGCTGAAGCCCTTGCGGTCCGCGTCCATCGCGAACGGGGTGATGGCCTCCAGCGTGATGCCCTCGCGCTCCATCCAGGACAGCGCGTCGCCGCCGAGCGCGATCTGGGCGTCGCCCCACGGGGAGATGTACGCGCCCGGGAACGGTGCGGCGGCGGGCGCCGCCTGGTGGGTGGCAGCGGGCAGCTGCGCGGTGGCCGCCCCGGCCGAGGTCAGGCCGAGCGGCAGGGAGAGGGCCGCGACAGCGGCGAGGACGGTGAGGCGTCGAAGGCCGTGCATAGGCATAAGAGCGTTTCCTCTTCTTTGATGGGGGGAGCGGCCACGGGCGATCGCCCGGCCTGGCCCAACAGGCTTATCCGACAAGCGAGTTCACGGCCCTCGTGGGAGATCACGGGAGATCACCCAACGGGGCCGACAGGCAGTCTCCCTGTCGGGCCATGCCAATCCATGCATAGATATAAACCAGGGCAAACCATCGCTGAGCCGTACGGAGGAAAACCGTCACGCGAAGGGGGTGCGCCGGGCTGTGCGGGCGCCTCAAGATCATCGGAGACTCCACTCTGGGGCCCACACCCACCTCGGCACTGGAGAGACGCGCATGCCCCGAAACGTCAGGGAACCCGGAGAGCCACGCCTCAGCCGGTCGTCACGGCGGCGGCTCACCGCCCTCGCCGTCGCCCTCGCCGCGCTCACCGCCGGCGCCCTCTCCGGCCCGTTCACGGGCACCGGTGAGGCGGGCGGGCACATCGACTCCCCGTCGACCCTGCTCGACCCCGCGACGGACCTGACCGATCTCTACGCCTTCACCAGCCCCGAGAACGCGGACCTGGTCACTCTGATCACCAGCGTCCGCCCCCTCCAGGCGCCGGGCACCGCCGCCAACGCGCTCGTGGACTTCCCGTTCGCGACCGGTGCGCGGTACGAGATCCACACGGACGCGGACGGCGACGGGGCGCCCGACACCACGTACCGCTGGACCTTCCGTGACGAGGACCGCCGGCCCTTCGGCATGGGCCCCAAGGTCGGTCCGCTGCCGGTGACCTCGCTCGACGACCGGTCGCTCGGCGTCCGCCAGAAGTACACGCTGGAGAAGGTCACGGCGGGCGGCGCCACCGAGACGCTGCTGCGTGACGCGATCGCCTCCCCCACCCACACCGGCCTGTTCCTGATGCCGGCCTACGACCGGCTGCGGAACCAGGCGATCCGCCAACTCCCCGGCGGCGGGCGGACGCTGGCCACCCACGCGGCGGATTCGTTCAAGTTCGACACCCAGGTCCTCGGCCCGTACGTGCTCGGCACGCGCGGCCCCGTACCGGGCTGGCTGCCCGACGCCCAGCCGCTGTCGGTGCTCAACGTGAACAGCCTCGTGCTGCAAGTACCCAAGCGGGACATCGCGCTGAAGGGCGACCCGAAGCGCAACCCGGTCGTCGGCGTCTGGGCGTCCGTCTCCCGGCCCGGCGCGGATCTGAGCCGGAGCCTCGCGACCCAGGCCCCCTCCTTCCGGCAGGTGGCGCGGCAGGGCAATCCGCACCTCCCGCTCGCGCTCTTCGGCACCACCGTCGGGCTGTCCAAGCCGGGCGGACCCGAGGACCGGTTCCAGACCCGCGTGCCGAAGGACGACCGGCAGGACGCCGCCTTCATGGCGGCCACGCTCGACCCCGCGCCCCCGCACCGCTTCGAGAGCGCCCAGGGGCACAAGGCTCCGGCGACTCCGCGCCTCGACATCCAGGCCCTGCTCATGAAGGGCATCGGCAAGGACAAGGCCAACGGCTCGCTCTTCGGCTTTGACCTCAACGCCCATCTGATGAACGCCGACGCCGACCCGGCCCGCATCGTGCTCGCCGAGGAGCTGCGGCTGAACCTCTCCACTCCGGTCACCGCCGCGCCGAAGACGTACGGAGTCATCGACGGGGACCTCCAGGGCTTCCCGAACGGGCGGCGCCTCAACGACCACGTCGACGGGCCGCTGCTCCGCATGCTGGCGGGCGAACCCGCGAAGCCCGCTCCCGCCGGTCTGGTGCCGGATCCGGTCGTCCGGCTGGAGCCCGCCGACGCGCAGTCCACGTTCCCGTATCTCAACCTCCCGCACGCGGGCCCGTGAGGCGTCGGATCACCTTGAAGACACTGATCAGCGCCGTGGGTGGAGCGGCGGCCGTGGCCGGGTGTGTGGCGGGACTGCTGTGGCTCGGTCCCTCCCCCGCCCGGCCGGGGGCCACCGCTCCGGCCGCCGCCGCCTCCACCACCGGCACGGACAACGCGGGCGGAGGCTCCAGGGATACGGCCGGCTCCGGCTCCAGGGATACGGCCGGCCCCGGGGATACGGTCGACGCCGCCCGGCGCCGTACGGAGGCGTACCCCGACGACCCCACCGCCTGGACCGGCCTCGCGCGCGCCGCGATCGAGCGGGCCCGCACCACCCTCGACGCGGGCCCGCTCGACACCGCCGACCAGGCGCTGCGCCGTTCGCTCGCCCTCGACGGCAGCCGCAACTACGGCGCGGTGACGGGCCGGGGGATGCTCGCCAACGCCCGGCACGAGTTCGCCGAGGCCCGCGAACACGCGCTGCGCGGTACGCGGATGGCGCCCGACCGGCCGGACGCCTACGCCGTACTGGCGGACGCCGAGATCCAGCTCGGCCACTACCCGGCGGCGCGGGCCGCCGTGCAGCGACTGCTCGACATCGCCCCGGCGAGCGCCGCGTACAGCAGGGCCGCATACGACCTGGAGACCCACGGCAGGCGCACGGATGCAGCCATCGCGCTCCGGCGGGCCGTCGACAGTGCGGCGACCCCGGACGAACGGGCCTTCGCCGAGGCCCGCCTCGGTGATCT
Organism: Streptomyces sp. NPDC050509; assembly: GCF_044457965.1. Lineage (NCBI taxonomy): Bacteria > Bacillati > Actinomycetota > Actinomycetes > Kitasatosporales > Streptomycetaceae > Streptomyces > Streptomyces sp. NPDC050509. Next base: position 322,696 of record NZ_JBITHL010000003.1, on the reverse strand, counting down.
GCTCGGCTCCGGGGGCGACCTGGACGAGGCCGAACGGCACTACCGGCGCGCCCTGGACACCGTCCCCGACCACCCCTACGGGCAGGCCGGGATCGCCCGGGTGACCGCCGCGCGCGGGGAGACGGACGCGGCCCGCGCGCTGTACGGGAAGCTGGTCGCGCGGACGCCGTTGCCGCAGTTCCTGCTGGAGGCCGTGGAGCTGCGCCGGGCGTCCGGGGTCCCGGGGCAGGGCGGCGAGGGGGCGGCGCTGGCGGCGCAGGTGCGGCTGGCGCGCGCGGACGGCGGTCCCGTCGACCCGCATCTCGCCCTCTACGCGGCCGATCACGGTGATCCGCAGGTCGCGGTGGAGCTGATGCGCAGGGAGTGGCAGCACACGCGCGGTGTCGTCGTCGCCGACGCGCTGGGGTGGGCGCTGCACCGTGCGGGGCGGTCCGAGGAGGCCCTTCCGTACGCGGTGCGGGCGGCCGGGACGGGCTGGCGCAAGGCGCTGTTCCGCTACCACCGGGGCGCGATCGAGCGGGAGTTGGGGATGCCGGAGGCGGCCGGTCATCTGCGCGAGGCCACCGCCGTCAACCCGTACTTCACCCCGCCGTCTCCCCGCGCCGAGAGGGGCCACTGATGCCGGGCCTCCGCCGCATGGCACCCCTCCTCGCCCTGCTCACTCTGCTGACGTGCGCGACCGTACCGACGGCCCACGCCCACCCGCTGGGCAACTTCAGCGTCAACCACCACGACGGGCTGCGGCTCTCGCACGACCGGATCGAGGACACCGCCGTCGTCGACAGCGCGGAGATCCCCACCGCGCAGGACCAGGACGCCACGGACACCGACCGGGACGGCACCGTCTCCCCCGCCGAGGCCGCGCACCGCGCCGCCGAGCGGTGCGCCGAACTGGCGGGCCGTACCAGGGTCTCGGTACGCGGCGAGCCCGCCGTCTGGCGTACGGGCCGCTCCACCCTGACGTACGGGAAGGGGTCGGCCGGTCTTCCGGTCGCCCGGCTGACCTGCGCGCTGCGGGCCGACGCCGCGCTCTCCCGGCCGTCCGACGTCACCTTCGCCTCGGGGGCGGAGGCGGCGCGGACCGGCTGGAAGGAGATCACCGCCGTCGCGGGGGACGGGGTACGGCTGGCGGCGTCGCCCGTTCCGGCGCGGAGCCCGAGCGAGGTGCTGCGGCGGTATCCGACGGGCGAGGGCGAGCAGCCGCTGCACGTGACCGGTGCGACGTTCCGTACGGAGCCGGGCGCGGCGGACGGCCCTGCGGCGGCGGACGCGGACGCGGCGCCCGCCGTGCAGGCCGTGGCCCGGGACGGGGTCCTCTTCCCCGCGCTGGAACACCGGCTCACCGGCCTGACCTCGGGCCGGGACCTCACCTTGCCGGTCGGCCTCCTCGCCGTGCTGCTGACCCTGCTCCTCGGCGCGGGCCACGCCGCCCTCCCCGGCCACGCCAAACTCGCGGTCGCCGCCTGTCTGGCCCGCCGGGAGGGCGGCGTACGGGCGGCGCTGGCGGTCGGGGCGACGGTGACGGTGACCCACACGGCCGGCGTCCTGGCCATGGGGCTGGCGCTGACGGCCGGCGGCGGATTCCTCGGGGAACGGCTGCTGGGGTGGCTGGGGGCGGTCAGCGGCGCGGTGATCGCGGCGCTGGGGACGGTGCTGGTGGTGACGGCGGTACGGACGTTACGGACGGGGAGACCGCCGGCACACTGGCATCACGGCCACCGTCACACCCACACCCACGACCACACGCACCCCCACCAGCACGGGCATGAGCACGAGCATGGGCACACGCACACGCACACGCACACGCCCACCCACACCGCCAAGCCCCGCCGCAGTGGGCTCCCCACCCTCCTCGGCGTGGGGCTCGCGGGCGGGCTGGTGCCCAGCCCGTCCGCCCTCGTCGTGCTGCTCGGCGCCGTCGCCCTGAGCCGTACGTCCTTCGGAGTGCTGCTCGTCGTCGGCTACGGCGTCGGCATGGCGCTCACCCTGACCGCCGCCGGGCTGCTGCTCGCGGGCGGCGGGAGCCGGCTCGCCGCCCTGGGCGAGCGCCGCCTTCCCGCGCTGCGCCGCTGGACCCCGTACGGCACGGTGCTGACCGCGTTCGCCGTCCTGGCCGTGGGCATCGGCTTCACCCTGCGCAGCCTGCTCTGAGACCGAAGATCTGAGGCCGACGATCTTCTGAGGCCGACACCCACCCGCCCGGGACGGCGGCGGTCAGCCCAGCGCCGACTTCACCGCGTCCGCGAGCCGCCCCGCCACCGCGCGCGCCTGCTCGATGTCGGCCGCCTCGACCATGACCCGTACCAGCGGTTCCGTGCCCGAGGGGCGGAGCAGGACGCGGCCGGTGGAGCCCAGGTCGCGTTCCGCCTCCGACACCGCCGAGGCCAGTTCCGCGGAGGTCTTCACCCGCGCCTTGTCGACGTCGGGCACATTGATCAGCACCTGCGGCAGCCGCTGCATGACGCCCGCCAGGTCGGCCAGTGTGCGGCCGGTCGCGGCGACGCGGGCGGCCAGCATCAGGCCGGTCAGGGTGCCGTCGCCGGTGGTGGCGTGGTCGAGGACGATGACGTGGCCCGACTGCTCGCCGCCGAGGGCGTAGCCGTGCTCCTTCATCGACTCCAGGACGTAGCGGTCGCCGACCGCCGTCTCGACCAGGTGGATGGACTCGCGCTCCATCGCCATCTTGAAGCCGAGGTTCGACATGACCGTGCCGACCACGGCGTCGCCCCGCAGGGTGCCCGCCTCGCGCATCGCGAGGGCCAGGACGGCGAGGATCTGGTCGCCGTCGACCTCCTCGCCGGCGCCGTCCACGGCGAGGCAGCGGTCCGCGTCGCCGTCGTGGGCGATGCCGAGGTCCGCGCCGTGCTCGACGACCGCAGCCTTCAGCAGCCCGAGGTGGGTGGAGCCGCAGCCGTCGTTGATGTTCAGACCGTCCGGCTCCGAGCCGATGGTGATGACCTCGGCGCCCGCGCGGGCGAACGCCTCGGGCGAGACCCGGGCCGCCGCGCCGTGCGCCTCGTCCAGGACGACCGTGAGGCCGTCGAGCCGGTTGGGCAGCACACCGATCAGGTGTGCCACGTACTGATCGAATCCTTCGTCGTACGAGCGGACCCGGCCGACGCCGCCGCCGGTCGGCCGCGCCCACGGCTCGCCGGTGCTGTGCTGCTCGTACAGCGTCTCGATACGGTCCTCCAGCTCGTCGGCGAGCTTGTGCCCGCCCCGCGCGAAGAACTTGATGCCGTTGTCGGGCATGGCGTTGTGACTCGCGGAGAGCATCACGCCGAGGTCGGCGCCCAGCACACCGGTGAGATACGCCACCGCGGGGGTGGGCAGCACACCGACGCGCAGGACGTCCACGCCCGCGCTCGCGAGACCCGCCACCACGGCGGCCTCCAGGAACTCGCCCGAGGCGCGGGGATCCCGGCCGACCACGGCCGTGGGCCGGTGCCCCTCGAACGTCCCCACCTCGCCGAGCACGTGCGCCGCCGCGACCGACAGGCCGAGCGCCAGCTCAGCCGTCAGATCGGCGTTGGCGACACCGCGCACGCCATCCGTGCCGAAGAGTCGTCCCACAGCTCTCCCTCCGAGAAACGCCGGAGTGGCGCCAGTGCCACCCCGAACGAAAGCGCTCCGAAATTGATCCGAAAATGCGAAGCCATGCACATACACGTAAGCCCATTGAGCACCGGCTGCACTCTCATGCACCCTGAATGCTGTTATACGCCCGTGGCTCGCGATAAACGAACGCCCCGGCGGCACGGAGTGCCGCCGGGGCGAACGGTAGGCCGAAAGGCTGTGAAACAGCCGAACCAGCCGTCGTGCGATTGAGCGCTTGCTGCGATTTAGCGCTTGCTGTACTGCGGCGCCTTGCGGGCCTTCTTGAGACCGGCCTTCTTGCGCTCGACCGCACGGTCGTCGCGGCTCAGGAAGCCGGCCTTCTTCAGCGTGGCGCGGTTGTTGTCCACGTCCGCCTCGTTCAGCGAGCGGGCCACGCCGAGGCGCAGGGCGCCGGCCTGACCGGAGACGCCGCCACCGGAGATACGGGCGATGACGTCGTAGCGGTTGTCGAGCTCAAGCACCTTGAAGGGCTCGTTGACAGCCTGCTGGTGCACCTTGTTGGGGAAGTACTCCTCAAGGGTGCGACCGTTGATCTTCCACTTGCCGGTGCCCGGGACGATCCGGACGCGGGCGATGGCGTTCTTGCGACGGCCCAGGCCGGCCGCCGGCTGCGGGTCGCCGAAGCGGCCCGCGAGCGACTCGGAGGTGTACTCACCCTCGACGGGGACCTCCGACTCGAAGGTCGTCACGGCGTCAAAGGTCTCTTCGACCTCGGCGCCTTCGACGGGGGTCTCTGCAGTGGTCTCGGCCACGATGCTCCTCAGATTTCTTTTCGTCTTAGGGGGTGGCCGGAACTACTGCGCGACCTGGGTGATCTCGAACGGCACCGGCTGCTGGGCAGCGTGCGGGTGCTGGTCGCCCGAGTAGACCTTCAGCTTCGAGATCATCTGACGGCCCAGGGTGTTCTTGGGGATCATGCCCTTGATGGCCTTCTCGACGGCCTTCTCGGGGTTCTTCGCCATCAGCTCGTCGTAGCGGACGGAACGCAGACCACCCGGGTAACCGGAGTGGCGGTACGCCATCTTCTGGGTCTTCTTGTTGCCGGACAGGTGCACCTTGTCCGCGTTGATGATGATGACGAAGTCACCGGTGTCAACGTGCGGCGCGTAGATCGGCTTGTGCTTGCCGCGCAGAAGGTTGGCGGCGGTGGTCGCCAGACGGCCCAGGACGATGTCCTGCGCGTCGATGATGTGCCACTGGCGCGTCACATCGCCGGGCTTGGGGCTGTACGTACGCACGGTCGTATGCCTTCGCTTCTTCAGTGATGAGGTTCCCGCAGCCCGCGAGGGATGTGGGACGGGTCCTGACAAGGCCACCCGGACGATCACGACAGCCCTGGTGATGCGACGGGGACGCAACCCGTGCACCTACCGCTGTCCATCGGCCCGGTGAACCGGCGTAAGGGCCCCTCGCGTGAGAACGACCAAGCCAATACGCATAACGAACCAGCAGAATACCGCCGCTGCCCCGTACGGGTCAAAACGGGGGCAGCGCGGGGACAAGCCCGCCGTACGAGCCCGCTGTACGGGCCCGCTGTACGGGCCCGCCCTCACCGCGCCCGTACCACCCTGCGCTCGTCCCACACCGGCTCCGGCGTCTCCCGTACGACCCCGTCGGAGCCGAAGACCAGATAGCGATCGAACGAACGCGCGAACCAGCGGTCGTGGGTCACCGCCAGCACCGTCCCCTCGTACGCCTCCAGGCCCTCCTGGAGCGCCTCCGCCGACTCCAGGTCCAGGTTGTCCGTCGGCTCGTCCAGCAGCAGCGCCGTCGTGCCCGCCAGCTCCAGCAGCAGGATCTGGAAGCGCGCCTGCTGGCCGCCGGAGAGCTTGTCGAAGGGCTGGTCGCCCTGGCGCTCCAGCTCGTACCGGCGCAGCACGCTCATCGCGCCGCCCCGGTCCTTCGCGTGCTCCGTCCAGAGGATGTCGACGAGCGCGCGGCCCCGCAGCTCCGGGTGGGCGTGCGTCTGCGCGAAGTGGCCGGGAACGACCCGCGCGCCGAGTTTCCACTCGCCTTCGTGCCGGACGTCCTCGCCGGCCAGCAGCCGCAGGAAATGCGACTTGCCGGAGCCGTTCGAGCCGAGGACGGCCACCCGCTCGCCGTAGAAGACCTCCAGCGTGAACGGCTTCATCAGGCCGGCCAGCTCCAGATTCTTGCAGGTCACCGCCCGTACGCCGGTACGGCCGCCGCGCAGCCGCATGGTGATCTCCTGCTCGCGCGGCGGCTCGGGCGGCGGCCCGGCCTCCTCGTACTTCCGCAGCCGGGTCTGCGCCGCCGCGTACCGGGACGCCATCTCGTGGCTGACCGAGGCCGCCTGCCGCAGATTGACCACCAGCCGCTTGAGCTGCGCGTGCTTCTCCTCCCAGCGCCGCTTCAGCTCCTCGAACCGGGCGAACCGTTCCCGCCGCGCCTCGTGGTACGTGCCGAACCCGGCGCCGTGCACCCACACGTCGGAGCCGCCGGGCCCCGGCTCCACACTGACGATCTTCTCGGCGGCCGTGGCCAGCAGCTCCCGGTCGTGGGAGATGAAGAGGACCGTCTTACGGGTCTCCTTCAGCTTCTCCTCCAGCCAGCGCTTGCCCGGCACGTCCAGATAGTTGTCCGGCTCGTCGAGGAGCAGCACCTCGTCGGGGCCGCGCAGCAGCGCCTCCAGCACCAGCCGCTTCTGCTCGCCGCCGCTGAGCGTGCGCAGGGCGCGGAACTGGGCCTTGTCGTACGGGATGCCGAGCGCCGCCGTCGTACAGATGTCCCAGAGCGTCTCGGCCTCGTAGCCGCGCGCCTCCGCCCAGTCGCTGAGCGCCTGCGCGTACGCCATCTGCGCGGCCTCGTCGTCGACCGTCATGATCGCGTGCTCGGCCCGGTCCACGGCCTCGGCGGCCTCCCGGATCCGTGGCTGTGAGACCGAGACCAGCAGGTCACGCACCGTACGCTCGTCGCTCCCCGTGCCGTCGTCCCGCTGCGAGCCGACGAACTGGGACATCACCCCGAGCCCGCCGCTGACGGTCACCGTCCCGCCGTGCGGCTGCAACTCCCCCGCGATCATCCGCAACAGCGTGGTCTTTCCCGCGCCGTTGGCCCCCACGAGGGCGACGACGGCGCCTTCCGCGACGCGGAACGAGGCGTCGGCGAGCAGCACCCGCCCGTCGGGGAGGTAGTACTCCAGGTGCGCGGCCTCTACATGTCCCATGCCACGCATTGTCGGCGTAGGTGGGGCCAGGACCCAAACCGGTTTTCGCGGCCCGTACCGTCCCGTCCGACGGTCTAAACTGCGCGGCATGAGCTTTGGGCATGGGCAGGGGGGGCAGGGCCCTTCGTGGGGCGGCCCCGGTTCACCGGACCACGATCCGTACGGGGCACGGCAGTCGCAGGGCGGGTACGGATCCCAGGACCCGTACGACCCGCCGGCCTCGGACCGGTACGACACACAGACACCCGACTGGGCGGCGCTGGCCGACGCGTCCGCCGCCCGGGGCCGCCGTAAGCGCTGGCTGATGATCGGCGGCGGGGTGCTCGCGACCGGCGCCGTCGCCGCGATCGTCGCGACGGCCGTCGTCTCGATGAACGGCGGCAGCGGCACCGACAACGGTACGGAGAACACCGCGGGCCAACTCCCGACCTCCGGCACCGAGGTGCCGAACCAGAACGGGGATCCCGCCCCGTCCTTCCCGTCGGCCGCGCCGCTGCCGCCGCCGGACCCGAAGGACTTCATATCCAGCGCCGACAAGGACAAGGCCCCGCTCGGCGAGGACACCCTGTTCCCCGGCAAGAAGCTGACGATGGGCGACCGCGTCTATCTCAAGGCCGCCACGACCTCCACCACCAACTGCGCCGCCGCGACCCAGGGCGCGCTGGGCTCCGTACTCGCGTCGAACAGTTGCGACCAGGTCATCCGCGCCACGTACCACAAGGACGGGGTGGCCGTCACGGTCGGCGTCGCCGTCTTCGAGCGGGAGGCGCAGGCGCTGAAGGCCAAGGACCAGGCGCAGGGCGGGATCGCCTCGCTCTCCGGCTCCGGGATCGACACCTTCTGCCGGGCGCCGTCGATCTGCCTCAAGACCACCAACTCGTACGGCCGGTACGTCTACTTCACCGTCGGCGGCTTCACGAACGGCAAGAACGTCGCCAAGACCGACAAGGGTGTCTACGCGACCTGCGACGACCTCGCGGAGTTCACCTTCCGCCAGATCCTCGGCCGGGGGCAGGCGCAGGCGTCGGCGGCGGCCACGGAGCCCGTAACCCAGTAGCACCTCCGGCGTTCACCTGAGTATGTTTCACAGAGACTGCACAGGATGATCACGGGGGAGAACCGATGACGGCCGTCAAGATCACTGTGGTGGTGCCGACCTACAACTCGGGACCCCACATCGAGCCGCTCGTCGACTCGCTGCTCCAGCAGACCATGCCGCGCGACGCGTTCGAGGTCCTGTTAGTCGACGACGGCTCGACCGACGGGACCCCGGCGCGCCTCGCGGCCCTCGCCGCCGAGCACCCCCACTTCCGTACCGTCTCCATCCCCAACTCCGGCTGGCCCGGCCGCCCCCGCAACGTCGGCGTGGCACAGGCGAACGGCGCGTACGTGCAGTTCGCGGACCATGACGACCGGCTGGCGCCCGAGGCGCTGGAGCGGCTGTACGCGATGGCCGAGCGCAACGGCTCCGACATCCTCATCGGGAAGGTCGCGAGCAACTTCCGGGCCAGGGGCGTCCCGTACGCCCTGATGAGCCGTACGCGCGAGTCCTGCACGGTGTGGAACGCGCCGCTGATCGACAGCCTCACCCCGCACAAGATGTTCCGCACCGCGTTCCTGCGCGAGCACGGCATCGTGCACCCCGAGGGGCCGTGGATCCTGGAGGACCAGCTCTTCATGGCGCGCGCCTACCTCAAGGCGTCCGTCGTCTCCGTCCTCGGCGACTACGTCTGCTACACGTACTGGGCGCGCGACGACGCCTCCAACGCCGGTACGACGGCCATCGACCCGCGGTACTTCTACGGCAATCTGCGGCAGATCCTGTCCACCGTCGTCGCCGGGACGCAGCCGGGCCCCGCGCGCGACCGGCTGCTGCGCCGCTTCTACCGCGTCGAGCTGCTGCACCGGCTCGGGGTGGAGCCCGAGGGGCCGCCGACCGACCCGCCGTTCCGGGACGACCCGTTCGACGCCGTACGGGAGCTGGCCGAGGAGTTCATGACCGACGGCGTGCACGACGGGCTGCCGGTCCTCCACCAGGTCCGCTCGACACTGCTGCGCGCCAACAGACCCGCCGAACTCACCGAGTTCACCCACCGCCTGCGGGAGCTGCGGGCCCACTGCGCGGTCGGACCCCCGTACTGGAACCGCGACCGCCTCAAGGCCACCTTCACCGCCCGCTTCGAGGAACACCCGGGCGGCCCGGGCCTGTTGCTGGCGCGGCGCGGGGAGCGGTACTTCCTCGCCCCGTCGCTGACCGACGGGGTGCTTGCGGAGCCCGTCGAGGTGACCGACGCGCTGAAGACGTTCAAGGCGGACGTGCTGCTGCGGCACACGGAGACCGCGCACGTCTGGCCGGTGGAGCGCGAGACCTCCCTCGTCCTGGAGGAGGAGGGTCAGGCCGCGGACGACGGCACGGTCCTGGTCCGCCCCGTCGTGCGCGGCACCTTCGCCGTGGACCCGCGGCGCGCCGCGGGCGGCGCTCCGCTGGACGACGGTACGTGGGAGGTACGGGTACGGCTCACCGGCGCCGGATTCGACCGCTACGCGACCGCGCTCGACGCCGGGGGCCGCCCGCTGACCGTACGGCGTACGGACCAGCCCCCGGCCGGGGTCAAGGTCAGCGTCGTCGTCCGGACGGCGCGCCCCGGACGGACGGCGGGCACCGCGGCGGACGTCGTACGGACCACGGGCGCCGCCGCGGACGCCCTGCGCCACACCCTCGACTCCCTGGCCGCGCAGACCCTGCCGTCCGCCGCGTTCGAAGTGATCGTGACCGAGGACCGCGACACCGGGCTCACCGACGCGACCGGGGCGTACGTCCTCTTCCTGGAGCCCGGCACGGAGCTGGACACCGAGGCGCTGGAGCGGCTGTACGCGTACGGCGTCGAGCACGACGCCGACATCGTCGCCGGGAAGCCCGCGGGCCGGGGCAGACCCGTCCCGCACGCGCTGTTCACCCGGGACCGGCCGCGGGCCACCCTCGCCAAGGACCCGCTGGCCGACAGCCTCGGCGCGGACAAGCTCTTCGACCGGGCGTTCCTCGCCCGGCACGGCCTGCGCTTCACCCCGGCCCCGGAGGCGGGCGTCGGGGGCCGGGAGACCCTGGCCGAGCAGGCGTTCACCGCCGAGGCGACCGTCCTGGCGGGCCGCACGGCCGTCCTCGGCCGGCATGTCTGCTTCCGGTACGGCCCGGCGCCCGAGGGGCCCGCCGTACCGCCCGGCGCGTTCTACCCGGCGCTGCGGACGCTGATGGCCCGGATCGACGCCCTCACCGAGCCGGGCGCTGCGCGCGACCGGCTGCACCGGCGCTGGCTGCGCCTGGAGCTGCTGGACCGGCTGAGCGGGACGGAGTTGCTCGACCTCGACGACTCCGACCGGCGCGTCCTGTTCGACGCGATCCGCGAGGTCGTCGAGGACGGCGTCTCCCCCACCGCGGGCGCGGCGCTGCCCGCCGTACGCCGGGTCGCGCTCACCCTGGTCGCCGACGGCCGCCCCGACGCGCTCACGGCGCTCGCGCGCTGGGAGACCTCGATCGGCTGCCATGCCCGCCTGGACCGGGTGAGCAGCCCGGACGACGCCACGCTCCGGGTCGCCTTCACCGCGCATCTGCGGACGGCGGAGGGTCCGCTGGACGTGTCGCCGCCGGACGGGGAGGCGCGGCGCTTCCTGGCCCCGGTGGGGCTCGACGGGCCCCTGCCGGACCTCTTCGCCCGCGAACCGCTCGCCTCGGGCGCGTACCCCGACCAGGCGTCCGCCGTGCTGGTCCTGCGCGCCCGTGAGGGCGGCAAGGAGCACCGGGTGGCCACGGAGTGCACCGTCGCCTACACGGGGGGCAGCGGGCTGAGCATCTCGGGGACGGCGTCGCTCACGGCGGCCGGGCTGCGCGCCGGCGTGTGGGACGCCTCCGTACGGCTGACCGCGCTCGGCTGGACGAAGACCGCCCGGCTCGGCGCGCACCGGAGCGCCGACGTGCCCGAGGAGCTTCCGGCGGCGGCCCGGATCGCCCCGTACTGGACCACGCCCGGCGGGGAGCTGTCCTTCCGCGTCACCACACCGCGCCCGGCCGGCCCGCGGCCCCGCATACTGCTGCACCGGGTGAGCCGCCGGCTACGCGGCGCGAGCCAGGCCCAGGGCCGCTGAGGCCCCTGAGGCCGCCGTCTAGCAGCCCGCGCAGCTGTCCGCCGCACCGCCCAGCGTCCGCTTGTTGCGGGCCTGGCGGTTGCGCGCCCCCAGCAGCTCGTCGGCCGGGTAGCCGACCTCCTCCAGCGTCAGCCCGTGCGGGCGTACGACATGCACCGCCGAGTCCCGTGCGCCCGCCGCCAGGACCTTCGCCGGCCACTCCACCGGCCGGTGGCCGTCGCCGACGAAGAGCAGCGCGCCCACCAGCGAGCGCACCATGTTGTGGCAGAAGGCGTCGGCGCGCACGGTCGCGGTGATGACACCGCTCGCGTCCCGCACCCACTCCAGCCGCTGGAGCGTACGGATCGTCGTGGCGCCCTCGCGCCGCTTGCAGTACGCGGCGAAGTCGTGCTCGCCGAGCAGCCCGGCCGACGCCGCGTTCATGGCGGCCACGTCCAGCGTCCAGTCGTGCCACAGCACATGGCCGCGCAGCAGCGGGTCGACGCCCCCGGGGTGATCGGTGACGCGGTAGGCGTACCGGCGCCAGATCGCCGAGAAGCGCGCGTTGAAGCCTGCCGGCGCCTCCTCGGCCCTCCAGACCCGTACGTCGTGCGGCAGCCTGCCCGCGAGGCGCCGCAGCAGCCGCTCGCTGTGCTCCTCCCAGACGTCCAGCGGAAGATCCACGTGGGCGACCTGGCCGCGCGCGTGCACGCCCGCGTCGGTCCGCCCGGCGACGATCAGGTCGTACGTACGGGAGGAGCGCGTCACCGTACGGAGCGCGTCCTCGATCTCGCCCTGGACCGTGCGCCGGGTGCGCTGCCTGGCCCAGCCGGAGAAGTCCTTGCCGTCGTAGCTGAGGTCCAGCCGTACCCGTACGTGACCGGCCGCCGGGCCCTCGGGGTTCTGAGGGCCCTCAGAGCTCTCGGGGTTCTCGCTCACCTGCACACCTGTCCGATCCTCTCCCAACGGAAAAACGGAACGGGCCCGCCCCCCTGAGGGAGCGGACCCGTCCGTACAGCCGACCGCAGGACTCAGGCGTCCTTGGACTCGGCCTCGTCCTTGGCCTCGGCGGCGGGCTTGGCGTCCTCGACGGTCTCGGCCGGAGCCTCGTCCTTCTTGAGGGCGTCTTCCTTCACCGCGCGCTTCGTCGCGGCCTCGGCCTCACCGGTGGCCTCCTGCGCCACGGTCAGGGCCTCGACCAGCTCGATGACCGCCATCGGGGCGTTGTCGCCACGACGGTTGCCGATCTTGGTGATGCGGGTGTAACCACCGGGGCGGTTCTCGTACCGCGGGGCGATCTCGGTGAAGAGCGTGTGGACGACGCTCTTGTCCGTGATCGACTCGAGGACCAGGCGACGGTTGTGGATGTCGCCCTTCTTCGCCTTGGTGATGAAGCGCTCCGCGACGGGGCGCAGGCGGCGGGCCTTGGCCTCGGTCGTGGTGATGCGGCCGTGCTCGAAGAGCGACTTCGCGAGGTTCGCGAGGAGCAGCTTCTCGTGCGCGGCGCTGCCGCCCAGACGGGCACCCTTGGTGGGCTGCGGCATGGTGTTTCTCCTTGTGTCTGCACCGGCCGTATCAGGTACCGGTGTCAGTTCCCGCGAGGCGGTCGCCCCGCGGAAGCGAAATCAGCTCAGCACGTCTCCGTACGAGAGCTCAGTACGGCTCAGTACTGCTCGGTCTCCACGAAACCGGCGTCCGCGTCGTCCTCGGCGCCGAAGGCGTCCGCGGCGGCGGTCGGGTCGAATCCGGGCGGGCTGTCCTTGAGCGCGAGGCCCATTCCGGCCAGCTTCGCCTTGACCTCGTCGATCGACTTGGCGCCGAAGTTGCGGATGTCGAGCAGGTCCGCCTCGGAGCGGGCCACGAGCTCACCCACGGAGTGGATGCCCTCGCGCTTGAGGCAGTTGTACGACCGAACGGTGAGCTCCAGCTCCTCGATCGGCAGGGCGAGATCGGCGGCGAGCGCGGCGTCCGTCGGCGACGGGCCCATGTCGATGCCCTCGGCGTCGATGTTCAGCTCGCGCGCCAGACCGAACAGCTCGACCAGCGTCTTACCGGCGGACGCCATGGCGTCACGCGGCCGCATGGCCTGCTTGGTCTCGACGTCGACGATCAGCTTGTCGAAGTCGGTGCGCTGCTCGACACGGGTCGCCTCGACCTTGTACGTGACCTTGAGCACCGGCGAGTAGATGGAGTCGACCGGGATACGGCCGATCTCCTGGCCGACCTGCTTGTTCTGGACGGCGGAGACGTAGCCGCGACCGCGCTCGACGGTCAGCTCCATCTCCAGCTTGCCCTTGCCGTTCAGCGTGGCGAGGACGAGGTCCGGGTTGTGCACCTCGACACCGGCCGGCGGGGCGATGTCGGCCGCCGTGACCAGGCCGGGACCCTGCTTGCGCAGGTACATCACGACCGGCTCGTCGTGCTCCGAGGAGACGACGAGCTGCTTGATGTTGAGGATGAGGTCGGTGACGTCCTCCTTGACGCCCGGCACGGTGGTGAACTCGTGCAGGACCCCGTCGATCCGGATGCTCGTGACGGCGGCACCGGGGATCGAGGAGAGGAGCGTGCGGCGGAGCGAGTTGCCGAGGGTGTAGCCGAAGCCCGGCTCCAGCGGCTCGATCACGAACCGGGAGCGGTATTCGTCGACGACCTCTTCGGTCAGCGACGGACGCTGAGCGATAAGCATGGGTGATTCCTTCAGTTGGGGACGCCCGCTATTTGACGTCCATCAATACTGACAAGGGTACGGGCGGCACGACGCGAAAGCGCCGTACCGCCCGCAACCTCAAGACGGCCGAGCCTCAGACGCGGCGGCGCTTGGGGGGACGGCAGCCGTTGTGCGGGGTGGGGGTGACGTCCTGGATCGAGCCCACCTCCAGGCCGGTGGCCTGGAGCGAGCGGATCGCGGTCTCACGGCCGGAGCCGGGACCCTTGACGAAGACGTCGACCTTGCGCATGCCGTGCTCCTGCGCGCGGCGGGCGGCCGACTCGGCGGCCATCTGCGCGGCGAAGGGGGTGGACTTGCGCGAGCCCTTGAAGCCGACGTGGCCGGCGGAGGCCCAGGAGATCACGTTGCCCGAGGGGTCCGTGATCGAGACGATCGTGTTGTTGAACGTGCTCTTGATGTGGGCGTGCCCGTGAGCGACGTTCTTCTTTTCCTTGCGGCGCACCTTCTTGGCAGCGCCCTGACGACCCTTGGGGGGCATCTATTTCTCCTACAGGGAGGTGGTCGGTCCTACAGCGAAGACCGCTGGTGAGCGTCCGGCTGAGGACTACTTCTTGCCCGGCTTCTTCTTGCCGGCGATCGCGCGACGCGGACCCTTGCGGGTACGGGCGTTCGTGCTGGTGCGCTGACCGTGCACCGGCAGGCCGCGGCGGTGACGCAGACCCTGGTAGCAGCCGATCTCGACCTTGCGGCGGATGTCGGCGGCGATCTCGCGACGGAGGTCACCCTCGGTCTTGAGGTGGGCGTCGACGTACTCGCGGATCTTGACGAGGTCTTCCTCGGCAAGGTCACGGACGCGAACGTTCGCGTCGACGCCGACGGCGGCGAGGGTCTCCTTGGACCGGGTGCGCCCGATACCGAAGACGTAGGTGAGGGCGACCTCGACGCGCTTGTCGCGCGGGAGGTCAACGCCTGCGAGGCGTGCCATTCATGGCTCCTGATGTGTCGGAGGTCTACCGCAGTGTCTGTCCCGGCTGCCGTACGGGGTCCGTACGGTCCGGGTCCCCGGCCTCCGCCGGAGGTGTCGGTCCCATCGGCTGGGAGCCGGACACTGCGTCATTACGTTTGCTCGCGTCGCGCGAAGTACTGCGAGGTGCTGGGGGGTCTTGCGTCAGCCCTGGCGCTGCTTGTGGCGCAGGTTGTCGCAGATGACCATGACCCGGCCGTGACGGCGGATCACCTTGCACTTGTCGCAGATCTTCTTGACGCTCGGCTTGACCTTCATGGGATTGAGGTTCTCCGGGTCAGTGCGCACGTCCGGTTGAAGGGACGTCCACAAGATCTACTTGTATCGGTAGACGATCCGGCCACGCGTCAGGTCGTACGGAGACAGCTCCACCACGACCCGGTCATCGGGAAGGATCCGGATGTAGTGCATCCGCATCTTCCCGCTGATGTGCGCGAGGACCTTGTGACCGTTCTGCAGCTCCACCTTGAACATGGCGTTCGGGAGGGACTCGATCACGGTGCCCTCAATTTCGATGGCACCTTGCTTCTTGGCCACGCTTCGCCCTTCGAATCGGCTACCTTGATCGATTCTGGCAATCGCATGAGGACACACGGGTACACCAGAGCCGACGAGTCAGTCTACGGGAGCACACACGAAAAGACGAATCCGTTGAGTTTGCCCACCGTGGAAGATCTTTAAGCAACAGCCCTACGCGAGCGGGTCCGGCGCCGCCGTGACACCCAGCTCCGCCAGCTTCGCCTTACCGCCGTCCGGGGCGGTGAGGACGAGGGGGCCCTCCTCCGTCAGCGCCACCGAGTGCTCCCAGTGCGAGGACCAGGTCCCGTCGGTCGTGATGACCGTCCAGTCGTCCTCCAGCACCTGCGTACGGGGCGTGCCGAGGGAGACCATCGGCTCGATCGCCAGGCAGAAGCCGGGGATCAGCTTGGGGCCCTTGCCGCGCTTGCGGGTGACGTAGTTCAGCAGGTGGGGGTCCATGTGCATCTCGGTGCCGATGCCGTGGCCGCCGTACTCCTCGATGATCCCGTACTTGCCGCCGCCGGGACGCGGCTGGCGCCTGATGTACGTCTCGATCGCGCGGGAGACGTCGATGAGGCGGTTGCCGGCGCGCATCGCCGCGATGCCCGCCCACATCGACTCCTCGGTCACCCGGGACAGCTCGACCAGCTCCGGAGCGTGACCGGTGCCGACGAAGGCCGTGAAGGCCGCGTCGCCGTGCCAGCCGTCGATGATCGCGCCGGCGTCGACGGAGATGATGTCACCGTCCTTGAGGACCGTCGCGTCGTCGGGGATACCGTGGACGACCACCTCGTTGACCGAGGTGCAGATCGTCGCGGGGAACCCGCCGTACCCGAGGAAGTTCGGCTTCGCACCGTGCTCGGCGAGCACCTTGCGGGCGACCTGGTCGAGATCCCGGGTGGTGGCGCCGGGCACCGCCGCCTCGGCTGTGGCCGCGTGCACGGCGGCGACGACCAGCCCCGCCTCGCGCATCTTCGCGATCTGCTCGGGGGTCTTGATCTCCACCATGCCTGTGCCTTCCACCTGACTGTCAGAGAATCGATACGCCGGGCCGGTGTCCCTCTCGGCAGGCCCGGCCCCGCGATGCCTGCTCAACAGTACGGCCGTGGTGCCCAGGGGACACCACGGCCGTACTGCTGACTGCTGAAGCTACGCCTGCGAGGCCGGGTCGCGCTCCAGGGCCGCCATCGCACGCTCGGTCACCTCGGTGACCTTGCCGAGCGCCGAGATCGTCACGACCAGGCTCTGCGCCCGGTAGTGGTCGATGATCGGCTCGGTCTGCGTGTGGTAGACCTCAAGCCGCGTCCGTACGGTCTCCTCGGAGTCGTCGTCCCGCTGGTACAGCTCGCCGCCGCAGACGTCGCAGACACCTTCCTGCTTCGGCGGGCTGTACGTCACGTGGAAGACGTGCGCGCTGTCGTTGCGGCAGATGCGCCGGCCGGCGATCCGCTTCACGACCTCCTCCTCGGGGACCTCCAGGTCCAGTACGGCGTCGAGGTGCACGCCGTCCGTCGTGAGCGCCTTGTCGAGCGCCTTCGCCTGCGACACATTGCGCGGGAAGCCGTCCAGCAGGAAGCCGTTCTCGGCGTCCGGCTGGGCCATGCGGTCCTGCGCCATCGCGATGGTGACCTCGTCGGGCACGAGATTCCCCGCGTCCATGAACGCCTTCGCCTGTTTGCCGAGGTCGGTGCCCTGGCTGATGTTGGCGCGGAACAGGTCGCCCGTGGAGATGTGCGGGATCGACAGGTTCTTGGCAAGGTACGCAGCCTGCGTTCCCTTGCCGGCACCGGGCGGTCCGACGAGGACGATTCGCATCAGCGGAGGAACCCTTCGTAATTGCGCTGCTGAAGCTGGCTCTCGATCTGCTTGACGGTCTCCAGCCCCACACCCACGATGATCAGGATGCTCGTCCCGCCGAACGGGAAGTTCTGGTTGGCACCACCGAAGCCCGCCAACGCCATCGTCGGTACGAGAGCAATCAGCCCCAGGTACAGCGAGCCCGGCCAAGTGATCCTGTTGAGCACGTAGCTCAGGTACTCGGCCGTGGGCCGGCCTGCCCGGATACCCGGGATGAACCCACCATACTTCTTCATGTTGTCGGCGACTTCTTCGGGGTTGAACGAGATCGCCACATAGAAGAAGGCGAAGAAGACGATCAACAGGAAGTACGTCGCGATGTAGTACGGGTGGTCGCCCTTGACGAAGTGGGCCTCGATCCAGGTCTTCCACGCCGAGTTCCCGCTGGAGAACTGCGCGACCAGAGCCGGGATGTAGAGCAGCGACGACGCGAAGATGACGGGGATCACACCCGCCTGGTTCACCTTCAGCGGGATGTACGTCGACGTACCGCCGTACGACCGGCGGCCGATCATGCGCTTCGCGTACTGCACGGGGATACGGCGCTGGGCCTGCTCGACGAAGACGACGAGGCCGACCATCACGAAGCCGATCAGGATGACCGTGCCGAACTCGATCCAGCCGTCCGCGAGCTCGCCGCTCTGCTTGATGGCCCACAGCGCGCCGGGGAAGCCCGCGGCGATCGAGATGAACATGAGGATGGACATGCCGTTGCCGATGCCCTTGTCGGTGATCAGCTCACCGAGCCACATGACGGCGGCGGTGCCGGCGGTCATGGTGATCACCATGACGACGGTGACGAAGATCGACTGGTCGGGGACGATCTGCGACGCCACCGGGCAGCCGCTGAACAGCGCGCCGCTGCGTGCGGTGGCCACCAGTCCGGTGCCCTGGAGCACGGCGAGGGCGACGGTCAGATAGCGGGTGTACTGCGTGATCTTGGCCTGGCCGGAAGAGCCCTCTTTCTTGAGAGCCTCCAGCCGGGGGATGACCACGGTCAGGAGCTGCAGAATGATGCTCGCGGTGATGTACGGCATGATGCCGAGCGCGAAGATCGTGATCTGCAGCAGCGCCCCGCCGCTGAACATGTTCACCAAGCCGAACAGGCTGTTGTTGCCCTTCTGGGCCGCGTCGACACAGATCTGGACATTCGCGTAGCTGACGCCGGGCACGGGCACATGCGCCCCGAGCCGGTACAGCACGATGATGCCGAGTGTGAAGAGCAGCTTCTTGCGCAGGTCGGGCGTCTTGAACGCCCGGGCGAACGCGGTGAGCACGGTGCCTCCTGCGACCCCCGCGCTACTGCGTCAGAGGTGACGGTATTGAGGATCGACGGATACGGAACGAGCGGGTCCCGGAGCGCGAGCCCCGGGTCCGGGGAGCGAACCCCCGGCTTCGTACAGCAACAATGCACGCCACCTTACCGGCGACAGTGCCCCCCTAGGAACGACCAACCGGGGATGCCTCATGGAAGAGGCATCCCCGGTCGGGTGTTCAGGCCATCGAGTTGTCTCAGACAAGCTCGGTGACGGTGCCGCCGGCGGCGGCGATCTTCTCCTTGGCGGAGCCGGAGACGGCGTCAACCGAAACCTGCAGCGCCACGGTGATCTCGCCCTGGCCCAGGACCTTGACGAGGCTGTTCTTGCGCACCGCACCCTTGGTGACCAGGTCGGCCACCGTGACCTCGCCGCCCTCGGGGTAGAGAGCGGAGAGCTTGTCCAGGTTCACGACCTGGTACTCGGTGCGGAACGGGTTCTTGAAGCCCTTCAGCTTCGGGAGGCGCATGTGGAGGGGCATCTGCCCGCCCTCGAAGCGCTCCGGAACCTGGTAACGGGCCTTGGTGCCCTTGGTACCACGACCTGCGGTCTTACCCTTGGACGCCTCACCACGACCCACACGGGTCTTGGCGGTCTTGGCGCCCGGGGCAGGACGGAGGTTGTGGGCCTTCAGCGGGCCGTTGTTCTCGGCCATGTCAGTCGACCTCCTCGACCGTGACGAGGTGCCGCACGGTGTTGGCCATGCCGCGGAACTCGGGACGGTCCTCCTTGACGACCACGTCGTGCAGGCGCTTCAGCCCGAGCGAACGCAGCGTGTCACGGTGGTTCTGCTTGCTGCCGATGTACGACTTCGTCTGCGTGATCTTGAGACGGGCCATTACGCACCCGCTCCCGCACGCGCACGGAGCAGAGCGGCCGGGGCGACGTCCTCAAGGGGCAGACCACGGCGAGCCGCGATCTCCTCGGGACGCTGCAGACCCTGGAGGGCCGCCACCGTCGCGTGCACGATGTTGATCGGGTTCGACGAGCCGAGCGACTTCGACAGGATGTCGTGCACGCCCGCGCACTCCAGCACGGCACGCACCGGGCCACCGGCGATAACGCCGGTACCGGGGGAAGCCGGCTTGAGCAGGACGACGCCCGCCGCCTTCTCGCCCTGGATCGGGTGAGGGATGGTGCCCTGGATACGGGGGACCTTGAAGAAGTGCTTCTTGGCCTCCTCAACACCCTTGGCGATGGCGGCCGGCACCTCCTTGGCCTTGCCGTAACCGACACCTACGGTGCCGTCACCGTCGCCCACCACGACCAGCGCGGTGAAGCTGAAGCGACGACCACCCTTCACAACCTTGGCGACACGGTTGATCGCGACGACGCGCTCAACGTAAGCGGTCTTCTCGGCGGCAGCGCCACCGTCGCGACCCTTCCGGTCCCGCCGCTCGCCGCCACCGGCACCGCTTCCGCGGCGCTGGGGTCCAGCCATTGGATTTACCTCTCTCTGTTACGTCCGTTAGTCCCGGAACCGGGGCCTAGAACTTCAGCCCGGCTTCGCGGGCGGCGTCAGCCAGAGCGGCAATGCGCCCGGCGTACCTGTTGCCACCACGGTCGAACACGACGGCCTCGACACCCGCGGCCTTGGCGCGCTCGGCGACCAGGGCGCCGACCCGCTGGGCCTGGGCGCTCTTGTCGCCCTCGCCGCCGCGGATCGAGGTGTCCAGGGTCGACGCCGAAGCGAGCGTGTGGCCCGCGATGTCGTCGATGACCTGAGCGACGATGTTGCGGTTGGAGCGCGTCACGACGAGGCGAGGACGCTCCGGCGTGCCGGAGACGTGCTTGCGCACGCGGATGTGGCGGCGCTTGATGGCGGCGCGCTTGTACGCGTCACCCTTGGCGATCTTTACACCGTATGCCATGGCTTACTTACCCGCCTTTCCGACCTTGCGGCGGATGACCTCGCCCGCGTACTTGACGCCCTTGGCCTTGTACGGGTCGGGCTTCCGCAGCTTGCGGATTTTAGCGGCGACCTCGCCGACCTTCTGCTTGTCGATCCCCTCGACCGTGAACTTCGTCGGGTTCTCGACCTTGAAGGTGATGCCCTCGGGGGCCTCGATGAGGATCGGGTGGCTGTAGCCCAGGGCGAACTCCAGGTTGGAGCCCTTCGCCTGGACGCGGTAACCGACACCGCTGATTTCGAGCGCCTTGATGTATCCCTGGGTCACACCGGTGATCATGTTCGCCACCAGCGTGCGGGACAGGCCGTGCAGGGCCTTGTTCTGACGCTCGTCGTTGGGGCGCAGCACCGAGAGGGTGCCGTCCTCGCCCTTGGTGACCTCGATCGGCGCGGCGACGGTGTGCGAGAGGGAGCCCTTGGGGCCCTTCACCGCTACCGTGCGGCCATCGATGGTGACGTCCACACCGGCGGGAACCTGGATGGGGAGCTTGCCGATTCGCGACATGAGCTTTTCCTCCGTTCCCGACTACCAGACGTAGGCGAGGACTTCCCCACCTACGCCCTTCTTGCCTGCCTGCTGGCCGGTCAGGAGACCGTGGGACGTGGAGATGATCGCCACGCCCAGGCCGCCGAGGACCTTCGGCAGGTTGGTGGACTTCGCGTACACGCGCAGACCCGGCTTGGAGATGCGCTTGATGCCGGCGATCGAACGCTCGCGGTTCGGGCCGAACTTCAGCTCCAGGACGAGGCTCTTGCCGACCTCGGCGTCCTCGACCTTCCAGCCGGTGATGAAGCCCTCCTGCTGGAGGATCTCCGCGATGTGCGACTTGATCTTGCTGTGCGGCATCACGACGTCGTCGTGGTATGCCGAGTTCGCGTTACGCAGACGCGTGAGCATGTCTGCGATGGGATCAGTCATGGTCATAAATTGGCCTTCGGCCTCTCTCGCCGGGGTTTCCTGTATGCGCCATCCCTCTCCCCGATCAGAGTCGGGACGGGTGCGGTGCGGGGACCTACGGCGTAGTAAGTCAGTCATGGACGGCGGGCGCCCAACCCCACAAGCCTACGGCATGTGGAGGAGGGCTCCCACCAACCAAATTGCTTACCGAGAGCGTCTGGTTGATCCCTTTTAGGGGATTACCAGGAGCTCTTGGTCACGCCCGGCAGCTCGCCACGGTGGGCCATCTCACGAAGGCACACGCGGCACAGGCCGAACTTGCGGTAGACGGAGTGGGGCCGGCCGCAGCGCTGGCAGCGGGTGTAACCGCGTACGCCGAACTTCGGCTTACGGGCGGCCTTAGCGATCAGAGCCTTCTTCGCCACGGTCAGTTCTCCTTGAACGGGAAGCCGAGGTGACGAAGGAGGGCACGACCCTCGTCGTCGTTGGTCGCCGTGGTGACCACGGTGATGTCCATGCCCCGGACCCGGTCGATCTTGTCCTGGTCGATCTCGTGGAACATGACCTGCTCCGTGAGACCGAAGGTGTAGTTGCCACGGCCGTCGAACTGCTTCGGCGACAGGCCGCGGAAGTCACGGATACGCGGCAGCGCGAGCGACAGCGTACGGTCCAGGAACTCCCACATGCGGTCACCGCGGAGGGTGACGTGGCAGCCGATCGGCTGCCCCTCGCGCAGCTTGAACTGCGCGATCGACTTGCGGGCCTTGGTGACGGACGGCTTCTGGCCGGTGATCGTGGTGAGGTCCTTGATGGCACCCTCGATCAGCTTGGAGTCGCGGGCGGCGTCGCCCACACCCATGTTGACCACGATCTTGACGAGGCCGGGGATCTGCATGACGTTCTCGTACGAGAACTCCTCACGCAGCTTTCCGGCGATCTCCTCGCGGTAGCGCAGCTTCAGACGCGGCGCGGTAGTGGTCGCAGTCATCAGATGTCCTCACCGGTCCGCTTGGCAACGCGGATCTTGTTGCCCTCGTCGTCAAAGCGGTAGCCGACGCGGGTAACGACCTTCTTGCCGTCCTTCTCCACGACGAGCTGAACGTTGCTCACGTGGATGGGGGCTTCGGTGGTCACGATGCCACCGGTCTGCGAACCGCGAGCCGTCTGGCCGGCCTTGGTGTGCTTCTTGACCCGGTTGACACCCTCGACGAGAACACGGTCCTGCGTGGGGAAGGCCACGATGACCTTGCCCTGCTTGCCCTTGTCCTTACCGGTGATGACCTGAACCAGGTCGCCCTTCTTGATCTTCATGCTTACAGCACCTCCGGCGCGAGCGAGATGATCTTCATGAACTTCTTCTCGCGCAGCTCACGGCCCACCGGGCCGAAGATACGGGTGCCGCGAGGGTCGCCGTCGTTCTTCAGAATGACGGCGGCGTTCTCGTCGAAGCGGATGTACGAGCCGTCCTGACGACGACGCTCCTTGACGGTGCGAACGATGACCGCCTTGACGACGTCACCCTTCTTCACGTTGCCACCGGGGATCGCGTCCTTGACGGTGGCGACGATGACGTCACCGATGCCCGCGTAGCGGCGACCCGAGCCACCGAGAACACGGATGGTGAGAATTTCCTTCGCACCCGTGTTGTCGGCGACGCGCAGTCGCGACTCCTGCTGGATCACGTCTATCTCCTGATCGTCTGCCGGTTCCCCGGGGACCGCTCATCCGTGGATGCGCGGCCCCCGGAGCCTGGCGGAACTGTTCCGAGGGGAAACCCCCTCGGAGGGGGACCTGCTGGTGTTACTTGGCCTTCTCGAGGATCTCGACGATGCGCCACCGCTTCGTGGCGGACTGCGGCCGGGTCTCCATCAGGAGGACGCGGTCGCCGATGCCGGCGGCGTTCTGCTCGTCGTGGGCCTTGAGCTTGTTCGTACGGCGGATGACCTTGCCGTACAGAGCGTGCTTGACGCGGTCCTCGACAGCGACGACGACGGTCTTGTCCATCTTGTCGCTGACGACGAGACCCTCACGGGTCTTGCGGTCTCCGCGCGCGGCCTTGGTCTCGGTCACGTTGTTCTCAGTCATCAGGCGCTCTCCACCGTCTCGATGCCCAGCTCGCGCTCACGCATCAGGGTGTAGATCCGCGCGATGTCCTTGCGCACGAGCTTCAGCCGCCCGTGGTTTTCGAGCTGACCGGTCGCCGCCTGGAAGCGGAGGTTGAACAGCTCTTCCTTGGCCTCGCGGAGCTTGTCGACAAGCTCCTCGTTGCCCAGCTCGCGCAGTTCGGACGCCTTGGTCACGGCCGCCATCACGACTCACCTGCCTCGCGCCGAACGATCCGGCACTTCATCGGAAGCTTGTGAGCAGCGCGGGTAAGCGCCTCACGCGCAATCTTCTCGTTCGGGTAGGACAGCTCGAACATCACGCGACCCGGCTTGACGTTCGCGATCCACCACTCGGGGGAACCCTTACCGGAACCCATGCGGGTCTCGGCGGGCTTCTTCGTGAGCGGACGGTCCGGGTAGATGTTGATCCAGACCTTGCCGCCACGCTTGATGTGACGCGTCATGGCGATACGAGCGGACTCGATCTGCCGGTTCGTCACGTACGCGGGGGTCAGCGCCTGGATGCCGTACTCGCCGAACGCAACCTGCGTTCCACCCTTGGACATACCGCTGCGCTTGGGGTGGTGCTGCTTGCGGTGCTTGACCCTACGGGGGATCAGCATTTCGGTCAGGCCTCCGTTCCGCCGGTAGAAGAGGTCGTCGCCTCGGCGGCCGGAGCAGCGGTGGCGTCGGCCTTGGGGGCGTCGGCTGCCGGGCTCTGCTGCGGCTTGCGGCCACGTCCGCCACGCTCGCCACCGCGGCCACCACGGCCGGCGGGACGGTCGTTGCCGCCACCGCGGGCGGGACGGTTGCCGGCGCGCGCCGCGGCGTTCTCGGCGCGGACCTCGGCGATGTTCTTGACGTCGCCCTTGTAGATCCAGACCTTCACACCGATGCGGCCGAAGGTCGTCTTGGCCTCGAAGAAGCCGTAGTCGACGTTGGCACGGAGCGTGTGCAGGGGCACACGGCCCTCGCGGTAGAACTCCGAGCGGGACATCTCGGCGCCGCCGAGACGGCCACCGCACTGGATCTTGATGCCCTTGGCGCCGGCCTTCATCGTCGACTGCATGCTCTTACGCATGGCGCGACGGAAGGAGACACGCGAGGAGAGCTGCTCGGCCACGGCCTGGGCCACGAGCTGAGCGTCCACCTCGGGGTTCTTGACCTCAAGGATGTTGAGCTGGACCTGCTTGCCGGTCAGCTTCTCCAGCTCGCCGCGGATACGGTCGGCCTCGGCGCCGCGGCGGCCGATGACGATGCCCGGACGCGCGGTGTGGATGTCGACGCGGACTCGGTCACGGGTGCGCTCGATCTCCACCTTGGAGATGCCGGCCCGCTCCATGCCCTTCGTCATCATGCGACGAATGGCAACGTCTTCCTTGACGTAGTCCTTGTACAGCTTGTCGGCATACCAACGGGACTTGAAGTCCGTGGTGATACCGAGCCGGAACCCATGCGGGTTAACCTTCTGGCCCATTACCGGGTTCCTTCCTTGCTGCTGACGACCACGGTGATGTGGCTGGTCCGCTTACGGATCCGGTAGGCACGACCCTGCGCGCGCGGCCGGAACCGCTTCAGGGTCGGACCCTCGTCCACGTACGCCTCGCTGATGACCAGCGAATTGGCGTCGGTGTGGTCGTAGTTGTGCGCGGCGTTGGCAATGGCGCTGTCCAGCACCTTGCCGACCGGCACGCTCGCGGCCTGCGGGGCGAAGCGCAGGACCGCCTGAGCCTCCGTGGCATCCATGCCACGGATGAGGTCCACCACGCGGCGGGCCTTCATGGGCGTGACGCGGATGTACCGCGCCTGGGCCCTGGCTTCCATGGTTGTCCCTTCGGTGTAAGTCATAGTCAGTCACCCCGCGCTAGCGGCGCTTCGACTTCCGGTCGTCCTTGACGTGGCCGCGGAAGGTGCGAGTCGGCGAGAACTCGCCGAGCTTGTGGCCGACCATGGACTCGGTGACGAACACCGGGACATGAATCTTGCCGTTGTGCACCGCGATCGTGTGGCCGAGCATGGCCGGGACGATCATCGAGCGACGGGACCAGGTCTTGATGACGTTCTTGGTGCCTGCCTCGTTCTGTACGTCCACCTTCTTGATGAGGTGTCCGTCGACGAAGGGCCCCTTCTTGAGACTGCGCGGCATCTAAACCCGCTCCTAGCGCTTCTTGTTCGTCTTGCGGCGGCGGACGATGTACTTGCTGCTTGCCTTCTTCGGCGAGCGAGTACGACCCTCCTTCTGACCCCACGGGCTGACCGGGTGGCGACCACCGGAGGTCTTGCCCTCACCACCACCGTGCGGGTGGTCGACCGGGTTCATCGCGACACCGCGGACGGTCGGGCGGACGCCCTTCCAGCGCATACGGCCGGCCTTGCCCCAGTTGATGTTCGACTGCTCGGCGTTGCCGACCTCGCCGATGGTGGCGCGGCAGCGGACGTCGACCAGCCGGATCTCGCCGGACGGCATGCGGAGGTGGGCCATGGAGCCCTCCTTCGCCAGGAGCTGCACGGAGGCACCCGCGGAACGGGCGAACTTCGCGCCGCCGCCGGGCCGCAGCTCGATGGCGTGGATGGTCGTACCGACCGGGATGTTGCGCAGCGCCAGGTTGTTGCCGGGCTTGATGTCGGCGGCCGGACCGTTCTCGACACGGGCGCCCTGCGCCAGGCCACGGGGGGCGATGATGTAGCGCTTCTCGCCGTCCGCGTAGTGGAGCAGCGCGATGCGCGCGGTGCGGTTCGGGTCGTACTCGATGTGCGCGACCTTGGCAGGCACGCCGTCCTTGTCGTGACGACGGAAGTCGATCACGCGGTAGGCGCGCTTGTGGCCACCACCCTGGTGGCGAACGGTCACACGACCGGCGTTGTTACGGCCGCCCTTGCTGTGCAGCGGGCGGACCAGCGACTTCTCCGGCGTGGACCGCGTGATCTCGACAAAGTCGGCGACGCTGGAGCCACGACGGCCCGGGGTCGTCGGCTTGTACTTGCGGATACCCATTGTCTCTCAGTCCTCGGAAGAATTCCGGATCCTGGACGTCTCGACCTCCGTCAGGAGGTCGGGCCGCCGAAGATGTCGATACGGTCGCCCTCTGCGAGGGTCACGATGGCGCGCTTGGTGTTGGCGCGCTTACCGAAACCGGTGCGGGTGCGCTTGCGCTTGCCCTGGCGGTTGATCGTGTTGACCCCGGCGACCTTGACCGAGAAGACCGCTTCCACGGCCTGCTTGATCTGGGTCTTGTTGGCCGTGGGCGCCACGATGAACGTGTACTTGTTCTCGTCGAGCAGCGCGTAGCTCTTCTCGGACACAACCGGCTTGACAAGAATGTCGCGGTGGTCGTGGAAGGTCTTGCTGGTGATCTCGGCCATCAGGCTTCGCTCCCCTCGTTGTCATCGGCCTTCTGGGGGCCAGACACGAAGGACTCGAAAGCGGCCTGGGTGAAGACCACGTCGTCGGAGACGATCACGTCGTACGTGTTGAGCTGGCCCGGCGCCAGGATGTGCACCTGGGGCAGGTTGCGGGCGGAGAGCCACGCGGCCACGTCGGCCTGCTCGACGACCAGGAGCACGTTCTTCCGCTCGCTGATCTTGCCCAGCAGGGTCTTCGCGGCCTTGGTGGACACCGCGTCCTCGACCAGGCCGGAGACGACGTGGATACGAGAGTGACGGGCCCGGTCGGTGAGGGCACCGCGCAGGGCGGCGGCCTTCATCTTCTTCGGGGTCCGCTGCGAGTAGTCACGCGGCACGGGGCCGTGGACGACGCCACCACCGGCGAACTGCGGAGCGCGGGTCGAACCCTGACGGGCGCGGCCGGTGCCCTTCTGGCGGTACGGCTTCTTGCCACCGCCACGGACTTCGCCGCGGGTCTTGGTCTTGTGCGTGCCCTGTCGGGCAGCGGCCAGCTGGGCGACAACGACCTGGTGGATCAGCGGAATGCTGACCTTGGCGTCGAAGATCTCCGAGGGGAGTTCGACGGTCCCGGCCTTGTCGCCTGCCGGCGAAAGGATGTCAACGGTGCTCATCAGTTACCTCAGGCCCCCTTGGCCGCGGTACGGACCAGGACGAGGCCGCCGTTCGGACCAGGAACCGCGCCCTTGATCAGGAGCAGGCCCTTCTCCGCGTCAACGGCGTGAACGGTCAGGTTCTGGGTGGTGACCCGCTCGTTGCCCATACGGCCCGCCATGCGGAGGCCCTTGAACACACGGCCCGGGGTGGCGCAGCCACCGATGGAACCGGGAGAGCGGTGCTTGCGCTGGGTGCCGTGACCGGCGCCGAGGCCCTTGAAGTTGTGACGCTTCATGACACCGGCGAAGCCCTTGCCCTTGCTCTTGCCCGTGACGTCAACCTTGACGCCGGACTCGAACGTGGCGGCGGTGATCTCCTGGCCGAGCGTGTAATCGCTGGCGTCGGAGGTGCGGAGCTCCACCAGGTGGCGGCGGGGGGTCACGTCGGCCTTGGCGAAGTGGCCCTTGAGGGGCTTGTTCACCTTGCGCGGGTCGATCTCGCCGAAGGCGATCTGGACCGACTCGTAGCCGTCGGAGTCATTCGTACGGACCTGGGTAACGACGCAGGGTCCGGCCTTGACCACGGTCACCGGGACGACACGGTTGTTCTCGTCCCAGACCTGGGTCATGCCGAGCTTCTCGCCCAGGACACCCTTGATCTGCTTTGCCATCTCTTCCGCGCCTCTCAGAGCTTGATCTCGATGTCAACGCCGGCCGGAAGGTCCAGGCGCATCAGCGAGTCAACGGTCTTGGGCGTCGGGTCGAGGATGTCGATCAGGCGCTTGTGCGTGCGCATCTCGAAGTGCTCGCGCGAGTCCTTGTACTTGTGCGGCGACTTGATGACGCAGTACACGTTCTTCTCAGTGGGCAGCGGCACCGGGCCCGCGACCGACGCACCAGTACGCGTCACCGTCTCGACGATCTTCTTCGCCGAGGAGTCGATGACCTCGTGGTCGTAGGCCTTGAGCCGGATGCGGATCTTCTGTCCCGCCATGGCTGCTTCGTAGTCCTGTCTCTCGTAACGCTCTGGGACCCGGTGGTTCCGGGCTCTTCTCCGACCCACGCGGTCGGGCGTGTCGCGTCCCCGTCCATGAAAATCTCCCGAAGGATTTTCCCTGCCAGGGGTGCGGGCCCAACGTCCGCGAACCGGGGAGAACCGCGGGCAATCGCGTTCCGCCACCGGGAGCCTGGCCGGTACCCCGCTGACACTTCCCGGAAGATTCCCGTACGTCCGGCCCCAGCGCTGCCCCGTAGGGCAGTTGGAGACGACGAGTACTGTGGGACTCGCTTCCGGTCCTCCCGGCGGGAGGCGCGCAGCATTGGCACTCAACCGAGCAACCTGAACAGTGTGCCATAGGCGCCTTGACCCTGGCCAATCGGGCCGGAAAGCGTACCCCACCTCCGGATCGGCGAACCTCCGCCACCGGATCGGGCCGCCGGGCCGCCACCCAGGGCGCCCACGCAACCACTCTCCGCATGCGACCGCGTACGGTCAGCGCTTCCCCTCCGGAACGTCCACCACGGCGTACGGGACGAAGTCGGCCCACGCGGCGACGGCGAAGCCGAGCGGGGGCAGCCGTACGTCCTTGGAGTCGCGGACATGGACGATGCGCGGGGTGGCGGCGACCTCGACGCACGAAGGGCCGTCGTCCGTGCTGTAGCTGCTCTTGAACCACGCCAGGTTTGCGGTGTCTACGGCGGAAGGCTTGACGGTCATGTCTCTCCCAGCAGTTTCTCGATGAAGGCCAGCGAATCCCGAGGAGTGAGTGCCTGCGCCCGGAGTACTCCGTAGCGGATGTCCAGGAGCTGGACCTCCCGAGGGTTGGAGATCACGCGACTGAGGAGCTGAATCTCGTTCAGCGCGATCGTAGTCCCCTCCTTCAGCCTGAGCAGGCGGAACGACCCTCCGAGACCCGAGTTCTCCGCACAGTTCAGCGGCAGCACCTGAAGATCCACATTACGCAACTGCCCCACCTCCAGGAGGTGTTCGAGCTGGCGCCGCAGCACCATTCTGCCCCCGATCTCGCGGCGGAGGGTGGCCTCGCACTGAACGAAGCTGAAGACGGGCTGCGCGGTCGGTGAGCCGAGGATCTGCTTCCGCGCCGTACGCCCGGCCATCCTCCGCTCCACCTCCTCCTCGGAGAAGGGCGGTCGCCGGTTGCCGAACACGGCCTCCGCGTACTCCTCGGTCTGCAACAGCCCCTCGATGACGGAGTTGTTGTAGGCCAGCAGCTCGACGGCCTCGTCCTCCAGCTTCTTCACGCCCCGGACCTTCTTCGGGTAGCGCGCCTCCGCCATGTCCTCCTTCATCGCGGCGATCCTGCCGCCCGCGCCCAGCACCTCGTCCGCCCGGTCCAGGAACTCCGGCCGGGGGATACGGCTGCCGGCCTCCACCTTGTAGACCTGGTTCTCGCCGTAGCCGATCGCCTCCCCCAACTCGGCCTGACTCAGCCCAGCCGCTGTCCGCCAGAGCTTGATCTGCCGCCCCAGCGCCGCGACGACGGCCCCCGAGTCGTCATCCTCGAAGTCCGGCTCCCAGCCGGACCCGTCGAGACCGTCCACTCCGTCCGCACCGCTCCTGCCCGCACCCACCGCGCACACCTCCGAGATCGACGTCAGCCACCACACGAACTCGACGCGCGGCAGACCCCGAGGCCGGTAACCACCCGTAAGCGCGCCATCACGGACGACCCTATGCACATCCGGCCACGCAGCGTGACGCAAACCTCGAACCACCACCCGTGCGAGCGCCCCTCCACTCCCCACTCCACGAACTACGTTCTGGACGACCCGCCGACGGAGGAGAGACACCGGTGCTCGGACTGCTGGGCTTCTACGACGAACTCGACGCCGGCCCCGGCGCCGGACAACCGAACGGCTCCCTGCCCGAAGCCGTCCGCCCCACAGGCGAGCCGGACGAGGCGAGCCTGGTGGCCTACCTCGACGCCGGCCACTACCTCATCGACGTCATGGAATTCGGCCGCGACGTCATCACCGGAGACCCTCACCGGCACTCCCCGGGCTGCTCATCGCTGCTCACCGACGGCACCTGGCTCTGGCGCCAGGACCTCCCCCACTACGTCGAGACGCACCACGTCGCACTCCCCGAGGCGTTCACGGAGCATGTCCGCGGCAAGGACTATCGGATGCCACCCCTCATCACTGCGGAGTTCGCTCCCCATTACAACGAGACGATGCCCGTGGTCGGCTGGACGTCCTTCGCCCCGTGGCCTTCGGCTGCCGCTGCACTGGAACCACCGCCACGCGAAGCAACCGGTACAGCCGCCTCCGAAACGGCGATGTCGGCCCCGTATTGATTAGGCCGCCTAAACCTCCGGCTATTCCAGCCCCAACATCAACGAGTCCCTACCCGACTCGTAAATCTCGATCGCATCAGGGGAATGTTCCATGAACTTCTCCCAGAAATCGGGTACTTGCCAAGCAGCAGGGGCCATCGTGAGCGAACCATCCCACTCGACAGACGTCACCCACGACGGGTGCATACCGCGATCGACCACTTCAAAGAGGCGCGAATCGAAGAGAGGCGGAAGCTCCCCCCTGTGGAACTCAATCCTGAAGTAGTTGGGCCCTTCTGCCTGGCAGTACGTTTCGAGGACCACATACACTTGCCCTTGACGCAAGGCATCCGCTCCCTGCCGAACGCTCTGCTCGTGGCCTGCGGTCCCGTTGAACCTCACTTTCACGGCGTGCTCCCTCGGCGGTTCATGACGACCTTGTAGTCATAGTCGTACAGGACCTCTCCCGATTCTCGATTCATGTAGTAGTGCACCTGGTAGTCACCATACGGGCTTTGATGCGTTACCGTGCTGTACTTTCCCCACTGTGAAGCTCCACCGCGCTCCGCGAACCGAGCCTGAAGGTCCTTGTTTCCCATTTTCACACCTGGCATGGCCAACCTGGACTCGGCAATTGCATCAGGCGTCAGATGTCCGCTCTGGTTGAATGGCGAATTAGCCGAGTCCAGGCGCAGTCTCTCTGCGAGTTTGTTCCCTTGAAAAGAGCTCGATGGAACATCCAAGGTCGCACTGTCTGTGCCCTTCGCACCCCCGCTACCGCTGCTCTTTGCGCTGCCACCGCCGCCCTTCGAGCCGCCACTGCTGCCGCTGCCCTTCGGGCTGCCGGCTCCGCTTCCTCGTTTGACGATCTTGGAGGCGACCGCTTTGACGCCCTTGGCGATGGCCTTGCCGACCGCGCCGCCGACGACCGAGGCGACCGCTCCGACCGCGGCTCCCTTGCCGGCTGCTTTCGCGAAGCCGCCCAGGCTCTTGTCCGCCTCGGGGTCCAACGCGTTGCCGACTGCTCCTGCCGCCGCTCCCGCGATGGCGCCGCAGGACGCTCCGACCGCCACGGCGCCGACGCCGCCTGTCGCCGCGCCCGCGCCGACCGCTACCGCGCCGCAGGCCACGCCCACCACCACTTCGGTGGTGATGGTGATGATCTCGGTCTTGTACTTCTTCAGCCAGCGCTTGCCCTTGCAGATGAAGTCGCAGGGGGCCGGCTTCGTCACCGTGACTGTTTTGGTGATCGTGTACGTGACCGTCGGGGCGCCCTTGTACGGGTTGGATCCTTCCTTCTCTTGGCGTTTCGCGGCTTTGGCTGCCTCCGCCTGGCCCGAGGCGCTGCCCGGGTTCGCCTTCCCCGCGCCGCAGATCTCCGCGGGGCACAGCCCCGTAGGGTCGCTGGAGCTGACCGGGCTGTTGCCCGCGTACGCGTAGCCGTTCATCTGGAGCGGTTCGGTGACGTCGATGACCGGGTCCGCGGAGAGGAAGCGGCCGGCCGCCTGGTCGTATTCGCGGGCGCCCAGGTGGGTCAGGCCGGTGGCCGTGTCGTCGATGCCGGTGCCCAGGTAGCTGCGTTTGTTCGGCCAGAGGGCCGGCTTGGGGCCGCGTGCCTCTCCGTACGGTTTGAACGCGCGGCGCGTGACCGTCTGGGACGCGCCCAGTTCCACCGTGGTGTTGGCGGTGCCGAGGTGGTCGCTGATCAGGGCGCTGAGGGTGTGGCCGGTGCCTGAGCCGTTGGTCGCGGTGCGGACGACCGTCGGGGCGCCCGGGTGGGAGTAGGCGCGGGAGGCGCGGGTGATCTTGCCGGTGGCGTCCGTGGTCAGCTCGGTCTCGCCGAGGTAGAGCGTGGAGCCGGTGGGCGAGTTCTCCAGGATGCGGTTGCCCGCGGCGTCGTACACGTAGCGCGTCTTGACGCCGTCGTCCGTGATCGTGTCGAGCTTGTTCTCCGCCGTCCAGGCCAGGTTCTGGGTGGTGGAGGGCAGATCGCGGACGGTGGTGTTGCCGACGTCGTCGTAGGTGTAGGCGCTGCTCTTGCCGCCCGCCGTGGCGGCCACCGAGGTGAGGGTGTGCGGCTGGACCAGGCCCTTGCCGGTGACCTGGCGGCCGTACCGGGAGGTGTACGTGACGCTCGATGCCGCGTCGGCCGGGTCGTGGTCCGTCAGTGGCCCGGTTGCCCAGCCAGTCGTAGGTGAAGGACTGGCGGTACGCCGTCGAGCCCGTCGAGACCGTTGTCGACGCGGGCGCCGCCGCGGCCAGTGAGGTGGTCAGGCCCGCGCTCGGGGTCGTGGTGTCGGTCGCCACGGTCGGGGCGTCGGCGACCGGGCCGCCGGAGGGCTCACCGTCCGCACGGTAGCCCCAGTTGGTGCCACCCGACGAGCGGCAGCCGGTGCCCGTGGTGCCGGGGGTGATGTCCGACGTCCAGGCGTGGACCAGTTCACCGAGCGCGTCGTACGTGTAGCACTGGTTGTCCCAGGTGGAGCCGGACGCGTCGGTGAGCTTACGGGCGTTGGAGGTGATCGTGCCCGAGGCGTCGTACGAGTAGTAGCTGTCCGCGACCCGGTGGGTGCCCGCGGTCTCTCGGTCGGTGACCGTGCGCTGGAGGCTCCCGGTGTGCTGGTCCACGAAGTTGGTGGTCCAGACACGCGAGGGCTGCGACCCGCTGACCGAGCGCAGCGGCTCACCGTACGGGGAGTAGGTGATGTCGGAGGTGTACCAGGAGATGCCCGAGGTGGATTCCGGCAGGCCGTCGTCGTCGTACCGCGTGACGACCTTCTCGGCCGCCAGCCCGCCCTTCGCGGGGAGCGTGACCGACAGCGGTTTTCCGGTGGGCGTGTAGGCGTAGGAGTAGGCGTACGTGCCGGAGAGTCCGGCGGTCGTCGCGTGGGACGGGATGACCGTCTCACGCCCGGTGACCTGGTAGTCCGTGTCGTATCCGGTGACCCGGTCGATGTAGTCGCCGGTGGAGTCGTGCCGGATCGAGGCGACGGGCAGCCCGGTCGCGCCGGGCAGGGTGTCGTACGTGAACTCCTTGACCGGGGCCGAGGTCGCCGAGCCCTCGCGGACGGCGACCACGCGGTCCAGTTCGTCGTACTGGGTGTGGATGCTCTTGCCGAGCGTGTCGGTGGCCCGGGTCCGGCGGTCGGCGTCGTCGTACGCGAAGGTGGAGGTACCGGTGTCGGGGTCAGTGGAGCTGGTCAGGCGCCCGCGGACGTCGTACGCGTACTCCCAGGCGTTGCCGGCCGGGTCGGTGACCTTGGTGTGGTTGCCCCGCGCGTCGTACGTGTAGTTCGTCGTCCGCCTGGTGCTCGTGCCGCCGGCCTTGGTGTAGTGCTGGACCGAGGTGACCCGGCCCTGCGCGTCGGTGAAGCTCTGGGTGGACGGGGCGGTCTGGCCCGGCGGGTCGACGTAGACGTAGTCGTCGCCGTAGGTGGTGTACGTCGCGTACTTGAAGTCGGCGCCGTGGTAGACGGAGGAGCGCACCGCGCGTTCGAGGCCGTCGTACCGCGTCTTGGTCTTGTTCGGTACGAGGGATTCCGAGACGCGGGCGAAGAGCTTGGTTTCGGGCTCCCCCTGGGCGAGGTAGCCGCCGGTCTGCTCCCAGACCAGGCCGTGGTCGTTGTACTTGGTGTCGGTGATGATCCGGCCGGCGCCGTGGGCCTCGCTCTGCGTCTGGACCGTACGCCCCAGGCCGTCGTAGAGCGTGACCGCGCTGGCATAACGCCCGTCGTCCTTGAGGGACTTGACGGTGACAGCGGCCGGCCGGGTCTCGCTGGAGGTCGCGACGGCGCCGCGGTACGAGATCTCCGTGTCCGGCGATTTTCCGCCCGAGGAGCGCCCCGGGGACCAGCCCTTGACCAGGCGGCCGAGCGCGTCGTACTCGGTCCTGGTGATCCGGCCGTTCGGGTCGGTGGCCGTCAGGGCCAGGGCGCGCCCGGGGTCGTAGACCGTCGTGGAGGCGTGGCCCTTGGCGTTGATGAGCTTGACGGCGGTGACGGGGCCGCCGCTGTCGCCCGGGGTGTAGACCGTCTCCGACGTGCCGGTCAGCGGCGTGCTGGATTTCCTGACGCGTCCGAGCGGGTCGTACGAGGTGGTGGTGGTCACGGAGTGGGCGGAGCCCGAGCCGTTGATCTCCGAGACCGATGTCTCCAGCCCCTTGGTCGGGGCGGCTCCCCACGCCTGGCCGTCGAAGGAGGTACGGACCGATCCCAGAAGCTGTGTCGCGGTGTCGGCGGTGTCGAAGCCGGCGCAGGGCGTGGCGGTGGAGCGGGTCTCCTTGGCCTTGCCGACGATCCAGTCGGTGCGATTGTGGACGTACGACGTCCGCATGCAGACCTGGTCGCTGACGGTCTCACCGGTGCCGTTCGGCTTGACGACGGACATCTCCAGTTGGGTGGGCAGCCCGTAGGTGTCGTCGACGGTCGTCTCGGTCCGCACCGCGCGCCAGCTCGTACCGACCTTCTGGACGGCGTCGGTGCGCGCGACCCAGGTGCGGTGGGCGAGCAGCGGGTCGAGGTCGGTGCCGTCCTCGGCCTGGCGGGGCCGGGAAGCGGTCTCCTTCGACTTCGGGAAGGTCAGCGCGCGGGTGAGGGCCTCGCGGTCCTCGGAGTGCTTGTACGTCAGTGTCTCGGCGGTCATCCCCGCGAACTGCGGTGCGTCGTCGGCCAGCAGGACGACGGCGTCCTTGGAGTCCTTCACCTGGCCGCCCGTGCCCTGGAAGAAGCGGGTGACGGTGTGCGACTGCGACTGCGGATCGCCCTGCTGGGAAATGGACTTGCTGCCCTTGGTGACGGCGACCTGCCGGTAGCCGCGCCACGTGCTGTACGTGCGCAGCGCCGGGCGGAGGAATTCGTTGTCGGTCTTCTGCCAGGCGGGGGACGTGTACTTGTAGGCGGTCACGACGGGCTTGCCGTGCGTGGTGACCCGGTCGGTCTCGGTGACGGAGGCGACGACGTACTTGTTGAACCACGCCTTGGCCGGAGTCTTCTCCTCCCCGTCCGGGGACCAGCGCACCGGATAGCAGGTGGTGTTGGCCTTGCCCTTGTCGGTCGCGGGTTCGGTGGCGCAGCCGCCGGTGTACTCGACCTGGATGTCGCCGCCGTTCTCGGTCGCGACCGTGCCGATGCGCGGGCGGGTGAAGGCGGGCCGCTGGTCCCCGGGTCCTGACGGCACGAGGTTGGGGAGCTGCCGGTCCCGCAGGCGTGCGCGCAGAGGGGAGGAGGAGCCCACGCGGTACTCGCCGAAGCTGACGCCGTCCTTGGACTGAAGGGTCCCGGTGGTGTCCCCGGGCGCGAAGCCTCTGCGGGTGATCGAGTTGAGCCACAGGCTGGGGGATGTGTCGTACCAGTCCTCGGGGAAGGACTGGTGGAGGGCGTACGTGTCGACCTTGCCCAGTCCGCTCCGGCCGGCGCGGGCGGCCTTCGTCGTCACCGTGTCCAGGCGGAGCTGGGTCCAGAAGGACGGGAAGGCCGGGCAGAGTTTGGAGGTGGACTTGCAGTTGAGGTTGCCGGGCGTGTCCCACCAGGGCCGGTAGGCGCCGGGGTCGTCGGTCTTGGCGAAGTTCGCCGGGTCACAGGCGGTGGCCGACTTCAGGCAGCGCTGCTGGACACCGAACTCGACGGTGGCCGAGGGCTTGGTCAGGTCGGCGATGCGCATCCCGTACTCGATGGAGACGGGGTAGGCGGCCCGGTCGTACTTCTCCGGGGACTTGAACTTCTTGTTGACCGAGTAGTGGTTGGTCTCCTGCTTCCAGTTGACGACCATCGCGTTGCCGTGGACGTCGACGACCTTGTCCATGCCCCACTGCCAGGCTTGCTGTACCCCCGCGCCACAGCGGGAGTTCGCGAAGGTGGCGGCGTAGCAGGGCTCCTCGGGATGGTTGCCGTACACGGGCACGGTGGAGACGGAGTTGGTGACGGCGTGACCGCCTCCGACGGCGTTCAGCCCGTAGTGGTACGTCGTACCGTCCGAGGTGGTGACCACCCAGTACTCGCCGTCGTACGCACCGTTGGCGGCGCCGGTCTTCAGTTCGACGCGCGTACCGTCGTCGTTCTGGGGACGGTACGTGTTGGTGTCGCCCTCCCTGACCAGCTCGGTGGTGCGGCCGTTCAATGACATCACCGCGTTGTGCGACACCCAGCACAGGTCGGACGTCTGGTCCTTCTTGGCCGTGTTGTTGGGCGTGCCGGCCTTGAGCTTCTTGGTGTCGTCCTTGCAGGAGCGGTAGCGGCGCTCGATGTGGCCGGGTTCGTAGTCCCATCCTTCGCCGATCCACGAGGTCTGCGGAGAGGAGACGGCCGTCTTGCCGTCCACCTCCTGCGAGTCGTAGGCGAAGGAGATGTTCGGGGACGGTCCGGCCGGGGTCGGGGGAACGGTCAGCGGGTACGCCCAGGAGAGGGAGCCGGAGGAGCCGCCGGCCGCCCACGTTCCGCTGGAGGCGAGCGGTGTCGCCTTGAAGGAACCGCCCGCGCCCGCACCGGAGTCGGTGACGCCGAGTACGGCCGCGCCGGCAGCCGCGGCCGACGCCGCGGCCGGCCGGCCGGCCGGCCGGGGTAACCGGCGCGGGTGGAGGCGGCGGGGGTGGAGGCGGCGGGGAGGAAGGAGGCGGGGGTGGCCGTGCCGTCGTCGGAGACCGTTCCCGTACTCGCCCCGCCTGCCGTGTCGACCGTCGCCGTGACCGTTCCGTCAGCGGTGTCGTTGACCGTCTCCAGCTCCTCGTACGCCTGGCACTCCTCCAGTTCGGGGGTGTCCAGGTAGCACGCCGGGAACTGGACGAAGCGCAGGCGCGAGGCCCAGTCGGCGCCGTAGAGGTTCTTGAACTTCTCGTAGTCGAACCGCACGGCGACCGGCACCGCTCCGGTGGCCGGTGGCCGGTGGCCGTACGGTGACCACCGCGCCGTCCACGCCCTGCGCCGTCGTCTCCGTCCGTCCGGCGACCGTGACCTGCCAGGTGCCCGTCGGGGCGGTCTCCCCCGGCGCCTGCCCCAGGCTGACGGGCAGGTCCGCCACGGGAGTCACGTCCGCCACGGAGGTCGCCCGGGTGGACGCTGTCCTGGCGCCCGCGCCGGAGCCGAAGGTGACGGATCCGGTGTCGGCGGGCGGCACTGTGGTCGTCCCCGAAGGAGCCTGTTGGGCTCATCCTCCGACTACTCCCCGAAGAAGACTCCCTGCCGGTTCGTCCTGGACACCGCCGCGCCCAAGCCGCCCAAGGTCTCCTCCACCGACTTCCCCAACGCGGACGAGAACGAGAACGGGTTCGGCAACCAGCCCGAGGACTCGCTCTGGTCCACGAAGAAGTTCGGCACACCCGGCTCCTTCACCGTGCGCGCCCTCGACAAGGACGTCATACGGTACGAGTACGGCTTCAACTCGGCCAGTTACCCGTTCAGCCTGGCCCGTACCGCCGGTACGGCGACCACCACCAGCGCGACGCTCGCGAACACCAGGCCGCCGGCCGCCGGGCCGAACGTGCTGTACGTACGGACCGTCGACGGCGCGGGGAACGTGTCCACACCGGCCAAGTACTTCTTCTACGTCAGCCCTCGCGACAAGGCCGACGCCCCCGGCGACATGACCGGTGACGGGCTCCCCGACCTCCTGACCGTCACGGAGAAGGGCAACCTCAGCCTCTACATCTCCCAGACCAACACCGACCTCACCAGGGCCACGGGGAAGCTGGGCTACTCGATGCCCAGCGCGTACCGGGCCAACCCCGCCAAGGACCCCAACGGCGACGATCTCCCGCCCTCGTCGCCGCGCCCACCGGGCACTTCGACAAGGCCCTCATCACCCACAACGGCGACATCTACGGCGGCGACGGCCTCCAGGACGTCGTCGCGCGGGTCGGCGGAAAGCTCTGGGTCTACCCCGGCGACGGATACGGCGCCGTGAACATCGACAAGCGCCGCGAGATCCTGCTCCCGTCCGACGCTCCCGACCCGGCCACGTTCACCCAGATCGTCTCCGCGGGCGATGCGACAGCCGACGGCAAAGCCGACTTCTTCGTCACGGTCGGCGACGCGCTGTGGGTGCTCACCGGCTACAACGGCGCGACGATCGAGAAAGCCACCCTCCTCTCCGGCGCCTCCTGGGCCGACCGGGACACCGTCATCGCCCTGGACGTCACCGGCGACGGCGTCACCGACCTGGTCTACCGTTCCGACGCGACCGGCCGGCTGCTGCTCCGTACGGGAGTCAAGGCGGCGGCGGGCGGAGTGGACCTCGGCTCTCTCGCAACCGCGGCGAACTCGGGAGCGGGTACGGACACCCAGTACGCCGCGTCCGGCTGGTCGAGTTCCGCCGTTCCCCACCTCATGGGCACCCCGGACGTCACCGGCGACGACATCCCCGACATCTGGGCCGTCCACTCCGACGGCTCCGTACGCCTCCACACCGGCGGCAGAACGGCGCTGAACGGCACGGGGACCAACGTCATCGCACCCTCCACCTGGTGGAAGACCCGCCAGACGATCGGCTGAGCGGAAAGAGCGACCGGGCGGGGGCGCCGGGGCGGGTTGGCCAGAAGGTGCAACAGGTGAGCCGGAAAGGCTCTGGGAATGCGCTCCCCTGCGAGCAACCCTGGTCTAGACCAAGACACCTGCCACCGTTCGAAGGGTTGCTCGCATGTCCCCCACCACAGCCACGACCCGGAACAACGACCCCGCCCGCACCCGCGCCGCCCGCACCGCGGCAGCGCTGACCGCGGCCTCGTCCCTCCTCGCGCTCGCCGCGGTCGGCGCCACCGCCGCCCCGGCCGCAGCCGCACCGAGCGACGCGCGCGCCACCGGCCAGGCCACCTGGTACAACACCGGCCTCGGCGCGTGTGGTTGGTTCAACAACGACAGTGAACTGGTCGTGGCGATCTCGACCACGCTGTACGGCAACCACCCCAACCCCAACAACTCGCCCCAGTGCGGACGGCAGATCCGCGTCAACGGCCCGCTCGGCTCCGTCGTCGTGAGAGTCGTGGACAAGTGCATGGGCTGCGCCACCAACGACGTGGACCTCAGCCCCACCGCGTTCTCCCGGATCGGTGACCTCAACGCCGGCCGGATCAACGTGAGCTGGGACTGGGTCTGACCACAGGCACGGACACGCGTGGAGGCCGGGGCATGCGCGCCCCGGCCCCGGCACCCTCGGTACCCTCGGCACTCTCTCAGCTCAGCTCGGCCCACGTGTTCATCGTCGCCTCCAGCGTCCAGATACGGACGTGGGCCTGGGCACGGGACGCGTACAGGTCGCGCTCCACGACGATGCTCAGATCACCGGTGCCGAGCTGCTGACGCGCGGCATGCTCGACAAGGTCCATTTGTGTGATGGCGCCATCGCACAAGGACATGAGGAACGGGCCGTCCCAGGTGCGCTCGTACAGCTTCCAGGGAGCTTCACCGAGGGCGGTCCTGCGCAGCATGTTCATGAATCTGCCGGCGCACCGGCGGCGCGCGATGCCGTCCTTGATCTGGAAGACGTGGTTCCCCGTCTCCACCACAGTCGCGGTGGGCAGAATGAACCGGACTCCGTCCTTCAGTCTGCGGTCCATCTCGGCGAGCACATCAGCTTGGTGATCGTTCATGAAGGGGACGTCAAGAAACTCCACCAGGACCGACGTGTCGAGGAAGTCGACGACCGGAAGCCCGAGGCCCGGCCGGCGCTGCGTGCTCACAGGCTCCTCAAGAAATCCTCGACGTTGATCGTTCCGCTCTCACGTGGGCGTACGGCGTCCGGAAGACGTCCCTTGGCAACGGCATCACCCAGATCGCCGGCCGCCAGCAGATCCACGTACCCGGGAAGGTCCGGCAACCGGGTCAAGCGGCTCTCCCCCGACCGAGGATCACGGGTGCAGACGAGAACTCCTGAGTGGTCCTGCGCGGTAAGT
This sequence comes from Streptomyces sp. NPDC050509, assembly GCF_044457965.1. Taxonomy (NCBI): domain Bacteria; kingdom Bacillati; phylum Actinomycetota; class Actinomycetes; order Kitasatosporales; family Streptomycetaceae; genus Streptomyces; species Streptomyces sp. NPDC050509. The sequence continues at coordinate 282,305 of NZ_JBITHL010000003.1, read as the reverse complement.
GCGTTGAGCAGGGCCGGACTGTGGGTGGTGAACAAAACCTCGATACGGCGCTGCTGCGACTCTTCCCGCATCAAACGCAGCACGCGAGCGGCCTGGGTCGGGTACAGGCCGTTCTCGATCTCCTCGATCACGAGAAGCCGTTTGGCGCAGGCCGCATCACCGGCGCGGCCGGAACCAGGGGCGTCGAGCATGGCCGCGCCGAAGGCGAGGAAGCGCAGCATCCCGTCGCTGAGGAGGCGGGCGGGGATCGCGTGTACGGCGCCGTGGAACCCTGATTCGTGGAGCACGAGCTGTACGTCTCCGAGGGGGGTGACGACCGTGTCCACCTCCACCACGGGGTACTCCGGCATCCCGCTGATCAGCTTCTTGAGCCGGTTGAACGCCTGTGGTTCGTCGCGCATCAGCTCGCCCACCACCGCGCTCAGATTGTCCGCGCTACGGCGCAGCTCGGTGTCGCGCTCGGCAACGTACTGACGCATGAGGTGCGGGACCGGGTCCAGGAGGAAGACCCCCCTCAGCGCGGACAGCACCTGCCCGGCCGCCTCGTGCACCAGACGTCCGGCGCTTGTCTTGTCGGGCACCAGGAAAGGCACCAGAGAACACATAAGGCGGTCGTCGCTGTGGAGGTCACCGAAGTCCTCGGGTTCTCTCCGGCCGTTGAAATGGCGCAGGGCGAGCCGGTTGAATTCGCCGGACCTCGCCGACGACCCGATGGACTCCGCCGTCAGCAGCACCCTGTCGGACAGCAGCCTCTTGCCGTACCGCACCCCCTCCACCACGACCAGCCGCTCGCGACGGATGCGGACGGTGGGCCGCACCTCGATCTCCACGTCGAAGTCGAACACCGCCTCCCCGACGCGCACCCGGCAGCCGATGGCGAAGGCGTCACGTCCCAGCGGGGCGCACCCCTCGGCGCCGCCCCGGATCGGTTCCTCGCCGCCGTGCCGGGGGCTGTCGAGTGCGTCCCGTACCGGCTCGCCGAGCGCCAGCCGCGACAGGACCGTCAGAGCGTCCAGGGCGTTCGACTTACCGCTGCCGTTACGACCGACGAGGAGCGTGAGGTTCTCCAGAGGCATGCGCTGGTCGATGAAGCTCTTGAAGGAGGTGAGGCGCACTTCCTCCAGGCGGGGTGTGTGCACCAGGCACCTCTCTCGATCGTCCAGGCCAGCCGGGCACTGCGGGACCGCTTCTCAGCTAACAGCACCCGCCCCGCACCGTCCAACGTGACGCCCGCGCCGCCGCCCACCTGGCGGTGGGATGCCCCAGGCCGCGCCGGCCGTGGCCGGTGGGAGCGCGGAGCGAAGGCTTCCGAGCGCCCCATGGCGTCAACGACCATCGGTCTTGACGGGGACACGTCCGCTTTCGCAGGGTCAAGGATCTTCTGACGCGCCAAACGAGCGGCGACGTTACGCTCGATGACCTCCTCGGTGAACAGAGGGCGCCGCATTCGGAAGAGGGCGCGAGCGTGCTCCTCGGTCTGGAGCAGTCCGAACAGGTTGTGGTTGGAACAGGCTCCCAGCTCGACGGCCTCCCTCTCCAGCTTCACCAGGTCCCTGACCTTCTTGGGGTCCGCGCTTCCAGCACGTCCTGGTTCATCGCGGCGATCTTGCCGCCAGCGCGAAGCACCTCGTCCGCCTTGTCCAGGAACTCCGGCTTCGGGATGCGTTTGCCGGCCTCCACCTTGTAGACCTGGTTCTCGCCGTAGCCGATTGCCGCCCCGAATTCGGCCTGTCGCAGCCCCGCTTCCAGTCGCCACAGCTTGATCTGTCGGCCGACCGCAGCGATCACTGCCCCCGAGTCGTCCTCCAAGTCGTCGGACTCCCAGTCGGGGTCACCCGTACCGTCTGCCGTCGTCCGGTCCGTACCGCCCAGGTCCATGCTCACTGCGCACACCTCCGTGACACTCGTCCGCCACAGCGTCCGTTCCACAGAAGGCCACGGCGTACAACCCGGACCGAGCCGGACAACACCAGGACAGTCACCGTCCGTAAGTACGCTGTCACTGTTCAGCGTAAGCGCATCCGGCCACGCTGGGTGACGTGAACCTCAAAAACGCCGACCGGCCCCCCGCGCCGCAATCCGCCCTCCCCGACCGTGAGTTCCGTGTCCTGCTCTCCTCCACCCGCAGAGGCGCCCGGCTCGCGCGGTTGCTCGCCGTCGAGCAGTTGCGCATGTGGGACGTGCCCTTCGAGAGCGCGGCGCACATCGTCGCCGAGCTGGCTTCGAACGCCGCGTTGCACGGCCGGGTCGCCGGGCGGGACTTCCGGCTCGCGCTGATGCTGCGGGGCGGAGGCGGTGCGGCCGGCACGCTCCGTATCGAGGTGACCGACGCCCGGTCCGAGCAACTGCCCGCCGCCGTACGGAGCGCACTCGCCGAGGACGAGTCGGGGCGTGGCCTGATCCTGGTGGACGCGCTCGCCGATGCGTGGGGCGTTGTGCCGGGGCCGCCGCCCTGCAAGACCGTGTGGGCCGAACTCGCCCTGGCGCCGGGATCCCGCAGCCCGGAAACCCTGGCTCCGGTGGGCTGTGCCCCCGGGCTGCGGGCGGTAAAAGACCAAAGAACCCAGGGAAATAACCAACCAAACCCAACCCCACCCGGCTCAGGTCACCCGCAAGGGTGATCTCACCCTGGACGGCTGGCTTTTGGTGTGTTCGGGGAGGCAGGCTCGGCCTCAACACCACATCAGACATGCGACGGCCCCCGGCCGGGACGGCAATCCCGGTCCGAGGGCCTGACCACCGAGGAAGATACGGACTTCCCCATGGTTGTAGAGAAGTTTAGTGCGCCCGAACGCACCCGTTGCGCGGTTCGCGGATCCTCATCCGGAGTGATGAAGGTGCACGAATCCCAGACCTCCCGCTTCACGATCGTGGGCAACCACCTCGCGCAGCACCGCACGTTGTCGCTGACCGCGATCGGCCTGGCGACGCACATCCAGTCGCTGCCCGAGGGGTCCCCGGTGGACATCAGGACGCTGGCGGGGAAGTTCGTGGAGGGCCGCGACCGTATCGCCGCCGCGCTGCGGGAGTTGGAGACGTACGGGTACATCGAGCGGCGCCGCGAGCGGGCCGAAGGGGGGCGGATCGTCAGCCGGACGATCTCGTACAACCACCCCGAGGCGACCCGCGTCCGGTGCGCGGGGGAGGTTCGGCGGCCGGCTGCTCCTACGCGGGCTGCGGGCGTTCCCTTACCGGCACCCTCGGCTTCCGCCCCGGCGCCCGTGGAGCCCGTACCGCCCGTACCGCCCGTGGAGCCCGTACCGCCCGTACCGCTGCGGGAGCCCATACCGCCCGCGTCCCCCGTACCGCCGCGCCCGGCGACGGCGGCCCCTCCTCGCGTGACGCCGCCGCTCCCCCGGCCCATCACCCCTGACCTGGAGCGCCAACGCGTCGCCGCCGAGCTGCTGGCCGACCTGCGGCGGGACGAGCCGCGGCTGCTGCTGGCCGAGCGGGATGTACGGCGCCTCGCCCCGGGCGTCGCCGCGTGGCTGGAGCGCGGTGCCGCGCCCGATGCCGTACGCCGGACCCTGGCCGCGAACCTGCCGCCCGACCTGCGCCGTCCGGCCGCCCTCCTGGCGTACCGGCTCACCGAGCTGCTACCGCCACCGCTCCCGGCCAGGCCCGCCGCCGCCACCGCGCCACGGCCGGACCCGCTCCAGAACTGCGACACCTGCGATCACGCCTACCGCGCACCGGAGCCGGGCGACTGTCCTGGGTGCGCGTCCTCCGGCGCGCCTCTGGCCGCGTAGCCGGAGTGGGTCGGGCCGGTTGTCAGACCCCCGCGCTACGTTTTCGGCATGACTGATGGACGTACGTCAAGTGCCTGCTCGACGGCGCCGAGCCGAACGCGGACGTGGCCGCGCTTCTGACGAGCGAGCGGTGGCGGCTGGTGGAGATGGACACCGGGCACTGGCCGATGTTCTCGCAGCCGCGTGAGCTGGCGCGGATCCTGGCGGTGGTGGGCGTCGGCCAGTGAGGAGCCCCGGCCCGGGAACCGCGCGGTGCGCGGGCGGTTCCCGGGCCGGGGGGCCGTCCGGTGTCAGTCCTGGCTTACGACGTTCTTGCCGGGGCCGCCGGAGAGGGTGTCCGTGCCGGCGCCGCCGTACAGCTTGTCGTCGCCGCTGTTCCCGTAGATCGTGTCGTTGCCGCCGTCTCCGTACAGGACGTCGTTGCCCTTGCCTCCGTAGACGAAGTCGTTCCCGGCGTCGCCGTGGATCGTGTCGTCGCCGTCGCCGCCGGTCAGGCTCTGGCCTTCCGCGCCGCCGTGGATCTCGTCGTCACCGGCACCGCCGTCGACGTCACCCTTGGCGTAGATCGTGTCGTCGCCCGCGCCGCCCTGCGCGATGGTGCCGTCGGCCGCGCGGATCGTGTCGTTGCCGTCGCCGCCGAGGGCCACCGTGACCTCGCCCACCGTGAGGGTGTCGTCGCCCGCGCCGCCGATGACGCCGTTGCCCTGGACGCCGCTGGACTCGGTCAGCGTGTCCTTGCCTGCGCCCAGGTCGGTCGAGGCGAAGTAGTACGCCTGGTCGGTCTTGTTGGTGTAGGTGACGACATCGTCGCCGTCACCGAGGGACATCTGGAGAGTGGGGTACGGGTCCTGGCTCTCCAGCGTGGCCACCGTGCAGGAGACCTTCGTGCGGTCCGTGCCGCTGGGGTACGTGCAGCCGCTGCCCGCGCTGATCGTGACGACGTCGTCGATGACGTACGTGATGTTCTCCCCGGCCTTCGAGGCGGTGACGGCCGGCTTGTTGGCCTGGCCGGAGGCGGCCGTGTAGATGACCGACCTGCCGTCGAGCGCGGCGGTGGCCGACGGTGCGGCGGCGGTGGCCGTACCGGCGAGCAGCACCGGAGCGGCCAGCCCCGCACCGAGGGCCAGGGTCAGCGCCGAAGCGGCACGGAAGATCCGGCCACTGACATGACGAGAGGGCATTGCATAACCTCCATGAGGAGTAAGTGGCTCCAACAACCATGTGGGATGGCCGAGTTATGCACTTGGTTGCCCTCTCACGCCGCACGGATTACGTCGTCATGCCTGCGACTCGGACGCCACAGACCGTCGTGACCTGTGACTTCCGGTCGCACGAGGGGAATTCGACGCGATATTTCTTCAGGCGTGGTTAAACTCGAATTCACCTTGAGTCAGGTGAATGGTCGGGCCCCGATTTCAGGCACCGGCCCGATCTCGGATCCGATCCCGACGCCGAAATCCGGAATTTCTCACGTTCAGCCGGCGTGCTTCAGGTACGCCGCCAGCTTGTCGATGAGACGGGCCGCCTCGTCCAGGGTGCGGGCCGTCTCGCCCAGCTCCCCGGCCAGCAGTTCCTCCCCGCGACCGCTCCGCGGCTCCGTGTCGGACCACGGGCCGGGGACGGTCGTACCCCGGTAGCCGGCCGGTTCGCCCCCGGCGGGCGTGCGGTAGCCGGTGAAGTCGGCGGAGTCGGGGGTCGGGCCCGTGATGATCTCACCGGCGAAGAGCTCGATCCGGGAGAGCTGGATCTCGCTGCTGCCCGCGTTGTCGGTGATGGACAGGCGGTAGTGGGGGTAGGGCGTGGTGTTGGTGAACTCGTACTCGTTCGTCTCGAAGCGCCCCCGGAAGCGTTCGCCGCTGCGGGAGTCCAGGTCCGACCAGGTGCGTCCGTCGTACGAACCGGCGAGCACCCAGTCCCGCGGATCCCGGCCCGGGGCGTCGTTCGCCGAGGTCAGCCGGTAGGTGGAGACCGCGGCGGGCGGGTCGAGGACGAACTCGATGTCGGCGGTGTTCCCATGCGCCAGCCACTTGTTGTGCGAGCCGCGGAGCAGGTTCTCCGCGACCTCTCCCGCCGCGCCGAACTCCTCGCTCGCCCGTATGCCGGTGACCGTACGGGTGACGTCGTGCAGTTCGCCGGTGGTGGCCGCCTCCGCGGCGGGGGCGGCGGCGGCCGGACTCAGCTCGATGGACGCGGTGTTGCCGAGCCGGTCGGTCCAGGACACGCGCTCCACCGGGGTCCCGCCCGCGTCGAGCAGCAGCTTCAGCTCTCCGGACGGGGACCAGCTCTCACCCTGGGCCTCGTCCGTCGAGAAGAGGTAGAGAGGGGTGTCGGCCGTGCCCTCGGGGTAGGCCGAGCGGTCCGTGAGGGTGCCGCGGTACTCGGCGGGCGCTCCGTCGGCTCCCCGCGAGTGCCCCTGGAACCCCGACAGGTCGGCCCGCAGCCCGATCGCGGCCTCCGAGCCGTCCGCGCCGCGCCAGGCGAGGTGGGCGGGGACGGCCCGGTCGCCGGCGTCGAGGTGGAACAGGAGCTGGGGCGCGGGCTGCCACACGGTGGTGCCGGGCGCTCGGCGCTCGGTGTCGAAGGTGACGACCGACCGGATGTCCGCCACCCTGGCCACGAGCGCCCGCTCGGCGCGGCCTCGGTCGTGGGCGGGGTCGACGGTGACGGTACGCAGCCGCAGGAGCGTGTCCGCGCCTTCCGGGCTGCGTATCTCCAGGATGTTGTCGCCGGACGCCAGCAGATCGCCCGGAGCGGCGAACACGGTCTGGAACGCGGCCTGGAACGCGCCCTGGTGGGGAGCTCCGTGGCCGCCGTCCGCCGGGACGGCCTGGCCCTCGCCGAGCGCCTTGCCGTTGAGGCTGACGTCCATCGGCACGTCACCGCCGAGGGTGGTCACCGTGATGACGGCCTCGGCGATCTCCTCCCGCTCGCCCACCGCGAAGTCCAGCTTGATGTATCCGCCGCCGCCCAGCGCGAGATGCGAGGAGGCGATCCCGCATCGGTGATGGGCGACGAGGGTGTTCGACAGCCGGGCGGGGCGGGTGGAGAAATCAGCGAAGACCGGTTCCATGTGCGTTCCTAGCGTCGTCCGGTACCGGCCCGAGCGAGGCGGACCGGCGGCATTTCCCAGAACCGTACCGGCGCCCACCGACAACGCCCCGGAACGCCGCCGGAACGCCAACTCGATTACTGACCGGGGGACTTGGCGCCTTCCCTCGGGGTGATCGGTTGCATCCGCCAGGTGACGGATCCGGCCGCCGCGAGCCCCGTGACGGCCAGGAGGCTGCTGACGAGGAACGGGTCGGCACCGCCCAGCGCGGGGCTGAACCCGATGCCGACGTAGATCGTGACCCCGGTGGAACCGCCCAGTTGGTCGGCGGCTCGCTGGACGCCGGAGGCGATGCCCGCGTCGTCCTCGGTGACGCCGGACACCGCGACGTACTGCAGCCCGACGATCCCGAAGCCCATCCCGCCAGCCGTGAGCACCATCGCCGGGATCATCGCCGGGCCACCCGCCCCGAGGTGGGAGACGAGGGCGACGGCGGCCATCGCCGGCGCGGTGAAGCCGATGCCGGCCAGGACACAGGCCCGCGCTCCCCACCGTACGAGCAGCCGGGGCACCAGCGCGGAGGCCGCGATCAGCGACGCCGCCAACGGGAGCATCGTCAGGCCGGCTTCGAGCGGTGCGGCGCCCCACCGGTCCCGAAATGTACCGAGCGGCCGAACGTTTCCTCCACCGGCACCTGGGCGGACGGTACGGGAACCACGAACCGGCCGAGTGGAGCAGGTCAGCCGGTACCCGGCCCGGAACGCGCCCGCCGGGCTCCGCTGAGCAGGTGGCGGGCGAGTTCGACATGCGGGTGGTCGGGGCCGAGGACGCGCTCCCGGTCGGTGAGTACGCGTTCGTGCAGGGCGACGGCACGGCCGAGATCGTTCGCCTGCTCCAGGGTGCAGGCGAGGTTGCTGCGGGCGGTGAGGGTCTCGGGGTGATCGGGGCCGAAGTGCCGTTCGTACTCCGCACATGACTGCTCGTGCAGGGCGACGGCCTGGGGCAGATCGCCGGCCGCCCTGCACGAACTGGCCAGGTTCGCCCGCGCGTTCAGGGTCTGGGGGTGGTCGGGGCCGACGGTGCGTTCGTAGTCCCCGAGGTTGCGCCGGTTGAGTTCCAGGGCGCGGCGCGTCTCCCCCCGCAGGGTGTACAGATACGCGAGATTGCCGCGGGCCACCAGGGTGTCCAGGTGATCCGGGCCGAGAACACGCTCGCAGTCGGAGACATTGCGCAGGTGGAGGGGGAGGGCGCTCTCCAGGTCGCCGGCCGCGCGGTGGGCGCTCGCCTGGACGCTGCGGGCGGCCATGGTGGCCGGGTCGTCCGGGCCGCAGATCCGTGCGAACGCGTCGACAGCGCGCCGGGAGTAGGAGATCGCCTGGCCGATGTGCCCCTCACCCTGCAGAAAACCGGATGCCAGAAAACAGATGTCGGCCGTGGCCCGGGTGTCCTGCTCGGGGTTGACCAGGGCGAGCAGGGCGTGGATGTGCGGCAGCAGCTCCCGCCAGCGTCCCCAGCCGGTGACGTCGAAGACGGGATCGCCGGGGAGCGACTGCCGCATCACGCCCTCGGACTGTTCCCGGGCCGCGGTGATCAGCTCGGCCGCGCGGTTCGGATCGGCGGGGTCGGGGGTACGGGCCACGGCCCGCACCAGACGGTGCAGGGAGAAAGTCCCCCGCGTCAGCGTGATCATGCTGTACGTGTGCAACAGGGCGAGGGCATCGTCCACCACGAACGGATCGGCGTGCAGGAGGTACGCCAGGTCACGCGGTACGGGTTCGGAGGAGAACCAGGCGAAGGCGCGCAGGATCTCCCCGGCGAGAGGGCTCTCCGCGGTGATGGCCTGGAGGGAGAGCTGCCAGATGCGGGCGACCGTACGGTGGTTACGGTCCTCGCCCGCCGCTCCCCCGGACCCTGGCGCGGACGCGGCGAACATCCGGGCGGGGTAGCGGCGCAGGCGCTCAAGGTAGGCGGCCGGGTCGATCGCCGTGTATTCGATGTACGCGGCGGCCTGCTCCAGGGCCAACGGCAGGTGGCCCAGTTCGGTGGCGATCTCCTCAAGAAGAGATCCGCCGGAGTCGTCGGAGTCGTCGATGAGGCGCACCAGCATGTCCACCGCGGCGTCGGCGGGCAGCGTACGCAGAACCAGCGGCCTGGCGAGCCGGCGCCATCCGGTGGAGCGACGGCTGGTGATGAGATGGCGGCCGGAGCTGAGCGGGCCGATGACCGGTTCCAGGTCGTGCGGTGATTCGGCGTTGTCGAAGACCAGCAGCCAACCCTCGTGCGCCTGGAGCCAGTTGATCGCCCAGGTGGCGTTCTCGGCGCTGCTCGCCGAGGCGAGGTTCCCGTACGGGTCGAGGCCGGCCGCGAGCCCGGCCAGCGCGCCGGTGATGCTGCTGGGGGTCTCCGCCGGAATCCACCAGACGGGGTTGTAGCGGTCCCGGTGGCGGTGGGCGAAGTGGAGGGCGAGCGTGCTCTTGCCGACGCCGCCCAGGCCGTACACCACGGACGGCGTCGTCGGGAGCGCGTCGTTCACGGCCGCGTGGAGTTCGGCCATGTCCGACTGCCGGTCGACGAAGACAGGGCTGGGCGGGGCCGGCAGGTTGGTCAGCGCGCCGGGTGCCACGACGTCGGCGGGCGCTCTGAGGGCCGCTGCGGGCAGGTGGACGGTGCGGTTGTCGATCGCGGCGCCGTCGCCCGTGCTGATGATGCCGTAGTTGGTGCCCGCCGCTGCCGCACGGTCTCCGGAGGCGGAGGTGGAGGCGGGGGCCAGCTCAGAGGCGCCGGGGGGATCGGCGGGACCGGCGGGACCGGTCATCGCTGGATGGTGGTGTCGCTGCCCGTGCTGATGATCCCGGAGTTGTTCTGTACGGCGACGGCCCCCGCACCGGAGGCGGTGAAGGACGTACCGGCGGCCGGAAGCATACGGGCGATCTCCGCCGCCAGCTCCGGATCGTCGAGCAGGGCCCGTTTGATGTGCGCGCGCAGCAGAGCCTGGAAGTCCTCGTCGTCCGGTGTCCGGGCCAGGTCGGCGACGGCGCCCTCGATGGCCTCGCGGCTCTCGTCCCGGTTCCACAGACGCTGCACGATCCGGCGCCCCAGGGAGACCGTGGCATCGGCGGCCGTATCGGTGGACCTGGTCAGCACCGCGGTGCCGTAAGCGCCGACCGCTGCCGTGATGTACGGCGTCACCTCACCGGCGACGACCAGAGCGTCCATGATGTGTCCCCCTTGCCCAGCATCCTCGGATACGCGGAATTACGCGGAATCATGGCACGGAAGCGACCCGCCCTCCATGTCACGCCTCCGCCGTCAGCACCTCCGTCGTCCACCGGCTCCACGGTGAGCAGCGCCGCGGCCGTCCGCGTGCTTCCCACCGCTTTGCCGACGCGTCAACAGGATCCGGGCAAGAGCCGGTCGTGGAACCGGAGTTGCCGTCCGGGCCGGGCCCGCACAGCGAAAAGGGCCCGTACGACCGAAGTCGTACGGGCCCTTCCGTAGGTTGCTCCGAGGAGCTACCAGGTCGGACCGAACCCTGGGGTCCGATCAGATCAGCAATTACTTGTTGATCTTGGTGACCTGGCCGGCGCCGACGGTCCGGCCACCCTCACGGATGGCGAACTTGAGGCCCTCCTCCATGGCGACGGGCTGGATCAGCTCGACCGTCATGACGGTGTTGTCGCCCGGCATGACCATCTCGGTGCCCTCGGGGAGGGTCACGACGCCGGTCACGTCCGTGGTACGGAAGTAGAACTGCGGGCGGTAGTTGTTGAAGAAGGGGGTGTGACGGCCACCCTCGTCCTTCGACAGGATGTAGGCCTGGGCCTCGAAGCTGGTGTGCGGCGTGACCGAACCCGGCTTGATGATGACCTGGCCGCGCTCGACGTCCTCGCGCTTGATGCCACGGAGGAGCAGACCGACGTTCTCACCGGCCTGGCCCTCGTCGAGCAGCTTGCGGAACATCTCGATGCCGGTGACCGTGGTGGTGGTCTTCTCGGTCTTGATACCGACGATGTCGACGGTCTCGTTGACCTTGAGGACACCACGCTCGATACGACCGGTGACGACGGTGCCACGACCGGTGATCGTGAAGACGTCCTCGATCGGCATCAGGAACGGCTTGTCGACGTCGCGCTCGGGCTGCGGGATCGACTCGTCGACGGCCTTCATCAGGTCGAGGACGGTCTTGCCCCACTCGGCGTCGCCCTCAAGGGCCTTGAGCGCCGAGACCTTGACGACCGGAAGGTCGTCGCCCGGGAACTCGTACTCCGAGAGCAGCTCACGGACCTCGAGCTCGACGAGCTCAAGGATCTCCTCGTCGTCCACCATGTCGGCCTTGTTCAGCGCGACAACGATGTACGGCACGCCGACCTGGCGGGCCAGGAGCACGTGCTCCTTGGTCTGCGGCATCGGGCCGTCGGTGGCCGCGACCACGAGGATGGCGCCGTCCATCTGCGCCGCACCCGTGATCATGTTCTTGATGTAGTCCGCGTGACCAGGGCAGTCGACGTGCGCGTAGTGACGCGACTCCGTCTGGTACTCGACGTGCGCGATCGAGATCGTGATACCGCGCTGGCGCTCCTCAGGAGCCTTGTCGATCTGGTCGAAGGCCGAGGCCTCGTTCAGGTCCGGGTACGCGTCATGCAGCACCTTGGTAATGGCGGCCGTGAGGGTCGTCTTACCGTGGTCGATGTGACCGATGGTGCCGATGTTGACGTGCGGCTTAGTCCGCTCGAACTTCGCCTTCGCCACTGGGGTCCTCCTGGAGTGGTTCTGTACGCCTTACTCATCGGCGCCAGGTGATCTTTGCTGGGATACCGGGGCCCGGAACCTCCCCGCCGCATGTGAGTGCGGCGGGGAACCCCAGGGCTTGCCGGTGACAAGCCTAAAGCGTGGACTCGGTCGAGTTACTCGCCCTTGGCCTTCGCGATGATCTCCTCGGCGACGTTCCGGGGAACCTCGGCGTAGGAGTCGAACTGCATCGAGTAGCTTGCGCGACCCGAGGTCTTGCTGCGGAGGTCTCCGACGTAGCCGAACATCTCCGAAAGCGGCACCAGACCCTTGATGACCTTGGCGTTCGCCCGGTCCTCCATGGACTGGATCTGCCCACGGCGGGAGTTGATGTCGCCGATCACATCGCCCATGTAGTCCTCGGGCGTGGTGACCTCGACGGACATCATCGGCTCAAGGAGTACGGGAGACGCCTTGCGGGCGGCTTCCTTGAACGCCTGCGAACCGGCGATCTTGAAGGCCAGCTCGGAGGAGTCGACCTCGTGGTAGCCACCGTCGAGCAGCGTGAGGCGCACGCCGGTCATCTCGTAACCGGCCAGGATGCCGAACTGCATGGCCTCCTGCGCACCCGCGTCCACCGAAGGGATGTACTCCTTCGGGATACGCCCACCGGTGACCTTGTTCACGAACTCGTACGGGACGTCGCCGTCCGTAATGGGTTCGACCATGATCTGCACCTTGGCGAACTGCCCGGTGCCACCGGTCTGCTTCTTGTGCGTGTAGTCCACGCGCTCGACGGTCTTGCGGATCGTCTCACGGTAGGCGACCTGCGGCTTGCCGACGTTCGCCTCGACGCGGAACTCGCGCCGCATGCGGTCGACCAGCACCTCAAGGTGGAGCTCGCCCATACCGCCGATGACGGTCTGGCCGGTCTCCTCGTTGCTGTGCACCTGGAAGGAGGGGTCCTCCTCCGCGAGCCGCTGGATGGCCACACCCAGCTTCTCCTGGTCACCCTTGGACTTGGGCTCGATCGCGACCTCGATCACCGGCGCCGGGAAGTCCATGGACTCCAGGATCACCGGGTTCTTGTCGTCGCACAGCGTCTCACCGGTGGTGGTCTGCTTCAGGCCCATGACGGCGACGATGTCGCCGGCGCCCACCGACTCGATCTCCTCACGCTTGTTCGCGTGCATACGGTAGATCTTGCCGATGCGCTCCTTGCGGCCCTTCACCGAGTTCAGCACCGCGGTGCCGGACTCCAGCTTGCCGGAGTACACCCGGACGAAGGTGAGCTTGCCGAGGTGCGGGTCGCTCATGATCTTGAACGCCAGCGCCGACAGCGGCTCGTCCACGGAGGGCCTGCGCGCGACGACCTTCTCCGGGTCCTTCACGTCGTGGCCCTCGATGGCCTCGACGTCCAGGGGGGTCGGGAGGTAGCGCACGACCGCGTCGAGCAGGGGCTGAACGCCCTTGTTCTTGAACGCGGTGCCACAGAAGACCGGGGTGATGGTGGTGCCGTCGGACTTGCCGGAGGCGATGGTGATACGACGGATCGCCGCGTAGAGCTGGTCCACGGTGGGCTCGACGCCCTCCAGGTACAGCTCCATCAGCTCGTCGTCGTTCTCCGAGACGACCTCGAGCAGCTTGCCGCGCCACTCCTCGGCCGCCTCGGTGTGCGTCGCGGGGATGTCGACGATGTCGTACATCTCGCCCTTGGCGGCCTCGGCGGACCAGACAAAGGCCTTCATCGTCACGAGGTCGACGACGCCCTTGAAGTCCATCTCGGCACCGATCGGAAGCTGCATCACGATCGGAACCGCGCCGAGGCGGTCCTCGATCATGTCGACGCAGCGGTGGAACTCCGCGCCGGTCCGGTCGAGCTTGTTGACGAAGCAGATGCGGGGCACGCCGTAACGGTCGGCCTGGCGCCATACGGTCTCGGACTGCGGCTCCACACCGGCGACACCGTCGAACACGGTGACGGCACCGTCGAGGACGCGGAGCGAACGCTCCACCTCGACCGTGAAGTCCACGTGACCCGGGGTGTCGATGATGTTGATGGTGTGGTCGACGTCGTCGAGCGGCCAGTGACAGGTCGTCGCGGCGGACGTGATGGTGATGCCGCGCTCCTGCTCCTGCTCCATCCAGTCCATCGTGGCAGCGCCGTCGTGGACCTCACCGATCTTGTAGCTCACACCGGTGTAGAACAGGATGCGCTCGGTGGTCGTCGTCTTGCCCGCGTCGATGTGGGCCATGATCCCAATGTTGCGGACCTTGGCCAGGTCAAGCGAAGTGGTGGCCATAAGGCTCAATCTTCTCTCGGTCTCGATGGGGGGAGCGACTACCAGCGGTAGTGCGCGAAGGCCTTGTTGGACTCGGCCATCTTGTGCGTGTCCTCACGCTTCTTGACCGAGGCGCCGAGACCGTTGGAGGCGTCGAGCAGCTCGTTCATGAGGCGTTCGGTCATCGTCTTCTCGCGACGGGCGCGGGAGTAACCCACGACCCAGCGCAGGGCGAGGGTGCCGGCGCGGCCGGGCTTGACCTCGATCGGCACCTGGTAGGTGGCGCCACCGACACGGCGGGACTTGACCTCAAGCGTGGGCTTGACGTTCTCCAGCGCGCGCTTCAGCGTGATGACCGGGTCGTTGCCGGTCTTCTCGCGGAGGCCTTCCATCGCGCCGTAGACGATCCGCTCGGCGGTGGAACGCTTGCCGTTGAGCAGAAGCTTGTTGATCAGTGACGTGACAAGAGGAGAACCATAGACCGGGTCGATGATGACCGGGCGCTTCGTGGCGGGGCCCTTACGAGGCATTCTTACTTCTCCTTCTTGGCGCCGTAGCGGCTGCGGGCCTGCTTGCGGTTCTTGACACCCTGGGTGTCGAGGGAACCGCGGATGATCTTGTAACGAACACCCGGCAGGTCCTTCACACGGCCACCACGCACGAGCACGATCGAGTGCTCCTGCAGGTTGTGTCCCTCACCCGGAATGTAGGCCGTGACCTCGATGCCGGAGGTCAGACGCACACGCGCGACCTTCCGGAGGGCCGAGTTCGGCTTCTTCGGGGTGGTCGTGAAGACACGCGTGCAGACGCCGCGACGCTGAGGGGATCCCTCAAGAGCGGGCGTCTTGTTCTTCTCGACCTTGTCCTGCCGGCCCTTCCGGACCAGCTGCTGGATCGTAGGCACTACTTCTCCGGTTTCTGTGTGCCGTTAGTGGAACTAACCTGGAACACCACCGACCCACGCGGTCGGGTGTGTCGAATACTGCAAAGCCCTCGCCGAAAGCGAGGAAGGCGCAGATTGCGGTGGCCCGTACTCGAACTCCTCGTGCGGCTGAGGACACGCACAGGAGCCCAGGCACACCCCAGGCACAAGGTCTGAGCGTACCTACCTCATCGACTCCGGTCAAAACAAATGCCCACGCAGGGGATACGCACGGGACGCGCACGGGACGCGCGGAGGACGGCCCTCACGACCTGGCCCGATTCAGTTGTCCGGACGGGCCGGGGACGGACCCTCGGGATCGCGCTCCCGGGGCTGCTCCCGCGCCTGCTCCCGGGAGCGCGGCGACTCACCGGCCGGACCGCGCCGCACCCGCTTCCCCAGGCTACGGGGAGAACCGAGGCGGGGGATCGTGGGCACCCGCGAGCTGGGGTTCTTGGGTACGAGACCGGCGGTGGCGGAGCGGGAGACATCGGCGCCGGGCGGCGGCTCGGGGGCGGACTGCGGTTCGGGGGCGGACCCGGCGGACGGCGGTTCGGAGGCGGACCCGGCGGACGGCTCCGGCGGGACGTCGTCCCGGGGCGAACGCTTGGGCGAGGGCTTGGCCGGGGGCTTGGGCGGGGGCGGCTCCGCGTTCCCCCGGTGGACCAGCCGCAGCCGCGGCGGCCCCGGCCGCGCACCGGCCCGCTCCCGCTCCGACTCGTACGCGGCCACGGCGTCGCGCCAGCCGTCCGCGTACGCCTTGATCTCCCGCTCCCCCAGTTCGTCGCGCGTCACCAGCAGGAGATCTTCCGGCCGATGGTGCTCCAGATGGTCGTGGAGCCGGGCCAGCAGGCCCGGAAGATCGAGCGGCGGGTCCACCGGCTCCGGGGAATCCGGCGGCTCGGGCGAAGGCGAGGATTCCGGCGGCTCAGGAGAATCCGGCGGGGACGGCGGCAGCGGCTCATGCGACGGGGACGCCTGCGCCGATGGGGACGCCTGCGGTGGCTGGGAAGCGTCGGACGATGCCGGAGGCGTGGACGCCGACGGAATGGAGGGTGCCGGCGGCATGGAAGGTGCCGGCGGCGAGGAGGGCGACGGTGGATTCGGCGGACTCGGCGGCTTCACGCGGTCGGCGTTGCCGCGCACCCGCCTGCCGGCACGCCGCTGCCGGGTCCTTTCCTCCCCCTCGGCCACGCACCGTCCCTCTTTCGCGTCGCGCGTCAGCCGCCTCCGTCGGTCGCGTCGGCCACATCGGCCGCGACCATCCGCGCGCCCTGGGGGATCGACCTCCGCGTCCGTGCAGCGCAGCCCAAATCACCCTACTACCCGACCACGGCCGGGAGGGAGGGCGGATCGGGACGCTCCGGGCCCCGGCGCGGCGCCCGCCCGGCACGGGCCCGCGGTCACTCCGAGGCGAGCGGTGTGCGCTCCGTGCCGCGGGCAGCCGGGGGCGGCAGGAACTGCCCGGCGATCCTGATGAACATCTCGCGCTGCTCCTCCGGTACGCCGAGCCCGATCGCGGCCTCCTCGATGGTGAGCCGGCGCACCTCGTACGGGCCGGATCCCGCCCCTTCCGCACGCTGCTGCGGATCCGGCAGGGGCAGATCGCTCTCGGTCAGCCGACCGGAACGGATCAGCATGTCCCGTACCGGAACACCGAGCACACGGGCGAGCCGCCGGGTCGTCTCCAGGTCCGGCATGCTCTGGCGGTGCAGAAGTCTGGTGACGGCCGCCCGGTGCACTCCGGCCTCGTCGGCCAGTCGGGACTTGCCTCCGCCACGCGGACTGTCGATGTCGAAGCCGCGACGGCGGATCAGCTCTTCGACCCAGGCGGCGAACTGATCAAGGTCACTGGTGGTCATGGGTGGGGCGCCTCCCTCCGAAGCCGAACCAGCGTATCGCGCTTGCGCGCACGGAATTATGCGCGAGTAAGACACCAAGTGTGCGGATTCAGCAAAGACCCCTCCCCTTCAATCCCAGCCACCCCTTACCCACCTCCCGGCCCACTCCCGGCTCATTCCCGGCCCGACGGCGGGAACTCACACCCAAAGATGATTGCGTGCGAGCGCGCAACGTGTCAGGGTCGGTATCGCGACACGGAGTGACCGTGAGGTCACCGCCCTGCCGCGGGACTCGGATCCGCCTGTCCGGATCCGTACCCGTCCGCCCGGATCCATCCGCCCGGCCGTGTCCACCCGGCCCTGTTCCGCCCGGGCCTGCCGCCCGGCCCCGTCCTGCCCTGGGAGAGCGCCCATGTCCGTCACCAGCCGCACCACCAGCCACCACGACACCCCCCGCCCCAGCCCCGGCCACCACACCGGGACCGAGACCCACGCCGGGAACCACGCCGACGCCCACCCGGGCAGGGCCGCGGCGGACGCCGCGGCCCTCTGGCTGGATTTACTGAACCGCCAGTTCCCGGAGCTGCTGACCGAACTGGTCCCCGGCCCCGGCACCACCACGGCCGGTGACCGCCCGCACCGCACCCCGGACCGGCTCGCCGCGGACTCCGCACGCGTCCGCGCCGAGCGAAGAGACGCCCTGCTCGTCGAGCAGCGCCACGGTCTCGCCGTCCCCGGCCACTCCACCGCCCCGCTGCGGCTGCACATCTCGGACGCGATCCGCGACATCACCGACGGTGTCGTCGAGCTGGAGGAGGCCGTCCACGACAAACTGGCCCTCGGCCGCCCGCGCCGCGCGACGGTGCCCGAGCGGCTGGAACGGCTGGCCCGGCTGCTGGACCGTATCGCCGCCCATCGGGTACTCGCGGCACACGTACGGGACGAGACCCGCCGCATGGCCCGGCGCTGCGGACGCGCGCTCGGCGATACGGAACCGATGGCGCGGGTCGGGGGCCGCTGCCCCTGGTGCGACTCGGTGTCCCTGCGCGCCTTCCCGTCCCGGGGAGCGGTGCTGTGCGTCAACCCGGCCTGCCGGTGCGACGCCGGGGAGTGCGACTGCCGTACGGATCCGGCCTACCGGCACCTCTGGGAGCGGGACGCCTGGGCGCGGCTCGCCGCCTCGACGGGCGGTGACGCGCGGGAGATGGCCGAGGCGGTGTCGGAGAACCCGGCGGACGGGACCCCGCGGTGAACGCCTCCACCGCCTCCACGAACTCCCTGATCACGACCCCCCTGATCACGGGCACGCTGGCGGCCGGCGAGGTCGAGGTGGCCCCGGCGACCATCCGCAAGTGGGTCCAGCTCGGCCATCTCACCCCGGCCGGGAGCCGGGGCCGCGCCCTGCTCTACCGGCTGGAAGACGTGTTCGCCGCGGAACGCGTGGCGCACGGACGACACCCCTCACCGACCGGCTGACCCCGGATCCCCATACGCGCCCCCCTCCCGCCCCTTCCCTCTCCCCCGAGCCGGCCGCCCCCATCACCTCACCTCGCCACCACAGTGCGAGGGGGGGGAGGGCGGCCGGCCCTTTCGCGTGGCCGGGTCCCGGGTCAGAACACCCGGGGCCCGTACGGCTCTTCAGGGCCCTCCGCGGGGGCGGGTTCCGCGGTTTCCGCAGGTTCCGCGGTTTCCGTACGGGCCGCGGGCACCCCCGTACTACCGACGAGAGCGACGGCCTCCTGCCAGCCGCCGGTGAATCCGCGTACCTCCGCCTCGACGGCGATACGGGCGCCGACCTTCACCGCCACCGCCGTGAGCGTCCGGGCCATCTCACCGCTGTAGGTACCGGATTCACCCGCCTCGGCCGCCACCTCCACGACCACGGCGACGATCTCACTCAGCCGCTCCTGCGCATCGCTCTCGTGCTCCCCGCTCATGTCACCGCCACCCTCTCGAATGCATGTTCGATACGCAGCGTATCGCCCGCACGCCCTGAGTGACCACCGGGAACCCGATCGATTCCGGACCGTCACTAATTGCGCGCCCACGCGCACTAGTTGCGCTCTCGCTCGACATCGATCACAATGGGTGCAGCGGCGGAGCTGTGCCCACCTCCCTCCGGGGTGCAGCTCCGCCGCTGGCGTTCCCGGGGCCTGTGGCTCCGACCGCGGACCCGACCCCTACGAACAGGAGTGATATGCCGTCATGAGCACTCCCCCGAGTACGTTTCCCGACGTGGAGGCCATCGTCGTGGAGCTTCTCTCCGACCGGCCCGAACTGGCCGACGCCACGGTGGACGAGACCCCGCCGCCCGGCTTCGACGGCACCCAGAAGGCCGTGATCGTCTCGCGCCGGGGCGGCGCCTGGATCGACGATCTCCACCTGGACCTGCCGCTGATCGAACTGGAGTGCTACGGGCCGGACAAGCCCACGGCACATCTGCTGGCCAACGCGGCCCGGGCCGAACTCCTCAAGGCGCGCGGCACCCGGTACGGCCCCACGACGATCACCGATGTCGTGGAGGCGGACGGACCGCGCTGGCTGCCCGAATACCTCTATCCCGCGGCGAACCGCTACCTCTGCGTCATGCGGTTCTCGATGCGTACGGACTGATCCCGGGCCTCCCGGGGCCCTTCCGGCCGCGCACACCCCACAGACAAGGCCCTGCCGACCCGGCGGGGCCTTTGCCGTACCCACGGCAGCACCACCCATCCCGGCACACGCATCACCTCACACGAACACCTCATCCAAGGAGCCCTCATGGCATCTGCGAACGACTCCTCCCAGATCCGTATCGCCGGCACCGGCCGCCTCTTCGTCGCCGCGGCGGGCGCGAGCGCGCCGGCCAACTTCGCGACCGACTGGGACCCCCAGGTGTGGAAGGACCTGGGCTACACCTCCACCGACGGCGTCACCTTCGCCAAGAAGGACAAGCTGGACCCGGTCGAGACCTGGCAGTCCGTCAGCCCGGCCCGCTTCATCTACGCGGACCGCGACCTGACGCTGAAGTTCTCGATGCTCCAGTTCAACGAGGCGACGCTGCCGTTCTTCATGGGCGGCGACGCCGTCGAGCCGGTGGCCAGCGCGGAGGGCGTCTTCTCGTACGCCATCCCGGACGGCCCGCAGTTCGACGAGCGGGCCCTCGGCCTGGAGTTCACCGACGGTACGGACGTGACGTACCGCTTCGTCATCCCGCGCGGCCAGGTCACCGCGTCGGACGACATCAAGCTGGCCCGCAAGGCCGCCGCGCTGCTCGGCGTCACCTTCACCGCGCTCGCCGCGAAGGAGGGCGAGCCGCTGGCCACCTTCCTGATGAAGGACCCGGCGTACGCGTCGCCGGTGGCCTAAGAGCTCAGGGGCGGGGCCTGACCGGCCCCGCCCCGTCCCACACCCCCCTTCCCACCCCGCCCCCTCATCGACAGGAGACACACATGGCGACTTCCTTCAACGTCAACGCGGCGCGGGCCCAGCGCCTCGAAGCGCTCGGCCGCACCTGGTCGTTCGAACTGGACGACGACACCTTCGAACTCCCCACCGAACTGAGCCGCACCACCGCCAAGGCCCTGCGCGGCCTGGACGACAACGACGTGGACGGCCTGCTGGGACTCCTGCTGGGCGAACAGCAGTTCACCCGCTTTGTCCGGCACGACATCACCGTCCAGGACATCGCCGCGATCCTGGAGGCGTACGGCAAGGAGACCGGGCTCGGCCTGGGGGAAGGCTGAGCCTCGTCGCGTTCGTAGAAGAACACGCCGAGGCCCTCGAAGCCGACCTCCTCCGGCACTACGGCGTGGACCTGCTCGACTGGCACCGCGGTCGGCTCACCAGCCGCCGGCTCGCGGTGCTGGTCAAGCACATGCCACGCGACAGCGCCCTCACCCACGAACTCCACGGCGAGGAAGCCGAATGGTCGGTCACCGACCACCTCCTCGCCGCCGCGGTCGACCACCTGGCCGCCGCCAACTGGATGTTCGCCACGGTCAACACCGACGAATCAGCCGACGCCCCGGACCCCCCACTCCCGGTCCCCCGCCCGGGCGACCCCGCCCCGGCCGACGCCACAACGAACCCACCACCGCCGGAACCGGACCCTCCGACCCACGCCGACCTGACCCGCTTCTTCCACTGACCCCGGCCCGCGCCCAGCACCCTCACCTCAGGCCGGCCTCTCCCCTCAAGGACGCGGCCTTCAGAAGGCGAAACGAAACACAGCCGCCGCCACCAGCATTACCCCCAAGAGGTACTGGAAGAAGACCCCTGTGTACCGCGAGTCCCGCGAGTCCAGATAATGCACACTCTCTGCTCGTTGCAGATCCTCAGGGTCAAATATGATCTGCAGATACTGCCCGACCCTGGGCGGCGGCTTCGGCGCCCGCACCTGGGTACGGATTTCTGTACCAGGCCAGGGCACATACAAGCAGTTGACACGAATAACCCTGTTGCCTCCCTGGTACAGGCGTTCTTCACACAGCGCAGTCGCCTCCACACCTCTTGCCCGAAGAGTCCTCTTCTTGAGTTGCAAGGGGATTTCAAGCAGCGCTACAACCCCCACGGGAATAGCGAACACAAGTATCGGGATCCAGAATTCCGAAATATCTGGACTTGACTGCATAAACAACCCCCCAGGCTCAATGCCAAGTATTAGTCACACAGCATACACAGAAGCACCTCATCCTGGAGGCGTCAGATGCCCGAGGAGTACGTAACAAAGAGCGACTTGGAAGTCCGCCTCGCACAGAAGGACGTAGCCAACGCCACGGAGGTCTACGTCACACCCTCCGAGGCATCCGAGGCTATCAAGGACGCGATTGAAGGCTACGACAAGGAGAAAAAGAATGAGGAGGAGGAGTTCAAATGGTTCTCGGACTGGAAGCACTGGAATGCAATAGAACTCAATACGATCAAGAGTGAATTCACCGCCCTGAAGGCAGAGTTCGTCCCGCTCAATGCTTCCCTTCCCTCGTTCTTCAGCCTTGAAGAATTGATCAAGAATAGACTCAACCTCGAATATGATGAACGGGGCCTTTTGCAGCGTCGGGCCCGATCAAACGCGGACGACCCGCCCGCGACCGGCGGAACCGGCGAACCGGCCGCAAGGGCCACTCCGCCCCCCGCGTCTCCCGCACCCCCCACGAACGATCCGCCCCCGCCGGGGAGAGCACAACGGGGCACCACCACCACACCCTCTCCCGCACCCGCACCCGCTCAGGGTCGAAGCGAGCCCACCACTCGAAGCAGCAACACCCGGACCGCCGGCACGCGAACACCAGGCCCGACAACCGCGCAGTTGCGGCAGCAGGGAGACCAGGCTCGTCGGACCCGTGAGGCGATGCACCGCGTGGCTGCCGCGGCGCGCCCCGCCGCTGATGGGGTGCGCCGCGTCACCGACGAGGTGAACCGCCTGGATCGCAGCATCGGTTGACGCACAGTCCATCATCCGCCCGCATGAAAAAAGGGCACACGGTGGTGAGTACCGATAGGTCAAAAAGTGAGGAAAAACCCCACTGAAGGCGCCAAGAACAGCACGACACCTATAGAGAATATGAGCGTGTCGTAGCCGACCCGATTGACCGCTTCGAATGCGAGCATCGCATGGTTAGGATTTTGGGGATCATGCAGAATTTCCACAGAGTGCCCTACTTCCACCGGAGCAACCGTATACTTGGAGGATTTAACGGAGGCCCTCTCCCCGCCTTCCGTCGAATATTCGCAGATAACCCCGATATACCCACCGGCCGGCCAGTAGTGATTCACGCATTCGCCCTTGACGCGCCGCCCCGACTGTTCCAGCCTTCGCCCTTTGCGCAAAGCGTATAGATTGACAAAGACCACCACAAGAGGCGCCACGGCGAACATAGCCAGCATGAACCTGATGACATTCACAGGTACTCCCACAGTCGATGGCGGAGAGACTGGCCGTCGCCTCTGCTTTCACGGAATCCGGAGGGGCCCTTCCGGGGAAGAACCCCGAGCCCCACCAGCCTGGCCGGCTTCTTCAGCCGTGGCGGATAACCCCGTACAGCGCCACCAGCACTCCGACGATCGCAAAGAAGGCAATGACCGGGAGAGTGGGAAGGCGAGGCGCCCGGTCCACGAGAAACATCCGATGCGGATACTTCGGGTCGTACACGACTTCGACTCGATGCCCGACCCGGATTCCCAAGGATTTCCCTCTTACGGACCCTTCCGCGACCTTCCCATTACGAACAACCGGCCCCATGCTGTAGACCGTTTCACCGAAATCACCTGGCCGAGACCCTTCGCATGTGACGAAGGACCGCTCACGGCGCCTGAGTCCGCGCAGGTCGGAAACAAGTAGAGCCATTGCGAAGCAGAAGAAGCCTAAACCGCTGAAAAGAACCCAGTAAAGCATTACGTCCCCCTGGACGACGAAGAGTGCGCACCACCGCGGGAGCATCGTCACCCCGCGATGAGGTGAATAAAAATCCTGCCCGCCACGCAGCTCGCTATCACTGCCATGCAGGATTCAAGCATAAAAAGGCGCCAGAATGCCCTCTCTGCCGAGGTTTCTGGATAGAGAACACCCCCCTCCGCACGCTCCGGCGCGATTCCCCTCTCTCGCACAACCCGCTTGCGTTTTCCCTTCTGGCTCGGAAGGTCTTCCAAGACCCAGAAAAGGCTTCGCAGCTTCTCCATGATGCTTCCCGAATGCCCTGTCAGGAAGCCGTGGACAAGAAATATAAAAACTCCGAGAGAGAGGAGACCGAAGACGGAAACCGTAATCGACCAGGAGACACTTTCAGACCGGATGAGACCCATCCCGAAGGCTACTGCGGACCCTCCGGAACCGTACAGGAAAGAAGTTCCGTCAAAAGCGATCAGTGGGCCCTGCCAGCCTTCTCTCTTACTGAGCTTTCCAGAGAGAAATATACCGGCGATGAAGGCAGCAGGCCCCAGAGCCAAGTACCCCTGACCCTGCTGGCAGGCGGGACCGAACCGGTATCCGCAGTTTCCGTGAGTCGCCATCACCTTGAGGAGCTCCAAGGTGACCGTGACGCCCCAATAGGTGGCAAAAACCGAGCATATAGATAAAAAATGCCTCATGGGCGTATCGCCCCGAGGCTTCTCCGGCTTGGCGGGTAACCCCGCAGCTCCACTCATGCGCCGGACGGTATCAGAAGGGCAGGAATCCCACCATGCCCATTAAGGGATATCAAATCGGCCGACCGAGTCGTGGTCCGACGGCTGCCGACACTCGCCTCTCGACTCAAACGCAGAAGGAATCCGACAAGGGAAAACCTTCCTCCCCCGAAGAGAAGAAGAAAGGCGATTTCGAACGGCCGAACAGAAAGCGGAGCACGAGTCGTGGAGCGGCGACAAGCCGCCACGAACGCTTTCCGCAGCAACCACGAAGAAGAGGGGAAACATATGTCGCTGGTGCAATCCCTCGGCAGAGCGTCCACCACGCTCAAGGGCTTCAAGGACAGGGCTCAGGAGGCCGGCCGCGCCGCCGACGGGCTCCGGCAGAAGGCCACGTCCGGCGAGGCCGGGCTCAAGAAGCTTCAGGGGGGTGCCCAGTCCTCAGCCCGTGAGCTGAGCACCCTGAAGACCAGGGCCGACAGTGCCGCCAAGTCGCTCACCAAGGCCGGGCAGGCCGGGCAGAAGGGCGGGACGCAGGTCGGGAAGTTCAAGTCCGGGGCCGACAAGGCGTCCAAGGGGATGAACGGGCTGAACAAGTCGATGAAGGGCAACCTCATCGGCGTGCTGCTCGGGCTGCTCGCACCGTTGATCGAGAAGGTGGTCGAGACGGCCGCCCGCTCGAAGACCATGCAGAAGGTCATGAAGACGGCCTTCGACGCGATCAAGAAGGTCATCAGCGCGGTCATGAAGGCGATCGGCCCGATCATGAAGAAGGCCGGCTCGCTGATCAAGTCGGTCTGGAACGGGATCAAGTCGGCGGTCTCCACCGTCGTCAAGGCCGTCGGCACGGTCATCAGGACGTACTTCAACGCCTGGAAAAAGGTCATCACCACGGCGATGAACGCTGTCAAGAGCGTGATCTCCAGCGTCTGGAACGGCGTCAAGAAGATCATCTCCCCGGTCGTCTCCTGGATCAGGAACGTCGTCCCGCAGGCGTTCAGCGCCGTCAAGAGCAAGCTCTCCAGCATCTGGGGCGGCCTCAAGGGGATCGCCTCCCGGGCCTTCAACTCCGTGAAGAGCGCGGTGAAGTCGCCGCTCAACGGGGTGATCGACCTCATCAACACGGCCATCAGGAAGCTCAACGGCATCAAGGTCTCGATCCCCGGCTGGGTCCCCGGTGTCGGCGGCAAGACCTTCGGGGTGAACCTGCCGACCATTCCGCGGCTGGCCGAGGGCGGCATCGTCACCCCCCGGCGCGGCGGTGTGGCCGCGCTGGTCGCGGAGGCCGGGGAGGCCGAGGCCGTGCTGCCGCTGTCCAAGCTCGACCGGCTGCTGCGGCACACCGCCCGGCAGGGCCGGGCCCAGGCGTTCGGGGCCGGGGCCGCGGGCGGCGGGCTGCTCATCGAGAACTACCACGAGGCGGCCGGCAGCGACCTCCGGGAGACCGCGATGGCGCTGATGTTCCTGTCCAAGGCGCGCGGATGAGCGCCGCGGCGGTCGGCCTCGGCGCGGGGGCCGGCCGGGATCCGCTCGCCGGTGTCGGCCCCGCCCTCGCCTCCTTCCGTAACCAGCTCGGCCAGGGCGGGCGGGCACTCCAGTCGCTGCGGCAGAACGTTCAGCGGTCCGCCACCGCGGCCGGCCGGATCAGGTCCGGTGCCGAGAGCGCCACCAGCGGGCTCCGGCAGGTCAAGGGGCGTGCCGAGACCGCCGGGCAGGCGCTCACCCGGGTCGGCAGGTCGGCCGGGAGCGCCGGCACCCAGGTGCGTACCGGCGGCGGCAGGGCCCGGGGCGTCGCGGGGGCGCTGTCGCCCCTGGCCACCGGCAGCGGGCTGTTCGGCGGGCTGGCGGGGAAGCTCGGTTCCGGCGCGGGCACCGTCTCCAAGATCATGGGGCCGCTCGCGGCGGGGCTCACCGTCGCCACCGGGGCCATGACCGCCGTCAACGTCGCCCTGCGCGCCAACCCGCTGGGCTTCGTCATCGGCCTGATCACCCCGATCGCGGCCTATCTGATCGATCTGGCCGTCAACTCCCAGACCGGTCAGCGGATCATGAAGCAGGTCTTCGACCAGGCGCTGAAGGTGATCCAGGGGATCTGGGCCTTTCTGGGCCCTGTCGTGAAGCTGTACGCGAAGACCGTCTCCGCCGCCTTCAGCACCGTACGCAAGGTCATCGGCGGGGTGTTGAAGGTGCTCGGCCCCGCGCTGTCCCAGGGCTTCAACCGTGCCCGCAGCGCCGTCTCCACCGCGACCCGCGCCCTCACCGGGCTGATCCGTTCGGCGTGGAACGGCCTGAAATCCGGCGTCCGGCCGGTGCTGAACTGGATCACCCGGGACATCCCGCGCGGCTTCCAGCGGGTGAAGGACGCCCTGTCCCGGGCCCTGAACGGCATGGGCGGCTTTGTCACCAGCGCCATGCAGGCCCTGCTCTCCGTCATCAAGGGCCCTCTCAACGGCCTGATCTCGTTCGCCAACTGGGTCATCGACGGCCTCAACAAGCTCAGCTTCTCCGTTCTCGGCAAGAAGTTCGGGGTCAGTCTCCCGAAGATCCCCCAGCTCGCCGAAGGCGGTGTCGTCCTGCCCTCGGGCGGCGGCCCGCACTCCGGCGCCGTACTCCCGCTGTCCGCGCTCGACCGGCTGCGGCCCGCCGAGCCGGGACACGGGCCGTCCACCGGCCCCCCGGCGCACCGCACCGTCCTGCCCTGCTACCACGAGCCCGAGGGGCGCAGCGCGCTGGTCATCGCCGGGGACCTGCTGTTCCTGAACCGGACCGCCGCGTGAGTGCCCACCCCGGCGCCCCAGCCCCGCGCCATCGCTCGCACCACACCCGCCCGCTACGGCTCCCCTACGAAATGAGGTGACGGCCCATGGCCGAGACCACAACCGGATACCAGGAAGATCCTTCCCCCGGCTCACTGATCACCCGCGACGGGCAGATCCAGTGGGCCGGACTGCTTCTCGGTCCCGGTACCCCGTTCGAGATCGATCGCGCCGGCCTCAGTGGCTGGGACGATCTGCCCGGCATCGACGTCGGTGATGTGCCCCGCCCCGACCAGCACGGTTCCTGGCCCGGCTCGCGCTGGGCGCAGCCCCGGCTGGTCGACGCGACCGTCTGGCTGCTGCCCGCGTCCCGGGCGGGCGCCCGTGCCACCCTCGGCGAGTTCCGGTCCGGCACCGGGCTGGACGGCGCCGAACGGTGGCTCGCGGTCCGGCTGCACGGGGAGACGCTGGCGGTACGGGCCCGGATCAGCCGGCGTGTCGTACCGCAGGACCGTTCCTTCCTGTTGAACGGCACGTCGAGGACCAGCCTTCAGTGGACCGCCACCGATCCGCGCCGCTTCGGCACGGACGAACAGGGGGCACGGACCGGTCTGCCCTCCGCCGAGCCCGGTGTCGACTGGCCGGACGGCGGGCTGGACTGGCCGCTGGACTGGGGTACGGCCGGTTCGAACGGCTCCCTCACCGCAGTCAACTCCGGGGATACGGCGGCCCATCCGCTGATCGAGTTCCGCGGGCCCGTGCAGCGTCCCTCGCTGACCAGGCTGTCCGACGGGCGCCGGCTCCAGTACGACATCACGCTCGCCGCCGACGACGTCCTGACCGTGGACACCTGGACCGGGACGGTGGTCCTCAACGGCACCGCCTCGCGTCTCTACACGGCCACCGCGGCCTCGGCCCCCGAGCAGTTGTTCCTCCTGGAGCCCGGTGAGACCTCGCTGGCCTTCCGCTCCGAGGACGCCGCGCCGGACCCGGCGGCGCAGGCGACCGTGCGCTGGCGCCACTCCCACTGGTGACACGCGCCCCCGTACGCCCCCGTACGCCCCGCGCAGCTCGCCCCACCCCACCCAACCCGCAGAGGAGACCTCATGCCCATCCGTTCCGCATGGCTGCTCAACCGCTCCGCCGATGGCACCGCCACCGGCCAGTCCCGTACCGACACCCGGCTCGCGCCCCTCGGCGCCATGACCCCGTCCGGCCAGCTCACCACCCGCGGCGGCGTGCTCCCCGGCTCGCCGGACGGCAGGTACGTCCTGTCCGGGCTGTACGTGTACGGGGAGTCGGCCGGGATGACCGCGACCGTCGCCTCGGGCCGTGCCGTCGTGCACAGCAGCGAGGCGGCCGGTTCCTACCCCGTCGCGGTCACCGAGTACACCCCGCTCCTCCTCGCCGACGGCGACCCGGCCAACCCCCGGCTCGACCTCGTGGTGCTGCGGGTGTACGACGAGACGCAGGACGCCGGGGGACGTACGGAGGCCGCGCTGGAGGTCGTCCAGGGCACCCCGGCGCCCACCCCCGCCGCCCCGGCGATCCCGGCCGCCTCCCTGGCGCTGGCCACCGTCCGGGTGCCGGCGGGCGCCTCGGCGGGCAGCGGCGGGATCGACTGGTCCTCTGCCGTCTCCGATCTGCGCCGTACCACGGTGGCGGTCGGCGGCATCCTGCCGGAGGAGTGGGCCCGCGCCATCCCGGGCGCCTATCCGGGCCAGTACCGGGACATCGGTGAGGGCGGTCTCCAGCGCTGGGACGGTACGGCCTGGCAGCCGTACCCGCCGCTGCCGCGCTGGCGGGACTGGACGCCGGTCTGGACGACGTCCACCGGTCTGGCGTCACCGTCCTTCGGCAACGCGGCGCTGCGGTGCCGTTACGTGCAGATGGGCACCGTGGTGCACGGGTCGTTCGACATCGCCTTCGGCACGACCACCCGCTTCGGAAGCGGCGACTCCGGCGACAACTGGCGCTTCAGTCTGCCGGTGACCGCCGCCGCTGCCACCCAGGCCGCGGGCTCCGCCGGTCTCGTGGGGGCGAGCAACAAGGACCGGTACGCGGCCCGGGTCCGTATCACCAGCACGAGGACCCTGGAGCTGGAACTGGCCTCCGGCTCGCCGGGCACCGTGCCGTTGCCGTTCGGCGGCATCGTGGACGCGATCACCCCGTGGCCCTGGGCCGGCACCATGCGGATCTCCGGCACCTTCACCTACGAGGCGGCGGAGGCGGCCCTGTGACGCCGACGCCGATGCCCTCGGGGGCGCTCAGGACCCCCGGCACCGCCGTCTACCGCGCCCTGTTCTGCGATCTGCGCACCGACCAGGTGCTCGACGTGCTCCCGCTCACCGACGCGAAGTTCGACGACTTCATCGGGAAGGCCGGTTCCCTCACCGCGACGA
This sequence comes from Streptomyces sp. NPDC050509, assembly GCF_044457965.1. Taxonomy (NCBI): domain Bacteria; kingdom Bacillati; phylum Actinomycetota; class Actinomycetes; order Kitasatosporales; family Streptomycetaceae; genus Streptomyces; species Streptomyces sp. NPDC050509. The sequence goes on along the minus strand of NZ_JBITHL010000003.1, from coordinate 253,475 downwards.
TCCCGCTGCCCGACGCCGCCCTCGCCGAACGGACGCGGGCCGCGCTGGTGCCCGGCCGTACGGCGGTCTGGCTGGAGCGGAACGGGGACATCTGGTGGGGCGGGGTGCTGTGGACCAGTACCCCGCAGATGGACGAACAGGGCCGGCTGACCGTCCAGTTCCAGGCCGGCACCTTCGACTCGTACCTCGATCACCGGATCCTCTCCGCCGACCTGGTCGGCGCGGGCACCGAGCAGTTCGACATCGTCCGGCTGCTGATCGACCACGTGCAGGAGCAGCCGGGCGGGGACATCGGGATCCGGTACGGGACCGAGGCGTCCGGGATACGGCGGGACTTCGCGTACGCCTACAGCGGGCTGGCCCGGGTCAGGGAACTGCTCGACAAGCTCTGCCAGTTCGACGACGGGTTCGAGTGGCGGATCCACTGCTACCGGGACGCGGACGGAAAACGCGTCAAACACCTGCAACTCGGCCATCCGGTGATCACCACCGGTCGTACGGAGATCGTCCTCGATCATCCGGGGCCGGTGCACACCTACAGCCTGCCGTCGGACTCGACCGTGCAGGCCAACGTGTGGGTGGCGCGCGGTGAGTCGAGCAACAGCGACCAGTCGCAGGAGTCCGAGCCGCTGACCGTGAGCGTGGTCAGCGACGAGGACATCGCGGGCGGCTGGCCCCGGCTGGAACAGACCTCGGACCACACCTCGGTGAACGACGCGGCCGCTCTCGGCTCCCTCGCCCGCGCCGAGCTGTCCCGTCACCGCGTCCCGGAGACGATCCCGGAGCTGACGGTGTGGATGGACGGCCGGATCACGCCCGCGCTGATGGGCGCCAGGATCCGGCTGCGCGTCCACGACCTGTGGCACCCCGGCGGCTCGGACACCCGGTTCCGGGTCGTCGGGCTCGCGGTCAATCCGCCGCAGCGGGCCAAGCCCGAGACGGCCACGCTCTACCTGGAAGGGGTGTGACACCGTGGCGATCATCCCCCTCGACCTGCTGGACCGGATCCGGACGCTGGAGCGGCAGGTACGCGACCTGATGGGCAGCGCCAACACCCGCCCGGCGATGAACCAGATCATGGGCGGCGACGTCGTCATCGGCGACGGCGGCCGACTGCGGGTGCGCACCGGTCAGGGCGACGACCTGCTCTACCTGGGCCGGGTCCAGCCCGAACGCGCCGACGGTTCCCCACAACAGGGGCTGATGGTACGGAGGGACGACGGCTCCCTCGCCCTGACCGTCTGGACCGGCACCCCCGACACGCTGCCCGTCCAGCCGGTCCAGATCCTCGACCGCAAGGGCAATGTGGTCGTCGCCGACGACTCCGTGGGACACGGGCTGGCCAGGCCCTATGTGCCCTACCCGCTGCCGCAGCCGGTCGCCGCCGACCGGTGGGAGTCCACCGGCGCGACCGACTGGACGACGCTGTACCGGGGTACGGGCATCGCCCAGCACGCGCGCCTGTACTGCCGGATCGCCGCCGAGAGCGCCGGGCGGGCCGAGCTGCGGCTGATGGCCGACGGCGTCCAGGTGGGGCCGGCAGGTGACGCGCGCGGCCTGGAGTTCACGGCGGTCCTGGACGTGGCGTACGACGCGACCGTCACCTTCGAGGTGCAGGCGCGGGTCCTCGCGGCGGGCGACACCGTGCGCTGCCGGCCCCTCGCCCTGTACGGCGTGCAGTCCTGACGTACGGCCGCGCGTGACGGGCCGTACGGCCCCGCGTCCCGACCGTACGGCTCCCCCGTGCGCGCCCCGACCCATCCCCCTCCCAAGGAGGTACCCGAGTGCTGCCCGAATCCATTCCCACGGTGACCGTCACCGCGCGCTATCTGACGCCGGACGGCCACCCCATGACCGGCCAGGTCGAGTTCCGGCCGCCGGCCCTCCTCACCCACGCCGAGGCCGACCTCTTCCTCGGCGGGCCGACGCGGGCGACGCTGGACGGCGAGGGCGCGATCAGGGTGGTGCTGCCCGCCACCGACGGCCCCGGCTGGAACCCCGAAGAGTGGACGTACACCGTCACCGAGAAGCTGGGCGCCCTGGCCCGGCCGCGCACGTACCGGATCGTGCTCGCCACCGGCCAGGAGAGCGTCGACCTCGCCGATCTCGCCCCGGTGGACCCGGCCACCCCCACCTATGTGGCGGTACGGGGGCCGGCCGGGCCCGCCGGGGCACCGGGCCCGGCCGGCCCCGCGGGCGAACCCGGAGCCGTACATTCCGTCAACGGGCACGGCGAGCCCGACATCACCCTCACCGCCGCCGATGTGGCCGCGGTACCGGCCGCGTCGGCCGGCGCCCGGGGCGGCGTGGCCACCCTGGGCGCGGACGGGCTGGTGCCGCCCGGCCAGCTCCCCGCCGCGTCCGGCGGAGCGGTCGCCTCGGTCAACGGCAGGTCCGGCGCGGTCGTCCTCACCGCCGCCGACGTCGGCGCCCTGGACGCGCCCGCCGCCGACCTGCGCTACCTGCGGCTCGGCGGCGCGCCGGTCACCTCCGTCAACGAACGTACGGGGACGGTCGTGCTCGGCGCGGGCGACGTGGGCGCCGTCGCGGCCGGCGCAGCGGTGCTGCTGGACGGGAACCAGACGGTCCAGGGCACCAAGACCTTCGCGGCCCCGCCCGCCACCACCGCCAATCCGGCCACCGCCGACCAGTTGGTCCGGCGCGGCTACCTCGACACGGTCGCCGGGTCGGGCACCTGGTCACCGGCCGCGATGGGCTTCTCCGGCTGGGCGTTCGACCCGGCGGCGGCCTCCGGCAGCACCGTCCAGTACTGCATCAACGGCTGGGTGTACCTGATCGGCATCCCGCTGCACGCGGCCACCACCGTACGGAACGTGGTCTTCTACGTGCCCGGTTACGCGGGGACCGGCCTCAGCGCCAGCTCGTTCGCCGGGCTGTACACGGCGGCCGGGGCCCGCGTCGGCCTGACCGCTCCCCTGACCACCCCGATCAAGGCCACCGAGGGTCAGACCGTCGTCTGCCCGCTGACCAGCGCGTACAACGCCGCCGCGGGTTCCTACTGGGTGGCCCTCCTGGTCAACGGGCCGAACCCCAGCAACAGCGGTCCCGCCTTCATGCGGGGCTCCAGCATGGGGCAGACCCCTGGTGGGAGCGCCCGGATGCCGGGGTCGTTCATCCGCCACGGCCGGATGAACGTCACCGGCCAGACCTCGCTGCCGGCCTCCTTCACCCCCTCGACCGTGGTCGCCGACTCCAACGCCATCTGGGCCGCCCTGTCCTGACCGCCCGCCCCGCGTGTGCCCCGTACCGGATCCGTACCGGCCCCTGATCGGCCCCTTCCGGTACGGGGCACACGCGCCCGGCCGTCCACCACCCGAAAGGAAGCCTCATGGCCACCCCGCTCACCGCCGACCAGATGGTCACCGCCCTGCGCGCGGAGGGCGTCGCCGTCATCGAACACCCCGGCTGGCGCACCCACCACCGCAACCACAAGGGCGCCTGGGGACCCCTGAACGGCGTGATGATCCACCACACCGTCACCACTGGCACCACCAGCTCCGTCGCCCTCTGCTACCGCGGCTACGCCGCCCTGCCGGGACCGCTCTGCCACGGCGTCATCGCCAAGGACGGCACCGTCCACCTGATCGGCAACGGCCGCGCCAACCACGCGGGCGGTGGCGATCCGGCCGTACTCCGGCGGGTGGTCGAGGAGGACTACGGGGAGCGCCCGCCCGCGCCCCGCCACCACGAGGGGAGCGCCGGCGCCGCCGACGGCAACGCGCACTTCTACGGCTTCGAGTGCGTCAACCTCGGCGACGGGAAGGACCCCTGGCCCACGGCCCAGCTCACCGCGATCGAACGGGTCTCCGCCGCGATCTGCCGCGCCCACGGCTGGAGCGCGAAGAGCGTGATCGGGCATACGGAGTGGTCCGACCAGAAGGTCGACCCGCGCGGATTCACCATGGCCTCCCTGCGTACCCGGATCGCCACCCGGCTCGGCGCGGCGCCCGTCCCCCCGGCACCCGTACCGCCGACGCCGTCAACGCCGTCGAAACCCGCCACCCCGCGCCACCAGCCGTTCCCCGGCGCCGCGTTCTTCACCGAGCGCCGCAGCTCGCCCGTGATCACCGCGATGGGCCACCGGCTCGTCGCCGAGGGCTGCTCCGCCTACACGGTGGGCCCGGGACCGCGGTGGACCGAGGCCGACCGGCGCTCGTACGCCGCCTGGCAGCGCAAGCTCGGCTTCCGCGGCGCCGACGCGGACGGCAGGCCGGGACAGACCTCGTGGACCGCGCTGAAGGTCCCGTACACCGACTGAAGGAGGGTGCCCATGACCGACACCGAAGCGAACAGCCCGGTCACCGTCGCCGTCGAACTGGAGCGGCTGCGCGGCACGCTGGAGGCGGGGTTCGCCCGCACCGACGGCTCGCTGGCGCTCCTCGTCCAGCGCAGTGACCAGACCGACCGGCAGCTCGCCGACCACGAGGCGCGGCTGGACTCCCTGGAGCGCGCCCGCTGGCCGCTCGCGAATATCGCCGCGCTGACGGCCACCTGCGGACTCGCCGTGGCCGCCTGGGAGCTGGCCGTACGGTAGCCGCGCGGCCCGCGAAAACGCCGGAGGGCGGCCACCCCGTACGGGATGGCCGCCCTCCGCGTTCGCTCACGCCTTACTGGTTGTACGGACCGTAGTCGTAGTCCTCCAGCGGAACGGCCTGGCCGGAGCCCGTGCCGAACGGCGAGTAGTCGATGTCGTCGTAGCCGACGGCCGAGTACATCGCGGCCTTGGCTTCCTCGGTCGGCTCGACCCGGATGTTGCGGTAGCGGGACAGACCCGTACCGGCCGGGATGAGCTTACCGATGATGACGTTCTCCTTGAGGCCGATCAGGGAGTCCGACTTGGCGTTGATCGCCGCGTCGGTGAGAACCCTGGTCGTCTCCTGGAAGGACGCCGCCGACAGCCACGACTCGGTGGCCAGCGACGCCTTGGTGATACCCATGAGCTGCGGACGGCCGGAGGCCGGGTGGCCGCCTTCCGTGACCACACGGCGGTTCTCGGTCTCGAACTTCGACCGCTCCACCAGCTCGCCGGGCAGCAGCTCCGCGTCGCCGGACTCGATGATCGTCACGCGGCGCAGCATCTGCCGGATGATGATCTCGATGTGCTTGTCGTGGATCGACACGCCCTGCGAGTTGTAGACCTTCTGGACCTCGCCGACCAGGTGGACCTGGACCGCGCGCTGACCGAGGATCCGCAGCACGTCGTGCGGGTTGGTGGCACCGACGGTGAGCTTCTGGCCCACCTGGACCTGGTCGCCCTCGCCCACGAGCAGACGGGCACGCTTCGAGATCGGGAACGGCGTCTCTTCGCTGCCGTCGTCCGGGGTGACGACGAGCTTCTTGGTCTTCTCGGTCTCCTCGATACGGACGCGGCCTGCCGCCTCCGAGATCGGGGCGACACCCTTGGGCGTACGGGCCTCGAAGAGCTCGACGACTCGGGGCAGACCCTGCGTGATGTCGTCACCGGCCACACCACCGGTGTGGAAGGTACGCATCGTGAGCTGGGTACCGGGCTCACCGATGGACTGGGCGGCGATGATGCCGACCGCCTCACCGATGTCGACCAGCTTGCCGGTGGCCAGCGAGCGGCCGTAGCAGAAGGCACAGGTGCCGACCGCGGACTCGCAGGTCAGGACCGAGCGGGTCTTGACCTCCTCGACCCCGGCTGCCACGACTGCGTCGATCAGGACATCGCCCAGGTCGACGTTGGCCGGCGCGATGACCTTGCCGTCGACGACGACGTCCTCGGCGAGCATCCGCGCGTACACGGACGTCTCGACGTCCTCCGCCTTGCGCAGCACACCGTCGGCGCCGCGCTCGGCGATCCGCAGCTTCAGACCGCGGTCGGTGCCGCAGTCCTCCTCGCGGATGATGACGTCCTGCGAGACGTCCACCAGACGACGGGTCAGGTAACCCGAGTCGGCGGTACGCAGGGCGGTGTCGGCCAGACCCTTACGGGCACCGTGCGTGGAGATGAAGTACTCCAGCACGGACAGACCTTCACGGAAGGACGCCTTGATGGGACGCGGGATCGTCTCGTTCTTGGCGTTGGACACCAGACCACGCATACCGGCGATCTGACGCATCTGCATCATGTTTCCACGAGCACCCGAGTTGACCATCATGAAGATGGGGTTGGTCTTCGGGAAGTTCGCGTTCATCGCCTCGGCGACCTCGTTGGTCGCCTTGGTCCAGATCGCGATGAGCTCCTGGGTGCGCTCGTCCTTGGTGATCAGACCGCGCTCGTACTGCTTCTGGACCTTCTCGTCCTGCGCCTCGTAACCCTGGACGATCGCCTTCTTCGCCTCGGGCACGACGACGTCCGAGATGGCGACGGTGACGCCGGAACGGGTCGCCCAGAAGAAGCCGGCCGCCTTCAGGTTGTCGAGCGTCGCCGCCACGATGACCTTGGGGTAGCGCTCGGCGAGGTCGTTGACGATCTCGGAGAGCTGCTTCTTGCCGACCGAGTAGTCGACGAACGGGTAGTCCTCGGGCAGCAGCTCGTTGAAGAGCGCGCGGCCCAGGGTCGTCCGCAGCCGGAACGGGTCGCCCTGCTGCCACGGCACCGCGGTGCCGTCGGTGTCGGCCTCCTCGGAGACCGGCGGGGTCCAGCCGCGCGGCGGGATGGTGCCCACCGGGAAGCGGATGTCGACCTTGGCCTGGAGCGACAGCTCGCGGTTGTCGAACGCCATGGTGGCCTCGGCGGTGGAGCCGAAGGACCGGCCCTCGCCGATGACCTTGCGCTCCTCCTCGTCCGTGGTGAGGAAGAAGAGGCCGAGCACCATGTCCTGGGTGGGCATGGTGACCGGACGGCCGTCGGCCGGCTTGAGGATGTTGTTCGAGGACAGCATCAGGATGCGGGCCTCGGCCTGCGCCTCCGCGGAGAGCGGCAGGTGGACGGCCATCTGGTCACCGTCGAAGTCCGCGTTGAACGCGGTGCAGACGAGCGGGTGGATCTGGATGGCCTTGCCCTCGACGAGCTGCGGCTCGAACGCCTGGATACCCAGACGGTGCAGGGTGGGCGCACGGTTCAGCAGTACCGGGTGCTCGGCGATGACCTCTTCGAGCACGTCGTACACGACCGTACGGCCGCGCTCGACCATGCGCTTCGCCGACTTGATGTTCTGCGCGTGGTTCAGGTCCACCAGGCGCTTCATCACGAACGGCTTGAAGAGCTCCAGCGCCATGGCCTTCGGCAGACCGCACTGGTGCAGCTTGAGCTGCGGGCCGACGACGATCACGGAACGGGCCGAGTAGTCGACACGCTTGCCGAGCAGGTTCTGACGGAAACGGCCCTGCTTGCCCTTGAGCATGTCGCTCAGGGACTTCAGGGGCCGGTTGCCGGGACCGGTGACCGGACGGCCGCGGCGGCCGTTGTCGAACAGCGCGTCGACGGCCTCCTGGAGCATCCGCTTCTCGTTGTTCACGATGATCTCGGGGGCACCGAGGTCGAGGAGACGCTTGAGGCGGTTGTTCCGGTTGATCACACGGCGGTACAGGTCGTTCAGGTCGGAGGTCGCGAAGCGGCCACCGTCGAGCTGCACCATCGGACGCAGGTCCGGCGGGATCACCGGCACGCAGTCCAGCACCATGCCCTTGGGGCTGTTGCTGGTCTGGAGGAACGCGGAGACGACCTTGAGGCGCTTGAGCGCACGGGTCTTCTTCTGCCCCTTGCCAGTACGGATGATCTCGCGGAGGCGCTCGGCCTCCTCGTCCAGGTCGAAGGACTCCAGGCGCTTCTGCAGCGCGGCGGCGCCCATCGAACCGTCGAAGTAGGTGCCGAAGCGGTCGCGCAGCTCGCGGTAGAGCAGCTCGTCGCCCTCCAGGTCCTGGACCTTGAGGTTCTTGAAGCGGTTCCACACCTCGTCGAGACGGTCGATCTCGCGCTGCGCGCGGTCCCGGAGCTGCTTCATCTCGCGCTCGGCGCCTTCGCGCACCTTGCGGCGGACGTCGGCCTTGGCGCCCTCGGCCTCCAGCTCGGCCAGGTCGGTCTCAAGCTTCTTGGCGCGGGCTTCGAGGTCGGAGTCGCGACGGTTCTCGGTCTGCTGGCGCTCGACGGAGACGTGTGCCTCCAGCGACGGCAGATCGCGCGTACGGCGCTCCTCGTCCACGAACGTGATCATGTACGCGGCGAAGTAGATGACCTTTTCGAGGTCCTTCGGCGCGAGGTCGAGCAGGTACCCGAGGCGCGAGGGCACGCCCTTGAAGTACCAGATGTGGGTGACGGGCGCGGCCAGCTCAATGTGGCCCATCCGCTCACGGCGCACCTTGGCGCGCGTGACTTCCACGCCACAGCGCTCACAGATGATGCCCTTGAAGCGGACACGCTTGTACTTGCCGCAGTAGCACTCCCAGTCCCGGGTCGGACCGAAGATCTTCTCGCAGAAGAGTCCGTCCTTCTCGGGCTTGAGCGTGCGGTAGTTGATGGTCTCCGGCTTCTTCACTTCGCCGTGCGACCAGGTCCGGATGTCGTCCGCGGTGGCAAGGCCGATCCGCAGCTCGTCGAAGAAGTTGACGTCGAGCACTTGTCGTCAATCCCTCTTTCGGGGGTTCGAGCCCCTCGCGTCAGCGAGTAGATGGGGCACTTCAGCAATGGTCTGAACGGGTCCGGGGAGAGCCGGCCGGATCGGGGATCCGGCCGGCGAACCCGTCAGACCTCTTCGACGCTGCTCGGCTCTCGCCGGGACAGGTCGATACCGAGCTCCTCCGCCGCGCGGAAGACGTCCTCGTCCGTGTCGCGCATCTCGATGGACATGCCGTCCGAGGACAGCACCTCCACGTTGAGGCAGAGCGACTGCATTTCCTTGATGAGCACCTTGAAGGACTCGGGAATGCCGGGCTCAGGGATGTTCTCGCCCTTGACGATGGCCTCGTAGACCTTCACGCGGCCGGTCACGTCATCGGACTTGATCGTCAGCAGCTCCTGGAGGGCGTACGCGGCGCCGTAAGCCTCCAGCGCCCACACCTCCATCTCACCGAAGCGCTGGCCACCGAACTGAGCCTTACCACCCAGCGGCTGCTGGGTGATCATCGAGTACGGGCCGGTCGAACGGGCGTGCAGCTTGTCGTCGACCAGGTGGTGGAGCTTGAGGATGTACATGTACCCGATCGAGATCGGGTCCGGGAACGGCTCACCGGAGCGGCCGTCGAACATCCGGGCCTTACCGGAGCCCTTGACCATCCGCTCGCCGTCGCGGTTCGGGATCGTCGACTCGAAGAGACCCGAGATCTCGTCCTCGCGGGCGCCGTCGAAGACCGGGGTGGCGACGTTGGTGCCGGGCGCGACCTCGTCGGCGCCGATGGACTTCAGCCGCTCCATCCACTCCTCGTTGCCCTCGACCTTCCAGCCCTGGCTGGCGAGCCAGCCGAGGTGGATCTCCAGGACCTGTCCCGGGTTCATTCGGGACGGGACACCCAGCGGGTTGAGGATGATGTCGACCGGGGTGCCGTCCTCCAGGAACGGCATGTCCTCGATCGGCAGGATCTTCGAGATGACGCCCTTGTTGCCGTGACGGCCGGCGAGCTTGTCGCCGTCCGTGATCTTGCGCTTCTGGGCGACGTACACGCGGACGAGCTGGTTGACGCCGGGCGGCAGCTCGTCGCCCTCCTCGCGGTCGAAGACGCGGACGCCGATGACCTTGCCGACCTCGCCGTGCGGCACCTTCAGCGAGGTGTCGCGGACCTCACGGGCCTTCTCGCCGAAGATCGCGCGGAGCAGGCGCTCCTCCGGGGTCAGCTCGGTCTCACCCTTGGGCGTGACCTTGCCGACCAGGATGTCCCCGGCGACGACCTCGGCACCGATACGGATGATGCCGCGCTCGTCGAGGTCCGCGAGGACCTCCTCGGAGACGTTCGGGATGTCCCGGGTGATCTCCTCGGGGCCGAGCTTGGTGTCCCGGGCGTCGACCTCGTGCTCCTCGATGTGGATCGAGGAGAGGACGTCGTCCTGGACCAGCCGCTGGCTGAGGATGATCGCGTCTTCGTAGTTGTGGCCCTCCCACGGCATGAACGCCACGAGGAGGTTCTTGCCGAGCGCCATCTCACCCTGCTGGGTGGCGGGCCCGTCGGCGAGGACCTGGCTCTCGACGACCCGGTCGCCCTCGTTGACGACAACCTTCTGGTTGACCGAGGTGCCCTGGTTGGAGCGGGAGAACTTGGCGATGCGGTACGTGGTGTACGTACCGTCGTCGTTGGCGACGGTGATGTAGTCCGCGGAGACCTCCTGGACCACACCTTCCTTCTCCGCCTTGACGACGTCACCGGCGTCGACCGCGCAGCGGTACTCCATGCCGGTGCCGACGAGCGGCGCCTCGGACGTGATCAGGGGCACGGCCTGACGCATCATGTTCGCGCCCATGAGGGCACGGTTGGCGTCGTCGTGCTCCAGGAACGGGATCATCGCGGTCGCGACCGACACCATCTGGCGCGGCGAGACGTCCATGTAGTCGACGTCGTCGCCGGGGATGTAGTCGACCTCGCCGCCACGGCGGCGGACCAGCACGCGGGGCTCCGTGAAACGCATCTCCTCGGAGAGCGTCGCGTTGGCCTGCGCGATGACGAAGCGGTCTTCCTCGTCGGCGGTCAGGTAGTCGACGTCGTCGGTGACGACGCCCTCGACGACCTTGCGGTACGGCGTCTCCACGAAGCCGAACGCGTTGACCCGGCCGTACGAGGCGAGCGAGCCGATCAGGCCGATGTTCGGGCCTTCAGGGGTCTCGATCGGGCACATGCGGCCGTAGTGCGACGGGTGCACGTCACGGACCTCGAAGCCGGCCCGCTCACGCGAGAGACCACCCGGGCCGAGCGCCGACAGACGGCGCTTGTGGGTGAGCCCCGACAGCGGGTTGTTCTGGTCCATGAACTGCGAGAGCTGGCTGGTGCCGAAGAACTCCTTGATGGAGGCGACGACCGGCCGGATGTTGATCAGGGTCTGCGGCGTGATCGCCTCGACGTCCTGAGTCGTCATGCGCTCCCGCACGACGCGCTCCATCCTCGCCAGACCCGTACGGACCTGGTTCTGGATGAGCTCGCCGACGTTACGCAGACGACGGTTGCCGAAGTGGTCGATGTCGTCGGTCTCGACGACGATCTGGGTGCCGCTCTCGCCGACCGTCTCGGTCTCGCCGGCGTGCAGCTTGACCAGGTACTTGATGGTCGCGATGACGTCGTCGGTGGTGAGGACGCCGGCGTCCAGCGGCTCGTCCGCGCCGAGCTTCTTGTTCACCTTGTAGCGGCCGACCTTCGCGAGGTCGTAGCGCTTCGGGTTGAAGTAGAGGTTCTCGAGCAGCGTCTGGGCCGCCTCGCGCGTCGGGGGCTCGCCCGGACGCAGCTTGCGGTAGATGTCGAGGAGCGCGTCGTCCTGGCCCTGGGTGTGGTCCTTCTCCAGGGTGGCGCGCATGGACTCGTACTCGCCGAACTCCTCCAGGATCTGCTCGGTCGTCCAACCGAGAGCCTTGAGGAGGACGGTCACGGACTGCTTGCGCTTGCGGTCGATGCGGACACCGACCATGTCGCGCTTGTCGATCTCCATCTCCAGCCAGGCACCCCGGGACGGGATGATCTTGGCGGAGAAGATGTCCTTGTCGGACGTCTTGTCGATGGAGGAGTCGAAGTAGACACCCGGCGAGCGGACGAGCTGCGACACCACGACACGCTCGGTGCCGTTGATGACGAAGGTGCCCTTGTTCGTCATGAGCGGGAAATCGCCCATGAAGACCGTCTGGGACTTGATCTCGCCGGTCTCGTTGTTGGTGAACTCGGCGGTCACGAAGAGCGGGGCGGCGAACGTGAAGTCGCGGTCCTTGCACTCGTCGATCGAATTCTTCGAGGGCTCGAAGCGGTGGTCGCGGAAGGTCAGCGACATCGACCCGGAGAAGTCCTCGATCGGGGAGATCTCCTCGAAGATCTCCTCCAGACCGGACTTCCTGGGGACGTCCTGCCCACTCTCGACAGCCGCCTCGACACGAGCCTTCCAGGCGGGGTTGCCGAGCAGCCAGTCGAAGCTCTCGGTCTGAAGCGCCAGAAGGTTCGGAACCTCAAGCGGCTCCTTGATCTTTGCAAAGGAGATGCGCAGCGGGGCAGTGCTTGCGCCGTTGTTCGTATTCGTGGTCGAGGCGTTGCGCGAGGCGGCCAAGAGGGGGTCCTTCCGAGGGCTCGGACTCACTACGCGCGTACCGGTGTCCCAAGCTGGACATCGAGAGGGAAAGCCCAGTTCGGAGCTTTTCTTTCACCGATGCTCATGCGAGGGGGTGCCCCTGGTGACGGGCAGGGAGCAGCTAACAGGCAGCGCAAAGGGTCAGTGTAGCCACTTGGCACACTGATGTCCAGAGCGGGTTTTCCGACACCCTCGTTGTTCTCAACACCCTTGTCTCAACCACTGCGAGCCTCGCGCCGCAGGCGCACACCATTACTGCCCTCTTCGCCACCGATCCATGCCTCGGATGCGGATCGATTGTGACGACGCGTCCTGAGAATTGCGCGCTCCGTGCGGTTCGTCAAGGCCCCCCACCCCATGCGGAAGGTCACTGGGCGTACGGCGGCACGGCGATGATCACGATACTCGCCGACGGCCGAAGAGCAAGGCAACCCCTGCGGGAACGCGGAAGGGCGACCACCCGACTGGGTGATCGCCCTTCATGTCAACGCCGCGCCGTAGGGACCCCGCGTGGGAGGCCCTACGGCGCCGGGACTGTCCCCGTGTCCGCCCGAACCCCTCGCGGGGCCCTCAGCGGCCGGTGACGGACCCGTACGGGGTCACTTGACCTCGACGGAGGCGCCGGCGGCCTTGAGGGACTCGGCAGCCTTCTCGGCGGCCTCCTTGGCGACCTTCTCGACGACGGGCTTGGGGGCGCCGTCCACGAGGTCCTTGGCCTCCTTGAGGCCCAGGGAGGTGAGCTCGCGCACAACCTTGATGACCTGGATCTTCTTCTCGCCGGCACCCGTGAGGATGACGTCGAACTCGTCCTGGACCTCTTCGGCCTCGGCGGCGACAGCGGCGCCACCGGCGGCGGCAGCGGCGACCGGGGCGGCGGCCGTGACGTCGAACTTCTCCTCGAAGGCCTTCACGAAGCCGGAGAGCTCGATGAGGGTCATGTCCTCGAACTGCGCGAGCAGCTCGTCCTGGGTGAGCTTCGCCATGATGGCGGTCCTTCCACTAATTCGGCTGGTGCCGTATGTACAGTTCCGCGGGCGTACCGGCCCGCTGTGACCGACCGGGTGTGATCACCCGGGACCGAGCGTGATTACTCGGAGTCGGCCTCGACGGGGGCCGGCGTACCGGCACCGTCCTGCTCTTCCTTCTGGGCACGAAGAGCTTCCGCGGTGCGGACGAACTTCGACGGAAGCGCCTGGAAGAGAGCGGCAGCCTGCGACTGCTTGCCCTTCATGGCACCGGCCAGCTTGGAAAGCAGAACCTCACGGGACTCGAGGTCCGCGAGCTTCTTGATCTCGTCGGCGCTGAGCGCCTTGCCGTCAAGGACACCGCCCTTGATGACGAGATTCGGGTTCTCCTTGGCGAAGTCACGAAGACCCTTGGCCGACTCCACCGGGTCACCGGTGACGAAGGCAACCGCCGTCGGACCCGCGAACAGGTCGTCCAGCGTGTTGATCCCGGCCTCGTTGGCCGCGATCTTGGTCAGCGTGTTCTTCACCACGGCGTACTGGGCGTTCTCACCGAGAGAACGACGCAGCTCCTTGAGCTGCGCCACGGTGAGACCCCGGTACTCGGTCAGCACGGCGGCGTTCGAGCTGCGGAACTGATCCGCCAGCTCGGCTACCGCGGCAGCCTTGTCGGGCCTTGCCATGAGCGTCGGCCTCCTTCCGGGTGATGAGGACCGCTCAGAAGGGGCTGGGCAAAACGAAACGCCCCGGCGCAGGCGCACGGGGCGTAGCTCGACCGAATGGGATCCGGGAGCTTTCCACAGTCACCTACGCGGGTCGTCCGCAGCTAGCGGATCCTTCGGCCACCGCACCCTCTTACGAGCACACGGCAACGACCAGCGGTCTTTGGCTTCTGGGGAAGACTACGTGAGTGTTGTGCGGTACGGCAAATCAGCTTGCGGCGCCCGCGGTGGACTCGTCGCCCAGGCCCGCCATCATCTCGGCGATATCGAAGGTCTCACCGGCCGGCGGGGCCGCGACCTGCGTCTTCGCCCCGTAGTCCGAGTAGTGCGTGGAGATCTTCATCATGCCCTCGGAAGTCTTCATGCCGATGTCCATCTTCACCGGGTAGTCGTCCTCGTTGACCCAGACCTCGGTGTCGTACGTCTCCATGCCCGACTTCTTCAACGAGTCGATGAGGGCCTTGCGCTCCTGCTCGTCGAGGACGGCGAGCGAGTCGTTGGACTTCATCATCTCGTCGACGCTCAGCGTGCCCTTGTAGTGCTCGGCGTCGACGCCGTCCACCTTCTCGGAGCCGACATGCTTGAGCTGCGGCGAGTCGAGCAGCAGGGCGAGCTGCTGGGCCGGGTCCTGGTTCATGTTCTCCAGGCCGCCGGTCATCTGCTTCTCCAGCGCCTTGTCCCCCGACGCCTCGGCCACGGCGGCCATGTCGAGCTTCATCCAGCGCTTGCCCTCCATCTCCTTGGCCGCCTCGGCACCCATGTCCATGTACATGACGTTGTCGACCCAGACCATGCGGATCTCCGAGAGACCGGAGGTCTCGGCGCTCAGCGCGTCGCCCTTCATCGTCATGTCCATCACGGACGGGTCCCACCCCATGACCCCGGACATCTCGATGTCGCCCTTGACCATGCCCGTCGACTCCGGCATCGACATCGTCATCCGGACCTTGGCGGACTTCGCCTCGGAGGTCTTCTTGTAGGCCGCGGTGATGACCTCGGAGGCGTTGGACCTCGCCGGCGCCTGCTCGGCCGCCGGGGCCGACTTCTTCTCCGTACCGCCGTCGTTCTGACACCCCGCGACACCGGCCATGACGGCCACCGCGGTCAGACAGACGCCCCCGCGCTTCCATACGGACGTGTTCATGAGCCCCACCCCTTGTCGTACGTTCAACTGCTGTGAACCGTAACGCACAGGTCTGACACAGCCTCGTACCCCGAAAGCCGGGCCCCGCACCTCCGGAGAGGTGCGGGGCCCGGCTTTCGTACGTACGGTGCGACCCGCGGCTGCCGTCGGACTCAGACGGCGGCCGGGTCCTCCTCGACGAGGAGGTTACGGGTGCGGTTGGCGTCCAGCGGAACGCCGGGGCCCATCGTGGTGGCCAGCGTGGCCTTCTTGATGTAGCGGCCCTTGGCGGCGGACGGCTTGAGACGGAGGATCTCCTCCAGCGCCGCGGCGTAGTTCTCGACCAGCTTCGTCTCGTCGAAGGAGACCTTGCCGATGATGAAGTGCAGGTTCGAGTGCTTGTCGACGCGGAACTCGATCTTGCCGCCCTTGATGTCGTTCACAGCCTTCGTGACATCGGGGGTGACCGTGCCGGTCTTCGGGTTCGGCATCAGACCACGCGGGCCGAGGACGCGGCCGAGGCGGCCGACCTTGCCCATGAGGTCCGGGGTGGCGACGACGGCGTCGAAGTCCAGACGGCCCTTCGAGACCTCGTCGATCAGTTCGTCGGCGCCGACGATGTCGGCGCCCGCGGCACGCGCGGCCTCGGCACGGTCACCGGTCGCGAAGACCAGGACCCGGGCGGTCTTGCCGGTGCCGTGCGGAAGGTTCACGGTGCCACGGACCATCTGGTCGGCCTTGCGCGGGTCGACGCCCAGACGCATGGCCACCTCGACGGTGCCGTCGAACTTGGTGCTGGTGGTGTCCTTGGCGATACGGACGGCTTCGAGCGGGGCGTACGTACGCTCCCGGTCGATCTTCGCGTCCGCGCCGCGGAGAGCCTTGCTGCGCTTCACTTCTTCTCCTGGTGTTTCTTCAGGTGTGGAGTTCGTGGTGCGGGCCGCGCTCGGCCCTCCCACTGGGGCGTGCCCTGCTGGGTCAGCCCTCGACCGTGATGCCCATGGAACGGGCGGTGCCGGCGATGATCTTCTCGGCGGCGTCCAGGTCGTTGGCGTTCAGGTCGGGCATCTTGGTCGTGGCGATGTCGCGCACCTGGTCGCGGGTGAGCTTCGCGACCTTCTTGACGTGCGGCTCGCCGGAGCCCTTGTCCACACCAGCGGCCTTGAGGATCAGCTTGGCGGCCGGCGGAGTCTTGGTGATGAAGGTGAAGGAGCGGTCCTCGTAGACCGTGATCTCCACCGGCACGACCATGCCACGCTGCGACTCGGTCGCGGCGTTGTAGGCCTTGCAGAACTCCATGATGTTGACGCCGTGCTGGCCCAGCGCGGGGCCGACCGGCGGAGCCGGGTTGGCCGCGCCGGCACTGATCTGGAGCTTGATAAGCCCCGTGACCTTCTTCTTCTTGGGAGGCATTGCTCTCTCCGGGTCCATTTGAGAGTTTTCAGCCCGCCGTCCGGTCATCCGGATGGAGGCATACCGCACAACGATAACGGGTATAGCCGTACGGCCAAAAACCGACAGGTCAGACAGGCGTGAACCCCTGTCTGACCTGTCGGAAGTAGGTGTTCCGGAAGAAGGATCAGTTCTTCTGGATCTGGTCGAAGCTCAGCTCGACCGGGGTCTCGCGACCGAAGATCTCGACCAGGCCCTTGACCTTCTTCGAGTCCGCGTTGATCTCGTTGATCGTCGCCTGGAGGGTGGCGAAGGGGCCGTCGGTGACGGTGACGGAGTCGCCGACCTCGAAGTCCAGCACCTGGACCTCGACCTTGCGCGACGGCGCGGGCTTGCCCTCGGCCTCGGCGGCCTCGCGGGCGGCCTTCTCCTCGGCCTCCGGGGCGAGCATCTTGACGATCTCGTCCAGGGTCAGCGGGTACGGGTCGTAGGCGTTGCCCACGAAGCCGGTGACGCCGGGGGTGTTGCGGACGACGCCCCAGGACTCGTTCGTCAGGTCCATGCGGACGAGAACGTACCCGGGAAGCTTGTTCTGGCGGACGTTCTTACGCTCGCCGTTCTTGATCTGGACGATCTCTTCCTCGGGGACTTCAGCCTGGTAGATGAATTCCTCGACGTTGAGCGAGACGGCGCGCTGTTCCAGGTTGGCCTTCACGCGCTTCTCGTAGCCCGCGTAGGTGTGGATCACGTACCACTCACCGGGCAGCCCGCGGAGTTCGTCACGGAGGGCGGCGACCGGGTCGGCAGGGGCCTCGGCGACGGCTTCCGCCTCGTCGTCGGCCTCGTCGTCAGCGGCCTCGTCGTCCGCTTCCACGGAGTCCTCGGCGGCCTCTTCGGTCTCGTCCTCGACGTGCAGCGCGGCCTCTTCGGCCGGCTCGCCCGCAGCGATGTCAGCGGCTTCGGCCTGGTCTGGCTCGATAGCGTCCGCCGCCTCGACGATGCCGGTCTGGTCCTCTCGGGACTCCACCGACTCGCTGGCGTCGTTCAGTTTCGGGTCAGACACGGTGGCTGCTTCTTCCTGGCTCAATGGGTGGAACACGCGAAAGGGGCGCCGCACCGGGCGCCCTTCGCGGGATCAGCCGAAGACGTACTTGATTGCTTGCTGGAAGCCATAGTCAATCACGGTCACCAGACCGATCATGACGACCACGAAGACAATCACCACGGTGGTGTACGTCGTCAGCTGGCTGCGAGTCGGCCAGACGACCTTGCGCAGCTCGGCGACGATCTGTCGGTAGAAGAGCGCGAGACGGCCCAGGGGGCCCTTCTTGCCGCGCTTTCCGCCCTTGCGGGGCTTCTTCGACTCGGCGGACTCATCGTCGGCATCAGGCTTGTCGATGGAGCCCACGGCATCCGCCACTCTCTCTCACCTGATTCCGGGTCGTGACCGTGCCGCGCCCGGGGGAGCCGCACGGCGATGCATTGAATGTACGTACATGCGCACACATCCTGGCGAAGATGTGTGTAGCAGGGCCGGAGGGACTTGAACCCCCAACCGCTGGTTTTGGAGACCAGTGCTCTACCAATTGAGCTACGACCCTTTGCGTTCTCCCTCAACCTACCGCATACGACCGGATGCACGGAGTGCCCGGTACGGCTTCGGAGCTGAAGGCCAACGACCAGTGAGTGTACGTGCTCATGGGCCGTGCGTCGAACAGCTTCCCCCTGGAGCCCCACGGGGACGTCACGGGGACGTCGCGCGAAGCGATCATCCTCTGGTGCGCCCACCCGCCCGTCCGCTTTTGTTCACAGCGTGCCTCCCTCTTGTTGTTCACAGCGTGCCTCCCCCTTTTGTTCACAGCGTGAAACGTGTGTGCCACGGAGGTTTCAGGTCTGGGACCATGGACCCTATGAGCCCTGCAACCCCTCCCACCGAGCGCCGGGTCTCCGCCCGCATCGGCGCGATCTCCGAGTCCGCGACCCTCGCCGTGGACGCCAAGGCCAAGGCCCTGAAGGCCGCCGGGCGTCCGGTGATCGGCTTCGGCGCGGGCGAGCCCGACTTCCCGACCCCCGGCTACATCGTGGACGCCGCGGTCGAGGCTTGCCGTAACCCCAGGTTCCACCGCTACACGCCGGCCGGCGGACTCCCCGAGCTGAAGGCCGCCATCGCCGCGAAGACGCTCCGCGACTCCGGTTACGAGGTCGACGCGTCCCAGGTCCTCGTCACCAACGGCGGCAAGCAGGCCATCTACGAGGCGTTCGCCGCCATCCTGGACCCGGGCGACGAGGTCATCGTCCCGGCTCCGTACTGGACGACGTACCCCGAGTCGATCCGGCTGGCCGGCGGTGTCCCGGTAGAGGTCGTGGCCGACGAGACCACGGGCTACCGCGTCTCCGTCGAGCAGTTGGAGGCCGCCCGTACGGAGCGTACGAAGGTCGTGCTCTTCGTCTCGCCGTCCAACCCGACGGGCGCCGTCTACAGCGAGGCCGACACCGAGGCCATCGGCCGCTGGGCCGTCGAGCACGGCCTGTGGGTGCTGACGGACGAGATCTACGAGCACCTCGTCTACGGCGACGCCGTCTTCACCTCGCTGCCGGCCGTCGTCCCCGAGCTGCGCGACAAGTGCGTCGTCGTCAACGGCGTGGCCAAGACGTACGCCATGACCGGCTGGCGGGTGGGCTGGGTCATCGGCCCCAAGGACGTCGTCAAGGCCGCGACCAACCTCCAGTCGCACGCCACGTCCAACGTCTCCAACGTCGCGCAGGCCGCCGCCCTCGCCGCCGTCTCCGGCGACCTGGAGGCCGTGGCCGAGATGCGGACCGCCTTCGACCGGCGCCGCAGGACGATCGTCCGGATGCTCAACGAGATCGACGGCGTGCTCTGCCCGGAGCCCGAGGGCGCCTTCTACGTCTACCCGTCGGTGAAGGCCCTGCTCGGCAAGGAGATCCGCGGCACCCGCCCGGCGACCTCCGTCGAGCTGGCCGCGCTGATCCTGGACGAGGCCGAGGTCGCGGTCGTCCCGGGCGAGGCGTTCGGCACGCCCGGGTATCTGCGGCTGTCCTACGCGCTCGGTGACGAGGATCTCGCCGAGGGCGTCGGGCGCCTCCAGAAGCTGCTGGCCGAGGCCAAGGACTGACGCCTCCGCACGCTCCCACCAGCGACTGAACGGGTCCCCGGCCACCGGCCGGGGACCCGTTTCCCGTTCCGTATCCGCGTTCGGACAAGATCTCGATCGGGGAAAGTGGCTGCCGGTGGCTCTTTTCATGCGGCAAAATCCATGGATGGAGAGCACCACCCCCCGCCCCAGGGACCTCAGCCTGCTGCCCAAGGCCCATCTGCATCTGCACTTCACCGGTTCGATGCGGCCGGCGACCCTGCTCGAACTCGCCGACAAGTACGGCGTCCATCTCCCCGACGCGCTGACCGGCGGCGAACCCCCGAAGCTGCGCGCCACCGACGAACGCGGCTGGTTCCGCTTCCAGCGGCTGTACGACATCGCCCGGTCCTGTCTGCGGACGCCCGAGGACATCCAGCGACTGGTGCGCGAGGCCGCCGAGGAGGACGTACGGGACGGCTCCGGCTGGCTGGAGATCCAGGTCGACCCCACCTCGTACGCCCCGCACCTGGGCGGACTGATCCCGGCGATGGAGATCATCCTGGACGCCGTGGACTCCGCGTCCAGGGAGACCGGGCTCGGGATGCGCGTACTGGTCGCGGCGAACCGGATGAAGCACCCGCTGGAGGCCAGGACCCTGGCCCGGCTCGCGGTGCGGTACGCGGACCGGGGCGTCGTCGGCTTCGGGCTCTCCAACGACGAGCGCCGCGGCATGGCCAGGGACTTCGACCGGGCCTTCGCGATCGCCAGGGACGGCGGGCTGCTGGCCGCGCCGCACGGCGGCGAGCTGACGGGGCCCGCGTCCGTACGGGACTGCCTGGACGACCTGAGCGCCTCCCGGATCGGGCACGGCGTCCGCGCCGCGGAGGACCCCAGGCTGCTGCGCAAGCTCGCGGAGCGCGGGGTGACCTGCGAGGTCTGCCCGTCCTCGAACGTCGCGCTGGGCGTCTACGAGAAGCCCGAGGACGTCCCCCTGCGCACCCTGTTCGACGCCGGGGTCCCGATGGCGCTGGGCGCGGACGACCCGCTGCTCTTCGGTTCCCGGCTGGCGGCGCAGTACGAACTGGCGCGGCTCCACCAGAACTTCGGCGACACGGAACTGGCCGAGCTGGCCCGTCAGTCGGTACGGGGCTCCGCCGCGCCGCCCGCGGTCCAGGAGAAGCTGCTGGCGGGGATCGACGCCTGGCTGGCTTCCTGACCCCCGTCAGGGGCGCCAGAGACCTCAGAGGCTGACGCCCACCGTCACCGGCTCGTTGACCAGAGTGATCCCGAAGGCGTCGTACACCCCGGCGACGACCTCGCGCGCGAGGTCGAGCAGGTCCTCCGTGCGCGCGGCGCCCCGGTTGGTGAGGGCGAGGGTGTGCTTGGTGGAGATCCTGGCCGGGCCCGTGCCGTACCCCTTGGTGAAACCGGCCCGGTCGATCAGCCACGCCGCCGAGGTCTTCGTACGCCCCTCCCCCTCCGGGAAGCCGGGGGGTGTCACGTCGTCGCCGAGGCGGGCCCTGACGCGCGCGGCGAACTCCGCGTACTGGCGGTCGGTGAGGATCGGGTTGGTGAAGAACGACCCCGCGGACCAGGTGTCGTGGTCCTCCGGGTCGAGCACCATGCCCTTGCCGGCCCGCAGCTTGAGGACGGTGTCCCTGGCGGTGGCGGCGGGGACCCGGTCGCCGGGCTCGACGCCGAGGGCGCGGGCGGTCTCGGCGTACTTGAGAGGGGCGGAGAGGCCGCCCGCGTCCTCCAGGCCGAAGCGGACCCGCAGCACGACCCAGCGCCCGGGGTGCTGCTTGAAGCGGCTGTGACGGTACGAGAAGCCGCACTCGGCGCCGGTGAGCGTCACGGTCTCGCGGGCGGCGCGGTCGTACGCAACGACCTCGGTGACGGTCGTGGAGACCTCCTGGCCGTACGCGCCGACGTTCTGGATCGGGGTGGCGCCGGCCGAGCCCGGGATGCCGGCCAGGCACTCGACGCCCGCGAGGCCCGCTTCGACGGTCCGGGCGACGGCCTCGGTCCAGACCTCACCGGCGGCCAGCTCCAGCGCCGTACCGTCGAGCGTGAAGCCCTTGGTCGCGATGCGCAGGGCGGTGCCGTCGAAGCCCCGGTCGCCGATGACCAGGTTGCTGCCGCCGCCGATGATCAGGAGCGGGGTGCCCGCGTCGTCCGCCTTCCGTACGACGGCGATCACCTCGTCGTCGGTGACGGCGGTGACGAGCCGGGCCGCGGGACCGCCGAGGCGGAAGGTGGTCAGGGGGGCGAGAGGGGCGTCGCGGAGTTCGTGCACGGGCACAAGCGTAAGGGGCGCCCGGCCATTGCGGGCGCCCCTTACCTGCGGCCTGTAGGCCGGTGCTGCGTGTGTCAGGCGAGCCGGACGACGGCGCGGGCCATACCCAGCACCTTCTGCCCCGCGCTCATCGCCGTCAGGTCCACGCGGACCCGGCCCTCCTCCAGCTTCGCCGCGACCTTCGCGCTGACCTCGACGAGCGCGCCCGTCTCGTCGTTGGGCACGACGACGGGCTTGGTGAAGCGGACGCCGTACTCGACGACGGCCCCCGGGTCGCCGACCCAGTCGGTCACCACGCGGATCGCCTCGGCCATGGTGAACATGCCGTGGGCGATGACGTCGGGGAGGCCGACCTCCTTGGCGAACTTCTCGTTCCAGTGGATCGGGTTGAAGTCCCCGGAGGCGCCCGCGTACCGCACCAGCGTGGCGCGTGTGACGGGGAAGCTCCGCGCCGGCAGCTCCGTACCGACCTCGACGTCGTCGTAACCGATCTTCGCGGTCATCGCTCTCACGCCCCCTCGGCGGCGCGCGCCACCAGCTTGGTCCACGCGGTCACCACGTGCTCGCCGGCCTCGTCGTGCACCTCGCCGCGTACGTCGATGATGT
This sequence comes from Streptomyces sp. NPDC050509, assembly GCF_044457965.1. NCBI lineage: Bacteria > Bacillati > Actinomycetota > Actinomycetes > Kitasatosporales > Streptomycetaceae > Streptomyces > Streptomyces sp. NPDC050509. Next base: position 231,101 of record NZ_JBITHL010000003.1, on the reverse strand, counting down.
CGTTCCCGGCGAGGGACTTGATCGCCTCGATGGTGGAGGTGACGCTCAGCCGGTCCCCCGCGCGCACGGGGCGGGAGTACGCGAACTTCTGGTCGCCGTGGACGACCCTGCTGTAGTCCAGACCGAGCTGCGGATCGGCGACGACCTCGCCTGCGGCCTTGAACGTGATCGCGAACACGAAGGTCGGCGGGGCGATCAGATCGGTGTGCCCGAGCGCCTTGGCGGCCTCCGGGTCGGTGTACGCCGGATTGGGGTCGCCCACCGCCTCGGCGAACTCACGGATCTTCTCCCGGCCGACCTCGTACGGCGCGGTGGGCGGATAGCTCCGCCCCACGAAGGACTGATCGAGCGCCACTGACTCGCTCCCTCCCTGATGTAGGTGACCACTACAAACGACGCGAGGCCGTCCCCAACCGGGGACGGCCTCGCGTACGAGCCTGATTCAGCGCGTTTCGCGGTGCGCGGTGTGCGAGTTGCAGCGCGGGCAGTGCTTCTTCATCTCAAGACGGTCCGGGTTGTTACGCCGGTTCTTCTTGGTGATGTAGTTCCGCTCCTTGCACTCCACGCAGGCCAGCGTGATCTTCGGGCGGACGTCGGTGGCAGCCACGTGAGTGCTCCTTGGACGGACAACGGATGAAAGGATGAACGCATAAAAGAGTAGCCGATCGAAGGACCGACCCCACAATCGGCTACTTTTGTGTAGCGGTGACCGGACTTGAACCGGTGACACAGCGATTATGAGCCGCTTGCTCTACCGACTGAGCTACACCGCTTCGATGCTGGATCTCCTCGCCCGAAGGCGAGGATCACCGAACATCTGAGCCCCAATACGGAATCGAACCGTAGACCTTCTCCTTACCATGGAGACGCTCTACCGACTGAGCTATTGGGGCGAGCGATGAAGACATTACACGGTCGCCCACCGATCGCCCAAATCCGTTTCGTGGCCCGTCGCCCCAGGTGTCCCACCCCGTGTCACACACCACTTCCGGCCCCGGTTCGCGCTGGTCGCGGCGCCCGTCCGGGCGGCTCCCCGTGGGCTCGCCGGTACGACTATTTCGCTCCTCCGCGAAGCCCGGCCGGGGCGCCCCTAGGCTCGGCTCCGCGCTCCGTGATCTTGCACGTGGCGCGGACCACCTCCCCCAGGAGCCCGATGCCCGACAGCCAGCCGCAGCCGCCCGACGGGGCCACGGCCGACACCCCCGCGCTCGTGCTCTGCGGCGCCCGGCTCGCCGACGGCCGCATCGTCGACGTACGGATCGGCGCGGGCCGGATCGAAGCCGTGGGCACGGCAGGCAGCCTCCCGCCGGGCGGCGCCTCACGCGTGGACCTCGGCGGCTACCTGCTGCTGCCCGCCCCCGCCGAGCCGCACGCCCACAGCGACACCGCGCTCACCGCCGACCGCGCCGCCGAGCGGCCCGTCCCGTACACCTCCGAGGACGTGCAGCGGCGCGCCACCGAGGCCGCGCTCCTCCAGCTCGGCCACGGCGCGACCGCGCTGCGTTCCCACGTACGCATCGGCGACGCCCAGGAGCTGGGCCGGCTCGCGGCGGTCCTCCAGGCGCGGCGCTCGCTGCGCGGGCTCGCCGATCTGACCGCCGTGGCCGTGCCCCGGCTGCTGACCGGGCTCGCGGGCGCCGACGGGCTCGCGATGCTGCGCGACGCGGTGACGATGGGCGCCGGGGTGGTGGGCGGCTGCCCGGACCTCGACCCCGATCCGACGGGGTACGTGGAGGCGGTGCTGGAGGTCGCGGCGGAGCACGGGTGCCCCGTCGACCTGCACACGGAGGGCGCCGAACCGGCCAGGATCGCGCGGCTCGCGGCGCTGGCGGGCGGGGTGCCGGCCGGGGTGACGCTCGGCCCGTGCGCGGGGCTGGCCGCGCTGCCCGCCGAGGTGGCGGCGCGGGCGGCGGACCAGTTGGCGGCGGCCGGGGTGACGGTGGTCTGCCTGCCGCAGGGCGGCTGCGGAGGCCTGGAGCGGCGCGGTACGGAGCGGGTGGGCGGGGCGCGCGGGGTGGCCCCCGTACGGCTGCTGCGGGCGGCCGGCGTACGGCTCGCGGCGGGCGGCGGGGCGCTGCGGGACGTGTCGAACCCGGTGGGGCGCGGGGATCCGCTGGAGGCCGCGTATCTGCTGGCCTCGCAGGGCGGGGTACGCGCGGCGGACGCGTACGGCGCGGTGAGCGGGGCGGCGCGGGCGGTGATGGGGCTGCCGGAGGTGCGGGTGGAGGCGGGCTTCCCCGCGGAGCTGCTGGCGGTGCGCGGGGAGCGGATCGAGGGGGTGCTGTCGCTCGCGTACAGCAGGATCGTGATCCACCGGGGGCGGGTGGTGGCGCGGACGAGCGCGGTACGGGAGTACTGCGACTCGGTCGAGTCGGGCGCGCCGGAGCTGCCGCGCCAGGGCCGGCCGGGCGGGGGCCCGTGAGCGGGAGGCGCGCCCGTGCGGCGGGGCGCGAGGTCGCGACGTACGGTCACGTCGCCACGTACGGTCGTGAGCATGCGAATCGTGATTGCCGGAGGACATGGTCAGATCGCGCTGCGGCTGGAGCGTCTGCTCGCCGCGCGCGGACACGGGGTGGCGGGCATCATCCGCAACCCCGGTCAGGCGGAGGAGTTGCGGGCCCTGGGCGCCGAACCGGTCGTCCTGGACCTGGAGTCGGCCTCGGTCGAGGAGGTGGCGGAGGTGCTGGCGGGCGCGGACGCCGCGGTGTTCGCGGCGGGCGCGGGCGGCGGCAGCGGCGCGGCCCGCAAGGAGACGGTGGATCTCGGCGCTGCGGTGCTCTTCGCGGACGCGGCGGAGCGCGCGGGCGTACGCCGTCACGTGGTCGTCTCGTCGATGGGCGCCGACCCGGACCATCAGGGCGACGAGGTCTTCGACGCGTACCAGCGTGCCAAGGGCGCGGCGGATGCCTCCGTACGGTCGAGGTCCGGGCTGGACTGGACGGTCCTGCGGCCGGGCGCGCTGACGAACGACGCGGGTACGGGCCTGGTCACGCTGGCGGAGTCGACGGGGCGGGGCGCGGTGCCGCGCGACGACGTGGCGGCGGTGCTGGCGGAGCTGCTGGAGGCGCCGGGCACGGCGGGCCGGACGCTGGAGCTGATCGGCGGCGCGGTACCGGTGGCGGACGCGGTGAAGGCGGCGGTCAACGGCGGTTGACCGTACGCGAGCTGTCCGTACACGAGCTGACCTACGCGAATGGCCCCTTCCGCACGTTTCCGTACGGAAGGGGCCATCTCGATCGCGTGGCGGCGCCAGGATTCGAACCTGGGAAGGCTAAGCCGGCGGATTTACAGTCCGCTCCCATTGGCCACTCGGGCACACCGCCATGGGATGTCGCTGCCGTCCGAGCTGCCCTTTTCGGGGCCGCGCTCCTTGGCAACGACGTAAACGATACCCGATGCCAGGGGGTGCTCCGCCACCGGATTGTTCCGCGCTCGGGGCGGTCCCGGGTGACTAGGCTTTACGGCGACGGCGTCGGCAGCACCTCGACTGCGCCCGGCGACAACCGGCAGCACAGCAGCACCCATACAGGCAGACAGACCGATACAAGGAGCCACAGGACATGGCCGACTCCAGTTTCGACATCGTCTCGAAGGTCGAGCGGCAGGAGATCGACAACGCCCTCAACCAGGCCGCGAAGGAGATCTCGCAGCGCTACGACTTCAAGAACGTGGGGGCCTCGATCGACTGGTCCGGCGAGAAGATCCTGATGCAGGCGAACTCCGAGGAGCGGGTCAGCGCGATCCTCGACGTCTTCCAGTCCAAGCTGATCAAGCGCGGCATCTCGCTGAAGGCGCTGGACGCCGGCGAGCCGCAGTTGTCCGGCAAGGAGTACAAGATCTTCGCGTCGATCGAGGAGGGCATCTCCCAGGACAACGCCAAGAAGGTCGCGAAGATCATCCGCGATGAGGGTCCCAAGGGCATCAAGGCGCAGGTTCAGGGCGACGAGCTGCGGGTCAGCTCGAAGAGCCGTGACGACCTCCAGACCGTGATCGCCCTGCTGAAGGGGCACGACTTCGACTTCGCGCTCCAGTTCGTCAACTACCGCTGAGGACGGCGGTTCGGGGACCGCGCCCGGAGGGTGGGTGCGGTGTCCGAATTCCGCCAGCTTCGCGGGTTCCGGGGGCGCAGACTCGTCACTGAGCGGTCGTTGAAACACACCGCGTGGAGAGGAACGAGTGATGACAGTCACCTTGAACACCTTGAACAGCTCGAAAGCCTTGAGCACCGTGAGCGCGACCATCTTGTACACCACGGTCGACAGCCCGCTGGGCGACGTACTCCTGGCCGGTGTGGGGTCCGCCACGGCACCGGGCGGTGTGGCGCTCGCCTCCCTCTCCCTGCCGGGGCAGAAGGGCGCGGCGGTCGTCCAGGACGACTGGGTCCGCGCGCCCGAGGCGTTCGCCGGGATCGTCGGGCAGCTCCGGGCGTACTTCGCCGGTACGTCGACGGGCTTCGACATCGAGTACGCGGCCGGCGGCACGGAGTTCCAGCGCCGGGTCTGGGCGGCGGTGGACGCCATCCCGTACGGCGTGACGGTGACGTACGGGCAGATCGCGGCGCGGGTCGGCGCGTCGGGCGCGGGGGTGCGGGCCGTGGGGACGGCGATCGGGCGCAATCCCCTGCTCGTCGTACGGCCGTGTCACCGCGTGATCGGCGCGGACGGGGCGCTGCGCGGGTACGCGGCCGGACTGGAGCGCAAGGAGCGGCTCCTCGGCCTGGAGGGCGCGCTGCCGGCATGAGCGCCGGCGCGGCGGGAGACGACGGCGCGGGCGGCGGACCGGGCGGGGACGGGCTGTTCCCGGAGCCGTTCGCGACGGGCCGGGCACGTACGGTCGTCGCGCCCGGGGCCGTGCATGTCCCGGGCTGGCTGTCGGCCGAGCGGCAGCGGGAGTTGGTGACGGTCTGCCGGGGGTGGGCGCGGGGGCCGGTGCCGATCCGGCACACGGTGCTGCCGAACGGTGGCGTGATGTCCGTACAGACGGTGTGTGTCGGCTGGCACTGGCAGCCCTACCGGTACACGCGGAGCGCGGGGGATGTGAACGGCGCGCGGGTCGCGGAGTTCCCGTCCTGGCTGGCCGAGTTGGGGCGCGCGGCGCTCGTGGACGCGTACGGCGATCCGGCGGCCGGTGCCGCGTACGCCCCGGACACGGCTCTGATCAACTTCTACGACGGCGACGCGCGGATGGGGATGCACCAGGACAAGGACGAGAGGTCCGCGGCGCCGGTGGTCTCCCTGAGCATCGGCGACAGTTGTGTCTTCCGGTTCGGCAACGCGGAGGGCCGGGGCCGCCCTTACACGGATGTGCGGCTCGCCTCCGGTGACCTCTTCGTCTTCGGAGGGGAGTCGCGCTTCGCGTACCACGGGGTGCCCAAGGTGTATCCGGGGACGGCGGGGCCCGGGACGGGGATGAGCGGTGGCCGGCTCAACATCACCCTGCGCGAGACGGGCCTGACGGACCCTTCCGGGACCTGAGGCCCCGCCCCGCCCGCGAGCCCCGCCCGCCGGTTCAGCGGGACCGTGAGTGGCCGAAGAGGAGCCGGTACACGACGAGCAGGACGAGCGCGCCACCGATGGCGGCGATCCAGGTGGCCCCGTCGTAGAAGTCGTTGCTGATCGGCCGGTCGAGCCATGTCGCCGATATCCAGCCGCCGATGAAGGCTCCCGCGATCCCGATGAGGGTCGTTCCGATCAGCCCGCCGGGGTCCCGGCCGGGGAGCAGAATCTTGGCGGCGGCGCCGGCGAGAAGTCCGAGAATGATCCAGCTTATGACACCCATGCCCTGAACCTGCCTTTCTTGCGGTATCGCCCTCAATGACGCCGCAGAGGCGGGCCGTGGTTGCGATGTGTACGGTGCTCAGCAGCCCGGGGCCTGGGGCACGGCCGGGCGGACTCCTGATGCTGAGTGATCAACTACCCCGCATCCCCTGGGGCATACGTCCGCATTCGGTAACAGCCCCGAGGGTGTCGTCGGGGCTGTTCGAGGGTCCGTCAGCGGGAGGTGAAGGGCTGGTCCGTGGAGACGATCTCCTTGCCGAGCGGCATCAGGGAGAGCGGGATCAGCTTGAAGTTGGCCAGGCCCAGGGGGATGCCGATGATCGTGACGCACTGGAGGACGCCGGTGACGATGTGGCCGAGGGCGAGCCACCAGCCCGCGAGGACCAGCCACAGGACGTTTCCGACGCACGAGGGCGCGCCCGCGCCGGGGCGGTCGACCGCTGTGTAGCCGAAGGGCCACAGGGCGTAGACGCCGATACGGAAGGCCGCCACGCCGAAGGGTATGCCGATGATCGTGATGCACAGCAGAACGCCCGCCAGCATGTACCCGAGGAAGAGCCAGAAACCGCTCAGGACGAGCCAGATAATGTTCAGGATTGTCTTCATGCTCGCGGACCTGCCATCTGTTCTAGTCGGGCGATGCGCTCCGCCATCGGCGGATGCGTGGAGAACAGTTTCGAGAATCCCCGACCTGGACGGAAGGGGTTCGCGATCATCATGTGACTGGCTGTCTCGATCCGCGGTTCGGCCGGCAGCGGAAGCTGTTTCGTTCCGGCTTCCAGCTTACGCAACGCGCTCGCCAGGGCGAGCGGGTCGCCCGTGAGCTGGGCTCCGGACGCGTCCGCCTCGTACTCGCGTGAACGGCTCACCGCGAGCTGGATGACGGACGCCGCCAGCGGCCCCAGGATCATGATCAGGAGCATGCCGAAGATGCCGGGGCCGTCGTCGTCGTCCGAGCGGCCTATGGGGATGAGCCAGGCGAAGTTCACCAGGAACATCACCACGGACGCGAGGGCTCCGGCCACCGACGAGATCAGGATGTCGCGGTTGTAGACATGGCTCAGCTCGTGACCGAGGACCCCGCGCAGCTCCCGCTCGTCCAGGATCTGGAGGATCCCGTCCGTACAGCAGACGGCCGCGTTGCGCGGGTTGCGGCCGGTGGCGAACGCGTTGGGCGCCTGTGTGGGGGAGATGTACAGGCGCGGCATGGGCTGGCGCGCGGCCGTCGACAGCTCACGGACGATGCGGTAGAGCTGCGGCGCCTCGAATTCGCTGACGGGGCGTGCGCGCATCGCGCGTAGAGCCAGCTTGTCGCTGTTCCAGTACGCGTACGCGTTGGTGCCGACCGCCACGACGAGCGCGACGATCAGACCCGTACTTCCGAAGAAACTGCCGATCGCGATGATGAGTGCGGACAGTCCCCCGAGGAGTACTGCGGTCCTGAGCCCGTTGTGCCGGCGGTGCACGGTACGCCCTCCAAGTCATGCGGCAGGGGAACCCTTTTGCCTGGTGCTGCTCCACTCTCCAGTGGACCCTTCCGTACAGGTCAACGCGAGGCGGGCGGTCCGGGTTCCCCGGCAGACCGGACGGGGGCGTACGCCGTCCGGGTGGTTGTGGCTTTCCGGTCGTGGCTTTCCGGTCGTGGCTTTCTCTCAGAAGAGGCTGACGCCGGCGAAGCGCAGCACCAGTTGCGGCGCGCCCGAGAGGGCGATGCCCGCGGCGGCGGTCAGCGCGATGGCCGCGGTGAGGGCGGGCGCCGGGGTCAGGGCGGCCGTCCCGGTGTCGGCGGTCACCGTCGTGGGGGCGTCGGCGCTTTCCGGCTGCCCCTCCGGGGAGCGGAAAAGGACCGCCGTCCACTGGAGGTAGTAGTAGAGCGCCACGACAACGTTGAGGGCCATGACGACGGCCAGCCAGCCGAGTCCCGCGTCGACCGCCGTCGAGAAGACGGTGACCTTGGCGAACAGGCCGATGATGCCCGGCGGCAGCCCGGCCAGGCAGAGCAGGAAGAAGCCCATCGCGAGCGCGGCGAGCGGCCGGCGGGCGTAGAGGCCCTGGTAGTCGGAGATGCGGTTCAGCGGCTTCGTACGGGCCACGAGCGCGACGACGGCGAACGCGCCGAGGTTGACGACGGCGTACATCAGGGCGTACGCGACGGTGGAGCCGATCCGCTCCGTCCCGCCGCCCTCGCCGCCGCTCCCGTCCCCTCCCCCGCCGTACGCGGCGGCGGCGATCGGCACCAAGAGGTAGCCGGCCTGGGCCACGGACGACCAGGCCAGCAGTCGTACGGCGCTCCACGCGCGCGTGGCGGACTGCCGAAGTGCGGCCACATTGCCGAGCGTCATCGTCAACGCGGCGAGGACGGCGAGGACCGGCCCCCATACGGCGTGGTACGAGGGGAACGCGACGACGGTCACCAGGATGAGGCCGGAGAAGCCGACGGCCTTGCCGACCACGGACAGATAGGCGGCGATGGGCAGCGGCGCGCCCACATAGGTGTCGGGCACCCAGAAGTGGAAGGGCGCGGCGGCCGTCTTGAAGGCGAAGCCGACGAGGGTGAGGGCGACACCCGCCTCGGCGAGGGTGGAGAGCTGTCCGGGGACCTCGTCCAGCTTCGTGGCGATCTCGGTGAGGTGCATGGTGCCGGTGGCCGCGTACACGAAGCTGACGCCCAGCAGCATGACGGCGGTCGCGGTGACCGAGGAGAGGAAGAACTTCAGCGCGGCCTCGGAGGAGAGCCGGTCGCCGCGCCGGAGCCCGACCAGGGCGAAGGCGGGCAGGGAGGCCACTTCGAGCGCGACGACGAGGGTGGCCAGGTCGCGTGCGGCGGGCAGCAGCGCCGCGCCGGCCGCCGAGGCGAGCAGCAGGAACCAGAACTCGCCCGCGGGGAGCTGGTGCGTGTCGTGGTACGAGAGCAGTGCGGTGAGCAGCGCCCCGCCGAGCACCAGGAGCTGGATGACCAGCGCGAAGTGGTCCGCGGTGTAGCTGCACACGTCCGATGCGGTGGTGAGGCAGAAGGTGGCGCGGTCGCCGTGGCGCAGCGGCAGGAGTGTGCCGAGCGCGGCGACGAGGCCGGCGATCGCGAGACCGCCGAGGAGCGGCTTGCGGTGGTCCGGTACGAAGAGGTCGGCGACCAGGATGATCAGGGCGACCACCGCCACGAGGGTGGGGGGCGCGATCGCGAGCCAGTCGACGGACTGGACGAGGCCGGCGGCGCCGGCGCTCTCGGCGGCCACGGTCACGACTTGCCTCCTGCGAGGAGCTTCTGCACGGCGGGGTCGGTGAGGCCGAGGAGGACCGCGGGCCAGAGACCGGCGAGGACGGTCAGCGCGACGAGCGGGGTCCAGGCGGCGATCTCGTAGGTCTGTACGTCGGCCACGTCGGGGAAGTGCGGCGCGCCCGCGCCCGTGGTCCCCGGCGTGTCCCGCGTTCCCTCGGTCGTCCCGGATTCCGGGGCGCCTTCCGGCTCGTGGGGCGGCACGCCCATCTCGTGGGGCGGCACGCCCATGCAGACGCGGCGTACGACGACCAGCAGGTACGCGGCGGTGAGCAGGGTGCCGAAGGCGGCGACGGTCATGAAGGTGAGGAAGGCGGGGCGGCTCAGCCCCTCCGCCGGGTCGAACGCGCCGAACAGGGCGAGCATCTCGCCCCAGAACCCGGCGAGCCCCGGCAGTCCGAGCGAGGCGACCGCGGCGAAGGCGAGCAGCCCGCCGAGGCGGGGGGCGCGGCCGTACAGCGCGGCGCCGGTCGCTCCGGCGAGGGTGTCGAGGTCCGCGGTGCCGTACCGGTCCTTGAGGGCTCCGACCAGGAAGAACAGCAGGCCGGTGATGAGGCCGTGGGCGATGTTGGCGAAGAGCGCGCCGTTCACGCCGGTGGGGGTCATCGTCGCGATGCCGAGCAGGACGAAGCCCATGTGGCCGACGGAGGAGTAGGCGATCAGCCGTTTGAGATCGCCGCCCGCGCCCCGCTTGGCGAGGGCGAGGCAGGCGAGGGAGCCGTAGATGATGCCGACGACGGCGAAGGCGGCGAGGTACGGGGCGAAGACCCGCATCCCGTCGGGGGCGATGGGCAGGACGATCCGGACGAATCCGTACGTACCCATCTTGAGCAGGACGCCGGCGAGGAGGACGGAGCCGACGGTCGGCGCGGCGGTGTGGGCGTCCGGCAGCCAACTGTGCAGGGGCCACATCGGGGTCTTGACCGCGAGCCCGAGACCGATCGCCAGAACGGCGGTGACCTGCACGGATGTGCTGAGACCTGAGCCGTTGTCAGTGGCGAGTGCCATCATGTCGAATGTGCCGGCCTGGACTCCGATGAGGAGCAGGCCGAGCAGCATGACGACGGACCCGAGCAGTGTGTAGAGGATGAATTTCCAGGCGGCGGCCTGCCGGCCGCCGGTGACGCCTTCCGAGCCGCCCCAGCGGGCGATCAGGAAGTACATCGGGATCAGCACCATCTCGAAGGCCAGGAAGAACAGGATCAGATCGAGGACGGCGAAGGTCGCGAGCGTGCCGGATTCGAGCACGAGCAGCAGGGCGACGAATGCCTTGGGCGAGGGGCCCTTGGGCATCTTGAAGTAGCTGTAGAGCGCGCAGAGGAAGGTCAGCAGCGCGGTCAGGACCAGAAGGGGGAGTGAGATGCCGTCGACACCGAGGTGGATCCGCACGTCCAGTGCCGCGATCCAACTGATGTCCGTGGTGGCCTGCATCCTCGACGGCTGGTCGTGGTCGAAGCCGAGCGCGAGGACGATCGCGGCGATGAGGATCGCGCCGGTCACGGTCACGCCGTGGCGCAGGACGGCCTGGTCGGGGCTGCTGCCGCGGAGCCCCGGCGGGGCGGGGAGCAGGGCCGCGACGGCGCCGACCAGCGGGCCGACGATGATCAACGCGAGAAGGAACTGCATCACGGACTCACTGATATCGATCACGGCTCACGCTCCGGCGGCGACGAGTACGGCGGCGATCGCCAGGACGACGGAGCCGGCCAGCAGGGCGCTGAGATAGGTCTGCACATTGCCGGTCTGGGCACGGCGTACGGCGCTGCCCAGCCAGCGGGTGCCGGTGCCCGCGCCGCGTACGTAGGTGTCGACCACCTCGCGGTCCAGGAAGCGGACCAGCTCGGCGGCGGCCAGGACGGGGCGTACGAACAGGCGGTGGTAGACGGCGTCGAGATGGAAGCCGGAGGCCGCGTGGCGGTGGAGCGGGCCCAGCACCAGCCGTCCGGGGTCCGCCGGGTCGTCGGCCGCCGAGATGGAGCCGTAGGTGGCGGTGTGGGTCTCGATGGCTTCCGCCTCGGTGAGCGCGGGCTCGGTGTGCGGATGCGCGGTGACGGCGCCCATCGGCGTACGGGCGGCGAGCGCCGTGGTGTGGCGCCAGCAGCCGTAGATGATCAGGCCGCCGGCGAGACCCGCTCCGGTGCCCAGGACGGAGGTGGTGAGGTTCGGGGCGAGGCTGTGGCCGTCGAACCACTCGGCGAGATATCCGACGGTCAGACCGAAACCGAGGGAGGGAAGGGCCAGCACCCACAGGACGGCGCTCATGGACACGGGCTGTTTGCCGTGGTCGGGGGCCTCGGCGCCGTGGCCACGGAAGGCCAGCAGCCAGAGGCGGGTGGCGTACGCGGCGGTGAGCAGGGCGGTGAGGAGTCCGGCGACCAGCACCGTCCAGCCGGCGGCCCCGGGGGCGGCGGATTCGTCGAGGGCGGCGTGCTCGGCGGCGACCAGGACGGATTCCTTGGAGAAGAAACCGGCGAAGGGAGGGATCGCGGCGAGCGCGAGCAGGGCGACGGTCATCGTCCAGTACGCGTCGGGGATGCGCCGGGGCAGGCCGCGCATCCGGGACATGGTGGCCAGCGAGTTGGTGCCGGCGGCGTGGATGACGACACCGGCGCCGAGGAAGAGGAGGGCCTTGAACGCACCGTGCGAGACGAGGTGGAAGACGGCCGCGCTCCGGTCGCCCACGGCCAGGGCGCCCGACATGTAGCCGAGCTGACCGATGGTCGAGTAGGCGAGGACCCGCTTGATGTCGTCCTGGGCGAGGGCGGCGAGCGCCGAGCCGACCATGGTGACCGCGGCCATCACGGCCAGGACGACCAGCGCCGCCTCCGAGGCGGCGAAGACGGGGAGGAGCCGGGCGACGAAGTAGATGCCGGCCGCGACCATGGTGGCGGCGTGGATCAGCGCGGAGACGGGCGTGGGGCCCGCCATCGCGTCGGGCAGCCAGGTGTGCAGCGGGAACTGCGCGGACTTGCCCGCCACTCCGGCGAGCAGCAGCAGCGCCACGAGGGTGGGGTGGTCGAGACCGCCGTCCGCGACGGTCTTCAGGACGCCGGTGATCCGGAACGTGCCGGCGTCGGCGGCGAGCGCGAACAGACCGATCAGGAAGGGGACGTCGCCGAGCTTGGTGACCAGGAACGCCTTGAGGGAGGCGGCGCGCGCCTCGGGTGTCTCCCAGTAGTGGCCGACGAGGAAGTACGAGCAGATGCCCATGATCTCCCAGCCGACCAGCAGCACCATCAGGTCGCCCGAGTAGACGACGAGCAGCATCGCGGAGGTGAAGAGCGAGACCAGAGCGGCGTACGAGGGGTAGCGCGCGTCACCGCGCAGATAGCCCGTCGAGTAGATCTGCACGCACGACGCGACGACGCCGACGAGGACGGCGACCAGGGCCGCGAAGCCGTCGATGTGCAGGGCGAGGTCGATGGGGACCGAGCCGGTGGGGGTGAGCTGGGTCGCGGCGTCCAGCGGCGCCTTCCCGCTGCCCGCGCCACCGCCCTGGCGTACGGCCACGATCACGGCGAGCGCGGCGGCGGCCAGGGTCGGCAGAATCGCCAGGGGGCGGACGAACCCGGGGGCGGTACGGCCGAGCAGCAGCCCGGCGACGGCGCCCAGGAACGGCAGGACGGGGACGAGGACGGCGAGGGTCGTGGTGGTCACGCGGTGGCCTCAGTCTTCTGCGTCGGAGCCTGCTGCGCCGGGGTGGCGGTCCCGTCGGGGCCCTCGGCGGTGTCGCGGAGCCGGTCGATGTCCGAGGAGCCCCGGTTGCGGTAGACCATCAGCACGATGGCCAGGCCGATGCCGATCTCCGCGGCGGCGATGGCGATGACGAAGAGGGTGAGCGCCTGGCCGGTGTGGAGCGTGTCGCGGAGCCAGACGTCGAAGGCGACGAGGTTGAGGTTGACGGCGTTGAGCATCAGCTCGACGGACATCAGGACGAGGATCGCGTTGCGGCGCGCGAGCACCCCGTACAGACCGACACAGAACAGGAGGGCCGCGAGCACGGCGGGGTAGGCGAGATGCATCAGCGCCGCTCCTTGCGGGACAGGACGATCGCGCCGACGAGGGCGGCCAGCAGGAGGACGGAGAGCGCTTCGAAGGGCAGCACCCAGTTCCGGAACAGGAACGCTCCCGTGACCTCGGTGGAGCCCTGTGCCGCGCCCCGCAGGTCGATCCAGGTCGTACGGAAGGCGTCGACGACGACCCAGACCAGACAGACGGCGGCGACGGCGGCCACCCCGAGCGCGAGCGGGCGGTTGCCCGAATCGGAGTCCGGGGAGCGGCCGATGGGCGCCTTGGTGAGCATCAGTCCGAAGAGGAGGAGGACCACCACGGAACCGAGATAGATCAGGACCTGCACCCAGGCGATGAACTCCGCCGTCAGCAGGAGGTACTCCACGGCCAGGCCGCCGAGCGCGACGACCAGCCAGAGGGCGGCGTGCACGAGCTGCTTGGTGGTGACGGTGATCAGGGCCGCGCCGAGGGTGACCAGGCCGACGAGGACGAAGGCGATCTCGACGCCGGACGGGGAGAGGAAGGCGTGTCCGGTGGCCGTAGTGGCCGCCGGAGCCGCCGGTGCGGAGAGCACGGACGCCGCCGTGGCCGCTGCGAGGCTCACTCCCCTGCCTCCCGCTCCTGCTGGGCCGCCGCGGCGAGCTTCTCCACTGCCTTGCGGGCCGCGCCGAGCTCCTTCGGGTCCTCGGCGGCGGGGTCGAGCGCGGGCGGCGCCGGCACCGTCCACATCCACTCGCGGAGCTTGTCCCGCTCGTGGGTGAGTTCGAGGATGTCCGTCTCCGCGTACTCGAACTCCGGTGACCAGAACAGCGCGTCGAAAGGACAGACCTCGATACAGATACCGCAGTACATGCAGAGCGAGAAGTCGATGGCGAACCGGTCGAGGACGTTACGGCTGCGCTCGCGGCCACCGGGGGCCGCCGCCGGGACCGTCTCCTTGTGGGAGTCGATGTAGATGCACCAGTCGGGGCACTCACGGGCGCAGAGCATGCAGACCGTGCAGTTCTCCTCGAACAGGCCGATCACGCCCCGGGAGCGGGGCGGGAGTTCGGGCTGTGCTTCGGGGTACTGCGCGGTGACGGTCTTCTTCGTCATCGTCCGCAGGGTGACGGCGAGGCCCTTGGCCAGGCCGGATCCGGGGATCGGGGACATGGTTAGCTGATCGCCACCTTCACGATGCCGGTGAGCGCGATCTGCGCGAGAGCGAGGGGGATGAGTACGGTCCAGGCGAGTTTCTGGAGCTGGTCCTCGCGCATGCGCGGGTAGCTCACCCGCAGCCAGATCACGACGAAGGCGAGGACGGCGGTCTTGAGGAGGGTCCAGACCCAGCCGAGACCGTCGGCGCCGAGCGGGCCGTGCCAGCCGCCGAGGAAGAGGACGGTGGTCAGTCCGCACAGGACGACGATGCCCGCGTACTCGGCGAGCAGGAACAGGGCGAAGCGCAGACCGGTGTACTCGGTGTAGGCGCCGAAGATGATCTCGGAGTCGGCGACCGGCATGTCGAAGGGCGGACGCTGGAGCTCCGCGAGGCCCGCGGTGAAGAAGACCAGCGCGCCGACGATCTGCCAGGGCAGCCACCACCACTGGAAGGCGTCGAGGATGCCGATCAGGGAGACGGTGCCGGCGGCCATCGCGACGGACGCGGCGGCGAGCAGCATGGGCAGTTCGTACGCGAGGAGCTGCGCGGCGGTGCGCAGCCCGCCCAGGAGGGAGAACTTGTTGGCCGAGGCCCAGCCCGCCATGAGCGAACCGAGCACGCCGATGCCCATCACGGCGAGCACGAAGAAGATGCCCGCGTCGACGACCTGGCCGACCGCACCCTCGCCGGGACCGATCGGGATCACGAGGACCACGAGGAGGTACGGGAGGAGGGAGACGGCCGGGGCGAGCTGGAAGACCCGCCGGTCGGCCTCGGCCGGGACGATGTCCTCCTTCTGCGCGAACTTCACCCCGTCCGCGACGAGCTGGGCCCAGCCGTGGAAACCGCCCGCGTGCATGGGGCCGAGGCGGCCCTGCATATGGGCCATCACCTTGTGTTCGGCCTGCCCGACCACGAGGGGGACGACCATGAACACGGCGAAGACGATGACCAGCCGGAGGGCGACGTCGAGTACGTCGTTCACGCGTCTCCTTCCGGTTCCGGTCGGTCGTTCTCGGGGCGGGGCTCGGGTTTGGGCGTGGCGTCGGGCTCGGGCTCCGGTTTGGCCGTCGGCTCGGGCTCGGGCTTCGCTGCCTGCTCCGGTTGGGCCGTCGGCTCGGGCTCGGGCTTTGCCGCCTGCTCCGGTTGGGCCGTCGGCTCGGGTTTGGTTGCCTGCTCGGGTTCCGTGCCGTCCGTGGCCGGGCTCGGGCGGCGCCAGGGCGCGTCCGGGGCGGGCCGTTCGGGGCGCTGGGAGGTCGAGCCCTCGGAGACGCTGCGCGCCCGGCGGGCCGGGGCCGCCGGGGGCGGGGCCGCGCCCGGCGTCGTACCGGCGGCTTCGTCCGCCGCGGCGCGCGGCCGGCGCGCCGGGCGGTCACCGGAGGCGGCCCCGGCTGCACGGGCGCCGCGCGCGGGGCGGGCCGGGGCCGGGGGGAGCTGGCCCTTGAGGGGGCCCCATTCGTTCGGGTCGGGGACGCCCGGCGGGAGCATCTGGCGGCGCTTGGGGCCGCCGTGCTCGGACTCGCCCGGCTCCTTGGCGCCCGGCCACGCCTTCGCGACGCGGGCCGCGAGGACGAAGTCCTTGCGCAGCGGGTGTCCCTCGAAGGTCTCGGGGAGCAGGAGCGGGACGAGGTTCGGGTGGTCGGTGAAGGCGACGCCGAACATCTCGTGCGTCTCCCGTTCGTGCCAGCCCGCGCCCGCGTAGACGCCGATGGCGGTGGGCAGGACGGCCGCGTCGTGCGGGACGGTCGTCCGGACGAGCAGGCGGCGGACCGTACCCGGTGCGACGGCGGCGACATGGGCGCAGACCCGGAAGCCGGTGCCCTGTTCGTCGACGGCGCTCAGCCAGTCGAAGTAGGTGCAGCCCAGGGTGGACCGGGCGGTTTCGAGGGCGCTGATCCAGGACGCGGCGGGCACGTCGACCGTGAGCAGGTCGTACGCCAGCTCGGCCGTGGCACCCTCGCCGAAGATCTCGGCGGCAGCGTCGGGCAGCCGGTCGTAACCGGCCGCGGCGGCCTGGTCGGAAGCGCTCACGACGCCGACTCCCCTGTCGCACCCGTCGTACCCGAACCCGTGCCCGAACCGGAGTCCGTACCCGTGCCCGAACCCGTGCCCGGGGTCGGCGGGGCCGGGACCAGGCCGCTGCGCAGTGCGGCGGTGGAGGGCCTGCCGCCCGTCGCGTACCGCTCCTTGAGCGATTCGCGGGCGATCTTCTCCTGGAGCTTCAGGATGCCCTGGAGCAGCGCCTCGGGGCGCGGCGGGCAGCCCGGTACGTAGACGTCGACCGGGATGATCTGGTCGACGCCCTTCGTCACCGAGTAGGAGTCCCAGTACGGGCCGCCGCAGTTGGAGCAGGCGCCGAAGGAGATCACGTACTTGGGCTCGGGCATCTGCTCGTACAACCGCTTGACGGCCGGGGCCATCTTGTCCGTGACCGTGCCGGAGACGACCATCAGGTCCGCCTGGCGCGGCCCCGGCGCGAAGGGGATCACGCCGAGCCGGATGAAGTCGTGCCGGGCCATGGAGGCGGCGATGAACTCGATCGCGCAGCAGGCGAGTCCGAAGTTGAAGACCCAGAGGCTGTAGCGGCGGCCCCAGTTGAGGACGACCTTCATCGGCTCGGGCGCCAGCCGGGAGAGCACCCCGAGGCGTTTCGGCTCCGGCAGCGGTACGGGCACGGAGACCGGCGTGGCGCCGTCGGCCGCGGCGGATCCGGAGGCCGCGGCGGGGCCTGCGGCCTTGTCGGCGGCGGGGGTCACGTCCATTCCAGGACGCCCTTCTTCCATGCGTAGAGCAGTCCCACGGCCAGGAAGCCGAGGAAGATGAACATCTCGACCAGCGTCGTGGCCCCGTACCCGGGCGCGGCGAACACGGTCGCCCACGGGAACAGGAAGATCGAGTCGACCGCGAAGATCACGTAGAGGAACGCGTAGACGTAGTAGCGGACCTGTGTGTGGGCCCACCCCTCGCCCACCGGGTCCACCCCGCATTCGTACGTGAGCAGTTTCTCCGGCGTCGGCACCACCGGCCGCAGCAGCCGGCCCGCTCCGAAGGCGACGGCGACGAACAGCACACCGACGACCGCGAGCAGCCCGACGACCGAATAGCTCTGGAAGTAGTCCGACGCGAGAACGGTCGGTTGCGACACGTCCGCCCCTCGCTCCCTGACCTCATAGCGACTTCATCGACTTCTTCGACGATCTGTACGCACGGGAGTCTAGGCCCTGCTAAAGAATCAGTAAGCAGCCCGTCTCTCTTAGTGGGGTTATCCCCACCGTCAACTGACCCAGCCACCCCATGGCGCCCGGCTTCCGGGCCGGGCAGCCTTGGTGCTTATGACCGCGAGCCTGACCGCCCACAGCGTCCTCCCCGATGACGACCGGCCGCCCCCGGCGCGTTTCGCGTACGACCGGCACACCTGGAAGGAGATCGCCTATCTCCTGAGCAATCTGCCGGTGGCCGTGGCCGGTTTCGTCTACGCGACGTTCACGGTGTTCACCGGCGTGGGCCTGTCGGTGACCGTCATCGGGCTGCCGTGGCTGGTCGCCGGGCTGACGGGCGCGCGGCTGCTCGGCCGGGCGGAGCGCGCGCGGGCGCGCGCGCTGCTGGGCGTACGGATCGACGAGCCGAGCCCCCTGCACGGCTCCGGAGGCCGCGGGCGCAGCCGTAAGGGACAGGCCAAAAAGCGCGGCGGCTCCGAGGGCTTCTTCGGGTGGGTGTGGGCCGGGTTGAAGGATCCGGTGGCGTGGCGGACGGTGCTGTACGGGTTCGTCCGGCTGCCCTGGGGGGTGGTGACGTTCTCCGTCACGCTGGTGGGGTTCTTCGTGCTCTGGCCGGTGCTGCCGCACATCGCGCGCGGGCTCGCCAACGCCGACCGGGCCATGGTGCGCGGCCTGCTCTCGCCCTCCGACGAGCTGGAGCGGCGGATCGCGGAGCTGGAGTCGGACCGCGGGGTGGTCGTGGACACGGCCGCCGCCGACCTGCGCCGTATCGAACGCGACCTGCACGACGGAGCGCAGGCCCGCCTCGTCGCGCTCGCGATGGGGCTCGGGCTCGCCAAGGAGAAGCTGCTGGAGGACCCGAAGGCGGCGGCCGACATGGTGGACGAGGCGCACGGCGAGGTGAAGCTCGCCCTCCAGGAGCTGCGGGACCTCGCGCGCGGCATCCATCCGGCCGTCCTGACCGACCGGGGGCTCGACGCGGCGCTGTCGTCCATCGCGTCCCGCTGCACGGTCCCGGTGAAGGTGACCGTCGATCTGGGTGAGCGGCCCGCCGAGGCGATCGAGGGCATCGCGTACTTCACCGTCTCCGAACTGCTCCAGAACATCAGCAAGCACAGCGCGGCGCGGTCGGCGGCCGTCGACGTGTGGCGCGCTGACGACCGGCTGCTGATCCAGGTACGGGACGACGGGCGCGGCGGCGCGCGGCTGGACGGCGGTACGGGGATGTCCGGGCTGGCCGAGCGGCTCGGCGCGGTCGACGGGCTCTTCGTACTCGACTCCCCGGAGGGCGGCCCCACGGTCGTCACCGCCGAACTGCCCTGGCGCGAGCGAGGCAAGGCCTGACCCCCCGTCCCCCCGCCGCTCGACCTCTCCCCTCTCCCTCCCTTGTGGGGCTCACGGACCGTCCGTGGGCCCCACACGCGCATCACGCGCACCGTCGGGCACTCCACCCTCCCGGGGGTGGGGAAAACCCCAGGGTGAAGAGGGATACCGGCCTCATGGTGCGGTGCCCGGCGCGCCGGGAGCATGGACGTACAGCAAGACCCCCTCGTACTCCTCGCCCCTCCTTTGCGCTCCCCTCGCGCTCCCCCTCTCGCCTCGCCCCTCGCCCCTCGTCCGCAGACTCGCAGAACGGACACCACAGATGGCCATCGACTACGGATCGCGGTCACGCCCCCACGTTCTCCCCCTGCCCCTGCGCGCCCCCGTCGAGGGCCGCATGTGGCGTGAGTTCGGTTATCTGCTGCTGAGCCTGCCGATCAGCGTGGCGCTGTTCGCCTACGCGGTGGCCATGACCGCCGTCGGTACCGGGCTGCTCGTCACCTTCCTCGGTATCCCCGTGCTGGCCGCCTCGCTGGCCGGCTGCCGTGCCTTCGGCATGCTGGAGCGGGCCCGCGCGCGGGCGCTGCTGGGCCTCGACGTGGCGGAGCCCGCGCCGGTCAGGGGCAAGAAGAGCGGGCTGCTGTCCTGGGTGGGCGCGATCCTGAAGAGCGGGGTGTCCTGGCGCCATCTGCTGTACGCGGTGCTGCACCTGCCGTGGGCGACGTTCGCGTTCGTGGTCTCCGTGACGTTCTGGTGCGTGAGCTGGTCGCTGTTCCTCTATCCGCTGTACCAGTGGGTGTACCCGGCCCACTGGGGCCAGCCCGGCATGGGGATCAACACCGACGGCAACGGCTTCTATGTCGACACCCCCTTCGAGATAGCCGTCACCAGCGTGCTCGGGTTCCTGCTGGTGCTGGTCTCCCCCTGGCTGATCCGCGGGCTGACGGGCATGGACCGGCTGATGGTGCTCGGCCTGCTCGGCCCGTCGCTGCTGGCCAGCCGGGTCTCCGAGCTGGAGTCCGACCGCGGGGTGGTCGTGGACACGGCCGCCGCCGACCTGCGCCGTATCGAACGCGACCTGCACGACGGAGCGCAGGCCCGTCTCGTCGCCCTGGCGATGGATCTGGGGCTGGCGAAGGAGAAGCTGGCGGAGGACCCGCAGGCCGCCGCCGTCATGGTGGACGAGGCGCACGGTGAGGTGAAGACGGCTCTCCAGGAGCTGCGGGACCTGGCGCGCGGCATCCACCCGGCCGTGCTCACCGACCGGGGGCTCGACGCGGCGCTCTCCGCGATCGCGTCCCGCTGCACGGTTCCGGTGACGGTCGACGTCGACCTGCCGGCCAGGCCCGCCGCGGCGATCGAGGGCATCGCGTACTTCACCGTCTCCGAGCTGCTCCAGAACGTCAGCAAGCACTCCCGGGCCCGGCGGGCCACCGTGGACGTCTGGCAGACGGAGGGCCGGCTGATGCTCCAGGTCACGGACGACGGCGTGGGCGGGGCGGACGCGGCGGCGGGCAGCGGGCTCGCCGGGCTGACGGAGCGGCTGGACGCGGTGGACGGCGTCCTGGTCGTCGACTCCCCGGCCGGCGGCCCGACGACGGTCACGGCGGAACTGCCCTGGCGCGGCTGACCGGACACGACGACCGACCCGACCGCGTACGAACGCAGGAACAGAAACACGACGAGCGGCGCGAGCGCGCTCCGCCCCCGGGGCTCCGGCCTCCGGGGGCTTCCGCGTGCCGTGGGCCGGCCGGGGACGCGTGCCGTGCCCCGGCCGGGCGGAATTAGGTGCTGGTTGCCACGGCGCCATCCGAATACTGGGATGCTGGAGGACGCAGGGGGCGGACACACTTCGACATGGGGGATGAAGGTCGTGGAGGACAGGGTACGGGTGGTCATCGCCGAGGACTCAGTGCTGCTCAGGGAGGGCCTGACCCGGTTGCTGACCGACCGTGGGCACGACGTGGTCGCGGGTGTCGGTGACGGGGAGGCCCTGATCAAGACCGTCGGGGAGCTGGCGGACCGGAACACCTTGCCGGACGTGGTGGTGGCGGACGTACGGATGCCGCCGACCCACACCGACGAGGGGGTACGGGCGGCCGTGCGGCTGCGCCGGGACCATCCGGGGATAGGCGTGCTGGTGCTGTCGCAGTACGTCGAGGAGCAGTACGCCACCGAGCTGCTGGCGGGCAGCAGCTCGGGCGTCGGCTATCTGCTCAAGGACCGGGTGGCCGAGGTCCGGGAGTTCGTGGACGCCGTGGTCCGGGTGGCCAGGGGCGGTACGGCGCTGGATCCCGAGGTGGTGGCGCAGCTCCTGGGCCGGAGCCGGAAGCAGGATGTGCTGGCCGGGCTGACGCCGCGTGAGCGCGAGGTGCTCGGGCTGATGGCCGAGGGACGGACGAACTCGGCGGTCGCCAAGCAGCTCGTCGTGAGTGACGGGGCGGTCGAGAAGCATGTGAGCAACATCTTCCTGAAGCTCGGTCTTTCGCCGAGTGACGGGGATCACCGCCGGGTGCTGGCCGTGCTGACGTATCTGCGGAACTGACCGGTTCCGCGGAACTGATCGGTCCGCTCCGGGGCCGGTAACGCCGTCCGCGTCCCCGCGCCGTAGGTCGCAAGCCCTACACCCAAAGGCTGAGAGCGGAGCGCTCGGCGCCGGGGAGACCAAGGAGCGGATAGACCGTAATAAAACCGACAAATTGGTACGACACGGCGTCTCAAAAGAGCGTCCGCCATATGGCTGTCCCAAGGAAGGCGACCCTTACCCACGTAGGGTGGTATCCGGACTGCCGGGCGGCCGGTCAGTCCCGAGCCGCCGCCTCGTAGGGAGGTCCAGTTCAGTGACCAGCCAGGTCAGTAGCCCAGCCGAGCAGGCCGATGAGGCCAACGACGCGAGCGATCCGAGCGATTCCGGCGATGCGCGCCTGTCGGGCAGCGGCCCGACAGGCGCGACGACCGCCGGGAACGACGGAGAGACCGAGGGGAACGACGGCAGGGCCGGTGAGAAGGAGGTCCGCCGGCTGGAACGGGTGATCATCCGTTTCGCGGGTGACTCCGGTGACGGGATGCAGCTCACGGGTGACCGGTTCACCTCCGAGACCGCGTCGTTCGGGAACGACCTGTCGACCCTGCCGAACTTCCCCGCCGAGATCCGGGCCCCCGCCGGGACCCTGCCGGGCGTCTCCTCGTTCCAGCTCCACTTCGCCGACCACGACATCCTCACCCCGGGTGACGCGCCCAACGTGCTGGTCGCGATGAACCCGGCGGCGCTGAAGGCCAACATCGGCGACGTGCCACGCGGCGCGGACATCATCGTGAACACCGACGAGTTCACCAAGCGCCCCATGGCCAAGGTCGGTTACGCGGTCTCTCCGCTGGAGGACGGCTCGCTCGACGGCTACCAGGTCCACCCGGTGCCGCTGACGACGCTGACGATCGAGGCGCTGAAGGAGTTCGGGCTCTCCCGCAAGGAGGCGGAGCGTTCGAAGAACATGTTCGCGCTCGGTCTTCTGTCGTGGATGTACCACCGGCCGACCGAGGGTACGGAGCGCTTCCTGCGGGCCAAGTTCGCGAAGAAGCCGCAGATCGCCGAGGCGAACGTGGCCGCGTTCCGCGCGGGCTGGAACTTCGGCGAGACGACCGAGGACTTCGCGGTCAGTTACGAGGTCGCCCCGGCGGGCGCCGCGTTCCCGGCCGGCACGTACCGCAACATCTCGGGGAACCTCGCCCTGTCGTACGGTCTGGTCGCCGCCGGTCACCAGGCGGAGCTGCCGCTCTACCTCGGCTCGTACCCGATCACCCCGGCCTCCGACATCCTGCACGAGCTGTCCAAGCACAAGAACTTCGGTGTACGGACGTTCCAGGCCGAGGACGAGATCGCGGCCATCGGTGCGGCGCTCGGCGCGGCCTTCGGCGGCTCGCTCGCCGTGACGACCACCTCGGGCCCCGGCGTGGCGCTCAAGTCGGAGACGATCGGGCTCGCGGTCTCCCTGGAGCTGCCGCTGCTGGTCGTCGCCATCCAGCGGGGCGGCCCCTCCACCGGGCTGCCCACCAAGACGGAGCAGGCCGACCTGCTCCAGGCGATGTACGGGCGCAACGGCGAGGCCCCCGTCCCGGTGGTCGCGCCGCGCACCCCGGCGGACTGCTTCGACGCGGCGCTGGAGGCCGCGCGGATCGCGCTGGTCTACCGCACGCCGGTGTTCCTGCTCTCCGACGGTTACCTCGCCAACGGCTCCGAGCCCTGGCGCATCCCGGAGCAGGACGAACTTCCGGACCTGCGGGTTCAGTTCGCGACCGGCCCCAACCACGAGCTGGCCGACGGCACCGAGGTGTTCTGGCCGTACAAGCGCGACCCGCACACCCTGGCCCGCCCCTGGGCGGTGCCCGGCACACCCGGTCTCGAACACCGGATCGGCGGTATCGAGAAGCAGGACGGCACGGGCAACATCTCGTACGACCCGGCCAACCACGACTTCATGGTCCGCACCCGTCAGGCCAAGATCGACGGCATCCAGGTCCCCGACCTGGAGGTGGACGACCCGGACGGGGCGCGCACGCTCGTCCTCGGGTGGGGGTCCACGTACGGTCCGATCACGGCGGCGGTCCGCCGGCTGCGCAAGGCGGGCGAGCCGATCGCCCAGGCCCATCTGCGCCATCTCAACCCGTTCCCGCGCAACCTGGGAGACGTTCTCGCGCGGTACGACAAGGTCGTGGTCCCGGAGATGAACCTCGGTCAGCTCGCGACGCTGCTGAGGGCGAAGTACCTGGTCGACGCCCACTCGTACAACCAGGTCAACGGCATGCCGTTCAAGGCGGAACAGCTCGCCACGGCCCTCAAGGAGGCCATTGATGTCTGAGACGACGACGTCCGACGTGGCATCGGGCGGCGCCCCGCGCCTGCCGGGTACAACAACGGGTACGCCTGGTCCGGCGCCCCTCGCGGGCGAACTGCTGACCCTGGTCCCCAAGGCCACGGCCAAGCAGTCCATGAAGGACTTCAAGTCGGACCAGGAAGTGCGCTGGTGCCCCGGCTGCGGTGACTACGCGGTGCTGGCCGCGGTCCAGGGCTTCATGCCCGAGCTGGGCCTGGCCAAGGAGAACATCGTCTTCGTCTCCGGCATCGGCTGCTCCTCCCGCTTCCCCTACTACATGAACACGTACGGGATGCACTCCATCCACGGCCGCGCCCCCGCCATCGCCACCGGGCTCGCGACCTCGCGCCGCGATCTCTCGGTCTGGGTGGTCACGGGCGACGGTGACGCGCTCTCCATCGGCGGCAACCACCTCATCCACGCGCTGCGCCGGAACGTCAATCTGAAGATCCTGCTGTTCAACAACCGGATCTACGGACTGACCAAGGGCCAGTACTCCCCCACCTCCGAGGTCGGGAAGATCACCAAGTCGACACCGATGGGATCGCTCGACGCGCCCTTCAACCCGGTGTCGCTGGCGATCGGCGCGGAGGCGTCGTTCGTGGCCCGTACGGTCGACTCGGACCGCAAGCACCTCACGGAGGTGCTGAGACAGGCCGCGGACCACCCCGGCACGGCGCTGGTGGAGATCTACCAGAACTGCAACATCTTCAACGACGGCGCCTTCGAGGTCCTCAAGGACAAGGAGAAGGCCGAGGAAGCCGTGATCCGGCTGGAGCACGGGCAGCCCATCCGCTTCGGCGCGGGCGGTTCGAAGGGCGTGATCCGGGACCAGGCGACCGGCGACCTCCAGGTCGTGGCCGTCACCCCGGAGAACGAGTCGCGGATCCTCGTCCACGACGCGCACACGGAGAGCCCGACCACCGCGTTCGCGCTCTCGCGGCTCGCGGACGCGGACACGCTGCACCACACGCCGATCGGTGTGCTGCGCAGCGTGCGGCGGCCGGTGTACGACACGCTGATGTCGGAGCAGCTCGACGCGGCCGTCGAGCAGCGCGGCAAGGGCGATCTGGCGACGATGCTCGCCGGTGGCGACACCTGGACGGTCGTCGGCTGACGCGACGCCGCTCACCGGCGCCCTTCACCGACGCCCCTCGCCGGCGCTCCTCACGAGGCCCGGATCCCCTGATCCGTATCACTGGTACGGACTAGGAGGTCCGGGCCTCGTCGTACACCTCGCGGGCCTTGAGGACCTCCTCCGCGCGCCGCTCCGTCCAGCGCGCCAGCGCCCACACCTGCTCGGCGGCCTCCTGCCCCAGCGCGGTCAGCGTGTAGTCGACGCGTGGCGGGATGACGGGCCTGGCGTCACGATGGACGAAGCCGTCGCGTTCCAGGGTCTGGAGGGTCTGCGCAAGCATCTTCTCGCTGACGCCGCCGATCTCGCGCCGCAGCTCGCTGAAGCGGTACGAGCGCTCCAGCAGCGCGGCGAGGACGAGCACGCCCCAGCGGCTGGTGACGTGCTCAAGGATCAGCCGGGAGGGACACATCTGCTGGTTCACATCGAGCTTTACGCTTACGTCCATGCCAGTACCTTACTTTGAAGTGGGTACTTTCCCTAAGTTAGTGCCATCCGTAGGGTGAGTGCAGGAACGCGAAGACAGGCACAGCACACCGCACGAACTGGAGAGACCCCCATGAGCATCGTCGTCACCGGAGCCACCGGACACCTCGGCCGTCTGGTCATCGAGGCCCTGCTCGCCGCCGACGTCCCGGCCGACGGGATCGCCGCCGTCGTACGGAACAAGGAGAAGGCCGCGGGCCTGGTGGCGAGCGGGGTCGAGCTGCGGGTCGCCGACTACGACGACCCCGCCTCGCTGAAGAACGCCTTCCGGGCCGGCGACCGGGTGCTGCTGATCTCCGGCAGCGAGGTCGGCAAGCGCGCGGCCCAGCACGGCGCCGCCATCGACGCCGCGAAGGCGGCGGGCGTGGCCCAGCTCGCCTACACCGGTGCCCTCGGCGGCCCCGACGCCGACTTCGACCTGGCCGCCGAGCACCGGGTGACCGAGCAGCTCATCCTCGACTCGGGGCTGCCGTACACCTTCCTGCGCCACGGCTGGTACACCGAGAACTACACCGACAACCTGGCGCCCGTGCTGGAGAACGACGCCGTTCTCGCCGCCGCGGGCGAGGGCCGGGTCGCCTCGGCGACCCGCGCGGACTACGCCGCCGCGGACGCCGCCGTACTGACCGGCGAAGGCCACCTGAACAAGGCTTACGAGCTGAGCGGCGACACGGCGTGGTCCTTCGCCGAGTACGCGGCGGAGCTGTCGCGCCAGACCGGCAGGACCATCGCGTACAACAGCGTGTCGGAGGAGACCCTGCGGGGGATCCTGGCCGGCGCCGGGCTGCCCGAGCCGCTGCCGGCCATCCTCGCCGACGTGGACCGGGCGATCGAGCGCGGGCGCCTCGCCGCCACGCCGGGCGATCTGGCGCGACTGGCGGGCCGGCCCACCACGCCGCTCGCCGACACGATCGCCGAGGCGCTCAAGGGCTGACGGCTCGCCGGGCGGCGCCCGTTCCGGCCTCGCGCCCCCTCTCCGGCCTCGCACCCGGCCCACGCTCGTCATGACCGTATGACGATACGGACATGACACCGCACCCCGTGTCCCGCTACCTTCATCGAGGACGAGCTCGGGGCGGCACAGGGCGGGGAGGGCCAGTGAAGTCGGAGAACGAACAGCGGGCGGGGCTGCTGTACGGGATCGGCGCCTACGGGATGTGGGGACTGGTCCCGATGTTCTGGCCGCTCCTCAAGCCGGCCGGGGCGATGGAGATCCTCGCCCACCGGATGGTCTGGTCGCTGGCCTTCGTGGCCGTCGCGCTGCTGGTGTTGCGCCGCTGGGCCTGGATACCGGAACTGCTGCGGCAGCCCCGCAAGTTGGCGCTCATCACGGTGGCCGCCGCCACGATCACCGTCAACTGGGGCGTCTACATCTGGTCGGTCAACGCCGGCCATGTGGTCGAGGCGTCCCTCGGGTACTTCATCAACCCGCTGGTGACCATCGCCATGGGCGTACTGCTGCTCAAGGAGCGGCTGCGCCCCGCCCAGTGGGCAGCGGTCCTCATCGGTTTCTCGGCGGTGGTGGTGCTCGCCGTGGGGACCGGGCAGCCCCCGTGGGTCTCGCTGACGCTGGCCTTCTCGTTCGCGACGTACGGCCTGGCCAAGAAGAAGATCAACATCGGCGGTCTGGAGTCGCTGACGGCCGAGACCACGGTGCTGTTCCTGCCCGCCCTCGGCTATCTGGTGTGGCTGAGCGCGACCGGCTCGGCCACCGTCGGCTCGGAGGGCGCCGGGCACGTCGCGCTGCTGGCCTCGACCGGGCTCGTCACCGCCGTGCCGCTGATCTGCTTCGGCGCGGCGGCGATCCGCGTACCGCTGTCGACGCTGGGGCTGCTCCAGTACCTGGCGCCGGTCTTCCAGTTCCTGCTGGGCGTCCTCTACTTCCACGAGGCGATGCCGGCCGAGCGCTGGGCGGGCTTCTCGCTGGTGTGGCTGGCGCTGACGATCCTGACCTGGGACGCGCTGCGGACGGCCCGCAGGACACGGGCGGAGGCGGTACGGCTGGCCGCGCTCGCCCGGGAGAAGGCGAGCTCCCCCGCCCCGTCGGCCACCGACCCGGCCGCCCTGCCCCTCACGCCCCCGCTCACCTCGCCCCCGCTCACCTCGCCGCTCACCCCGGAACCGGCGGCCGGGGACCCCGAGCGCTGACCCCCGGAGGCTCACGGCGCCCGCACCGGACCACCCGCGCCACGGCCCTTCTGGCGCATGTCAGAGCATGATCAGCAGCCGCGTCTTCGCCTTGAGCTTCCTGTTCACCGAACGACTCTGCACGTACACCTCCAACTTGGGATTACGCCCCGCCTTCACGGAGACCGTCCCCTGGATACCCGTGCCGAACAGAAGGCTGCGCGCCGCGTCGCCCGTGTACGCGCGGTCGGTGTCCTTCTCGACCACGATGACTTCCTTGTCGGGCTGAACCTGAACCCGGGTGCCGAGCTGGTAGTAGCACGACCCGCGCTCGTACGTCACACCCGGATGCGAATCGACGAAGGCCCGGATCTCCATCTCCGTGTCGACCTTCAGGAGTCGGTACGTGTCGGCCGGGACCGGTTCGAGGTTCGCCCGCACATCGTCGACCGATATGTCCTGGCCGACCGCGAACAGGTTCTTCGTACCGCGCACACCCTGCTCGCGGCCACGGAGGAAGCTGGTGGCCGCCGCGCGCACGGTACCGATCGCCTCCTCGACACCCGCCTGGGAATCCGCGTCCCAGATGGCGATGTTCCCGGCCGGGAAGCCGTAGTTCTGGGCGGTGCGCTTCGCCAGGGAGTTCGGGACGAGGATCGCGGACGTCCAGTGGCCAGGAAGCCCGCCCATCTTCGCCGCGATCCTGTCGAGCCAGGGGCCGAGGATGGTCATGTCGCCGTTGTGCCGCCGGTCGCCGCCGGAGGCGTTCTCCTCCCCGTCCGTCACCACGATCTGGAGGAAGCTGTGCTCGCCGTACTCCTCCCAGATGTGTCCCAGGTCGTCCAGGGACTTCAGAGAGGCCTCGATGAGGGCCGTGGCGCCGTTGTTGACCTTGTACAGGCCCTGCATGGACGGCAGATGCTTCACGTCCATGTCCCAGACCAGGTTCTCCACCTGGTGGTCGAAGGAGTAGAGGCTGATCCGGGTCTCATGACCGAGGCTGTCCGACTCGGCCTTCAGGCCCGCCACGAACTCGTCCACGACACGGATGAGTTGGCTCTGGTGCGGACGCATGGAACCCGAGCAGTCCACGACCAGCGCGACGTGATTGACCTTGTGCTGGATCTTGTTGACGGACACGTTTCCACTCCTTCTCCGGGGTTCCCCAAGCGATGTCCCCACACTATGGGGAGGCACTGACAACGGAGCCTGACGGACGATCACCGCAGGTCAGACGGTTCCGGACCCGGCCCCGGACCCGACCCCGGAGCCGGTACGTACGCCGGTACGGGCAGCACCCTGAAGAGGTAGACCCCGCTGTGGTCGGCGGCGCTGAGAGCGAACTCCCCGCCCGCGACGAGCTGGTTCCGTGCGGCCCTCTGCGCCTCGGGGTCGCGGCACCACGAACGGAGTTCGGCGGGCACATCCGGAACCCGGCTCTCCGCCCGGACGAGCGTGCCCACGGGGATCCACCCGGAACGCGGGTCGGGATCGAGGCCGGAGGCGATACGCCGGGCCTGGCGGCGCAGAAAGGACATGGCGCGGTCCGGGGACGTCGCCTGCCGGACGGCGAGGACGACGCGTACCCACGTACCGTTGACCGGTCCCTCGCCGACCACGGTCACGTTGCAGAGACGTACGGCACTCACGCCCGCCTCCGGGCGGCCGGCCGCTGCTTCCTGTGCAGCTTCGCGAGGGCACGGAGCTGAGCCCGTTCCCGCGCCGTCGCCGGACGGACCGAGATCAGCGTGGCCTGCCAGGTGAGGCCCGAAGGCCGGACCAGACAGACCACCGGCCCGGCGAACGAGCGGATGACACCCGGCATGTCCGTCCTCCGGTCGAACACCGCCATGCCCAACCGGAGTTCGGCCCCGGCTGTCATTTCGCGTCCCCCGCCCGGCGGTGCGGATGCGCCGCGATCTGCCGAGCGCAGTCCATCGCGGTGGTCGTACCGATCCCGCGATGCGCGTTTTCCCGGCGACTGGCCCACCAGGCACAGAGCTCGCAGCCGGGCACGGGGGCGAGGTCGACCGGGGGGTACGGCACGGCCGGCGAGATCCCCAACCGGCGCCGCTCCACGGGTGACATGGGTTCGTTGGGGGTGGGGGCGTCTCCGGACACGGTCCGCTCCTCTCCGTAGCGGTCTCACTACTCAGGGCGGTCAGCGTGGCGTAGAGTCGAGAACCGTTCAACGTGTCAGACACGGACGAAAGCTTGGTGATGCCCCTTGAACCGCAAGGAGTTAAATCCCGACAGCAGTCCGCAAGCCGCCTACGGGGCACGCGTGCGCAGTTCACGGGAGGCTCACGGATGGAAGCAGGAGGATCTTGCCGATCGGACGGGATATTCCAGCACGCATATTTCGGCCGTAGAAACGGGTCGCAAGATGCCAACCTTGCGCTTTTCGCGGCGCGCTGACGTTGCCTTCGGAACCGGCACCACGGCCGACACGTTCGAACGCCAGTGGCGCGAGATCCGACACGGCAGCTTGTTGGAGGGCTTCCCCGAGTACGTCGGGCACGAGGGCCGGGCGGCGGAGATCAGGCTGTTCGAAATCGGCATCATCCCCGGGTTGTTGCAGACACCGGAGTACGCAACCGTCCTCGCGACCAGCGCCGTCAAACGGGGAGCGATCACCCGCGAGCAGGCGCACGAGCGGGTGACGATCGTCGCGGAGCGCCAAGCGGCTCTCGTCCGTGCGTCTTCGCCGCTGATCTTCGTGGTACTGGACGAGAGTTGCATCCGTCGGCCCATCGGCGATGCAGCGGCCATGGACGCCCAGTTGGCACGCCTGGTGGAGTTCGCCGAGCTGCCCAATACCGTGCTCCAGATCGCCCCGTTCGTGATGGGAGCACGCCGTCCGTTCAACCTGCCGCTCTATATCCTGACGATGCCGGACCGCTCACTCATGTCCTACGCCGAGTCCGCCCAGCGGGGTTATCTTGAACGGGAAAGCACTTCCGTACTGCCCATACTGACGGCCTACCATCAACTACAGGCCGAAGCGCTCTCGCAGGCGGCATCCGTAGCCATGATCGAACAGTTGCGAAAGGGCACCCCGTGACGACCGAACCCCCGCGTTGGTTCAAGTCCTCGTACAGCGACAACGGCGGTGCCTGCGTGGAGGTGGCCACCAACCTCGCCACCACACATGACACCGTCCCCGTCCGGGACTCCAAGAACCCCCAAGGCCCCGCCCTGGCACTCACCCCGGGCACCTGGGCGGCATTCCTCGGGGGCGTTCAGCAGGGAGCCTTCACCACCGCCTGAAACAGGGCCCCGCCCCTCTACGCAGCGAGGCCCAAACGACGAAAGGGCATTCAGTGACGACCGAATCCCCCCGTTGGTTCACGTCCTCCTACAGCGAGAACGGCGGCCAGTGCATCGAGGTCGCCGCCAACCTCGCCGCCTCACAGGGCATAGTCCCCGTCCGAGACTCCAAGAACCCCCAAGGCCCCACCCTCGCGCTCGCCCCGAGCACTTGGGCGGCATTCGTCGGGGGCGTTCAGCGGGGAGCCTTCACCCCGTGACGACCGAACCCCCGCGTTGGTTCACGTCCTCCTACAGCGGCAACGGCGGCCAGTGCGTCGAGGTCGCCGCCAACCTCGTCGCGTCGCACGGCATCGTCCCCGTTCGGGACTCCAAGAACCCCCACGGCCCCACCCTCGCGCTCACCCCGGGCACCTGGGGAACCTTCGTCGCCGGTCTCCGGCAAGGCGCCTTCCCCGCCGCCTGAACCGGCTCTCAGTTCCCGGTGTCGAGGTGGATCTGCTCGATGCCGTCGTCCAGGAAGGTGGCCAGGTCCTGGGCCTCGGCGTGGACGGCTTCCTGTTCCGGGGCGGTGAGGGGGCGCAGGGGGCTGATCCGGAGTCGGTGGTCGCGTGCGGTCCATGTGGCGGTGACGCGGCCGTCGACCAGGACCGTGCGGTGGCCCGCGACGGACACACCGAGGTGGGCTGCGTCGATGATGCGGCCGCGGTCCTGGTAGCCGAGGATCGCGTTGTCGAAGGCCGGGAGGAACCGGACGGGCGCCGGGGTGTCCGGGTCGGGGCGGGGTGCGTCGGGCAGGTCGAGCAGTTCGCGGCCTCGTTCGTCGCGGAAGACGACCAGTTCGCCCCGGGCCCGTGCGGCTCTGATCGCGGCGGGAAGACCGGCGAGGCCGGACCAGGCGCGCAGGTCCGCGCCGGCGGCGGGCCCGTACGCGGCGAGGTAGCGGTGCAGCAAGCGCTGCCCGACGGGATCGTCACCGTCGGCGGGCAGGGGGGCGATGTCCCGTTCCAGCCAGGTGGCCATCGGCAGGTTGCGTACGCCCGCGGTCCGCTGCCACAGGCCGCGCGGCGGGAGTTGGGCCATCGGGATGAGGGCCGCGACGAGCAGTTCGCCCAGGACACGGCGTGGCGGGCCGGGCCAGCGGTCCTCGACGGCCCCTACGAGCTCGCTCATGGTGCGGGGCTGCCCGTCGGCCAGGACCGCGCGGCCCGCGGCGGCGACCTCGTCCAGGTCGATGCCGGCCAGTTCGCTCCGGTAGGTGCCCAGGACCCGCTGGCGCAGCATGGCGTCGTGGCGGGCTCGCCAGGCGAGCGCGTCGTCGGCGGTGACGAGGTGGACGGTGCGGCGCATCAGGTGGGTGCGTACCACCGTACGGCCGGTCAGCGCGCCGTCCAGCCGCTCGGGCGTGAAGCCGGACAGGCGGGACCACAGCCCGGTGAAGGGTTCCTGGGGCTCCTGCGCCTGGAGGCCGCACAGGTGGGCCACCGCATCCGGCACGGAGGTGTCGGCTCGTGTGAGCAGGTGCTGGCGGGCGAGGGTGGCGCGGTTGAGGGCGCGGGCGTCGAGGACGGTCATGGCGCGGTGACCTCGGTGCCGGTCCGTCCCAGTTTCCGGGACATGGGCTGCTCCCTGCTTCGGTGTGGTGAGTACGCCGCGACCAGGAGCGATGCCTCCCGAACGGCTCGTACGCCACGATGGCAGGGGTAGAGGACAGAGTCTGTCCTCTACTGCTTGGGCGAGGGGCGGGCCGGCCCCCTGAGCGTCATGCGACGCCGCCGTTGGCGTAGAGGACCTGGCCGTTGATCCAGCGGGCGGGCCCGGCCAGGAAGGCGACGGTTTCCGCGATGTCGGCCGGGGTGCCGAGGCGCTCCATCGGGGACTGGGCCGCGATGGCGTCGACGACCTGCTGCGGCTTGCCGTCCAGGAACAGCGGTGTGGCGGTCGGGCCCGGGGCGACGGCGTTCACCGTCACGTCACGGCCGCGCAGTTCGCGGGCGAGGATCAGCGTCATCGCCTCGACGGCGCCCTTGGTGGCGGCGTAGGCGGCGTACGTGGGCAACTGGAGCCGGGTGACGGACGTGGAGAAGTTGACCAGCGCGCCGCCGGGGCGCAGGGTCCGGGCGGCCAGTTGGGAGACGACGAACGTTCCGCGCACGTTGGTGCGGTGCATCCGGTCGAAGTCGGCGAGGTCCAACTCCGCGACCGGCGCCAGCAGCATGATGCCGGCCGTGTTCACGACCACGTCGACCCCGCCGTACCGCTGCGCGGCCGTCTCGAAGAGCGCGGCCATCTCCTGTTCGTCGGCGACATCGCCGCCGAACGCGGTCGCGGTCCCGCCGGCCGCCGTGACGGCGTCCACGACCTCCTGCGCCCGGGACGCGTCGCGGCCGTAATGCACGACCACGGCGAGGCCGTCGGCGGCCAGGCGTTCGGCGACGGCGCGGCCGATGCCCCCGGAGGCTCCGGTGACGATCGCGACGCGCGGGGCGGGTGCGGTGGTGGCATCCATGGTGTTCGGCCTCTCGTCATTAATGGACTGTTCGTCCATTTAAAAATGTAGACTGGCCGTCCACCTACCGCAAGCCGAGGAGAGGAGTGGGACGGATGGAGCCGACGGAGCCCGTCCGGCGCGGCCGGGGCAGGCGGCCCGCCGCGCAGGTACGGCAGGCGGTGCTGGAGGCGGCCGGCGCGATCCTGTTCGAGGCGGGGCTGGCCGAGGTCACCTTCGAGAAGGTGGCCGCCCGCGCCGGCGCGAGCAAGATGACGCTGTACAAGTGGTGGTCCTCGCCGGGCGCCCTGGCCTTCGAGGCCTACTTCGCGTCCGTCGAGGACACCCTCAGGTTCGCGGACACCGGCGACATCGAGCGTGACCTCACCGCCCAGCTCCACGCCTTCGTCGGCCTGCTCACCGAACCGCCCGCCGGACAGGTGATCGCCCAGCTCGTCGGCGCGGCGCAGACCGATCCGGCCCTGGCCGCCGCCCTCACGACGCACTACACCCATCCGCGCCGCCTCCTCGCGGTCGAACGGCTCACCCGGGCGCGGCGCCTCGGCCAGATCCGCGCCGATGTGGACCCCCAGGTGGTGGTGGACCAGCTCTGGGGCGCCTGCTACCACCGCCTTCTGCTGCCGGACGAGGCGCTTGACACCGCCTTCGCGGACGCCCTGATCCGTAACCTCCTGCGCGGTATCCAGGGGTGAGGCCCGCGGGCGTGTCCGCTCAGCGAACATGTCTGACCGGTTCCCGCTCTTGACGCAGTGTCACGCTCTCCCCCACCATTCACCACGCACAGCGCACCATCAGCTTTCACACGCACCACCAGCTTTCGCACGCTCCAGCAAGCTTCAACGCCTCACGCCGCTGCCGTCGTGGGGCGTCTCGCACGTTCCGTCCCGTCCCCGTTCGGAATCCGGAGCCCCCACATGAAGCTCTCCGTTCCTGGAATGCGCCGCACGACCGGCCCCACGCCCGGTCCGATATCCGGCTCGGCGCCCGCGTCGGCGCCCGGCTCGGCGCCCGGCTCGGCGCCCGGCCGAATACCCGGCCGCAGAACGACCGCCGCCGCGACGGCCGCGGCCACCGGGCTGGCCCTCGTCGGGCTGCTCGGCGCCGCCGCCCCCGCCCAGTCGGCGACCGCCCCGGCCCCGGCGTCCGCCTCGGCCGCCGTGCTCGCCGCGCCCGACATCCCGCTCGCCAACGTCAAGGCGCACCTCACCCAGCTCTCGTCGATCGCCGCCGCCAACGGCGGCAACCGCGCCCACGGCCGCGCCGGCTATCTCGCCTCGCTCAACTACGTGAAGGGCAAGCTGGACGCGGCCGGGTTCACCACCTCCGTACAGCAGTTCACGTCCAGCGGCGCCACCGGCTACAACCTGATCGCCGACTGGCCGGGCGGCAACGCGAACCAGATCGTCATGGCCGGCTCGCACCTCGACTCCGTCACCGCGGGCGCCGGCATGAACGACAACGGCTCCGGCTCGGCCGCCATCCTGGAGACCGCGCTCGCCGTCTCCCGCGCCCAGCTCAAGCCGACGAAGCACCTCCGGTTCGCCTGGTGGGGCGCGGAGGAGCTGGGGCTCGTCGGCTCCCGGTACTACGTGAACAACCTGCCGACCGCCGAGCGCGCGAAGATCAGCGGCTATCTGAACTTCGACATGATCGGCAGCCCGAACCCGGGCTACTTCGTCTACGACGACGACCCGACGATCGAGCAGACCTTCAAGAACTACTACGCGGGCATCGGCATCTCCACGGAGATCGAGACCGAGGGCGACGGCCGCTCCGACCACGCCCCGTTCAAGAACGTGGGCATCCCGGTCGGCGGGCTCTTCAGCGGCGCCGACTACATCAAGACGGCCGCGCAGGCGCAGAAGTGGGGCGGCACCTCGGGACGCGCCTTCGACACCTGCTACCACCGCTCGTGCGACAGCCTGTCGAACATCAACGACACCGCGCTCGACCGCAACAGCGACGCCGTCGCGTACGCGGTCTGGACGCTCTCGGGCGCCGCGTAGCCCCCGTCCCGCGTCTCGTCCTGTACGTGCGCCTCGCCTCTCCCGTACGCCGCCGTGCGTACGGGAGGGGAGTACGGGAGGGGCTTCGCAGTGCGGGGCGGGCGCCCGTCAGGTCGTGATGTCCCGCGTGGTCAGGCGCGCCCAGGCCGCCGAGCCGAACACCGCCGCGTACAGCACCTGGAGCCCCAGGTTCTCGGCGATGCCGTCCCAGAGGACGGGCTGGCGGAGCAGGTCCGCGAAGGACAGCCAGTGGTGCGAGAAGAGATACGGCTGTACGGCGTGGAGCTGCGGGATCGCGTCCAGGATCTGCACCGTGATCAGCAGCCCGACCGTCGCCGCCATCGCCGCGATGCCGCTGTTGGTCAGGGTCGATATGAAGAGCCCGAGCGCCGCGACCCCGATCAGCGAGGCGGCCACGACCAGGGCGATCAGCCCGGCCCGCGCGATCCCCTCGCCGAAGGAGATCCGGACGCCGGAGATCGTGGTGACGTCACCGAGCGGGAAGAGCAGCGCCCCGACGGCGAGCGCGGACGCGGCCACGACCGCCGTCGCGACCAGGCAGAACGCCAGGGTGGCGGCGTACTTGACCAGCAGCAGCCGGGTACGTCCCGCCGGGGCGACCAGCAGGTAGCGCAGCGTCCCGCCGTTGGCCTCGCCCGCGATCGCGTCGCCCGCTATGACGCCGACGGCCATCGGGAGGAAGACCGGCAGCGTCGCGGCGAGCGCGGCGAAGACCAGGAACAGCCCGTTGTTGGTGACCTGCCCGATGAAGGCGGGCCCGCCGCCCCGGCCGCCGCCCCCTCCGTCGCCCGTCTCGATCTTCACCGCGATGCCGATGAGGACGGGGACGGCGGCGAGCACGCCCAGCAGGGCGAGGGTCCGCCAGCGCCGGAAGGTGACCGACAGCTCGGAGCGGAGCAGCCCGAACGTCCACAGCACCCGCGGCCCCGTGTCAGCCCGCGGCTCCCTTTCAGCCCGCGTCCCTGAGTCGGCCCGCGTCCCCGCCTCGGCCTGTGTCCCCGCGTCAGCCCGCGACATCGAAGCCCTCCCCCGTCAGCGCGACAAAGGCGTCCTCCAGCGAGGCGCGCTCCTGGCCGAAGGCCCGTACCCGCACCCCCGCCCGGACCAGCGCGGCGTTGAGCTCGGCCGGGTCGACCGGCTCCCCCTCGCCCGCCGGAAGCTCGCCGGTGACCCGGTCTCCCGCCACCACCACGTCCGTGACCCCGCACTCCTTCAGCACCCGGGCCGCCTCGCCCGGGTCGGGGGTGGTGACGGCGAGTGCGCCCCGGGTTCCGGCCGCCAGCTCGGCGACCGTCCCCTGGGTGATCAGCTTCCCCTGGTTCATCACGGCGACATGGGTGCAGACCTGCTCGATCTCGTCGAGGAGGTGCGAGGAGAGGAAGACCGTCGTGCCGTCCGCGGCCAGCTCCCGCACCAGCGTCCTGATCTCCCGCATGCCCTGCGGGTCGAGCCCGTTCGTCGGCTCGTCCAGCACCAGCAGGGCGCGCGGGCGGAGCAGTGCGGAGGCCAGCCCGAGCCGCTGCTTCATCCCGAGGGAGTACGCCTTCGCCTTCTTGCCCGCCGCCGCCGTCAACCCGACCCGCTCCAGCGCCCCGGTGACCCGGGCGGCGCGGGTGCGGGGATCGGCCGTCGGGTCGGCGGAGTCGTACCGTACGAGATTGTCCCGGCCGCTCAGGTGCCCGTACAGCGCGGGCCCCTCGATCAGCGCCCCCACCCGGGGCAGCACGGTGCGCGAGGCGCGCGGCATGCGGTGGCCGAGGAGCGTGGCCGATCCCGCGGTGGGCTCGATCAGGCCCATCAGCATCCGGATGGTGGTGGTCTTGCCCGAGCCGTTGGGCCCGAGGAAACCGAAGACGGTGCCCGCGGGCACCGTCAGGTCGAGATGGTCGACGGCGAGCTGGCCGCCGCGGTAACGCTTGGTCAGGCCGCGCGTCTCGATGACCGTCGCCGGTACCGGTACCGCTGTCACCCCGCTCCCCCCTTCTCCCCCAGCCCGTGGGCCCGTCCGTGGCCCCGTCCATGGGCCCGCTCCGTGGTGCCCTCCCGAGAACGGACCGGCCCCGGTCAGCGTTCCGCCCCGCCGCGTGGTGCACACGGCGGGGCGGTCCGTCACGGCGTCACTTGGCCTGGTCGGCCGCCTTGATCAGCGCGTCCTTGGTGACCGCGCCGACGTAGACCTTGCCGTCGTCGGTCATCAGCGCGTTGACGATACGGGTCTGGAAGACCGTCCCCGAGCCGAACTTCCCGGTGACCTTGTCGCCGAGCGCGTCCATGAACTGCTGCGCCTCGGCCGGGACGTCCTCCGGCTTCGCCGCGCCGGCCTTGGAGTCGGCCTTCGCGCCCGCGCCACCGTCCGGTGACGACAGGGCGTACACCGTGCTCCAGCCCTTGCCGATGACCTTCACGTCGCCGTCCGAGCCGCCGAGCGCGCCCAGCGCACCGAGGCTGCCCGGCCCCAGGGGCAGCTCCTTGGCCGAGTTGTCCGCCCCGTGCTCCTTCGCCGCCTTACCGGCGTCGCTCTCCTCCGTCACCTTCGCGCCCTTGGGGGGCGTGAAGTCGAAGGTGCCGGCGGCGGGCTTGGCGAAGTCGACCTTCGTGAAGCCCACGTCGACCACGGCCTTGCCGCCGCTGCTCGGCGCCAGCGTGAACTTGAGCGGCGTACCCGTCTTCGCGTCCACCGCGACCGTGATGGAGCCGACGGTGGAACCGCTCTGCTTGGGCTTGATCAGCAGCCGGTACGCGTCCCGCCCGGCCACCTTCGACGTCCCGTCGACGGTCACCGAGGTCGTGTCGCCCGCGACCTTCAGCGCCTGCTCGGCGAAGTCCTTGGGGGTGGTGGGAACGCCCTCCGGGGCGGTCCGGTCCTTGTCCCCGGAGCCGTCGGACCCCTTGCCGCCCTTGGCGCCCTTGCCGCCCTCCGGCGCGGTCGCGTGGTAGGCCGCGTTGGAACCGCTGTCGTACGCCCACACCTCGTCGCCGTTGTGGATCAGGCTGTACTCGGAGGTGTCGTCGAGGACCGACAGTCGCTGCTTGTCGGCGCCGTCCGTCGCCACCCGCAGGGTGTGCGTGCCGGAGGCCAGCTCCGTCAGCTTCGTGGCGGGGTCCGCGGATTCGCCGCCCTGGCCCGGGCTCTCGCCCTTCGGGGCGAAGGAGCCCGCCAGGTCGCCGAGGTTGTCCAGCGCCGGGATCCCCAGGCTCGTGCTGATCTTCACCGTGCCGGAGAGCTGCTCGGTGTCCGACGCGGCGATCTTCTCGATGAGCTGCTGCGCGCTGATCTTCGGCAGTTCGGGGTCACCGGTCGCGGCGAGCGCCGGGACGAGTCCGATGGTCGCCGCGGCCACCCCCGCCACCGCGACGGGAAGCGCGTAACGTGCCGCCTTGCGGCGGACGGCACCGGGCTCCCTGTCTTCCTCGGTCGCCGGTGCGCTGTCGTTCGGTGCCATGTGTGCCCTACCTCCGTGGTCGGCGGCCTTCCGTCCGTTGCTCTTGTCCACTCCTCGCCGCCATTCTCACCCGAATTGGTCAGGAGTGGTGTTGTCCATCTGACCAAATCGGGGGTGCGGAAGCG
The DNA here is from genome assembly GCF_044457965.1 of Streptomyces sp. NPDC050509. NCBI lineage: Bacteria > Bacillati > Actinomycetota > Actinomycetes > Kitasatosporales > Streptomycetaceae > Streptomyces > Streptomyces sp. NPDC050509. The sequence goes on along the minus strand of NZ_JBITHL010000003.1, from coordinate 192,367 downwards.
TCAGACCCCGGGCGCAACTTCCCGTACTGCTCTGGGATGACATACGGATGAGATGGCTCCGGCATCCCGTAGGGGACGGCCCGGCAAACGAGGGACGCCTGCGCCGGGCGAGTGAGGACGGGGGCGGGGGCGGACGGCGGCGGGGGCGGGGGCGGGCCCCGGAACCACGGAAAACGACCCGCCCTGAGCGCGTACAGCCCTGAGCCCGTACGCCCCTCAGCCCGCGCGGTGGACCACCGCGTCGCACAGCTCCATCAGCGCCGACTTCGCGTAGCACTCCGGCAGCGGCGCCAGCGCCGCGCGCGCCTCCTCCGCGTACCGCACCGTGTCCCGTCGCGCCTGCTCCAGCGCCGGATGCGCGCGCAGCAGCCGCAGGGCCTCGGTGAGCCGCCCGTCGTCCGCGAGGTCGCCGTCCAGCAGCTCGACCAGGGCCAGGTCCTCCGGCCTGCCGTGCTGCTGCGCCTGGGCGCGCAGGAGCAGCACCGGCAGCGTGGGGATGCCCTCGCGCAGGTCCGTGCCGGGCGTCTTGCCGGACTCGTGGGAGTCGCTGGCGATGTCGAGGACGTCGTCGGCGAGCTGGAAGGCGATGCCGAGCCGCTCCCCGTACTGGGTGAGGATGTCGACGGCCGTCTCGTCGGCGCCGGACATCATCGCGCCGAAGCGCCCCGCGACCGCGATCAGCGAGCCGGTCTTGCCGCCGATGACGTCGAGGTAGTGGCTGACGGGGTCGATGCCGCCGCGCGGGCCCGCGGTCTCCAGGATCTGGCCCGTCACCAGTCGTTCGAACGCCTGCGCCTGGATACGGACGGCCTCGGGGCCCAGGTCCGCCAGGATGTGCGAGGCGCGGGCGAAGAGAAAATCACCCGTGAGGACGGCGACCGAGTTGTCCCACCGGGCGTTGGCGCTCTCCACCCCGCGGCGTACCTCGGCCTCGTCCATGACGTCGTCGTGGTAGAGCGTCGCGAGATGCGTCAACTCGACGACGACGGCGGCCGGGACGACCCCGGGCGCGTACGGATCGCCGAATTGTGACGCGAGCATGACCAACAGTGGCCGGAATCGTTTGCCGCCCGCCCGTACGAGGTGCTGCGCGGCCTCCGTGATGAAGGGCACCTCGCTCTTGGTGGCATCGAGGAGTCCCGCCTCGACGGCCGCCAACCCGGTCTGGACATCGGCCTCAAGAGCCTGGTCCCGCACGCTCAGCCCGAACGGCCCGACGACGGTCACGAGAGGTACTCCTGTCTGCTGACGATCACACGGATTGTCGATGTGTCGCTGCCATCACTCAAGTCAGCGTATCCGGTCGCCTTTCGATCACCATGGGCGCCTTCCCGGCTTCGCCGGTATGTTCGGGATCGACCTTTCGACCAGGAGCGGCCCTTTTGTCAGGAACGACGACCGACCCCGAAGTGAACGACGAACCACCCGACGGGCAACCCCCGCCGGGCGACGACCGCGCCTTCCTCGGCCACCCCAGGGGACTCGCGACCCTCTCGGGTCTGGAGGTCTGGGAGCGCTTCTCGTTCCTCGGCATGCAGGCCATCCTCGTCCTCTACTTCGTCGCCACCGTCCACGACGGCGGCCTGGGCATGGCGCCCGGCACCGCCGCCTCCGTCTCGGCCGCGTACGGAACCCTCGTCTACCTGCTGTCGGTGGCCGGCGGCTGGCTCGCCGACCGCATCCTGGGCTCGTACCGCGCCGTCCTCTGGGGCGGCGTCCTGATCGCCGTCGGGCACTACGCCATGGCGGTCCCCACAGCCGCCATGACCTGGGTGGGGCTCGGCCTGATCAGCGCGGGTACAGGGCTGCTCAAGCCGAACGTCTCCGCCATGGTCGGCAAGCTCTACCGTACGGAGGACGAGCGCAGGGACGCCGGCTTCGCCCTCTACTACATGGCCATCAACATCGGCGCCTTCCTCGGCCCTCTCGTCACGGGGTGGCTCGGCGACCACGCGAGCTGGCACTGGGCGTTCTCCGCCGCGGCCGTCGGGATGACCCTCGGGCTGATCCAGTACGTGGCGGGCAGACGCCATCTCGCCGGGCGCAAACACGCCGCCGAGTTCGCGCTGGCGCCCGCCGCCCTGCGCCGTGCCGTACGGCTGATGGCCGTGGGCGCGGCGGTGACGGCCGTCGTGGCCGTGGCGCTCGCCCTGGCCGGATGGCTCACCATCGGCCGCTTCGCCGACATCCTCACCGTGCTCTCGGTGATCGCGCCCGTCGTCTACTTCGTGGTGATGTTCCGCAGCCCGCGCGTGACGGCCGAGGAGCGCGGCCGGCTCCGCCCCTACGTGGTGCTCTTCCTCGCGTCGGTGTTCTTCAACTTCATCCTCTTCCAGGCGTACTCCACGATGATCCTTCTCGCGTCGACCAACGCCGACACCTCGATCCTCGGCTTCCACTTCCCCGCGAGCTGGTACGCCTCCGCGCTCGGCGCCTTCGAGGTCGCGCTCGCGCCGGTCGTCGCCGCGGTCTGGGTACGGATGGGCCCGCGCCAGCCGCACGCCTCGAACAAGATTGCGATCGGGGTGATCCTCGGCGGGCTGTCCTTCCTGCTGATGGTCCTGCCCACATCCGGACACAGCGGCGCCGACTACCGGATGGCCGCGTGGTGGATCGTCGCCTCGTACCTGCTGCTCGGCCTCGGCGACATCCTCGTGGAGACCTCCGGCCTCTCCGCCTCCACCAAGCTCGCGCCACGGGCGTTCGCCAGCCAGACCATGGCCCTCTGGTTCCTCTCCCTGGCGCTCGCCAACGGCATCCAGGCCCAGACCGTGAAGTTGTACGGGCAGGTCTCGCAGCCCGCGTACTTCGGCGTCAACGGGGCCGTCGCGGTCGTGGCGGGCCTCGCCGTGATCGCCGCCGCGCCCTGGCTGCGCCGCACGATGCACCCCGTCCACTGAGCCCCCACGCCCCCGTATCGAGGTGATCGGCATGTCCCCCACCGTCCGCACACCCGCCGCCCCTACACCCGCCGCCCGTACCCCCGTCATCCGCACCGACTTCCCCCACGTGACCACCCACGAGGACGTACGGATCCCGCTCTCCGACGGCACCCTCCTCTACGCGCGCGTCTGGCGCCCCGTCACCGACGAGCCCGTCCCCGCGCTCCTCGAATACCTCCCGTACCGGCTCAGCGACTGGACGGCGCCCCGCGACCACCAGCGCCACCCCTGGTACGCGGGGCACGGCTACGCCTCCGTACGCGTCGATGTGCGCGGTCACGGCAACAGCGAGGGGCTGCCAGGCGACGAGTACGACGCGACCGAGCTGGCCGACGGCGTCGAGGTGATCGACTGGCTCGCCGCGCAGCCCTGGTGCACCGGGAAGGTGGGCATGTTCGGGATCTCCTGGGGCGGCTTCAACGCGCTCCAGCTCGCCGCCCTCGCCCCCGAACCGCTCAAGGCGATCGTCACCGTCTGCTCCTCCGACGACCGGTACGACAACGACGTCCACTACATGGGCGGTTCGGTTCTCGCCGTCGACATGCACGCCTGGGCGGCGACGATGCTCGCCTTCGTCTCCCGGCCGCCGGACCCGGCGTACGTGGGCGACGCGTGGCGCGCGATGTGGCTGCGGCGCCTGGACGCCGTCGAACCGTTCCTGCACACCTGGCTGGACCACCAGACCCGCGACGCGTACTGGAAGCACGGCAGCGTCTGCGAGGAGTACGGGGCGATCCGGGCCGCCGTCCTGGCCGTGGGCGGCTGGCACGACCCGTACCGGGACACCGTGCTGCGGCTGGTCGAACACCTCGACCCCGGGCGGGTACGGGGGCTGATCGGGCCCTGGTCGCACCAGTACCCCGACCGGGGGCTGCCGCCGGGGCCGGCCATCGGCTTCCTCCAGGAGACCCTGCGCTGGTGGGACCAGCATCTCAAGGACCGGGACACGGGGGTGATGGCCGAGCCGCTGCTGCGCTCCTGGATCAGCGACTCGCACCCGCCCGCGACCGTCTACCCCGAGCTGCCGGGCCGCTGGGTCGGCGACCGCGCGTGGCCCTCCCCGAACGTGACGCCGACGCCGTACTCCCTCCGGGGGGATCCGATTGTCGTCAACTCGCCACAACACACCGGCCTGGACGCGGGCCGCTACTTCCCGTTCGGCAACGACGCGGATCTGCCGCCCGACCAGCGCGACGAGGACGCCAAGTCGGCCTGCTTCGACTTCCAGGTGGCGGGCGACACATCCGGCGGCGAGTTCCGGGCGGGCGGCGAGGCGGCCGGCGGCGAGCCGATCGAGATCCTCGGCCGCCCGCGCGTACGGCTGAGACTCCGGGTCGACGCCCCGGCCGGCCAGGTGATCGCCCGGCTGTGCGACATCGCGCCGGACGGCTCCTCCACCCTGGTCACCCGGGGTGTCCTCAACCTCTCGGCCCGGCACGGCCGCGACCGGATCGACCCGTGGCCCGAGGGCGCCACCGAGGACGTCGCCTTCGAGCTGAACGGCATCGGCCACGCCTTCCCGCCCGGCCACCGCATCCGGCTCGCGGTCTCCTCCGCGTACTGGCCGTGGATCTGGCCGCAGGCCGGGTCGGCTGGCTTCACCCTCGACCCGGCGGGCAGCTCGCTCGAACTCCCCGTCCGCGCGCATGGCGGCACCGAGGAGGGGGCCGACGAGAAGGCCATCTCCTTCGAACCGCCGGAGCAGGCCGAGCCGCTGGGCGTCTCCTTCCCCGCGACGCTCGACGAGGAGCGCCCCGAGCGGCTGGTCGTACGGGACGTCGCGGAGGGCGTCTGGCGGCTGGAGGTCGATCCGCGCTACGGCGGCTCGCGCTTCTACCCGGACGGGCTGGAGTTCTCCGAGGACGCGCGGGAGACGTACACGATCCAGGAACGCGACCCGCTCTCCGCGCGCACGCTCTCCCGGTGGACGATCCGGCTGCACCGGCCCGACCTGGCCTGGGACACCCGGGTCGAGACACGTTCCGAGATCCGGTGCGACGCGGACGACTTCATCGCCACCGACGAGGTGATCTGCCGCGTCGGCGAGGAGGTCGTCCACCACCGCACCTGGGAGAAACGAATCCCCCGCACAGCGGGCTGAGCCACCCCGCCCTCGCCCCGCCCCTGCCCCGCCCCCACTCCGCCCTCGCGCCCAATCCCCGTGCCCACCTCGGCCTTTCGGTCGATGCGAGCCTTTTATTACCGCCTCAGCCGGGCAACACCGACGTAACGTGTCCCGTATCGATCCGGAAAGCGAGGCAGCACCGATGCCCGAGCAGAGCCCGCTCGAAACGGCCGAGGACGATCCCTTCGGCCCGCACAACCTGCCGTACGGAGTCTTCTCGACCGCCGACGAGCCCGACCGACGGCGGGTCGGGGTGCGCATCGGCGATCATGTGCTCGACGCGGGGGCGGCGGCGCAGGCGCTGGGCTCCCCGTACGCGGCGCTGCTGGCCAGGCCCAGCCTCAACCCGCTGATGGCGGCCGGGCGCACGGCCTGGCGCGATGTCCGCCGGGCGCTCACCGCCTGGGTCACGGTCCCCGCGCACCGCGTCGACATAGAGCCCCTGCTCCACCCGCTGGGCGCGGTCACCCTGCATCTGCCGTACGAGGTCGCGGACTACGTCGACTTCTACGCGAGCGAGCACCACGCCACGAACGTGGGCCGGATCTTCCGCCCCGACGGCGAGGCGCTGACCCCCAACTGGAAGCACCTCCCGATCGGTTACCACGGCCGGTCCGGCACGGTCGTCGTCTCCGGTACGGAGGTGACGCGCCCGGCGGGCCAGCGCAAGGCGCCCAACGACCCGGCGCCGGCCTTCGGCCCTTCCACGAAGCTGGACATCGAGGCGGAGGTCGCCTTCGTCGTCGGTACGCCGTCCCCGCGGGGCTCCTCGGTGGAGCTGGCCTCCTTCCGCGACCATGTCTTCGGGCTGTCCCTCCTCAACGACTGGTCGGCGCGGGACATCCAGGCCTGGGAGTACGTGCCGCTCGGCCCGTTCCTGGGCAAGTCCTTCGCCACGTCCGTCTCGGCGTGGGTGACCCCGCTGGAGGCCCTGGACGCCGCCCGGGTGGCGCCCCCGGCCCGTACGGTCCCCGTTCTCCCCTATCTGGACGACGCGGAGGACGAGGAGCCCGGCGGCTTCGACCTGCGGATCTCGGTGGCGCTCAACGGAGAGGTGATCTCCGAGCCCCCGTTCTCCACGATGTACTGGACGGCCGCGCAGCAACTCGCCCATCTCACGGTCAACGGCGCCTCCCTGCGCACCGGGGACGTCTTCGCGTCCGGCACGGTCAGCGGACCCGCGCGCGAGCAGCGCGGCTGCCTGCTGGAGCTGACGTGGAACGGTACGGAGCCGATCGAACTGCCCGGCGGCAAACGCACCTTCCTGGAGGACGGCGACGAGGTCACCCTGACCGCCTGGGCCCCGGGCCCGGACGGCACGAAGGTCGGCCTGGGCGAGGTGAGGGGCCGCATCGCCACCGCGTGAGCCACGCCCCTGTCAATGTCACGTGACCCGATCACCCGTTCGTAGGGGGTTATCCCGATATCCGCCGGTTACGCTGGATGGAGCCGCGAGACTCCGTCCTATGGGAGCACTGATGAGCGTGGAACCCGAGACCGAGCCTGAGGCTCCGGGCCCTGACGCCCCGAGCCGCAGGTGGCCCGTCCCGCCACCAGGCGGATGGACCGGCGACGACCTGGACGAGCTTCCGAACCTGCCTCCGCACACGGAGCTGATCGACGGGAGCCTTGTTTTCGTGAGTCCGCAGACCCTTTTCCATTCGCTGGCAGTCAGCTTCTTCGAGTGGCAGCTCCGGTCGCAGGCCCCCGCCGGAATCCTTGTCCTTCGTGAATTCACGATCGACATCGACTGGCAGAACCGGCCCGAGCCGGATGTCGTCGTCTGTCACTCGAAATACATGCGTGACCACGAACAAACCCGGATCCCGGCCGAGTCGGCGCTCCTCGCGATTGAAGTGGTCTCACGGGAGTCGAGGTCACGGGACCGGGAAACCAAACCACTGAAGTACGCGCGTGCCAAGATCCCGCACTACTGGCGAGTGGAGAACAGTGGTAACGGCGAGGCCGTTGTCCACGTCTTCGAGCTGGAGCCGGCCACCGGTGTCTACGTGAGTACGGGCATTTTCCGTGACTGGATGAAGGTTCCCGTCCCGTTCCCGGTGGATCTCGACCTCACCACGATCATGCCTCGACCGGACGCCGACGGCGCCTGAGCAGTGAGAACGGCCGGGCCCGGTACCTCCCCCGAGGAGGTGCCGGGCCCGGCCGTGTGTACGACGTAGGGACGCGGTGCGCACCCCGTGCGCGCCCCGCCGGGGCTACCGTACGAAGCCTCCCGCCTGGCTCGCCAGGTCGAGGAAGTACTGCGGGGCGACACCCAGGACCACGGTGACCAGGACGCCCACGCCGATCGCCGTCATCGTGAGGGGCGACGGCACGGCGACCGTGGGGCCCTCCGGCTTCGGCTCGCTGAAGAACATCAGGACGATGACCCGGATGTAGAAGAACGCCGCGATGGCCGAGGCGATCACACCGACCACCACCAGCGCGCCCGCGCCGCTCTCGGCCGCCGCCTTGAAGACCGCGAACTTCCCCGAGAAGCCCGAGGTCAGCGGGATCCCCGCGAAGGCCAGCAGGAAGACCGCGAAGACCGCGGCCACCAGGGGCGAACGCCTGCCGAGCCCCGCCCACTTGGAGAGATGCGTCGCCTCGCCGCCCGCGTCGCGGACCAGGGTGACGACCGCGAACGCGCCGATCGTCACGAACGAGTACGCCGCCAGATAGAAGAGGACGGACGAGATCCCGTTGCCGGTCCCCGCGATCACCCCGGCCAGGATGAACCCGGCGTGCGCGATCGAGGAGTACGCCAGCAGCCGCTTGATGTCGGTCTGGGTGATGGCGACGATCGCGCCGCCCAGCATCGTGATGATGACGACGCCCCACATCACCGGCCGCCAGTCCCAGCGCAGGCCCGGCAGCACCACGTACAGCAGGCGCAGCAGCGCGCCGAACGCGGCGACCTTCGTCGCCGCCGCCATGAAGCCGGTGACCGGGGTGGGCGCGCCCTGGTAGACGTCCGGGGTCCACATGTGGAACGGGACGGCGCCGACCTTGAAGAGCAGCCCCATCAGGACCATCGCACCGCCGATGAGCAGCAGCGCGTCGTTGCCCATGGTGTCCGCGAGCGCCGGGCTGACGTTCTGGACCGTGCCGTCGACGACCTCGGCGATCCGGGCGTACGAGACGGAGCCCGCGTACCCGTAGAGCAGCGCGATCCCGAAGAGCAGGAACGCCGACGAGAAGGCGCCCAGCAGGAAGTACTTGACGGCGGCTTCCTGCGACATCAGGCGCTTGCGGCGGGCGAGGGCGCACAGCAGGTAGAGCGGGAGGGAGAAGACCTCCAGCGCGATGAAGAGCGTCAGCAGGTCGTTGGCGGCCGGGAAGACCAGCATGCCGGCCACCGCGAACAGCAGCAGCGGGAAGACCTCGGTGGTGGTGAACCCGGCCTTGACCGCGGCCTTCTCGCTGTCGCTGCCCGGTACGGACGCGGCCTGCGCGACGAAGGAGTCGACCCGGTTGCCGTGCGTCTCCGGGTCGAGCCTGCGCTCGGCGAAGGTGAACACGGCGACGACGGACGCCAGCAGGATCGTGCCCTGGAGGAAGAGCGTCGGACCGTCGATGGCGATGGCGCCCATCGCGGCGATGTGCTTCTTCGTGGTGCCGTATCCGCCCGCCGCGAGCCCGACCACCGCCGCGAAGGACGCGGCCAGGGCGACGACGGAGAGGAAGAGCTGCGCGTGGTAGCGCGCCTTGCGGGGGACGAACGCCTCGGCCAGGATGCCCAGGACCGCGGCGGCCACCACGATCAGCACGGGCGAGAGCTGCGCGTACTCGATCTTCGGGGCCGGGATCTTGGCGATCCCGTCGGCCGCCGTCGTTGTCCACAGGCTGTGGACGACAGTCGCACTCATGGAGCGGCCTCCACCTCGGGCTCGGGATCGGTCTTCTGTACGTCGGACATCGTGTGCTCCACCGCCGGGTTGACGATCTCGGTCAGCGGCTTCGGGTAGACGCCCAGGAAGAGAAGCAGCGCGATCAGCGGGGTGACGACCACCAGCTCCCGGATCCGCAGATCCGGCATGGTCCTGACCTCGTCCTTCACGGCGCCGGTCATCGTGCGCTGGTAGAGGACCAGGACGTAGAGCGCGGCGAGTACGATGCCGAAGGTGGCGATGATGCCGACCACCGGATACCGGCTGAACGTGCCGACCAGGACGAGGAATTCACTCACGAACGGGGAGAGCCCCGGCAGTGAGAGCGTGGCGAGCCCGCCGATCAGGAACGTGCCCGCGAGGACCGGGGCGACCTTCTGCACCCCGCCGTAGTCCGCGATGAGCCGCGAGCCGCGCCGCGAGATCAGGAAGCCGGCCACCAGCATCAGCGCGGCGGTGGAGATCCCGTGGTTGACCATGTAGAGCGTGGCGCCCGACTGGCCCTGGCTGGTCATCGCGAAGATGCCCATGATGATGAAGCCGAAGTGCGAGATCGACGCGTAGGCGATCAGCCGCTTCATGTCGCGCTGGCCGACCGCGAGCAGCGCCCCGTAGATGATGCTGATCAGCGCCAGCACCAGGATCGCCGGGGTGGCCCACTTGGACGCCTCCGGGAAGAGCTGGAGGCAGAAGCGGAGCATCGCGAAGGTGCCGACCTTGTCGACGACCGCGGTGATCAGTACGGCGACGGGCGCGGTGGCCTCGCCCATGGCGTTGGGCAGCCAGGTGTGCAGCGGCCACAGCGGGGCCTTCACCGCGAAGGCGAAGAAGAAGCCGAGGAACAGCCAGCGTTCGGTGTTCGTGGCGATCGACAGGGTGCCGTTGGCCCGCGCGTCCGCGATCTCGGAGAGCGAGAAGCTGCCCGCGACCACGTAGAGGCCGATGACGGCGGCCAGCATGATCAGCCCGCCGACCAGGTTGTAGAGCAGGAACTTGACGGCCGCGTACGAGCGTTGGGTCGCCGCCGCCTCGTCCCCGCCCGCATGGGCGCGGTCGCCGAAGCCGCCGATGAGGAAGTACATCGGGATGAGCATGGCTTCGAAGAGGATGTAGAAGAGGAAGACGTCGGTGGCCTCGAAGGAGAGGATCACCATCGCCTCGACCATCAGGATCAGCGCGAAGAAGCCCTGGGTCGGCCGCCAGCGGCGGTTCGGGTTCACGTCCTCCAGCGGGTCGGCGTCGTGCCAGCCCGCCAGGATCACGAACGGGACCAGCAGCGCGGTGAGCGCGAGGAGCGCCACCCCGATGCCGTCCACGCCCAGTTCGTACCGCACCCCGAAGTCCGCGATCCAGGCGTGGGACTCGGTGAGCTGGTAGCGGGCGCCGCCGGGCTCGAAGCGGACCAGCACCACGGCGGCCAGTACGAGGGTGGCGAGCGAGAAGAACAGCGCCAGCCACTTGGCGGCGGTGCGCCGGGCCGCCGGGACGGCCGCCGTGGCGATCGCCCCGATCGCGGGCAGCGCCGCCGTCGCGGTCAGAAGGGGGAACGACATATCCGGTTACACCGCCCTCATCAGCAGGGTCGCGGCGATGAGCACTGCCGTACCTCCGAACATCGAGACCGCATAGGTGCGGGCATAGCCGTTCTGCAGCTTGCGGAGCCGTCCTGAGAGTCCGCCGAACGAGGCCGCTGTCCCGTTGACCACCCCGTCGACCAGGGTGTGGTCGACGTAGACCAGGGAGCGGGTGAGGTGCTCGCCGCCGCGGACCAGGACGACGTGGTTGAAGTCGTCCTGGTAGAGATCGCGGCGGGCGGCGCGGGTGGCGAACGAGCCGCGCGGGGCGACCGCGGGGACGGGTCGGCGGCCGTACCGGAACCAGGCGGCGGCGACGCCGATGACCAGAACCACCATGGTGGCGCCGGTGACGGCGCCCGCGCTGATCGGCGCGTGTCCGTGGTCGTGTCCGGTGACGGGCTCCAGCCAGTGCAGGAAGCGGTCGCCGATGGAGAAGAACCCGCCGGCGAAGACCGAGCCGAACGCCAGGACGATCATGGGGATGGTCATGGACTTCGGGGACTCGTGCGGATGCGGCGGGTTGCCCTTCTCGTCCGGCTGCCAGCGCTTCTCGCCGAAGAAGGTCATCAGCATCACGCGCGTCATGTAGAACGCGGTGATCGCGGCGCCCAGCAGGGTGACGGCGCCGAGGATCCAGCCCTCCGTGCCGCCCTTGGCGAAGGCCGCCTCGATGATCTTGTCCTTGGAGAAGAAGCCGGAGAGACCGGGGAAACCGATGATCGCGAGATAGCCGAGACCGAAGGTGACGAAGGTGACGGGCATGTACTTCCGCAGGCCGCCGTACTTCCTCATGTCGACCTCGTCGTTCATGCCGTGCATGACCGAACCGGCGCCGAGGAAGAGCCCGGCCTTGAAGAAGCCGTGCGTCACCAGGTGCATGATCGCGAAGACGTAGCCGATCGGTCCGAGGCCCGCCGCCAGGATCATGTAGCCGATCTGCGACATCGTCGAGCCCGCGAGGGCCTTCTTGATGTCGTCCTTCGCGCAACCGACGATCGCCCCGAACAGCAGCGTCACCGCGCCGACCACCACGACCGCCAACTGGGCGTCCGGGGCCGCGTTGAAGATCGCGCCGGAGCGGGTGATCAGGTAGACGCCCGCGGTGACCATCGTCGCCGCGTGGATCAGGGCCGAGACCGGGGTCGGGCCCTCCATGGCGTCGCCCAGCCAGGACTGGAGCGGCACCTGGGCCGACTTGCCGCAGGCGGCCAGCAGCAGCATCAGGCCGATCGCCGTCAGCTTGCCCTCGGTCGCGTCGCCGGTGGCCGCGAAGACCGGGCCGAAGGCGAACGTCCCGAACGTCGTGAACATCAGCATGATCGCGATCGACAGACCCATGTCACCGACACGGTTGACGAGGAACGCCTTCTTCGCCGCCGTGGCCGCGCTCGGCTTGTGCTGCCAGAACCCGATGAGCAGGTACGAGGCGAGACCCACGCCCTCCCAGCCGACGTACAGCAGCAGGTAGTTGTCCGCGAGGACCAGCAGCAGCATCGCCGCCAGGAACAGGTTCAGATAGCCGAAGAAGCGGCGCCGCCGCTCGTCGTGCTCCATGTACCCGATCGAGTAGATGTGGATCAGGGTGCCCACACCGGTGATCAGCAGGACGAAGGTCATCGACAACTGGTCGAGCTGGAAGGCGACGTCCGCCTGGAAGCCCTCGACGGGGATCCAGGAGAACAGATGCTGGTGCAGCGAGCGGTCCTCACCGCTCCTGCCGAGCATGTCGCCGAAGAGCACCACGCCGATCACGAAGGACGCGGCGGCCAGCAGTGTGCCGAGCCAGTGGCCCGTGCGGTCGAGCCGGCGACCGCCGCACAGCAGTACCGCCGCTCCGAGCAGAGGCGCCGCGACGAGCAGCGCAATCAAGTTCTCCACGATTCAGCGACCCCTCAGAGCTTCATCAGGCTGGCGTCGTCGACCGAGGCCGAGTGGCGGGAACGGAACAGCGAGACGATGATCGCGAGCCCGACCACGACCTCCGCGGCGGCGACGACCATCGTGAAGAACGCGATGATCTGGCCGTCGAGGTTGCCGTGCATCCGGGAGAAGGCGACGAACGCCAGGTTGCAGGCGTTGAGCATCAGCTCGACGCACATGAAGACCACGATCGCGTTCCGCCGGATCAGCACACCGGCGGCGCCGATGGTGAACAGCAGGGAGGCGAGGTAGAGGTAGTAGACCGGATTCACCGCTTGACCTCCTTGTCGGCACGGCCGGACCCCGTACCGCCGGGATCCGCGGGGTCGAGGCCGCGACGGCCCAGCCGCTCCGACGACCGCTGCTCCAGCGCCTTCAGATCCGCGAGGGCCTCGTCCGACACGTCGCGGATCTGGCCGCGGTCCTTCAGCGTCCTGCTGACCGTCAGATCGGACGTGGTGCCGTCCGGCAGCAGGCCCGCGATGTCCACCGCGTTGTGCCGGGCGTAGACACCGGGGGCGGGCAGCGGCGGCAACTGGCCGCTCCGTACCCGCGCCTCGGCCATCTCCCGCTGGGTTTTGGCCCGCTCGGTGCGCTCCCGGTGGGTGAGCACCATCGCGCCGACCGCCGCGGTGATCAGCAGCGCGCCCGTGATCTCGAAGGCGAAGACGTACTTCGTGAAGATCAGGGCGGCCAGGCCCTCGACGTTGCCGCCCGCGTTGGCCTGGGCGAGCCCCGTGAAGGAGTTCAGCGAGGCGTTGCCGATGCCCGCGACGAGCAGCACACCGAAGCCGAGCCCGCAGGCGGCGGCCCACCAGCGCTGGCCCTTCAGCGTCTCCTTGAGGGAGTCGGCCGCGGTGACACCGACCAGCATGACCACGAAGAGGAACAGCATCATGATCGCGCCGGTGTAGACGACGATCTGGACGACGCCCAGGAAGTAGGCCCCGTTGGCGAGGTAGAAGACCGCCAGGATGATCATGGTCGCGGCGAGGCAGAGCGCGCTGTGCACGGCCTTCTTCATCAGGATCGTGCAGAGCGCGCCGACCACGGCGACCGTGCCGAGGATCCAGAACTGGACGGCCTCACCGGTCGAGGTGACCGACCCGGCGGCGAGCGAGGGCATCAGCGGGCCCGCCAGGGGCGGCGCCAGGGAACTTGCCAGGAGGCTCATGCTTCGGCCCCCTCGTCCTGCGGCTTCTCACCCTTGCTGACGGCCACCTGCCGGACCGTGCCGGGCGCGGCCTCCGTGACCAGTCCCCGGTAGTAGTCCTGCTCGTCCGTACCGGGGAAGATCGAGTGCGGCGACTCGACCATGCCCTCCTCCAGGCCCGCGAGAAGCTGCTCCTTCGTAAAGATGAGGCTCTCGCGGGAGCTGTCGGCCAGCTCGAACTCGTTCGTCATCGTGAGCGCCCTGGTCGGGCACGCCTCGATGCACAGTCCGCAGAAAATGCAGCGCGCGTAATTGATCTGGTAGACGCGGCCGTAGCGCTCCCCCGGGGAGTAGCGCTCCTCCTCCGCGTTGTCCGCGCCTTCCACATAGATCGCGTCCGCCGGGCAGGCCCACGCGCACAGCTCGCAGCCGATGCACTTCTCCAGGCCGTCCGGATGGCGGTTGAGCTGATGCCGGCCGTGGAAGCGCGGCGCCGTGACCTTCGGCGTCTCCGGATACTGCTCCGTCAGCCGCTTCTTGAACATGGCCTTGAAGGTCAGCCCGAAGCCGGCCACCGGATTCCGCGGCGGACGCGGGATGTCGCCGCCCGGAACGTCCTCCTGGGGAGCGTTCCCCTGCGGATCGCTCCGCTGCGGGAGGTTCTCCTGCGAAGAGTCAGACACTGCCGGCCTCCTTTCCGTCACTCTCGGTACCGTCACTCACAGTATTGACCCCGCCACTGACAATCAGCTCCCGCTCGCGTCGCGGCTGCCTGCGCGGCACCGGCGGCAGCGTCTGTCCGGGCAGCGGCGGTACAGGGAAACCGCCCGCCATCGGGTCGAAGGCCGGTGGCTCCGGTTCGTGCTCCGCCTCGGCCCTGTCCTTCCGGTCTCGGAAGATGTCCGCGATGAACGAGAGCAGCAGGAGCGCGATGATCGCGGAGGCCACGTACAGCAGGATCGTCTGGAAGGAGTAGTTCTCGTTGCGCAGCGCCCGTACGGTCGCGACGAGCATCAGCCAGAGCAGCGAGATCGGGATCAGGACCTTCCACCCGAGCTTCATGAGCTGGTCGTAGCGCACCCGGGGCAGCGTGCCGCGCAGCCAGATGAAGAAGAAGAGCAGCAGTTGGACCTTGAGGACGAACCAGAGCATCGGCCACCAGCCGTGGTTCGCGCCCTCCCAGAAGGTGGAGATCGGCCACGGGGCGCGCCAGCCGCCGAGGAAGAGCGTCGTCGCGACGGCCGAGACGGTCACCATGTTGACGTACTCGGCGAGCATGAACATCGCGAACTTGATGGACGAGTACTCGGTGTTGAAGCCGCCGACCAGGTCGCCCTCGGACTCCGGCATGTCGAACGGGTTGCGGTTGGTCTCCGCCACCATCGTGATGATGTAGATGATGAAGGAGACCGGCAGCAGCAGGATGTACCAGCGGTCCGCCTGCGCTTCGACGATCGCCGAGGTCGACATCGACCCGGAGTAGAGGAACACCGAGGCGAACGCGGCGCCCATGGCGATCTCGTACGAGATCATCTGCGCGCACGAGCGCAACCCGCCGAGCAGCGGATACGTCGACCCCGAGGACCAGCCCGCGAGGACGATGCCGTAGATGCCGACCGAGGCGACCGCGAGGATGTAGAGCATCGCGATGGGCAGGTCGGTGAGTTGCATCGTGGTGCGCTGGCCGAAGATCGAGACCTCGTTGCCCGCGGGCCCGAAGGGGATCACCGCGATCGCCATGAACGCGGGGATCGCCGCGATGATCGGCGCGAGGATGTAGACGGCCTTGTCGGCGCGCTTGACGATGATGTCTTCCTTGAACATCAGCTTCGCGCCGTCGGCGAGCGACTGGAGCATGCCCCAGGGGCCGTGCCGGTTGGGGCCGATGCGCAACTGCATCCAGGCGACGACCTTGCGCTCCCACACGATGGAGAAGAGCACGGTCAGCATCAGGAACGCGAAGCAGAACACGGCCTTGACGAGCACGAGCCACCAGGGGTCGCGGCCGAACATCGACAGGTCCTCGGCGGCGAGGACGCTTCCCGGGGCCGCCGCGATTGAAGCGAAGGCGGTCATGCGCGCACCTCCGGTGCTGCGTCGGCGGGGTCGTCCTGCGAGGGGCCGGCCGGTTCCGCGGGGCCGATACGTACGAGCGTCCCCGGCAGCGAGCCGGTGTCCGCGAGGACGCCGCCTCCCGTGGAGTTCAGCGGCAGCCAGACCACCCGGTCGGGCATCGCCGTCACCGCCAGCGGAAGGGTGACCGTGCCCGCAGGTCCGGTGACGGCCAGGTCGTCGCCGTCCTTGACGCCCGTCTCGGCGGCCGTCGCGACGGAGAGCCGGGCCACCGCCGCATGGCGCGTGCCCGCCAACGCCTCGTCGCCCTGCTGGAGAAGGCCCTGGTCCAGCAGCATCCGGTGGCCCGCGAGAACCGCCTCTCCGCCGCCGGCCCGGGGCACCGGACGGGCCGATTCCGCCGGTTCGGTGGCGCGGAGTCCGTCCCAGCCGCCGAGCCGGTCGAGTTCGGCGCGTACGGCACGCAGGTCCGGCAGCGCGAAGTGCACGTCGAGGGTGTCGGCGAGCATGTGCAGCACGCGCGCGTCGCTCGGCGCGAGCCGCCGCGTCATCTGCTCCGGCTTCAGCGCCGCCTCGAACAGCCGCGCCCTGCCCTCCCAGTTGAGGAAGGAGCCGGGCTTCTCCGCGACCGCCGCGACCGGGAAGACCACATCGGCCCGCTCGGTGACCTCGCTGGGCCGCAGCTCCAGCGAGACCAGGAAGCCGACCTCGTCCAGCGCGGTCCGCGCGCCCGCCGGGTCGGGCAGGTCCGCGATCTCGACGCCCGCGACCAGCAGCGCGCCCAGCTCGCCGTTGGCGGCGGCCCGGACGATCTGGCCGGTGTCGCGGCCGTACCGGTGCGGCAGTTCGCGTACGCCCCACACCGCCGCGGTCTCCTCGCGGGCCCGCGGATCCGTGGCCGGCCGGCCACCCGGCAGCAGCGAAGGCAGCGCGCCCGCCTCCAGCGCGCCGCGCTCACCGGCGCGCCGCGGGATCCACACCAGCCGGGCGCCGGTCGCGGTGGCGGCGCGCGCCGCCGCGGTGAGCCCGCCGGGTACGGCCGCGAGCCGCTCCCCGACGACGATCACGGCACCGGGCTCGCGCAGCGCCCGCGCGGCGGCCGTACCGTCCGCGTCGAGCCCGCTCTCCGAGGCCAGGGCGTCCAGCCACTCGGTCTCGGTGCCTGGCGCGGCGGGCAGCAGCGTGCCGCCCGCCTTCGACAGGCCCCGGGTGACGTGCGTGGCCAGGGAGAACGTCCGCTGGCCGTGCTTGCGGTGCGCCTTGCGCAGCCGCAGGAAGACGCCGGGCGCCTCCTCCTCGGACTCGAAGCCCGCGAGCAGCACCGCAGGGGCGGCCTCCAGCGTGGTGTACGTGATCCCCGTGCCGTCGAGGTCATGGCCCCGGCCCGCGACGTACGCCGCGAGGAAGTCGGCCTCCTCGCCGCTGTGCACGCGCGCGCGGAAGTCGATGTCGTTGGTGTCGAGGGCGACGCGCGCGAACTTGGCGTACGCGTACGCGTCCTCGACGGTGAGCCGGCCGCCCGTCAGGACGCCGGTCCTGCCCCGGGCCGCGCCCAGGCCGCGCGCCGCGGCCTCCAGCGCCTCCGGCCAGCTCGCCGGTTCGAGGACGCCGTCCGCGTTCCGTACCAGCGGGGTGGTGAGCCGGTCGGGCTTCTGCGCGTACCGGAAGCCGAAACGGCCCTTGTCGCAGAGCCACTCCTCGTTGACCTCGGGCGCGTTGGCCGCCATCCGCCGCATGACCTTGCCGCGCCGGTGGTCCGTACGGGTCGCGCAGCCGCCCGCGCAGTGCTCGCACACGCTCGGCGAGGAGACCAGGTCGAAGGGGCGGGATCGGAAGCGGTACGCGGCCGAGGTGAGCGCGCCGACCGGGCAGATCTGGATGGTGTTGCCGGAGAAGTACGACTCGAAGGGGTCGCCCTCGCCGGTGCCGACCTGCTGGAGGGCGCCCCGCTCGATCAGCTCGATCATCGGGTCGCCGGCGATCTGGTTCGAGAACCGGGTGCAGCGGGCGCAGAGCACGCACCGCTCCCGGTCGAGCAGCACCTGCGTGGAGATCGGCACGGGCTTCTCGAACGTACGCTTCTTGCCCTCGAAGCGGGTGTCGGGGTCACCGACCTGCATGGCCTGGTTCTGGAGCGGGCACTCGCCGCCCTTGTCGCAGACCGGGCAGTCCAGCGGGTGGTTGATGAGCAGCAGCTCCATCACCCCGCGCTGCGCCTTCTCGGCGACCGGCGACGTCAACTGCGACTTGACGACCATGCCGTCGGTGCAGGTGATCGTGCAGGACGCCATCGGCTTGCGCTGGCCCTCGACCTCGACGATGCACTGGCGGCAGGCGCCGGCCGGGTCGAGGAGCGGATGGTCGCAGAAGCGCGGGATCTCGATGCCGAGCTGCTCGGCGGCGCGGATCACCAGCGTCCCCTTGGGGACGGAGATCTCGATGCCGTCGATCGTCAGCGAGACGAGATCCTCGGGCGGAACCGCGGCTTCACCGCCCCCGGAGGGAGCATTCGTCGTCACCGTCATGCGTTCACCTCCAGGTGCGGGTTCTGGTCTGCCCACACGGTGGACTTCGCGGGGTCGAAGGGGCAGCCCTTGCCGGTGATGTGCTGCTCGTACTCCGCGCGGAAGTACTTGAGCGAGGAGAAGATCGGGGAGGCGGCGCCGTCGCCGAGCGCGCAGAAGGACTTGCCGTTGATGTTGTCGGCGATGTCGTTGAGCTTGTCGAGGTCGGACAGCTCGCCCTTGCCCTCCTCGATGTCGCGGAGCAACTGGACCAGCCAGTACGTCCCTTCGCGGCACGGCGTGCACTTGCCGCAGGATTCATGCGCGTAGAACTCGGTCCAGCGGGTGACGGCCCGTACGACACAGGTCGTCTCGTCGAAGCACTGGAGCGCCTTCGTGCCGAGCATGGAACCGGCGGCGCCGACGCCCTCGTAGTCGAGCGGGACGTCGAGGTGTTCCTCGGTGAACATCGGGGTCGAGGAGCCGCCCGGCGTCCAGAACTTGAGGCGGTGCCCGGCCCGGATGCCGCCGCTCATGTCGAGGAGCTGGCGCAGTGTGATGCCGAGCGGGGCCTCGTACTGGCCGGGGTTGGTGACATGCCCGCTGAGCGAGTAGAGCGTGAAGCCGGGGGACTTGTCGCTGCCCATGGACTTGAACCAGTCCTTGCCCCGGTTGAGGATCGCGGGAACCGACGCGATGGACTCGACGTTGTTCACCACAGTGGGGCAGGCGTACAGGCCCGCCACCGCCGGGAAGGGAGGACGCAGCCGGGGCTGTCCGCGACGCCCCTCCAGGGAGTCGAGCAGCGCGGTCTCCTCCCCGCAGATGTACGCGCCCGCGCCCGCGTGCACGACGACATCGAGATCGAGCCCGCTGCCCAGGATGTTCGTGCCGAGGTACCCCGCCGCGTACGCCTCGCGCACCGCCTCGTGCAGCCTGCGCAGTACGGGGACGACCTCGCCGCGCAGATAGATGAAGGCCTGCTGCGAGCGGATCGCGTAACAGGCGATCACGATGCCCTCGATGAGGGAGTGCGGGTTGGCGAAGAGAAGGGGGATGTCCTTGCAGGTGCCGGGTTCCGACTCGTCCGCGTTGACGACCAGATAGTGCGGCTTGCCGTCGCCCTGCGGGATGAACTGCCACTTCATCCCGGTGGGGAAGCCGGCCCCGCCGCGCCCGCGCAGACCCGAGTCCTTGACGTACGCGATGAGGTCGTCGGGCGTCATGGCCAGCGCCTTGCGCAGCCCCTCGTACCCTTCGTGCCGCTCGTAGGTGGCCAGCGTCCAGGAGTCGGGCTGGTCCCAGAAGGCGGACAGGACGGGCGCGAGGAGCTTCTCCGGGCTGGTCCCGTTCTCGTTGAGCTCGGTGGCCATGGTCATCACTCCCCCTCCTCGGCTGCGGGTCCGGCCGGGTGGTCCGGGTCGGAGGCCGAGGTCTGCTGCGGCGCATCGTGAGAGCTGAGGTGCTCGGCGCCCGGCTGGGGCGCGTCGTGCGGAGCGTCCTGGGGCTGCCGGTCCCGCGGGGCGGCATCGCGTGGTGGCGCGTCCTGGGGCTGCCGGTCCTGAGGCTGCCGGTCCTGGGGCTGCCGGTCCTGGGGATCAGCGCCGTCCCGGGGGCGTACCACCCGCTGCGGCGCCTCTCCCCTGGCGAGCCGCAGCCCGACCAGCGACGCGGGGCCTGCACCGCCGGTGGCCTCGACGGCGCCGGGGCGCTCGTCGGGGAAGCCGGCCAGGATGCGCGAGGTCTCCTTGTACGTGCACAGCGGCGCGCCCCGGGTGGGCGCCACGGTGTGCCCGTCGCGCAGGTCGTCGACGAGCCGCAGGGCGGTGTCCGGCGTCTGGTTGTCGAAGAACTCCCAGTTGACCATCACCACGGGCGCGAAGTCGCAGGCCGCGTTGCACTCGATGTGTTCGAGGGTGATCTTGCCGTCGGGGGTCGTCCCGTGGTTGTCGACGCCGAGGTGCGCCTTCAGCTCCTCGAAGATGGCGTCGCCGCCCATCACCGCGCAGAGCGTGTTGGTGCAGACACCGACCTGGTACTCGCCGCCGGGCCCACGCCGGTACATGGAGTAGAAGGTGGCGACGGCGGTGACCTCGGCGGTGGTCAGGCCGAGCTGTTCGGCGCAGAAGGCCATCCCCGTACGGGAGACGAACCCCTCCTCCGACTGTGTGAGGTGGAGCAGCGGCAGCAGCGCGGAGCGGGAGTCCGGGTAGCGGCCGATGATCTCCTTGGCGTCCCCTTCGAGCCGGGCGCGTACCTCGTCCGGGTAGGCGGGGGCGGGAAGCTGCGGCATCCCGAGGCTGACCTCGGCTTTGGGCGGTGTGGCGGTCACCGGTCGACGCCTCCCATCACGGGGTCGATGGACGCGACGGCGACGATGACGTCGGCGACCTGGCCGCCCTCGCACATCGCCGCCATGGCCTGGAGATTGGTGAAGGACGGATCGCGGAAGTGCACGCGGTACGGGCGGGTGCCCCCGTCGGAGACGACATGCGCGCCGAGTTCGCCCTTGGGCGACTCCACGGCGGCGTACGCCTGACCGGCCGGGACCCGGAAGCCCTCCGTCACCAGCTTGAAGTGATGGATCAGAGCCTCCATGGACGTGCCCATGATGTTCTTGATGTGGTCGAGGGAGTTGCCCAGGCCGTCCGGGCCGAGCGCGAGCTGCGCGGGCCAGGCGATCTTCTTGTCGGCGACCATCACCGGTCCCGGCTCCAGCCGGTCCAGGCACTGTTCGACGATCCGCAGCGACTGGCGCATCTCCTCCAGGCGGATGAGGAAGCGGCCGTACGCGTCGCAGGTGTCGGCGGTCGGGACGTCGAACTCGAACGTCTCGTAACCGCAGTACGGGTCGCTCCTGCGCAGGTCGTGCGGGAGCCCGGCGGAGCGCAGGATCGGACCTGTGGCACCCAGCGCCATGCAGCCGGTCAGGTCGAGATAGCCGACGTCCTGCATACGGGCCTTGAAGATCGGGTTGCCGGTGGCGAGCTGGTCGTACTCCGGCAGGTTCTTCCGCAGCGTCTTCAGCAGCTCGCGCAGGGAGTCGACGGCGCCCGGGGGGAGGTCCTGGGCGAGCCCGCCGGGACGGATGAACGCGTGGTTCATCCGCAGCCCGGTGATCATCTCGTAGGCATCGAGAATCAGTTCACGATCGCGGAATCCGTAGATCATGATCGTGGTGGCGCCCAGCTCCATCCCGCCGGTGGCGAGACAGACGAGGTGCGACGAGAGCCGGTTCAGCTCCATCAGCAGGACGCGGATGAGCGTGGCCCGGTCCGGGATGTCGTCCTCGATGCCGAGCAGCTTCTCGACGCCCAGGCAGTACGCCGTCTCGTTGAAGAACGACGTCAGGTAGTCCATGCGCGTGACGAAGGTGGTGCCCTGCGTCCAGTTGCGGAATTCGAGGTTCTTCTCGATACCGGTGTGCAGATAGCCGATGCCGCAGCGGGCCTCGGTGACGGTCTCGCCCTCGATCTCCAGGATCAGCCGCAGCACCCCGTGCGTGGAGGGGTGCTGGGGACCCATGTTGACGACGATCCGCTCGTCGTCGGCCTTGGCGGCGGACTGGACGACCTCGTCCCAGTCGCCGCCCGTGACCGTGTAGACGGTGCCCTCGGTGGTCTCCCGGGCGGAGGCGAGCGCGTCGAAGGCGTCCGGGGCGGAGTCCTGCGACGCGGAGGGGTGTGAAGTGGTCATCAGGAGTACGACCTCCGCTGGTCCGGAGCCGGGATCTGGGCGCCCTTGTACTCGACGGGGATACCGCCGAGCGGGTAGTCCTTGCGCTGCGGGAAGCCCTGCCAGTCGTCCGGCATCATGATCCGGGTCAGGGCGGGGTGGCCGTCGAAGATCAGGCCGAAGAAGTCGTACGTCTCGCGCTCGTGCCAGTCGTTGGTCGGATAGACCGCGACCAGGGACGGTACGTGCGGATCGGCGTCCGGGGCGGAGACCTCCAGGCGGATCAGCCGGCCGTGGGTGAGCGAGCGCAGGTGGTAGACGGCGTGCAGCTCACGGCCCTTGTCGTCCGGGTAGTGGACGCCGGACACCCCCGTGCACAGCTCGAAGCGCAGGGCCGGGTCGTCGCGCAGGGTGCGCGCCACCTGGACGAGGTGCTCGCGGTCGATGTGGAACGTCAGCTCGGCGCGGTCGACGACCGTCTTCTCGATGGCGTTCGCGGGAACGAGGCCCTGCTCCTCCAGCGCGCCCTCCAGCTCGTCCGCGATCTCGTCGAAGACTCCGCCGGGGCCGCCGTACGGGCGGGAGGAGGCGCCCGGCAGCGTCACGGTCCGTACGAGACCGCCGTAACCGGAGGTGTCCCCGCCGTTGTTGGCGCCGAACATGCCCTTCTGCACGCGGATGGGCTCGTCGGCCCGGCCGCGCGCGGAGGGAACGTTCGCCCCGGACGCCTGCTCGTCGCTCCCGGACGCCTGCTCGTCGCTCCCGGACGACCGGTCGTCGCTCCCGGACGGCGGCTCGCTGCCTGCGGGCCGCTTCTTGTCATCTCCGGATCGCTGGTCGTCATCCCCGGATCGCTTCTTGTCATCTCCGGATCGCTGCTTGTCGCTCACCGCAGCAGCCCCTTCATCTCGATCAACGGGAGCGCCTTGAGGGCCGCCTCCTCCGCCTCGCGGGCCGCTTCCTCCGCGTTGACCCCGAGCTTGGAGCTCTGGATCTTCTGGTGGAGCTTGAGAATGGCGTCCATCAGCATCTCGGGACGTGGTGGGCAGCCGGGCAGATAGATATCGACAGGGACGACATGGTCGACGCCCTGCACGATCGCGTAGTTGTTGAACATCCCGCCCGACGAGGCACAGACCCCCATGGAGATCACCCACTTGGGGTTGGGCATCTGGTCGTAGACCTGCCTCAGGACGGGCGCCATCTTCTGACTCACCCGTCCCGCCACGATCATCAGATCGGCCTGGCGCGGCGAGCCGCGGAAGACCTCCATGCCGAACCGCGCCAGGTCGTACCGCCCGGCGCCGGTCGTCATCATCTCGATGGCGCAGCAGGCGAGACCGAACGTCGCGGGGAAGACGGAGGACTTCCGTACCCAGCCCGATGCCTGTTCGACGGTGGTCAGCAGGAAACCGCTCGGCAGCTTCTCTTCGAGTCCCATTGGTGGCCCCTCAGCCCCTTTAGTCCCATTCCAGACCGCCGCGCCGCCACACATACGCGTAGGCGACGAAGACGGTGAGCACGAAGAGCAGCATCTCCACGAGCCCGAAAATCCCCAGGGAGTCGAAGGTGACCGCCCAGGGGTAAAGGAAGACGACCTCAATATCGAAAATGATGAAGAGCATCGCCGTCAGGTAGTACTTGATGGGGAATCGGCCGCCCCCGGCCGGCGTCGGCGTGGGCTCGATGCCGCACTCGTACGCTTCAACTTTCGCCCGGTTGTAGCGCTTTGGGCCGATAAGCGTGGCCATGACCACGGAGAAGATCGCAAACCCGGCCCCGAGGGCGCCGAGCACGAGGATGGGTGCGTAGGCATTCACGCCCCTCAGCTCCTTCCAGTCGTCCTTGACCGTTGGATCGCACCGGGCGGACCGCCTCGCCGCCTCGTCGCGGATCACCGAAGATCGCGCACATGTGAGGCAGTTCACAAGCCCGGCTGCCCCGCATCCTATGCCCGGTGGGCTGTGATCTGCGACACGGGGTACAGAGGCGACTTTGTGATCTCCACCACCTGACGAAGGATCATGAAGTCGGATGAGGGGTGATCTTCATACGCGAAGCGGCCACGTGATCACCAGACGTGACATTCGAGCCCGTCGGTGCTGGCCAGAGGCGTGTTGCCCTATCAAGAGATGCACCGTACAAGCAAATTGGCGATGAGACACTTTCGAGTGATACGGCGTCGAGGGTCACCCGGGTGAGGGACCGGCGGGCTCCAGATGGACCGATGTGGATATGTGCACGCATTCACGAGCAACCCGGCGCGAGCGTGGAGACACCCCTCGCGCGGGCGCGCGAGCGACGGAACGACCTCGGGGGAGCAGCGGAAAGACCTCGGTCGGGAACGCCTTACACCTCATGTGACCGGACCGACAGTCGAACAGTGACCGAGCCGTTATCTGCGCGTCGGGAAAGTGACCTGTGTCACTTCACGCAACCCCCCAAAGAAGGGGGCTTGGCCATGAGTGCGAAGCAATGGTAGGCGACAGGCAATTCGGACGTTTATCGGAAAGCCCATGATCACGGCCATGATCACCCTTGCCCGGTTTGCCCGTTACGGCGTCAATAAGAGCCCCCGGAAAGCGGATTCACAGATTCCGGACGCAACTGTGGCGCACCCCACGTTTCTTGACGGGAACCCGGGCCGACCTGATAGCCGTTGGTCTCATGTCCCACACCGCTCAGATACCCAGCCACCGGAAACCCCGCCGGAGCACCCCGCGCGTCACCCTTCGGGCCGGAGTCGCCGGTGGCGTCCTCAGCACGATCGCGGTCGCAGGTGCCGCCGCGCCGGCGAACGCCGAGCCGGTGACCGAGACCATCGAAATGCCCACCCTCACCGCCGGCCTCGCCGGTGACTTCGCCCGGTCCGCCGACGCGACCCAGCGAGTGGCCAACACCCTGGACCTCCAGGCCCAGCAGGACGCCGCCGCCGCGAAGGCGGCCAAGACCGCCAAGACGGCGAAGGCGGAGGCCGAGCGCAAGGCCGAGGCCAAGCGGAAGGCCGAAGAGGCCAGAGTGAAGGCCGCCAAGGCCGCGGAGGCCGCCGAGCGCGCCTCCCGCTCCACCGAGCGCACGGCGCTCGCCAGCACCTCGAACTCGGACTCCGGCTCCAGCACGGGCTCGTCCTCTTCCTCGTCCTCGAACACGGTCTCCGAGACCACCTCGCAGGCCACCGGCTCGGCCGCGTCCGTCGTCGCCTTCGCACAGGCGCAGGTCGGCGACGCGTACATCATGGGCTCCACGGGCCCGAACGCCTGGGACTGCTCCGGCCTCGTCCAGGCCGCGTTCAGCCAGATCGGCGTCGACCTCCCCCGCGTCTCGCAGGACCAGTCGGTGGCAGGCACGCAGGTCTCCCTGGACAACCTCCAGCCGGGCGACATCCTCTACTGGGGTGGCGCGGGCAGTGCGTACCACACGGCGATCTACATCGGCGGCGGCGAGTTCATCGGCGCGCAGAACCCGAGCAAGGGCGTCGTCAAGGCCTCCCTGGACTACGACCCGCCGAGCGGCGCGGTCCGCGTCCTCTGATACGGCCCAGCCCCACGCTTCACGCTCCACGGCGAAGACCCGCACCCCGACCCGGGGATGCGGGCTTTCGCCGTTGCGGCGAGCCCGGGGTGCGTTGTGGCGGGCGAGCGGCCTGTCGGGGTGGGCCGGGGGTGCTTTATGGCGGGCGGTCCGCCCCCTCCCTGGTCCGATGATCGCGGCTCCGGGGCGTGCGTCAAGGGCGCTCCTACGTCGCGTCGGCTGCGCCGATGTCGCTGCGCTCCACCCTTGACCCACACCCCTCCACCGCTGGAAAAGGCGTGGGGAGGGGGCGGGGGGGAGGGGTCCCCTGGGGAGCACTGCTTGTCGCTGAGGTCGGTTCCAGGCTGGCGGGTGGGTTTGCCCTGCGGGGCGCGCGGTCGTGGAGTGGGGCGGTGGCGGCTTTCGTCAAGCGGCTCCCCACCGGATGGCGGCTGGGCTTCATGCCCCGCTGGTCACTCGTCGTGGGTGGGGAGGCCGGGTGGAGTCGGGGCGGATGTGACGTGTGGGGCGGGAGTGGTGTGCAATGGGGAAGTGTGTGCCGAGAGTCCCGCATAGGTGCGCTGGCTGCACGCAGTCACGGAACAACGGAGCCCCCCCCCCAATCAGACGGGGCAAACTGGGGCATAACGCATGCTTTCTGGGTGGGGAAGCGCCCTATCGACCACCAAGACCCCGCCCTGCCCCGGCACCGCATCCCGCCCCGGCACCCCACCACCCCGACTCCATCAAGGCACCCGGCTGCGTCAAGTCGCCCCACTCCACGCCCCATTCACCACCGCCCCCACCCACGGCGAATGACCAGCGGGGCATGAAGCCCAGCACACGACCGGTCGACGGACGCTTGACGAAGCCCGTCACCGCCCCACTCCACTACTGCGTGCCCCGCAGGGCGAGCCGGCCCGGCGGCCTGGAACGGAGCCCAGGGACATCGGTGTTCCCAGGGGACCCCTCCCCCCGCCCCCTCCCCACGCCTTTTCCAGCGGTGGAGGGGTGTGGGTCAAGGGTGGAGCGCAGCGACATCGGCGAAGCCGACGCGACGCAGGAGCGCCCTTGACGCACACCCCGGAGCCGCGATCATCGGACCAGGGAGGGGGCGGACCGCCCGCCATCATCCGCCACCGGCCCACCCCGACAGGCTCGGCGCCTCTGCCGACGCGGCGAGATCGGGGGGCTCCGGGCCGACGTTCAGGCTCCGGCCCTGATCCTCAAGATCTGATCAAGGTCGCACTTAACCCGATCGAGTGATGGCAAGCTAACTCCTCCTGGGTAGAAGACACTTACGTCATTTCGCACCACACGCCAGACGATCCCTACATCTTCTGGCCAGGAGGAAGCTCCCCCCATGACCATAAAAGGCATCGACGTCTCGTCGTATCAGAGTTCGAACTACACCACCTCCGGCTTCGACTTCGTCTTCGTCAAAGCCACCGAAGGCACCTCGTACATCAACCCGAGGATGTCCGCCCAGGCCGCCCACGGCCGGGCGGCCGGGCTTGTTGTCGGGTTCTACCACTTCCTGCGGGCCGGGAACATGAAGGCCCAGGCCAGGTACTTCGTCGAGGAGTGTTCCAGCATCGCCTACGACCCCCTCTTCGCGGATTGGGAGGACAGCGATGTCTCCAACGCGCAGAAGGACTCCTTCCTCGCCGAGGTGAAGCGGCTGCGCGGGGAGACGCATCGCGTCGGGCTGTACTGCAACCGGGACTACTGGCTGAACCGCGACACGACCAGCAACGCGGGCGACGCCCTGTGGATCGCCGATTACGTGACCGCCGGGAAGCCCCGGATCCAGGCCGCGTGGAAGTTCCACCAGTACACCGACAGCCCGCTCGACACGAACCTCGGTCAGTTCGCCGACCGTGCCGCGCTGAAGAAGTGGGCCAGAAAGGGCTGAGGTCCCCCACCGGGTCCGGGTCCCCGCCCCGGCACCGGTCGATCCGCGCCCCGGATCCATGCCCGTGCGCCACGACGCCGCCCTACGTCGCCTCGCTCAGCCGTAGTGCCACGCGTTCGCGTGTCGTCGCAGCACGCGGATCGTCGTAAGCGGCGAGGAGTTCGAGCGCCCTCGTCCAGTGCTGCCGCGCGGTGTCTCCCTCCGCGCCTGCATCCGCGCCCGCCCGCGCGTGACGCAGCGCCGCGCCCAGTCCTTCGAGCGCTACCGCCTCGTGCCACGCGTCGCCCAGTTCACGGTGGACCGTGACGGCCGCACGGTGGAAGTGGACGGCCTCGTCGGGACGGTCGAGCAGCGCGTAGGTCTCCCCCGCCCCCTGCCAGGCCTGTGCCTCACGGCTTCGGTCGCCCAGACGGCCGTGCAGCATCGCCGAGCGCTGGTAGGCCGTGAGCGCGTCGCCGTACCGCGTCAGCGCCCGGTGAGCGTTGCCGAGAGCGATCAGCCACCAGCCTTCCGCGACATGGCTGCGCAGATCCAGGGCGATCCGTACCGCTTCCTCGGCAGCCCGCAGGGAATCCTGGAACTCTCCACGATCCAGGTGAATCGCGCTCCGGATCCAGAGCGCGTTGCCGATGCTGCGTGCGTTCCCTCGCCGACGGTGGAAGGACAAGGCACGCTGAAGGCGCTCGGCGGCCTCCGTAAGGCGACCGGCTTGATAGTGGGCTTGCGCGAGATTGGTATCGGACACGGCTTGCCAGTGCGTCTCTTCCAGCTCTCCGAAGATCGCGGACGCCTGCTCCAGCGGGGCTTCCGCGCCGGCGAGGTCTCTTATCCGCAGGTACACCAGGCCCAGGGCGTTGAGCGAAGTGGCTTCGCCGTATCTGTCGTTCTCTTCCTGCCGGATCTCCAGGGCGGCCTGATGGCAGGAGAGGCTGTCGGCCAGTCGGCTGGTCTTCGTGTGTCCGAAGGCCAGGCTCTCCAGGATCCTGGCTTCCGCGGGGCGGTCACCGAGACGGCGGGCTGCGGGGAGGCCGATGCCGCCCATGACCATCCAGTCCGCGGTGAGCGCGGAGGGCGCCTTGGCATTCCACAGGATCGCCGGCAGCCGCCACGCGTATTCGTCGAGGCCGGACTTCTCGGCGGCCCGGATCAGGGGAAGGAAGTTGGCCTGCTCCTGTTCCGACCAGTCGACGGCCTGGTCGTACTCGCCGAACACCCGTGGCGAGACACGGGCGGCCGGTGGGCCGGTGAGGAGGTGCTCTTCCTCGGGCCTGATCCATGCCTGCGCCGCGTCGGCCGTGTGTACGTACCATTCGAGAAGGCGGAGCAGCGCCTCTTTCCGGCCCTCCGGGGATACCTCCCGCCGCACCTGATCTCTGGCATAGGCGCGTAAAAGGTCATGGAATTCGAACCGGTTCGGTGCTTTCTGTTCCAGGAGATGCGCGCCCATCAGTGTGTCCAGGAGTTGACGCGCACGACGCACTTCGACGCCTGCCAGGGCTGCTGCTGCGGCGGCGGAGATCCACGGCCCCGGGTGCAGTCCCAGCAGGCCGAACATCCGGGCGGCGGCCGGTGGCAGGGCGCGATAGGACCAGGCGAACACCGCGCGTACGGCTTCGGATTCTTCCTCGTCGCCGGCGCTCAGAGCGTCCCACAGCGCCGATTCGTCCCGCAGATCAGCGATCAGTTCGTCCAGCCGCATGTGTGGTTGGTTGGAGGCGCGTTCGGCGGCGATGCGCAGGGCGAGCGGCAGGCGGGCGCACAGCCGGGCGAGTTCGGCCAGTTGATCGCTGTCGTCGGACCGGTGGTCGGCGGTGATGGTACGGAGCAGGGCGACCGCCTCCGGCTCCGCCAGGGTGCCGAGGGTCAACCGGTGCGCACCGTCGCGGATGGTGAGTCCGGACAGCCGCCTCCGGCTGGTGACGACCGTCAGGCAGCGGGCGTTCCCCGGCAGCAGCGGACGGACCTGGGCGACCGTGGCGGCGTTGTCCAGGACGATCAGCATTCTGCGGTCGGCCAGCAGGGAGCGGTAGAGCGCGGCGGCGGCTTCGGGGTCGGAGGGGACCGCGTCCGGCGCTGTCCCCAGTGCCAGCAGGAAGCGAGGCAGCAGCTCCGTCGCGGTGAGCGGCGCCCCCGGGTCGTAGCCGCGTAAGTTGGCATACAGGT
The DNA here is from genome assembly GCF_044457965.1 of Streptomyces sp. NPDC050509. NCBI lineage: Bacteria > Bacillati > Actinomycetota > Actinomycetes > Kitasatosporales > Streptomycetaceae > Streptomyces > Streptomyces sp. NPDC050509. The sequence continues at coordinate 162,917 of NZ_JBITHL010000003.1, read as the reverse complement.
GCCCGTCGGGAAAGCGGTCTGCCACCCGGTGCGCCCAATGCAGGGCGAGCGAGGTCTTTCCCGATCCGGCCGTACCGACGATGACATGTACGGGGACGCCGAAGAGTGAGCCGGGAGCGCCCGTGGCCGCCGGATCGCCGCCCACGGAGAAAGCCGCGTCCAGCTTCCGCAACTGCTCCGCGCGATTGACGAAGTTTCGTATGTCCGCTGGAAGTTGGCGTGGTCTCGGGCTTTGGCCGGGGTGTTCTTGTGCATCGCGGCCGTGGAAGTGGATATCGCCGGTCACCTGACCGGCCTGCACCACATCACGGGTAGTCCCCGACAGGTCCGAGTGTGTACCGCCGGGGTTCGCTTGCCGGTTGGTCCTCGTGGTTCTCGGGTTTTCTTCGCCCTCACCGCTCCTGGTGATCTTCTACTCCCCTTCTGCCCGAGGAGGAGGCAGATGCGCCACATGGCGATCGACGTAGGAAGTGATGTCCTCGCCGTCCTCGTACAGCTCTTTGATGAAACCTTCCCAGCGTCCGATGAGACCGGAATCGGCGAAACGAATTCCCCCGTCCAGAACTCCGGCCTCGGTGTAGACGACCTCGTACAGCACCTGGCTCCCCAGGACGACGATCTCGGGCAGCGGGGCGGATGCCTCCAGCGCCTTCAGCCTGTCGCCGCTGGCCACGCGAACAGGGACTCCGTGCTCGGCCTGGAAACGAAGAGAGTTCAGCTCCCACTGGAGATAAGAGGTCAGGGGCTCTTCCACCACTCGAACCCGGTGGAAAACGCTGTCCCGTTCACCGCGTTCCCGGACGACCCTGGACCAGTGTGTGGCCCCTTTTTCCGCCATGAGCCGCAGCGCTCCGTCCCAGTCGCCGCTTTGAAAGGCTTCCCAACTGGGCGAGCCCGGCTCCTCGAAGTGCTGCCTTCGCTCGAACTTCCAACTGTCCCGTCCGGTGATCTTTTCGTCGCGCTGCCGGAAGTCACGCCGGTAGTCGTCCCGGAGAAGCCGCTGCCCCTGATGCCCTTCGAACGCGAGAGCGCTACGGTCACGCATCCGCGATGTCCGGCTTCGCCGCGCGCAGCATACGTCCGGGGATGACGATCAGACGCTCGTCATGAGAGATCGACATACCCGTGGGGAGATGGGACCGGTACGTATCCGTGAGGTCCCGGCCTACGACGGCGATATCACCGTTGTCCAGCTCCCAGATGTCGGGGCATCCGTCGTCATCGTCGGTGACACCGAGCTCTCCGGCCGATTTCCCCAACCGGCGCGACAGTAAAGCCGACGGATCGGCCTCCCAAGGACGGGCCATGTGAACACCCTTTCGGCAGGCGTCGATCACATTTGTAGTGCCCTCGATTCTAGGAAACCCGCCGACTCGGCAGTAAGGACATAACGAGCCAACAGCCCACACTTTCGGGTGAGTTGCCGAGCGGCGTCACGCCTTCGGCGCCACCTTGGAAAGCCCGTTGATGATTCGGTCCATCGCGTCGCCGCCCGTCGGGTCCGTCAGGTTCGCCAGCATCTTCAGCGTGAATTTCATCAGCAGCGGATGCGTCAGTCCGCGTTCCGTCGCGAGTTTCATGACCTTCGGGTTGCCGATGAGCTTCACGAAGGCGCGGCCCATCGTGTAATACCCGCCGTAGGTGTCCTTGAGTACCTTCGGGTAGTGCAGCAGGGCCAGTTCGCGCTGTGCGGGGGTCGCGCGGGCGTGGGCCTGGACGATGACGTCCGCCGCGATCTGGCCCGACTCCATGGCGTACGCGATGCCCTCGCCGTTGAACGGGTTGACCATGCCGCCCGCGTCGCCGACCAGGAGCAGGCCCTTGGTGTAGTGCGGCTGGCGGTTGAACGCCATCGGGAGCGCGGCGCCGCGGATCGGCATCGTCATGTTGTCGGGGGTGTAGCCCCAGTCCTCGGGCATCGACGCGCACCACGCCTTCAGCACCTCGCGCCAGTCCAGCTCCTTGTACGCGGAGGAGGAGTTGAGGATGCCGAGCCCGACGTTGGACGTGCCGTCGCCCATGCCGAAGATCCAGCCGTAGCCGGGCAGCAGCTTGTCGGGGCCCGGGCCGCGCCGGTCCCACAGCTCCAGCCAGGACTCCAGGTAGTCGTCGTCGTGGCGGGGCGAGGTGAAGTACGTCCGTACCGCCACGCCCATCGGGCGGTCCTCGCGGCGGTGCAGCCCCATCGCGAGCGACAGCCGCGTCGAGTTGCCGTCGGCGGCGACGACGAGCGGCGCGTGGAAGGTGACCGGGGTCTTCTCCTCGCCCATCTTGGCGTGGACGCCGGTGATCCGGCCCGTGCGCGCGTCGGTGATCGGGGCGCCGACGTTGCAGCGCTCGTGCAGCCGGGCGCCGGCCTTCTGGGCCTGCCGGGCGAGCTGCTCGTCGAAGTCGTCGCGCTTGCGGACCAGGCCGTAGTCCGGGTACGAGGCCAGGTCCGGCCAGTCGAGCTGGAGCCGTACGCCGCCGCCGATGATCCGCAGCCCCTTGTTGCGCAGCCAGCCCGCCTCTTCGGAGATGTCGATGCCCATCGACACGAGCTGCTTGGTGGCGCGCGGGGTGAGACCGTCACCGCACACCTTCTCGCGCGGAAACGCGGTCTTCTCCAGCAACAGGACGTCCAGGCCCGCCTTGGCGAGGTAGTACGCGGTCGTGGCACCGGCCGGACCGGCTCCGACGACGATGACGTCCGCGGTGTTCTCGGAGAGGGGCTGGGGCTCGGTCACAGCGGGTTCTCCCGAAGACTCGAAATCGTGTACCGGACGGCACTGGTCCTGTGCAGTCTATGGGTGCGTACTGATCCCCCAGTGAAGGGCTGCCGCCATGACCCATGTGACCGAACCGCTCCCCGTGGTGCAGCTCCGCGTCCCCACCGAGGAGGACGCCTTCGCCTGGCACCGCGTCTTCGACGACCCCGAGGTGATGGAGTTCCACGGCGGTACGTCGGCCGAGATGTCCCTGTACGAGGAGCTGACCGCCCGGCAGCGCCGCCACGACGCGGAGCACGGTTTCTGCCTCTGGACGATGCTGGACGCGTCCGGGGAGGTGATCGGCTTCACGGGCGCCCAGCCCTGGCCGCACGCGTCGTTCGGGCCGGTGGGCGAGATCGAGATCGGCTGGCGGCTGGGCCGGGCGCACTGGGGCCGGGGGTACGTGACCGCCGCCGCGCGGACCACGCTGGAGCGGGTACGGGCGGCGGGCGTCGGCCGGGTCGTGGCGATGGTGAACTCCCGTAACGCGCGCTCGGTCGCGGTGACGCGGCGGCTGGGGATGGAGCTGGCGGAGACGTACGTCGGACCGGTGTCCCGGCAGGAGGCGCACTGCTACCGGTTGGAGTTGTGAGCCGGTGAGTGAGTGAGCCGGTAAGTGAGTGAGCCGGTGGATGGGTGAGCCTGTGAGTCGATGAGCCGATGAGCCGGTGAGTGGGGACGTGCCCTCCGCTCATCGGCCCCGGCCGTCAGGCCCGTACGCCCCGGTGCAGCGCCACGATCCCGCCCGTCAGGTTCCGCCACGCCACCTTCGACCAGCCCGCGCCCTGGAGCCGGGCCGCCAGCGCGGGCTGGTCGGGCCAGTCGCGGATGGACTCGGCGAGGTAGACGTACGCGTCCGGGTTGGACGAGACGGCGCGCGCGGCCGGCGGGAGCGCCCGCATCAGGTACTCCGTGTAGACGGTCCTGAAGGGCGCCCAGGTCGGGTGCGAGAACTCGCAGATCACGATCCTCCCGCCCGGCTTCGTCACCCGGTACAGCTCGCGCAGCGCCTCGTCCGTGTCGTGGACGTTGCGCAGGCCGAAGGAGATCGTCACCGCGTCGAAGACCTCGTCGGCGAAGGGCAGCTTCGTCGCGTCGCCCGCCGTGAACGGCATCCACGTGTGCCGCTTCTTGCCCTCGCGCAGCATCCCCAGCGAGAAGTCGCACGGCACGACGTACGCGCCGGTCGCGGCGAACGCCTGGGAGGAGGTGGCCGTGCCGGCCGCCAGGTCGAGGACCTTCTCGGCCGGGCGCGCGTGCACCGCCTTGGCGACCTCCTTGCGCCATCGCCGGTCCTGGCCGAGCGAGAGCACGTCGTTCGTGAGGTCGTAGTTCTCCGCCACGTCGTCGAACATCGAGGCGACTTCGTGCGGCTGCTTGTCCAGGGAGGCTCGGGTCACGGTGTCGAGTGTGCCAGGGCGTGACCCGCCGCCCGGCATCAGGGCAGCAGCCTCGGCCGTCGTTTCGCCGCCACGTCCTCCACCCACCCGAAGAGCGCCACGGCCGCCGCGATCAGCACCCAGGCAATCCCGAACTGGAACCACGCGCTGTCGAGCGGCAGGTCCCGCTCGAAGGCGGGGATGTCCCACATCACGTCGATCACCGGCACGCTCACCATCAGCGCGACCTCGTGCCAGAGGTAGATCGTCACCGCGCGGGCGTTGAAGACCCGGACGACCCGGTCGGCCACGGGACGGCGCGCCAGCCACCCGAAGTCCGGCCGGAACCGCAACAGCAGCAGCACGAACCCCGCCGACCACAGGGCCTGCGCGAGCGGGATGTCGTCCAGGTCGTACGTACCGTCCACCCGGTGGTGGAACGCCCACCATCCGCCGGCCGCCATCACCGCGAGCGCCGCCGCGACCACGCGCCCCGGGCGGAGCCGGTCGAGCACCCCGTCGCGGTGCGCGAAGCCGAGCAGCCAGCAGAAGAGGAAGACGGACAGATCGCTGAGCGCGGCGCCGAGCCGCCCGTCCGGCAGGGTCCACAGGGTCTCGAAGGCCACGACCGGGACGAGCGACAGCAGGAGTACGGGGAGCGGCGCGCGCCGGAAGAGCCTCAGCAGGACGGGCGAGAGCAGGACGAACCACAGATACGTCCGCAGGTACCAGAGCACCGCCCACGCCTGCTCGCCCCAGGCGTCGCCCGGCGGATCCCCGACCGGCAGCACCCAGTAGACGGCGTCGGCGCCCGGCAGCCACCCGTGCTGCGCCATGGCCACGACGAGTACGGCCCCGAACACCCACATCGGCACCAGCAGCCGCCGCAGCCTGCTCCGGATCACCTTCCCGGCGGGCCGCTCCAGGGAGCGCGCCATCAGCGACCCCGCGAGCGCGAACATCACCCCCATGGAGGGGAAGACCAGGCCCAGCCAGGGCCACTCGAAGGTGTGGTACGTGACGACGCGGATCAGCGCGAGGGCGCGCAGCGCGTCCACGTATCGGTCCCGGCCTCCGGGAGATCCGTCGGGAGTGGGGGCCTCGACCGGGGTACGGGTTACCGGCGCCGCGTCCGCCTCCCGCACCGCCTCCGGCGGCAGCGCCCCCCTGCGGTGCGCGCCCGCCATCAGGCCGCCCCCGCCCCGGGACGCGGCGCGCCGACCTCGCCGGTGCGCTTGAGCTTCTGCCAGCGCAGCCGGCCGCCCGTGAGCGCGGTGACGCTGGAGTGGATCAGCACCAGGTACATCAACTGCCGGTAGGCGATCTGCTGTAGCGGCATCATCAGCAGATACCGGTACTTCTCCTTGTCGAGCCGGAACGCGTAGGCAGCGCAAAGCAGTTGGACGAGGAGGACCGCCAGCCACGCCAGCAGCGACGCCCGGAAGTCGACGAAGATCATCGCGTAGACGGTGAACACGTCGATGAGCGGGGCGAAGACGGGCGTGACGATCTGGAAGAGCACCACCAGCGGCATGCCGACCCGGCCGAACCGGCCCGAGGGCCCCTTGTCCAGGACCGATCCTCGGTGCTTCCACAGCGCCTGCATCGTGCCGTAACTCCAGCGGTAGCGCTGGCGCCAGAGCTGTCCGACGCTCGCCGGCGCCTCGGTCCAGGCGCGCGCGTGCTCCGCGTACACGACCCGCCGGCCGGCCCGGTGCAGCGCGATGGTGATGTCGGTGTCCTCGGCGAGGGTGTCCTCGCTCATGCCGCCGACTTCGAGGACCGCCCGGCGGCGGAAGGCGCCGATCGCTCCGGGGATGGTGGGCATGCAGCCGAGGACGTCGTACATCCGCCGGTCGAGGTTGAAGCCCATCACGTACTCGATGTGCTGCCAGGCCCCGATGACGGTGTCCCGGTTGCCGACCTTGGCGTTGCCCGCGACGGCGCCGACCCGCTCGTCACCGAACGGCTGCACCAACTCCCGTACGGTGTCGGGCTCGAAGACCGTGTCGCCGTCCATCATCACGACGATGTCGTGACCGGCCTGGCGCACCCCGTTGTTGAGGGCGGCGGACTTGCCCGCGTTCTCCTGGCGGATGACCCGTACGTTGGGCAGCCCCAGGGACTCCGCGATCTCGGCGGTGCCGTCGGTGGAGCCGTCGTCCACGACGACGATCTCGATCGGATGGGTGCTCGCGGCAAGGGAGTTGAGCGTGTTGGCGATGCACTCCTTCTCGTTGTACGCGGGCACGATCACGCTCACCGGTTCGTACACCGGCGGCCCCCACGTGAAGCGGCGTCTGTTGCGCTGCCGGTGGTGACGGCGGGCGAGGACGAGCATCAGCCCGAACCGGGCCATCACGGCGACGCCGACGACCGCGAGGCCGGTGGCGAGACCGGGGACGGACCACTCGGCGACGGCCACGGCGGCGATCAGGGCCCTGCCCTCCCAGAGGGTGGTGCCGGTGGCCTTGCGGTGGGCCATCTGCGCGACGTTGACGCCGGAGTCCGCGTTCCCGTTCGCGTTCCCGGCCCTGTTCGCGTTCCCGGCCCCCGGCGGGCCGGCGGGGCCGCCGCCTGCGGGGCCGCCGGCCGACTGATCCGCCGCGCGGTCCGCCTGCTGGGCGCCGCTGACCGTCGTGAAGGTGTAGCCCTTCGCCTTCATCTTCTTGATGTACCGCGGCAGCGCCTTCAGCGTCTCCGTACGGTCGCCGCCCGCGTCGTGGAAGAGCACCGCCGCGCCGTCGCCGTCCTTCGGCGTGGCCCACTTGATGATCTTGTTGACGCCCGGCTCCTGCCAGTCCTCACTGTCGGTGTCGATGAAGACGCTCGTGTACCCCATCGCGCCGAGGCGCTGGTAGATCGGCCAGCTCTCGTTGTCGATCGCGTCGTTCTTCGAGGAGTACGGGGCCCGGAACAGCGTCGTCGTGATCCCCGCGGCGCCCGCCAGCGCGAGCTGCGTCTGGGCGATCTCGCGTTTGACGCGGGAAGCGCTCTGGTACGAGAGATCGACATGCGTGAAGGTGTGGACGCCGACCTCGTTCCCCTGGCCGACCATGTCCTTCACCACGCCCGGATAGCGCGAGACCATCGAGCCGATGAGGAAGAACGTGCCGGGCACGTCCTGGTCGTTCAGGATCTTGAGGACCTTCTCCGTGTACTCGGGATCGGGTCCGTCGTCGAAGGTCAGCACGATGGTCTTGTCCGCCACGGACTGCGTACGCGCCCGGCCGCCCGCGAAGCTCAGGATGGGACCGCCGTCGGCCACGCCGGCGGGGACCTCGCTGTTGCTCGCGTCGGAGCGGATCCGCTGGTCGCCGCCGACCTCGGAGCGCAGATAGCCGTCGAGCAGCAGCACGCTGACGAGGCCGACCAGCAGCAGCACGGCGAAGACCACCCGGGGCTTGGGGATCGCCTGGCGCCCGACGCGCTCGATGCGGGAGGGGGTGGCGTGCCGGCGCTTGCCCGCGGGAGCGGGAGCGGGGGTGGGGGTGGGGCTGGGTTTCTGGGGCATCGGCTCAGTCGTCGCTGCCGGTGGAGGCGGAAGCGGACGGGGCCACGGAGGACGCGGCCGAAGGGGGCGCCGTGGCGGGCGCCGTGGGCGGAGCCTCCCCCGCGCCGGGCGGCGGGGCGCCGCCCGGCGGTCCGTACCCCGTTCCCTCCTGGGCGGCGGCCGGTCCGCCGTCGAACGGCAGGATCTCCGACGGGCTCAGGGAGATCCCGCCCATGAAGGCGAGCCCCAGGACGGCGACATACCCGAGGGTCACGACGCCCAGCGCCATCCCGGCGCGGCGCAGCAGGCGGGCCCGGCGCCCGGAGGCGTCCACGAAGACGGGGCCCTCCTGGGGGCGGCCGGCACCACGTTTACGGCGCCGGTCCGGCCTGTCCGGGCGTACCGGGCGTTCCTCAAGGGTGGGGTCAGAATGCATGCGAGCAGATTGGCCACCCTTTATGTGCGAAACCTGTGCCTGTGACGACGCGTTCCTATGAATTCTTTCTTTTCCTGTCAGCGAGCTGAGAGGGATACGGTCCGACGATCAGCAGGAGGTATTCGCGATCCCCGCGCACACGCTGTTCGGAATGGGGGGTTGGGAATTTCCACCGAACCGCCCTCCTCGAACTGTGTGCTCCGTCACCACATTCCCGTGTGGGAAGCTCCTGAGGCTCCTGCCGTCCGGAACATTCTTCGAGAACACACGAGAGCGGGTGTATTTCTCCATGCCGAGTTCGCCGAGTTCGCCGAGTTCGCGGAGTTCGCGGAGTTACGGGCGTACGGTCACCTGGGCGGCGGGGCTCGCCGCGCTCGCGCTGGCCTGCACGTCCTGTGCGACGGGCACCGCCGCGGACGCCGGCCCCCGGGGCAGGGCGGACGGGAACGGCGCGACCGCCGCCACGGCGACGGCGTTCGCCCCGTACGTCAGCGCCACCACCGCCGCCGACAGTGACGGATCCGGCTCCCCCGACACGTACAACCTGGCCTTCGTGGTCACTGGCGACGGCGAGGGCTGTACCCCGGCCTGGGGTGGTACGGCGGCGTACGACAGCGCGGCCGTCAAGGCCCGCGTCGCGAAGCTGACGGCGTCGGGCGCCGATGTCCGGGTCTCCTTCGGCGGCGCCGCGGGTACCGAACCGGCGCTCGCCTGCGGCAGTGTCGACGAGCTCGTGGCCGCCTATACGAAGGCGCTCGACGCGGTGGGTGCGACGAAGGCCGACTTCGACATCGAGGGCGACGCGCTCACCGACAGCGCCTCGGTCGCCCTGCGGAACAAGGCGCTCGTCCGGCTCCAGGAGGAGCGGGACCTGGACGTCACGTACACCCTGCCGGTGATGCCCGACGGTCTGGAGAAGAGCGGCGTCGCCCTCCTCTCCGACGCGGTGGAGCGCGGCGTGCGGCTCTCCGCCGTCAACATCATGGCGATGAACTACGGCTCCGCGTACACCGGGAACATGGGCGGGTACGCGGAGCGTGCGGCGCGGGCGGCCCACGGCCAGATCGCGTCCACGCTGGGCCTGTCGTCGGCGCGGGCGTGGAAGGCGCTCCACATCACGGCGATGGCCGGTGTCAACGATGTCGCGGGCGAGACCTTCACCCTCGCGGACGCCGCGCGGCTCCGCCGCTTCGCCCGGGAGCAGGGTGTGGGTGCGCTCTCGATGTGGGCGACGTTCCGGGACCGGGGGTGCGCGGAGGGGGTGTCGACGGCCGAGGCGTCCGACACGTGCAGCGGCGTCGAGCAGACGGCGGGGGCGTTCGCGAAGGCGCTGGCGGGCTGACCCCACCGGCGCCCCCGCGATCTCGGGCACCCCGCGTCGGGCACCCCGCGTCGAGCGCCCCCGCGCTCTCGGGCGCCCCCGCGTCTCAGGCGGCCGGAACGTCCAGCGCGCTGATCCGCTGGGCTCCGTCGACCGCCCCCGGGTGGCGGCTCGTCAGGTCCAGTCGCAGCCGGGAGCCGCGTACCGGGTCGAAGGTGATGACGGTGGGCGCGTCCGAGGTGGTGGCCCAGGTGATCGCCGCCCCGCGCACCGGGACGTAACGGCGCCCGTCCCAGCAGGACACCTCGACGGAGGCGGGCAGCGTGTGTGTCGCGTCGGTGGTGAAGGAGACCTCGACGCGACGGAACCGGCGCTTCCCTGCCCAGGTCACCGCGACCCAGTCGGCCGCCCTGGCCCCGTCGAAGGCGGGCAGCAGCCGTGTGGCGGGCTTGTGGAAGGCGTTGGACCAGCCGGTGGCCGGGTCGCCGTCCAGCATCGCCGCGGGCAACGTCCCCGGCGCCCCCGAGTAGCTCGCGTCGGCCAGCGGGTACGCCGGGGCGCCAGGCCCGAGGTCGGGCGCGAAGGGCGGCGCGGGGGTGCCAGGCTTCGAGGTTCCGCCGGTGGCCCGTACGGTGACAGCGCCCTTGCGCAGCCCGGCCGAGCGGGCGGTGACGGTGAGGGGGCCCGCCGCGGTGCCGGAGCGGACGATGGCCAGGGCCTTGCCGTGGAAGGCGGTGCGCGTGCTCGCCTGGTACCGCTCGGCGCTCTCCTGACGTCCGTTGTCGACCCCGGCCAGCCGGCCGCCGGTGACCTGGAAGGAGATCAGGTGGTCGGCGTCGGGCACCACGACGCCGTGCCGGTCGGTGATCTCCGCCGTCACGAAGCAGAGCGACGAGCCGTCGGCCTTCAGGGTCGTACGGTCCGGGGTGAGCCGTACGGAGTGCGCGGGGCCCGCGGTGCGCAGCACATCGCTGGCGACCACCCGGCCGCCCTCCCGGGCCACCGCCTTCAGCTCGCCCGGTGCGAACGGCACCTTCCAGATGAGGTGGAGCTTCCCGGCGCTGCCGCCCGGACTGGTGTAACTGCCGGGGTACGGACCGGAGGTGACGGTCCTGTCGTCGCCGGTAGCCTCGGTGGTCTCCAGGTACGCGCGGCCGTCGGCGGTCCTCTTGGCGTCGAACCGGCGGACCCCGAGCGATGTGCCGTTGAGGAACAGCTCCACGGTCGCGACGTTGGAGTACGCCCACACCTCGACGGTCTCGCCCGCCCGGTGCCCGGTCCAGTCCATGGGCAGCAGATGGACCATCGGTTCGGCCGTCCACTGGCTCCTGAAGAGGTGGTACATGTCCTTGGGGAAGCCGGCCGTGTCCACCGCGCCGAAGAACGACGCCTTGACCGGGAACACGTCGTACGGCGTGGGCTCGCCGATGTAGTCGATGCCCGACCAGAGGAACTGTCCGGCGAAGTACCTCCGGTCCCGGTCCTTCTTCAGGCCGTACTCGCCACTCATCGTCCACGCGGCGAGGTTGTTGTCGTACGAGGACGTCTCGCGCTTTCCCGGGGTGTGGTTCTCACCGGTGTTGAGGTGCTCCGGCTCCTGGTAGCTGCCGCGTGTGGAGGTCTCGGAGGAGGACTCGGACTCGAAGAGGAACAGGTGCGGGTACCTGGCGTGGAGGGCGTCCACCGAGGCGGCGGTGTTGTAGTTGAGCCCGAGGCCGTCGATCCTGGCGAGCATGAGGTCGGCGGGGGAACCGACGGCGGGCAGGTCGCGGTACTTGTCGGAGCCGATCACCACGGGCCGGGTGTCGTCCAGTGCCCTGACGGCGTCGATGAGCCGCTGGGCCATCGCCAGGCCCTCGGTGGTGGTCGAGTCGGTGATCTCGTTGCCGATGGACCACATGACGACGGCCGGGGAGTTGCGGGCCGCGTGGACCATTTCGGCGATGTCCGCCTCGCAGTGCTCGTCGAAGAAGCGGCCGTAGTCGTAGGCGTTCTTGCCCTTCTTCCAGCAGTCGAACGCCTCCACCAGCATGATGATGCCGAGCCGCTCGCAGACCGCGATCATCTCGGGCGAGGGCGGGTTGTGCGACGTGCGGAAGGCGTTGACGCCCATGGACTTCATGATCTTCATCTGGCGCAGCAGGGCGTCGGTGCTGACGGCGGCGCCGAGGGCACCGAGGTCGTGGTGGAGGTCGACGCCCTGGATCTTGGCGTAGGCGCCGTTCAGCGAGAACCCGTGGTCGGGGTCGATCGTGAAGTGGCGGAAGCCGAAGGGGGTGCGGTAGGTGTCGGCGGTCCTCCCGTCGACCCGTACCTCCGTTTCGAGCGCGTACAGCCGCGGGGTCTCGAACGACCACAACTGCGGCCGGGTGACGTGGAGTTCGTGGGTGGCGGTCTCCGTGGCGGCGGCTCCGACGGTGAGGGTGGAACTCGTCCTGGCCACCGTGCGGCCCTCGGGGTCCTTGACCGTGGAGATGACGGTGACCGGTGTCCCGCTCTCCGACGCGTTGACGACACCGGTCAGCGCGCGGACGGTCGCGCGCCCGGCGGGCAGGGTGGCGGCCAGCTCCGGGGTGGTCACCTGGGTGCCCCAGCGCGCCACGTGCACGGGGTCCGTGATGACCAGCCGGGCGTTGCGGTAGATGCCGCTGCCCGAGTACCAGCGGCTGCTGGGCAGCCGGTTGCGTACCTTGACGGCGAGTACGTTCGGGGTCGAGCCGTCGGTGTGCAGCAGGTCGGTGAGGTCGAGGGCGAAGCCGGTGTAGCCGTACGGGTGGTCTCCGACGAGCTGCCCGTTGCAGTAGACGGACGAGTCCATGTAGACGCCGTCGAACTCCACGGATATCCGCCGGCCTGCCGACTCGCGCGGCAGCGTGAAGGATCTGCGGTACCAGCCGAGACCGCCGGGCAGGAACCCGGTGTGGCTCCGGGTGCCCGACTCCGTCGTCGGGGTCAGCTCGATGCTCCAGTCGTGCGGCACCGCGACCGTACGCCAGCCGGAGTCGTCGTGGCCGGGGTCCTGCGCGTCGTCGTAGGCGCCGGTCGGATCGGTGATTCCCCCGGGGTTGACGAGGGCGAAGCGCCAGCCGTCGGTGAGCGGGACGCTCCGCCGCCCCGGTCCGCCGAGGGGCGCGGTGGCGGAGTGCGCGGTGGCGCCCGGCGCGGTCGCGCCCTGCGCGGGGGTGGCCGTGGCGAGCGCTCCGGCCACGGGTGCGACGGCTCCTGCGATCAGTAACGACCTGCGAGTGACGCCCATGCGATCCCCTTTGATCGGCCTGTTGGGTTCAGCGCACAGATTCTGACAGTTTCAAACAGGTGCATGTCAAGGGTGCGTGCGCGCCCGTACGGGCCCAAGTGGCGGGAATCAGGGGGCAGGAGTCAGGGGGCAGGAGTCAGGCGCGGCGGTGGACCAGGCGTCCCGCGCACACCGTGGCGACACAGCGCCCGTCCGCGTCGAACACGGCGAGGTCCGCGCGTCCCCCCGTCCCGGCGATCGCGGGGCGCCGGGCGGCCGGCGAGTCCGACAGTACGACCACGCCCACCCGCGCGGCGGCGGCCCGGAGCCCCGGGTCGTCCGCGACGTACGCGTCGAGCACCGCGACCGCGCCCAGCTTCAGCACGGCGTGGATCCGCTCGCGCGGGCTCGGGGCGTCGGGCAGGGGCCCTTCGTGGACCCGCCCGGGTCCGAGGACGCCGGACCACTTCCGTACCCGCGCGCCCGGGAACCGTACCCGCAGCTCCTCGAACGTACCGACCGCGACGATCCGGTCCCGGCCGACCACCACCGCGCCGCCCGCGAGCGGCCCGCCGTCGCCGTTGTCGTCGCTGTCCCACGTGTACCGGAGCACGTCGGCCGCGTGCAGGGTCTCCACCTCAGCGCCTCACGGGAGTCGAAAGCCGGTACGACGACGTCGTCAGTTGGTGGCGATGAGCTTGAGCTCGGGGTGGGCCGTGCCGCCCTCGATCGCCGTCGACGAGATGTGCGACGCCACCCGCTCGTCGACCGGGTCGTTCGCCGGGTCGTCGTGCACCACCAGGTGCTCGTACGTCGTGGCGCGCTGCGCCGGGACCCGGCCCGCCTTGCGGATCAGGTCGATGATCTCCATCCGGTTGGAGCGGTGCTTCGCGCCGGCCGAGGAGACGACGTTCTCCTCCAGCATGATCGACCCGAGGTCGTCCGCCCCGTAGTGCAGCGAGAGCTGGCCGACCTCCTTGCCCGTGGTCAGCCACGAGCCCTGGATGTGGGCGACGTTGTCGAGGAAGAGCCGGGCGATCGCGATCATCCGCAGGTACTCGAAGAGCGTGGCCTGCGTGCGGCCCTTCAGGTGGTTGTTCTCGGGCTGGTAGGTGTACGGGATGAACGCGCGGAAGCCGCCCGTCCGGTCCTGTACGTCGCGGATCATCCGCAGGTGCTCGATGCGCTCGGCGTTGGTCTCGCCCGTGCCCATGAGCATCGTGGACGTGGACTCGACGCCCAGGCCGTGCGCGGCCTCCATGATCTCCAGCCAGCGCTCGCCGGACTCCTTGAGCGGCGCGATCGCCTTGCGGGGCCGCGCGGGCAGCAGTTCGGCGCCCGCGCCCGCGAACGAGTCGAGACCGGCGGTGTGGATGCGCTGGATGGCCTCCTCGACGGAGACCTGGGAGATCCGGGCCATGTGCTCGATCTCGGAGGCGCCGAGGGAGTGGATGACGAGCTGCGGGTACGCCTGCTTGATCGCCGCGAAGTGCTTCTCGTAGTACTCGACGCCGAAGTCCGGGTGGTGCCCGCCCTGGAACATGATCTGCGTACCGCCCAGCTCGACGGTCTCCGCGCAGCGGCGCAGGATGTCGTCGAGATCGCGGGTCCACCCCTTGGCGGTGTCCTTGGGCGCGGCGTAGAAGGCGCAGAACTTGCACGCCGTCACACAGACGTTGGTGTAGTTGATGTTCCGCTCGATGATGTACGTCGCGATGTGCTCCGTACCGGCGTACCGGCGGCGGCGTACGGCGTCGGCCGCGGCGCCCAGCGCGTGCAGCGGCGCCGAGCGGTAGAGGTCGAGAGCCTCCTCGGGGGTGATGCGCCCACCCGCGGCGGCACGGGCCAGAACGGACGTGAGGTCGGCCTTCTCGGTCACCGGGGCGGGTCCTTCCCAAGGGGTTGTCACGACCGATTCAGCCTACGCCAGGGCGCGCGGTGGTCGGTCGGCGCCATGGCGGGCGGGCGCCGGCGGGTGCCGGCGCGCCCATCGCTCACTTCTTGGTGAGGGTGCCTTTCGGGGTGCCCGCGGCGTCCTCGGCGGACTCGTAGCGCAGGGTGGTGCCGGAGGTGCGCGTGAAGGTCAGCTCGGCCACACCGCCCGTGGTGCACAGGGACTCCGTACTCCGCTTCGACTCGTCCGTACGCTCCTCGACGCGCACCACGTCGGCGGTGGCGGAGACGAGCTTGCCGACGCCGAAGCACGCCACGGTGGTGCCGAGGACGGTGATCCGGCTCGTCGTACGGACGATGTCGTCGCCCTTCGCGCCCTTGACGAACTCGGCGGTGAGCGTGCCGTGCGGGAGCCCGCTGCGTTCGGTGACCGGCCCGCTCCAGGTGCCGACGAAGGCCGCGGGGACCTCGGCGGCGGGTGCGGGCGAGGTCCGTCCCGAGGGGGCGCCCGAGGAGGGTGCGCGGGTGGCGGGGGTGGTCCCGGACGGGCGGCTCGCGGCGCTGTCGCCGCTCCCGCCGCCGGACGTGTTGCCGCGTATCTGGTCGAGGAGCAGCGTGCCGCCGACCGTCACCGCGGCCAGGGCGCCCGCCACGACGAGGGCGACGGTGCAGCTCACCCTGCGGACGGGGCGGCGGGGGGCGGTGAGCGGTGGAGCGGTCGGCGGTGGTGTGGTCGGCGGTGGTGTGGTCGGCGGTGGTGTGGTCGGCGGTGGTGTGGGTGGCTCAAGGGGCGGCGATACGGGCGGCGATACGGGCGGTGGCGTGGCCGGCTCGACGGGCGGGCCGAAGGACCCGAGGGGCGGGCCGCCGACCGAGGCGCTGCTGAAGGGCACGGGACCGGTCTGCTCGGGGACGTACGCGACGGCCAGGCCCGGCCCTGACGCGACGGAACCGGACGCGACGGGCCCGGACACCTCGGGACCGGACGCGTCCGGCCCGTGCCCCGTCGTCTCCAGGTCCAGCAGCCGCACCACCGCCCGGCTGACCTCCTCGACCAGCGGCCCCGGCAGCCAGCCGCCCGCCACCAGCGCCCCCGCCCCCTCGGGGGCGAGGAGCCGACCGACCTCCGCGGGAGCGGGCCGCGCCGCCGGGTCCTTGGCCAGACAGCGGGCGACGACCTCCCGCAACTCGCCCCGCAGCGCGCCGAGATCGGGCTCCTCGTGCACCACCTTGTAGAGCAGCGCGGCGGCCGAGGAGTCGCCGGGGAAGGGGCTCGCGCCCGTTGTGGCGTACGTGAGGACCGCGCCCATCGAGAACACGTCGGCCGCGCCGCCGACGTTCCGGCCGAGGATCTGCTCGGGCGCCATGTAGCCCGGCGAGCCGACCGAGACGCCCGGCGAGGTGAGCGACGTGGCGCCTTCGGTGGCGCGGGCGATGCCGAAGTCGATCAGCCGGGGGCCGTCCAGGGCGAGCAGCACGTTGGACGGCTTGACGTCCCGGTGGATCAGCCCCAGGGCGTGGACGGCCGCCAGCGCCTCCGCGAGTCCGGCGCCCAGCGCCCGTACGGACGTCTCGGGCAGCGGCCCGTGGCCCGCGACGGCCTGGGTCAGCGAGGGGCCCGCCACATAGCCGGTGACCACCCACGGAACGTCCGCCTCCGGGTCCGCGTCCAGCACGGGCGCCGACCAGCGCGGCCCGCCGGGACCGGTGCCGACCCGCCGCGCCGCGTCCACCTCGCGCCGGAAGCGGGCCCGGAACTCCTCGTCGGTCGCGAAGTGCGGATGGACGGCCTTGACCGCGACCGTACGGCCGCCCGCCGAGCGCCCGAGATAGACCCGGCCCATCCCGCCGGCGCCCAGCCGCCCGAGCAACCGGTACGGGCCGATGGCCGACGGATCGCCTGTGTCGAGCGGCTGCATGCCCGTTCCCCCTGTCAACGGCGTGCCTATGGGTCTCTGGGAAGCACCTTAGGAGTGACGACCTCGTGGTTGTCAGGCGGTCAGCAGTTCCACGTGGACATCGGCGGGGAACCCGGTCGTCGGTCCCGTCCGGCGCGCGAACTCCGCGACACCGGCGAGCTGATCGGGGCCGAAGCGGAAGTCGAGCGTGGTGAAGTAGCGCTCCAGCAGCTCCGCGTCGAACACCTCCCAGCGGGCGGCGTGCTTGGCGACCGACGCCACCTCCACCAGCGAGAGGTCCCGGGACGCGAGGAACGTCTCGTGCACCTCCCGTACGACCTTCGGCTCGCGCGCCAGGTACTCCTTGCGCGCCGCCCAGACCGCGAAGACGAACGGCAGCCCGGTCCAGTCCTTCCACATCTGCCCCAAGTCATGGACCTGGAGGCCGAGCCGGGGCGCGTCGTGGAGGGAGGCGCGCAGGGCGGCGTCGCCGATGAGGACGGCCGCCTCGGCCTCCTGCATCATCAGGCCGAGGTCCGGCGGGCAGGTGTAGTAGTCGGGCCGTACGCCGTACTGCTCGCTCAGCAGGAGCTGGGCCAGCCGTACCGACGTACGGGACGTGGAGCCCAGGGCGACGCGGGCGCCGTCGAGCCGGTCCAGCGGCGTCTGCGAAACGATCACGCACGACATGACGGGGCCGTCGCAGCCGACCGCGAGATCGGGGAAGGCGACGAGATCGTCGGCGTTGCGGAGGAATTCGACGAGGGTGACGGGGGCGATATCCAGCTCGCCGCGCACCAGCCGTTCGCTGAGCTTCTCCGGGGTGTCCTTCGTCAGTTCCAGATCAAGAAGGGTTCCGGTCCTGGCGAGCCCCCAATAGAGGGGCAGGCAGTTCAGGAACTGGATATGGCCGACGCGCGGCCGGGTGCCGTGGCCGCCTCCCGCACCTTCGGCCAGGCCTGGCGCACCGGGCGCCACCGTCGCCACGGGTGCCTCTTCTGTCGCTTCTGCCGCTGACTTTTCCTCTGGACTGTCCACAGCGCGAGGCTAGACCCGCGCCGTACGGGGAAGTGCTCCGGGGGCGCGGAGCCGGTCCGGTGTCGCCCGGCCGGGCACCGCCGGCGATCTTCTCGGCCGCCCGCTGTGGGCCCGCCGGCCGCCCGCTGTGGGCCCGCTGTGGGTGCGCCTTGGGCCCGTCGGCGACGCCGTTTCGTCAGCACGCGGGGCCCTTATACAAACGTCCGGGTGAAGTGATCTTTCCCTCTACCGCTGCGCACACGGTGCGTGCTAGGCTCGCCGCAAGTTGCAGTTTGGTTTCCCTTGCAGTACAGAGCCTGCGGAGCATGTGACCCGCAGGCTTTTGTAGTTTTCAGACTTCTTTGCAGGTTCTGGAGCAGGGCAACCCTTTGGCCCAAGGAGGGCTTATGGCTACCGGAACCGTCAAGTGGTTCAACGCTGAAAAGGGCTTCGGCTTCATCGCCCAGGACGGCGGCGGCCCGGATGTCTTCGTCCACTATTCCGCGATCAACGCAAGCGGCTTCCGTGCCCTTGAGGAGAACCAGGTAGTGACCTTCGACGTCACTCAGGGTCCGAAGGGCCCGCAGGCGGAGAACGTCACCCCGGCCTAGTTGCCAGGTCGCCAGGTCCGTCGATCGCGGACGTCTTACACGCAGTACCCAAGGAGCCCTGCTTCTCCCACTCAGGTGGGGGAAGGCGGGGCTCCTGCCTTTATCCCGCCCTTACCCCGTTTCCCGCCTCCGCCCCGGCCGCGTCCCGGAATTCCCCGAGGAATCAAAGGGAACGCCTGTTCACTCCCGTTCACTCCGGTTCGCTCCGGTTCACTGGTGCACCGTATACAACCCTTTACGCGTACAGCTCGGCGATCTCCGCCGCGAAGTCCTCGGCGATCGCCGCACGCCGCAGCTTCAGTGTGGGCGTGAGATGGCCTGCCGCCTCCGTGAAGTCCCCTTCGAGGACCCGGAAGCGGCGGATGGACTCGGCGCGCGAGACCAGCCGGTTCGCCTCGTCGATCGCCCGCTGGAGCGCGGCGCGCAACTCCTTGTCGTGGACGAGGGCGGCGAGCGGGGCGCCCTGCTTCCCCCGCATCATCCGCCAGTGCGCCAGGCCCTCCGGCTCCAGGGTGATCAGCGCGCCGGCGTAGGGGCGGTTGTCGCCGACCACCAGGCACTGGCTGACCAGCGGGTGGGCGCGCAGCCAGTCCTCCAGCGGCGCCGGGACGATGTTCTTGCCGCTGGACGTGATGATGACGTCCTTCTTGCGCCCGGTGATCGTCAGATAGCCGCCCTCGTCCAGGGACCCCAGGTCCCCCGTGGCGAACCACCCGTCGGCCGGTCCCGGACCGGACCCCGATCCGGGACCGGACCCCGGGCCCGGCTCCAGGGTCCGTACGGCCTCGCCGCGCTCGGCGTCCCAGTAGCCCGCGAAGACGTGCCCGCCGCGCAGCAGCACCTCCCCGTCGTCCGCGATCCGTACGGAGGTGCCGGGCATCGGCCAGCCGACCGTGCCCAGCCGGGGTTTGAGCGGCGGGGTGACGGTCGACGCCGCCGTGGTCTCCGTCAGCCCGTACCCCTCGAAGGTCACGACGCCGGCGCCCGAGTAGAACGCGGCCAGCCTGCGCCCGAGCGGGGAACCGCCGCAGATCACGTACTTCACCCGCCCGCCCAGGGCCGCGCGGATCCGCCGGTAGACCAGCGGTTCGTAGAGCGCCCGCAGGGCCCGCAGCCCGAACGACGGGCCGGGGCCCTCGCCGTGGCCTGCCGCCTCCACCGCCGCGCCGTACGCCTGGGCGATCCGCGCGGCGCGGTCGAAGGACGCGCCCCGGCCCTTCCGCTCCGCCGTGGCGAGGCCGGTGTTGTAGACCTTCTCCAGGACGTACGGGATGGCCAGCAGGAACGTCGGCCGGAACCCCGCCAGGTCGGCGAGCAGGTCCTCGGTCCTGATGGAGGGCGCGTGGCCGAGCCGTACCCGGGCGCGCAGACAGCCGATCGCGACCATCCGGCCGAAGACGTGGGAGAGCGGCAGGAAGAGGAGGGTGGAGAGCGTGCCGGACGCGTCGGACGGGGTGGACGAGGTCAGTGAGGTGACGGAGGCGGAGCCGTCCGCCGGAGCCGCCGGATCCGCCGGAGCCGCCGGGGCGTAGCGCGCCTGCCCCGGCGCCTTGAAGACGGGGTGCAGCAGTTCGATCGCGTTGTCCACCTCCGCGAAGAAGTTGCCGTGCGTGAGGACGCAGCCCTTGGGGCGTCCCGTGGTCCCCGAGGTGTAGCTGATGGTCGCGGCGGAGTCGGGGCCGAGGGCCGCGCGCCGTACGGTGACCTCCTCGTCCTGGACCTCCCGCCCGGCCGCGCACAGCGAGTCGACGGCCCCCTTCTCCACCGTCCACAGCCGGGTGAGTCCGGGCAGCCGCTCCCGCTCCTGGCTGATCAGCCGCGCCTGGATCCCGTCCTCGACGACACAGGCCACGGCGCCGGAGTCCTGGAGGATCCAGCGGACCTGGAAGGCCGAGGAGGTCGGGTAGATGGGGACGGTGACCAGTCCGGCGGCCCAGGCGGCGAAGTCCAGGAGCGTCCACTCGTACGTCGTACGGGACATGATCGCGAGCCGGTCGCCGGGGCGCAGCCCTTCCGCGATCAGCCCTTTGGCGACGGCCAGCACCTCGTCGGCGAAGGCGGTGGCCGTGATGTCCTGCCACTCCGCGCCGCTGCCGCCGCTCCTATTCCTGCCGCCGCTCCTGCCGTGCGACGGCGCGGACTGCGCCGGTGCCGCCCCGGGCCGCTTGCGGCTGATGACGACCGCGTCCGGCGCCTCACGGGCGTTGTCGAAGGGGATACCGGCGAGCGAGCCGCGCCGTACGGGCCGTGCGAGCGGCGGTACGGACACTTCCCTGACCACCCCGTCCTCCCACCGCTTCGCCGGCTCGACCAGCGGCGGTACGGAGTGCGGTACCGGCAGCGGTACGGGCACGGCGGTGGCGGGCGGGGCGTCGGCGGGCAGGGCGTCGGACACGGGCGTGCTCCTCCAGTTCGTGCGGCGGACCGCGCTCGCAGGACGGCCCCGCGACGAACTCGCCTTTCAGCAACCTTATTTAACAGTCAAGCTACGACCGCGCGGGGAGTCAGGACAACGGCCGACCGCTATCTGCACTTCTCCGGCACAGCACCCGGCCGATTCCTCACCGAAAACCTCGGACTTCCGCGGTCGGTGGCGCGAGGACGACGGCGGCGGCGAGCAGGGCGGCGGCGACGGGGCCGCGGCGAGCGGGGCGCCGACAACGGGGTCGCCTTCGCTACTCGTTGTGCAGCACCTCCGCGATGGTGAGGCGCGCCGCCGACCGCGCCGGGACCAGCGCGCCGAGCACGGCGATCGTGACACCCGCCAGCGCCAGGCCGGTCATCTGCGGTACGTGCCAGACGCTCTTCATCGACTCCGGGAACGCGATCACCCCGACGTTGTCCACGACCAGCCGGTGCGCCACGATCCCGAGCGGGATCCCGAGCACTCCGCCGGCCGCACCCAGCCCCGCGACCGATGTCACCGTCATCGCCACGGTCTGGCGCGGTGTCATCCCGATCGACTTGAGCATGCCCAGGTCCCTGCGCCGCTCCCGGGTGTTGAGCAGGACGGTGTTGAAGACTCCGAGCGCCGCGACGACGGTCAGCAGCACGGTGAACACCGTCGAGAAGGTGACGACGGCCACGACGGCGCCGGCGCTCGCGGTGATCAGCGACGGGCGCAGCGCCGGATCGACCGCCTCGACGGCCTTGAGGTACGCGCGGGTGTCGGTGCCGGGGGCGAGCCGGACCGAGTAGCCGAAGACCGGTGTGTCCGGGGCCAGTTCGGCCATGGTCCGCCGCCCCGCCTCGAAGGACCGGGCGTCGCCGTCGATGACCCGGCCGACCACCGTCACGGGGAGCCGCCGGCCGTCCAGGTACAGGGTGGTCCGGTCGCCGACCGTGAGCCCGTTCTCCTTCAGGAACGCGGGCCCCGCCGCGATCTCGCGCCGCCCGTCCGGCCAGTGCCCTGCCACGATCCGGTCGGCGAGGGGCCGGGTGTCCCCCCAGTAGAAGTCGAGGAAGCGCGTGGTGGTCGTGGACCCCGCGAGTTGCACCTTGGTGAGGGCGCGGACCGTGATCCGGTCGGTGCCGGGCACCGCGCGCAGCCGCGCCTCGATCGCGCGGTCACCGAGCTTGGACGCCGCCCCACCGGCCTCGGGCTCCCTCATGTCGACGTTCACCCGGTCGGCGCCGTCGCCCGTGGCCGCGTCCGCGTACGCGACCATCGTGCTGGTCAGGCCGGTGGTCAGGGTCACGGTGGTGACCCCGAGGACGATGGCCGCCATGGTCAGCAGCGTCCGGCCGGGGCGGGCGAACGGCTGGCCGAGGCCCAGGCTCACGGGGCGCGGCAGCCGCGTACCGCCGAGCCACCGCTGCACCCGCAGCCCGCGCCCGGTCCGCGGCGCGCTGCCCGCGCTGATCGCCTGCGCGGCGGGCAGCCGGTGGGCGCGCAGTGCGGGGATCAGCGCGGCGAGGACGACGAGGGCGGGCATGGCCAGGAGACAGCCGGCGGAGAGCCAGGGGCTGACGCCGATGGACGCGGTGCCGGTCTCGATCCCGCCGAAGGCCAGTTGGAGGATGGGCGGTGCCAGTACGTTGCCGAGCGCGGTGCCGAGGACGCAGCCGGCGACGGCGGGCACGGAGACCATCGTCAGATAGACGGCGACGACCTGGTGCGGGGTGAACCCGAGCGCCTTGAGCACGCCGATGTGCCGGTACCCGGAGACCACCGCCCCGCTGACCACGTTCCCGACGATCAGGACCGAGATCAGCAGCCCGAGCACCCCGAAGAGCGTCATGAACGGGAGGTAGGCGTCGGCCTGCGCGGAGAAGGCCTGCTTGAGGGTGAGGTAGGACTGCGAGCCGGTCAGCGCGCCCGCGGGCAGCCCCGCGGTCGCGGTGTCCAGCGCGGCGCGGAGCCGCGCCTGCGTCCCCGTACCCGCGTCGGAGAAGCGGTAGAGCATCTGGGCCGAGGTCGGATGCAGCGCGGTGACCTGTTCGGGTGTCACCCAGCCGCCCGCGGACCGGCTCATACCGGCCGCGAACCCGACGACGGTGAGCGTCGGGGCCCCGGGCGTCCTCAGCTCGGTCCCCAGCATGGCGGAGTCGGGCGTGCCCTGGATGGGCCATTCCACGACGAGTTCACCGGGCGCGGTGGCCCAGCGGCCGGTCAGGAGACGGATACGGTCCACCGGGCCCGCCGGGTCGGCCCGCCCGACCACGGTGAGCGGACCGCCCGGTCTGCCCAGCCAACTGTCGGGCACGTGGAGGACGGCCTGGCCGAACGGCCCCGCGGCGGCGACCCCGGGCCGCCCGGCGGTCCTGGCGAGCCGCTCGTCCGACACCTTCGCCGGGTCGAAGCTCACCACCGCGTGGGCGCCCCGCTGTTCGGCGAAGGCCCGGTCGAAGGGGGCGGAGGTGGCGTCGAGCACGGCCAGCGCCAGCAGCACGGTCACGGTGGAGCACAGGACGACGAGACCGATGACGAAGGTCTGGAGCCCGCGGCGCCGCACGGCCCCGCGCGAGGCCCGCCACACGGCGCTCATCCGGCCGCCTCCAGTGCGCTCGTACGGGCCACCCGGCCGTCGGCGACCTCGACCAGGCGGCTGGCGCAGCGCGTGGCGAGATGCGGGTCGTGGGTGACGATCAGCAGGGTCTGGCCTATCTGGTTGAGGTCGATCAGCAGGTCCATCACCTGTTCGCCGGAGCGGCTGTCGAGGGCGCCGGTCGGTTCGTCGGCGAGGAGCAGCGCCGGACGGTTCATCAGCGCCCTGGCCACGGAGACGCGCTGGCGTTCGCCGCCGCTGAGGGTCGCCGGGTAGTTGTTCCGGCGGTCGGCGACGCCCAGTTCGTCGAGGAGTTCCAGCGCGCGCAGCCGGGCCTGCCGGGCCGGGGTACCGGTCAGTTGGGCGGCCAGGGCCACGTTGTCCAGGGCGGGCAGGTCGTCGATGAGGTTGAAGAACTGGAAGATCATCCCGATGTGCCGCCGCCGGAACAGCGCCAGCCCCGTCTCGTTCAGCTCCCCCAGGTCCTGGCCGTTGACCTCGACGGTGCCGGAGGTCGGGCGGTCGAGTCCCGCGACCATGTTGAGCAGGGTGGACTTGCCGCAGCCGGAGGGCCCCATGACGGCGACCGCGTCGCCCGCGCGGATCTCCAGCGACATACCGTCCAGGGCCTTGGCCTCGCCGTACTCCTTGTGCACGCCGTCCAGCCGTACGACGATCCGTGGCGCGCTGCCGTCATCTGTTGTCATGGCACGAACCTAGAAGCGGCCTCCGGGCCCCGGCGTCACGCGCGGGATGTATCCGGCTCCGCCCGTCATCCCGGCGATGTACGAAACCGCACCGGGAGAATGACGCGGAACGCGCCGACCGCTGCAAGGCTGAGGGCGGTTCGAGGGACGGGGGCCCGAGGTGGTGGTGGGATGGCTGGTCGCGGCCCTGGTGGCGGCGTGCGGGGCCGTGGGATGGCTGGGGGTGCTGCTCGACCGCGCCCGCCGGTCGCACCGGGCGGCCGTGGAGGAGCGGGGCTGGCTGCTGGAGCGGGAACGGGAGAGCGCGGCGCGTACCGCGGTCGACGCCGAACGGTCCCGGATCGCGGCGGAGCTGCACGACATCGTCAGCCACAACGTGAGCCTGATGGTCGTTCAGGCCGGGGCCGCCCGCGAGGTGCTGGCCACGCTGCCCGACGAGGCCGCGACCGCGCTCGGCGCCGTCGAGACCGCCGGGCGGAACGCGATGACCGAGCTGCGGCATCTGCTCGGGCTGCTCGCCCCGGAGCAGGGCGGCGAGGACGAGCCGTACGGTACGGACCCGTACGGATCCGACTCGTACGGTACGGACGCGTACGGTACGGGCCTGGCGCCGCAGCCGAGTCTGCGCCGGCTCAGTCCGCTGATCGACCGGATCGCCTTCGCCGGGCTGCCCGTGGAGGTACGGATCTCCGGGGAACCGCGCCCGCTGCCGGCCGGCATCGACGCCACCGCGTACCGGATCGTCCAGGAGGCGCTGACCAACGCGCTCAAGCACGGGCACGGGGACGGGGACGGGGTGAAGGCCGAAGTGACGGTGCGGTACGCGGAGCGCCATCTGCGGGTCGAGGTGCTGAACAGCGGGCCGAGCGCGCTCTCCGGCGGCGGGGCGGCGCCCCGTGACCGCCCGGCCGCGGCTCCGGCGGACGGCGCGGGCCGGGGGCTGATCGGCCTGCGGGAGCGGGTGGCGGTGTACGGCGGCGACCTGGACGCCCGGCGCCGGCTCGGCGGCGGGTACCGCGTCCGCGCCCGGATCCCGCTGGACCGGCCGTGACGGCGCCGGACGGGACGGAGCCGTACGGGACGACGCCGGACGGTCCGGAGCCGTACGGGACGACAGCGGGCGGGACGGCGCCGGGCGGGAAAGCAACAGGCGGGCGCGGCCCCCGCGTCGTGATAGCCGACGACCAGGAGCTGGTCCGTACCGGCTTCTGCCTGATCCTGCGGGCGCGCGGTATCGATGTCGTCGGTGAGGCGGCCGATGGCGCCGAGGCGGTGGAGGCGGTGTGCGGACTGCGGCCCGATGTCGTGCTGATAGACATCCGGATGCCCGTGATGGACGGTCTGGAAGCCGCCCGCCGCGTTCTCGCGCGGGCTCCGGAGTGCCGGGTGATCATGCTGACCACCTTCGACCTCGACCAGTACGTCTACGCGGCCCTCGCCGCCGGTGCCAGCGGCTTCCTCCTGAAGGACGTCACCCCGGCGCATCTCGCCGCCGCCGTACGCCTCGTGGACACGGGGGACGCGCTGCTCGCGCCGTCGATCACACGCCGCCTGGTGGAACGTTTCGCGTCCGGTCCCCTGCCCACCCGCGCACCGGCAGTCCGCGCACCAGCCGCCCCAGTCCCGGCCGTCCACCGTGATCTCGCCGCGCTGACGCCCCGCGAGCACGAGGTGCTGACGCTCCTGGGCCGGGGGCTCTCCAACACCGAGCTGGCGCGGGCGCTGACGCTCAGCGAGGCCACGGTGAAAACCCACGTGGCCCGGATCTTCGCCAAGCTGTCCCTGCGCGACCGCGCCCAGGCCGTCGTCCTCGCCTACGAGACGGGGATCGTCGCCCCCGGCGACCGGGACCTGTCCCCGGGAGCCGGAGCCGACCGCTGACCGACCGCTGAGGCCGGTCTCCCCGCCGAACGCGCCGTGACCGGACGCCGTTACTGGACGGCGCCGTCCTCCTGCGCCCGGTTGGCCTCCAGCCGGGCCTTCGCGGTGTCGACCTTGTCCACGATCTGCTCGGACATGGCGTCGCGCTGCTTGCGCAGCAGGATGAAGCTGAGCGGCGCCGAGATGACGATGGCGAGCAGCAGCACCCAGACGAAGTTCGAGTCCCCGAGCCCCTTGGGCAGCACACCGACCTGGACCAGTCCGGCGACGACGACGAAGCTGGCGACGAAGATACCCAGGCGCATCGCGGTGTACCGGAGGGTGGCGCCTGTTTTCACAGCGGTCACGACGGGCCTTCTCTCTTCTTCCTGACGTCTTAAAGGTGCGAAAGGCGTACGAACAGTGAAGCACGCACCGTTCAGTGCCGGTCCAGCGGGAGCAGCATCGTGATGTCGTCGCGGTCGTCGCCCGGGGCGACCCTGATCGCGTCCGGCACGCGGCCGACCTCCTTGTAGCCGCAGGCGGCGTAGAACGCGTCCGCGCCCGTGCCGCCCCGGCAGGTGAGCCGTATCGACTCGATGCCCTCGACGGAGCGCGCCCCGTCGGCCGCCGCGGCCATGAGGTCGCGGCCGTATCCCTTGCCCTGGTGACGCGGGTGGACCATCACCGTGTAGAGCCAGAGCCAGTGGCGCATCAGCCGGTGGGCGTTGAGGGTGAGGAACGCCACCGCGGCGACGGCGCCCTCCTCGTCGTACCCGACCAGCAGCCGGGTGCGGCCCTCGGCCATCGCCGCGAGGTGCTTGACCAGCTCGGGCCGGATGTCCTCGGCCGTCACCGGCGGTACGAAGCCCACCGCGCCGCCGGCGTTGGAGACGTCCGTCCACAGGGCGAGGACCCCGTCGCGCAGGGCGCGGTCCACCGCCGGATCCAGCTCGAATATGAGCGCCATCGGAACGTCCCGCCTCAGAGCCGCATCGCCTGCGGAGTCTCGCGGCGGTCCTGGTCCGGCCCCGGGTACTCGCGGATGATCTCGTAGCGGGTGTTCCGCTCGACGGGGCGGAAGCCCGCGTCACGGATGAGGTCGAGCAGATCCTCACGGCCGAGCTTGTTGGGCGTGCCGTAGTTGTCCGCGTCGTGCGTGATCTTGTACTCGACGACCGAGCCGTCCATGTCGTCCGCGCCGTGCTGGAGGGCGAGCTGCGCCGTCTGCACGCCGTGCATCACCCAGAAGACCTTGACGTGCGGGACGTTGTCGAAGAGCAGCCGGGAGACCGCGAAGGTCTTCAGCGCCTCGGCGCCGGTCGCCATCGACGTACGCGCCTGGAGGCGGTTGCGGACCTTGCCGTCCTGCATGTCCACGAAGTCGTGCTGGTAGCGCAGCGGGATGAAGACCTGGAAGCCGCCGGTCTCGTCCTGGAGCTCGCGCAGCCGCAGGACGTGGTCGACCCGGTGCCGGGGCTCCTCGATGTGCCCGTACAGCATCGTGCACGGGGTCTTGAGCCCCTTCTCGTGCGCGAGGCGGTGGATGCGCGACCAGTCCTCCCAGTGGGTGCGGTGGTCGACGATGTGCTGCCGGATCTCCCAGTCGAAGATCTCGGCGCCGCCGCCGGTCAGCGACTCCAGGCCGGCGTCGATCAGCTCGTCGAGGATCTCGGAGGCGGAGAGCCCCGAGATCGTCTCGAAGTGGTGGATCTCGGTGGCGGTGAACGCCTTGAGGGAGACCTGGGGCAGGGCTTCCTTCAGCGCGCTGAGCGAGCGCGGATAGTAGCGCCACGGCAGCGTCGGGTGGAGGCCGTTGACGATGTGCAGCTCGGTGAGGCTCTCGCCCTCCATCGCCTTGGCGAGGCGGACGGCCTCCTCGATGCGCATCGTGTACGCGTCCTTCTCGCCCGGCTTGCGCTGGAACGAGCAGTACGCGCACGACGCGGTGCACACGTTGGTCATGTTGAGGTGCCGGTTGACGTTGAAGTGGACCACGTCGCCGTTCTTACGGGTCCGCACCTCGTGGGCGAGCCCGCCGAGCCAGGCGAGGTCGTCCGACTCGTACAGGGCGATGCCGTCCTCGCGCGTCAGCCGCTCGCCGGCCAGAATCTTGGCTTCCAGCTCGCGCTTGAGACCCACATCTTGGACAGATGCAGTCATCAGGCCGCCTCCCATACGTCTACCAAATCGGGCCTGTCGAGCCTACGCCCCCCGACCGACAGAACCCGAAGCGGCCCTCCGTCCGCCTCCTCGCCGCGCGCTCAGTCCTCGGGCAGTCCGCCCACCCTGTTCTCCCACTTCGTGGAGAGGACGATGGTCGTACGGGTCCGGGAGACGCCCTTCGTGCCGCTCAGCCGCCCGATCGTCTTCTCCAGGCCGTCGACGTCACTCGCGCGCACCTTGAGCATGTACGAGTCGTCGCCCGCGATGAACCAGCAGTCCTCGATCTCCTCCAGGTCGCGCATCCGGCGCGCCACGTCCTCGTGGTCGGCGGCGTCGGAGAGCGAGATCCCGATCAGCGCGGTGACCCCGAGGCCGAGCGAGGCGGAGTCGACCGTGGCGCGGTAGCCGATGATGACGCCGGCCGCTTCGAGACGATTGATGCGGTCGGTGACGCTGGGCCCGGAGAGCCCGACGAGCCGGCCCAGCTCGGCGTACGAGGCTCTGCCGTTCTCCCTGAGGGCCTGGATGAGCTGCCTGTCCACGGCGTCCATATGCCTGGAACCTTCCATTATTCAGTGATCTCGCAAAGATATAGAGAGAATCTAAGGCATGAAGAGGTGAAGTCCTGCGAATTTACCAAATGATCAAAAGAATGCTCAGCCGTCGCTCACCGCTCGGCTCACTGCTCACTGCTCACTGCTCACTGCTCACGAGAGCCTCCCAGCTCTCCCTCCCAACGGCGGTACAGCCCGTGCGCCACCCCGGCCGCGTCCAGCACCCGCCCGGCGACGAAGTCGACCAGGTCCTGGATGTGCGTCGCCCCCGCGTAGAACGCCGGGGAGGCGGGCAGCACCACCGCGCCCGCCTGGTCCAGCGTCACCAGGTGCCCCAGCGTCTGGCCGTTCAGCGGCGTCTCCCGTACGGCGACGACCAGCTTCCGGCGCTCCTTCAGCGTGACGCTCGCCGCCCGCTGGAGCAGATCCTTCGAGAGCCCGAGCGCCACCCCGGCCACGCACGCCGTCGAGGCGGGCACGATCAGCATCCCCTTCGACGGGTACGAACCGGAGGAAGGACCGGCGGCCAGGTCCCCGGCGGCCCAGTACCGTACGTCCGAGAGGGCGGGCGCCAGGTCGCCCGTGAAGGTCTCCGGCTTGCCGTCCGCGCCGCGCGCCAGCCAGGCGGCCAGATCCTCCCGCCAGTGCGCGTCCCGGAAGGCGACGCCCGTCTCGTCGAGCAGCGTCAGCCTGGACGCCCTGCTGACGACGAGGTCGACGCTCTCGCCGGCCGCCAGCAGCCCGCGCAGCACGGCAGCGGCGTACGGCGTCCCGGACGCGCCGGAGACCCCGACGACCCAGGGCCGCCTCGGCCGGGGCGGGCTGTGGTGGTCTGCGTACGATCCGGGTTTCACGCGTCCGAGCCTATCCGGCGGCCCCGGCAAGGAACCGACGGCCGGGTCCCGGACGTTCTCCGCAGAAGGGAGCACATGGATCACCGTGGACCACAGGGGGCCTGCGATGCCGTACCCGTCCGTCGGACCGACCACCTCGACCGCCTCGACCCCGCGCACCCGCGGCGACCGTGTGAAGGGCGCCGCCGCGCTGATGGCCGGGTGGGTCGCGCTGCTCTGGATCCTGGAGGCGGTCAACAGCGCGACGGGCTCGCTGAGCACGTACGGGCTGAGCCCGCGCGACATCGGCGAGCTGCGTGACGTCATCCCGATGGCGTTCCTGCACCACGGCTTCGACCATCTCGCGTCCAACACCGTGCCCCTGCTGATCCTCGGCTTCCTCGCCGCGCTGAACGGGCTGCGGCGGTTCGCCGCCGTCGTCCTGACGATCATGGTCGTCGGCGGTCTCGGCGTCTGGCTCACCGCCGCCGACCACTCGGTCACGGCGGGCGCCTCGGGCGTGGTCTTCGGGCTGCTCGGCTATCTGCTGGTCCGCGGCTTCGTGGACCGCAGCGCGGTGGACATGGTGACCGGCCTGCTGGTGCTCGCGGTGTACGGCTCGGCGCTCTGGGGCGTCCTGCCGACCAACCCGGCCGTGAGCTGGCAGGGCCATCTCTTCGGGCTGATCGGCGGGGTCATGGCCGCCTTCATGTTCCGCAGGAAGCCGCCCATGAACGAACTCATAGGCTGAGGCTCCTCACCCGCTCACAGCGTGAGGCCCCGCACCAGCAGGTCCAGCAGCGCGCAGAGGAACAGGGCGATCCCGATGAACCCGTTCACGGAGAAGAACGCCCGGTTCAGGCGCGACAGGTCGCGGGGCTTCACGATCGTGTGCTCGTAGAGGAAGGCGCCCGCGACGATCACCAGCCCGGTCCAGAAGAACACCCCGGCGCCGGTGGCCAGCGCGTACCAGACCAGCAGCAGCGTCGTCACGACGTGGCACGCGCGCGCCCCGTACAGCGCCGCCGGGATACCGAAGCGCGCCGGTACGGAGAGCACCCCGTGCGCCCGGTCCGCCTGGACGTCCTGGCAGGCGAAGATCAGATCGAAGCCGCCGATCCAGATCCCGACCGCCAGACCCAGGATCACCGCGTCCCACGACCAGGACCCGGTGACGGCGAGCCAGGCGCCGACCGGGCCGATGGCCTGGGCGAGACCGAGGATGGCGTGCGGGTAGTTCGTGAACCGCTTCCCGTACGGGTAGACCACCATCGGGATCACGGCGATCGGCGCGAGCGCGAGGCAGAGCGGGTTGAGTGCCGCGGCGGCCCCGAGGAAGACGACGACGGCGATCAGCGCGCCCGTCCACGCCGACCGTACGGAGACCGCGCCCGTCACCAGCTCGCGCCCCGCCGTGCGCGGATTGCGGGCGTCGATCTCGCGGTCGATGATCCGGTTGCACGCCATCGCGAACGTACGGAGCCCGACCATCGCGACCGTGACCAGCAGCAGCCGGCCCCAGTGGACGTTCCCGTCGAGCTGGAACATCGCGGTCAGTGCGGCGATGTAGGCGAAAGGCAGCGCGAAGACCGAGTGCTCGATCATCACCAGCCGCAGGAACGCCTTCGTCCGGCCCGGCTGCGGTACTGCCGCCGCTGCGCTGGTCACAGCCCGTACTCCTGCCACCGGCGGTCGACCTTCGCCGCCGTCTCCGGGTCGGACTCGACCATCTCCGGCCAGCCCCCGTCCCGTGTGTACCCCTCCTCGGGGAGCTTGCGCGTCGCGTCGATCCCCGCCTTGCCGCCCCAGAACTGCTGGTAGGACGAGTGGTCGAGATGATCGACCGGGCCCTCCACGACGGTGAGGTCGCGCGCGTAGTCGGTGTTGCCCAGCGCCCGCCAGGACACCTCGTGCAGATCGTGCACATCGCAGTCCGCGTCCACGACCACGATCAGCTTGGTCAGCGACATCATGTGCGCGCCCCAGATGGCGTGCATCACCTTCTGCGCGTGTTTGGGGTACTTCTTGTCGATCGAAACGATCGCACAGTTGTGGAAACCGCCCGACTCGGGGAGGTGGTAGTCCACGATGTCCGGCACGATGATCTTCAGCAGCGGCAGGAAGAACCGTTCCGTCGCCCGCCCCAGCGGCCCGTCCTCCGTCGGCGGCCGGCCCACCACGATCGACTGGAGCAGCGGCCTCTTCCGCATCGTCACACAGTCGATGGTGAGCGCGGGGAACTCCTCCTGCGGGGTGTAGAAGCCGGTGTGGTCCCCGAACGGGCCCTCCGGCAGCGTCTTCCCCGGCTCCAGCCACCCCTCGATGACGACCTCGGCGTTGGCCGGGACCTGGAGCGGCACGGTCTTGCAGTCGACCATCTCGATCCGCCGCCCCTGCACGAACCCCGCGAACAGGTACTCGTCGATGTCGCCGGGCAGCGGCGCGGTGGAGGCGTACGTCACGGCGGGCGGGCAGCCGAACGCGATCGCGACCGGCAGCCGCTCCCCGCGCTTGGCCGCCACCTGGTAGTGGTTGCGGCTGTCCTTGTGGATCTGCCAGTGCATCCCGATGGTGCGCCGGTCGTGGCGCTGGAGCCGGTAGAGCCCGAGATTGCGGACGCCGGTCTCCGGGTGCTTGGTGTGCGTCAGCCCGAGGTTGAAGAACGAGCCGCCGTCCTCCGGCCAGGTGAACAGCGCGGGCAACTGGTCGAGGTCGACGTCGTCACCCGTGAGGACGACTTCCTGGACGGGCGCGTCCTTGATCTTCTTCGGCGGCACGTGGGCCATCGCGCCGAGCTTCCCGAACGCCTCGCGCACCCCGATGAAGCCCTGCGGCAGCTCGGGCTTGAGCAGGCCGCCGATCTTGTCGCTGATGTCGCTGTAGGCCTTCAGCCCGAGCGCCTTGAGGAGCCGGCGGTCCGTCCCGTACACGTTCATCGCCAGCGGCATCGAGGAGCCGCGCACGTTCTCGAAGAGCAGCGCGGGACCGCCGGCCTTGTTCACCCGGTCGACGATCTCCCCGACTTCCAGGTACGGGTCTACTTCGGCCTTGATGCGCTTGAGGTCGCCGTCGCGCTCCAGCGCCCGGAGGAGCGAGCGAAGATCGTCGTAAGCCATGCCGTCCAGTATCTGCTACTCGGTACGCTGGACCTGTCACGGGGGCCGCGATCCGGTCTCGAACTCCACGACCAGGGGGAGCGCCATGCTTCGGGTGCTGATGATTCTGGTGCCGCTGGGCCTCAGCATCTACGCGTTCATCGACTGCATCACCACCGAGGAGAAGGAGGTCAAGTACCTCCCGAAGCCCATCTGGGCGATTCTGGTGCTGCTCTTCCCGCTGGTCGGCTCGGTGGCCTGGCTGATCGTGGGACGGGAGCGTACGGCGACGGTGCGGGGCGGCGGCTGGGTGGCCCCGGACGACAACCCGGACTTCCTGAAGTCCCTCAAGGACCGTAAGGACGACGGCGCCGCGAACCCCAAGGACAAGGCCGCCGAGGCCGCCGAGGCCGCCGAGGACAACGACTCCGCCCACCTCGAACAGTGGGAGGCGGACCTGCGCCGCCGCGAGGAGGAGATCGAACGGCGCGAGCGGGGCGGCGGCGCGGACGACACGCCGCCGAAGCCCTGACAACTGTGTACGGGGCCGACGAGGCACGGGCGCGGGCGTGGCTGGCGACCGCCGTCGAGGAGGCGCGGGCCGGACTGGCCGAGGGCGGCATCCCGATCGGCGCGGCGCTGTACGGCGCGGACGGGGCGCTGCTGGGCCGGGGCCACAACCGGCGCGTACAGGACGGTGATCCGTCCCTGCACGCCGAGACGGCCGCCTTCCGCGCCGCAGGGCGGCAGCGCTCGTACCGGGGCACGACGATGGTGACGACGCTCTCGCCGTGCTGGTACTGCAGCGGGCTCGTGCGGCAGTTCGGGATCTCGCGGGTGGTGATCGGCGAGGCGGAGACCTTCCACGGCGGCCATGACTGGCTCGCGGAGCACGGCGTGGAGATCGTGCTGCTCGACGCGGCGGAGTGCGTGGCGCTGATGCGGGAGTTCATCGGCCGGAGCCCGGGGCTGTGGCACGAGGACATCGGCGAGGACTGAGCGGCACGCCTGCTTGTTGACGGACGAAGAGGCGCCCCGCGCGGATAGTGATCCGCGCGGGGCGCCT
This sequence comes from Streptomyces sp. NPDC050509, assembly GCF_044457965.1. NCBI lineage: Bacteria > Bacillati > Actinomycetota > Actinomycetes > Kitasatosporales > Streptomycetaceae > Streptomyces > Streptomyces sp. NPDC050509. Next base: position 129,615 of record NZ_JBITHL010000003.1, on the reverse strand, counting down.
CTGTGACCGGACGTGGCTAGACGCCCGCGTACGAGTGCTTGCCGGAGACGAAGATGTTGACGCCGTAGTAGTTGAACAGCCAGCAGCCGAAGGCGATCAGCGCCAGATAGGCGGCCTTGCGCCCCTTCCAGCCGGCCGTGGCGCGCGCGTGCAGGTAGGCGGCGAAGGCGACCCAGGTGATGAAGGACCAGACCTCCTTGGGGTCCCAGCCCCAGTAGCGGCCCCACGCGTCGCCCGCCCAGATCGCGCCCGCGATGATCGTGAACGTCCAGAGCGGGAAGACGGCGGCGTTCACGCGGTACGCGAACTTGTCGAGCGTCGCCGAGGCGGGCAGCCGCTCCATGACGGAGGTGGCGAAGGCGCCCGGTGTGATCCCGGCGGCCAGCTTGGACTCGTACCGCTCCCGGAAGAGGTAGAGCAGCGTGGAGACCCCGCCGACGTAGAAGACCGCGCCGCAGAAGATCGCGGTGGAGACGTGGATCCACAGCCAGTACGAGTGCAGGGCCGGTACGAGCTGGTCGCTGGCGGTGTAGAGGACCGTGACCGCGAGACCGAGGTCGAGCAGGACCGTGGTGATGAGCGGCAGGCCGAGCCAGCGGACGTTCTTCTTCAGCAGGAGGAAGCTGAGATAAACCCCGACGACGACCGTGGAGAAGGTGATGTTGAACTCGTACATGTTGCCCCAGGGCGCCCGCTGCACGGACAGCGCGCGGGTGACCACCCCCGCCGCCTCGACCGCCCAGGCGAGGACGGTGAGGGAGACGGCGATCCGGCCGTACAGGTCGCCCTGCTCGTCGCCGGCCGCCGCGCCGGGGCCGTCCGGGATGTCGCGGACCCCGGACGCGGAGCGGGTGATGATCTTCGGCCGCTCCAGGACGGCGGTCGAGCCGCCCTGCTGCTGGGCCTTGACCTGTACGGAGGGGGCCGTACCGCCCTGGGCGTCGCCCGTCAGCGCGGCGGCCGTACGGGCGACCTTGCTGCGGCTGCCGAACAGCCACTCGGCGATATGGGCGAAGAAGGCCAGCAGGTAGACGGCCATGGCCGAATAGATCAGGACGTTGCTGGTGGAGGCCAGGCTTTCGTTGGTTGCTGCGGCGGCGAGAGTCACTTCTCAGCCCCTTCGACTTCGGGAGTCTCACGTGCGGGTGCAGGCGCGCTGGGCGCCTCTGAATGGAGGGTGCTGGCCAGGTCGGCCAGTTCCTCGGGGAGCTTGGCGGACTCGCTGCGGCCGAGGCCCGCCATCTCGACCACGGTGACGCCGTCGGCGCCCCGTACGGCCCGGACCCAGACCCGGCGCCGCTGGATGAAGAGCGATCCGGCCAGTCCGGCGATGGCCGCGATCGCTCCGGCGAGCGCCCAGCCGTCGCCCGGCTGGTGCGAGATCTGGAACGTCGCCCACTCCTTGACGTCCTTCTCGAAGGTGATCGAACCCGCGCCGTCCGGCAGGGCGAGCTTGTCGCCCGGCAGCAGGGTCTTCTTCAGCACGTCCCCCTTGGCGTTCTTGAACGCCTTCATCTTGCGGGTGTCGAGCTGGTACACGTTCTGCGGCACACCGGCGTCCACACCGAGGCTGCCGCGGTAAGCGCCCACGTTGAGGACGGGGAAGTCGAGCGCGGGGAACCGCGAGAACATCTTGCTGGCGCCGCCCTCGCCGCCGCCGTAGGTGGGCACGAAGAAGGCGGCGAAGCCGAGCTGCTCCTTCTTGCCGTTCTTGTCCCGGTAGCCGTCCATCACCTTGATGGCGCCGGTGGACGAGGCGTTGCTGTCGATGGGCAGCAGCGGGACCGCGCCGTTGAAGACGACCTCGCCGCGGCCGTCCCTGACAGTGACGACGGGCGCGTACCCGTGACCGATCAGATAGACCTTCGAGCCGTCGACCACCAGCGGCTCGTTGACCTTGATGACCGACTTGTGCTCCTCGCCGTCCGCGCCGTCGGTGTAGTGGATGTTCGCCTGGTACGTACGGGGCGTGCCGACCTGCGGTCCGCTGCGCTCGTACGTACCGATGAACTTGTCGAGCCGGAAGCTGAAGGGCGCGAGGTCGTTCGTGTCGAAGAGCGAACCGGACCTGAAGTCGTCGTACTGGGTGAGGGTGTTGGCGAACCCGTCGCCCTCGACGACGAGCTTGCCGCCCTCGGACTTGTAGAGCTGCCCGGCGGCGAAGGCGAGGAGCATCACGATCAGCGCGATGTGGAAGACCAGGTTGCCCGTCTCGCGGAGGTACCCCTTCTCGGCGGCGACGGCGTCACCGGCGACGTCGGCGCGGAAGCGGCGCTTCTTCAGGATCGCGAACGCGGCGGTACGGACGTCCTCGGGCTCGGCGGTGGTACGCCACGTGGTGTACGCGGGCAGCCGGGAGAGCCGCTTGGGCGCGCCCGGCGGACGGCCCCGCAACTGGCCGACGAACTGCCAGGTGCGCGGGACGATGCAGCCGATGAGCGAGATGAACAGCAGGATGTAGATCGCGGAGAACCACACCGAGCTGTAGACGTGGAAGAGCTGGAGGTTGTCGTAGATCGGCGCGAGCGTCTCGTGGCGGTCCTTGAAGTCCTGGACCTTCAGCTCGTCGACGCTGGTCTGCGGGATCAGGGAGCCGGGGATAGCGCCGAGGGAGAGCAGGAAGAGCAGGATGAGCGCGACGCGCATGGAGGTGAGCTGGCGCCAGAACCAGCGGGCCCAGCCGATGATCCCGAGGGTGGGGCCGCCGATCGTGGCGTCGTAACGCTCCTCGCGGGGGGCGGTGGAGAGCTGGGAGCCGGCGGCGCCGAGTTCGCGGGCGTCGGCGGAGGCCGCGCTGTCCTGGTCGGTACGGGTGCCGGTGCCTTCGTCGTTACCGGTACTGATGTCGGTCTCGGTGTCGCTCATGGATTTCCCGCTCGTGGACGCCTTGCTCATGGAACTAGATCCCCACCGTGAAGCCGTTGGACCAGGTCTGCGTCGCCTGCACGATGCCGTCCCACGCACCGGTCAGCAGCAGCAGACCGGTCGCGATCATCATGACGCCGCCGATCCGCATCACCCAGGTGTAGTGGCGCTTGATCCAGGCGAAGGCGCCGAGCGCCTTGCGGAAGGCCACCGCACCGAGCACGAACGGCACGCCCAGACCCAGGCAGTACGCGACGGTCAGTATGGCCCCGCGGCCGGCGCTCGCCTGTTCGAACGCCAGCGCGTTGACGGAGGAGAACGTCGGACCGAGGCACGGCGTCCAGCCGATCCCGAAGAGCGCGCCCAGCACGGGGGCGCTCGCGAGGCCGGTCATCGGACGCCGGTGGAAGCGGAACTCCCGCTGGGTGAGCCAGGGCATCAGCCCCATGAAGAACACGCCCATGAGGATCATGAGCACGCCGAGCACCTTGGAAAGGGTCCCGCGGTACTCCTGGAGCGTTCCGCCGAAGTAGCCGAAGAGCGCACCGCCCGAGACGAAGACGGCGGTGAAGCCGAGGACGAAGAGGGAGGCCCCGGCGAGCATCCGGCCGCGCCGGGCGTCCGCCAGATCGGTGCCGCTGACGCCGGTGACGTACGAGAGGTAGCCGGGCACGAGCGGCAGTACGCACGGTGAGAAGAAGGAGACCAGCCCGGCCAGCAGCGCGATCGGCAGGGCGATCAGCAGCGCCCCGCTGAAGACGGTCTCGTTCCTGCCGGTCGCCTCGGCGAGGAACTGGGCCTGGGCGAGGGTGTCGGCCTGGAGAAACTGCACGGGATCACTTCTCCGCGATCAGCGGGTCGATCATCTTCCGCAGTTTCTCCTCGTTCAGCGCCATCAGGGAGCGCGCCGCGATCTTCCCTTCCCGGTCGAGCACGATCGTGGAGGGGATGGACTGCGGGTTCAGGCTGCCCTTGGGGAAGCCGCTGACGATGAGCTTGCCCGTCGGGTCGTACAGGCTCGGGTAGGCGATGCCGTAGTCCTTCTCGAAGGCGACCGCGGGGCCCTTGTTGGCGTCCCGGGTGTTGATCCCGACGAAGGCCACGCCCTTCGACTCGGTCTCCTTGGAGACCTTCGCGAAGTGCGGGGCCTCGGCGCGGCAGGGCGGGCACCAGGATCCCCAGACGTTCAGCACGACGACCTTGCCCTTGAGGTCGGCCACGTCGAGCTGCTTGCCTTCGAGGGTCTCGCCCGCGATCTTGTTGACCGACTGGCGGTCCGCCGACGCGACGGTGGAGATGCCACCGGTGTTCGTCACGAAGTTGGTGTCACCGCCGCCGCCGGACTTGCCGCCGCTGCCGCAGGCCGTGAGCGTCATCGCCGACGCGACGGCGACGAGGGGCAGGACGGCGCGGAGCCGACGGTCCGAACGGCGTCGTGGGGCACGGCCTGAGTTCATGTGAAAAGTTTCGCATGGGCGATTCGAGGATCTTGGGCACCCCCCTGCATGCCCGTAAAGCCCGAAGTAAAGATTTCCGCGGCGGCCCGGGCGCGCCGGACGCCTTTTCTTGGTTGTCTCCGGCGCTCAGCGACGCGTGGACGCGCCGTCGGAAGCGCCGGCCCCGGCGGTCTTCGCCAACGCGTTCCAGCCGCCGGCCGGCGCCTGTCCGACGCCGAGCGTACGGAACTGGTCGAGCACGGCCGGGTCCTGGACATCGAGCCAGTCGGTGAACTGCCGGAACGACACCAGCCGTACGTCCTTCTTGCCCGCCATGCCCTTCAGGGCCTCTTCCACGGCGTCCATGTAGATGCCGCCGTTCCACTGCTCGAAGTGGTTCCCGATGAAGAACGGCGCGCGATTCGTCTCGTACGCGCGATTGAATCCGGCGAGATAGGCGTCGGCGGCCTGCCTGCGCCATTCCGGATAACGGGAGGTCATTCCGTTGGTCGAGTTCTTCGACTGGTTGGCGAGCATGTTGTAGTCCATGGAGAGGACTTCGAAGGAATGTCCGGGGAACGGCACCGCCTGTAGCGGGAAATTCCACATTCCCCCGAGCTTGTCCGGCCAGACCTGGGTACCGCCGGGCGAGCTGGCGTCGTACCGCCAGCCCAGCTTGCGGGCCGTCGGCAGCAGGTTCTCCTGGCCGAGCAGGCACGGCGTACGGCCGCCGACGAGCTCCTTGTGGTAGTCGAAGGGCAGCGGGTCGAGATCGGTCCAGCCGGTGTTCGTACGCCACTGGGTGACGAAGGAGACGGCCTGGTCGATCTCGTTGCGCCACTGCTCCGGGGTCCAGTTCCCGACGGTGCCGGTGCCGCCGCAGAAGTGCCCGTTGAAGTGGGTGCCTATCTCATGGCCGTCCAGCCACGCCTGGCGGACGTTCTTGAGGGTGTCCTTGATGTGGTCGTCGGTGAGGTACCCGATGTCGGAGGCGCCGACGGGGTTGTTCGGCGGGCGGTAGAGGGTCTTCTTCGACTCCGGCAGCAGGTAGAGGCCGGAGAGGAAGAAGGTCATCGCCGCGCCGTGGTCCTTGGCGAGTTCGAGGAAGCGCGGGAAGAGGCCGTTGCCGACCTCGCCCGCACCGTCCCAGGAGAAGACCACGAACTGCGGCGGGGTCTGACCGGGCTCCAGCGGCACGGGCGCGCCCGGCTGGTGGGGCTGCTTCCCGGTGTCGGAGGTGGAACCGTCCCCGATGAGCCTGACGTCCTTGGCCGCGGGACGACTGTTCGTGTTTCCGCCACTGGCCTTGTCCGCACCGCTGCCCTGCGACGCGTGGCCGGTGGAGCAACCCGCGATACCCATCGCGGCGGCGGCTCCCATTCCGGCTCCCAGCAGACTCCTCCGACTGATGTGGCGCATTACAGATCCCATCCGCGCTCGTTCGCTCGTATGTGCGCCGCTCGTAAATCCTTACGAGCGGCAACCCGTATGAGCTGCTACCGAACGCGGAGGTTCCTAAACTTGTCGCACTTTTTCGCACGTAACAGCGACTGTGACAAACCCGACCTCAGCCGCTGAGACCGGCCCGAGCCGACGAAATCCGGCCAGGGCGGTGAGGTGCCGCCGGCCCGGAGGAGAAGCTGGCCCGAAGGGGGAAACCGGCCCGAGTGGGAAGCCCGGCCGGGTCCTCAGGCCCCGAACGCCTTGGCCCCGCCCTTCACCGGCCTGGCGCCGGCGAGCAGGTGCGCCGGTACGAGATCGCGGGCCGGCTCGGAATAGCCGACCGAGACGATCCTGTCGCCCTGATAGGTGAAGCTCGTCAGGGAGGCGAGGGTGCACTGCCGGCGCCGCGGGTCGTGCCAGAGCCTGCGCCGCTCGACGAAGCTCCGCACGATCCAGATCGGCAACTGATGGCTGACACAGACGGCCTCGTGGCCGCGGGCCGCGTCCCGCGCGGAGGTCAGCGCGCCCATCATCCGTACGACCTGGTCGATGTACGGCTCGCCCCAGGACGGCTGGAAGGGGTTGGTGAGGTACTTCCAGTTGCCCGGCCGGCGCAGCGCGCCGTCGCCGACGCCGAAGGTCTTGCCCTCGAAGACGTTCGCGGCCTCGATCAGCCGGCCGTCGGTGTCGAGGGTCAGCCCGTGCGTCTTGGCGAGCGGGGCGGCGGTCTCCTGCGCGCGCTCCAGCGGGGAGGAGACGACATGGGTGATGTCGCGCTCCGCGAGATGCTCGGCGACCCGGTCGGCCATCCGTCGCCCCAGCTCGGAGAGGTGGTAGCCGGGGCGTCTCCCGTACAGGACGCCGTCCGGGTTGTGCACCTCCCCGTGCCGCATCAGATGAACGACAGTGATCTCCTCACCGCTCACCGCGCCGCTCCTCCCACTCTTCCCGCTCTTCCCTGAACTCTGGCTCATGCGGCACTCTCCGGCCGGGTGTAGGGGTCCGTGGCTTCGGCGGCGGCGCGCGCGGCGGCGGGCAGCGCGGCGGCGATCCGCTCGACGGCCCGCTCGTCGTGGGCGGTGGAGACGAACCAGGACTCGAAGGACGACGGCGGCAGGTAGACGCCGTCGGCGAGCATCGAGTGGAAGAACGGGGTAAAGCGGAAGGACTGCTGCCGCTTGGCCCCCTCGTAGTCACGTACCTCGTCGGCCGTGAAGAACACGGAGAACATGTTGCTCGCCGTCTGCACCCGGTGGGCGACGCCCTCCTTGGTCAGCGCCTCCGTCACGAGCCCCTGGATCTGCGCCGAGACCGCGTCGACCTTCTCGTACGCGGCGTCGTCGAGCAGCCGGAGCTGCGCGAGGCCGGCGGCGGTGGCGACCGGGTTCCCGGAGAGCGTGCCGGCCTGGTAAACCGGCCCGGCGGGGGCGAGCCGCCCCATGACATCGGCGCGACCGCCGAACGCGGCGGCGGGGAAGCCGCCCCCCATGACCTTCCCGAAGGTCATCAGGTCGGGCGTGACGCCGTCGACGCCGTACCAGCCGGCCTTGGACGTACGGAAGCCGGTCATCACCTCGTCGGAGATGTACAGCGCACCGTCGGCGGCGCAGATCTCCTTGAGCCCGGCGTTGAACCCGTCCCGCGGCGGTACGACGCCCATGTTGCCCGGCGACGCCTCGGTGATCACGCAGGCGATCTCACCCGGGTGCGCGGCGAAGGCCCGGCGCACGGCGTCGAGGTCGTTGTACGGCAGGACGATCGTGTCCCCGGCCTGCGCGCCGGTCACCCCGGGCGTGTCCGGCAGCCCGAACGTCGCCACCCCGGAGCCGGCCGCGGCGAGGAGCGCGTCGACATGCCCGTGGTAGCAGCCGGCGAACTTCACGACCTTCGCCCGCCCGGTGAACCCACGGGCGAGCCGGATGGCCGACATGGTCGCCTCCGTACCGGAGGACACGAGCCGCACCTGCTCGACGGGCGCGACCCGGGCCACGATCTCCTCGGCCAGCGCGACCTCACCCTCACCGGGAGTACCGAACGAGGTACCCCGCGCGACCGCCGCCTGTACGGCCGCGATCACCTCCGGGTGGGAATGTCCGAGGATCATCGGCCCCCAGGAACATACGAGGTCGACATATTCACGACCGTCCGCATCGATGAGGTATGGACCGTTACCGGACACCATGAACCGGGGCGTACCCCCCACCGCGCCGAAGGCACGGACAGGAGAGTTCACGCCTCCGGGCGTCACGAGGGCCGCACGGTCAAAGAGTGTCTGCGAAACTGGGGCGTCAAAGGGGAAGCTCACGCAATCCATGGTGTCAGAGGCTCGGACGTATCTGCGGACAGGTGTTTCACCGGACGTTCGTGGGGGAGGTCACTGTCACGATGATCGGGTTGCGCGGCCGGGGCTGCGAGTGGTCGGGTGGAGATATGCATCGCGGTGGCGGACTGGGCGAGGGTACAGACGACCTGGGTCCCGAGCCTGCCCGGCGAGGGAAACACCGACGCGGCGAGCGCCACGAGCGCGACGCGCGCGAGGAGGCTCCGGAAATCAGGAGTGGTGGCCGGGTGGGGGTGACCTACAAATACTTCGGCGCGCCCGACGGAGCCACGGCAGCGCGCGTCCCCATCTCCATGCGCCCGGAGGAACTGGGCGGCGACGAGCTGGGCATGGGCGGCATGTTCACGAAGATCAAGCCCGAAACGATAGCGGCGATGGTCCTGACGGGCATACAGGGCATGCCCCTGCACAAGGTCCCCCCGCTCGAACTGGTCGTCCTGCACCCGGACTACGCGGTCGTGAAGCTCCCGATGACGGTGGTGGACCCACTCCGCGGCATCGGCGAGGAATCGGTGGGCGCGGCGGCCTTCATCTGGTCGACGGTCCCGGACCGGGGCGGCCCGAAGGACGCGTACAACGTCTACCAACTGCTGCACGAGTGGCAGGACTTCTCGGTGCGGCTGCACGAGGCGGGGCATCAGCCGTACTGCTTGGTGTGGCCCTGACGCAGGGTCTCGCGGCGTCGGGGCGGGGCGCTTTCGGGCTCCGCCCTGGTCTTGCGCGGGAGGCGGACCGTCAGACGGCCGGGGCTTGAGGGCACGTCAGCTCTCTGCGGACACCGATGCGCCCTGGGCGCCGCGCTCGCGGGGAGGGATCACGCCGGCGGCCATCTGTGCGGGCAGGTGCACTGACCGGATCCTGTTCCCCTTGGGCCGGGCGAACAAGCCTTCGCCTTCGGCCGATATCGCGCCTCACCAGGCTGCCGCACCGTCATGCAGATACACCGGCCGTCCCCCGTCCAATGCCTGTACTGCGGCATCCAGCCGGTACCGCATTCGCGTACGCAGCAGTTCCCGTGCCTTGTCCAGGGTCACGAAACGGGCTTCGGACAGTTCCTCGTCGTGCGGGCGCAGTTCCTCGGCCGCGTCGAGGGTTCCGCCGTCGAAGATGAACGCGATCTGGTCGTCCCACGGGCCGTGCGGTGCGACCCAGTCCACGACCAGCAGTCCGCGTACGTCGACGTCCCTGCCCAGTTCCTCCCGCAGTTCCCGCCTGGCCGCCTGTTCCGGGGGCTCGTTCGCCTCGGCCATGCCGCCCGGCAGGTCCCAGCCCGGCTTGTAGGTCGGGTTCACGAGCAGCACGCGTCCCGATGGATCGCGTAGGAGCACATCCGCCGCGACACGCTTACGGGCCTGCTTGGCGTTGCCCTCGGCGAGGTACGCGTTCCAGGCGTCGGGGTCGGCGGGTGTGGGCCTCATGTAGGGATCCCTCCCCTGGGCGTGATGATGTCGGCGAGCAGCAGCATTCTCGCGCGTCGCGCGTCATCGAACCGTGTCAGGTACTCCCGCACCGGCCGGTACCCCGTGTGAGGTTCCAGAAGTCGTCGGAGGTCGTCGAGTTGGTACGCGACACGGATCGATCCCAGGGTGGGGCTTGTGCTGAGCAGATCGTGACCGACGCCCACCGCGGCGTCGAGGTCTGACCGGAGCACATGGATGCCGGCCAGGGTGATGCGGCTCAAGGCCAGAGAACGAGCCCGGCCCTCCTCCCGGAGCCGAACCGCATCCTCGGCATGCGTCAGCGCCTGCTCATGCTGCTCCAGGTCGCGCAGTACCAGCGCCGATTCGCTGGCCAGCGCAGCCGCGTCGAAGGGGCTCAGCCACGGGTGCTCGTAGTCCGCGGAGGCATCGAGCGCGCCGAGGGCCTGTTCGAGGGATCGGGCGGCCGGCACGTACTGAGATGCGGCGGCCAGGGCACGGGCCCGCATGGTGTGCAGTCGGGCCGTCAGGGCCGGGATTCTTGGTCCCTGGCCGACGAAGTCGAGGCCGGTCTGTGCCCAGTGGGCGGCTCGGGGCGCGTCTCCGGTCTGTAGCGCCAGGTGGCTGCTGCTGGCGGCGATGTGGGCGGCAAGCGGCAGGTCACCGGACGTACGGGCGAGGGGAAGCGCTCGGGCGAAGTGGCGTGCGGCGAGATCGTCCTGGCCGGAGTCGTGGGCCATCCAGCCGGCCATCTCTGTCAGTGCCGCCGCTGCCGCGAAGATCTGCGGCCCGCTGTCGGCGTCGACCAGTCGCGCGGCGACACGGTCGCCGAGGTGCCGCACGACAGCTCCGTACAGGCGTCCTCCGCCGGTCTGGCGGTCGGCGGTACGAAAGGCATCCATGGCGGCAAGGTCGTTACCGTCCGGCGGTACGTCCACGTCGTGGCGCTGCGCCTCGACAGCCGGGGGTTCCCAGGCCCGCCGGGCCAGTCCCAGCAGGTGCCCGGGGATGTGAAAGGCATCCGCGATCTGCTCGAACAGCGCCAACTTCTCCACCCGGCTCTTGCCGTTCATGTAGTCGTAGAGCCTCCCCTGGGTGATCTCGACGGCGGACGCGAGACGGCGGGTACTGACGCCTCGGTGATTGAGGAGCCGGAACAGGGCACCCATGTCGCGCCCTGCGCACGCCGCGAGAAAGCGAGCATCATCGAGCATCCCCGCGGCAATTACGCGTGGGTCCGTTGTCTGGCGGTCCATCGACCATCCCCCTGCTGCGCGTTGACTCGATGCTACGTGCGGCCACCGCTGAGTGACTCCATCTCGGGGTCACCTCTCGGAGTCTCCTCCGCATGCTCATACGTCGTTGAGTGGTCATCAGCCGTTGGGCAGGGACAAGGCTCCCCCACGCTCAGCGGGTTGGAGAGAGCCCGGCCCTGAGTTCACCCGACGGGGCCGGGCGTCCCACCCTCAAGGAGATGGCTCCGTGACGATGACCGCCGCTGAACCGAACGCGACCGGCTCGCCCGGGTACAGCGAGACGATGCCGTGTGACGCCGAGTCCGTCGGCCGTGCCCGGCGGCTTGTCGCGGGGTCCCTCGGCGCATGGGGGCTCGGCGACCTCGTCGACGCAAGCACGCTCGTTGTCTCCGAGTTGGTTGCCAACGCCGTCAAGCACGCCCGATGCCTCCTGTTCCACGTCGCAGTACGCCGGCTCACGGACCACTCGGTTCTGGTATTTGTCGCCGACAGGTCTCGCGATGTCCCGAGGATGACGTGCTCCAGTGACGACTCCGAGGACGGCCGCGGTCTGGTGCTCGTAGATGCGCTGAGTGATCGCTGGGGCTACGAGCGCCATCGTTCCGGCAAGACCGTCTGGGCAGAGCTGCGCCTCAAGGCCGAGGACCCCGAGCAGTGAGGTGGTCGAGGGGTACTCCTCACATCGCCGTACGGCTTCTTCCTGAAGGCGAGCTGAACCAGGATCCGCGTCCGGAGGCCTGCGTCGGAGTTTCCTTCGCCTCCGTACGACCTTTCGGCGCCCCGGACATGGTGAGGACCCCGGCGTCTCTGCGTATCACTCCCGCTGACCTTGCACGGCTCCGCGTCGAAGCGCTCGCCACGCTGCCGACGACGCTGGACGGTCGGCCGGATGTGCCTCCGCGCGGCGACGCCGTGGCCCGGTGGAAGCACTTCGGCTACTCCGACGAGGCAATCGCCCGGTACGACACGGGACAGGCCCCTCGGTTCCGACCCGCACCACGGCTTGCCCCAGACCTCCTGGGGAGCGAGCCAGGCGACCCGCCTCACAGCGGGAATAGCAGCCCGTGCCCCCGGAAGAAGATCAACCCGGTGCCTCGGAGCCGCGATCCGCAGCTCCGAGGCACCCCGAGCGGATGCCCAACGGGGCTCTGCTCTTCATCTCCCACTGACAGCCGGACACGCTGCCGTGCCTGGCGGAGGAGCATGCCGTGATCAAAGAGGGATTACACGAGTTCGTCGAAGGCCGGGACGAGGTCGTGCCGTACCGGGGCAAGTACGCGGTCAAGACGCCGGACGTCTTCGCCCGGGTACGTGAGCGATGGGCGCGGGTCGGGCTCGACCCGGCTTCGGCTTATCTGCCGATGCGGGTGGAGATGGAACTCACCACCAAGTGCAATGACACCTGCGGCACTTGCGGAATGGGGGCCCTGCCACTGGCCGAGGGGCGGACTCTCACGGACGGCCAGATCCATTTCCTGCTCGATCAGTTCGCTTCCATCGGTCTGCCGTCGCTGGCGGTCACCGGCGGGGAGCCGTTCACGGCGTGGCGGGCCCTGCTGAAGGTGCTGGAGGGAGCCCAGGAGCGTCGGATCGACATCTCGAAGCTGACGACGAACGGTGTGTGGGGCACGGCGAGGCGGTGCGGGCCGGTCTTCGAGCGCCTGGAAAAGGCCGGTTTCCTGGACACCCGGCTGTTCGTGCCGCTGCTGATGCTGTCGATCGGCGAGCAGACCACACCGCTGGAAGACGTCGCGCGCGTCCTGCACCACGCGGTCAGCCACTACAGCGACCGAGAGCTGAACGTGGCGGTGTCCTCGCTCGCCGATCCGGCCACCCGTGTCCACCGGATCGATGAGCTGATCGCCGTATACGAGAAGACGTACGGAGCCTTCCCGCACGACCGCGTGCATTCCACCATGCGGGTGTACCTGAACAACGTGCGCCTGGACGCGCAGGGAGAGGTCAACCGGCCCGGCCACACTCCGGTCGCGCGGTGGATGGACCGCTGTTTCGACTGCTTCGCGCCCACCGTCGGCGCGTACATCCTGCCGACCTCCCTGCTCAAGCAGAACGGGGACTGGTACACCTGCGCGGCATTCAACGTGCCGGAGAAGCTGGCGTTCGGGAACCTCCTGCGTGAGCGCGCCACGGACGTCATCGGCCACGCCAACCGGTCCGCCTATGTGGCCCGGGTGCGGGCCGGCCACGGGCTGAAGGCGCTGCACGATGTCGTACCGCGTTCGTTCACGGAGCAGACCCCCTGCACCAGTTTCTGCGACTCCTGCACGCTGCTCATCGACCGCTTCGACAAGGAGACCGGACAGGTGACCGGGCGCAGCAGCCCGTCCCCGCTGATTCCCATCGCCGCGCTGCTCTCCCGTACGGATTCCACGGCGGGAGAAGGAGCGTGAGCGACCGGACGGCGACCAGCGTCGTGGTGACTCTGGCTTCGATCACCGGGCTACCACAGGAGGTGTGCGAGCAGCCTGACGCCATACTCGAACACGATCTGGGTGTGGACAGTCTCGCGCTGCTCGAAGTGGTGGAAATCCTCCAAGAGCGCTTGGGCATTACTGTCCCGGACGAGGTGACCGTCCGTGTCCGAACGGTCGCAGACTTGCAGGATGCGGTGCGACCTCTGGTCACCGCATCCGCGTCCACGACCCCGAAGGACACAGCCTCATGAGCGAACGCGTCATCACGCCCCGAAACCGCGGCTTCCTGTTCATCGACTCCCACCCCGCGGGCTGCGAGCGGGTGGTGAACGACATGTGGCAGGCCGCCGGCCCATCGGTCCCCGTTCCGGACAGCGCGCCTGTCGCGCTCATCATCGGCTCGTCCGCCGGGTACGGGCTGGCCGCCACCATCGCCGGTCTGGCCAGGGTCGGCATCCGGGGCATCGGTGTCAGCTTCGAGAAGGCGCCCGAGCGGCGCACCGGGACCGCCGGCTGGTATCGCACCGCCGCCACCGCGGAACTCGTCCGTCAGCACGGCCGCGACATGGCGTTCCTCAACGGTGACGCGTTCTCCGACTCGATGAAGGACCAGGTCGCCGAACTTGTCGAGCAACGGTTCGGCGGCCGGCTCGACTACCTCATCTACTCGGTGGCCGCCCCGCGCCGTACCGATCCCGACACGGGCGTCACCTATGCCTCCGTTCTCAAGCCGATCGGTCACGCGTACCGGACGAAGACCCTCGTCTTCGACGGCGACGGGAAGCCTGAGGTGACGGACGTCGAAATGCAGCCGGCCGCAGGCGACGACATCGAGCAGACGGTGGCCGTGATGGGCGGCGCCGACTGGGAGCGGTGGATCGACCACCTCGCCGACCGGCGTCTGCTCGCAGACGGCTTCACCACGGCCGCACTCTCCTACATCGGCTCCACACTGACCGGCGAGATCTACCGGCAGGGCACCATCGGCGCCGCCAAGACCCACCTCGAACAGACCGCGCGCACGCTGGACGAGCGCCTGGGCAAACTCGTCGGTGGCCGAGCGGTGACCTCCGTCAACGCGGCGGCCGTCACCCAGTCCAGCACCGCCATCCCCGGAATCGCCCTCTATGTGGGGCTGCTTCGCGGCGTCCTCGGCGACGCGATGGTGCCGCCCATCGTCCAGCTCGCCGAACTGTGGGACCAGCTCACCGGAGCCCGCCCGCTCGACCTGGACGACGAAGGCCGCGTACGCCTCGACACCTGGGAACTCGAACCCGGCGTCCAGGCCGCCGTCGCCGAACGGTGGACCACCGCCACCACCGAGACCATCACCGGGCTCGCGGACATCCGATGGTTCCACGCCGAAGTCGAACGGCTCTACGGCTTCGCCGTGCCCGGCATCGACTACACCCAGCCCGTCGAGACCGACATCCCCTGGCCCGACCTCACTCCCTGACACCCCCTGGAGGAACGTCATGCACGCACCGTCCCACGGCACACTCATCGCCTGGCAGCAGGAGCTGGAAGCGAAGCTCACCCGCCTCGCCTCTGACATGCGGTTCACCGCCCGGATCAGTGAGCCGCTCGTGCACGAAGCGGCCGTCGCCTACCTGACCCGCCCGAGCAAGCGGCTGCACGGCATGGCGTTCCTCCACGCCGCCCACATGCTCGGCTGCGACGAGTACCGGTTCCACGACCTCATCGCCGTCTCGGCCGCACTGGAAATCCGACACGGCGCGATCCTCCTCCACGATGACATCGTGGACGGCGACACCCAGCGCGGCGGTCACCCCACCGCCCACCACGCCCTCCGGAACCCGTTCGGCACCGACGAGGCGGCCAGCGCCGCCCTCCTCGCCGGCGACATTCTGGCCGGCATCGCACCCCTGCCCATCCTGCGCTCCGGCCTGCCGGGCTCCGTACGCTCCCGTCTGTCCGAACTGTTCCAGGCGAACACGGCACTGGTCGCCGCAGGACAGATCGAACAGCTCCACCTGGACGTGCGCCGCGACCCCAATACGGTCAGCGAGAACGAGATCCTCCGCATCCACGCCGGTCAGTTCGCGCCCTACCTGATGTGCTCAATCCACCTGGCCGGCGCGCTGGCCGACCTCGGCGACACCACGCTCGCACGGATCACCGAGGCCGGAGTCCCTCTGTGCCAGGCATTCCAGGTACAGAACGACCTCGCCGGATACACCGAACTCGCGCGGGTTCTCACCAGCGATCCGGAAACCGAGTCGGCCCTGACCCTCGCGAACACATCCGATCTGGCGCGGCGGCGCCGGACCGTACTGGTCCGCGCCGCCCTCAACCGGCTCCCCGGCGGGGCCCACGCGCATCTCACCGCCTATCTGGACGGCGCCGACACCGATCTCGTCACGGTCACCAGACTGATCGAGGCATCCGGCGCCGCCGAGCACTGCACGGCGCTCATCACCAAGCTGCAGGCCCAGAGCCGGAAGAACATCAGCAACAACCCGGAACTGTCGGCCGCAACCAGTGCCACGCTCACAGCAACCTGGGACTACATGAACGCGCTGTACGACCCGGCCTCACCCACCAGCCGGCTCTACCTCGACGCGCGGACAGACCTGATTCGCACGGCCTGACAGGTGGCACCCGAAGCGCTGTAACCACCAGGTCCCGACTGATGCGCGCGCGAGCGGAGGAGGTTTCGGCCCTCGCGAGAGCACACCGTGAGGCTGTCAGCCTGCACCTTGTAGGGAGCGCGTGCGGCGTTGTTCCTGCCGGCCCCGGCGACGGTAAGGAAATCCCCTCGACCGTGCCCAGGCAGCGAGCCCCCACTCCTTTCATGCGTGTGCGGTGCGTGAGCGGACGGTCCGACACAACGCGTCACAAGCAAGATCGAGCACGTAGCCGCGTGGCGCTGAACAGGCAGGACAGCACCACGCGGCAGGCTCGGACACTACCCGGCAAGGATTCGATCCCACTCCTAAAGCGGGTGTCGCAGGTTCGAATCCTGCCGAGGTCACAGGGAATACCTGGTCAGATGCCCTTCCGTCCGGTGGACAGGAGGGACGCTGCTCACCACTCTCGACATCCCCTGCGGCGCCTTCCTCGACGTGTACGCCGACGCACGCGCCCCGCTGCTCCACATGCCGGACGGTGCTCACGATGGCGATCCGCGCCAACCGCTGACGGGCCCTCATTTCTCCTCCACGTCTCTCGTGCTGAATCAGGATGCGAAGCGTCAACTCAGGTGCCTGTCCTTCTTCCCCCATCCGGTCGGCGGCGAGAGACAGAGGCCGGCGTTGGACGTTGCGCAGAGGAGTTGGAGTTCGGGCCACGGCCCTTATCCGCAGGCACCTGAGGAGAAGGTCGAACAGGACGCGCTACCAAAGTCGCCGCGAGGTCGTTCAGTGTTGCGTTCACCACCGGCCAGCACATGTCGAGCGTGTCGCGGTTCGGGCTGTGTCCGTTCTGTTTCTCTGCCAGAGGATGGACGAGATTCCTACACTGCCGGATAAGCTCCGAGGCCAGTTTGGCATCGTGCTCGATCCATTTGTTGTCGTACGCGAAGTCCAGGAAGTCTTTCAGCCCCATGCTCCGCATCGGCCTCGGCAGGGGTACACCTGCAGCCCGGGTCTGCGCGGCATGTGCAAGCACCCCCTCCAGGAGGCTGCCCAGCATGATGACCGCCGACGTGTAGGCTCCGTGCTCGTAGCAGGTGCGTGCCTCGTCCAGCCGGAGTTGCACGGTGGCAGCGAGTTCGGGGTCGCTCACCACCTCCGCCACGGAGACGTTCAGTTCGACACGCGGCAGTTGCCGCGTCTGGTCCTCGAAACCGGCTTCGCAGCGGACGAGGACCGGCTGGCCTCCTTCCTCGCCAATCCGGCGTCCGTCGAGCACGAGTATCTCGTTGAGCCGCTTCAGCGTGGCGTGGTACTCCTGCTGCTGGTTGTAATACTCAAGGCGGTTCGCCAAGCGCAGGATTGCGCGCTCGGCGTCGTCCATACCATCCTCCTGCCGCTCCTTGAGAAGTTCCCGGGCCCACTTGTGCCTCGGTGTGCCGTCGTACTCCGGAACGTCGTCCCAGCCCGCCCGTTGGAAGAACGCGGCGATCTCGTACCCCTTCCGGTAGAGCTGCGGCGGCTCGTCCCCGCAGATCAGGTGGGCGATCTCCGTCAGCGTGCTGTCGTCGAAGATCTCGTTCACATCAGGCTCCTTCGAGAGAGACAGACGCATCCTCATCGAGCATGGCGTCGAGTTCATCGGGGGTGAGGTCGGTATCGCCTATGTCGACCGGGGCCCATGTGCTCCCCGAGTCGCCCTGGACCTCCTCGGTGACTCCGGGCCGGATACCCAGGGCATCAAGGCGCTTCCACAACGGAGTCAGCGAATTCTCCGGAGACAGGGCGAACTCGCTGCTTCGTACACGCCAGAACTGCCAGCCCGCCCTGCGTAGTTCCCGCTCCCGCTCGTAGTCCTCACGGATCTGATCGGGGGTGGAGTGATACGGGCTGCCGTCACACTCCACGGCGAGGCGGCCCGTCTCTCCGACGACGACGAGATCGATGCGTTTGCCGCTGACTTTCCATTGGGGGACGACGTGGTGGCCGCGCTTCTTGATCCTGCGGAACACCCGCTGCTCGAACAGGGAGTCGAACGGCTCGCATCGCTCGTCGGGTGAAACGGCGGAGAGGCCGGGAGAGATGCCCTGGAGTTCCGGCGGCGCCTGCATATAGGTGAGCAGGGAGTGCCGCAGATCTTTGCTGCTCAGTTGGTCCGGTGTGACGGAGGTGAACAGCCACATCTGGTCGCGGGCGCGGCTGGCAGCCACGTTGAACCGCCTTCCGTCACCCTGGCCGGTGAGGGCCCGGGTGTTGTCGGCGTCGACGACCAGCGAGAGCAGGATGACGTCCCGTTCGTCTCCCTGGAACTGTTCTGCTGTACCGACCCGTATGTTGTGCCGCTCCTGGATCGTGGAGTCGATCCGCGTGTCGATGAGATTCGACAGCAGCCTTGTCTGGTGTCCGGAACGGAGCACGATGACTCCGAAACTCCGCTTCGCGTACGCCTCGTCCTCAGCGAGTTCCTGCAACTTGGCAACGATGCGTTCGGCCTCGGGCCTGTTGACCAGGGTCTCTCGCCGTCCCTCGCAGTGGCCTTCCTGGACATGAACGACTTCGAGGGGCCGCAGCCGGTCCGCTCCGTACTGCCGCAGCGGAACGAGTTCGTTGTCGGGATAAAACTGCGCCGAGGACCACTTGATGATCTCCGGCATGCACCGGAAGTGCTCGGTGAGCCGGATCGTCTCGCTGAAGCGCGCGGACAGCAAGTCGTAGAGATTGGACTTGGGGTTGAGCCCGTCCCGCTGCCAGTCGGTGAGATGGGGCAGGAGTGAGTCGAGGAGTTCGTTGAGCCGCTCGTGCTTGCTGCCCGTGTAGAAGGGGACACACTGCTTATCGTCACCCACGACGATGATCCGCGGAGCGAGCCACAGCAGCATCAGCCCGTCCAGACCTACCTGGCTCGCCTCGTCCACGATGACGACATCGAAGGCGTCTGGCTCGGGATCGATCATTTCGGCCACCTGTTTGATCGGCATGACCCATGCCGGGACCGCGGCACGCGCGTCACGCATCGCGGAACGGGCGGCCTTCAGGTGTCGCTTGCCGAGTGCCGTCATTCCTCTGCCCGCGTTCGCCGTTGCCGACGCGTAGGCACTCAGTGCCTGTTTCTGTCCGGCCGTCATGCGGTCAAGACAGTGGTACAGCGCTCTGTCAGCAGCCAGCTGCGTCACCGTGTTCCTCAACTGCGCCTCGACCGATTCCAGTTCTCCTTCCAGCTTGGCTTCCCTGCCAGGTGCCAGCATCGTGTCCTGGAAGGCGCGGGCCCGCCGCCATGCCCAGGCTCCGTCCAGGTCTACGAGGCGGGTTTCCCAAACCGCCTTGGTCGGGCACTCGGTGAAACGCCGGGCTAGTTCGGGGTGGTCCTCGGACAGTCGCTCCAGGATCTTGCGGGCCTCCCGGCGATCGGCCTCACGATGGAACGCCTCGGTCAGTGAGTCGATCGCGGACGTGTACGCCCGCGGATCACGGGCAGTGACGGCTCGATGTGCCTCCGCTAGTTCGGCCACTCCGTGGGCATCGGGCCGCGGCAGCTGCTCGGCGATGGACCGCAGCTTCTCCTCCGCCTCACGGGCACGGAGCAGCCGTTCCGCGCCGTTCGCCGACGTACGGATGTCGTCCCACTGCTGTGCCGTCCGCACCGTCGCCTTGATCCGGGCCATGAGCAGGACGTCGTGCAGCGAACGCACGGAGTGGGTGAACCCGTCCACCGCGCGGAGCGTCGGAACCCGGTCCAGCAGCTCCGACAGAGCCACCTCCGTGGAGCCCTCGGCCACGGGCATGCCGACGCTCTGCCAGCGCTCGTTCAGCTGCCGGACGCACTGGCGTGCCGCCAGGTGAGCCACCAGCGCGGAGATCTCGTCCGGCGTACTGGGCAACCGCCCTTCCACTCGGCAATCCCGGAGAAGGACTTGGGCTTCCTTCTGCACCGCCTTCGGAGCCAGCTTGCGTAGTTTGCCGCCACCGCGGAGAAATTGTTCGAGGTCCTTCCCGGCTGCGATGAGACGCGATTCCTCGGCAAGCCCCACATCAGGTACGTCGAGCACGGCGAAGGGGATGTGCTGAAGTACGTTCTGCACTTCCTCGGCGCGGGCGGATGACCGGCGCACCCCGTCCCACAAGTGCTTTCGTTGCCCGGCCATTCCGTCCGTCAGGGCACGAGTGGTCCATTCGTCGGGTGACCAAGCGGCCGGCTCACCTGGCAGTCCCTCGCTCTGAAGAGCGTGCTCCGCCGCGTCCAGCAGTTCCACCAATGTCGCGATCAGTTCGCGGCCCTGATGCGCGAGTTCGAGAGAGAGCGTGTCGGACGACGCCTCGGCGCAGGAGCGCACAGCGGTGTCCAGGGCTTTGACCGCCTCTTCGAACAGCACGGGTGCGACGAAGTCCGCGGGGTCCGGACAGCGGGCGGCATGCTCGTCCAGCACGCCGGCTCCGTGCCGGGACACCAGACCCAACAGGCGCTGGGCCTCATCCTGGCTCAGAGTAGGCTCCCGCGGTGCCGAGGAGGGCAGGCCGGGCATCCAGTCGTACTTCGGTGCACCGGCGGCGACGGTTTCCACGATCTCTGCGAGCCGCCCCTGGTAACCGGCAGCCACGTCGAGGTGTTCGTACCACTCTCCCTCACGAACAGCGCGAAGTTCGGCACGGAGCCACGCCTGGGTGTCCGACAGTTCCGAGCGCAGCGCCTCATGGCCCTTGATCTTTGAGTCGAGACGCTCCGTCGACTGGGTGGCGCTGAGCTGGGAGAGCGCGCGCACGGACTGTTCCAGGTCGCCGCTGCCGTCCTGGCGCCGGTCACCCTGGAGGACACACAGGCTGCGCAACTCGGCAGGCAGTTGGTCCCGCAGGACCTTCAGCGCCTGGCCCTTCTCACTCGTCACAAGTACCCGCTTGCCGTCCGCCAGCAAGGCACACACGAGGTTGGCGATGGTGTGCGTCTTTCCCGTGCCTGGCGGCCCCTGAACGACGACGCCGGTATCGGTCTGAAGGCGCCGCAGGACATCCCGCTGTGCTTCGTTCGACAGCAGCGGGAACAGCGGGTCGGGGCCGAGGGCGGGCGGCACGTCGCGGCCCCCCGCTGTACCCCACATGCGGCGGTCCTCCGCTTCCAGTTGGTACAGCAACTGGGCCAGGCCCAGTGGAGCGATGGCCCCTGGCTGGGCCAAGCGGTTCGCGATGCCGTCGTAGAAGTTCACGAGGGCGCCCTGGCCACGCTGACGGAGGATGATCGCCGGCGCGAACCCGAGCGTGGGCTCCGGCAGCACCGGGTCGGCGGGCGGGCGGCCCCAGCCACGATGGAACGCCACTGCGCGATCGGTGCCGAACGCCCTCTCCGACCAGTCACCGAGCGCGTCTTGGGAATCGCGGGACAGCGGATGGAATCCTTCCGCGTCGACACGCTCTCGCAGCGGGCTCATCAGACGCGTGCTGTAACCCTCGTCCGCGCTGAGGAACTCGCCGTCCTCCAGCCGCGCGGGGTCGCCGGGTGAGAGGTCGACGGTGATGGACATGTTCGTGGAATTCACGGTGAGTATCAGCGGCGCCGTCAGAATGTGCCGGGCGATACGCGCCGACGGACGTGCGGCTCCGATGGTCAGGAATCCACTGCCCAGTACCGCCTCGTACTCCTCGCCGTCCTGTTGAATCCGGGTCGCCATTCGGTACAGCTGCTGATGGAGTTCTCGATACGGGCGGTCGACGCGCTCTTTTTCTGACCACTTGCGCCACGCGTCGAGCCATCGCGTGTAGGCGCGCAGCACGTCGTGCGCTTCCTCTCGGCGGATCTCCGAGACCTCGAACAGGTCTCCGTTCTCGTCCTCCTGCCAGCCCTGCCCCGGTCCCGACTCGGCCAGCGCTGGCGCTTCGGGCGTCGCGGTGGCGGCGGCCTCGGGATCGATCCATCCCGCCAGCACCTCTGGCAGGACGGGAGCCGGGCGAGGCGGGCGGTGTGCCACCTTGAGCAGCGTACGGTCGCCGTCCGGGGATCGCCGGAGCCTGTCGTCCGGCAGTCCGGAAAGCCAAAGGACCTCCGGATACTTCTGCCAGTCCCTCACCGGCTTGTACGACCCACGAACGATTTCGCGCATATATTCGATGAGTTGGCGCGTGCGGTGGACCGCCTCCGGATTGTTCGCACGAAGTTCAGAGTGAAGAGACACCTATCCCCCAGATCATGGCTCGACGAAAAGCCTTCCAGGATGAGGGAGAGAAGCGGCGCCATCAACAGGGACCGATGAGTAATGACGCGAACAAGCCACATTCCACGAAATTTGGCTTCAACCCAGCCAACCGTTAAGAGCGAACCCACGTACGGCGATCGCGTGCCGCCGCGTACACCCACTCAACCTCGTCCGGTCGCCAGCCAGCCCTGAGGTGCTTGAACGCCGCGATGTCGCGCTCCCGCAGGACCCGCACATCCCGGAGTGACGGCACAACCCTCAGCTCCGCCACCGCAACGAAGGCAAGCACCGGCTGAACCTCGACGGGAAAACCGCACGCATTCGTCAACGCAGCCGAGGCCCGCCTTGCCTCTGCCCGGCTCTTTCGCACGTAGGGGTACGACCGGCCGCCTACGCGAACAGAGTCGTCACCCACCCAGACTCGCGCTCCGCGAAGGCACTTTGTGTTGAAGCAGAAGGCTCCGCCTGGGCCGACCACGACATGGTCGATGTCGACATCATCCGTCAGGGGTATGGAATGCAGTACGCGCCAGCCTCGCCGCGTCAGCCTCTCCAGCTCCGCTCCCACCCGGCGCTCACCGGCCAGTCCTGCGCGCCAGCTGTCCGCCTCCAGGCGCCGCCCCGACAGCCTGGCCAACGCCCACCGCCAGAAGCCGGGGGCCAGCTCATCCATCTTCTTCCGCAGCGCGTCCCCCGGGCGGTTCCCCGCGAGGTCATCCTCGGCATGCAGTTCCTGGTGCACTGCAGACTCGGACAGCGCAGTGAGATAGGGGGCGAGTACGTCAAGTACCGCGTCCCGCTGTTCCTCGACCAGAAGTTTCAAGTACCCCGTGCGACGGTCGAGCCAAGCCACCTTCTCGCCGTCGGGCCGATTCACGTACAGACGGTCATGTCCGTAACGCTTCCACACAGAGACCTGTAAGCCACTCACGTGCCCCCCGTTCCGCAACCCACCGGATTCCGACAACCATGTGACCAGGACCGGAAACAGCGAGCAAGACGGCCTCATGTCTGCGCCGAGCGGGCTGGTGCCGCGACTGGGCGCTTCCTACCTGTTTCCGCAGGCAGGGCGAGGGCACATCCAGGGCACATGAGACTGGGAAACGGCGTTGACCCGTGAGAACTAGCGGGATCAGTTTTCCCAGGTCAACGCACGTTTCGCCGAGAAGTACCAGGGCAGCGGCCTCCCGCCCCCACTCGCTGCACGAGTGGCAGGACTTCTCGGTCCGCCTGCACGAGCCGGGGCATCAGCCGTACTGCTTGGTGTGGCCCTGACCTGGGATTTATTGCGGATTGGGCGGTGTTCTCTCGGGCTCCGCCCTGGTCTTGCGCGGGAGGCGGACCGTCAGACGGCCGGGGCATATTGAGGGCACATCAGCTCTCTGGGGCGCCGATGTGCCCTGGGCGTCTCGGCCATCCTCCGGCTCGGCTTCCACCCTCCTGGGAAGATGAGGACACCCTGCTCGGCGCGACCGTGCGCCTGCGCATCCGGTTGCGAACCCTCCTGGGCTGATGAGGACGAGCTGGGCCAGGCCGAGGGTGACTGCGACGGCCGAGTTGCGAACCCTCCTGGGCTGATGAGGACTCGGCGGTGAGGTCGTACACGTCGCGGTCGAGCTGGAGTTGCGAACCCTCCTGGGCTGATGAGGACGCCGCCGCCCTCCGGGGTGTCGCCCTCCGGCTCTCGTTGCGAACCCTCCTGGGCTGATGAGGACGCCGGCCGGTCTGTTCTCCGAGTCTCGGGAGGCCGTTGCGAACCCTCCTGGGCTGATGAGGACCGCCCGCATGCGGGCACGACGTAACGCGCGAACCCCGTTGCGAACCCTCCTGGGCTGATGAGGACCCGCGCGGTGATCAGGTCACGGCGCGTGTCGACCATGCGTTGCGAACCCTCCTGGGCTGATGAGGACCTGCCCGCCGGAGGACTGCGGGGGGCCACTCGGCTAGTTGCGAACCCTCCTGGGCTGATGAGGACGTTGCCGCTGTCCGGGCGGGGTGCCCGTGGCGGATCGTTGCGAACCCTCCTGGGCTGATGAGGACCCGCACTTCTGGAAGACGAGTGGGACGGGATTGTGGTGTTGCGAACCCTCCTGGGCTGATGAGGACGTTGCCGCTGTCCGGGCGGGGTGCCCGTGGCGGATCGTTGCGAACCCTCCTGGGCTGATGAGGACCCGCACTTCTGGAAGACGAGTGGGACGGGATTGTGGTGTTGCGAACCCTCCTGGGCTGATGAGGACTCCGGCGGAGCCGTACACCGGTCGCGGTGCTGCTCCCCGCGTTGCGAACCCTCCTGGGCTGATGAGGACAGGATGTTCCACAGCTCGGTGGGGGTGGTGCGGTCCCGTTGCGAACCCTCCTGGGCTGATGAGGACCGGCGGTCCACCCGCTGATGTCCGTCTCCAGCCCGTTGCGAACCCTCCTGGGCTGATGAGGACAAAAAAGGCGCCCCCGGATGTCGACAAGCTGACCTGTTGCGAACCCTCCTGGGCTGATGAGGACCGCGAGCATCGTTGACCTCGCTGTCGGTCATCTCAAGGTTGCGAACCCTCCTGGGCTGATGAGGACCAGGGATGATTCGCCCCAGTGGCCGTCCTCGGGGAGTTGCGAACCCTCCTGGGCTGATGAGGACGCGCCCCCGCCGGACGCGCGGCGGCCGAACGGCAACGGTTGCGAACCCTCCTGGGCTGATGAGGACAGGCGGTTGGCCGCACCGACTACGAGGGCGAGTGGCTGGTTGCGAACCCTCCTGGGCTGATGAGGACGCGCTCCCAGTAGCAGTCCGACAACGTCCCCGACGTCGTTGCGAACCCTCCTGGGCTGATGAGGACGCCGATGCGGCACACGGTCGCGGGCTGGCGGTTCGCGTTGCGAACCCTCCTGGGCTGATGAGGACGCGCTCACCTTGCTCTGGTCGATGACCCGATCAAGGAGTTGCGAACCCTCCTGGGCTGATGAGGACACGCCGTACAGGTCCTTCGCCGGGCGGCCGTGCCGGTGTTGCGAACCCTCCTGGGCTGATGAGGACCCGCGTTCGTGCTGCTGTCGCGGGACCTGGACGCAGGTTGCGAACCCTCCTGGGCTGATGAGGACGCCAATGATCCGCGTGTAGGTCCAGATGGTGACCCGTTGCGAACCCTCCTGGGCTGATGAGGACAGGTGGCCAGAGCCGCCAATCATTGGCAGAAGGCCATGTTGCGAACCCTCCTGGGCTGATGAGGACGCGGGTGGTGCATCAGCAACCGGTACTCTCGTCACGTTGCGAACCCTCCTGGGCTGATGAGGACGGGCCCGGCCCTCGCCCCTCCTTTTCTTCCCCACCTCGTTGCGAACCCTCCTGGGCTGATGAGGACGTACTTCAAGCCGAGGGGCGACCAGCGCGTCAGCGCGTTGCGAACCCTCCTGGGCTGATGAGGACCGTCTTCGAGGACGGTGATGTCCATGTTGGGCTGGTGTTGCGAACCCTCCTGGGCTGATGAGGACGTACGTGTGCTGCAACTCCACCTGCGACATGTACAGGTTGCGAACCCTCCTGGGCTGATGAGGACCCGACGGTAAAGCCGCAGGTCAGCGCCCCTCCACTGCGACGTTTCGGTGGCGTTTCTGCAGCAGTCCGGCGGTAGTGCATCAGTGCAGGTCAAAGCGGTTCAGAGGATGTCGCCGGGGCCGCCCAGGTCAACGCCGAGGGTGTTGGATTCGATCATGTCGGGGGATCGGGCAGCGTAGGTGACGATGCTGTCGTAGTCCGGGTCGATGGTGGTCTTCAGGGCTGCCATCAGCGCGCGGTACTGCGCTGTGGTGAGTTCGCCCTGGAAGACGCTGCGCTGCGTCCAGTGGAGGTATTTGCGGCAGGTCTTGAGGACCTTGGGGTTGCGTTCGACGGCGGTGTCGTAGACGAGGATCACGAAGATGGCCGCTCACCACCAAGGCCGGAAGGGCTTGTAGGGCTTGTCCTCCAGGCACATACGGACGATCTTGAGGGCCTCCAGGTGGATGAGTTCCTCGTAGCTGACCTTGCGCTTGAGGGTGCGGTGATGGACCGTCGTCGCCAGTTCTTCCTTGACCAGGGCGGCGACCTTCTTGCGGCCGTCCTTGCTGAGGGAGGCGCGGGCGACGTCGGTTTCGAAGTCGGAGGGCTTCAGCTTCTTCTGGGCCGCGGCTCGTTTGAGGAGCCGCTCGGCGAAGAGGGGCTTGAAGGGTTCGGCCAGGTCCAGGGCGAGGGTGTTGCGGCGGCGGTCCGTGTCCGCGTGGAGGAATCCGATCGCCGGGTGCAGGGGCGTGGTGCGCAGGGCGGTGAGGACGCGGGCGTAGACGAGGGTGTTGAGGTAGCTGACGAAGGCGTTGCCGGCGTTGGTCGGCGGGCGGCGGGTGCGGCCGTCGAGGCGGAGCCAGGCCGGTAGCTGGGTGTCGAGAACGGCCCAGGCGGTGCGGCGGAAGTTGCCCTCCTGGCCCATGATCGCGTCGCTGTCGCCGCAGTCGGGCAGGGCGGTGCGTAAGGACTGGAGGGCCGGATCGAGGAGGTCGGTGTCCAGTGCCCACCGCAGGTTTTCCGCTGTGGCGAGTACGAGGGCGCGGCCGGTCGCGGCACGGTGCTCCGGGTCGGCGGTGATTTCTACCTGTCGGCGTACGACGGCGGCCGACGACATGGATTCCGAGGGGCTGAAGTGCCCGGCGTGGTTGCCGTAGTGGTCCAGGACGTGGAGGGCGACGCCGTTGCGGCTCAGGAGTGAGAGGGCCGAGGTGTTGATGTCGACGTGGTCGAAGGTGACCAGGTCGCGGATGTCGGTGATGGGGATACGGACCGGGTTGCCGTCGGCGCGCTCGATGCGGACGCTGTTGTCCTCGCGGCGGATGCGGCAGGGTTCGGTCAGCCAGTAGGTACGGCCGACGGCGGGCATCAGTCTCCCCAGCAGTAGTCGAGGTAGGAGCAGCCGCGGCAGTTGGCGCGGGTGAGGCGAGGTGGTGGTTCATCGGCAGCGATGGTGGTGCGGGCCTGGGCCTCGGACGCTTCGGCTTCGGCGCGGGCCTCGCTGTCCCAGGGGACGTCGGTGGTGCGGCGGATCAGGGGGTAGTGGATGGTGCCGCCGCGTACGGCTACACCCCGACGTTCGAGCAGGAGGCAGTAGTGGCGTACCTGTGCGGCGTGGGCGGGTGAGGGCGCGCGCGAGGACTTGGTTTCGTGGACGACCGCTCCCGTGGTGATCCAGTCGATCTTCGCTTCGCCGAGGTCGATGTCGCGGCGGCGGGTGAACGTCGTGTCGTCGACGACCTCGCCGAAGGCGACCAGGTCGCTGCGCTGCTCGGGCCGGTAGCCGCGGGTGTAGAGCCAGAGCTGACGTGGGCAGTGGTGGAGGTACTTGATGTGGACGCCGCCGAGTTGCGCGTCCTCGTCGTCCGGCCTGTTACCGGGGCCTGTGGAGGGGTTCACAGGATGGTGTCCGGTTCCGTCGGTGGCTTCAGCCCGATGGTCTCGTCGTAGGCGCCGTCGATCACACGGACTCCCAGATTCCGTTCGTACTGCGGTTTGTATGTCTTGAGTTGGCCGTATCGGAGAGGGATGAGGAGGCCTGCCGCGCGCAGGGGGTGGCCTTCCGGGCCGGTGGTGAGGTCGCGGTATTCGTCTACGTCTTCGCGGAGCAGCACCTCGACGCTGTCGAACTGTTCGCTGAGCTTGTCGGCGAACTCGGAGCGGTCGTGGAACGGGTCGGTGAAGGTGAGGAAGGTGGCCGCGAAGTCGTCCCGGGCCCGGCGGGCCTTCGCTTCCCACGCCCTGCCCCAGTCGGTGTCGTAGGCGAGGTGGAGAAGCCGTTCGATGTCCTCTTCGCTGAGGGTTTCGCGGCCTTCCGCGACGAGCGTGGTCAAGGCTCGCCAGGAGGCGGCGACCGCGGCGTCGTCGTACGGTCGGCCGGCTTCCGTACGGTGAACCCGGAACTCGACGGATCCTGCGGGGTGTCGGCCTCGGCGGTTGACGCGGCCCGCGCGCTGGGCCACGGCTTCGATGGGGGCGTTCTCCACTGCCCCGCGGTCGAAGTCCAGTTGCAGCGAGACTTCGACCGTCTGTGTGGCGACGGTGAGTCCGCCGCGGTGGGAACGATCGCCCACGGCACGTTCCGGGTGACGGCTCAGAAGGTTCTTCTCGATGGTGTCGCGGTCGCGGTTCTTGAAGCGGGAGTGCAGCAGCAGGGCGGCGTGCGGGTCGTCGGGGAGACGGGCGCGGGCGCTGGCGCTGGCGGCCAGTTCTTCGTACAAGGCCTGCGCGGTGGCCACCGTATTGACGACCGCGAGGACGCTGTGGCCTTCGTCGAGCCAGGTGCGCAGGCGTTCGACGCTCTCCGGGTCGATGAGGGGGTTCTCGTCCAGGACGAGGCGGTGGCGTACCGGGCTGGTGCCTTGGGGCGCGCGATGGCAGGTCACCGGCCGGGTCAGGCTTTCCTCGATGAGGGTGGTCATCGGCGGGGCCAGGGTGGCGGAGAGGACGGCGACGCGGCTGCCGAGCCGCTCCCACAGTCCCATGGCGGCGCAGAGGCGGCCGAAGGTTTCGGGTTCGTAGGCGTGGAGTTCGTCCAGGACGAAGACCGAGTTGGTCTGTTCCAGGAGTACGGAGGAGTAGACCGGGCCGGCGATGGCGCCTCGGAGCAGTTGGTGTGGAGTGGCGACACGTAGGCGCTGGGTGAACAGGCGCATGGCGCCGGCGCGGGCCCGTGCCTGGCGGGCCATCGCGGCAGTCGGTTCGGCGCCTCGGCTCGTGTCGGCGTTGGCTTCGGCTTCGGCTTCGCTGCATTCGGTTTCCGCCGCCTCGCTGAGAAGCGTGTGGGCGACGGTGCCGTGGAGCAGTCCGATGTCCGCCGTGTCCTCCCCGGGGGCCGGAGCCAGGTCGCGTTGCAGCCTTCGTCGTGCCGCGTTGAGGGAGGCGCGGTACGGCAGGGTCCAGACGACGCGGGGCAGGCCGGGCATCGTACGCAACTGCTGCCCGGCCCAGGACAGTCCGGCCTCCGTCTTGCCGCTGCCGGTGGGAGCGATGAGGACAAGGTGCCCCTCGGTGTCGGCGGCCTGCCGCTGGTGCGGGTAGGGCGGGTAGGGGAGCCGGTGGAAATAGTCGGTGGGCAGTGGCATGTGGGTCTGGAGGCGTTCATGTGCGGAACCGGCGTGGTCGGCGAGGGTGAGCGCACCCTGGGCGAGGACGGCGAGCAGTCCTCGGTCGGCTGCGACCGGCTGCCGCCAGGCGTCGAGCAGTTCGTCGAGGACGAGCCGTGCACGGTCGGCCACCGTGGGCCCGCCGCTGGGCAGGGAGGGCGGGTCCGTGTGCAGGGCGCCGGAGAACCAGGCGAGGAGTTCCCGGTGGAGCCCCCGGGTGACCTGAATCTGCGGGTCACCGTTCGGGCGTGGTGTGCGGGTGAAGGCTTCGTCCCACTGCGTACGGAAGTTGTACTGCTGAGAGAGGCTCTGTTTGCCCTTGGCCGCGCCGGAGGTCGCCGTGAGCAGAGCCCGATGATGGGTCGCGACGAGCGTGGCGATCACCAGCCGGTCCTCGTCCGTCCAGCCGGTGACCGTTGCCAGAAGGTCGACGTAGGCCAGAGAGAGCACTTCATGGCGCTGCCCCCAGAACGTGCCACCCGGCAGCAACTGCTGCTGGAAGCCTTCGGCGACCTTGCCGGCGTCGTGGAGGAGGGCCGCAGCCCGTACGCGGGTCCAGAACGCGGGTTCCGTCGCGAGCGGCCCGGCCGTGGCCACGCGGTGTTCGATCTGCGCCACCGTGTCGTGGACGGTGCGCGAGTGCGTCGTCAGCCGTTCGGGGTCGTGCTTCGGCGCGGACTTGGCGCGGACATCGGAGAGGGCACGCGGCGCGGGCTTCGGGGTCAGGGGGCGAGCAGCCATACCGCCTGCCCCAAGTCGTCCTCGTACGCGTCGCGCACCGGGTGCGCCCCGGTGGGGGCGTCGCACCACAGGTAGTCGGACCACGCGGTGGAGAGCCGGTCGGTGGATACGCTCGCCGCCATACGGTGCACGGTCGCCTGGGGCACGTCATGTCCGCCCGTCGGTGCCAGCGCGTGATCGACGGTGGCCGTCGTCGCCGGACGCAGCGTGGTATGCAGAAGCCGCAACGGGTGGACAAGGTCCTGGGACCGTCCCAGGCGCAAGGGCCAGCGGGGGCGGCGGAGTGCTCGCGCGATGCGGTCGCCGTCGGTGCCGGGCAGCCAGACCGTAAGACGTACATGCGCGAGGAAGGGACGGTCGCGGATCGTCATGCCTCCCTTGACGGCGCGCACGCGGCCGGAGACCGCCGGGTTGGAGCCGTCGGCGGAGATGGGGTGATACGTCTCGGCATCCACGCCGCTGCCTTCGGCACGGGCGGCCATGCCGAAGGCCAGGGGTTCGCTCCGCTCCCCCGTGGCGGCGGCCAGCAGGCCGCGTACGGTCGAGGGCGGGGGCAGCGGAAGGCCGCGGCTGAGCCCCGGGAAGAGCGGATCGCGGAACGAGGCCACGGGAGCCCAGAACTCCGCCCGCCACGCCGTACGGAGCGCTGTTCGGGATGTGTCCGGCACGGAGATCACCGGGCGGGGTCGTCGAACCAGCCGTCCAGCCGGCCGTCCCGCAGTTCGGCCGCCAGATCGCGCAGGATCGTTCGGGGGTGATCGATGACGATGGTCCCGTCCTCGATCTCCTGGGCGCACTCCTTCTCGAAGTCCTCCCGCAGGAGGTCACGGAAGCCGGGACGCCAGCCGATCCGGACCGGGGCCTCCCACTCCCCGTCCCACGCCTTCAGCTCCTCGCGCAGTACGTCGCCGCGTACCCGCAGGCCGGTCTCTTCCTGGCCGTCCACGCAGTGGGCCAGCGGGTTGATGCCCCCCTTGAAGGGGACCATCACCAGCAGGGCGGGTACGCGGTCCCCGTAGTGGAGGGCCTGCTTGGCGCCGCCGCTCAGGTGCGCGAGCGCCTCCAGGAGGAGTGCCGCCCGGTTACGGCGCTCCTCGATCGGCAGCCGTACGGCCGGCTGGTCGCGGAAGTTGAGCGAGGAGGCTCCGGCCTGCGCGGCTTCGGCGACCTGCATGGCCTCTTCCTCGTTGAGATAATTCGGGCGGCCGGCGCCTGCGGCATCGGGGAGGGTGAACGTGCCGATCCTCGGCAGGTCCAGGAGGAACGGGGCAGCCAGATCGGCGGTGTAGAACTCGTGCCCGTGCAGGACCGGCTCGGACACTCCGCGCGACATGACGCCGAAGTCCTCGGTCGGGTAGGCGGGTTCGACCGACATGAGGGTGCCCAGCATGAACGGGCTGTCGCGCAGGGTGGTGGCCGCGCCGTCCTTCTTCGCGCCTGCCTTCATGTAACCGAACAGGTCGTCGTCCGCGTAACGCACCGGGTTCGCTTCGGTGTTGCCCTTCTGCGCCTTGTTCTGCGCCTTGCCGACCCGGCTCACCGGCGACGGTACGGAGCCGAGCTCGACCATCCCGTCGCGGGTCCAGCGCCGTACCGCCTGGGCGGAGACGTACGGGTAGTGCCTGCCGCGGATCCGTGCGTACTTGACCCTGGCCTTGGTGTCCTCGCCCTTGCCGTTGTTGGGCGCTCCCGCTTCGACGGCCAGCACCATCTTCCCTGCCAGATAGGCCATTACGCCGCTCCCCTGTCGTCGTCATCGTCCATGCCGTCGCCGTCCCGCATGTTGTCGCCGTCGCCCTGGCCGAGCACCGGTCGCGCCAGCAACCTTTCGGTACGGACCTCCTCGTCCGGGTCGACCGGTCTTTCGTTTACAGCCACGCCCCGCTCCTGAAGGAGCTGAAGCACGGTGGCGGACAGCAGCATGCGCTGCTCCCAGGCGCGGGGGCGCTGCTGGATCAGTGGCCGCCAGTCCTTGGGCCCGGCCGATACCGACCGGCCGTCCAGGGTCAGGCGGAAGTGCGCCTGCATCAGGAGGGCGCCCAGTTTGTAGTCGCTCAGCGCTACGTTCCGGTACTCCGCGAGGCGCCCCCGGGGCGCGCCGCCGCCGTACTCGATCCAGTCGGCGATCACCGTCGCCACCGGCTTCAGGTCCGGGTTCATGCCCAGAATCTCCTCGGCGTAGATGAAGGCGAGCCGCGTCAGAGCCGCTCGATTCCGCAGGCTCCAGGACTTCTCCGGCTCGTCCAGAAGCTGGTGAAGCTGTGACAGCAGCAACCGGCTACGGCCGTCCTCGGCCTCGAACAGCAGCCGGGCCGCTTCGGCGGGCCCGTTCTTGACCGGCTGTCCTTCCTTGTCCCGACGGGTGAGAGCCAGCTCCAGCAGCCGCCATCCGCGACGCGGCTCGGCGTTGCCCTCCACCGTCGCCAGGAAAAGCGGGACGGCACGGCGGGTCCGTGTCACCCGCAGCCACGGATCCTGGTTGTCGTTCTTGAAACTCCACAGCGTGGCGGCGGCCGGCAGATCCGGGCCCAGCGCCTTCAGCGCCCGCAGGACCACCGCTTCGGGCCGGGCGCCTGCCGCAAGCCCGTCGAAGCCGAGCTGCATGATCCGCCTGGCACGGAGCACATTGCGCGCCGAGAACTCGCGCTCGGCCTCGTCCTGCTCACAGGAGAGCACCGTCGCCGACCCGGCGGTGACCCACGCTCCATACGGCAGGGCCCAGGCGGCGACACGGCAGCCACGGCAGATCGGCCAGCCCGCGACGCCTGGCGGCAACGTGTTGAGCGCCTTATTGGTGTCGTACATCGGCAGATTCTTCTTCGTCCACACCACGGCGGCGGGCGCTCCGCAAAAGGTGCACGGCCAGGCCCGGGAGCCCGGGGCATCGGGGACGAACAGCGCCAGGATTTCAGGCAGCAGGGCGGCGTGATCGCGAGGTCGCTTGCTGTGCGTCGCCTTGGAGTTGGGGTAGAGCGCGAAGAGAACCTTCCACCAGTCGTACACCGCCGAGTCCTTCGGTGCCACGGCGGCAACCATCACGTCCTCGACCAGCCGGGCGGCCACCGCGTCCAGGTCGACCTCGGTGACCTCCTGCGGGGCCGCCCGGCCGGCCAGTACGGCGACCGCCCAGGCTCCCGCCCGCTGGATCGGGTGACTCGTCGCGGTCAGCCCCGGCGAGTCGGTGGCGAGCGGGCTCACCGGATCCACCCGAATCCCTGCACCGTGTCTAGCCCGAGGCCCCAGGACCGTAACGCGTCCACGAACCGGGCATCGGCCTCCATGCCCACCCGCACCTGCGCCCCGATGCGCGGCGCCCCCCGCACCGTGAACCGCCGACGCGGTCCCGCCTCCAGCACACGTAACCCGCTCGGCGCCGGAAGCCCGAGGATGTCCGCCTTGTGGGCCAGGTTGTGCTGGAGCCGAGCAACGTAGTGGGGCTCCCCAGGAAGGAGATAGCGGCCCTCGTGCTTGACCACGACCGGAGTCGCAGTCGCCAACTCCACCGGGCCGTCCGCTACCGGAGCCCCGACATCGACGGTGAAGCCCCGCATCTTCAACCGCGCCGGTCCCCACACGATCTCGGTACGGGAAGCGAGGGCCGCCACCAGAACCGCTGCGATCTCCGGTACTGGCGACCCCAGCCAGACCGACCCCTCGGTCGAAGTCGTGTACACACCGCGCTTCCTCGGCGCGCCCTTGAACTGAGGCGCGGTCAAGCCCAGGGGCTTGAGCGGCTGCCCCTTCCAGCCCTCGTCGTGCAACGACCTTGCGAGGGCGGCGTCCTGGCTTCCGAGCAACTCATACATGACGGCGCGCGCCGGCCCGTGCACGTGCTCCCAGCCCATGCTCGGAACATCGGCGTCGATGTCCACCCTGACCCGCACAGCACCCCCAAGGACGCTACAGAACAACGGTGTTACGCCACCCGGATCGATGAACCGGAGGCGACAACAGGAAGGTAGCGAACCAGGCGGATAGAAGTGGCGGTAACCCATAAACGCCCCTGAAGCACTACTAAGTGTGCTATAGGGGATCTCCATCAGGACTCAGTGGTCGCCCTATGCAACTCAGTCGCTCAGAGCCGTAAGCTAGCGGGCACCACTGACAGCCTCCCTGTGGCAAGCTCCGTGCCAATGTTTCGCGACGCTCTGACCTGCGCTGATGCACTACCGGCGGATCGCTGCAAAATGAGCCGCGCGACGCCGAACGAAGACACTGGTGACCAGCGGCTTTACCTTCGGGTCGTCATCACCCCTGGAGGGGTCGCAACATGAGCAGCCAGCCCCGGCACTGGTCCCAGGCCAGGTCGTCATCACCCCTGGAGGGGTCGCAACTGAAGGTGCTGGCACTGCCGGTGATCTCCGTGGACGTCGTCATCACCCCTGGAGGGGTCGCAACGTGGAGATGACAGATGCTGCTGACGGGTCAGCGAGTGTCGTCATCACCCCTGGAGGGGTCGCAACTTCTGCGCGTCGCGGGCCGCCGCGCCCAGCGCGCGGGTCGTCATCACCCCTGGAGGGGTCGCAACTCGAAGCCGAGGTCGGCGGCGAGGCGCTGGTTTCCGTTGTCGTCATCACCCCTGGAGGGGTCGCAACACCGCGTTCTGTGCGGCGGCAAGGAGGGTTTGGTCGGTCGTCATCACCCCTGGAGGGGTCGCAACAGCATCAGCGGCGCGATCACCAGCCACCAGGCCTGTCGTCATCACCCCTGGAGGGGTCGCAACGCGACAGCGGCGTCTACAAGCCGACCCGCACCCACGGTCGTCATCACCCCTGGAGGGGTCGCAACGGCCGCCCGGCCGGGGGCGGAGACCTCACGGGCATGGTCGTCATCACCCCTGGAGGGGTCGCAACGACAGCCGGTCCGCCGTACCGGCCGCCAGCGAGCCGGTCGTCATCACCCCTGGAGGGGTCGCAACAAGTCCGCCGGTTCGGGGGTGCGGGTGCGGCGGATCTCCAGTCGTCATCATCCCTGGTGGGGTCGCAACTGGTCGGGGTGATAGGCAGCGGTCAGGGTGAGGGTGGTCGTCATCACCCCTGGAAGGGTCGCAACAAGAGGATTCCGCCGTAGTGCCGGGCGGTCTCGAATCGTCATCACCCCTGGAGGGGTCGCAACACGTACGCCTGACCGGGGTCCTGGGCCTCCGTCGTCGGTCGCCATCATCCCTGGAGGGTCACGACAGACGGCAGACCGGGTCGCTCACGTACCCCCTCCGCCGTCGCGGCCCGCCCCACCCCGGGGGCCGGAGGGCACATCCAGGGCACATGAGCCTGGGAAACGGCGTTGAACCGTGAGAACTGGCGAGATCAGTTTTCCCAGGTCAACGCACGTTTCACCGGGAAGCACCAGGTCAGCACCCTCCCGCCCCCACTCGCCGCACACGGCAGGACTTCTCGAAGAGGCCGCACGAGAACGGGCACCAGCCTTACTCCGAGCCCGGCTCGGTCACGGCGGGACCAGTTCATCGCTGCGGTCACGTACGGCGGCCTCGATGCCGTCCGGATACGCGGTCGGATCCGGGGCGCAGGTGCCGCCGCCGTGGCGCAGGGCATTGGTGATGCGCTCCGGGACTACCAGGACCACGCCGCCGGCAGCCTCGGCTGCGATCGCCGTCCGTACAAGACCCTCGAGTAGATCTCGGGTGCCCGCGCGTGCGTCGGCACGGCGGTTGCGGAGCGAACAGTTGCGACGTTGCCCCTCATGGTGCCCATCAGGTCACCCTGGTCCCTGAATCGTCCATGCCCGTCCTGTCTGCTCGGCGCTTCCGCCCCGGCCTGTGGCGTTCTGTGACGAGACTGGGCCGAGCGTGCTGGTCAGAGCGGGCTTCCCTGGCCGAGGTGGGGGCCGCCGTATGCCCCTTCAGCGGTCGAGGCCAACTATCTCTCCACCTGGAGCAGGGAAATCTATGTCGGCCAGGGTAGACATTGGGTGGTGGTGTGGTTATGGTTTCTCTCGTAGCCGAGATCGAGCAGGGCCTGGCAGAGATGAACTGCCGGGCAGTAGTAGTCGCAGTGCGCAGGACGGTGCGGTGGTGGAGTACCGAAGCCAGGTTTGTTGCAGGACGGCGACGGGACTGACGACCGGACCGGGTGGCCCGCGGTGATGAGGGGCCGCCATGAGCAGTACCGCAGTGGCAGTACCCGAAGGTGCAGTTCGCAGTACCCAGCAGTGAAGTCAGTGTGCAACACCTTGGTGAAGGCGTCGGCTGCGGACGCGCGCACCGGGAAGTTCGGCAGTGGGGTTCCAAGCCAGAGCAGACGCAGGACGGGCGACGGGGCTGGCTGCCGAAGAGTGGCGCTGAGGCAGGCCACTGAGCAGTTCGTATCACCAGCAGTGACCCCAGAGGGAAGAACGGAGGAGCCAGGCGCCATCAGGATCGCCCGGGCGGAAGCCTGAGCCCGGGTACCGCAGGACATCGATAGCGAGGTGGTCTCCGGTCAAGCAACCGCGATCCCCGCACACCCGACAGCATCCCGGTCGGGTCCGCGGAAACAGAAGGCCGGCGCAGGAACAGGGCCGGCTGATGGTGTAGCAGTTCCTTCGGGGCCCTGGTGCCATATGGCACCAGGGCCCCTCGACGCGTTCCGCAGAGAGGTGCAAATGACAGCAGACGACTCGTACGACCGTCTCGACGACGACGACTACCCCGCCTACACCATGGGCCGGGCCGCCGACATGCTCGGCACCACCCAGGGCTTCCTCCGCGCCATCGGTGAAGCCCGCCTGATCACCCCGCTCCGCTCCGAGGGCGGCCACCGCCGCTACTCCCGCTACCAGCTGCGCATCGCGGCCCGCGCCCGGGAACTCGTCGACCAGGGCACCCCCATCGAGGCCGCATGCCGCATCATCATCCTCGAAGACCAGCTCGAAGAAGCCCAGCGCATCAACGCCGAACACCACCGCCCCGCCGAATCGGTGAATCCACCGCCCACGGTCTGACGTGGTGCGCGTCCGCCGGGTACCGGCGGGTCGCGCACACCCATGTCGGGGGGTGTGGCGCATGGCTCGTTCTTCTGGTGACAGGGCGCGCGGACGAGGAGCGTCCGCGTCAGCCTTCCCGGTTCGGAAGTTCCCTCTTCGCCCACGTCTTCGGCGTGGGCGTGGGCGTTCCACGTCGCCGCGCACCCGAGAACCTGGGCGATCACCCCGAGCCGTGAAAAGCGAGCACTCCTCCTGAAATGCCGCACTACAAGTGGATCGATATCTATGGCCGCCGAGTAAGGGTTTAAGGGTTCATGCGAGGAGTGTTTTTACCGCAACGAACGGAGTGGAATTATTTAACGCACCCAGACCGCTACCGCATGCTACTGTCACCCTCAGTTGCAGTCTTGGTTCCCAAAATTCCTCCGCGTCTTCGGTTTTTCTCTGCCGCTGGAAGCGTTCTTGTATTTCCGGTAATTTTCCGGGCGGGGCATCATCACGGCGACCCGGTATCCGCGCATTGCGGGTCCCGGCGTACTGCCCCAAAGGAGATATGACATGGCATCCGGCACCGTGAAGTGGTTCAACGCAGCCAAGGGTTTCGGCTTCATCGAGCAGGACGGTGGGGGCGATGACGTGTTCGCCCACTTCTCGAACATCGCCGCCCAAGGCTTCCGCGAGCTGACCGAAGGCCAGAAGGTCACCTTCGACATCGCGGCGGGCCAGAAGGGCCCGACGGCCGAGAACATCATTCCCGGCTGACGCTGCGGCGCACTTCGTGGCTGGGGCCCGCATCCCTCGGGGTGCGGGCCCCAGCCACGGGCGTTTCCCGCAGACGTTTCACCTGTGGGACACCCACCGCCCGCACGCCTCCTCCAGGGATGCGGGCCTCTTCAAAGCCACACCCGCCGGCGTCCTGGATCTCTCATCCGCATGACGTCACCTATTCCATGCCTGCACCGCACCCCGAATTCACTGCAGGCCGGATTCACTGTCGCATTCCATTCGGCCCGTTCTTGTGATTCTCCGCGCTGCTCTTTCGCTGCGAGAATTCCTTGATACGTGCCGTATCAAGGAAGGTTCTGAATGAACCCCACACGTACGAACGACCGCTCCTCGCGCACCCGCAGCCGTACCGGCGGCCCCGCTTTCGGCTCGGGTGCCGGTTCGGGCCGGGGCAGCCGCTTCAGCTCGCCCGCCCCGAGCCGTTCCGGGGGCGCACGCCGCTCGGACGGCTACGGTCGGCGGCCGGCAGCGGTACAGGGCGAATTCGCCCTGCCGAAGACGATCACTCCCGCGCTGCCCGCCGTCGAGGCGTTCGCCGACCTCGACATGCCCGAGCAGCTGCTGAGCGCGCTCACCGCGCAAGGTGTGAGCGTCCCGTTCCCGATCCAGGGCGCGACCCTGCCCAACACCCTCGCGGGCCGCGACGTCCTCGGGCGCGGGCGTACCGGCTCCGGAAAGACCCTCGCCTTCGGCCTGGCCCTGCTGGCCCGCACCGCCGGACAGCGCGCCGAGCCCCGCCAGCCGCTGGCTCTGATCCTCGTGCCGACGCGTGAGCTGGCGCAGCAGGTGACCGACGCACTCACCCCCTACGCCCGCTCGGTGAAGCTGCGCCTGACCACTGTCGTCGGCGGAATGCCGATCGGCAGGCAGGCCAGTGCGCTGCGCGGTGGCGCCGAGGTCGTCGTCGCGACGCCGGGCCGCCTCAAGGACCTCATCGACCGTGGTGACTGCCGGCTGGACCAGGTCGCGATCACCGTCCTGGACGAGGCCGATCAGATGGCCGACATGGGCTTCATGCCCCAGGTCACCGCCCTGCTGGACCAGGTCCGCCCCGAGGGCCAGCGGATGCTGTTCTCCGCCACCCTCGACCGCAACGTCGACCTCCTGGTCCGCCGCTACCTCACCGACCCGGTCGTCCACTCCGTCGACCCGTCCGCAGGTGCGGTCACCACGATGGAGCACCACGTTCTGCACGTCCACGGCGCCGACAAGCACCGGACGACGACGGAGATCGCAGCGCGCAAGGGCCGGGTGATCATGTTCCTGGACACCAAGCACGCCGTCGACCGGCTGACGCAGGACCTGCTGAACAGCGGTGTCCGGGCCGCAGCCCTGCATGGCGGGAAGTCGCAGCCTCAGCGCACCCGGACCCTGGCCCAGTTCAGGACCGGGCACGTCACCGTGCTCGTCGCGACGAACGTCGCGGCGCGCGGCATCCACGTCGACAACCTCGATCTCGTCGTCAACGTCGACCCGCCGACCGACCACAAGGACTACCTCCACCGCGGCGGCCGTACCGCGCGGGCAGGCGAGTCCGGCAGCGTCGTCACCCTGGTCACCCCCAGCCAGCGCCGCGACATGACCCGCCTCATGTCGGCTGCCGGCATCGTGCCCCGGACCACCCAGGTCCGCTCCGGCGAGGAGGCACTCAGCCGGATCACCGGCGCCCGGACCCCCTCCGGTATCCCCGTGACGATCACCGCGCCGGCGGCCGAGCGGCGTAAGCGCGGCGCGCCCTCGCGCGGCCGACGCAGCCCCGCTTCGGCTGCCCGGCGCGTGACCGTGCGGCAGTCCTCCTTTGACTCGGCGGCCTGAGGTTCGTCCGTCTTGACAGGTGACCGCGTCTGGCGCCTGCTCGTCCGCGTCAGGACGTCAGAAGGTCAGAACGTCATGCTCCAGCGGTCCAAGTACCCCGGGTCGACCGTGAAGATGCCCGGCGTGTTGTCCGTGACGCGGAGTTTCCAGGTGCCGTTCGCCGGGAGGGACGAGGCGTCGACCGTGTACGTGGTGTGGAGTTCCGTGCCCGTGTCCCAGATGAAGTCCTTGACCAGGATCGCCGTGCCGTCCTCGCTCACCAGGTGGAGGATCTGGCCGCCGATGAAGTCGTGGACGAGGTCGACCGTGATCTTCAGGTCGGTGGGGGCGTTGCCCTCGTGGCCCGTGACGGTGAGCGGGGCCTCGATGGTGGCCCAGTTGGGGATGGAGTAACGGGCCGGGTTGACGAAGTGGTCGCCGCCCGAGGCGAGGACCGTCCAGGGGAAGGGGAGGGTCAGGGTGTCCTGGGCCGTGGTGGTGATCGTGATCGTCGGGGTGTAGGCGCCCGCGGTGGTGGGGGTGCCGGAGATCAGGCCCGTGGTGGGGTCGATCGTGAGGCCCGGCGGGAGGCCCGTGGCCGTGTAGGTCAGGGCGCCCGGGCGGGAGGTGGTGGCCTCGATGCGGCGGGTGGTGGGCTGGCCGGTCGCCACGTCGCGGGTGGACGGGGCCGCCGCGGCGATGTGGTTGACGTAGCGGGGGCCGACGTTGACGGCGGCCCAGGCGTTGCCGACCGCCTCGTATCCCGCGCTGTCGCGGCCGAAGAGGTCTTCCGCGGCCCGGAGCGTGGCGGTGCGGGCGCCCGCGTAGTCGGTGGAGCTGGTCATGTAGAGGGTCAGCGCCCGGTACCAGACGCTGGTCGCGAGCGGCAGGCCCAGCGGGGCGACCGGGGTGTTGTCGTAGGTGGGGCTGTCGTACGCGATGCCGTTGATGGTCTTCTGCCCGCTGCCCTCGGCGAGCAGGTAGAAGAAGTGGTTGCCGATGCCGGAGCTGTGGTGCGGGTCGAGCTTGCGGGTGCCCGGTGTCCAGTGGTCCTGTGAAGTGCCCCTGTCCGAGGCGTCCTTGGAGGGCTGATCCATGTGGCGCAGGGGCTTGCCCGTACCGCGCAGGTCGGCCAGTTCGCCCATCAGGTAGTCGGGGACGTCGTTCGGGTTGTCCGTGAAGAACTCCACGGCGGCGCCCATGATGTCGCTCGTCGCCTCGTTCAGACCGCCGGACTCGCCGGAGTACGTCAGGTTCGCGGTGGCGTAGGTCAGGCCGTGGGTCATCTCGTGGGCGGCGATGTCGAGCGAGGTGACCGGCCGGGCGTTGCCGATGCCGTCGCCGTACGTCATGCAGAAGCAGGAGTCGTTCCAGAAGGCGTTGGCGTACCCGTTCCCGTAGTGGACGCGGGAGCGCGCGCCGACGCCGTCGCCCCTGATGCCGGCCCTGCCGAACCGCTCCTGGAAGAAGTCCCAGGTCTGCTGCGCCCCGTACGCCGCGTCCACGGCCGCCGTCTGGCGGTGGGCGGGGGTGCCGTCGCCCCAGATGTCGTCGGCGTCGGTGAGCAGCACGCCGGATCCGCCGGCCGAGATGTCGTACGTACGGTGGCTGCCGCGCCCCGCGTCGGTCAGTTCGTACAGGTCCCCGTTGCGTACGGAGCCGATCTCGACCCGGCCGTTGTACTGGCCCTCGCCCGCGCCGGGGTGGATACGGTCGAACTCCTGGAGCTTCCGTCCGTCCGCCGCGTCCGTGATGACGTGGAGTTCGCTGGGGGTGCCGTCCTTCCCTACGCCCTTCTCGACGGACTCCCAGGCGAGCGTGGGCGCGCCACCGTACCCCGCCCAGATCACCTTGCGCCGTGTGCCGCCGGGGGGCTCCTCGGGGGTCAGCTTCGCCGTGGTCGTCGGTACGGAGAGGGGCGCGTCCATCGCGTGGGTGACGGTGGGGGCCGCTTGCTTACCGGGCTTCTCGTGGACGACCAGGTCGCCGCCCAGGACCGGGAGTCCGGCGTACGTGCGCTCGTAGCGGGTGTGGACCGTGCCGTCGGCGTCCTTGGCGACGTCCTTCGGGATCAGCTTCTCCTCGGCGCCCAGCTTGAGGGAGCGGGCGGTGTCCGGGCTGGTCTTCGTCGCCGACTTGAGGAGGTCCGCGCGCTGTTCGGGAGTCAACGGCACCGGTCTCGCCCCGGGGTTGGGGGTCGCCGATATGCGGGGCGGGGCGGGGGACTTCGTGGACGTGGACGCGGTCGCGGTCGCGGTCGCGGTCGCGGGGAGTGTGGTGGCGGTCAGTGCGGTCAGAGTGGTCAGAACGGTCAGTGTGAGTGCCGCTGCTGTTGCTGTTGCTGTGCGTGGCTTACGTGTCATTGCGGTGCGTCAGCTCCTCTGTGGGGCCCTACGCACGGCGTGTCTCTGATTTCCTGAAAAACACACCATAACGCCAGGGCGGACATAGTCTGTGCGTCTGCCGGGCTGCCATTGGGGGGTGCCCGGCCTGAGATCAATGGGGATTGCTCATGCGCTGCACCCGCACGCTCACCGCCGCCGCCCTGGCGGTCGCCGCCGGGGTCGTCCTGCTGCCGACACAGGCGCAGGCACAGGTACAGGCACAGGCACCAGTACGAGCCGCGGCCGGTTCCGTGCACCTGTACAAGATCTATTACGACTCGCCGGGCACGGACAACCGTTCCAGCGCGTCCCTGAACGCCGAGTACGTGCAGATCAGGAACACGACGTCGAAGGCGGTCTCCCTGAAGGGCTGGACCCTCGTCGACGCGTCGAACCACAAGTACGTCTTCGGTACGTACAGCCTCGGCAAGGGCAAGACGGTGACCGTACGCACCGGTAAGGGGAAGGACACGGCCGCCAACCGGTACCAGAACCGCGCGGCCTACGTGTGGAACAACGACAAGGACACCGCGACGCTGAAGAAGGCGAACGGCACCAAGGCGGACACCTGCTCGTACAACTCGACCAAGGTCGACTACAAGATGTGCTGACCCTTCGGGGCCTGGTCCCCGCCCGTCCGTTGCTGCGGGCGGGCGGGGACCTCGTGATGACGCGGACGTCCTGGTGTTACGTCAGCTGGTGAAGCTCAGGGCCCACCTGTCGATGTAGCCCGCGTCCGCCTGGTACACGTCCCGCACCCGCAGCTTCCACGTACCGTTCGCCGCGATCGCCGACGCGTCCACCGTGTACGTCGCGTGGACGTTGTCCGCCGAGTCGGAGCTCGCGCTGTTCTTCAGGCGGTGGACGGAGCCGTCCGAGCCGACCAGGTCGATCTCCAGGTCGCCGCGCCAGGTGTGGATGATGTCGACCGTCACCTTGAGGTCGGCGGGGGCGTTGCCCTCGCGGCCCGTGACGACGAGCGGGGACTCGGCGGCCGGGCCGCCGCCGTCCGGGATGTCGACCCGGGCCGGGTTGACGAAGAAGTCGCCCCCGGAGGCGATCACCGTCCAGGGGAAGGTCGCCGTCGCGCCGCCGCCGTCCGTCGTGCTGACGGTGATCTCGGGCGTGAAGTCGCCCGCCTCGGTCGGGCTGCCGGAGACCACGCCCGTACCGGAGTCGATCGTCAGGCCGGCGGGCAGCCCGGTGGCGCTGTACGTGAGTCCGCCCGGGCGGCTCGTCGCCGCGTCGATGGTGAGCGTGGCCGGCTGGCCCACCGCCGCCTTCTGGGCGGTCGGCGGGGTCAGGGCGATGTGGTTGACGAACCGGTTGCCGACGTTGACGGCCGCCCAGGTGTTGCCGACCGCCTCGTACGCCTCGCTGGAGCGGCCGTACAGGTCCTCGGCGGCCTGGAGGGTGGCGGCGCGGGCGCCCGCGAAGTCCGTCGTGCTCGTCATGTAGAGGGTCAGCGCCCGGTACCAGACGGTGAAGGCGTTGTGCAGGCCCAGGCCGGGGACGGGCAGGTCGTCGTAGGTGGGGCTGTCGTAGTCGTGCCCCTTGACCGTCTTCTTTCCGCTGCCCTCCGCGAGGAGGTAGAAGAAGTGGTTCGCCACACCGGAGGAGAAGTGCGGGTCGAGTCCCTCGGTGCGGGGGCTCCAGTAGTCCTGGGAGATGCCGTCCTTGGAGGGCTGGTCCATGTAACGCAGCGGGGTGCCGTCGCCGTTGATGTCGATGCGTTCGCCGACCTCGTAGTCGGGTGCGTCGTGGGGGTTGTCGGCGAAGAACTCCACGGCGGCGGCCATGATGTCGCTGCTGCCCTCGTTCAGCCCGCCGGACTCACCGTTGTTGTAGTACAGGTCCGCGGTGGCGGAGGTGACCCCGTGCGTCATCTCGTGGGCGGCGACGTCGAGCGCGGTCAGCGGGTTGGCGTTGCCCGCGCCGTCGCCGTACAGCATGCAGAAGCAGTTGTCGTCCCAGTAGGCGTTGACCACTTGGTTGCCGAAGTGGACGCGGGAGGAGGCGCCGACGCCGTCGCCGGCGATGCCGTCGCGGCCGAACTGGTCGTGGTAGAAGTCGTAGGTGACCTGCGCGCCGTAGGCGGCGTCCACGGCCGCCGTCTGCCGGTTGGTCACGGTCGTGTCGCCCCACACGTCCTCGGGGCTGGTGACGAGGGTGCCGTCGCCGGAGGTGGCGCCGTTCAGGTCGTACGTCTTGTGGTTGCCGCGCCGGGCATCGGTCAACTCGTAGACGTCACCGTTGCGTACGCTGCCGATCTCGACCTCGCCGCTGAACTGGCCGTGTCCGACGCCCGCCTGGATCCGGTCGAACTCCTGGAGCTTCTTG
Source organism: Streptomyces sp. NPDC050509 (assembly GCF_044457965.1). Taxonomy (NCBI): domain Bacteria; kingdom Bacillati; phylum Actinomycetota; class Actinomycetes; order Kitasatosporales; family Streptomycetaceae; genus Streptomyces; species Streptomyces sp. NPDC050509. Next base: position 85,551 of record NZ_JBITHL010000003.1, on the reverse strand, counting down.
CCGCTCTTCGCGTCGGTGACGACATGGAGTTCGGTGGGGCCACCGTCCTCCCGTACGCCCTTCACGACGGACTCCCACGCCAGCGTGGAGGCGCCGTCCTTCGCCCAGATCACCTGGCGCGGCGCGCCGTCGGGGGTCGCCTTCCCGGTGCCCGCGTCGGCGGCGGCCTTCAGGGACGACTTCCGCGCCTCGGCGGCGGGGACGGCGGCCCGGGTCGTCGGTACGGAGAGGGGCGCGTCCATCGCGTGGGTGACGGTGGGGGCCGCTTGCTTACCGGGCTTCTCGTGGACGACCAGGTCGCCGCCCAGGACCGGGAGTCCGGCGTAGGTGCGCTCGTAGCGGGTGTGGACGGTGCCGTCGGCGTCCTTGGCGACGTCCTTCGGGATCAGCTTCTCCTCGGCGCCCAGCTTGAGGGAGCGGGCGGTGCCGGCGCCGGCGGTCGCGGCGGCCTTGAGGAGCTTCGCGCGCTGCGCGGGGGTGAGGGCCACGTTTCTGGCCCCGGGTCTGGGCTCCGCGGCTATCGCGCCGGACGCGCTGGAGCGCTCTTGTGGCGCGGCGGGCGCTGCGGGCGAAGCCGACGCGGGGAGCGCGGTGACGACCAGGGCCGCCAGGGCGAGGGCGGCGGTGGCCGCCGTACGGGTCCTACGGAACGTGGTAAGGGAGTTGATTCGGGAAGCAGTACGAGAGGTGGTTCGGGAGGTGTTCGTCACTCCTGGTGCTCCTTCTGTCCGGGCGTCCGGGGACGGCCGGCTGGAACGGGATCGGGCGGCTGGATGTGCCGTCCGGCGAGGAGAGGTGCGATGGCTCTTGCGCGGGGTGCGGCCCGGGCGACGCTGCCCGGCCGGTGCGCGTACGGGCGCGACGGCGGCCCGTGCGGAGTGCGGCACATGCGGTGTACGGCGGGTGCCGAATGCCGGAAATGCCGTCAGAAATTGCTGTGTACAGGTAGGTGCCGCGCGTAAAGCGCGCTTCCTAAATCGTTTCAGCGGCGGGCGCGCTTGTCAGCAACGCATCGAATGGTTGTCCGAAAGAAGGTCGACCCCTCGGGGCCCGACGCACGGCATACGCCAGCGATCACATGGGCCTTTACATGGTCGCAACAGACCGCGTCCGTCGGTGCTTTGGCCGCTTCCGGCCCCTGGCAGACGCCCTGGCAGGGCTCTCAACAGGGGTTCTGTGGGAAGTCCGGGGGCCCAACATGTCGGGGCGGGGCGGAGATGTCGCCTCCGCCCCGCCCCGCCCCCCGATCCCCCCTCTTCCCCCGGCCCGGTGCCCCCGCGGCCCCCGCACTCCCCCGTACGCTCATCGGCTCATCCGACATGACACCGTGATGCCAAGCGTCAACCTTCTCGCACGCTCCGTCAACAGGGCGTCGCCCCGTGTGATCGTTCCCGCGTGATCGCGGACTCCACCGCGCCCACCCGATCGGCGAGCACCCCGAGCGCCGCGACCGCTCGCGACAGGGGGTCGTCCGCCGGGGAGCCGAGCGCCGCCGACCGTACGTACGCCGCCTTGACCGCCGCCCACCGGTCCGCCTGCTCCGGGTTCAACGTCCCCCGGAGTTCGGCGAGTTTGAGGAGGTTCGCCTCCGCGCCCGTCGTCAGGGTCTGGGCCTCGCCCGCGTAGTGGTCGGCGACGACGGCCGCCACCTCCGCGTCGTTCATCACCGCGTCCAGCCGGGCCACGATCTTGTTCATGTTCCGGTACGAGCCCTGGAGCAGGAACGGCGGCTCCGTACGGGACGCCTCCGACTGCGCCGCCGAGGCGATGTACGCCGCGTTGACCGCGAGGACCGTCTCCCGCGCCGTCAGCACATGGCGCAGGACGGCGAGGACACGGTCCGACTCGGCCGGTGCGTACGGGTGGACGAGCCGGTCGGCCCGCGCCGTCGGGTCCCCGGCCGCCAGCCGTACGAAAAGGTCCAGGTCGGCGCTGTCGCGGGCGGCGAGCGGGGCCAGCACCGGGTGCGCGGTGAGGGCGTTCTCCACGAAGCTCAGCGCGAAGACGTCCTCCTTGCCCGTCAGCACCTCGCCCAGATTCCAGACGTCCGCCCGGTTGGCGAGCATGTCCGGGATCCGGAAACGGTGGCCGGACTCGGTGTACGGATTGCCCGCCATGCACACCGCGAAGCGCTTCCCGCGCAGGTCGTACGTCCGCGTCTCCCCGTTCCGCACCCCCTCCATCCGGCGCTGCGCGTCGCACAACGGGATGAACTGCTGGAGGAGTTCGGGCGAGGTGTGCTGGATGTCGTCCAGGTGGAGGAGGGTGTTGTTGCCGCTCTCCAGCGCGAAGTTGATCTTCTCGACCTCCTGGCGCGCGGTCGCGTTCGGCGCCTGCTCCGGGTCGAGCGAGGTGACGGCGTGGCCCAGCGCCGGGCCGTTGATCTTCACCAGGACCAGGCCGAGCCGGTCCGCGACGTACTCCATCAGCGTCGTCTTGCCGTAGCCCGGCGGGGAGACGAGCAGCAGCAGACCGTGGGAGTCGGTGCGCTTGCCCTCGCCCGCCGTGCCGATCTGCCGGGCGAGGTTGTCCCCGATGAGCGGCAGATAGACCTCGTCGATGAGCCGGTTGCGCACGAAGGACGACATGACGCGCGGCCGGTGGTCGTCCAGCCGCAGCCGGGCCCGCTCGGCGGCGACCAGCGCGCCACGTCGGCGCTGGTACGCCCGGAAGCCGGGAGCCACGCGCTCGCGGAAGTCGGCCGTACGGGCGAGGAGTTCGTCGATCCGGACGGTCAGACGCCGGCGCTCGAACCTCGGGTGGCTGCCGAGCAGACCCTCGACGGTCTCGCTGAGCGGCGCGGCCGAGTCGTGGCGGACCAGGCCGGGGCAGAGCTCCACGGCCACGGCCTCCGCGAGGTCGCCCTGGAGTTCGCCCTGGAGCTCGCCTTGGAGCTCGCCTTGGAACTCGCCTTGGAACTCGCCTTGGAGTTCGCCTCCCTGAGCTGCGGCGACACCGCTCGACTCCACGTACGCCGTCAGCCAGTTCTCGACAATCTGGCGCCGTGTGTCAAGGTCCTCCTCGCCCAGACCGTCGAGATCGTCGTCGTACGCGGACGTGCCCACCGCGCGGCGGAACGCGGCGAGCAGCGTCCGGGCGCCCGCGCTGGTCACAAAGCCCTTCGGGCCGCTGGTCAGCTCCTCGAAGAGGTACGCCGCGCTGAGCGGGCCGCCGCCGTACGGGGCCATGACCCCGGCCAGTTCGGTCCGGAGCGCCGCGATCGCGGGCGCGAGGCCGAACGTCGCGCGGGCCCGTGCCATCGAGACCGCGCGCCGCGTCCAGGCCTCCCGCGCCTCCTCCGTCGTGCCGTGCGCCCAGAAGAGCTGGGCGGCGGCGCGCGCCTCGGGCGGGAAGCGCAGCAGCCCGGCCTCGGCGCCCAGCCGCAGCAGCGCGCCGAGGATGAGCGTGGCGTCGTGGTCGTGGACGCCCCGCTCGTACCCCTCGTCGTACGCGGACTCCGCCGACTTCCGTACGAAGGGGAGCAGTTGATCCGCTTCCGGCAGCCCCTCCGGGCCGTGCTCCGCGAGCAGCCGCGCCGCCAGGTACTCGCCGCGGTAGACGTCCGGCGACTCCGAGGGCAGGGTCTGCGCCCAATAGGCGCGGGTGGCCGCGAACTCCGGGTCGGTGACGGGAGCGCGGTAGTCGGTCCCGGTGAGGGCGAAGGCCAGCCCCGCGCCATCGGAGCCGTCCCCGTCGTGGGAGCCCGCGCCGCCCCGCCGCCCGTCCGGTACGAGCGTCAGCTCCAGCGGCTGCGTGTTCACCGCGAAGCGGTGCCGCCCCAGGCGGATCAGGGCGCCGCCGTCCGCGTACAGGTCGGCCCGGTCGCGCAGGGCGCGCGCCGCCTCCTGCCGCGCGGCCTTGAGCCGTCCCTCCAACTCCTCCGCCCGTACGGTGTCGCCGAGTTCGCGCAGCTCCGCCACCGTACGGCGGACCTTCGCGGCCATCGGGTCGGAGGCGAAGTACGTGCTGATCGCGTCCGCCGAGCCGAGGGTGGCCGCCCGGCGGGCGATGGTCTCCAGCACCCGGGCCGCCGACCCGCCCAGCCGCTCCGCCCGCCGGGCCCGCGCGTCCTGGAGGCTCTGCTTGCGGGCGGCGAAGGCGTCGTGGACCTCGGTGCGCCTGGCGGACAGCTCCGCGAGGTGGTCGTCGGACTCCGCGAACCGCGCTTCCAGGTCCTCCAGCCGCAGCAGCAGCCCGGCCACCTGCTCGTCGCAGGCGTCGGGGGTGTCGGCCACGGCCATCGCGCCCGTGACCGCCTGCCCCAACAGGGCAGTCTCCGCCGCGAATTCGGCCCGGCCCTCGTGGTCGAGCAGTTCCCTGCGGCGGGCGTCGAGCGTGGCGCGGGCGGTGTTGACGCCGCCGAGCACCTCGGCGATCCGCTCCAGGATGGACGTACGGACGGTGGCGTCGCCGATGTCCAGACCGGCCACGACCTCGGTGACGGTCCGCAGCCCGGCGGTCAGTTCGTCCAGGCGCGCGGTGACGGGCGCCGCCTCCGCGGCGGTGGCGAGGGTGCCGCCCTCGGCCGTGAGCCGCGCCGCTCCGATGGCCTCGTGGTACCAGGCGAAGGCGTCCGCGCCCCGCAGGAACCCCACCGCGCGCTGCGCGAACGACGTGAGGTCCCCCGTCAGCTCCGCGGCGAGCGCGTCGACGGCCTCGATGTCCGCGTACCGCCGCTCCTTGAGCGTCAGCAAGTGGCCGTGCGCATGCCGGAGTTCGGTGATGCGGTCCACCCAGCCGGCGGCCGTGCGCGGCGCCTCGCCGCGTGCCCGGCGCACCAGCGCGGCGATCTCGGCGGCGGCCTCCGCGAACGCCTCGGCCGCCTGCCGCGTCAGCGTCGTCACGGTCTCGAACTCGGCCAGCACCTGCCCGGCCGTGTCCCGTACCCCGCCCAGCGGCTCGCGCAGATCGCCCACGTCCGGGTCGCCCAGCCAGTGGTACGTGTCGGCGGCGCGCACGCAGGCGGCGCGCAGCGCCCCGTACCCCTCGGCGGTGGTGGACAGGGGGTCGGTGACGGAGCGGGCCAGCGAGAGGCAGTCGGAGATGCCACGCACCAGATCGGCGTTGCCGATGCGCGCCAGCGGCCCGTCCCCGGCGGGCGTCGCGGCGGCGTACGTGTCGGAGACGAACGGCGAGCGCCAGAGCTGGACCGGATGGACCCGTACGGGCTCCTCCGCGTCCCCCGCCGCCGGGGCGGACCGCAGGGCGACGAGCGCCCCGTCCTCGAAGAGCGCGTGGCCCCGCCAGGGCAGCGGGGCGGCGGCCTCCTCGCGGATCAGGTTGTACGGGAGCAGCAGGCCGCGGCCCCGGGTGCGGTCGTGGAACGCGTACAGCACGTCCTCGCCGTTCGGGGAGCGCAGCTCGCGCTCGAACTCCATTGCCTCCGTGTCGAGTTCGAAGGTCTTGTGCGCGCCGGTGGCGAGGACGTAGCCGCCGGGGAAGATGATCCCCTGCTCCTCGGGGAGCCGCCGGCACGCCTGCCCGAGGGAGTCGAGCCGCAGAGCCGTCCTGGTGGCGGTGTGGACGACGAGATGGCGCCGGGTCTCCTCCTTGTACGGGCGGACGCGCAGCAGGGTCAGGGCGCCGGCCTTCGCGTACTCGATCTCGGCGTCGGCCAGCGACTGGAGCGGTTCGGTGACCGGTTCGGTGTACAGCACCTCGTCGGCCCCACCGACGCCCCCGTCCCTGACGGTGAGGGCGCCGCCCACGGTCGAGACCCGCAACCGCCCGCCGTCAACGGCGACATACGGGTGGCCGCCGGGGACCTGGTCCTCGCGGGTGGTCGGCGTCCAGGTGAAGTCGTGGGCGGGCGGCGGGACATGGTCGCGCTCGCCGCGCGCGTCGAGGAACTCGACCACGCTGTGCGCTCCTTCGCCGGAGAGCGCCCAGCGCAGTACGCGGATGTCGTCGGCGCTCTCGCCGGTCTGGAAGACGGCGAGCAGCCTGCCGTCGACGCACCGGAGCCGGCGCAGCCGGGCGTCGCGGAAGTAGCGGTACAGCTCCGCGAACTCCCTTACGAAGCGCGGGTCGTCGAGCAGTCCGGGCACGGCGTCCGGCGGCAGCGGGTTCAGCTCGCGGTCGTACAGCGCGAGGACGTCCCCGACCTCGACCGCCGCCCCGGGGCCGCCGCCCGGCCGCCCGTGGTGGCCGAGGAGCAGCGCGCCGCCGACGGCGACGAGGTCGCGGGGCACGCTGGGCCGCTCGGTGCGCAGGTGCTCGGTGCCGGTGAGGGCCAGCTCCGTAGCGCCGAACGCCGCGACGCGGCGGGAGTTCAGCTCCTCGGCCCGGCGGGCCAGCTCCCTGGCCTGGGCGCCGAGCCGGTCGCGCAGCACCTCGTACGTACCGGCGTCCACGGCGTGCGCACCGGACTCAGCGGCGTGCGCCGCGCCCGTACCGGTTTCCATCGGACTCACTTCTCACTCTCCCCGCGCTTCATGCTTCTTCCGTACGCACCTACGCACGCGTCACGGCGCGCGGATCCGGATCCACCGACCCCCGTGCGGCAGCTCCGGACCCGCGCGTCCCCGAGACCGGGCTCTCAGGCCGTGACCGCGCCGTTCAGGGCACCGTCCGGTGTCCCGTGCAGCGCGGAGAGCGGGGTGTCGGAGAGGCCCAGCCTCTCGGCGTGCTCAAGGAGTTGCTGGAGCTGCCCGGCCTGCACGCCGTAGCCGTTGCCGTTGCCGTTGCCGCCGGACTTCATCAGCTTCATCAGCAGCGCCGACACCGTCAGGTTCTGCACGTCGGCCGTCGAGACCGAGCCGAGGATCCGCGTCAGGTCCTCGGGGAAGCTGGCCGTACCGTCCAGCCACGGCTTGCCGAGCGCCCGCGCCGTCTCGGAGTGCTGGACGAAGCCGTCCACGCTCTTGCCGAGCGAGATCGACGAGACGAGCCGGTCGAAGAAGACGGAGTCGCCGCCGACGATGTTGATGTCGGCGCTCTCCAGACCCGTCGCGAGGATCGTGGCCTGCGCCTCCGCGACCTGCCGCTGTACGTCCAGACCCGCGAGCCGGATCTCCTTGTCGGCGGCCAGCCGCAGCCGGTACTCCTCGTGCGTACGGGACGCGTCGTCCAGCGCGGCCATCGCCGCCGCCTTCTCCGTGAGCCCCGCCGCCTCGGCCTTCAGCTTCTCGCCGATCATCGCGGCGTCCGCCGTGGCCTGCGCCCGCATGCCCTCGGCCGCCGCGAGGGCCTTCAGCCTGGCCCCCTCAGCCTCGGCGCGCAGCCGCGCCTCGGTGGCGCCGGCCTCCGCGAGGCCCGCCTTCTCGATGACGTCCGCCTCCTTGTCACGGACCTGGACCGCCGCGAGACCGGGCGCCGCCGTCTCCGCCTGGACGCCCTCCGCGAGCCGCAGCTTGGCCTGCGAGTCGAGATCGGCGGCCTTCAGCCGCGCCTCGGCGAGCGTGAGCTGCTCGGCCGCGTGGTGGCGGGCGGCGACCTCGGCCGCCTCGGCGGCCTTGATGTCCTTGACCAGCTTCTCCTGGGCCTCCGCCTCGGCGGCGATGATCACCGACTGGCGGGTGCGCTCGGCCTCCTCGACGATCCGGAGCTTCTTGATCGACTCCTCCTGCTCGGCGACCGTACGGTCCACGGCGATCCGCTCGCGGATGACATCGGCCACCTCACGGCGCTCCGCCTCGACCTCCTTGTCCTTGGAGATACGGCTCAGCTCGGTCTCGCGCTCGCGCCCGATGACCTCCAGGACACGGTCCTTCTCGATGCGCTCGTTCTCGACGGCGATGACCCGCTCGCGGTTCTTCTGCGCCACGGCGATCTCCCGCGCCTGGTTCTCGCGCTGCACGCCGAGCTGCTCCTCCGTGCGGAGGAACGCGGTCTGCGCGCCGAGCCGTTCCTCCTCCTGCACCTTGGCCGTCGCGGCCTCCTCGCGGGCGCGGAGCGTCTCCACCTCGCGGTGCTGCTTGATCTCGGCCTCGGCCTGGCGGCGTTCCAGCTCCAGGATGGTCTCCCGGGCGTCGACGTTCTGCCGGGTGATCTCCTTCTGCTCCGTACGCTGGAACTCGTTGGTACGGACGTGCTCGACGGCCGTCAGCTCGGTGATCTTGCGGATGCCCTGGGCGTCCAGGATGTTGGCGCCGTCGAGCTGTGTCATCGGGGTCTGCTCAAGGAAGTCGATGGCGGCGTCGTCGAGGTGGTAGCCGTTGAGGTCCGTGCCGATGACGCGGATGATCCGGTCCCGGAACTCCTCGCGCTTGGTGTAGAGGTCGACGAAGTCGAGCTGCTTGCCGACCGTCTTCAGCGCCTCGGAGAACTTCGCGGCGAAGAACTCCTGGATGGCGATCTTGTCGCTGGCCCGTTCCGTGCCGATCGCCTGGGCGACCTTGATGACGTCCTCGACGGTCTTGTTGACCCGTACGAAGAACGAGATGTGGATGTCGGCGCGGATGTTGTCCTGGCAGATCAGGCCCTCGCGGCCGGTTCTGCGGATCTCGATGATCTTCACCGAGATGTCCATGTACTCGGCCTTGTGCAGCACCGGCAGGACAACGGCGCCGGTGAAGGTCACGTCGACCTTCTTGGTCTTGGAGATGATCAGCGCGCGGCCCTGCTCCACCTTGCGGAAGAGCCGGCTGATCACCAGGAACAGGGCGATGGCGACGAGCAGGGCGACGGCGACGAGCACGCCGAGGCCCAAGGAGATGGCATCCATGAGGAATCCTCGAAAAGAGTGCGAGCGTGGTGGCGGTGACGGCGGTCCGGGGCGCCGGTGAGGGCACGGCTCCCGGCCCGAAGGCGGTGATACCGGTCGGACGGGGAGGGCCGCTGGGTCAGCGGGCGGAACGCGGGTCGAGCGCCGGGTCGTACGGGCCGACCCAGAAGAACTCGCCCTCGGCGTCGAACGCGTACAGCAACCCCGTGGACCCGGCGGCGAGATGCGCGGCCTCGTCGGCCCCGGCCCGCCTGACCTGGACGAGCGCGGTCGAGCCGTCGGCCGCCGCGACCTCGGCCTGACCGAAGTCGGCGGAGACGGAGCCGGTACGGATCGTGCAGGTCAGCCCGATGAAGTCCAGCCGGGACGGCGGCGCCTGTTCAGGCACGAGGTCGCGCAATCGGCGTACGAGGAGCCGGGTGACACCCCAGGCGATCAGCGCGGCCCCGGCGAGCACGGCGCCCGACCAGAGCGTACGGGCGGCCCCGGGCTCCACGGAGCGGCGCACCAGCACCGATCCGGCGAGGCTCACGAACCAGGCCGTGGCGATCAGCACCGACACGGGCACGGCGACCGGGACTCCCCCGAACCCGCCGCCGGCCGGGGTGTTCATATGCCCGGAGAAGGAGTCGTGCTCGGCGGCCCCGGCGACGACCAGCAGCCAGAAGCCGACGACGACGATCAGGGCGGCGCCGAAGAGCGCGGCGGGGAAACCGAGGGCGGCGCGGTAGAACTCGTTCATCCGTCCCCACCCCCCGATGTCCTGTCACACCCGTACGCCCGTGCGTACGTCTTCCGCGTCCGTCATCCACGTTCGCCGTTCACGTCCGTCATCCGCGTACGTCAACTGCGTTCGTCGCGTCCGCGTGCGTCGTCCGAATACGTCATCCGCGTCCGCGTGCGTCATCGCCCCGGCGCGGGACACGCTTCCGTGTCCCGGCACCAGGGTCCTTCCCCCGTCTGTGCTGCGCCCATTCTGTGTGACAGGGGCATGTGCGCGCATTGCCGGATCCCGGCAATGTCTACGTTTTCTTGATGCCGGGCGCGCACCCGGAGCGCCCCATGACGCGCGCCCCCTGCACCTCTTGACGGTCCATCCGCCGAGGAGTCTAAAGTACTAGCTCACTAGATAACTGGAGGAACCAGTGATTGAGTTCCACCTGGACAGCGGGTCCGGCCTCTCGCCGTACCAGCAACTGGTCCAGCAGGTGCGCCACGCGCTGCGGCTGGGGCTGCTCGCGGAGGGCGATCAGCTCCCCACCGTCAAGGGCGTGGCGGGGCGGCTCGCGATCAATCCGAACACCGTGCTCAAGGCGTACCGGGAGCTGGAGCACGACGGTCTGGTGGCCGCCCGGCCCGGCGTCGGGACGTTCGTGACGCGCACCCTGGCCGGGGCCTCGCCCGCCGCGCTCGGGCCGCTGCGCAAGGATCTGCGGCGCTGGCTGACGAAGGCGCGGCTGGCCGGGCTCGACGACGAGTCGATCGAGGCGCTGTTCCTGACCACCTTCCGGGGCGTCGCCGGGGAGGACGTGGCATGACCGACATCCTGCGGGCCCGCGCGCTGGGCAAGAGATACCGGCAGCGCTGGGCGCTCTCGGAGTGCACCCTGGACGTTCCCGCCGGCCGGGTCGTCGGACTCGTCGGCCCCAACGGGTCGGGAAAATCGACCCTGTTGAACCTGGCCTCCGGGACGCTCACCCCGTCCGCCGGCATGATCGAGGTGTGCGGCGGCCGGCCCGCCGACAGTACGGAGCAGCTCGCGAAGGTCGGCTTCGTCGCCCAGGACGCCCCGACGTACCAGGGGTTGAGCGTCGCCGACCACCTCAGGATCGGCGCGCGCCTCAACCCCGGGTGGGACGACACCATGGCGAGGGAGCGGATCCGGCGGCTCGGGCTCGACCCGGCGCGGCGGACCGGGAAGCTCTCCGGCGGCCAGCGCGCGCAGATCGCCCTCACCCTGGGCATCGCCAAGCGGCCCGAACTCCTCATCCTGGACGAGCCGGTGGCCGCCCTGGACCCGCTCGCGCGGCGGGAGTTCATGCAGGACCTGATGGAGGCCGTCGCCGAGCAGGAACTCAGCGTCATCCTCTCCTCCCACCTCGTCTCCGACGTGGAGCGGGCCTGCGACTACCTGATCGTGCTGGTCGACTCGCGGGTGCGGCTGGCCGGTGACATCGACGAACTGCTGGCCACCCACCACCGGCTCACCGGCCCCCGGCGCGACCCGGCCACGCTCCCGGCCGGCCAGGAGGTCGTCTCGTCCAGCCACACCGAGCGGCAGACCACCCTCCTCGTACGCACCGACGCCCCGATCCTCGACCCCGCCTGGACGGTCAGCCGGCTCAGCCTGGAGGACCTCGTCCTCGCCTACCTGCGCGGGCCCGCACCCGAGAGCCCCGAACCCCGCTCCCGACCCGCCCTGGAGGCGCTGCGATGATCTGGCTGGCCTGGCGCCAACTGCGCCCGAACGTCCTGGCGGTGGGGGCGGCCGCCGCCGTACTCCTCGCCCTTCTCGCGGTCACGGGACCGGGGCTGGCCGATCTGTCCGGCACCGCGGGCGGGAGCGCGCTCCAGCAGATCTCCGGCACCGAACAGGCCGTCTACTACGCCGGGCTGATCGCCGTCCTCGCCCTGCCCGGTGTGATCGGCATGTTCTGGGGCGCGCCGCTGGTCAGCCGCGAGCTGGAGACCGGCACCCACCGGCTGATCTGGAACCAGAGCGTCACCCGTACCCGCTGGCTCGTCACCAAGCTCGGCCTCACCGCACTGGCCGCCATGGCCGCCGCCGGGGTGACCAGCCTCGCGGTGAGCTGGTGGAGCCGCCCGGTCGACGCCGCGGTCGCCCGGGGCGCCGACCTCGACCACTTCCCGCGGATCGACCCCCTGATCTTCGGCGCGCGCGGCATCGTCCCGCTCGCGTACGCCGCGTTCGCCTTCGCGCTCGGCGTCACCCTGGGCCTGTTCATCCGCCGCACCGTACCGGCGATGGCCGCGGTGCTGGTCCTCTTCGTCGCGGTCCAGCTCGCCATGCCCCTGTGGGTACGGCCCCACCTGGCGACGCCCGCCGAGGTCACGGTCCCGGTCAGCGTCCGGTCCCACCTCGGCATCCGCGAGGACGGCACCATCACGATGGAGCTGAAGGAACCCGGCGCCTGGCTCGTCGCGGAACAGACCGTCGACGCCCGGGGCCACGCCACCACCGTCCCCGCGTCGTTCCCCGACTGCCTCAACGCGCAGCCGAGCCCCCCGCCCATCGAGGAGATCAACGCCTGCGTCGCCGACCTGGCGTCACTCCACTACGGCCAACGCCTGACCTACCAGCCCGCCACCAACTTCTGGCGCCTCCAGTGGGCCGAGTCGGCGATCTACCTCGGCCTCACGGCGGGGCTGGGCGGGCTCTGCGCAGGGCGGGTACGGCGACTGTCCTGAACCCGGTACGGGGGCGGGCTCGGCCGACACACCGCGGGAGCTTCCGGCACCCGGTGGTGTCACGTCGCGCCGGACGGCACCCGGAACCGGACACCCACCGACGGGCGAAAGGCGTCGGCACCCGATGTCCCCCAGCCCGTCCTGAGCAGAGAAACGGACAACCCATGAACCACACGCACTTCCGTCGTGGCCTGACCGCCGCGGCCGCGCTGCTCGCGCTCACCGTCGGCGTCGGCGGGGCTCCCGCCGCGGCCGCCGACGAGCCGCGCGGCACACCGTACCTGCCCGCGCCGACCGGACCCCATGAGGTCGGCACCACGTCCTTGCACCTCACGGACGGCTCCCGCCCCGATCCCTGGGCTCCGGGGGCGAACTCCCGCGAACTCATGGTCTCCCTGTGGTACCCGACGGCCTCGCCGAGCGGACCGCGGGCGCCGTACATGACGCCGACGGAGTCGGAGCTGCTCCTCAAGGACGGGGGCATCACCGGCGTGCCGTTCGACGTGTTGAGCACGACACGGACCAATGCCTTCGCCGACGCCCGGCCCGCCGGGCCCGCGCGCGGTCTGCCGCTGGTCGTACTCTCTCCCGGCTTCACCAAGCCGCGCGCCACGCTGACCACGCTCGGCGAGGACCTCGCGAGCCACGGCTACCTCGTGGCCGCGATCGACCACACCTACGAAAGCGTTGCCACCACCTTCCCGGACGGGCGGGTCGCCACCTGCGCCGCCTGCGAGGTCCCGCATGACGAGGCGTTCTGGAAACGGCTGGTCACGGGCCGGGCCGCCGACGTCTCCTTCGTACTGGACGAACTGACCGGGGCGCACGCGCGACGGAACGGCGCCCGGCTCGTCGACCCGTCACGGATCGCGATGGCGGGCCACTCCGTCGGCGGTGCGAGCGCCGTCACCTCCATGGTGGCCGACCCCCGGATACGCGCGGGAATCGACATCGACGGCACGACCCAGGTCCCGATCCCGGACAGCGGCCTGTCCCGGCCGTTCCTGTTCCTCGGCAGACAGGCTCAGTACACCCCGGGCAGCGGTGGCGACGCGGTCGCCACCTGGGAACGCGACTGGCGAGGCCTCACCGGGTGGAAGCGGTGGCTCGTGGTGACCGGAGCCGAACACGCCTCCTTCACCGACGTCGGACTGCTGGCCGAGCAACTGGGCATCGACATCGGCGCCGACCTGCCGTCCGCCACGGCCTCGCGGATCACCGGCAGGTACACCCGCGCGTTCCTCGAACTGCACCTGCGCCACCGGCCCCAACCCCTCCTGGACAAACCCTCCACGCGCTACCCGCAGGTCAAGCTCTGCACCCCGGAAGCGGGCATCTGCGTCTGAGTCCCGTCCGGCCGGTCCAGGCGCCGGTTCGGCCCCGGTCTCCGCCGGGAAGGCGCGGCACACGCTGCGGATCGCGCAGCGTGTGCCGCGCCCACCGGATCAGAGCGGGTTTGGAGTCAATTCGGCAGCCGGGACTCCTCGATGAACTCGATGATCTGCGAGGCGATTTTCCTGGGGGCCATGACGACGGCGCCGTGGTTGAGCCCGGGCAGGGTGCGGTGGTCGGCCTGCGGCAGGATCCCGGTCACGGCGAGCGCGGCACGCTGGAAGGCGGCCGGGCTCTTGCCGCCGGTCAGCACGCGGGTGGGCACGGCCACCCCCTTCCACTCCTCGGCGTCGAGCGGCCTGCCCTGCTGGGTATCGCCCATGACCGCGATGTCGTAGGGCAGAGTGCGGGCCAGCCCGGTGAGGTTCGACCACATCCTCGGCATGAGCTTCATGAAGAACACGGCGATGCCGGGCATGCCCTGCACCCTGGTCATGAAGTACGTGACCGCGTCGCCGTGCCGGCCTTCCGCGAGCAGCTCGGTGATCCGCTGCGCGAGATCCTTGGGCGGCCCGTCGTCGCCCTCGGCGACCACGAACGGCGGCTCATACAGGGCCAGTCGGTCGACGTTCACTCCGGCAGCGACCGCGCGCAGGGCGAGGACCGCGCCGGAGGACGAGCCGAACAGCGACGCCGAACCGCCGACGTGCTCGATCAGGGCGGCGATGTCCTCCACCTCGCGCTCGGGGGCGTAGGCATCGGCGTCACCGCTGGCACCCCGTCCGCGCCGGTCGTAGTTGACCACGGTGAAGTGCTGGGCGAGGAGAGCCGCGAGTTTGGCAGTGTCGGACCGGTCGGCCAGCGCCGACGCCACCAGGACGACGGCCGGCCCGCTGCCCGACTGCTCGAACGCGATCTCGGTACCGTCGGCGGAGACGACACGGGCCTCGGCTCTGGCCGGCTGGTCCCGGGCTACTGACATATCCATCACTCCGGTTCGCGTAGGGCCCTACCGCTGTGGCGAGTTACCGCGGATGAGACCCCCGGGACACAGAAAACTCATCGGGGAGAAGACACCGGGCCCTGAGGTCCTGCTAACAGCTACGCAGAAAGGCGCGCCACGGGGCGGGCTCGAAGCGCAGGGACGGGCGGCGCGTGTCCTTGCTGTCGCGTACGGAGCGGCCGCCGTTGGCGGTGGGGGCCAGCTCTACGCAGTTGCCCTGCTGCCCGGAGTACGAGGACTTCCGGTACGGGCCTATGACGTCAGAGGTCACGAGCCGCCTGCCTTGGCGTGCGTCAGGAAGGCGTCCCACTGGGCGGGGGCGAAGTGCAGCGAAGGGCGGGTCACGTCTTTGCTGTCACGTACGGCCCGGCCGCCGTTGAAGGTAGGGGCCACCTCGACGCAATTGCTGTCATGGCCCGAGTGGGACGACTTCCGGTAGGGGCCCACGGTCTCAGGGATCACGATGCATCTTCCTTGCCGCTCCGCAGTACTCGCCGGATGAGCCGTGCGCTCATATCCGGTGACAGTGCTTCCGATCGTAGACGCTCGAACACACTGGCGTAAGCGGTCAGATCGTCCGTTGCTTCGAGAATTGATGCACCCCGAAGGTTCTCGATTGCGACGGCTTCAACGTTGGGCTGACTGTCGAAGGAGAACGAAGAGAACGGGTAGGCGATGCCGGCCTTCACTCCTGCCGACGTGGGGAGGATCTGCAGGGTGACGTTCCCCCGCTTTCCCGCCTTCAGAAGATGCTCCAACTGCTCACGGTGGACATCGGCAGGCACCAGCGGGAGGGTTACCACTGGCTCCCAGACAATGACCGCGTAGCTGGTGCCGCCTTCCTCAATCTTCGCCTGTCGTCCCTCTCGGACCTTGACGAACTGGGCCACCACATCGGGTGGTACCGAGTGGGGAGCGAGTGCGGAGACCTGCTCGGTGTACGCCGCTGTTTGCAGGAGGCCGGGGACCAGCACCGTCTGCCACTCACGGATGAACGTCGCATCGTCCTCCAGCGAGATGTGGTCGCGATAGCTCTCCGACAGCTCCGGGAAGTTGAGCCACCAGCCCCGATGGCCCGAGTTCTTCGCCAACCACACCAAGTGGCCGCGTTCCGTCTCGTCCGTGACCCCGTACCGGTCCAGCAGAAGCAGAACTTCCGCAGGTCTCGCCGTGGTGATCCCGTCCTCCATGCGGCTGATCTTGGACCTGGACCCGTGGATGAACTCCGCCGCCTGCGCCTGGTCAAATCCCGCGCCGACCCTGTGCCGCTGCATCTTGCGGCCGAATCGCCTGCTGCGCACGGTCGGCTTTCCACCTGCGGGCATCTTGTTGCCTCCCTCTCCGCTCGCGCCCAAGTCTGCCGCTCCAGGGCCTGCTTGGTGCGCCGTCACACGATCGAGCTAACCATGCACGCGTGCATAAGTTTTGGGTTGTGGAAGTTGCGAAGCTCACTCTAGCCTCAACAACGCGCCGCTCGCATCCCGCTACGCAGCGCAACATCGACCATGCGTCAGCCTGGGAGTAACCCATGCCCACAACCCTTTTCGCGGAGCCGTTCCGCGACACCTTCCGCATTCCGAAACGCAAGAAGCACGTGCCGGCCGTACGGGCCCGCGTCAGGGAGACCCTGGTGAAGTGGGGGTTCGAACAGCTTGCCCCGGATGTCGAGTTGGTGGCCTCGGAACTCGTCACCAACGCCGTCCGCCACTGCCGCGTCAGCTACGCCGAGGTCGAGGTGACCTTGCATGTCGACTGGGGCGACCTGGTGTTGGAGGTGTCCGACCCCGATCGGTCCAGGCTGCCGCAGCTCCGGGAGGGCTGTCCCGAGGACGAGGAGGGCGGGCGCGGGCTGTTGCTCGTTGCCGGGCTGGCCGATGGCTGGGGATGCCGGGAGCTGGCGTACGGGAAGTGCGTGTGGGCGCGGTTCGCCCTGAACGGGCGGCCGGGGTGAAGGGGGGTCTGCGCCGCGTCTTCCGGGGGCGCCGTAGCGAAGCGTCCGTGCCCATATCCGTACCGGCGCCCGGGCTCGCTCCCGTACCCCTGTGTACCGAGACTCCCGAAATGTGGGACGCACTGCTCACCCTCGCCCGTCACCGCCGTGCCCGGCGGGCGCGGGAGGGCAGGGGAGCGCTTCGGCCCTGGGTGCTGTGACGATCGGGAAAGGGCGGAACCCGGGGGTCAACCGGGTTCCGCCCCTGTCGGCGGGCGATGCCTCAACCGGGCTCCGCCCCGTTGGTCGCCGCGTGCAGAAGCGCCTCGTACTGCTCGTCCGTCAGTTCGTGCCGGGCGTACGCCATGACGACCTCCTCGAACGAGTCCGGCAGCGGCGGTTCCGGATCGGCCAGGGCCGGTGCCCTCGGCGGGGCCGGGTGGCGCCAGGCGAGGTGCCGGAACCGCCCCGCGACCTGCTCCAGGGTCATGGAGCCGGTGCGCAGGGCGGTCAGGAGGTCGGTGACCTCGCTCATTTACCGGGTACGGCGTTGCCCCGGCCGGAGGCGATCAGGGTGGGCTCGGCGCCGGCGGAGTTCCAGAGGGACCAGGTGTTGAAGAGGTTCTTGGTCTCCTCGAAGGCGCGACGGTTGACGCTGCCCCATTGCGGGTCGGCGCCGGAGCGGATCAGCGCGGGGGGTACGTAACGCCCGCCGCAGCCCTCGCCGTTGCGGTACGCCTCGTGGCCCTTGCGGTGCCGCTGGTCGGCGCGTTGCACGCTCATCTCCACCGGGATGTCGACGAAGAGGGCGGCGATGTCGCCGTAGCCCGCCGTGCGCATGGGCGTCAGGCGGCCCTCGACCGAGCCGCGGGAGGACATCGAGAAGTCCCAGACGATGTTCTTGCGTGCCTGGTAGGCGCGGGAGGCGACCATGTTGGCGATCAGCTTGGACTCCTCCTGTACGAGGGTGCTGGCCTCCAGCGGGGTCAGACCCCTGGCGGCGGGGATCATGCGGCGCTCGCACATGACGTCCTTGACGTCGTCGGCGCTCACGACCAGGTACTGGGAGAGCTCGACACCGGAGTAGCGGGTGAGGACGGTGGTCTTCCCGGCGCCCATCGGCCCGCCGGTGAGGATCGCCCGGCCCTCGTCCGGTACGGCCGCGCCGCGCGCGTACAGCTCGTCGGCGACCTCGCGCTGGAGGCGTACGCGGGAGGCGAACCAGTGTTCACGGTCACCGCCGACGGTGTAGCGCACGGCGGTCTCCTGGCCGTCGGCCAGGGCCCGGTCCAGGTTGCGCTGGACACTCGCTACGTGCCGGTTCCACTGCGCGTCGGTCAGCGGGGCCTTCGGTGCCGCCGGGGCCGCCGGGGCCGCCTGGGTGAGACCGGCGGACTGGCCGGCGGACGGACCGGTGGAGTGGCCGACTGCCTGACCGGCGGGCCCGGCGAACAGCAGCGCCAGCGCGGCCAGCAGGCCGAGCAGGGCGCGCAGCGGTCCACGGGAGGAGGCGGGGGAAGAAGAACGAGGGGGGAGAAGTCTTAACACGTCGGCATCCCTGGAACGTGACGAATGAGGGGCAGATGGCGCCACACCCCTCCGTATACGGATGAGAACGGATCAGCCGTACCAGTCGGGCCGTCGCGCCGTCCGGAATCGTCCCAGTACGGCACGGAACACACCCGCGCCGACACACCGGTGTCCGGGCCGCCGTCCCAGGAGGCCGTGTTCCGCACCGGCGCATTCTGACCCATGATGACGTGAAGAGTGGCGATTTCGGTGCGGCTCCGACTGTCCCAAGAGGGGGTCCTGGTGAGCGGTTCAAGGGAAACGGAAGCCGAGGTGATCGTGGTGGGTGCGGGTCCGGCGGGCTCGGCCGCCGCCTGTCACCTGGCCAGGGCGGGCGTCGACGTACTGCTTCTGGAGAAGTCCCACTTCCCCAGGGAGAAGGTGTGCGGGGACGGTCTGACCCCGCGGGCGGTGCACCAGTTGATCCGCATGGGGGTCGACATCAACGCCCCGGGGTGGATGCGTTCACGCGGTATGCGCTGGGTGGCGGGGAGCCGGCAGGTCCACATCGAATGGCCCAGCTCGGGCAGCTACCCCGATTTCGGTCTCTCGCGCAGTCGGCACGATTTCGACGACATCCTGGCCCAGCACGCGGCAGCCGCCGGAGCACGGCTGCACAACGGTGTGAAGGTGACCCATCCCGTACTCGACCGCTCCGGCCGCGTCACCGGTGTCAGCGGCGTCAGCGTGCCGGCCGGGCCGAAGGGGCCCAAGGAGTCCAAGGAGTCCAAGGAGTCCAAGGGGGCGAAGGAATCGGGCGAGCCGACGGTCTACCGCGCGCCGATCGTCATCGCCGCCGACGGCGCCTCGGCCCGTCTCGCCCTCGCCCTGGGGCTGCAACGGGACGAGAACCGGCAGCTCGCGACGGCCGCCCGTCGTTACTACCGCAGCCCGGAGCGTTCCCAGGACGAGTATCTGGAGCTGTGGGCCGACCTCCGCCTTCCGGGGACCGACCGTTACCTGCCCGGATACGGCTGGATCTTCCCCATGGGCGACGGCAGGGTCAACGTGGGGCTCGGCGCGCTGCCTCACCGCCGGTACGGAAAGGTCGAGTTACGAACCGCCCTCGACGAGTGGCTGGCCCGCACCCCGTACGCGTGGGGACTGCGCGAGGAGAACGCCGAGGGCCCCGTACGGAGCGCGGCGCTGCCCATGGGCTTCAACCGTCATCCGCTGTACACCCGGGGGCTCCTCCTGGTCGGCGACTCGGGCGGCATGATCAGCCCCTGGAACGGCGAGGGCATCGCCCAGGCCCTGGAGGCCGGCGAGGTCGCGGCCGGGAGCGCGGCGCTCGCCCTGGCCCTCCCCCAGGGGCCGAAGCGGGAGCGGGTGCTGCTCAACTATCCCGTGGAGATGACCCGCCGCTGGGGGCGCTACTACCGCCTCGGCAACACCGTCGCCGACCTCGTCTTCAGCCGGTCGGGCTTCCAACCGGTCCTCAACCGCTATGTCCTGGGCTCGCCCTTCCTGCTCAAGACCCTGGCCCGGCTGCTCACCGACCTCACCGACAAGCCGTCGCGCGACACGATCGACCACCTGATCAACACGGCGGTCCGCCTCGTCCCGGCGCCACCCGTCCGGCGCAAAACCCGGTGACCGTGCCGGGGATCCGGCGCCGGACCGGTACGGGCGGGGCCCCACCACAGCACGCGCCACAGCGCAGGCCCCGCCCACCCCTCAGTCGTCCTCGCCCTCCAGCTCACCCTCCGTCTCCAGGAACACCTTCCGCAGCGCGTCCAGCACCCCCGGGTCCGGCTTCTCCCACATGCCGCGCGACTCGGCCTCCAGCAGCCGTTCCGCGATGCCGTGCAGGGCCCAGGGGTTGGCCTCCTGGAGGAACTGGCGGTTCTCCGGGTCCAGGACGTAGGTCTCGGTCAGCTTGTCGTACATCCAGTCCGCGACGACGCCGGTCGTCGCGTCGTACCCGAAGAGGTAGTCGACCGTCGCCGCCAGTTCGAACGCGCCCTTGTAGCCGTGGCGGCGCATCGCCTCGATCCAGCGCGGGTTGACCACGCGGGCGCGGAAGACGCGGGACGTCTCCTCGACCAGGGTGCGGGTGCGGACGGTCTCCGGGCGGGTGGAGTCGCCGATGTACGCCTCGGGGGCGGTGCCCTTCAGGGCGCGGACGGTGGCGACCATGCCGCCGTGGTACTGGAAGTAGTCGTCCGAGTCCGCGATGTCGTGCTCGCGCGTGTCGGTGTTCTTCGCGGCCACCGCGATGCGCTTGTACGCGGTCTCCATCTCGCCGCGCGCCGGGCGCCCGTCGAGTTCGCGGCCGTACGCGTAGCCGCCCCACACCGTGTAGACCTCGGCGAGGTCCGCGTCCGTACGCCAGTCGCGGCTGTCGATGAGCTGGAGGATGCCCGCGCCGTACGTACCGGGCCGGGAGCCGAAGATACGGGTCGTGGCGCGCCGTTCGTCGCCGTGTTCGGCCAGGTCGGCCTGGGCGTGGGCGCGGACGAAGTTGGACTCGGCGGGCTCGTCCAGCGCGGCGACGAGCCGTACCGCGTCGTCCAGCAGCCCGATCGCGTGCGGGAACGCGTCGCGGAAGAAGCCGCTGATGCGCAGGGTGACGTCGATACGGGGACGGTCGAGCTCCGCCAGGGGTACCGGCTCCAGGCCCGTGACCCGGCGCGAGGCGTCGTCCCAGACGGGCCGGACGCCCAGCAGCGCCAGGGCTTCCGCGATGTCGTCGCCCGAGGTGCGCATCGCGCTCGTACCCCAGAGGGAGAGCCCGACGGAGGTCGGCCAGTCGCCGTTGTCGGTGCGGTAGCGGGTGAGGAGGGAGTCCGCGAGGGCCTGCCCCGTCTCCCAGGCGAGGCGGCTCGGTACGGCCTTGGGGTCGACGGAGTAGAAGTTGCGGCCGGTCGGCAGGACGTTGACCAGGCCGCGCAGCGGGGAGCCGGACGGGCCCGCCGGGACGAAGCCGCCGCTCAGGGCGTGCACGACGTTCTCGATCTCGTCGACCGTGCCGGCCAGCCGCGGGACGACCTCGCGGGCCGCGAAGGTCAGGATGTCCGCGACCGGACCACCCAGGCCCGAGGCCACGCCCGCCACCGCCGCCGGGTCCCACTGCGCGTCCTCCATCGCCTGGACGAGCGCGCGGGCCCGCTCCTCCGCGTCGTCGGCGGCGGTGCGGGTCGCGGCCGACTCGTCGAGGCCGAGGGCTTCGCGCAGGCCGGGCAGGGACGACGTACCGCCCCAGATCTGCCGGGCGCGCAGGATGGCGAGGACGAGGTTGACGCGTGCCGCGCCGGTCGGGGCGCCGCCGAGGACGTGCAGTCCGTCGCGGATCTGCGCGTCCTTGACCTCGCAGAGCCAGCCGTCGACGTGCAGCAGGAAGTCGTCGAACCCGTCGTCGTCCGGGCGCGCTTCGAGCCCGAGGTCGTGGTCGAGCTTGGCGGCCTGGATCAGCGTCCAGATCTGGGCGCGGATCGCGGGCAGCTTCGCCGGGTCCATGGAGGAGATCGCCGCGTACTCGTCGAGCAACTGCTCCAGGCGCGCGATGTCGCCGTACGACTCGGCGCGCGCCATCGGCGGTACGAGGTGGTCCACCAGTGTGGCGTGCACGCGCCGCTTCGCCTGCGTGCCCTCGCCCGGGTCGTTGACGAGGAACGGGTAGATCAGCGGCAGGTCGCCGAGCGCGGCGTCCGGCGCGCAGGAGGCGGACATGCCGGCGTTCTTGCCGGGCAGCCACTCCAGGTTGCCGTGCTTGCCCAGGTGGATCATGGCGTCGGCGCCGAACCCGCCGTCGTGGCTCGACGCCTGGATCCAGCGGTACGCGGCCAGGTAGTGGTGCGAGGGCGGCAGATCGGGGTCGTGGTAGATCGCGATCGGGTTCTCGCCGAAGCCGCGCGGCGGCTGGATGAGGATCAGCAGATTGCCGCGCCGCAGGGCGGCGAGCACGATGTCGCCGTCCGGGTCGCCGCCCGCGCCGACGCGGCTGCGGTCGAGGAACATCTCGCCGGGCGGCGGCCCCCAGTGCCGCTCGACGGAGGCGCGCAGATCGGCGGGGAGCTGCGCGTACCAGCGCCGGTAGTCGGCGGCCGGTATGCGGACGGGGTTGCGGGCGAGCTGCTCCTCGGTGAGCCATTCCTGGTCGTGGCCGCCCGCGTCGATGAGCGCGCGGATCAGCTCGTCGCCGTCGCCGGACTCCAGGCCCGGTACCAGCTCCGTACCGAAGTCGTACCCGTCCGCGAGAAGTCGGCGCAGCAGCGTGACGGCGCTGGCGGGGGTGTCGAGGCCCACGGCGTTGCCGATGCGGGAGTGCTTGGTGGGGTACGCGGAGAGGACCAGCGCGACGCGCTTCTCGGCGTTCGTACGGAACGCCAGCGTGGCATGGCGTACGGCGATCCCGGCGACGCGCGCGGCCCGCTCGGGGTCGGGTACGTACGCGGGCAGCCCGTCCTCGTCGATCTCCTTGAAGGAGAACGGGACGGTGATCAGCCGGCCGTCGAACTCCGGTACGGCGACCTGTGAGGCGGCGTCCAGCGGCGTCAGCCCCTCGTCGCTCTCCTCCCAGGCGGCGCGGCTGCTGGTCAGGCAGAGGGCCTGGAGGATCGGTACGTCGAGCGCGGCGAGCGCGCCCGCGTCCCACGCCTCGTCGTCGCCGCCGGCCGACGCCTGGGCGGGCTTGGTGCCCCCGGCGGCGAGCACGGTGGTGACGATCGCGTCGGCCTCCCCCAGGGCGGCCAGCAGCTCCGGCTCGGGCGCGCGCAGGGACGAGACGAAGATCGGCAGGGGCCGGGCGTCGGCGTCCTCGATCGCCGAGCAGAGCGTCTCCACGAAGGCGGTGTTGCCGCTCATGTGGTGCGCGCGGTAGTAGAGGACGGCGACGGTCGGGGCCTTCTCCGTCACCGCGTGGCCCGGCCGGCCGATACGGGGCGGGCGGACGCGCCGCTCCAGCCGGCCCCAGGTGGGCGCGGCGGCGGGCGGCTCGAAGCCGTGGCCGGTCAGCAGAACGGTGTCGGAGAGGAACCGCGCGAGCTGCTCCAGGTTGGCGGGCCCTCCGTGCGCGAGATAGGCGTGCGCCTCGGCGGCGATGCCGATGGGGACGGTGGACGCCTCCATGAGCTGCGCGTCGGGCGCCTGTTCACCGGTGAGGACGACGACGGGGACGTCCCGGGCGAGGAGGGCGTCGATGCCGTCCTGCCAGGCGCGCAGACCGCCGAGGAGCCGTACGACGACGAGGTCGGCGTCCTCCAGCAGCGCGGGCAGTTCGTCGAGCGCGAGCCGCGCCGGGTTGGCGAACCGGTACGGGACCGGGCCGCCCGCCGCGTTGGCGGCACGGGCGCTGAGCAGATCGGTGTCGGACGTCGACAGGAGCAGAAGCATGCGGCGTCTGGCCTTCCTCGGGGTCCGCGCCCCGGGCGGGTGTGGAGGACGGCGGGAGTTCCTGGCTCACCCGACGACCGGATCGCTCCGGCCGGAGCTGTCGGGTTCACAGTGGCGGGACCGCGCCGGGTTCGCACCGGGCTTCCTCCCCATGACGCCGTCACTGGCGTGTGACGGGCCTGACGGCCCGCCGTCTGCATAGTAAGCGCTGAGGTCACGGGCGGGGAGGGCGCCCGGTCGGGACGGCGGACGAGAAGGGGGCGGGCGGGGGCCACGTGGGTATGCTCGCGGCCATGCCGCCCACCTCGCCAACACCCGTGAACCGGGACGAAGCCGCCGCGCGCGCTCCGTCCCGGGGCGCGGTGCGCGATGCCCCAGGGGAGTCCGTACGGGACAGCCTCCCGGACGCCGTACGGGATGTCGTACGGGTACGGGGGGACGCCTGCCCCGGCGCGCTGCGGCTGCACCACGCCGACGACGGCGCCCTGGCCCGGCTCCGGCTGCCCGCAGGGCTGCTGACGCGCCGCCAGGCGCTCGCCCTGGCCGACGCGGCCGAGCGCCTGGGCGACGGCCACCTGGACCTCACCTCCCGGGGCAACGTGCAGCTCCGGGGGCTGGACGCGGACTGCGGCGGCGAGCTCGCGGACCTCCTGCACGAGGCGGGACTGCTGCCCTCGGAGGAACACGAGCGGATACGGAACATCGTCGCCTCACCGCTGGCCGGACTCGACGGACTCGGCGCGGGCGACGTGCAGTTGTGGGCCCGGCGGCTGGACGGGCTGCTGTGCGCGAGCGACGCGGCGACGGAGCTTTCCGGGCGCTTCCTGTTCGCGCTGGACGACGGCCGGGGCGATGTGGCGGCACTGGGCGCGGATGTGACGTTGCTCGCACGGCCGGACGGCACGACAGAGGTGCATATAGGGGCATCCCGCCCGCCAACCGGAGAGCGGGCGGTACAGGCCGTACGCGTCCCGGCCGCCGACGCCCCGCGCGCGGCCCTGCTGGCGGCCGAGACCTTCCTCACGGCGGCGCGGGCGAGCGGCACGGGCGCCTGGCGCGTACGGGACCTGCCGGCCGGGGCGGCCCGGGGACTGGGCGCCGCGATGGCGGAGCGCCTGACGGCGGCCGGGATCGAAGTCGTGGCGGGGGACGCGGAGGACACGCGGGATGCGGCGAAGGCTCCTGCCCTTGGCCCCGGGCTGATCCGCTCCCCCGACGGGACGGTCGCGCTCTCCGCGTACCCCCGGCTCGGCCGGCTGAGCGTGGCGCAGTGGCGCCTCCTGCTGTGCGGGGACGGCGGCCTGCGGCTCACGCCCTGGCGCGGGGTGATCGTTCCCGGCCTGGCTCCGGACGCCGCCGCCGACCTGCTCGGACGGCTCCGTACCGCCGGACTGGTCACCGAGCCCGACTCCCCCTGGCTCGGTGTCGGCGCCTGCACCGGGCGGCCCGGGTGCGCCAAGGCGCTCGCGGACGTACGGGCCGACGCCGCCGCGTCCGTGGCCGCAGGCCGGGACGGCGACCGGACCGGCCTGCCCGTGTACTGGTCGGGATGCGCGCGGCGCTGCGGTCATCCGCAGGGCGACCGGGTGGACCGGGTCGCGACCGGCGAGGGCCGCTACACCGTCTCCGTACACACGCGGGACGAGCGGGACGAGAACGTGAAGAAAACACAGTCGTGACGACGTGACGAGATGAGCGAGACCACAGTGTTCGACTATGAGAAGGACGGCGCGGCGATATACCGCCAGTCGTTCGCCACGATCCGCGCCGAGGCGGACCTCGCCGGGCTGCCCGCCGATGTCTCCCAGGTCGCGGTGCGGATGATCCACGCCTGCGGCATGGTCGACCTCGTGCGCGACCTGGCCTTCACCCCCGGGGTGGTGGCCCGCGCCCGCGAGGCGCTGCGCGCGGGCGCGCCGATCCTGTGCGATGTGCGGATGGTCGCGAGCGGGGTCACGCGCAAGCGGCTGCCCGCCGACAACGACGTGGTCTGCACGCTCTCCGACCCGGCCGTCCCGGCCCTCGCCGCCGAACTGGGGACGACGCGCAGCGCCGCCGCCCTGGAGCTGTGGCGGGACCGGCTGGACGGGGCGGTCGTCGCCGTCGGCAACGCGCCGACCGCGCTCTTCCGGCTGCTGGAGATGATCGAGGCGGGCGGACCGCGCCCGGCGGCCGTCATCGGCGTCCCGGTGGGCTTCATCGGCGCCGCCGAGTCCAAGGACGCGCTCGCCGGGCACCCCTCCGGTCTTGAACACCTGGTCGTACGGGGACGGCGCGGCGGCAGCGCCCTCGCGGCGGCGGCCATCAACGCGATCGCGAGCGAAGTGGAATGACCGAGAACACCAGCCTCCCCGCCGGCCGTCTGTACGGCGTCGGCCTCGGCCCCGGCGACCCGTCCCTGATGACCGTACGGGCGGTGCAGGTCATCGCCGAGGCGGATGTGATCGCGTACCACAGCGCCCGCCACGGCCGCTCCATAGCGCGTTCCATAGCCGCCGGACATCTGCGCGCGGACCACATCGAGGAGCCGCTGGTCTACCCGGTCACCACCGGTACCACCGACCATCCGGGCGGCTACCAGGGCGCGATGGACGAGTTCTACGCGGAGTCCGCCGCCCGGCTCGCCGTCCATCTCGACGCGGGGCGCACGGTCGCGGTGCTCGCGGAGGGCGATCCGCTCTTCTACGGCTCGTACATGCACATGCACAAGCGGCTGGCCGACCGCTATCCGACCGAGGTCATCCCCGGGGTGACGTCGGTGAGCGCCGCCGCGGCGCGGCTCGGCACCCCGCTCGTCGAGGGCGAGGAGGTGCTGACGGTCCTGCCGGGCACCCTGCCCGAGGAGGAGCTGACGGCCCGGCTGGCCTCGGCGGACTCGGCGGTCGTGATGAAGCTGGGCAGAACGTTCCCGGCCGTACGGCGGTCGATCGAGCGGGCGGGGCGGCTGGCGGACGCGCGGTACGTGGAGCGCGCGACGATGAGCGGGGAGCGCACGGGCGCGCTGGCGGAGACGGACCCGGACTCGGTGCCGTACTTCTCGGTGGCGGTGCTGCCGAGCCGCGTGGACCGGACCCCCGACCTTTCTTCCACAGACTCCGGTGAGGTGGTGGTCGTGGGAACGGGCCCGGCGGGTCCGCTGTGGCTCACGCCCGAGACACGGGGCGCGCTGGCCTCCGCCGAGGATCTGGTCGGCTACACCACCTATCTGGATCGCGTTCCGGTCCGCCCCGGCCAGCGGCGGCACGGTTCCGACAACAAGGTGGAGTCCGAGCGCGCCGAGTTCGCCCTCGACCTGGCGCGGCGGGGCCGCCGCGTGGCCGTCGTCTCGGGCGGTGACCCCGGCGTCTTCGCGATGGCCACGGCCGTCCTGGAGGTCGCGTCGGCCGACCCGTACCGGACGATCCCCGTACGGGTCCTCCCGGGCGTGACCGCGGCCAACGCCGCCGCCGCGCGCGCCGGCGCGCCCCTCGGCCACGACTACGCCGTGCTCTCGCTCTCCGACCGCCTCAAGCCGTGGGAGGTCATCGCGGAGCGGCTGCGCGCGGCAGCGGCGGCGGACCTGGTGCTCGCGCTCTACAACCCGGGCTCCGCCAGCCGTAACTGGCAGGTCGGCAAGGCCCGCGAACTGCTGCTGGAGCACCGCGCCCCGGACACCCCGGTCGTGCTGGGCCGCGATGTGGGCGGTGCGGAGGAGAGCGTACGGATCGTCCGGCTGGCGGAGCTGGACCCGGCGCAGGTGGACATGCGGACGATCCTGATCGTCGGCTCGTCGCAGACGGTGACGGTACGGCGGGGAGCCGGCGAGGGCGGCGGCGAGCAGATCGTCTGGACGCCCCGCCGCTACCCGGAACCTTCTGCGGCGCCCTCCGAGAAGTGAGCCACCCACGCCACCGCGTCCTCGGCGGTCTCCGCGACGGCCACCCCCTCCGGCACGGGCGGCCGTCGCACGACCACGACCGGAATCCCCGCCTCCCGGGCGGCGGTGAGCTTGGGCGCGGTGGCCGCGCCGCCGCTGTCCTTGGTGACGACGACATCGATCCGGTGCCGGCGCAGGATGTCCCGCTCCCCGTCGAGCGTGAACGGCCCCCGGTCGAGCAGGGTCTCCGTACGGGCGGGGTACGGCGGTTGCGGGGCGTCCACGGACCGTACGAGGAACCAGTGGGCGTCGAGTTCCGGGCCCGCGAAGGCGGCGAGCCTCATCCGTCCGGTGGTGAGGAAGACGCGGCGGGACCCGCCGAGCCCGCGCAGCGCCCCGGCGGCCTCCTCCAGCGAACCGGCCGTACGCCAGTCGTCGCCCGGCACGGGCGCCCAGGAGGGGCGGCGCAGCGCCAGCAGGGGAACGCGGGCGGTGGCGGCGGCGAGGGCGGCGTTCGCGCTGATCGTCGCGGCGAAGGGATGGGTGGCGTCGACGAGCGCGTCCACGCGGTGCTCGCGCAGCCAGTGCGCCAGCCCGTCGGCCCCACCGAACCCGCCGACGCGCACCTCGCCCGGCGGCGGTACGGGCCGGGCCACGCGCCCGGCGAGGGACGTCGTCACACGCGGCCGGGGGTCCGGCCGGTCGTGGAGCAGTTCCGCGAGGCGCCGCGACTCGGTGGTCCCCCCGAGGATCAGCACATGCAAGGGCAACGGTTCTCTCCATGACTCAGGACGGCACGGGTACGGGTACGGGTACGGGTACGACGGGTACGGGCGCGGGCGGGCGCAGCGCCCAACTCAAGCACACCGGTCTGCGCTCCGGCTGGACGACCGGCGCCTGTGCGACGGCGGCGACGACGGCCGCGTACACCGCCCTGCTGACCGGCGACTTCCCCGACCCGGTGACGATCACGCTGCCGAAGGGCCAGACCCCGGCGTTCGCGCTGGCCACGGAGGAACGGTCGGCCGGGGCGGCCACGGTGGGCGTGGTCAAGGACGCGGGCGACGACCCGGACGTCACGCACGGCGCCCTGGTCCGCGCGACGGTACGGCTGCTCCCGCCGGGCGCGGGCGTCGTCTTCCGGGCGGGCCCCGGCGTGGGAACGGTGACGCGCCCCGGGCTGCCCCTGGAGGTCGGCGAACCGGCGATCAACCCGGTCCCGCGTCAGCTCATGCGGGCGCATGTGGCGGAGGTGGCGGGGCGGTACGGCGGCACGGGCGACGTCGAGATCACGGTCGCCGTGGACGACGGCGAGGAGATCGCCCGCTCGACGTGGAACCCGCGCCTGGGCATCCTGGGCGGCCTGTCCATCCTCGGCACGACGGGGGTGGTCGTCCCGTACTCCTGCTCGGCGTGGATCGACTCGATCCGGCGGGGCGTGGACGTGGCGCGCGCGGCGGGCCGTACGCATGTGGCGGGCTGTACGGGCTCCACCTCCGAGAAGACGGTCGTGGCCGTCCACGGCCTGCCGGAGGACGCGCTGCTGGATATGGGCGACTTCGCGGGGGCGGTCCTCAAGTACATCCGGCGCCACCCGGTCGACCGCCTGACGCTCTGCGGCGGCTTCGCGAAGCTCTCGAAACTGGCGGCGGGCCATCTCGACCTGCACTCGGCGCGGTCCCAGGTGAACAAGGCGTTCCTGGCGGAACTGGCCTCGGCGGCGGGCGCGGACGAGGCGCTGGCGACCCGGGTCGCGGAGGCCAACACGGGCCTGGAGGCGCTGCGCCTGTGCGAGGCGGCGGGCGTCGCACTGGGCGACGCGGTGGCGGTGCGGGCCAGGGCGGAGGCGCTGGCGGTGCTGCGGGGGGCGCCGGTGGAGGTGGACGTGATCTGCATCGACCGGGCGGGGGCCGTGGTGGGACGCAGCGAGCGGTCCTGGTGAACGCGGCCCGGCACGGCCACGTACACCACGGCGGAAAGGAATCGATCCCATGGCAGCACCACTGTCCGCCTCGGCCTTCCTCGCGGCCCTGCGCGCCGAGGGCGTGAAGGTCAAAGAGGTCGGCAACTGGCGTACGCACAACCGCAATCACAAGGGCCCCTGGGGCCCGGCCAACGGCGTGATGATCCACCACACCGTCACCTCGGGCACCACGGGCTCCGTGGCGCTCTGCCGCGACGGGTACGCCGCCCTGCCGGGGCCGCTCTGTCACGGCGTCATCGACAAGACCGGTGTCGTCCACCTCGTCGGTCACGGCCGGACGAACCACGCCGGGGGCGGCGACCCGAAGGTACTCGCGCGCGTGATCGCGGAGGACTACGGCGACCGGCCGCCCAAGCCCACCCAGGGCAACACCGGCGGCGCTGACGGCAACGCCCGCTTCTACGGCTTCGAGTGCGTCAACCTCGGTGACGGGAAGGACCCGTGGCCACAGGCCCAGCTCGACGCGGTCGAGCGGGTGGGCGCGGCGATCTGCCGGGCGCACGGGTGGAGCGCGCTCAGCGTCATCGGCCATCTCGAATGGTCCAACGACAAGATCGACCCCAGGGGGTTCGGGATGCCCGGCATGCGCGACCGGATCGCCGGGCGGCTGAAGACCTCCCCGCCCAAGAAGTGAGCGTCGGCGGGACACGGTGACGGCGGGACACGGAGCGCGCCTCCGTGTCCCGCCGTTCCCGTGCGAAAGGGGTCAGCCCGGAGAGCACTCATGGCCGCCGTCCCCGTCCCCGTCCCGGTCCCGGTCCGCCGAGTACAGGTGGCTGTCCCTGAACTGCTCCGCGCCCAGCGTCCTGCCCACCATGATCACCGCCGTACGCACCACACCCGCCGCCTTCACCTGCGCGGCGATGGAGTCCAGCGTGCCCCGCAGCACCAGTTCGTCGGGGCGGCTGGCCATCGCCACCACCGCCGCCGGGCAGTCCGCGCCGTAGTGCGGCAGCAGTTCGTCCACCACCCGGT
Source organism: Streptomyces sp. NPDC050509 (assembly GCF_044457965.1). Classification (NCBI taxonomy): domain Bacteria; kingdom Bacillati; phylum Actinomycetota; class Actinomycetes; order Kitasatosporales; family Streptomycetaceae; genus Streptomyces; species Streptomyces sp. NPDC050509. The sequence goes on along the minus strand of NZ_JBITHL010000003.1, from coordinate 55,474 downwards.
CCACGTACCGCGCCGCCAGGTGCAGCACCAGCAGCGCGCCGCTGCGCCCCAGCGTCGCCAGGTCCTCGCCCTCCGGCATCGGGGTGGCCCGCTGGGCGATCCGGGTCAGGATCACCGTCTGGCCGACCGTCGGTACGGTCAGCTCCCGCTTGAGCGCGGCTGCCGCCGCCGCGAACGCCGGTACGCCCGGCACCACTTCGTACGGCACGCCCGCCGCGTCCAGCCGCCGCATCTGCTCGGCGACGGCGCTGAAGACGGACGGGTCGCCGGAGTGCAGCCGCGCCACGTCATGGCCCTCGCCGTGCGCCCTGACCAGCTCGGCGGTGATGCCGTCGAGGTCCATCCTGGCGGTGTCGATCAGCCGCGCGTCCCGCGGGCAGTCGGCCAGCAGTTCGCGCGGGACGAGGCTGCCCGCGTACAGGCACACCCGGCACTCGGCCAGCCTGCGGGCGCCGCGCACCGTGATCAGGTCGGCGGCGCCGGGTCCGGCGCCGATGAAGTACACCGTCATCGTTCGTCTCCTGGTCCTGATCCTGGTCCTGGTCCTGGTCCCGCCCCTGACCCTGTTCCTCCGGCCGGGGCCACCGGTTCCTTCGATGTCTTCGTGACCGCCCACTGCGTGACCGGCATCGCCTGCCGCCACCCCGTGAAGCCGCCGACCGGCACCGCGTGCGCGACCGCCAGCCGTACCAACTCCCCGCCGAACCGCCGGTACCGGTCGGCCAGCAGCGCCTCGGACTCCAGCGTCACCGTGTTCGCGACCAGCCGGCCGCCCACGGGCAGCGCCTCCCAGCAGGCGTCGAGCAGCCCCGGTGCGGTCAGCCCGCCGCCGATGAACACCGCGTCGGGTACGGGCAGCCCGGCCAGCGCGGCGGGCGCCGCGCCGACGGCGACGCGCAGCCCGGGGACGCCGAGCGCCCGCGCGTTACGGCCGATGCGCTCGGCGCGCGCCGGATCGCGCTCCACCGACACCGCACGGCAGGACGGGTGCGTACGCATCCACTCGACCGCGATGGACCCGGACCCGCCGCCGATGTCCCACAGCAGCTCCCCGGGCTCGGGGGCCAGCGCGCCCAGCGTGGCGGCGCGCACATGGCGCTTGGTGAGCTGGCCGTCGTGCTCGTACGCCGTGTCCGGCAGCCCGGGTACGGCGCCCAGGCGCGGCGCCCCGGGCGCGCGGCGGCAGTCGACCGCCACGACGTTGAGCGGGTCACCGGCGGGCTCGTCCCACGCGTCGGCGGTGGCGGTGAGGTGCCGCTCCCGGTCCGACCCGAGCTGTTCGAGTACGTGCATCGGGCTCGGCCCGTAGCCGCGCGCCCGGAGCAGCTCCGCCACCTCGGCCGGCGTCGCGGCCCCCGCGCTGAGCACCAGCACCCGGCGGCCGTCGTGCAGCGCGGCGGTGAGCCGGTCGGCGGGACGGCCGACGAGCGTGACGACCTCCGTGTCCTCCACCGGCCAGCCGAGCCTGCCGCAGGCGTACGAGACGGACGACGGATGCGGCACCACCCGCAGCGCGGCGGCGCCGACGACCTCGCCGAGCGCCCGCCCGATCCCGTAGAACATCGGATCCCCGCTGGCCAGCACCGCGATACGGCGCCCGGCGTGCGCGGCGAGCAGGCCGGGCACGGCGGGGCGCAGCGGGGACGGCCACGCCACCCGCTCCCCCGCGCACTCGCTCTGCGGCAGCAGGCCGAGCTGCCGGCCGCCGCCGATCACCACGTCCGCGCCGCGCAGGGCGTCCCTGGCGTCGCCGGAGAGCCCGGCCCAGCCGTCAGCGCCGATCCCGACCACGGTCACCGGCATGCCGGGCGGGGACGGGGGCGATGGCGCATCAGGGGGCGGGACACTCACTGCCGTACACCTCTGAACTGGGAGAAGACCGACCTCGCACTCTACTGTCCGCCCACCCCTGGCCCCGCGACGGGCCCCGCGACAAGTGCTCCGGGACCCGGTGGCGCGATGCCCGCCAGCAGCGCCCGTACCGTCTCCCGCGCGGACGTCGCCCGCGCCATGCTGGACTTCATGGCGGCGCCGGAGACGGTCCGCCACGTGGTGGGCGTCAGCGACTGACCTCCCCCACGGCCCCCGCGCCGACCCCTTCGGAAGCCGAAGCGGAAGACGAAGCCGAAGCAGAAGCCGAAGCGGGATCCGTCCGCGGCCGGAGCGCCTTCTCGGCCAGCGCCCCGAAGATCAGCCCGAAGGCCGTCCACAGCAGCGCCTGCACACCGAGCGACGCGAGCCGGAACTCCCACAGCAGCGCGGCGGGGAAGGACGCGGGAACGGCGTCGGTGTTGGCGGGCAGCACCAGACACGCGAGGGCCACGGCGGCCACGTAACCGCCTCCCGCGACGAGCGACGCGTTCCAGTTGCCGAGCCGCGGCGCCAGCCGTCTGCCCGCGATGACGGCGGCGACCGCCAGCAACACGCTGAGCAGGATCATCAGGAAGAACAGCGTGGTGCGTTTCCCGATGGTGTCCGGGCTGCCGACGGCGGGCGGCGCCGCCGGATACTTCAGGAACGGCACCAGATAGACGGTGGTGAAGGCGGCCCCCGCGACCAGCGCGGCGGTCGCCCGCGGACCGAACCGGCCGATCCTGCCCAGGCTCACGGCGAAGACCAGCGAGGCGATACCGCCCAGGGCCACCCCGTACACCAGCACGCCGGTGGCGAGCCCGAACGTCGACTGGACCGGCCTGCTGACCAGTTCCTCCTCTTCCTCCTCGGCCGCGGCGGAGTCCCCCGCCGCGCCGTGCTGATGCGCCGGGGCGGACCGGGCCTCCTCCTGCGCGATGGAGTCCCGTACGGACGGCTCACCCGCGAAATAGGCCAGCGTGAAGGCGAGAAGCCCTGCCAGCACGCCCGCGACCATGCCGCGGACCAGGAGGTTTCTGACGGTGGAGGCATGCATGCGCGTATATCTCCGTTATCTCCGTGCTCCGTGGTCGCCGTCAGGTCAGTGGCAGGGGAAGCCGAGGAGATGACGGCCGTCGTGCACCCACTCGTGCACACCGGCACCGGAGATCACCGACGTCGCGCCCTGCTCGGCGCCGACGAAGTAGAGCAGCACCAGCATCAGGGTGCCGACGAAGACCGCCCACGGCAGAACGGCGCGCAGCGGAAGCGGAGCCGGAACGGCGGCGGTGGACGAGGTGGGCGAAACGGCCGTGGTCGTGGGCGCTATGGACTGAGCCATGGCACATCCTCCTTGGGGAACTCGCGTCCCGTTGCATGGAGCTCGAACGACGGCCTTCGGGTCTGACTCACCGGACCCCCGCCGCGTGGTGACGCGGCCGGCACCCGGCATACAGTGGCGCGACCGTGCCGGAATCTCACCGGACTTCCGTCTCGCCGTCGTGGATATCGACGTGAAGGTACCGCGAACCGGCAGACGGGCCAAGGGGGCCTTGTCATGACGATCCGCGTCCTGCTCATCTCACCCGCCATGGGACCGGCCCTGCGCGCGGCCCGCTTCGGCGAGGAACCCCAGGAACCCGAGCAACCGGAGGCGCCCGGCACCCCCGGGACCGGGCCGGGGAGCGCGGTGGACGCCGCCGGGGTGCGTCGGACCGAAGCCGTACGGGAGGACTTCCTCCGTACCGCCCGCCCGTCCGCCGTGTACGTCTCGCCCTCGCCCCGCTGCCGTACGACCGCCGGCCTGCTCGGCCTGGACGCCCGGCCGCTGACCGACCTCGCGCCGTGGGCGATGGGCCGCTGGCAGGGCAGGACCCTCGACGAGGTCGCCGCCGAGGAACCGCGGTCGGTGAGCACCTGGCTCACCGACCCGGCCGCCGCGCCGCACGGCGGGGAGTCCCTGCTCGCGCTGTACGCCCGCGTCGGCCGGTGGCTCGACGCGCTGGACCCCGGCACGCCCCGGGTGGTCGCCGTGACCGAACCGGACCTCGTCCGCGCCGCCGCCGTCCACGCCCTCGGCGCGCCCGCCGGGGCGTTCTGGCGGTTCGACGTACGGCCGCTGACCGTCACCGAACTCACCGGGCGGGACGGCCGCTGGAACCTGCTCGGCGGCCGTCCGCTCACCGGCGGCCCGCTCACCGGCGAGGAGTCCGGACAGGAGATCTGAGGGCCGGCGGACCTGAGGGCCGACCGATCCGAAGGTCAGCCGATCTGAGGCTCAGCGGATCCGGGGGTCAGCGGCTCCGGGGGGCAGCGGCTCCGGGGGTCAGCCGCGGCCCTTGGCGCGGTCCAGCGCGGCCACACCCACGGCCGCCAGGCCGACCTGGATGACCAGCTCGATCCAGTCGAAGCCCCTGGTGTCCGCGACGCCGAACGCCGCCGCGACGAACGTACCGACCAGCGCCGCGACGATACCCACGGCGATGGTCCACAGCATCCCGATGCGCTGGCGCCCGGGCACCACGAGCCGTCCGAGCACACCGATGACGATGCCGACGACGATGGCGACGAAAATGCCGGATATCTCCATGTCCCCTCCTCTTCGCCCATTACTGCCGAAAGTGCGAAAGTGGTACTCGTCGACCGTGTGCCCGCCTTACGGACGCCGAACCCTCAGCCTCGCGGCGACGTCCAGTAGGGGTCGCGTCCGGTCAGCGCCAGCAGTACGTCGAACGCGGCGGCGTCCTCCGCCACCGCCACCGGCTCCCCGAACACCCCCATCTTCCGGGCCGTCGGCGCCAGCGCCCCGAACTCCGCGACCAGCACCCCGACGAGCGACGCGTCCGGCTCGTACGGCTGCCCCGTCGCCCGCGCCAGATCCCACGCGTGCACCGTCAGGTCCCCGAGCACCATCGAGCCGACCGTCCTGGCCGGCAGCCCCATCGCCCCCGACGTGCCCTCCTCGGCGCCCGGCGCGTCCCAGGCGTCGACGAGCCGCACCGTCTCCGCGGCGAACCGCTCACGCCACTGCCCCGCGAGATGCTCGGGGGCGGCGCCGAAGTCGGCGTCCCGCTTCGCGGCGAGCGCCTGGAAGTTCACGACGACCTGGAAGAGATGGTCCGCGAGGGCGTGCACGTCGTATTCGGCGCACGGCGTCGGCGCGCCGAGCTGGTCGTCGCCGATGCCACGGACGACGGGGAGGGCACGGTCCGCGGCCACCCGCAACAGCGCGCTGATCTTGGTGTCCCTCTTGGTGTCGGTCTTGTCGATGCCGGTCTTGTCGCTCATGGCTCCGACCGTAGGGACGGCCGGACCGTGCGTCTTGAACAAACGCGACACGTGAACAAACGCGACATAGGATCCGGCCATGGCTGGTCCACGGCGTGACACCCGGGGCATCGTCGACGCCCCCGGACTCTTCGCGCGCGTACGGTTCCGCCGCCGCGAGCCCGCTCCGGCGCTGCGGCCGTATCTGGAGCACTACTGGCTGATCGACTGGGACCTGGAGCAGCCGTACGTCTCCCACGTGGTGCCGCACCCCTCGGTGAACGTGGTGTTCCAGCGCTCCGGCACCCTCGCCCCGCACGGGGAGGTCGCGGGCGTCGGCCTGGAGCTGTTCACGCAGAAGCTGGCGGGCCGCGGCCGGGTGTGCGGGGTCCAGTTCCGGCCGGGCGGCTTCCGGCCCTTCGCGCCGCACCGGCCCGTCGCGGAGTGGACGGGGCGCCGGGTCCCGGTCGCCGACGTCCTGCCCACGGCGGACGCGGACATCGCGGCGATCCTGGACCCGGACGACGAGGACGCGCGGGTGGCCGCGCTCGACACCCACCTGCTGGGCCTCGCACCGCGCCCCGACCCGCAGGCCCTGCACGCCATGGCCCTCGTCGACCGGATCAGGACGGACCGTACGATCCGGCGCGTCGCCCGCCTCACCGAGGAGGAGGGCGTCTCGGCGCGCTCGCTGCAACGCCTCTTCGCCGCGTACGTGGGCGTGGGCCCCAAGTGGGTCATCCTGCGCTACCGCATCCACGAGGCCCTGGAGCGCGCGGAGTCGGGCGCCGTCGACTGGCCCGCGCTCGCCGCCGACCTCGGCTACAGCGACCAGGCGCACCTCGTCCGGGACTTCACCGCGACGGTAGGGGTCCCGCCCACGGCGTACGCCCGCTGACGCGGCGGCTTCCGGCACCAGACCCGGGACGGGACGCGGGTGTACGAACAGGGGCTCCTCCTCTCTCCCCCGCACGGCCGGGAAATGCCTGGCCCGCCCGGTCGCGCGGTGGCATCCTGACGGCGTGAACGGACCGGAGATCCAGATCGCCATCGCCCCCGAACTGCGCCTCTTCGTCGCGGCCGAGCGCCGTGCGGGACGTACGGCCCTGCGCACCGACGGCTCGTCCACCCTCGGCCACGCCGTCGAATCCCTCGGCATCCCGCTCACCGAGGCGGGACCGCTGCTGGTCGACGGCCGCGAGGTGCCCTTCTCGCACATCCCGGCCGCGGGCGAGTCCGTGGACGTACGGTCCGTGCCCCGGCCGCAGACCGTGCCCGGCGCGCCCCTGCGCTTCCTCCTCGACGTCCACCTCGGCACCCTCGCGCGCCGGCTGCGGCTGCTGGGCGTCGACGCGGCGTACGAGAGCGAGGACCTGGGCGACCCGGCCCTGGCCACGCTCTCCGCCGCCGAAAGCCGGGTGATGCTCTCCCGCGACCGCGGACTGCTGCGCCGCCGCGAGATCTGGGCCGGCGCGTACATCTACAGCGACCGCCCGGACGACCAGCTCAGGGACGTGCTCCAGCGCTTCGCCCCCGTCCTCGCGCCCTGGACCCGCTGCACCGCCTGCAACGGCGAACTGGGCCCTGCGGACAAGGAGTCCGTCCAGGAACAGCTCCAGCACGGCACCCAGCGCGGCTACGACGTCTTCGCCCGCTGCGCGGCCTGCGGACGGGTCTACTGGCGCGGCGCCCACCACGCCCGCCTGGCGGCGATCGTCGACGACGCGGTACGCGAGTTCGGCGACGCGGCGGCGTGACGCGGGGCCGAGGGCCCGGGAACGAAGACCCGGGAACAAGGGCCTGGGAACAAGGGCCTGGGAACAAGGGCCTGGGAACAACGGTCCGGGACGAAGGCCCGGGAACGAGGACGCGGGAACGAGGACCCGGGGTCCGACGCGTCAGAAGGCGTACCGGTCCCCGGTGTCCGGCGCGAGGACCCGGTGCCGGTGGTTCTCCGGGTTGAGGTCGTCCGCGCCGCCGTTCCACGCGGTGTCGATCCGTACGACGATCTCGTCCGGCCCGCCGGTCGTCCGCAGGTCGAGCGTCAGCTCGCTGCTCCGCCCGATCGGCCGGAGCAGCCCCGTACGGCACAGGACCGTACGGTCGCCGCCCCACAGACAGGCGGACGGCAGCGCCTGGCCCGCGGCCACCGGGGCCGAGAAGTCGAGCCGTACGGTCGCGTCGGCCAGCCCGGACGGGCCGTGGTTCTCGGAGCCGAGGAGGACCGCGAGGTGCCCGCCCGACAGTGACACATGCCCGTGATGGGCGAGATCGGCCTCGACGGCGGCGGCGTTCTTCCCCGGCACGCCCGCTCCCGCGCCCGGGGCCGCGCCCATGACCACCGCCGAGGCGGCCGACACCAGTACCAGCACCACTTTCCGCATGACAGCCATGAGCGGAAGATAGTGATCATCACACTGTCATTCGGGCCACTCGCCCACCCGCACGCCCCACATCACCCGCATGGCAGGCTGTCCGCATGCTCGTGCTCCGCTCCGCCGCCCTCTTCCTCCTCGCCGCCGTCTTCGAGATCGGCGGCGCCTGGCTCGTCTGGCAAGGCGTACGCGGCGACGGCGCGATCGGCAGCGGCGGACGCGGCTGGGTCTGGATCGGCGCCGGAGTCATCGCCCTCGGCGCCTACGGCTTCGTCGCCACGCTCCAGCCCGACGGCGAGTTCGGCCGGATCCTCGCCGCGTACGGCGGGATCTTCGTCGCGGGCTCGATCGTCTGGGGCATGGTCGCCGACGGCTACCGCCCCGACCGCTGGGACGTCTCGGGCGCCCTGATCTGCCTGGCCGGCATGGCCGTGATCATGTACGCGCCCCGAGGCCACTGACCGTTTCCCGCCCCGCCGCGCGCCGCGCCTATCCTGGCCGGAGTCGATCACACGCGCGAGGAGTTACGTCATGAGCGCCACGGGGACCCCCATCGCCGTCATCACCGGAGCGAGCAGCGGCATCGGTGCCGCCACCGCGCGGCACCTCGCCGCCGCGGGCCACCACGTCGTCGTCACGGCACGCCGCAAGGACCGGATCGAGGCCCTCGCCGCGGAGATCAGCGCCGCGGGCCACCAGGCCACCGCGTACGCCCTCGACGTCACCGACCGCACGGCGGTCGACGCCTTCGCCGCCGAACTGGACCGCTTCGACTCCGTGAACGTCCTGGTCAACAACGCGGGCGGCGCACTCGGCGCCGACCCCGTCGCCACCGGCGACCCGGCCGACTGGCGGCAGATGTACGAGACGAACGTCCTCGGCACCCTCAACCTCACCCAGGCCCTGCTCCCCGCGCTCACCGCGAGCGGCGACGGCACGGTCGTCGTCCTCTCCTCCACGGCCGGCCACGGCACGTACGAGGGCGGCGCCGGCTACGTCGCCGCCAAGCACGGCGCCCACGTCCTCGCCGAGACCCTCCGCCTGGAGATCGTCGGCACCCCGGTCCGGGTGATCGAGATCGCCCCTGGCATGGTCAGGACCGAGGAGTTCGCCGCCACCCGCTTCCGCGGCGACCAGGAGAAGGCGGCCAAGGTCTACGCGGGCGTGGCGGACCCCCTGACCGCCGACGACGTCGCCGACACGATCACCTGGGCGATCACCCGCCCGAGCCACGTCAACGTCGACCTCCTGGTCCTCCGCCCGCGCGCCCAGGCCTCCAACACGAAGGTGCACCGCGAGCTGTGAGGTGGGGGGAAGCGCACTCGTTCGAGTGAACGAATCACGTTCGGCCACGCGGACGAGCGGTCAAGCCTACGGTCGGTCTCATCACAGCAAAGAGAATGGCTCTTGGCAGGGATTGCACTCCCCGCCAAGAGCCTGACCACCGAGGAAGCGAGACCTTCCCCATGGCTGAACGTGAGCCTAGCGCGCACCAATACACCCTGGATGACGCGCTGAGCACTCCCGATCCGCTCGACATCGGCACCTCAGGGTTCATGGACCTTGAGAACCCCCACTACGCCTATATGTTCGGCTTCTTACAGGCCGACGGGCACCTTGCTCAGGGGACCGGCCGAAAAGGCAGTCTCACGGTCGAGATCAACGCCCGCGACATCGAGATCCTGCGTGAATTCCAACGGCTGACTCCGCACCACAGCTCCATCAACGAACGCACCCGCTCGACGAACTTCGCGGAGAAGCACCACTCGGCGACATGGACCTTGTGCTCCCTGGAAGCCAGGACCGTCCTCCATCAACTCGGACTGCCCTACGGCCGCAAGTCCAGGACGGTCGCTCCGCCCCGCGTCCCGTTCGTCCGGCGCGACTACCTGCGAGGGGTCATCGACGCGGACGGTTCCGTCGGCTTCACGGGACAGGGCTATCCGTTCGTCTCCCTGACGACGGCGAGTACAGCAGTCGGCGCCTACCTCTGCCGCTACGTGCGGCAGCTCACCGGCGCGGAGCGCATCATCAAGCGCAATACCCGCGACGGGATCTACAACGTCGTCTACACAAAGGAAGCGGCCGTGCAACTGGCCGCCCACCTTTACTATCCGGGCTGTCTGGCCCTGGAACGAAAGCAAACCGCGGCCGACTCACTCGCCGTCTGGAAACGCCCGGCCGACATGAAGATCGCGCCTCCGCGCCGCCGATGGAAGGCCCAGGAGGACCGCGTTCTGCTCGAAGCCGGCAATCCGGAAGACGCCGCCCAGGCACTCGGCCGGACCGTGGCAAGCTGCGCCCTTCGCCTCTGGCGCCTACGAAGTGGCCAGGTCGCACCGCCCCCGCCGGAACCGCTCGCCTGACGTTCCGCCGGAAAACCGACGGGCCCCGGGTCGAATCCCGGGGCCCACCGCCTCACCCCTTGACGCACACGACCTGCTTCAGCTTCTCCACCACCTCGACCAGGTCCCGCTGCTGATCGATGACCTGCTCGATCGGCTTGTACGCCGCCGGGATCTCATCCACGACACCGGAGTCCTTCCGGCACTCCACGCCGCGCGTCTGCTCCTCCAGGTCCTGCGTCGAGAACCGCCGCTTCGCCGCGTTACGGCTCATCCGCCGGCCCGCGCCGTGCGAGGCCGAATTGAAGGCAGCCGTATTTCCGAGGCCCTTCACGATGTACGTGCCGGTGGCCATCGAGCCGGGGATGATCCCGTAGTCGCCGGATCCCGCGCGGATGGCGCCCTTGCGTGTCACCAGCAGGTCCATGCCGTCGTACCGCTCCTCGGCGACATAGTTGTGGTGGCAGGAGATCTCCTGCTCGAACGTGACCCGGGCCTTCTTGAACTCCTTCCGGATCACATCCTTGAGCAGGCCCATCATGATGGCGCGATTGTGCTTCGCGTACTCCTGCGCCCAGAAGAGATCGTTCCGGTATGCCGCCATCTGCGGGGTGTCCGAGACGAAGACGGCCAGGTCCCGGTCCACCAGCCCCTGGTTGTGGGACAGCCTCTGCGCCACACCGATGTGGTGTTCAGCGAGTTCCTTGCCGATGTTCCGGGAACCGGAGTGGAGCGTGAGCCACACGGCACCCTGGGAATCGACATTGACCTCGATGTGATGATTTCCCGATCCGAGCGTTCCCATCTGCTTCACCGCGCGGCCCTCACGGAACTTGACCGCGTCGGTGACTCCCCCGAACCGCTCCCAGAAGTCCCCCCATCCCGCCGTCGGGAATCCGTGCAGCCGCCCCGGGTCCACCGGGTCGTCGTGCATCCCCCGGCCCACCGGAATGGCCTGTTCGATCTTGGAGCGCAGCCGGGACAGGTCGCCCGGCAGGTCGTTCGCCGTCAGGGACGTCTTCACCGCCGACATTCCGCAGCCGATGTCCACGCCCACCGCCGCCGGGCAGACCGCGCCCTGCATCGCGATCACCGAGCCGACCGTGGCGCCCTTGCCGTAGTGCACGTCCGGCATCACGGCGAGGCCCTTGATCCACGGCAGGGTGGCGACATTGCGAAGCTGCTGCATCGCGCCGTCCTCGACCGTCGCCGGGTCGGCCCACATCCGGATGGGCACCTTCGCGCCCGGTACCTCTACGTATGACATTTTTCCTCAATTCCCCCGAAAGTCTGGATAACGCAAAAACCGGAGCCAAGGCAGCCATAGGGGACGGCCGACCAGCGTCGACGGCATCGCGTGCGATAGACATTGTGTCCATCGACCGTCATCCGGCGGCAAGCAGTTTTGGCGAGAAGGGAGCCCGGGACCGTGCGGTTCAAGGCGCGACGCGCGTACGTACCCGGCCTGGCGGCGCTCCTCGTGGCGGCCGTCGCCGGCTGTTCGGCCGGCAGCGGCGACGACGGCTCGGCCGGCGACGCCAAGCCCGGCGAGACCACCAGCGCGACCGCGGCCCAGCCCGGCAAGTACCGGACCCTGCGCGAGGCGTGCGGTTCGGTGCCGCGCTCCACGCTCAGGGACCTGCTGCCGGGCGCCGCCTCGCTCCCCGAGGACCAGCAGGAGAAGGCGTACCAGGGCACGGCCGCCGTCACGTACGACACCGACCGGCGCGTGGGCTGTAGCTGGAAGGCCGACTCGCCCGCCGCGTCGAACCAGCTCGTGATCGACGTCGAGCGCGTCGTGTCGTACGACCCCGCTGTGAGCGACGACACCCGCGCGCAGGAGGTCTACGCCAAGAAGGAGGCAGGCGCGAACATCGCCCCCGCCACCCCCTCCACCCCCTCCACCTCCTCCTCCGGTACGCCGGGCGCGTCCGGCGCCCCCGGTGCTTCGGACAGCCCCGCGGCCCCCGGGCCCCAGACGGTCGCCCCCTCCGCCACGCTCTCCGGAACGCCGTCCACGTCCGCATCGGGGGGCGCGACCGCGGAGGCGACCGCCACCGAAGGTCTCGAACCGCGCGTCCTCGACGACCTCGGCGACACCGCCTTCCTGGACGACGTCCTCGCACGCTCCGGTTCGGCTGCCCAGCACCGCACGGTGAGCGTGGTGTTCCGCACATCGAACGTGATCGTGACCGTCCGGTACACCGAGCAGCCGGCCCTCTCCACCGAGGTCCCCGACAGCAAAGAACTCCAGGACAAGGCGCGGGGACTGGCCCGTACGCTCGTCGACCAGCTCAACGAATAGGGACGGGCGGGGGCGGGTACGGCCCGCCCGCCGCCCCGCACCGGAGTCCGGCTCCGGGCCCCGCGGGACGGGCTCGGCAGTTACCGTGGCCGCACGCGACCGCACGAGAGACCGCACGCGACCGCCTCAAGGAACCCTGAAGGAACCATGCACCGATCAGCCTCGCGACTCACCCGCATACTCGCCTGCGCAGCCGTTCCGGTGATGCTCGCCGTCGCCGGCTGCTCGTCCGACTCCGGCGACAAGAGCGACGCGGACAACTCCACCACCCCCTCCCGCTCCCCGTCCCCCACCGTCTCGCCCGCGAAGTTCAGCGCGCTGCCCGACGCGTGCAAGACGTTCAGCGGCAAGACGGTCGAATCGATGGTCCCGAAGGCCAAGGTCAAGGGCGGTACGGAAGGCAAGTCCAGCGACATCGCCACGCGCGGGAGCTGCTCCTGGAACGGCCTGGACGACAAGGGGGTCAAGGGGTCCCAGTACCGGTGGCTCGACGTCTCCCTCATGCGGTACGACTCCGACACGACGCTCGGCAGCGGTGCCAAGCGGGCCGGTGAGTACTACACGAAGGAACTCGCGAGCGCCCAGGGCACCGAGACGGCCAAGGACGTCAAGACGGCTCCCGGGGCCGGCATCGGTAACGAGGCGAGCACAATCACGTACACGCTCAAGAAGAGCGGCGCGGACTTCTCGTACGCCACCGTCGTGGCCCGTACGGAGAACGTCGTCATCACCCTCACCTACAACGGCACGGGCTACGCGGGCGCCAAGGCCCCGAGCGTCGCCGATCTGTCGAAGGACGCGGTGAGCGCCGCGAAGGAGGCCGTGGCGGCGGTCTCCGGCGGTGCCGGCGGGGCGGACAGCTCCGGTGGCTCGGGCGGCTCCGACTCCTCGCCGAGCAAGTCGCCCGGCAAGCCGGAATCGTCCGGCGCGCCCGTGGACTCCGACGCCAAGGCAAAGTCCGAGTAAACACGATCACGGTCGCCGACCGCCCCTTTTCCTCCCCTTTTGCCGGGAACGCGGCCCTCTCCGGAGGGCCGCTCCCCGCTCCCCGCGCCACGTCATCCGCACACATGTGCCAGGCTGTGCCCGCCAGATGACGTCAGGACGTCATGTGCCTGATGCCGAAAACGGGAGGGGATCGCGGGTGGCCGCGATGGAGCTGACACGTACGCACCGGATACTCATCGGGGTCGTGGTCACCGGAGCGGTGATCATCGCCGCGATCGGTTTCGCGGGCTCCTACGCCGCCGTACGCGAACTCGCCGAGCTCAAGGGCTTCGGAAAATTCTCACTGGTCTTCCCGATCGGTATCGACGCGGGTATCTGTGTACTGCTCGCACTGGACCTGCTCCTGACCTGGATGCGGATCCCCTTCCCGCTGCTGCGCCAGTCGGCCTGGCTGCTGACGGCCGCCACCATCGCCTTCAACGGCGCGGCGGCCTGGCCGGACCCGCTCGGTGTCGGGATGCACGCGGTCATCCCGCTCCTGTTCATCGTGTCGGTCGAGGCGGCGCGCCACGCGGTCGGCCGGATCGCGGACATCACCGCCGACAAGCACATGGAGGGCGTACGGCTGACGCGCTGGCTGCTCTCGCCCGTCCCCACGTTCATGCTGTGGCGCCGGATGAAGCTGTGGGAGCTGCGCTCGTACGAGCAGGTCATCAAGCTCGAACAGGACCGGCTCATCTACCAGTCGCGCCTCCAGGCCCGGTTCGGCCGCAACTGGAAGCGCAAGGCGCCCATCGAGGCGCTGATGCCGCTGCGGCTCGCGAAGTACGGCGTTCCGCTCGCCGACACGGCCCCCTCGGGGCTGGCCGCGGCCGGGATCGAACCGGTGCTGCTGCCGCCCGCGCCCGCCCCTGAGCCCGCACCGGCCCTGGCCGAACTCCCGCAGGCCAAGGCCGAGATACCGGCGGGGCCGGCACCGGTACAGGAGCAGGGGCAGGGGCAGGAGCCGGTACAGGCGCAGGCGCAGGACCTGGAGCAGCCCCAGCAGCCCCAACTTCCCCAGCAGCAGCGGGAGATACCGGCCGCCGCGCCCGCGCTCCTCCAGAAGCAGCCTCAGCAGCAGTCCCAACAGCAGTCCCAGGCGCAGCAGCCGCCCCAGCAGCAGGGCCCCGGGCCCACGCAGGTGAGCCCCTGGTTCGCGGCGCCTCAGGTGCCCGAGGGCGCGTACGAGGGCGCGTACAACCCCACGTACGTCGAGGGTCTTGAGCCCACCCCGGTGATGGTTCCCTCCGGCCCGGAAGGCACCCCCGACGGCGGCCCCGCCCCCGCGCCGGGGCGCAACCGCCGTCCCCTGGGCGGCATTCCGGGCCAGGCGTCCCCGTCGCAGTACGCCGAGCCGCAGCCGCAGCCCCAGCCGCAGGACCGGGGCCAGGGTCAGACCCGGCCGGAGGAGGCGGTCGAGGACCAGCCCGTCTCCGGTTTGCCCGACGACATCACCCGTGAGGAGGCGTACTTCAGCGCCTTCCGCAAGTACGTCAACGAGTACGGCGGCTTCCCCAACGCCCGCCAGTTCGGCATCTACTTGATGGACCTGTACGGCATCACGGGGCGTGGCGGCAACCCGCTGAGCGAGAACTCGCTGAAGCCCTATCTCAAGGACTTCGGCTCCCGCTACCAGTCGGAGCTGGACAACAACGAGTACATCGCCTGATCCCTGATCCCTGATCACGTGTGAGGGGGCTGCCTGTCCGGTACAGGCAGCCCCCTCACACGTATCCGATCCGCTTCCCGCGCTCCTCGCTCAGGCGCCGAGCAGCTTCCTCACCCGGTCCGCGCCGACCGCCAGCAGCAGGGTGGGCAGCCGCGGCCCGGTCTCCCGGCTCACCAGCAGCCGGTACAGCAGCGCGAAGAACGACCGCTGCGCGATCTTCAGCTCGGGCGTGGGCTTGGCGTCCGGCTCCAGGCCCGCCATCACCTTGGGCACGCCGTAGACGAGCGTGGTCAGCCCGTCCAGCGACCAGTGGCTGTCCAGCGCTTCGAGCAGCCGCCGCAGCGACTCGCGCCCCTCGTCGTCCAGCGAGCCCAGCAGTTCCTCGTCGGGCTCGGCGCGCACGATCGTGCGTGCCTCGGCGGGCACCTGGCTCGTGATCCAGTTCTCCGCGCGGTCGAGCCGGGGGCGCGCCTCCTCCAGCGAGGACAGCGGGTGCTCGGGGTCCAGCTCGCTGAGGATCCGCAGGGTCTGCTCCTCGGCGCCGGCCGTGATGTCCACGACCGAGGCGAGGGTGCGGTACGGCAGCGGGCGCGGTGTGCGGGGCAGCTCTCCGGCGGCCGTGGTCGTCGCCCGCGTGTACGCGGCGGCGTCGGCCGGGAGGACGGAGCCGTCGGCGACCTTGCGCTCCAGCGCGTCCCACTCGTCGTACAGCCGCTGGATCTCCTGGTCGAAGGCGATCTTGAACGACTGGTTCGGCCGGCGGCGCGCGTACAGCCAGCGCAGCAGCGGCGCCTCCATGATCTTCAGCGCGTCGGCGGGAGTGGGTACGCCGCCCTTGCTGGACGACATCTTCGCCATCCCGGAGATGCCGACGAAGGCGTACATCGGGCCGATGGGCTGCACCCCGTCGAAGATCTCGCGCACGATCTGCCCGCCGACGACGAACGAGGACCCGGGCGAGGAGTGGTCCACGCCGGACGGCTCGAAGACCACGCCTTCGTACGCCCAGCGCATCGGCCAGTCGACCTTCCAGACCAGCTTGCCGCGGTTGAACTCGCTGAGCGCGACCGTCTCGGAGAAGCCGCACTCCGCGCAGGTGTACGTCAGCTCCGTCGTCGCGTCGTCGTACGCGGTGACGGTCGTCAGGTCCTTTCCGCAGCCGCCGCAGTACGGCTTGTAGGGGAAGTACCCGGCCGAGCCGCCGCTGCCGTCGTCCTCGGCGGCGGCGCCGGAGCCCTCGGCGGCCTCCAGCTCGGCCTCCTCGGCCTTCTTCTGCCCCTGCTTCTGGCCTCCGGCCGACGCCTTGCCCTTGTCCTTGGTCCGGTACCGGTCGAGGATCGCGTCGATGTCCGCGCGGTGCCTCATCGCGTGCAGGATCTGCTCGCGGTACACCCCGGCGGTGTACTGCTCGGTCTGGCTGATCCCGTCGTACGTGACGCCCAGCTCGGCCAGCGCCTCGGTCATCGCGGCCTTGAAGTGCTCGGCCCAGTTCGGGTACGCGGACCCGGCCGGGGCGGGCACCGAGGTCAGGGGCTTGCCGATGTGCTCGGCCCAGGACGGGTCCGTACCGGGAACGCCCGCCGGGACCTTGCGGTAGCGGTCGTAGTCGTCCCAGGAGATCAGGTGCCTGACCTCGTACCCGCGCCGGCGGATCTCGTCGGCGACGAGGTGCGGGGTCATGACCTCGCGGAGGTTCCCCAGGTGGATCGGGCCCGAGGGGGAGAGACCGGACGCGACGACGACGACCGGTTTCGTGCCAGGCGCACGTCGCTCCGCCTCGGCGATGACATCATCCGCGAAACGGGAGACCCAGTCGGTCTCGGTGCTCTGAGCCACGATCGGCACGTCCTTCTTCTTTCCTCGTACGCTCAAACGATCTCGTACGCCCAACAAACCTGGCGTCCGCCATTGTCCCAGGTACCACCGACAGAGCGAAAATGGCTTTGTTCCCCATGGGATACTGGGAGGAACTTTCTCGCGGAACGTGCGGACTCGCGGGCCCTCGGATTCTCGGACCCTCGGACTCGCGGACTCGTACCCTCCGCGGCACACCCTCCCCCGACAGGAACGGCATCCAGCCCATGGCCCCGGTCACTTCCCTCGCCTCGACCGTCGATCAGCGCATCGCGGACGCTCTCTCGGCTGCCCTGCCGGAGGCCGGTTCCGCCGATCCGTTGCTGCGACGCAGCGACCGGGCCGACTACCAGGCCAACGGCATCCTGGCGCTGGCGAAGAAGCTCAAGGGCAACCCCCGGGAGCTGGCGGCGCAGGTCGTCTCGGCGCTGACGGCGCCCGGCCTGATCGAGGAGATCGAGGTCTCGGGCCCCGGCTTCCTCAACATCACGGTCGCGGACCGGGCGATCATCGAGACCCTGGCGGCCCGCGCGGCGGACGAGCGGCTCGGCGTCCCGTACGCGGAGAAGTCCGGCACGACGGTGGTCGACTACGCGCAGCCGAACGTGGCGAAGGAGATGCACGTCGGGCATCTGCGGTCGGCGGTGATCGGCGCGGCGATGGTCGAGATCCTGGAGTTCACGGGCGAGCGGGTGGTCCGGCGTCACCACATCGGCGACTGGGGCACCCAGTTCGGCATGCTCATCCAGTACCTGATCGAGCACCCGCACGAGCTGGACCACGACGCCACCGCCGCCGGGGTGGACGGCGAGACGGCGATGTCCAACCTGAACCGCCTCTACAAGGCGTCGCGGGCGCTCTTCGACTCCGACGAGGAGTTCAAGGCGCGCTCCCGGGACCGGGTGGTGGACCTCCAGGCCGGGGACAAGGAGACGCTGGCCCTCTGGCAGCGCTTCGTGGACGAGTCGAAGATCTACTTCTTCTCGGTCTTCGACCAGCTCGACATGGAGATCCGGGACCGCGACATCGTCGGCGAGTCCGGCTACAACGCCATGCTGGAGGAGACCTGCCGGATCCTTGAGGAGTCCGGCGTCGCGGTCCGCTCCGAGGGCGCGCTGTGCGTCTTCTTCGACGACGTGAAGGGCCCGGACGGCAACCAGGTCCCCCTGATCGTCAAGAAGACCAACGGCGGCTACGGCTACGCGGCCACCGACCTCTCCGCGATCCGCGACCGGGTGGGCAACCTGGACGCGTCGACCCTGCTGTACGTGGTGGACGCGCGCCAGTCGCTGCACTTCAAGATGGTCTTCGAGACGGCCCGCCGGGCCGGCTGGCTGAACGACGAGGTCAAGGCGGTCCAGCTCGCCTTCGGTACGGTCCTGGGCAAGGACGGCAAGCCGTTCAAGACCCGTGAGGGCGAGACGGTACGGCTGGTGGACCTGCTGGACGAGGCGGTCGAGCGGGCGACGGCGGTCGTCCGGGAGAAGGCCCGCGACCTGAGCGAGGACGAGATCGCCGAGCGCGGCAAGCAGGTCGGGATCGGCGCGGTGAAGTACGCCGACCTGTCGACGTCGGCGGCCCGTGACTACAAGTTCGACCTGGACCAGATGGTCTCGCTGAACGGCGACACGTCCGTCTACATCCAGTACGCGCACGCCCGTATCCGCTCCATCCTCCGCAAGGCGGGCGACACGGCCCCCCTGGCCCACCCGGAGCTGTCCCTGGCCCCGGCGGAGCGGGCGCTCGGGCTGCATGTGGACCAGTTCGGCGAGGTCCTGGCGGAGGTGGCGTCGTCGTACGAGCCGCACAAGCTGGCCGCGTACCTGTACCAGCTCTCGTCGCTGTTCACGACGTTCTACGACCAGTGCCACGTCCTGAGCGACGACAACCCGCGCGAGCTGGTGGAGAACCGCCTCTTCCTCTGCGCGGTCACCGCCCGCACGCTGAAGCGGGGCCTGGCCCTGCTGGGCATCCAGGCGCCCGAGCGCCTCTGAGGGATCGCGCTCGGCTTTCCCCGGTCAGCCCGGCACGTCCATGCGCTGTGTGCCGATCACCGACAGGAGCCGTAGCTGCTCCTGCGCCGGGGTGCCGGGTTCGGCCGTGTAGATCACGACCTGCTGGTCCCGGTCGGCGATGTCGAGGACGTCGCAGTTGACGGTGATGGGGCCGATCAGCGGGTGGGTGATGGTCTTGGTCAGGGCGGGCTCGGTACGTACCTCGTGGGCGTTCCACAGCCGGGCGAACTCCGCACTGCCGGAGAGCAGGTCGCCCACCAGCGCGGCCACCTCGGGGTCGTCGGGATAGCGCGCGGCCACGGCACGCAGGTGCCGGGCGGCGGAGTGGGCGAACGTCTCCGCGTCCGCCGGGACCTGGAGCAGCCGCTGCCCCCTGTGCGGTTCCAGGAAGGCCCAGCGCAGGAGGTTGCGCTCCGGCCGGGACAGCGCGGAGAAGTCCGCGACGAGCGCGGCGGCCAGGTCGTTCCAGGCGAGCACTTCCTGCGTCGCGGACAGGACCATCCCGGCGGCCTGCGGCAACCGCTGCAAGAGGTCGAGGATGCTCTGCCGCACCTCGCGCGAGGGCCCGGACGGCGGGGCGGGCGGGGCGCCGGCGAGGTGGTGGAGGTGGTCGCGCTCGGCGTCCGTCAGGCGCAGGGCCCGGGCCACCCCGGCGAGCACCTCGCCCGACGGGCGCGGGGCCCTGGCCTGCTCCAGGCGCGTGTAGTACTCGGTCGAGATGTACGCGAGCTGGGCCACCTCCTCCCGGCGCAGCCCCGGGGTACGGCGGCGCGGACCGGCGGGCAGCCCCACGTCACCAGGGGCGATCCGCTCGCGCCTGCTGCGGAGAAATCCGGCCAGTTCGTGTCGGTCCATACCTCCAGTGTGCGCGGCGCCGGGGGCCCCATCCAGGTACCGCCGATGCCTGGATACGCCCCGCCCGCGGTCGCAGGCTTGCCGACATGGACCACAACACACAGCCCCCCACCCCCACCCCCACTCCCACCCCCGCATCCGCTTCCCCCGGCTCCACCGCGCAGGGCCTGCTGGCCGGCAAGGTCGCCTTCCTCACCGGCGCCGGCCGCGGCATCGGCGCCGCCGCGGCCCGCCTGTTCGCCCGGGAGGGCGCCCGGGTGCTCCTCGCCGCCCGTACGGAGGCACAGCTCAAGGCGGTGACCGAGGAGGTCCGGGCATCGGGCGGCACCGCCGACTACGTGGTGTGCGACCTGGCCGACGCGGCGAGCGTACGGGCCGCCGTCGACCGCACCGTGGACCTGTACGGCCGCCTCGACGTCGCGTTCAACAACGGGGCGATCGGCCAGCACCCCGGCCCGATGGACCTGACCGAGGAGGCGGAGTTCGACGCCCTTTACGGCGTGAACCTCAAGGGCGTCTGGCAGGCTCTGGTCGCCGAGGTGTCCGCGATCCGGGCCACGGCCGGCACGGGCGCCATCGTCAACGTCTCGTCCGTCGGCAGTTGGAGGGGCAACCCCGTGCTGCCCGCCTACGGCGCGATGAAGCGAGCGGTGAACAGCCTCACCGAGTCGGCCGCCGTGACGTACGGCCCGGAAGGCATCCGCGTCAACGCCGTCGCCCCCGGCGGCACGCTCACCGACATGCTCCACGCCTGGGACGCGGAGACGCCGGGCGTCATCGACCAGGTGAGCGCGCACACCCCGCTGCGCCGCGCGGCCGACCCCGCCGAGATCGCCGAGGCAGCCGCCTGGCTCCTCAGCGACCGCGCCTCCTACGTCACCGGGGAGGTCCTGGCGGTCGACGGCGGCCTGCGGGCGGCCTGACGGCCCGCGGGCGGCCCGACCCGAGGGGGCCGCGCGTCCCGCCGTGGGCGACGAAGCAGATCGGGCCGGTGCGGCACCGCGACGCTCAACGTCGGCGTGGCCGCAGAGCCGCTCGCGCGCCCCCTCTTCGCCACCGTACGCAACCACCGACCGGCAACGGCCCCTTTTCCGCACCGGCACTCTCCGATACGCTCAGTCACTCATAGTGATCAGATGTGTGAAGGAGGCCCCGGATGGCCGGTAATCACGGCGGCAAACCTGACACGGCGGAGAGCGACGGCCACAAGCCCGACAGGCCCATCCCTCCGCCCGACCCGAAGCGTCCGGAGACACCGAAGCGGTGAGCGGAGAAGACTCTGCGGCGCCCCTCGCCGACCAGTTGACCCGAGCGGGGCACCTCACGCCCGCGTGGCGTGACGCCTTCGCCCGGGTCGACCGGGCACGGTTCCTCCCCGACCGCGTCTGGATCCGCGGCGACGACGGCTACCACCCGGTCGACCGCACCGCCGAGCCCGCCCGGTGGGGCGCCCTCGCCTACGACGACCAGGCTCTCGTCACCCACGTCGAGGACGTCCACGCCGCAGCGGACGGCGGCGAGACGGCGCGCGTCCCGTGCAGTTCCGCGAGCATGCCGCGGGTCGTCGCGCTCATGCTCGACACCCTCGACGTCGCCGACGGCATGAGCGTGCTGGAGATCGGCACGGGCACCGGCTACAACGCCGCGCTCCTCTCCGAGCGGCTCGGCGACCGCCACGTGGTCTCCGTGGAGGTGGATCCCCGTATCGCCGACGCGGCGCGGGCGAACCTGAAGAGCACCGGATACGCGCCCACCGTCGTCACCGGCGACGGCACCCTGGGCAGCCCCGCGCACGCGCCGTACGACCGTACGATCGTCACCTGCGCCCTTCATACGGTGCCGTACGCCCTGGTCGAGCAGACCGTCCCCGGCGGGGTCATCGTGCTGCCGTGGGGAACGGGCCTCTACAACGGCGTGCTCCTGCGTCTCACCCGGGCCGGGGACGGCACCGCGAGCGGCCCGGTCGTCGGTGACTCCGCGTTCATGTGGAACCGGGGCGAGACGCCCCACCGCGACGTGATGGCCACCGTACGGACACGGCCCCCCGCGACCACGCCGAAGCGCGCGACCACCGGCCTCGACCCCCGCTCCGTCTTCGGCGACGAGGACGCCGCCTTCACCGCCGGTCTCCTCGTCCCCGACTGCCGCTACAGCGTCGGCCACGGCCCCGGCGGCGAGTTCACCCTCTGGCTGGCCGACCACTCCACCGGCTCCTGGGCGAGCGTCGACCACACCCCGGGCGCGGACACCCATCCCCTCCACCAGCACGGCCCCCGCGCACTCTGGAGCGAGGTGGAGGCCGCGTACGCCTGGTGGCAGCGGGCCGGCTCACCGGTCCGTACGCGGTACGGGCTCACCGTCACCCCCGCCGGACAGCACCTCTGGCTCGACGCCCCCGAGCACACCCTGCCCCCGCACCCCTGACCCGACCGGACCGCCGCCCACCGGACCGCCGACCGCGGGACCGGGCCCGTGCCGCAGGCGGGCCGTCTCCTCGCGCAGGCGGGGCAGCGCGTCGTACAGCGCGTCGCCGGGGCAGGTGGTGTCGTACTCGTCGCGGTGGCCCGAGATCACGCTCAGCTCCACCGGCGTGCCCTCCGGATACCGGCTGCCGTCGCTGCTGGAGACCAGCCGTGTCCGCCCCTTCGGGTCGGCCCCGGGCCCCAGTTTCCAGGCCGCCACCGCCGCCATGGCCCGGAGCATGCGCGCCGGGACCCGCTCGCCCTTCTCGAAGTGGCCGAGGGCGGCGATACCGACGCTGCGCTCGTTGAAGCCCTTCGTGTGTGCCCCCTTGACCGCCCGGTCGACGCCGCCCGCGCGCCCCTCGTAGATCGTTCCGCAACGGTCCACGACGAAGTTGTAGCCGAGGTCGTCCCACCCCATGCCGTTGATGTGGTGCCGCTCCATCGACAGCAGCATGGCGGGCACGTCGGTCGCGCAGTCGTAGTTGTTGGAGTGCAGCGTGTGGTGCACGAACACAGCCTGTACGGGCCCGGTGTACAGCGGCTCCTCCCGTACGGCCCCCTCGTCCGCCCGCCACGCCCGCCGCTCCACCACGGGCGGCCTCGGCGCCCCCTCCGGACGGGCGCGCGCTTCACGACGGGCCGGGGCCGACCGATCGCGGTCGGGGGCGTCGCACGTCACGAGGAGGAGCCCCGGCAGACAGAGCGCTGCCGCCACCCTGACCCGGTCCACCCTGCGTCGCCCCATGGCCCCACATTGCGCCCGCCCCCGTCGCACCGGGCTGCTGTGTACGCCGGCCGGGTGAACGAACCCCTACCCGGCAGGTGCCTGCCGACCGTGGTCCCTGACCGACTTCTCGATGGTGTGCGCACACGTGGTGAACATCTCGACCTGGTCAAGGGTCAGATCGCGTACGGAAATCCGCTCCAGGGCGCGCCACATGTCGGCGATGGGCTCCTCCAGGGCGCGGCCCGCATCGGTGAGGCTGACCACCATGACCCGCCGGTCGTGGGCAGCGGGCTCCCGGGTGAGCAGTCCGGCCTCCTGCATGCGGCGCAGCGACTTGGAGACGGTGGAGTGGTCGAGGCCGGCACGCTCCAGAAGTTCCGCCTGTGTCCGGCCGTCGCGGTCGAAGAGCTGCATCAGCAGCAGTTCCTGTCCCGGGTGCAGGTTCAGGGCGCGCAGCATGGCGGCGGCGTGGCCGCGGTGGGCGCGGGCGAGCTGGAAGATGGCGTAGCTCAGTCGCCCGTCGCGCGCCGCGTTCGGCACCTCAGGCAGCTCCGATGAGGTGGTGTCGGGCATTGCTGCTCCCTGGTCACAAGAGTGGGGTGATCGGTCAGTTGACGGTGAGGACGATTTTGCCTCGGTTGTGGCCGCCGTCGCTGGCCTGCTGCGCCTTCGCGGCTTCCGCGAGCGGGTAGGTGGCGCTGATCGTGGTCACCAGGGTGCCGTCGGCGGCCTGCTGGGCCAGTTCGGCCAGCCGCGCGGCGGAGCGGCGCTGCGGGCCCTCGGCGAAGACGACGCCGAGTTCGCGGGCGCGGAAGTCGGCGGTGGTGACGATCCGGTCGGTGCCGCCGCGCAGGGTGATGGAGTCCTCCAGCGCGCCCTTGCCCGCGGCGTCGAAGACGGCGTCCACCCCGCCGGGGGCGAGCTCGCGGACCCGCTGGACCAGGTTGTCCCCGTAGACCAGCGCGGTCGCGCCGAGCGAGGTGACGTACTCCTGGTTGGCCGGTCCGGCAGTGCCGATGACGCGGGCGCCGCGGGCGACGGCGAGCTGGACGGCGATGGTGCCGAGCGCGCCGGACGCCCCGTGGATCAGCAGCGTCTCGCCCGAGGTGACGTCGAGCAGGTCCAGCACGCGTTCGGCACCGTCAGTCGCCACGGGCAGGGCGGCGGCGTGCGTCCACGTCAGGCCGGCCGGCTTGGGCGCGAGGACGGCCGCGGGTGCCAGGGCGTACTGGGCGTAGGAGCCGGTGTCGGACCAGCCCAGGACCTCGTCCCCAACCTTCAGGTGGTCGACGTCCTCGCCGACGGCGTCGACCACACCGGCGATCTCCCCACCGGGCACGGCGGGCAGCGTGGTGGGGAAGATGGCCTCCATGCCGCCGGAGCGGATCTTGCCGTCCACCGGGTTGACGCCGACCGCCTGGATCCGCACACGGACCTGGCCGGGGCCGGGCTGGGGGACGTCGATCTCGGCCTCGTGCAGGACCTCGGTGCCGCCGAACGCGTCGAAAACAATGGCCTTCATGACGTGGTCTCCTCAAGTGTCCTCAAGCGGGATGCCGCGCCGACCAATTTCCGTGGCCAGCCACATAAAAGTAACACCGATTATGTGGCTAGCCAAGTAATTGCTTCGAGGAGGCCCCGGGCACCCTCAACCGCCCCCACCCCGACGCACGACGGACCGCGTCCCGCCGGGATCCCCGGGAAACATCGACACCCGGGGCCCGCGCCACACCTGGCCTGACGAGCCGGACGGCACACAGCCGAGGAGCGTCCGCCCCGTCAGGCCGCTCCGGCTCGACCTCCGCAACGACCCACCCGGCACGATGGCCACGGGACGACCGTGAGCCCGAACCCCGACCCGAGGGCGGCGGCGCGGGAAGAGCAGCGCGGGTGGGGGTGCGGGTGCGGGTTCGGGCCGGCCTGTCGGGGTGGGCCGGTGGTGCGTGGTGGCGGGCGGTCCGCCCCCTCCCTGGTCCGATGATCGCGGCTCCGGGGTGCGCGTCAAGGGCGCTCCTACGTCGCGTCGGCTTCGCCGATGTCGCTGCGCTCCACCCTTGACCCACACCCCTCCACCGCTGGAAAAGGCGTGGGGAGGGGGCGGGGGGGGAGGGGTCCCCTGGGGAGCATTGCTTGTCGCTGGGGTCGGTCCCAGGCTTGCGGGCCGGCTCGCCCTGCGGGGCGCGCAGTCGTGGAGTGGGGCGGTGACGCGTTTCGTCAAGCGTCCGCCGACCGGTCGTGCGCTGGGCTTCATGCCCCGCCGGTCACTCGCCGTGGGTGGGGGCGGTGGTGAATGGGGCGTGGAGTGGGGCGACTTGACGCAGCCGGGTGCCTTGATGGAGTCGGGGTGGTGGGGGGCCGGGGCAGGATGCGGTGCCGGGGCAGGGTGCGGTGCTGGGAGGCCGATAGGGCGCTTCCCCACCCAAAAAGCATGCGCTATGCCCCAGTTTGCCCCGGCTGATTGAGGGGTTGGCTCCATCGTTCCGTGACTGCGCGCAGCCAGCGCACCTATGCGGGACTCCCGGCACACAGATCCCTGTTGCGCACCACTCCCGCCCCGCACGTCACATGGGCCCCGACTCCACCCGACCCCTCCCACCCACGGCGAGTGACCAGCGGGGCATGAAGCCCAGCACACGACCGGTCGACGGACGCTTGACGAAACGCGCCACCGCCCCACTCCACTACCGCGCGCCCCGCAGGGCGAACCCACCCGCAAGCCTGGAACGGACCCCAGGGACATCGGTGTTTCCCAGGGGACCCCTCCCCCCCGCCCCCTCCCCACGCCTTTTCCAGCGGCGCAGGGGTGTGGGTCAAGGGTGGAGCGCAGCGACATCGGCGAAGCCGACGCGACAAAGGAGCGCCCTTGACGCACACCCCTGCGCCGCGATCATCGAACCAGGGAGGGGGCGGGCTACGGCGCCCAACTCACCACTGGACAGCACACCCGGCGTGACGGTCACGGGGTCACCGCGCGCTCAGTCCGAGGGCAGCAGCTCACCCCAGCCCTCGGCCCGCTTGCGGAGCGCGGGGGGCATCGCGCCATCCGCCGCTTCGCGAACGGCCTCCCGTCGTACGGCGAACTCGCACCACACGACCTTCCCGGGCCGCCGATCACTCACCCCCCACCGATCCGCGACCGCCGCCACGAGCAGCAGCCCGCGCCCACCCTCCCCGTCCTCGACATCCTCCGCATCCGCGATCTCCGGCGCTCCGGGCCCGCTGTCGTGCACCTCGACACGGAGTACGTCGCCGTCGTACCGCAGGAAGAGCCGGAACCCCCGGCCGGGCGGAACGCCGTGCAGCAGGGCGTTGGTTGAAAGTTCGCTCACGCAGAGCAATACGTCCTCGAACGGGAATCCCTCGGTCAGGGCCCAATCCGTCAGGGCCCAGCGGGTGAACCCCCTGGCGGCGGGGATGGACCGTCGGTCACGGCGGAAGAACCGCTCTCTCATCACGCAATGGCGAGTTGTTTCATTCACGAACCGACCGTCGCAGAGTGTGACTACGCTGGAACAGTGCGTGGCCCGGTACCAATTGCGCGTACCGGTCGCCGAGGATCAAGTACCGGTCTTAGTGGAGAGCTGAATGACATGAATCCCAGGAGCCGCTCGAAGAAGAACGCGTCCGCGATGAAGATGCTCGGCGCCCAGTTGGCGGTGTTCCGCAAGGCTGCGGGATACACGCAGAGGGCACTCGCCGCACTCGCCAACCTCGATGAGGAGACCATTCGTTCGATCGAGGCCGGGAGGCGAGCGCTCAAGCCGGACATCGCAGAGAAACTTGATGAACTACTCGACACCAAAGGTGCGTTGTCGGCCGGGCTTGCCAACTTGCCGGAGAACGATCAGTTCCCCCTGTGGGCCGAGCAGTACGTGGACCATGAGCAAGAGGCGATCGCCATCTCGTCGTACGAGAACCAGGTGGTGCCCGGCCTGCTCCAGACCAGGACCTGCGCACAGGCGGTCTTCCGTAGCCGCGTACCCGCGTTCGGCGAGGAGGAGATCGCAACCAAGACCAAAGCCCGCATGGAGCGCCAGGATGTCCTGCATTGCAAGGACGGGCCCACGGTCAGCTTCGTCATCTGGGAGCCGGTTCTCTCCTTTCCCCTCGGAGGCCCAGAGGTCCACCGCGCCCAATTGGAACACCTGCGCGCTTGCGCCGAACTGCCTGAAGTGTCCATCCAGATCCTTCCGCTGAACCGGAGCGGACACGCTGGAATCAGTGGCCCGTTCTTCGTGCTGGAAACCCCCGATCACCACCAGCTCGCCTACGCTGAATCCCACCGTGGAAGTCACTGGGTCGCCGACCCCGACGAGGTGTCGGTCATGGCTCGCAAATATGCGATGCTGCGATCACAGGCCCTTACCCCCGAGGAGTCCAAGGGCCTGTTGGACCGTCTCCTGGGAGAGCAATGAACACCACACTTGAGTGGTTCAAGTCGAGCTACAGCACCGACGAAGGCGGCGCCTGCCTCGAAGTCGCCTACCAACGGCCCAAGCACTCCCCCCGTGGAGAAGAGTCCGCCGTCCACATCCGCGACTCCAAGAACCCCACCGGCCCGATCCTCACCCTCGCCCCCGCCGCCTGGGCCGCCTTCACCCCGTACGCGGCCGACTGACCGCACCGACGCCGCCGCCACTCCGTGAACACGGATCCGCTCCCCTCCCGCTACTCGCTCGGCTCCGCCGCGCAGGCGAGGTCCTTCGACGGGCGCTGCCCGGCGGTCAGGAACGCCGTCGCCGCGTCGTTCGCGCACGTGTTGGCGCCGAACGGATAGACCCCGTGTCCTCCTTGGTCGGCCGTCACCATCGTGGCCCGCTTGCCGAACGCCCGCCGCAGCTCCAGGGCTCCGGCCAGCGGCGTCCCCGGGTCGCGTTCGTTCTGCACCATGAGCACGTTCGACGGGCCCCGGTCACCGATGCGTACGGGCGCCTCGACCCGCTCGGTCGGCCAGAACGCGCACGGATTCACGCTGGCCGTGGACCCGCCCAGCATGGGGTAGCGCACCCGGTCGATCGCGACGTTCTTCCGATACTCCCGGACCGTCCCCGGCCAACGGGAATCACCGCAGACCACGTAGTGGCGGGAGGCCAGGCTGTTCTCCAGGTTCTCCGGCAACGGCAGTGGGGGCGGCAGCGGCCGGTCGTTGTCGAGCGCCTGCCAGGTGGCGGCCAGCAGGGGCATGGTCGCGTCGCTGTAGAGGAACTGGAACGCGGTCCAACGGAACGCCGTTCCGTCGGTGCCCTGGACCGGCCTCTCGTCCAACCGCTCCACGAGATCGAAGAACTCCGTGGTCACCTGCTCCGGTGTGGTGCCCAGACCGTACTCGGGACGGGCGGCCGCGAACGCCGCGAAGTCCGGGAACCGGTCCTCCAGCCCACGGGCGAACATCCGCATGGCCGTGACGTCGTAACCGCCGGGACCCAGGTTGCTGTCGAGCACGATCCGGTCGCCGCGCCCGGGGAACATCGTCGTGTACACCGCGCCGAGGTAGGTGCCGTAGGAGTGACCGAGGTACGAGAGCTTCGGCTCGCCCAGTGCCGCCCGGATCCGGTCCATGTCGCGCGCGGTGTTCGGGGTGGTGGTGTACGGCAGCATCCCCGCCGTCCGCGACGTGGAGCACTGTTCGGCGACGGTCCGGGCGGGCCCCACCTCCCGTGCCACATCGGCTTCGGTGTGCGCGTACCGGGCGTAGCCCCGTGCCTGCTGCTCCGGCGTCATATCGCAGGTCACCGGCGCGCTGCGGCCGACGCCACGCGGGTCGAAGCCGATCACGTCGTAGGCGTCCAGCACCTCCTGCGGCAGCCCCGAGCCGGCGAGAATGGCCGGGTAGTCGAGCCCCGCGCCGCCGGGGCCGCCGGGATTGGTCAGCAGTACGCCTCGGCGCTGGGCCGGTTTCTCGCTCGCCAGCCGGGAGATCGCGATCTCTATCCGCCGGCCATCGGGAACCCGGTAGTCCAGCGGGACTTCGAGCGTCGAGCACTCAAGGCGGGGCGCGGCGACACCCTCCGGGCACGGGCCCCACCGTACGGTGTCCGGCGTCGCCGCCACGGACACTCCCGGGATCGCGGTCGCCGCCACCGTGAGGGCGGCGAGGGCGAGGGACAGGGTTCTGTTCATCTGGTCTCCTCCTGAAGGGCGCACGGGGGCGCCGGTACGGGCGGGCGCGGGACGGCCCGGTGACCGGCCGTTCCTGCGGGCCGGTGCATCGGTCCGGGCGGAGTTACGGAGGCCGAGGGCGGGGCGGACCGAGCGCGTGCGCGGCGAAGTCCTCCCCGCGCGGCGCGCCGACGCACCTGCAGTGGACGCGGGCCCGTAGTCCGGGATGCCGTCAGGCGGTTTCCCGGCCGTGGCTTCCCCCGGGGTCACCGGCCCTGGGCACCCGCCGGGCCCGCCCGGGACCGGACCGCCCGGGACCCGTTTCCCGGCGGGTGCGTGCCCCGAGCCGGCCACCGGACGCCATGACGACGAACGCGACGGCTCTTCGTCTTGTGTTCGGTTGCCTCGGCACGTGAACGAGTCTGTCCGCGCGGCGCGGCCGGCACATCAGCCCAGCGGCTCGGACCGGCATCGACCACGGTCGAGGCGATGACGCGACTTTGGTCAGGGCACCACAGCCCTTGGTCCGGCGCACCGGCCACCCCCGTTTCGCGATACTGGCCCCGTGAACAGGGACGGTGCGCCACGGCTCGGGTGGTGGGAGCAGGGCTGGCGGCTGGCGGCGGCCACGGCGGTGGGCGTGGCCGTCTGGCTCCCCACCGGTGTGCTGCTGTACCGGCAGACGGGCGAGTCGAACTCCTGGCTCCTCACCGGTGATCCGCTGGTGGCGCTCGGCTGCCTGACGGCGCTTCTGTGGAGGCGGCGGTTCCCGCTCGCCGTCGCCATGACGGTCGCGGTCGCCTCGTCCATGTCGGCACTGGCCACCGGCGCCCTGCTCGTGGCGCTGTGCTCGCTCTCCACCCGTCGCCGCCCGTTGGAGATCGGCGTCGTCGGACTGGCCTACGTGACCGCGCCGCAGTTCGCCGCCGCGCTCTACCCGGTCGAGACCCCGCCCGGCTCGTGGTGGGCCCTGCTCATGTTCTCGGCGCTGACCGCGGGCATCGCAGCGGCCGTGGGCATGGCCGTCGGCGCGCGCCGGGCCGAAGTGCGGTCGCTGCGGGACCGGGCGGAGAGCGCGGAACGGGAACAGACGGCACGCGCGGCGCAGGCGCGGGCCCGGGAACGGAACCGGATCGCCCGCGAGATGCACGACGTGCTCGCGCACCGGATCTCTCTGGTCGCCATGCAGGCCGGAGTGCTGGACCACCGCGGCGACGACCTCACGGCCGAGGAGAACCGCGTGCTGGTCCGCGGTATCGCCGACGGTTCCCAGCACGCCCTGGAAGAGCTGCGGGACGTTCTCGGTGTGCTCCGGGCCGCCCCGGACCGCCCGGAACCACCGCAGCCCTCCCTCGACCGGATCCCCGAACTCGCGGCCGAGGCCCGCGCGTCCGGCCTGGACGTCACGCTCACCACCGTCGTACCGGGAGAGCCGTCCGACGTCGTGGGACGGACCTGCTACCGGATCGTCCAGGAAGGGCTGACCAACGCCGCCAAACACGCCCCGGGCGCCCCCGTGCACATCACTGTCGAAGGAACGGCGGGCGACAGGGTGGAGGTCCGTGTCCGCAATTCCCCGGCCACCACGGCCTCGGCCACCGCGGGGCACGCGCGGCCGCCGACGTCGGGATTCGGCCTGCTCGGTCTCGCCGAACGGGTCGGCCTCGCGGGCGGGCAGCTCGCCCATCACCCCACGTCCGACCACGGATACGTGCTCAGCGCACAACTGCCCTGGCCGGGCCCCACCCACGAGAGGGGAGCCTGAGTGGACGGCGAGCGGAAACCGGTGCGGGTCGTCATCGCCGACGACGACCAACTCGTCCGCCTGGCGCTGCGGCTCATCGTCGACGGCGAACCGGACCTGACCGTCGTCGCGGAGGCGGCGGACGGGGACGCCGCGATCGCCGTGGCGGACGAACAGCGGCCGGACGTCGTGCTGATGGACGTACGGATGCCCGGCCGTGACGGTCTCAGCGCGACCCGGGAGATCCTCACCCGGCCGGCACCGCCCCGGGTGCTCATGCTGACCACCTTCGACTCCGACGATCTGGTGCTCGGCGCGCTGGAGGCCGGCGCCCTCGGGTTCGTCCTCAAGGACACCCCGCCGCGGCGGATCCTCGACGCGGTGCGAAGCGTCGCGGACGGCAACCCCGTGCTGTCCCCGACGGCCACGGCCCGGGTGATCGCCGCGGCCACCGGTCCGCGGTCGCCCCACGCCCGCGGCTCGTCCCGCGAGGCCGCCCGGAAGAAGCTGTCCGAACTGACCGAACGGGAGTACGAAACCGCGCGGTCCATCGCGGACGGACTGGGCAACCCCGAGATCGCCCGGAAGCTGCGGATCAGCGTCGCCACCGTCAAGTCGCACACCGGCAACCTGTTCACCAAGCTGGCCGTCGAGAACCGGGTGCAGATCGCACTCCTGGTCCGCGACGCGGAGGAATGACCCCGCGCCCCTTCACGGCCTGCCGCCCCTTCACCACCCGCCGACCTTTCCCCGGACGCCGGCCTTGCACGGCCCGCCGACCTTTCCGCGGACGCCAACTCCTCACCGCCCGCCAACCTTTCCGCGCCCGGCGGCGACATCCGACTGACGACGGCACCACCCCAGGCAGCACCCCCACCCCGTCAGGAGTCCCGGATGTCCCCCACCACGCCCCGCTCCCACCCCTTTGTCACCGACCGCAGGCGCTTTCTCCTCGGTACCACCGCCGCGCTCGGGGCCGGAGCCGCCACCGCGCTCGGGCTGCCCGGCACCGCGTCGGCGAGAAGTGCGGCCACCGGCACGCTCTACATCGCCAGTGACTCCACCGCGCAGACGTACAACTCCGGCTACTACCCGCAGGCCGGCTGGGGGCAGACGCTGCCCGCGTTCTTCTCGTCCAACATCACTGTCGCCAACCGGGCCATCGGCGGGCGGAGTTCGCGGTCGTTCATCGAGCAGGGGCGGCTCGCCGCGATCCATCAGGTGATCAAGGCGGGCGACTACCTCTTCGTACAGTTCGGCCACAACGACGCGACCGTCGGCAACGCCGAGCGCTACACGTCGCCCGCCGACTACAAGGAATATCTGCGCAACGACTACATCCGGGCCACCCGTGCCCGAGGGGCGACCCCGGTCGTGGTGACTCCGGTGTCGCGGCGCTCGTACAACGCGTCCACCGGGCAGTTCAACGTGTCGTTCCCCCAGTACGTGAACGCCGCCAAGGCCGTGGCCGCCGAGGAGGGGGCGCCGCTGGTCGATCTGTCGGAGCTGAGCCGTGTCCACCTGAACGGCGTCGGCATCGAGGCGTCCAAGAAGGTCTTCCTGTGGCTCAGCCCGGGGCAGTACCCGAACTTCCCGAACGGCGTCTCCGACGACACCCACTTCCAGCAGAACGGCGCCACCCAGATGTCCCGCCTCGTCGCCCAGGCCGTGGCGCGGCTCGGGCTGCCGATCTCCGGGGAAGTGAAGCCCTCCGCGCTCTGAACCGTGCTTCGATGGCGCGATGGATCACACACCTGTTCAATTGCCCGTCCTGCACTGGGGTCGGCAGGACGCGCCCCGGCGCGCCCTGTTGCTCCACGGTCTGACGTCGGCGGCAGCCTGCTGGTGGTACGTGGCGGACGAGCTGGCCCGTGCGGGCTGGTCGGTCACCGCCCCTGACCTCCGGGGGCATGGGCTCGCGCCACGGACCCGGCGCTACGACATCGGCGGGTTCGTGGCCGACGTACTGTCGCTCCGGCCGCCCGCCGGCCCGGCGGGACCCGCCGCGTGGGATCTCGTCATCGGGCACTCGCTGGGCGGAATGGTCGCCACCGCCACCGTGAGCGCCGCGCCCGACTGGGCGGACCGGCTGCTGCTGCTCGACCCCGTGATCGCCGTACCCGAGGAGGCGGTCGAGGGCTTTGTCGGGGCGCTCTCCGAGGAGGTGCGGAACACCGACCCTGAGGCGATGCTCAGGGAGAACCCGGACTGGCACCCCGAGGACGCGTTCCTGAAGGCGCAGGCCGCGCGCCGGACGTCGACGTACGTGGTCGAGTCGGTGCTGCGGGGCAACGCTCCCTGGTCGTACGAGCAGGCGCTGGCCGAGTATCCGCACCCTGTCACCGTGCTCGCCGCCGATCCGGACCGGGGGGCGGTCTTCAGCGCCGGGCAGGGGCGCCGTATCGAGGAAGCAGGCACCGGTTTCCGCTGGTCGGTGGTGAAGGGGGCGGGGCACGCCGTGTACCGGGACAACCCGGACGCGGTGATCGCGGCGGCCCTGGAATCCCCCTGATCTCCCGTTCGCGCCGGATCCGATGATTTCGGGCCGTGTCGGAGGTCTGCCTTCCCACCACACCCTGGAGAAGGTGGACGCATGAACGACACGAGTAAGAGTCTGAGCGATGTCCTGGACGCCCATGTCAACAGCGGATCCGTCCCCGGGGTCGTGGGCCTCGTGGCGCACGGTGACGGGCGGGAGCCGGAGGTGGCGGCGGTCGGTTCCGTCGATACGGCCGGGGGCGCCCCGATGGCCCGCGACTCGATCTTCCGTATCGCCTCGGTCACCAAGCCCATCACCGCCGCCGCGCTCCTGATGCTGATCGAGGACGGGCTGATCGGGCTGCACGACCCGGTCGCGGCGTGGCTGCCGGAGCTGGCCGCGCCGCGTGTCGTCCGTACGCCCGGGAGTCCGGTGGACGACGTGGTTCCGGCCACGGCGCCGATCACCGTCTTCGACCTGCTCACCTTCCGCGCCGGGTGGGGCTTCCCCTCCGACTTCTCGCTCCCCGCGGTCAAGCTGCTCTTCGAGGAGCTGACCCAGGGGACGCCGGAGCCGCTGCACACGATGGCGCCCGACACATGGATGGAGCGGCTGTCCCGGATCCCGCTGCTGCACCAGCCGGGCCAGGTGTGGCTCTACAACACCTGCTCCGATATCCAGGGGGTGCTGATCGCCCGGGTCGCGGGCCGTCCGCTGCCGGAGTTCCTGGCGGAGCGGGTGTTCGAACCGCTCGCCATGAAGGACACCGGTTTCGCCGTGCCGGCCGCGAAACTCGACCGCTTCACCAGCTACTACAAGCGGGACGGGGACAGCGGCCCCGGCAGGGGCCTCGACCTGGTCGACGCCCCGGACGGGCAGTGGAGCCGTCCGCCGCAGTTCCCGTCCGGCGCGGGCGGGCTGGTGTCGACCGCCGACGACCTGCACGCCTTCGCGCGGATGCTGCTCGCCGAGGGCCGCGCGGGCGACCGTACGCTGCTGACACCCGCGTCGGTCGCGCAGATGACCACCGACCACCTCACCCCGGCGCAGCGCGAGGCGAGCGGGCTGTTCACGGAGGGGCAGGGGTGGGGTTTCGGCGGCTCGGTGGACGTCGTGGAGTCCTCGCCCTGGAACGTACGGGGCCGCTACGGCTGGGTCGGCGGCACGGGAACGGCCACCCACCTCACCCCGTCCACCGGCGCGGTGACGATCCTGCTCAGCCAGGTGGCCATGACCGGCCCGACCCCGCCCGACCTGATGCGGGACTTCTGGCGGTACGGGGCGGGCGCGGCCTGAGGGCCCACCGCCCCCGGCCCGTCAATCCTCACGGAGCCCCGGAGCCCCGGAACCCGGCGGTGGTGCTGCCTCCCCGGTCTCAGCCCACCCGCTTCCCCCGCAGCACCCGCCACAGCGCCCACGCCTGGGCGAGGCCCCCCACCGTCAGGAGCGGGAGGTGGACCGCGTCCGGGAGCGGCACCACGGACAACGGGACGGAGATGGGCAGCGTCGCCCCGATGAGCCAGACACCCGCGAACCCGGGGTCGTCGAACAGGACGAGCGCCCCGATCCAGAGGGCGAGCCCCACGACGATCGCGGCGTAGCCGCCGCCGATCCACCGGGCGATGCGTCCGCGCTCGTAGTGGGCCGGTCCCTGGAATGCCATGGTCATGGCGCCTCTCCTCATCTCGGCGGAGATCGCTCCGGATCTCCCGTATCCCAAGGATCACGCCGCCGGGGGCGGCCCGGCATCGGTACGCCTACTCAGTTCGTCCTGGGCACGGACTGCCGAAGGCCCGCCGAAGGCCACCGCCGCCCCGGCCCCGGAGCCCCGTCAGGCCGCGGCCGAGCCCCGTATCTCCGGGTACTCCACCTCGTCGGGCAGCCGGTAGCCGAACTCCTTCAGCCGCGCCGCGACGTCCGCCGGGGTACGGCCCGTCAGGCTCGCGCAGCGCAGGACGTTTTCGAGGAGGACGTCGTCCAGGAGCGAGCGGTCCGGGTCGAGCGTCGCCAGCAGTCTGACGTCCGCCTCGTCCGCGATCTCCGGCAGCCTCACGTGTTCGGGCATCCAGTGGCCCATCCCGGCCAGCCGTGCGGCGATGTCCGCGGGGCTCCGCCCGGTGGCCAGGGCCGCGCGCAGGACGTGCCGGGGCTGTACCCCGACCGTGTAGTTCGTGGCCAGCCAGGGGCTCATGCCGTCGAGTCGTTCGCTGAGGATGACCCAGTCGTCCCCCTTCGGGGTGTCCGGTACGCCGCTCGGGACGCGGTGTCCCAGCTCCGCCAGGCGGGCGACGATGTCCGACGGTGTGCGGTCCAGCTCCTTGCCGACGTCGAGGATGTGCCCGACGGCCGCGCGCCCGTCCCCGATGATCCGCTCGTCCTCCGGATCCGGGGTGTACGGCAGCCGGAAGCCCAGCTCGACCAGGCGCTTGGCGGCGGTGTGCGGGCTGCACCTCAGTTCGCGGGCGGCGGCGATCACATGCCCGGGCGGCACCTCGTCGCCCCGCTCCAGCCATTCCCCCTCGCCGCCGGAGCCCCGGCGGATCAGCAGGATGTCCCGGGGGTCGGGGGTCTCGGGCAGCGGGCGCCGGCCGGTGCCCGCGACCTGGTAGCCGAAGGAGACCAGCGTGCGCTCCACATCGGCGGGGCTACGGCCCACCCGCCCTGCCGCGTCGACGATGTGCCGCAGCGTCACGGGCGTGCCGAAGCGGATCCAGACGAGATGATGGTCGGTCTTGCCGCCCGCGTTGGCCAGCAGGGCGTCGTCGCGGCCGACCGTCCGGGGCAGCGGCCCCTCGGGGCGCTCGATGTCGGTGAAGCCCAGCGCGGTCAACCGCTCCACCACGGCGTCCGCGCTCCACCCCACCCCGGCCGCCGCGTACAGGACGTGTGCGTACGGCACCTTGCTGTCGACTGTCAGCCAGGGGGACGCGCCGACCCCGCGGAGACTGGTGATCCGGTTGTCGTCCGGATCCTCGAACTCGGGCTCATACCTGTACCTCATCGTGACGCCTTTCGAAGGGGGTTGGGGGCGGGAACGGTGGCGCGTGCGGTGCTCATTCGGCCACCGCGATGTAGCGACCGGTCTCTTCCCCGAACTCGCGAAGGCCGTCGTCCTCGTCCTGCCGCCCGCGAAGGTGCACCCGGACCCCCGCCGGCTCCAGCGTCGTCCAGAGCCGCAGCATCATGTCCCGGCTGAGGAAGTGGTGCGAGAGATCGAGCAGTTCGAGGTGGGTCAGCGGCTGTCCGTGCAGCAGCGCCTCCGCGCCCTCGTCGGAGAGCATGCCCATCGACAGACTCAGCGAGGCCAACTGCTCCACGACGGGCGCCGAGGCGAACGCGGCGGCGATCTCGTCCTGGAGGGGGCTGTTCTGCACGCCCAGGTGGCGCAGCTTCGGCTTGCCCACCCCCGCGAACAGCGGGGCCAGGTCCTCGACGACCGTGCCGCCTCCGTACCATTCGTCGCCGAGCCACAGCTCCAGGCGCTCCAGCTCGGGCAGTTCGGCGGCGGCGATGTGCGCCGCCGCCTGCCGGGGCAGACCGCCCGACTCGACGCGCAGCACACGCAGCCCCGGGTGGCCCGACTCGGGGAATTCCAGGCCCTCCCCGCCGCGTATCGCCAGCTCCCGCAGCCCGGGGAACGCCTCCAGGAAGGGCGTGAGGTCGCTCTGGCCTATGGAGGAGATCATCGCCTCGCCGTCCTCCACGTCACCGAGGAAGACCGCCTCCAGCGAGGTGAACCGGGAGCTCAGCTCGGTCAGGTGGTGCTCCGCTCCGCCCCCCTCGGAGTCGTACCACGGGAAGCCGAAGATGATCGCCCGCACCTTCTCCAGCTCGACATTCCCGACGAAGCGCTCCCAGCAGACGTCGTAGTCCTCGTCGGTCACGTAGGGCCCGCACTGGAAGCGCCAGGCGACGCCGGCCGGGTCCGGCAGCTCCGCCGGATGGGCGAAGGGGGGAACGGTGAACGCGGGTAGTCCGTGGAATTCCCGGACGTGCTGGACGTGCGACAAGGCGAGGCTCCCGGAGCTCAGTTCGGCAACTCGGATGCCTGACGTTCTATCAGCAGCCACCGACAACCGGCCCCGCCCCGGCGGAACATGCAGCTCAGAGCCTGTGCGCGGCCTCCGTCGCCCAGTACGTGAGGATCATGGAGGCGCCCGCGCGCTTGATCCCCGTCAGGGTCTCCAGGATCGCCGCGTCCCGGTCGATCCAGCCCTTCTCCGCCGCCGCCTCGACCATCGCGTACTCGCCGGAGATCTGGTACGCGGCGACCGGCACGCTCGCCTCGTCCGCGATCCGCGCCAGGATGTCCAGGTACGGGAGGGCCGGCTTGACCATCACCATGTCGGCGCCCTCCGCCAGGTCGAGCGCCAGCTCGCGCAGGGACTCGCGGGCGTTGGCCGGGTCCTGCTGGTACGTCTTGCGGTCGCCCTTCAGGGACGAGCCGACGGCCTCGCGGAACGGGCCGTAGAACGCCGACGAGTACTTCGCCGTGTACGCGAGGACCGCCACGTCCTCCTTGCCGATCGTGTCGAGCGCATCACGGATCACGCCGATCTGGCCGTCCATCATGCCGCTGGGGCCCACCACATGGACGCCCGCGTCGGCCTGGACCTGGGCCATCTCCGCGTACCGCTCCAGGGTCGCGTCGTTGTCGACCCGGCCCTCGTCGTCCAGCACCCCGCAGTGGCCGTGGTCCGTGAACTCGTCCAGGCACAGGTCGGACATGACGAGCAGGTCGTCGCCCACCTCGGCCTTCACGGCGCGGATCCCGGCCTGGAGGATCCCGTCGGGGTCCGTGCCCGCCGACCCCGTCGCGTCCTTCTTGGCCTCCTCCGGGACGCCGAAGAGCATGATGCCGGAGACCCCGGCCGAGACCGCGTCCACCGCCGCCTTCCGCAGGGTGTCCAGGGTGTGCTGGACCACGCCGGGCATCGAGGCGATCGGCACGGGCTCGCTGATCCCCTCGCGTACGAACGCGGGGAGGATCAGGTCCGCCGGGTGGACCCGGGTCTCCGCGACCATCCGGCGCATCACCGGGTTGACGCGCAGGCGCCGGGGGCGCGAACCGGGGAAGGATCCGTACACAGTCATCGTCAGTCGCCTCTCGCCCCTCTTGGATGTCTTACGGGCGCGTCCTGCGCTTGCGGGGCCTCCTTCGACGATAGCCCCGGGCGTCCCGTGCCCTTACCGACACCGGGACCGGGAAACTCCCCTACCGGAAGCCCGCACGTACCGGAAACTCCCCTACCGGAAACGCAAGGGGCGCGGCCCGGCCGCCTCAGCGACCGGGCCGCGCCCCTTGCGAAACGTGCACACCTCAGGCTGTCGCCTCAGGTCGTCGTACGCCGTCTCCTGCTGCCAGGACGGCGCTCGCTCGGCCGGGTGACCGTTTCGCCCGCCTCCTTGGCCGCCTCCCGGCGCTGCGTGCCGAACGCGGCCAGCGCCTCCGCCAGCTTGTGCACCGACGGCTCCGGCGCCAGGACGTCGACGCGCAGCCCGTGCTCCTCGGCGGTCTTCGCCGTCGCGGGGCCGATGCACGCGATCACCGTCACGTTGTGCGGCTTGCCCGCGATACCGACCAGGTTCCGGACGGTCGAGGACGAGGTGAACAGCACGGCGTCGAACCCGCCGCCCTTGATCGCCTCACGGGTCTCGGCCGGCGGCGGCGAGGCGCGCACGGTGCGGTACGCCGTGACGTCGTCGACCTCCCAGCCCAGCTCGATCAACCCCGCCACCAGCGTCTCCGTGGCGATGTCGGCGCGCGGCAGGAACACCCGGTCGATCGGGTCGAAGACCGGGTCGTACGGCGGCCAGTCCTCCAGCAGCCCGGCGGCGGACTGCTCACCGGACGGTACGAGGTCGGGCTTCACGCCGAAGTCGACGAGCGACGCGGCGGTCTGCTCGCCCACCGCGGCGACCTTGATCCCGGCGAAGGCGCGGGCGTCGAGCCCGTACTCCTCGAACTTCTCCCGTACGGCCTTGACCGCGTTGACCGAGGTGAACGCGATCCACTCGTAGCGCCCCGTGACCAGGCCCTTGACCGCGCGCTCCATCTGCTGGGGCGTACGCGGCGGCTCGACCGCGATGGTCGGGACCTCGTGCGGCACCGCGCCGTACGACCTGAGCTGGTCGGAGAGCGAGGCGGCCTGCTCCTTCGTGCGCGGGACGAGCACCTTCCAGCCGAACAGCGGCTTGGACTCGAACCACGCGAGCTGGTCGCGCTGCGCCGCGGCGCTGCGCTCACCGACCACGGCTATGACCGGCCGGTGTCCCTCCGGGGAGGGCAGCACCTTCGCCTGCTTCAGGATCTGCGCGATCGTCCCGAGCGTCGCGTTCCACGTCCGCTGGCGCGTGGTGGTACCGGCGACGGTGACGGTCAGCGGGGTGTCCGGCTTACGGCCGGCCGCGACCAGCTCACCGGCGGCGGCGGCCACCGACTCCAGGGTGGTGGAGATGACGACCGTGCCGTCGCTGGCGCCGACCTCGCTCCAGCAGCGCTCGCTGGCGGTCCTCGCGTCCACCATGCGTACATCGGTGCCCTGGGCGTCGCGCAGCGGTACCCCGGCGTACGCCGGCACACCGACCGCGGCGGCGACGCCGGGGACGACCTCGAAGGGGATGCCCGCGGTGGCGCAGGCGAGCATCTCCGTGCCCGCGTCGCCGTCGAGCCCGGGATCGCCCGCGATCGCACGGACCACCCGCTTGCCGCCCCGCGCGGCCTCCATGACAATATTGGCCGCATCCCGGATCGCGGGGATCCCGGCGGCTGCTGACGCATCGTCGACAACCGTCAGCGCGGGGGTGCTCACGCCCGCCCTCGCATGGCTCCGTACGACGTCGAGCACATCAGGCTCGGCGATCAGTACGTCCGCCCCCGCGAGCGCCTCGACGGCGCGGAGTGTCAGCAGACCCGGATCTCCGGGTCCGGCACCTAGGAAGGTGACGTGCCCCGATGCGGAGCAGGCCGGAAGGTCGGTGGTGGGGCTCAATGTGCTCGCTCCCCCATAAGACCGGCCGCACCCTTGGCGAGCATCCCGGACGCGAGTTCGCGCCCGAGCGCGAGCGCGTCGTCGAGCGACGTGGGTACGGGACCGGTGATGGACTGCTGCACCAGCGTCGAGCCGTCGGTCGTGCCGACGACGCCGCGCAGGCGCATTTCGTTGACAACCTGTCCGTCGGCCAGCAGGTCGGCCAGCGCACCCACAGGTGCGCTGCAGCCGGCCTCCAGGGCGGCGAGCAGGGAACGCTCGGCGGTCACGGCGACCCGGGTGTACGGGTCGTCGAGCTCGGCGAGCACAGCGGCGAGGTCCACGTTGACCGCGGCGCACTCCACTGCGAGGGCCCCCTGGCCGGGGGCCGGCAAAACGGTGTCGACCGGCAGGAGGTCGGTCACTTCGTCCGACCTGCCGATGCGATGGAGTCCGGCGGCGGCGAGCACGACGGCGTCGAGCTCCCCGCTGCGGACGAAGCCGATCCGGGTGTCTATGTTCCCGCGGATCGGCACGGTCTCTATGGTCAGCCCGTGACTGCGCGCGTACGCGTTGAGCTGCGCCGCGCGGCGCGGCGACCCCGTACCGACGCGCGCGCCGTCGGGCAGCCCCTTGAAGAGCAGCCCGTCCCGGGCGATCAGCGCGTCCCTGGGGTCCTCGCGGCGCGGCACGGCCGCGAGCGTCAGCTCGTCGGGCTGCGCCGTCGGGAGGTCCTTGAGCGAGTGCACGGCGAAGTCGACCTCGCCGCGCAGCAGCGCGTCACGCAGCGCGGTGACGAAGACGCCCGTCCCGCCGATCTGCGCCAGGTGCTCGCGCGAGGTGTCACCGTACGTGGTGATCTCGACCAGCTCGACGGGGCGCCCGGTGAGCCGGCGCACCGCCTCCGCCACCTGGCCGGACTGCGCCATGGCGAGCTTGCTGCGCCTCGTACCCAGCCGCAGGGCCTTGTCCGGTCTCAGGGCCTTGTCGGGCCTCAACGGCTCCTCGGGCTGTGAGGCCGTCTCGGGCCTCGGTGCCTTCTCGGTCATACTCGCCCTCTGCCTACACCGTCGGTGTCATTCAGGTCGGCCCGGCTGACGGCGGCGACCGTCTGCGGGTCGAGGTCGAAGAGTTCGCGCAGCGCGTCCGCGTACCCGGCGCCGCCGGGCTCGCTGGCGAGCTGCTTGACCCGCACGGTGGGCGCGTGCAGGAGTTTGTCGACAACGCGGCGCACGGTCCTGGTGACCTCGGCGCGCTGTTTCTCGTCGAGGCCGGGGAGCCTGCTTTCGAGGCGGGCGACCTCGCTGTTCACCACGTCGGCGGCCATGGCGCGCAGCGCGACCACGGTCGGGGTGATGTGGGCTGCGCGCTGGGCGGCGCCGAAGGCGGCCACCTCGTCGGAGACGATGGTGCGGACCTGGTCGACGTCGGCGGCCATGGGCGCGTCGGCGGACGCCTCGGCCAGCGTCTCGATGTCCACCAGCCGTACCCCGTCGAGGCGGTGCGCCCCGGCGTCGATGTCGCGGGGCATGGCGAGGTCGAGAAGGGCGAGCGGCGCCGGGCAGCCACGGGTCCGCAGCGCGTCCTCGACGGCGTCGGCCGTCAGGACGAGGCCGGTGGCGCCCGTACAGGAGACGACGACATCGGCGTGGGCCAGCTCGCCGGGGACGGCGCCCATGCCCACGGCGCGGGCGGCGAAGGCCCGCCCGCCGGGCGCGGTCAGGCTGTACTGGTCGAGGATCTGTACGAGCCGCTCGGCCCGGGCGGCCGTGCGGTTGGCGACGACGATCTCGGCGACACCGGCGCGGGCGAGGGTCGCGGCGGCCAGCGAGGACATGGAGCCCGCGCCGATCACCAGCGCGCGCTTGCCCCTGGCCCACGCGTCCACGTCGGCGCCGGTGGCGAGCTGTTCGAGGCCGAAGGTGACGAGCGACTGCCCGGCCCGGTCGATCCCGGTCTCGCTGTGGGCCCGCTTGCCGACCCGCAGGGCCTGCTGGAACAGGTCGTTGAGGAGACGGCCCGCGGTGTGCAGCTCCTGGCCGAGCGCCAGCGTGTCCTTGATCTGGCCGAGGATCTGGCCCTCGCCGACGACCATCGAGTCCAGGCCGCAGGCCACCGAGAAGAGGTGGTGGACGGCGCGGTCCTCGTAGTGCACGTAGAGATAGGGGGTCAGCTCGTCCAGCCCGACGCCGCTGTGCTGGGCGAGGAGGGTGGACAGCTCGGCGACCCCGGCGTGGAACTTGTCGACGTCGGCGTACAGCTCGATGCGGTTGCAGGTGGCGAGGACGGTGGCCTCGGTCGCCGGCTCCGCGGCGAGCGTGTCCTGCAACAGCTTGACCTGCGCGTCCGCGGAGAGCGACGCGTGTTCGAGGACGCTCACCGGCGCGCTGCGGTGACTCAGTCCGACGACCAGAAGGCTCATGCCGGCATCACCGCGGGAACGTCCCCGTCGGGTCCCTTCCGGCCGGAGGGGGTGGTGTCGGCCGGAGGCGCCGATGTCGTCTCGGCCACGCCAGCGGTGGACTCGCGCTCGGCGGGCGTCATCGCCGCGAGGGCGGCCTCGGCGGCGGCGCCCTCACCGGCCTTGCGCTGCTCGTGGAAGGCGAGGATCTGGAGTTCGATGGAGAGGTCGACCTTGCGGACGTCCACGCCTTCGGGCACGGACAGCACGGTCGGCGCGAAGTTCAGGATCGAGGTGACACCGGCGGCGACCAGCCGCTCACAGACCTGCTGGGCGGCGCCCGCGGGGGTCGCGATGACCCCGATCGAGACGCCGTTGTCGCTGATGATCGTCTCCAGCTCGTCCGTGTGCTGGACGGGGATCCCGGCGACGGGCCGCCCGGCCATGGCGGGGTCCGCGTCGATCAGCGCGGCGACCCGGAAGCCACGGGAGGCGAACCCTCCGTAGTTGGCGAGCGCGGCGCCGAGGTTACCGATACCGACGATCACGACCGGCCAGTCCTGGGTCAGCCCCAGCTCGCGCGAGATCTGGTAGACGAGGTACTCGACGTCGTAGCCCACACCGCGGGTCCCGTAGGAGCCGAGGTACGAGAAGTCCTTGCGCAGCTTCGCGGAGTTGACCCCGGCGGCGGTGGCGAGCTCTTCGGAGGAGACCGTGGGTACGGAACGCTCGGAGAGAGCGGTCAGCGCCCGCAGATACAGCGGAAGCCTGGCGACGGTGGCCTCGGGGATTCCTCGGCTACGGGTCGCCGGTCGGTGAGTTCGGCCAGTTGCCACGGTGCTCCAACGGGATGAGCTG
This sequence comes from Streptomyces sp. NPDC050509, assembly GCF_044457965.1. Taxonomy (NCBI): domain Bacteria; kingdom Bacillati; phylum Actinomycetota; class Actinomycetes; order Kitasatosporales; family Streptomycetaceae; genus Streptomyces; species Streptomyces sp. NPDC050509. The sequence continues at coordinate 12,204 of NZ_JBITHL010000003.1, read as the reverse complement.
GGCTGCAGGCGGCCGTATGTCCCAGGACCGCCCCGTCGAATGCAGGCTATGTCTTTGTGAACGCGTGCACAAAGATTGTGTCCGCTTTGTCCGAGCAAAGTGACCGGGGTCACGCGTCCCGATCCGGCCATCCCGGAACCGGGGACCGCTTCAGCCCGTTGCACACACGAAGGGGGCAAAACCGCACACACTCCTCACGAATACGCCCCCGCGACCGCTCCCCACACACTCCCGGTACCCACCCCGGCACCGGCGGCGAGCCACCCCGCGCCCGGATGGCGCGCGGCGAAATGATCACCGAAGAGAAGCCTGCAAAGCGCCCACGATGGTAACCGTCTTTCGCGTCACGCCCCCAGTTCGCGCCGGAGCCGCTCCGCGTCCACGCGCCAGAACGTGTGCTGCTCGCCGTCGACCAGAACCACCGGGATCTGCTCCCAGTACGTACGGTGCAGCGCCTCGTCCCGCGTGATGTCTTTCTCCTCCCAGAAAGCACCGGTCTCGGCACAGACCGCCTCGACGACCGCGCGGGCGTCGTCACAGAGATGACACCCCGGCTTCGAGACAAGCGTCACCATCCGCTCGCCGGCCTTCTTCTTCGTCGTACGCCGCAACAAAGGACTCATGCCCCCCATTGTCCGCCCGCCGGGCGCCGGGACCCGCCGGTTGTCCACAGCCGGGCCCCATTGGCATGATCACCGCATTAACGCACCGGTCGCGGAGAGTTCACCCCCCGTCGTCCCCGCCCGTCCGGAACCACCGAACAGAATGGCTATGCTCACGCTATGGCCGCACTGGGATGGCTCACCCCCCGTAAGCGCTCCGCCACCGCGAGGAGCGTGCTCGCAGGCGAGGCCGCAGCCGAGGCAGGACTCAAGTCCACGCAGGAAGCGCGCGAGGCGCAGGAAGCGCGCGAGGCGCAGGAAGCGCGCGAGGCGCAGGGCGAGGAATCCGCCACCGGCACGGCCGACGAGGCGCCGGACTTCCCCGTCGCCGGGGACGACCGCGCCGCCGCCTTCTTCGACCTCGACAACACCGTGATGCAGGGCGCCGCGATCTACCACCTCGGCCGCGGCCTGTACAAACGGAAGTTCTTCCAGCGCCGCGAGCTGGCCCGCTTCGCCTGGCAGCAGACCTGGTTCCGGCTCGCCGGCGTCGAGGACCCGGCCCATATGCAGGACGCCCGCGAGAGCGCCCTGTCCATCGTCAAGGGCCACCGGGTCTCCGAGCTGATGTCCATCGGCGAGGAGGTCTACGACGAGTACATGGCCGACCGCATCTGGCCCGGCACCCGCGCCCTCGCCCAGGCCCACCTGGACGCCGGCCAGCAGGTGTGGCTGGTGACCGCCGCGCCCGTCGAGACCGCCACGATCATCGCCCGCCGCCTCGGCCTGACCGGCGCCCTCGGCACCGTCGCCGAGTCGGTCGACGGCGTCTACACCGGCCGGCTCGTCGGCGAACCGCTGCACGGCCCCGCCAAGGCCGAGGCCGTCCGCGCGCTCGCCGCCGCCGAGAACTTCGACCTGGAGCGCTGCGCCGCGTACAGCGACTCCCACAACGACATCCCGATGCTCTCCCTGGTCGGACACCCGTACGCGATCAATCCGGACGCCAAACTCCGCAAGCACGCGCGGAAACTGGACTGGCGGCTGCGTGACTACCGCACCGGCCGCAAGGCGGCCAAGGTCGGCATCCCCGCCGCGGCCGGGGTCGGCGCCCTCGCCGGCGGCACGGCCGCCGCGGTCGCCCTGCACCGCCGCCGGCGCTGACACCCCGGCCTCCCGGCCCGGCCCCAGCCTCCCGACTACTGGCCCCGGCCTCCGGCCCCGGTAGTCGACACGTCGACACCCGGCAGTCTCCGGCTCGCGTCAACCCGGCCTCGACACCCCGTCAACAGAACGACACGCTCGTCGGCACATTCGCCACAACGGACGGCCCCGTGGGAACACCCGCGGGGCCGTCCGCACATCTGCACGCCGTCACTCAGGCACAACCCATCACGAGAGCAAGCAGATCTTGACGCAATCCGATCAATAAATGGTCACGATGTGCTACTAAATCCGCCTCCTAGGCGGCACGGAAGCGACGTAATCGATGATTTGAGCAACTGGGTGTAGCGCTGCCTGTACGAAGCGTTATTCTCCTCAGACGCATACCGGACCCCACGCGTCGCTACGACGGGTGAACGGTCCCGCACTGCACGTGATGGAAGCTCTGCCTCTGGGAGTCCCGTGTACCCACACGTCGGGGTTGACGCCTCGGGCCTGGCTACGCTGCGCGCAACGGTCCTCGACCACTTGCGCGGCTTCGTCCCCACCGCGTACGCCGTCCCCGCCTTCGCCGCACCGGCCCCTGCCGTGAGCGGCCCTATCGGACCTTGTTACGCCCTGGCGAGTGGTGGTGCGGCCGTCAGCAGACGGGGCGGCCGCAGCAGCTCCGCCGCCTCGACCACCGCCCGCCGGCCCAGCGCCGACAGCGACAGCGCCCGCATGATGGAGTTAGTCGAGCGCGCCCAGGCCGGTGAGGCCGAAGCCTTCGGCCGGCTGTACGACCAGTACAGCGACACCGTCTACCGCTACATCTACTACCGCGTGGGCGGAAAGGCGACCGCCGAAGATCTCACCAGCGAGACGTTTCTGCGCGCCCTGCGCCGCATCTCCACCTTCACCTGGCAGGGCCGTGACTTCGGCGCCTGGCTGGTCACGATCGCCAGGAACCTGGTCGCCGACCACTTCAAGTCGAGCCGCTTCCGGCTGGAAGTGACCACCGGCGAGATGCTCGACGCCAACGAGGTCGAGCGCAGCCCCGAGGACTCCGTCCTGGAGTCCCTCTCGAACGCGGCGCTCCTCGAAGCCGTACGGAAGCTCAACCCCCAGCAGCAGGAGTGCGTCACGCTGCGCTTCCTCCAGGGCCTCTCGGTCGCCGAGACCGCCCGGGTCATGGGCAAGAACGAAGGAGCGATCAAAACCTTGCAGTACCGGGCCGTCCGTACCCTCGCCCGTCTGCTCCCCGAAGACGCCCGCTGACCCACCCCGCGCCCGGCACCGCCCGTACTCCCACATCCACGCCCACATCCACGCACACCCCCACGTCCACCCCCACTCCCACCGCCGCCACGGACCCAACTCACAGTCGGTGACGCCTCGATGACGCACTGGTCCGATCATCCTCCGTCCGTAACCCAAGTGCCGCGCCGCTCGTTGTGCGGGATGCAGGCTCCCTGCGGTCACGCCATGCCCGCAGCCACTCACTCTTTCGTGTGGATGCGCTCAAGGCGTGCAACCTTCCGGACCCCCAGGGGAGTCGATCGTCATGACGAGAGGAGGTGCCGCCAGTGATCGCGAACGTTTCGGCACACCGGCGGGCGAACGCCTTCGCCCAGGCCCTGGACGACCAGACGCTCCAGGGCGCGGCGGCCGAACAGTCCGCCGATTCGGCCGAACCGGCCGGACAGGGGCGGCTGTTGGCCCTGGCGAGTGGTCTCGGTGAACTGCCGAAACCCACGCTGGACCCCGAGGTCAAAGTGGTGCAGCGGGCTCAGCTCGTGGCCGCCATGGAGGCCATGCTGCTGGAGGGCGCGGCCGCGGGGGAGGTGAGGCCGAGCCCTACGGTGCCCGAGCAGCGGAGGTCGGGCCGCGGCGCCCACCGCGCGTCCCCGCTGCGCAAACTGCGGCCGAGATCCCGCTGGACCAAGGGGCTCGCGGCCGGCGGGCTCACGGTCGGGGTGGCCGCCGGCGCCTTCGGCGGGGTGGCCGCCGCCAGCTCCGACGCCCTGCCCGGTGACTCGCTGTACGGGCTGAAGCGCGGCATGGAGGACTTCAAGCTCAACCTGGCGGGCGACGAGTCCGACCGAGGTGAGCTCTACCTCGACCATGCCTCGACCCGCCTCAGCGAAGCACGCCGGCTGATGGAGCGAGGCCGCTCCGGCCAGTTGGACCACGAATCCCTGGGCGAGATCCGCCGCACCCTGGGCGGAATGAAACACGATGTCACCGAGGGCCACCGGCTGCTCCACGAGGCCTACGAACGGGACGGCTCGCTCGGCCCGATCGCCGCTCTCTCCTCGTTCTCCGCCTCGCACCGCCAGACCTGGAACGGGCTGCGCGACCGGCTCCCCCTCCAGCTCACGGACGTCGGCAACGAAGTGAGTTCGGTGTTCGACGCCATAGACCAAGAGGTCGCCCCGCTCCAGTCCCTCCTGCCCCAGGCACCGGCGAAACACCGGAACACCACCCGCCCCGGCTCCACCGAGGACTCCACGGGCGGCGGCCACCCGCAGAAGGACCACCCCGCACCCGCCACCCCGAGCACGAGCGGCGGTACGGACAGCGGCTCCGCACACACCGAGGAGCGGCCGGACCCGTCGAGCCCCGACTCGTCCACCTCGTCCGACGAGGGCCTGCTCGGCGGCGGTACGGGCGGCCTGCTCGACCCGCCGCAGAACAGCGTCACCCCCTCGCCGTCCGCGAACGACAACAGCACGGACCGCCCCGGCCCCGACATCACGATCCCGCCCCTGCTGCCCGACCTGCTCCCAGGGCTCGGCATCAAGGCGGAGGACGCCGACTAGGGCTTCGTCCCGGCGTGCCGGACGGGCGGCCACAACAGGCCCGTCCGGCACGCCGGAACAGCGAGAAGACAGTCAAGAAGAAGACAGTCAAGAAGAAGACGGTCCGTACAGAAACGGCTCGGAATCAGAAGAAGACGGACCGCCGCTGCACCAGCAGCTTGTAGAGCGTGTGCTGGATCTGCTCGCGGACCTGATCCGTCAGGTTGAACATCAGCATCGGATCCTCCGCCGCCTCCGGCGGATAGCCGTCCGTCGGGATCGGCTCACCGAACTGGATCGTCCACTTCGTCGGCAGCGGCAGCGCGCCCAGCGGTCCCAGCCACGGGAAGGTCGGCGTGACCGGGAAGTACGGGAGACCCAGCAGCCGCGCCACAGTTCGCGCGTTGCCGATCATCGGATAGATCTCCTCGGCGCCCACGATCGAGCACGGCACGATCGGCACCCCCGCCCGCAGCGCCGTCGAGACGAACCCGCCCCGGCCGAAGCGCTGCAGCTTGTACCGGTCGCCGAACGGCTTCCCGAGGCCCTTGAACCCCTCCGGCATCACCCCGACGACCTCACCGGCCAGCAGCAGCCGCTCCGCGTCCTCCGCGCAGGCCAGCGTGTGCCCGGCCTTCCGGGCCAGCTCGTTGACGACCGGCATCATGAAGACCAGGTCCGCCGCGAGCAGCCGCAGATGCCGGTCCGCCGGATGGTTGTCATGGACGGCGACCTGCATCATCAGCCCGTCCAGCGGCAGCGTGCCCGAGTGGTTGGCCACCACGAGCGCCCCGCCGTCCGACGGGATGTTCTCGATGCCCTTCACCTCGACACGGAAGTACTTTTCGTACAGCGGCCGGATCAGCGACATCAGGACCTGGTCGGTCAGTTCCTTGTCGTAGCCGAACTCGTCGACCTCGTACTCGCCGGTGACCCGGCGGCGCAGAAACGCCAGCCCGCCCGCGAGCCGCCGCTCCCAGCCCCCCGCGCCGTCCTCCGTGGGCGCCACCGGTGCCTCGGAGTCCTGTGTCCCGGCCCGCTCGCCGTCCTCGGGCTCGTCGCCCGCCCGTGGCTCCGGTACGGGCGTCAGCGGCCCCTGAGCGCGCCGCGACGCACCGTCCTTGCCGGAGTGCTGCCGCCGGCCGCCACCGCCCCCGGAGCCCGGGCCGGCCCCGCCCCCCGAACCGCCGCCGCGCCGCGACCTCGGCTCCTCTCCGAAGGGGATGACCTTGGCATCAGCCATGTCCGGGGCGCTCCTTGCTCACGAGGGTGGAGAGACGGTCGACGGTACGGCCCACCGCCTCCGGCGGCAGCAGCCCGGCATCCCGGCCGCGCGCGAAGTCCGCGAAGGCCTCCGCGGTCGTATACGACGGTACGAAGCCCAGTGTCTCGCGCATCTGGACCGTACTGACGACCCGGCCGTGCGTGAGCAGCCGGATCTGCTCCGGCGAGAAGTCCGTCACCCCCACCGCACGCAGTGCCGTACCGACCCAGGTCACCGCCGGCAGCGGCACGGGCACGGTGGGCCGCCCCAGGCGCCGCGAACACTGCGAGAGGGTCAGCACGCCGTCCCCGGCCACGTTGAACGTGCCGCTGTTGAGCGTCCCGCGCCGCGGCGCCTCCGACGCGATCAGCAGGACGTCGAGCGCGTCGTCCTCGTGCGCGAACTGGAGCCGCGGGTCGTAGCCGAAGACCGTCGGCAGGACGGGCAGCGAGAGGTACTCGGCGAGCGGGGAGTCCGCGGAGGGACCCAGGATGTTCGCGAAGCGCAGCACGCAGACCGCCACGTCGGGCCTGCGGCGCGCGAAGCCGCGTACGTACCCCTCGACCTCCACCGCGTCCTTGGCGAAGCCGCCGCTCGGCAGCGACTTCGGTGGTGTGGTCTCCAGGAAGACCGCCGGGTCCCGGGGCGCCGAGCCGTAGACGCTCGTACTGGACTTCACCACCAGCCGCTGTACGGACGGCGACTTCTGACAAGCGCCGAGGAGCTGCATCGTGCCGATGACATTGGTCTCCTTGACCGTGGCCCGGCCGCCCGCGCCCAGCGGAGTCCCCGTCACATCGAGATGGACGACGGTGTCGACCGCGTGCTCGGCCAGGACCCGCGCGATGGCGGGCCGGCGGATGTCCGCCCGAACGAATTCCGCGTCGCCCAGTGCGTGCCCGGGGGTCTCCGCGTCCACGGCGATCACCCGGTCCACCCCGGACTCCCGCTGCACGCGCCGTACGAAACGGCCGCCGAGCTGCCGGGCCGCTCCGGTCACGAGCACGACCTTGCCCAAGATCAGCGCCTTCCCCTAGATCTCCGGATCCGCCAGACCTCAGGATCCGCCACGTCACCGTAGCGGGTGGCCGTCACGATATGACGACCGCCGGACCTTCCACGCCGCACTTGTGACCGACAAACAACCGTGGCCCTCCCACCATGTCGGTGAAAGGGCCACGAATGCGCGTACAGCTATCGCACTTACTTCTTGTTGCGACGCTGAACGCGGGTGCGCTTGAGCAGCTTGCGGTGCTTCTTCTTGGCCATCCGCTTACGCCGCTTCTTGATAACAGAGCCCACGACTACCCTCGCTCACTTCTCTTCACTCGGTGCGGGGCGTCTGGGCCCACACGACCTACGTCGGCCTAGCCTACCCGCCGCCGAGTGAGGGACGTAATCCGAGGGAAACCCCGGTCCCCCCTCCCGGCGACATTCGCCCTCCGACAAGCCCTGGAGGACCGAACGCCGCCGGTCACGGGCACTACGCGGACTCGACCCCCACAAAGGACTCGCGGAGGTACTCGTGAACCGCTTGCTCCGGAACCCGGAAGGACCTGCCCACCCGGATCGCCGGCAGATGACCGCTGTGCACCAAGCGGTACACGGTCATCTTCGACACTCGCATCACCGAGGCGACCTCCGCCACGGTAAGGAACTTGACCTCATTGAGAGGCCTCTCGCCAGCAACCATGATCCACCTGTACCTTCCGCACCCGACGGCCACCGGCTTCCCCTCCGGTAACTCTTCGTCGCTGTGCGCTCACATCCCAGACTAGGGGCGGGTGATGCGAGTGGGGAAGAGGAGCAGCCTTCGGCCGCCTACTGTGACAGACACGCCCGATTGAGTACATAGCGAGTAAGCGGCAGGTAGTAATCGGACCGCACGCCGTCATCAACCGGAACGGCCACCGACACCCGCCCCTCCGCCTCCCCGACGAAGAGCGCGGGATCGTTCGTGTCGGCCAGGCCGATGGCCTCGATACCGAGCTGACCTGCCCCGCAGACCCACCCGTGGTCCCCGACGACAAGCCCGGGAAGCGGCCCTCCGGCCTCCGCCAGAGCCTCCAGCACGGCCCGAACCGGCAGCGGCGAGTGGGTATGTGCGCCGGTCTCACGCCCTGCGCACCGCACGCCGGGTTCCCGCACCAGAGCGACTCCCCGTACGTAGTCGAGGTTGTACGTGCGTACCCCGAACCGGGTCGTTATGTCGACACATCTCCCCTGCGCCGGGGTGAGGACGAGACATCCCGCCGCCGACAAAGCGTCTGCCAATCCCGCGTAGAAGCCGAGCAGCCGGTGCGGATGCCCCGTACCCAGCAGCACCGGAATCCGCCGCGCCGCCGCCTCGCGCAAGCGCTCCGCGAACGCGGCCAGCGCCCTCAGCGTCAGCTCCGGATCAATCACATCAGGCCCCGACACATGATCGGAATCGCTCGACACCCCGCACTTCTCGGCCATCAGACGGAGCAAGTCCCGTTCGTCCCATGCCCATTCGGGATCGATTCCGATCATCACCCGCGGGTCCCGCGCGGCGAAGAGACGGTAACTGCGCAGGCTCTCCTCCCGCGACGTCGCCACAGGACCGGCCAGCCTGGCCGCCAGAAGATGCGCCCGCAGGGCACCGGTGCTCAACACCCCACCGATGCTGCCGCCTTGACCCCGGCGCGGGGCCGGAACCCCGGACAGACCGCACGGTTGGCGTAACGACCACTACGAACGGCACTACGAACGGTGCTACGAAACCGGGCTACGAAGCTACGGGTTACGGAGCTAGGGGGTTACGGAGCTACGGGACGACCGTTACGCCAGCAGCCCCCGCAGCGGGAACGCCGCCCTGCGCGTCGCCAGCACCGCCTGGTCCAGCCGGTCCGCCGGGTCGTACCCCGACTCCCACGACCGCCAGGCCGGCGTCCGCCCGTCCGTCATCCGGCCGGGCCCCCGCTGCCGCGTCCGCGCGTACACCTCGTGCCGCCAGGACTCCGGCAGCTCCGACAGCGGATCGACCGGCGCGTGCGCCGCGATCCCCACCAGATGGGTCCAGGACCGCGGCACCACATCCACCACCGCGTACCCGCCCCCGCCGAGCGCCAGCCACCGCCCGCCGTCCACGTACTCGTGCGCCAGATCGTGACAGGACGCCTGCACCGCCCGCTGCGCGTCCAGCGACACGGCGAGATGCGCGAGCGGATCCTCGAAGTGCGTGTCCGCGCCGTGCTGCGTCACCAGCACCTGGGGCCTGAAGTCCGCCAGCAGCTCCGGCACCACCGCGTGGAACGCCCGCAGCCACCCCTCGTCCCCCGTGCCCGCCGGCAGCGCCACATTGACCGCACCGCCCTCTCCCGCACCGGCGCCGGTCTCCTCCGGCCAGCCGGTCGCCGGGAAGAGCGTCCGGGGATGCTCGTGCAGCGACACCGTCAGCACCCGCGGGTCCTCCCAGAACGCCGCCTGCACACCGTCCCCGTGGTGCACGTCCACATCGACGTACGCGACCCGCTCCGCGCCCAGCTCCAGCAGGCGCGCGATCGCGAGGGACGCGTCGTTGTAGACGCAGAACCCGGACGCCGCCGCCGGCATCGCGTGGTGCAGCCCGCCCGCGAAGTTCACCGCGTGCGCGCACTCCCCGCGCCACAGCGCCTCCGCCGCGCCCACCGATTGCCCGGCGATCAGCGCCGAGGCCTCGTGCATCCCCGCGAACGCCGGATCGTCCACCGTCCCGAGCCCGTACGACGCCTCGGCGGCCCGCGGGTCGAGCGAGGCACGCCGTACCGCGTCCACGTACTCCTGGCGGTGTACGAGCCGCAGCGTCGAGTCCCCGGCGGGCGGCGCCGCGACGACGTCGACCGCTCTGTCCAGCCCGTACGCCCGCACCAACCCCATGGTCAGCGCCAGCCGTACCGGATCCATCGGGTGGCTGGGCCCGAAGTCGTACGCCGTGACTGCGTCATCCCACATCAACCGTGCGCGGCCGCTCATGCCCGCCACCGTATCGGTCCTCCTCCGCCGCGAACGAGCGGGCGTACACCAGTGTCACGAGGACCATCACCATCGGGACCAGCATCGCCCCGCGGTAGCTCCACGCGTCGCCCAACGCCCCCACCAGCGGCGACCCGATCAGAAACCCCACGTAGTTGAAGACATTGAGCCGGGCCACGGCCGCGTCGCTCGCCCCCGGGAACAACCGCCCGGCCGCCGCGAACGTCTGCGGCACGAGCACACACAGCCCGAGCCCCAGCAGCGTGAACCCGAGGATCCCCGTCCACGCCCCTGGAGCCAGCGCCACCACGGCGAACCCGCCCCCCGCCAGCACGGACCCGCACCGCACGACGGCCACCGACCCGAACCGCCGCACCCCGAGATCCCCGGCCGCGCGCCCCAGCAACGTGGTGACCATGTAGGCGTTGTACGGAACGGTCGCCAGCTCCTCCGAACTGCCCAGCACGTCCTGGAGGTACTTGGCGCTCCAGTTCGAGACGGTGGAGTCGCCGATGTACGCGAAGCACATGACCAGGCAGAGCGGCAGCAGCACCCGGAAAGCCACCGGTGTACGGCTCTCCACCTCCCCCGCGCCGGCCGCCGCCTTCCTCTCATCGACCGCGTCGACATACCAGCGGGACCCGACGAGCGCGGCCGGCAACAGCACCACCACCACGGGCAGATACGACACGAGCAGCGGCAGATGCCAGTGCGCCCCCGCCCAGGCCAGCGAGGCCCCGGCGATCCCGCCGAGGCTGAACGCGGCGTGGAAACCGAGCATGATGCTGCGCCCGTACGCCCGCTGAAGGCTGACGCCGAGCATGTTCATCGACGCGTCCAGCGCCCCGACGGCGAGCCCGAACGCCCCCAGCGCGAACGCGAGCTGCCACACGGCGTCCCCGGCCCCGACGCCGAGCAGGGCCAGCAGGACGACGGGCTGGGAACACCGCAGCACAAGCCCCGGCCGTACCCGTGCGACCACCTTCTCGGTGGCGACACTGCCGACACCGGCGAGCACGGGCACGGCGGCGAGGAAGAGGGGAAGAAGACCGTCGGATATCCCGTACCGGTCCTGGATGGCCGGGATACGTGTGACCAGAAGGGCAAAACTCACCCCCTGGACGAAGAAGCTGAGCGCCAGGGAGAACCGACCGTGCCGCAAACGCACATCTGTCATGGCCGGACAGCGTAGGACGCCCGTCTACCCATGGGTAGGTGGATCAGGCAACGGATCGGACAACGGTCAGGCAAGCAACCCCGGCAGCTCGGCCATCCTCGCGAAGTACCCGGTGGCACCGGGCAGTTTCCCGGCGGGCGTCATCGCCGTGAACGCGAAGACGTCCATGCCCGCGGCCTGGGCGGCCCGGACCCCGAGGGGGCTGTCCTCGACCACGGCACACCGCTCGGGGGCGACGCCCATCCGCGCGGCGGCGTGCAGGAAGAGATCGGGCGCCGGCTTCCCGCGCCCGACGTCCTGAGCACTGAAGACGACGTTGTCGGCACTGTTCTCCCCGCCGTTCCCGCCACCGTTCTCCTGGTGCGGGAACAGCCGGTCGAGGCCGGTCTTCCGGTGCCCGACGCGGATCCGCTCATGGCTGCCGGACGAGGCGAGGCAGTACGCCACACCATCGGCGGCCAGCTTCTCGATCACCTCGACGGCGCCGTCGACCGGCGTCAGCTCCCGCTCGAAGGCTGCGAAGACCCGGGCGTGCAGCACCTCGTCGAAGTCCGCGGGCAGCCGCTGCCCGGTCCGTTCCTGTACGAGATCGTGGACGCGGTGCACGGCGGCCCCCATGAAGTCCTTCAGGGAGTCCTCGTAGGAGGTGGGATGGCCCAACTCGGTGAGATAGCCGGCCAGGATGGTGTTGGAGAGCCGCTCGCTGTCGACGAGGACGCCGTCGTTGTCGAAGATGACGAGTTCGTAGCGCATGCCACCGAGCCTAAACGGCCCCGGGAGTCGGAAATTGGCCTGGAACGCAGAAATGCCCCGCACCAGAGGTGCGGGGCATTCCCGTCAATAATTGTTCGGCGGCGTCCTACTCTCCCACAGGGTCCCCCCTGCAGTACCATCGGCGCTGTGAGGCTTAGCTTCCGGGTTCGGAATGTAACCGGGCGTTTCCCTCACGCAATGACCACCGAAACACTATGAAACTTTGAACACCGGATGAAAACACGGCCGTTCGTTATTTCAGAACCAACACAGTGGACGCGAGCAACTGAGGACAAGCCCTCGGCCTATTAGTACCAGTCAGCTCCAACCGTTACCGGTCTTCCACATCTGGCCTATCAACCCAGTAGTCTCCTGGGAGCCTTAACCCCTCATAGGGGGTGGGAGTCCTCATCTCGAAGCAGGCTTCCCGCTTAGATGCTTTCAGCGGTTATCCTTTCCGAACGTAGCCAACCAGCCATGCCCTTGGCA